>NZ_VAHM01000001.1 GCF_005796185.1 Pseudarthrobacter sp. NamB4
GTAAGGGAATCCCGTTGAACAGGAAAACCCCGGGCTTGTTACCCCGGGGTTTTCCTTTGCCCGGATTTGTTTGCGTAACTTTTGCCGCCCCGCCGCTCAATGAAGCCCTGAAAAACCGGGGCGCGCCTTAACTTCGAGGCCCAAAAGTGACGCATCTACGTCGAAGGGCAATGCGCTGCAGTGTCAGGGCGTCACCGTAGAGTAGTGCCATGATTGTTGGCATTGGCGTAGACGTAGTAGACATCGAGCGGTTCGGCCGCCAGCTTGAGCGCACCCCGGGGCTCCGGGACCGGCTGTTTGTCCCTGCCGAGCGGGAACTCAACACCCGTTCCCTCGCCGCCCGCTTTGCTGCCAAGGAAGCTGTTGCCAAGGTCCTTGGTGCGCCGGCCGGCATGAACTGGCAGGACTGCTGGATCGGTCTCGATCAGAACGGCCCCACCATCCAGGTCAAAGGCACCGTGCTCGCAGTCGCCGAGGCCAAGGGCGTCAAGCGCTGGCACCTTTCCATGAGCCACGACGGCGGGATCGCCACCGCCACGGTTCTGGCCGAGGGCTGATCCGGCAGTCTGCCGCTTCGCACCATGATCAGAGCCTACACCGGGACTCAAATCCGGCAAGCCGAGGAACCGCTCCTTGCCACGGGCCTGGGTGACGTCCTCATGCAGCGTGCTGCCCACGGGCTGGCCAATGCCGTGATCAGTGAGCTCAAGTCCCGCGGCGTCCGCCTCTACGGCGCCAAGGTCTCTGTGCTCGCGGGGAAGGGCAACAACGGGGGAGACGGGCTTTACGCCGCCGCTTTCCTCGCCGCCAGGGGAATGCGTACGACGGCGGTGCTCACCGCGGACTCCGCCCATTCCAAGGCACTGGCTGCTTTTGAAAGTGCCGGCGGCAGGTCCCACCGACTGGCCGACGCCGCTCCCGGCGAGCTGGCCGTGGAAGCCGCGCGTGCCGACATCGTGATCGACGCCGTGCTGGGGACAGGGGCGAAAGGGGGCCTGCGCGGTCCGGCTGCCGCCCTGGTCAGCACCTTGACCGAACTCCTGCCGGCTGCTGAAGGACAATCCTTCGTGGTGGCGTGCGACCTGCCCAGTGGTGTGGATGCCGACACCGGGGAAGTTGCCGGGCCCGTCCTGCCCGCCGACCTGACGGTCACCTTCGCCGGCGCCAAGGCCGGCCTGCTGGCCGACCCCGGCGCCGACTTCGCGGGCAGGGTGCAGGTGGTGCCCATCGGGATCGAGCAACGCCTGCCAGAACCGTCACTGCGCCGGCTTGAAGTTGAGGATCTTGCTGCGCTGCTGCCGAGGCCTGCCCGCCGCGCGCACAAGTACTCACGCGGAGTGCTGGGAGTGGTGGCCGGATCTACCGACTATCCGGGCGCCGCCGTCCTGGCCTGCCGCGGCGCCCTTGCCGCCGGTGTCGGGATGGTGCGCTACCTGGGCCCGCCCGACGTGGCGGACCTGGTGCGGCAGTCGTGCCCCGAGGTGGTCTGCAGTACAGGATCTGTGGCAGACAACCGTGTCCAGGCGTGGCTGGTGGGATCCGGCATGGGGCCTGAAGCCCACGAACAGCTTCAGCGCGCCCGGGATGCTGTTGATTCCGGCCTGCCCGTGGTGGCCGATGCCGGGGCGCTGCCTGCCCTACCTGACGTTCTGTCCCCGCACGTGGTCCTGACCCCGCATGCCGGGGAACTCGCCGCGCTCCTTCAGCGGCTGGGCGGGACGGAGGACAGGGGCGCGGTCGAGGCCGGAACCCTGGCCGCGGTCCGCCACGGGTCAGCCCTGACCGGCGCAACGGTGCTGCTCAAGGGCGCTTCCACTTTGGTGGCCGCACCCTCCGGGGCCGTGTTCAGTCAGGCAGACGGGACGCCCTGGCTGGCAACCGCCGGCAGCGGGGACGTCCTCGCCGGCGTTATCGGTGCCCTGCTTGCCCAGGCGGCTTCCGCCGTCGAACCCTTCAGGAAGTCGGGCGCGGACACGGACGCCCGGTGGGCAGCAATAGCCGCGCTGGGAGTCGCCCTGCACGGCAAAGCAGGCAGGGCGGCGTCGGAAGCCACGGCAGGGGGACCGATCGCTGCTGGCGGAATCGCTGATGCTTTACCTTACATCTGGGGTAAAGTAAGCACGCTTAGTAACTCTGGGGCCTGGATACGTAATAGTCACGGTCAGCCGTTACGGTAGGCATTAGTTCGCACCGGCATCAGGAGCGCTGCTGCACTTCTGCTGCCAATTATGAAGAGGAGCATTATGGAAGTCTGGCCTGGATCGGCTTATCCCCTTGGCGCCACCTATAACGGAACCGGCACGAACTTTGCCCTGTTCAGCGAACGAGCAGAGAAAGTTGAGCTGTGCCTGTTCGACGATGATGGCGAAGAAACGCGCATCCCCCTGGACGAGGTGGACGGCTACGTCTGGCACTGCTACATTCCGCAGGTCCAGCCCGGGCAGAAGTACGGCTACCGCGTCCACGGGCCCTACGACCCCGCCACCGGCAACCGCTTCAACCCCAACAAACTCCTGCTTGATCCCTACGCCAAGGCCGTTCACGGCCAGGTGGACTGGGATCCGTCGCTGTTCACCTACAACCTGGGCGAGCCGGAATCGATCAACAACGAGGACTCCGCCAAGCACATGATGCTGGGCGTGGTCATCAACCCGTTCTTTGACTGGGACGGCGACCAGAACCTGCGGATTCCGTACCACCAGTCCGTCATCTACGAGGCCCACGTCAAGGGCCTCACGCAGCTGCACCCGGAAATCCCGGAAGAACAGCGCGGAACCTACGCCGGCGTGGCGCACCCTGCCGTCATCTCTCACCTCCAGAAGCTCGGCGTCACGGCCATCGAACTGATGCCCGTGCACCAGTTCGTCAATGACGGCACGCTGCAGGACAAAGGCCTGAACAACTACTGGGGCTACAACACCATCGGCTTCTTCGCGCCGCAGAACACCTACAGCTCCACGGGCGACACCGGCCAGCAGGTCCAGGACTTCAAGGCCATGGTCCGCGCGCTGCACAAGGCCGGCATCGAGGTCATCCTGGACGTGGTGTACAACCACACCGCCGAAGGCAATCACCTGGGCCCCACGCTGTCCTTCAAGGGCATCGACAACGCCGCCTACTACCGGCTGATGGACGGCGATGAAAAGCACTACATGGACTACACGGGCACCGGCAACTCCCTGAACGTCCGGCACCCGCACTCCCTGCAGCTGATCATGGACTCGCTTCGCTACTGGGTCACCGAGATGCACGTGGACGGCTTCCGCTTCGACCTCGCCTCCACCCTGGCCCGCGAGTTCTACGACGTGGACAAGCTGTCCACCTTCTTCGAACTCATCCAGCAGGACCCGGTGGTCTCCCAGGTTAAGCTCATCGCCGAGCCCTGGGACGTGGGTCCTGGCGGCTACCAGGTGGGCAACTTCCCGCCGCAGTGGACGGAATGGAACGGCAAATACCGCGACACCGTCCGTGACTTCTGGCGCGGCGAACCGGCCACCTTGGGCGAGTTCGCTTCCCGCATCACCGGCTCGGCAGACCTGTACGAGCACTCTGGCCGCCGTCCCGTTGCGTCCATCAACTTCGTCACCGCCCACGACGGCTTCACCCTCGCGGACCTGGTGTCCTACAACGAGAAGCACAACGACGCCAACGGCGAAGGCAACAACGACGGCGAATCGCACAACCGGTCATGGAACTGCGGTGCTGAAGGTCCCACCGACGATCCCAAGGTCCTGGCGCTGCGGGCCCGGCAGCAGCGGAACTTCATCGCCTCGCTGCTCCTGTCCCAGGGCGTGCCCATGCTCCTGCACGGTGACGAGCTCGGCCGCACGCAGCAGGGCAACAACAACGGGTACTGCCAGGACTCGGAACTGACCTGGATCAACTGGGACAGCATCGACCAGCCGCTGATCGAGTTCACGGCGGCAGTCAACGCGCTCCGCGCCAAGCACCCCACCTTCCGCCGCAGCCGGTTCTTCGACGGCCGCCCCGTCCTGCGGGGTGAAGGCGAGCGGCTGCCGGACATCGTATGGCTGGACCCGTCCGGCGAAACCATGAAGCCTGAAGCCTGGGACAGCGGCTTCGGCCGCTCCGTGGGTGTCTTCCTGAACGGAGACGGCATCCAGGGCAAGGACAGCCGCGGCCGCAGGATCACCGACGTCAACTTCCTGCTGTTCTTCAACGCGCACGATGACACGGTCAAGTTCACGCTGCCCTCTGACGAGTACGCTCCTGCCTGGGACGTCATCATCGACACCGCCGGGCAGAACGCAGACACCAAGCCGGCGGCAGCGGGGGAGCCCTTGCCGGTGGAGGCGAAGTCCCTGGTGGTCCTGCGGGCCCACACCGTGGAGGAAGTTGAACCTGACCACTCGGTTGCCGCATCCCTTGCAGCCCTGACCCAGGCGACCACAAGCGAGGCGGAATCGGTCAGCACCCCGGTGGTGGCCGAGCCCGGGAAGACCACGCAGATCGGCGAGCGGAAGGCGACTGGCAAGTGAGGGCGCCGGCATCAACCTACCGACTCCAGATCCGCCGCAGCTTCACCCTGTTTGACGCTGCCGAAAAGGTCCCGTACCTGAAATCCCTCGGCGTGGACTGGGTGTACCTGTCACCGATCCTGACCGCGGAACAGGGCTCGGACCACGGCTATGACGTGACTGACCCCTCCGCTATCGATCCGGAACGAGGCGGGCCGGAAGGCCTCCTGGCCCTGTCCAGGGCCGCCCGCGAGCACGGGATGGGCGTCCTGGTGGACATCGTTCCCAACCATGTAGGGGTGGCCACCCCGGCGCAGAACCCGTGGTGGTGGTCCCTGCTCAAGGAGGGGAAGGGTTCGCCCTATGCTGAGGCGTTTGACGTCGACTGGGACCTGGGCGGCGGAAAGATCAGGCTGCCCATGCTTGGCTCCGGGGAGGACCTGGACAAGCTCGAGATTAAGGACGGCGAACTCCGCTACTACGACCACCGGTTCCCGCTCGCTGAAGGGACTTATTCCGAGGGGGACACCCCGCAGGAGGTGCACAGCCGCCAGCACTACGAGCTGATCGACTGGCGCCGCGCTGACGCTGAGCTGAACTACCGGCGCTTCTTTGCGGTCACCACGCTCGCGGGGATCCGGGTGGAGGTTCCCCAAGTCTTCGAGGAAGCACATGCAGAGGTGGGCCGCTGGTTCAAGGAAGGCCTGGTGGACGGGCTCCGTGTGGACCACCCCGATGGCCTTGCCGATCCCACCGGCTACCTCCGGTGGCTGAAGGACCTGAGCGGCGGCGCGTACGTCCTGGTGGAAAAGATCCTTGAGCCGGGCGAAGTCCTGCCCAGCGAGTTCGCCTGCGAAGGAACCACCGGCTACGACGCCCTGGCCGACGTCGACAGGGTCTTCATCGACCCCGCCGGCCAGGCGCCCCTTGACGAGCTGGATGCGAAGCTCCGGGGCGCTGACGCCCCGGCCGACTACGCCGGGATGATCCGCGGCACCAAGCGGATGATCGCCGACGGCATCCTCCGCTCCGAGGTGCTGAGGCTGGCCCGGCTGGTTCCGGAGTCCCACGGACTTTCGGTGGAACAGGCAGCCGATGCCATTGCGGAAATCATCGCCGCCTTCCCGGTCTACCGGACCTACCTGCCCACCGGCGCCGAGATCCTGAAGGAAGCCTGCGAGTCCGCCGCCGCACACCGCCCGGACCTGGAGGTTGCCGTCGGCACGCTGCTGCCGCTGCTCCTCGACCCGGCCAACCCCATCGCCGTCCGCTTCCAGCAGACCTCCGGCATGGTGATGGCCAAGGGCGTGGAGGACACCGCGTTCTACCGCTACACCCGGTTGGGCACGCTGACCGAGGTGGGGGCCGAACCCACCGAGTTCGCCGTGGGCCCTGAGGAGTTCCACCACCGGATGCTCCGGCGCCAGCAGGAACTGCCGCTCTCCATGACCACCATGTCCACGCATGACACCAAGCGCAGCGAAGATGCCCGGGCGCGCATTTCCGTCATCGCCGAACTGCCCCAGGAGTGGACGGAAACGCTTAACACCCTCCGGGACCTGGCCCCGATTCCGGACGGCCCGTACGAGAACCTGCTGTGGCAGGCAATCGTCGGCGCCTGGCCGGCCAGCAGGGAACGGCTCCAGGGGTACGCGGAGAAGGCTGCCCGGGAAGCCGGCAACTCCACCAAGTGGACGGACCCGGACGAGACCTTCGAGTCGAAGGTCAAGGCGGCCGTGGATGCAGTGTTCGACGATGCACAGGTCGCCAAGGTGGTGGAGGACTTCGTGGCTAGGATCGACGCCTACTCCGCGTCCAACTCGGTTTCCGCCAAGCTCGTCCAGCTGACCATGCCCGGAGTGCCGGATGTGTACCAGGGCAGCGAGTTTTGGGAACGGTCCCTCACCGACCCGGACAACCGGCGGCCCGTGGACTTCGCGCGGCTTCAGGAGGAGCTGGCAAAGCTCGACGCCGGCACCTTGCCTGCGTCGGGAACGGACACCAGTAAGCTCCTGATCACCTCCCGCGCGCTGCGGCTCCGCCGTGACCGCCCGGAATTGTTTCAGGGCTACACGCCGGTGACTGCATCCGGTGCGGCCGCCGGGCACCTCCTCGCCTTCCACCGCGGGGACGGCAGTGCTCCTGGCGCCCTGACGCTTGCCACCCGGCTCCCCGCGGGCCTGGCAGCCGGCGGCGGCTGGCGTGACACCGCCGTCGACCTTCCCGTTGACATGCGGGACGAGTTCACCGGCGCCGCTTACGGCCCGGGCACCGTTTCGGTGGCCGACGTCCTGGGTACCTACCCGGTGGCTTTGCTCGTACCCGCGGATGGAGAACAAGCATGACCCTTGTGAACAATGGCCCCGAGCGTTTTGACGTCTGGGCCCCCGAAGCCAATTCGGTGATCCTGCTGGCAGATGGCAGGCAGTATCCGATGCTGCAGAAGGAGACCGCTCCCGGCTCGGAGGGCTGGTGGACCGCACCGGATGCCCCTGCTGACGGCGAGGTGGACTACGGCTACCTGCTCGACGGCGACGGCCACCCGGTTCCCGATCCCCGCTCACGGCGGCTGCCCGCCGGGGTCCATGAGCTTTCCAGAACCTTCGATCCGGCCACCCACGCCTGGCAGGACGGCGACTGGAAAGGCAAGGAGCTGCAGGGTTCGGTCATCTACGAACTCCACGTGGGCACGTTCACGCCCGAGGGGACCCTGGATGCTGCCGCCGGAAAGCTGGGTTACCTGGCGGACCTCGGCGTCGACTTTGTTGAGCTGCTGCCTGTCAACGGCTTCAACGGGACCCACAACTGGGGCTACGATGGCGTCCAGTGGTACGCGGTCCACGAAGGCTACGGCGGCCCTGCCGCCTACCAGCGTTTCGTGGACGCCGCCCATGCTGCCGGCCTGGGCGTCATTCAGGACGTGGTGTACAACCACCTTGGTCCCAGCGGCAACTACCTGCCCAAGTTCGGCCCTTACCTGAAGCAGGGCGACGCCAACACCTGGGGCGATTCAGTCAACCTGGACGGGCCCGGCTCCGACGTGGTGCGTGAGTACATTCTGGACAACCTCGCGCTCTGGCTCCGGGACTACCACGTGGACGGGCTGCGCCTTGACGCCGTGCACGCGCTGCGCGACGAGCGGGCCATCCACATTCTGGAAGAGTTCGGTGCCCTGGGTGACGCCGTCTCCGCCGAAACCGGTTTGCCCAAGACGCTGATCGCCGAGTCGGACCTGAACAATCCGCGCCTGCTGTACCCGCGGGACACCAACGGGTACGGTCTTGCCGGGCAGTGGAGCGACGACTTCCACCACGCCGTGCACGTCAGTGTCAGCGGCGAGACCACCGGCTACTACGAGGATTTCCAGTCGCTGGGGGTACTGGCGAAGGTCCTCAAGGACGGCTTCCTGCACGACGGCAGCTACTCCAGCTTCCGTGGCCGCCATCACGGCAGACCCATCAACGCTGCGCTGGTGCACCCGGCGGCGCTGGTGGTGTGCAACCAGAACCACGACCAGATCGGCAACCGGGCCACGGGGGACAGGCTCTCGCAGTCGCTGTCCTACGGGCAGCTGGCCATGGCGGCGGTGCTCACTCTGACGTCGCCGTTCACCCCCATGCTGTTCATGGGCGAGGAGTTCGCGGCCGGCACGCCCTGGCAGTTCTTCACCTCCCATCCGGAACCCGAACTGGGCAAGGCCACCGCGGAAGGGCGCATCAAGGAGTTCGAGCGGATGGGGTGGGATCCCGCCGTCGTGCCCGATCCGCAGGACCCGGAGACCTTCACCCGCTCCAAGCTCAACTGGGACGAGGCCACCGGCGGCGATCACGCGAGGCTCCTTGAGCTGTACCGCTCCCTCACGGCGCTGCGCCGGGAGCACCGTGAGCTTGCCGGGCTGGGCTTCGGGGAAACGGACGTGACGTTCGACGACGACGCTGGTTGGCTGCGTTTCCGGCGCGGAAGTGTTGAGGTGCTCCTGAACCTGTCGGATGCGAAGGTCCGGCTGGAGGGTGCCCGGGGTTCCGTCCTGCTCTCGACGGACGACGGTACTTCCCTCGACGGCGACGCGCTGGCCCTGGCGCCTTGGAGCGCGGCAATCCTCAAGTCCTGAACTAGTCATCAAAGTTACGCCGCGGGCTGGACTTGCCCGCGGCGTAACTTTTCCCACGTTGTAATGCTGCGCCAGTCACAGCTGGCAGGATGGAACGTATGACTTATTCCGCGGCGGATAACCGCTACGAAACCATGCCCTACCGCCGCGTCGGCCGCAGCGGTCTCAAACTCCCGGCGATCTCCCTCGGCCTCTGGCACAACTTCGGCGACGACAAGCGCTTCGACGAACAGCGGGCCATCCTCCGCCGCGCCTTTGATCTCGGCGTCAACCACTTCGACCTCGCCAACAACTATGGACCTCCAGACGGGTCAGCTGAAAGCAACTTCGGCCGGCACCTGAAGGAGGATTTCAAGCCGTACCGGGACGAACTGGTGATCTCCACCAAGGCGGGCTACTACATGTGGCCCGGACCTTACGGCGAATGGGGCTCCCGCAAGTACCTGATTTCCAGCCTGGACCAGTCGCTGCAGCGGATGGGCCTGGACTACGTGGACATCTTCTACAGCCACCGGCCCGACCCGGAAACCCCGCTGGAGGAGACCATGGGCGCGTTGGACTACGCGGTTCGTTCAGGAAGGGCCCTGTACGCCGGCATCTCCTCCTACACTCCTGAGCAGACCCTCGAGGCAGCCAGCATTCTGAAGGAACTCGGAACGCCGCTGCTGATCCACCAGCCCAGCTACTCCATGCTCAACCGCTGGACCGAGAACGGTTCACCGAACCTCTACGAGGCGCTTGACCAGGTGGGCGCCGGCTCGATCGCCTTCTCACCGCTCGCCCAGGGAATGCTCACCGACCGCTACCTCGACGGGATTCCGGCCGACTCACGCGCAGCCAAGGCACGGTTCTTGTCCGAGGACGCGATCACCGACGAGAAGCTGGACCGGATCCGAGGCCTGCACACGATAGCGTCGGGCCGAGGGCAATCACTGGCGCAGATGGCCATTGCCTGGGTTCTCCGGGACCAGCAAGCGGGATCATCTGTTACCTCGGCGCTTATCGGCGCGTCCAGTGTCAGTCAGCTGGAGGACTCACTGTCCGCCATCAACAACCTCGAATTCACAGAGGACGAGTTGAACGCCATCGACGAGTTCGCGGTGGAATCGGATATCAACCTCTGGAAGCAGCCCGTCTAGATTTTTACCGCCATTCCAACGAGCGGGACGCGGGAACAGGCCCCGCGCCCACTCAGTTGGGTACTATGAAAAGGCGCCGCGCGGCGCCAAAGCCTGCCGGCCGTCGTCGTACATTTCTCGAAGCCGAACCGGCCGGCTGACGTTTGTCCTCAAAGGAGTTCCGTGTCTTCACATCCGATTCGTGTTGCAATCGTCGGCGTAGGAAACTGCGCCGCTTCGCTGGTCCAGGGCGTCCACTACTACAGGGATGCAGACCCCAAGGCCACGATTCCGGGCCTGATGCACGTTGAGTTCGGCCAGTACCACGTGGGTGACGTCGAGTTTGTCGCCGCGTTCGACGTCGACGGCAAGAAGGTCGGCGTTGACCTGGCCGACGCCATCCTGGCAAGCGAAAACAACACCATCAAGATCGCCGACGTGCCGCCCACCGGCGTCACCGTCCAGCGCGGCCACACCCTCGACGGCCTGGGGAAGTACTACCTCGAGACCATCGAGCAGTCCACCGAAGAGCCCGTGGACGTGGTGCAGGCGCTCAAGGACGCCAAGGCTGACGTCCTGGTCTGCTACCTGCCGGTTGGTTCCCAGGAAGCTGCCGAATTCTATGCGCAGTGCGCCATCGACGCCGGCGTGGCCTTCGTTAACGCCCTGCCCGTGTTCATCGCCGGCACCAGGGAATGGGCAGACAAGTTCACGGCTGCCGGTGTGCCGATCGTGGGCGACGACATCAAGAGCCAGATCGGGGCTACCATCACTCACCGTGTCATGGCCAAGCTGTTCGAAGACCGCGGCGTCACGCTGGACCGCACCTACCAGCTGAACGTCGGCGGCAACATGGACTTTAAAAACATGCTGGAGCGCGACCGCCTGGAGTCCAAGAAAATCTCCAAAACCCAGGCCGTCACTTCCAACGTTGAAGCCGAATTGGCTGCCAAAGACGTCCACATCGGCCCGTCCGACTACGTTCAGTGGCTCGATGACCGCAAGTGGGCCTTCGTCCGCCTCGAAGGCCGCAACTTCGGTGACGCACCCGTGTCGCTCGAGTACAAGCTGGAAGTTTGGGATTCCCCGAACTCCGCCGGCGTGATCATCGACGCCATCCGCGCCGCCAAGATCGGCCTGGACCGTGGCATCGGCGGCCCGCTGCTCTCCGCTTCGAGCTACTTCATGAAGTCCCCGCCGGAGCAGTTCAACGACGACCTCGCCCGCGAAAAGGTGGAAGCCTTCATCCGCGGCGACATCGAGCGCTAACCCGCGAGTCCGGCTGCCCACCGGTGCGACCCTCTCTCACTTAACGTCGGGTTCTGGACGATCCTCTCTCACTTAATGTGGGTTTTCACGCGGCGCTCTCTCACTTCGGTGGGGGAGCGCCGCGGCTTTAACCTCATGGCGGCCGATGAAGTGGCTGGTTTGGGCCAGTGCCAGGAGTTTGAGAAAAACCTGGCTGATCCGATGCATTCTGGCGGTGGCAGTGAGCATGAGCCTGTCGGTCGGCATCGCCGCACCCGGATGTCGCACGAGTCCCTGACCCGCCGGACATGCGAGAGGATCGTTGGAAAGCCCACATCAGGTGAGAGAGCGTCTACGGAAAGCCCACATCAGGTGAGAGAGCGTCTGCGGAAAGCCAACATCAGGTGAGAGAGCGTCTACGGAAAGCCCACATCAGGTGAGAGAGCGTCTGCGGAAAGCCCACGTTAAGTGAGGGAGCGTCTGTAAGAAGCCCACGTTTAGTGAGAGAGCGTCGGCGGTTACGTGAGGCCGATAGGGTTACCAAATTCGTCGACGTCCATGCGCATGGCGGCCGGAGCCGCGGGCAGGCCGGGCATGGTCATCACAGCTCCGGTCAGTGCCACAATGAACCCCGCGCCCGTCTTGGGCAGCAGGTCCCGCACATGGATGGTGAAGCCCTTCGGGGCCCCAAGCCGCGAGGCGTCGTCCGTGAAGGAGTACTGGGTTTTAGCCATGCACACCGGCAGCTGGGACCACCCGTTCCGCTCGATGTCAGCCAGCCGCTTCAGCGCCGGGACGGAGAAATCAACACCGTCCGCCCCGTAGATCTCCTGGGCGATAGTCCGGATCTTGTCCTCCACCGGGAGCTCCAGCGGATACAGATGCCGGAAGTTGCTGGGCCCGGAGACGGTCTGCGCCACCAGGGCTGCCAGCTCATCCCCGCCGTCGCCGCCTCCGCCGCGCCCCCACACATCCGCCACTGCAGCGGGGACCCCTTCCGCCGCGCACCACGCCAGCAGCCAATCGAGTTCCTCAGGAGTATCGGATGCAAACCGGTTAATGGCCACCACGGGCGGAACGCCGAACTTTTCCACATTCCGGACGTGCTGGCGCAGGTTGGACACCCCTGCTTGCAGTGCTGCCACATCCGGCATCGCCAGCTGCTCCTTGGCCACGCCGCCCTGCATCTTCAGCGCCCGTACCGTTGCCACTACCACCACGGCCGAGGGTGCCAGCCCGCCGACGCGGGCCTTGATGTCCATAAACTTCTCGGCCCCCAGGTCAGCGCCGAAGCCTGCCTCCGTCACAACGATGTCCGCCAAACGCCGGGCAGTCTGCGTGGCAATCAGCGAGTTGCAGCCGTGGGCAATGTTGGCAAAAGGGCCCCCATGCACCAGGGCCGGGGTGCCGGCGATGGTCTGCACCAAGTTGGGTTTGACGGCCTCCTTGAGCAGCAGGGTCAGTGCCCCCTGCACGCCCAGGTCTGCAACGGTGACCGGCATCCGGTTGAACGTGTACCCGAAGGTGATGCGACCCAGGCGCTCGCGGAGGTCCGCCAGGTCCGTGGCCAGGCAGAACACCGCCATGATCTCGGAGGCCACCGTGATGTCGAAACCGTCCTGGCGCGGAACTCCCTGGGTGGGTCCGCCCAGCCCGATGACCATCTCCCGGAGGGCACGGTCATTCATGTCCAGGACGCGCTTGAAGGTTATGCGACGAGGGTCGATGTTGAGCTCATTGCCCTGGTAAATGTGATTGTCCACCAGCGCCATCAGTGCGTTGTTCGCCGCGGTGATGGCATGGAAGTCGCCGGTGAAGTGCAGGTTGATTTCGTCCATCGGCAACACCTGGGAGTGGCCGCCGCCGGTGGCGCCGCCCTTCATGCCCAGGACGGGACCGAGAGAAGGTTCCCGAAGCGCGATCATGACCTTGTGCCCTGCCCGGGCCAGCGAGTCAGCCAGCCCAACCGTGGTGGTGGACTTCCCTTCACCGGCAGGGGTGGGGGACATGGCCGAAACCAGCACCACCTTCCCGGCAGGAGCAGGAGCCTGCAGCCGGGCCGGATCAATTTTGGCTTTGTACCGCCCGTACTGCTCCACCGCCTCCGCATTAATGCCCGCCGCTGCCGCTATTTCCTCAATGGGCCGGATCCGTGCCGCTCGGGCAATCTCAAGGTCACTGGGGATGGAAGACATCGTTGTCCTTTCCTTGGCGGTTCCGGTGAGTAGTCCGGGGGAGCGGGTCCTTACGAGGCGGGAACGGCCGGGACAAGCCGGCTTCCCGCGTAATTGTCGACGGCGGCGTGGTAGCTTTCCAGCGTGATGGCGGCAGTGCGGGCCCATCCGGAATTCTGTGCCCGGATGGCGGCAGCCCGCCCCATGTCCTCGCGGGTCACGGGGTCGTCGTACAACGCCTCGAGTGCGTCGGCCCAGTCGGCGGCATGGTGCCCGTCCACCAGCAGGCCGGTCCTGCCGTGGAAAATCGCCCGGGACAGCCCGCCCACGCGCGTGGCCACCACCGGCGTGCCGCAGGCCTGGGCTTCAAGCGCCACCAGCCCGAAGGATTCGCTGAAGGAAGGCATGACCACCACGTCCGCCGCGCGGAACCAGGCAGCCAGCTCAGGTGCCTTGACCGGCGGAAGCTGCGTGACGACGTCGTCCATTCCCGCGTCCGTCACCAGACGGCGGAGGTTGAATTCCTTGTTGCCGCTCAGCGAGCCCAGGATGGTTAGCCGGAGGTCGATGTCCGGGCGGCGCTGCCGGAGCAGCGCGGCTGCCTTGACCAGTACCTGGGGCCCCTTCAGCCGCTGGATCCGGCCGGCGAAGACCAGGTGGAACGTCCCCGGTCCGATGCCCCGCTCACTCCGTGACCTGGCGCGGAAAGCCGGGGTGAAGGTGCTGAGGTCCACCCCGGGGGGAGCGATGTCAATCCGGTCATAGGTGGCACCGTAGTGCGACACCAGTTCGGCGGCCTCGGCGCTCGTGTTGGCGATGAGCCGCGCGGCACCGTCGACGATGCGGTGCTCGCCCAGTTCCCGGCGCCGCGGCTCGGGCTGTTCACCTGACTGGAGCAGGAGGTTCTTCACCTTCGCCATGGTGTGCATGGTGTGGACCAGCGGCACGCCCCACAGCCCGGAGAGCTCAAGGCCGGCGATCCCGGAGACCCAGTAGTGCGAGTGGATCACGTCGTAGCGCCCGTGCGGCTGCCGCCTGCGGATCTGCTCGATCTCGGCAACCATGCTGTGCAGCAGGCCCGGAAGTTCTTCCTTGGGGATCTTTTTCGGCGGCCCGGCCAGGACGTTGTGGACGCAGACGCCGGGATCGGGATGCTCGACGGCGGGCTGGTTGGCAGACGTGGACCGGGTGAAGATTTCCACCTCAACACCGGCTTCGGCCAGTGCAGACGCGAGTTCCCGGATGTATACGTTCATCCCGCCGGCGTCACCGGAGCCCGGCTGCTCCATCGGCGAGGTGTGGAGGGAGAGCAAAGCGACCCTGCGGATCAAAGCCACGGGACCTCCTTCCTGCCACCGGCACGTACTGGCAGCGCCGGTTCAGTGCGCGTCCGATAAAACACTACTCCTCCCCTAACGACTGCCCCTGCCCCACAGGTCCCGCAGCGCAGGGAACTCCTGTTCGTAGCCGGCCAGCAGCGCGGCGGCCAGCCCTTCGGATCCCACCAGCGGGTGCCGGGCGAAGGCTGCCAGGGCCGCGTCCCGGTTCCCCTCTGTTGCCGCCAGGACCGTCAGCCTCTCCACTTCCTTTACCCGGCGGAGCAGCTCCAGCTGTGGTTCCGGGGGAACCTTCTGGGGCAGTGGCTGTGCACCGCGGGCAGTCACCGTGCAGGGAAGTTCGACGACGGCGTCCGCGGGCAGTCCGGGAATGGCGGCTTGTGGAGGGGCTGCTTCAGCCGCTGGGGGCAGACTTGAAGCCGGCAAGGAGTTGCGGGTGTTCAGGATCAGCTGACTGTCACCGGTTCCGGACAGTGCCTGCATGGCGGCGAGGGCCACCCGTTCGTAGCCGCCGCCGGCCAGATCGTCCTCATCCCGGTGCCCGCCCCCGGCCCGCGCTTCGGCAAGGTAACCCTCCTCACGGGACCGGCGCGCCTCCTCCCACAGCCGGAAGGCATCGGCGCCGGCACTGGCGAGCCTCGGATAAAGCTCCTGCTGCTGGCTGTGGATGGTCTCGCCGCGGGTGCGGGCCATGGCGCGCATTGCCTCCCGGGCCTTGTCCTGCTCGTAGTAGTAGTACAGGTACTCGTTGGGCAGCACGCCCAGGCGGGCCAGGAACGGCTGGGGGAACAGCCTGCCCTCCTCGAACGAGTCCAGCGCCTTCGGGTTTGCGAGCAGGTCCGGCAGCACGTCCCGCCCGGCGGACTCCAGCCGGTACAGCCAGCCCAGATGGTTGAGGCCGTAGTAGCCCACGCCGTCGAGCCTTCCCGCCGGCAGCACAACACCCGCTGCCCGCGCTGCACGCTGCACCAGGCCGCCCGCCGAGTCGCAGATCCCGATCACCTTCCTGCCCAGCACCGGGAGCAGCGCCTCGGTGACCATGCCGGCGGGATTGGTGAAATTGATCAGCCAGGCATCCGGGCAGTGCTCCGTCATCAGCCGTGCCAGGTGCAGCATATGCGGGATGGTCCGCAGTGCGTAGGAGATGCCGCCGGCTCCGGTGGTTTCCTGTCCCAGCAGACCCAGGTCCTGCGCCACTTTCTCATCCGCCACCCGCCCTGCCGTGCCGCCGGGCCGGATGGCTGCAAACACCATTTCCGTGCCGGCCAGTGCACCGGTCAGGTCCGTGGTGGGGTGGACGGGAAGGCGGGCACGCGTCCCTTCAGGCATGCTGCGCAGGACGGCGGTGACGGCGTCGATGCGGGCGGGGTCAACGTCGTACAGCACCAGCTCGGTGACCAAGCCGCCAAAGCGGCCGGAGGCCAGCGCCCGGTAAATCAGCGGTACCCGGAACCCACCGCCGCCGGCAATCAGAAGCCGCATAAGAGCAGTGTAGGCCGGGCGACCCCAGGCCCCTACCGGATGTCAGCGGCAGGGCGTATTGTGCGGACATGGACGCGATCCCAGCCCGCCCGTTCGACCCCCTGGCTGCGGTCCGCCCGCCTTCCACACCCGGGTTTGACCTCCTGCTGGCCGGTACCGTTTTCCAGGACATCATCTTTACCGGCCTGCCCCACGCACCGGAACCGGGCACCGAAATCTGGAGCGACGGCATGGGAAGCTGCCCCGGCGGGGTTGCCAACCAGGCCATCGCCGCGGCACGGCTGGGGCTGCGGACGGGACTGGCCGCCGCCTTCGGTGACGACGGCTACGGGGACTTTAACTGGAAGATTCTGTCCGGCCAGGAGCATGTTGACCTCACCCTGTCACGGCGGATTCCGGGCTGGCATTCACCGGTGACTGTTTCCCTCTGCGTCGAGAAGGACCGGTCGCTGGTGACCCACGGCGATGCCGCCCCGATCACCTCCTCGCAGCTCATCGGCGATCCTCCGCCGGCGCTCGCCGGAATCGCGGAAGTGGGCACGGAAATTGAGCCCTGGGCCAAAGCCGCCCACCAGGCCGGCGTGAAGCTCTTTGGCGACGTCGGCTGGGACCCGAGCGGCGAATGGGCGCCGGTGCGGCTGGACAACCTGCAGTACTTCCACGCGTTCCTGCCCAACCAGCGCGAGGCCATGGCGTTCACCGGAAAGGATGATCCGTGGACTGCCCTGTACGCGCTTGCGGACCGCGTTCCGGTGGCGGTTGTAACCCTGGGCCCACAGGGGGCCATGGCGGTGGACTCCGAAACGGGAGAGGAGGAGTGGGTGCCGTCGCTGCCCGTCAAAGCGTTCGACCCCACCGGGGCCGGGGACTGCTTCGACGCCGCGTTCATTGTTGGCAGCCTTGCCGGCTGGCCGCTGGGGGACAGGCTGCGGTTCGCGAACCTTTGCGCCTCACTGGCGGTCCAGGAGGTGGGCGGATCGCTGGCTGCCCCCGGCTGGGGGGACATTGCCGACTGGTGGCGGCGGGCCAATGCCCGGCCGGAGCGGCAGATGAGCCAGTGGCTGCGGCGCTTCGGCTTCCTGGCGGACATCATCCAGGACGTCCCGCTCGGAGCCCAGCGCAGGGCTTCCGCCACCATTGCGCACCTGTCCGACGCCTGACCGGCTCACCGCCGTGCTGCGCCCTTCCGCCCTGATTATTCGGCCGGAAGCCCCAGCACTAGAATCACTAGGGTGACTTACCCCGCAACAACCGGCGAAATAAGTGCTGTCCCGGGACACGGCCCCCGTTCCGAACGCTCGGCCGTGATCGACCTGGACGCCATCCGGCACAACGTCCGCCGCCTCGCCGCCGCCGCCTCTCCGGCGAAAGTCATGGCGGTAGTGAAGGCCGATGCATACGGGCACGGGGCCGTTCCCGTGGCGCGGGCAGCCCTGGAGGCTGGGGCCTCGTGGCTGGGGGTTGCCCATATTTCCGAGGCACTGGCACTGCGTGCTGCCGGCATCGACGCCCCGCTGCTCGCCTGGCTGCACACCACGGAAAGCAACTTCGGCGCTGCCGTGGCCGCCGGCGTCGACATCGGTTGCTCCGGCTGGGAGCTGGACCGCATTGTTGCAGCAGCCCGCGAACAGGAGCGCCCTGCCCGGATCCACCTGAAGGTGGACACCGGGCTGGGACGGAACGGGGTTGCCCTGGACAGGTGGGACAGCCTGGTGGGCGAGGCGATGGAGTACCAGGACCAGGGCTTGCTGCGCGTGGTGGGAATCTTCTCCCACCTTGCTGTTGCGGACGAACCCGAACGCCCGGAAACGGACCAGCAGTTGGCCACCTTCCGTGAAGTACTGGCCGTTGCGGAAGACGCCGGCGTGGACCCGGAGGTCCGGCACCTGGCCAACACTCCCGCCACGCTGTCCCGGCCCGACACCCACTTCGACCTGGTCCGCGTAGGCCTGGGCATCTACGGATTGTCGCCTTTCCAGGGGCAGACTTCCGCCGAGCTTGGACTCCGCCCGGCCATGACGTTGAAGACGGTGGTGTCGCAGTGCAAGGAAGTGCCGGAGGGGCAGGGCGTTTCCTACGGCCTCCGGTACCACACCAGCGGCCGCAGCACGCTGGGCCTGATTCCGGTGGGCTACGCAGACGGGATCCCGCGCGTCGCCACCGGCGGCCCGGTCCGGGTTGCAGGCAGGACCTACCCGGTAGTGGGGCGGATTGCCATGGACCAGATGGTCATTGACCTGGGCGATGTCGGCCGCGGCGGCGGCCTGCTCGGTGCCGAGGCGGAGCTTTTCGGCGACGGCGCCGGCGGCGGCCCCACTGCCGATGACTGGGCCCGCGCCGCCGGAACCATCAACTACGAGATCGTCACCCGCATCAGCCCGCGGGTGCCGCGCTCCTTCATCAACGAAGAGGACCGGGGCGATGCGGCCGGCCAGGAGGGTGGGGCATGAGCACCAACGGCGGCTTGGCACTGCCTAACTGGGAAAAGACTTTCACGGCGACGACGGCGGAGCAGACCCATGCGCTCGCCGTCCGTCTGGCGGCGGTGCTGGAGGCCGGGGACCTGCTGGTGCTCAGCGGCGAGCTGGGTGCCGGCAAGACCACGTTCACCCAGGGGCTCGGGGAGGGGCTGGGCGTCCGGGAGGGCATCATTTCCCCCACGTTCGTCCTGGTCCGAATCCACCCCAACCTGCCCGGGGGGCCCCGGCCCGGTGGCCCCGACCTGGTCCATGTGGACGCTTACCGGCTGGAATCCGCCGCCGAAATTGACGACATTGACCTTGAAAACACCATGGACTCTTCCGTCACCGTCGTGGAGTGGGGCCAGGACCGGGTGGAACACCTCAGCGAGAGCAGGCTGGAGATCGACCTGCACCGTGCCCTTGGGCTGGGTGCCTTTGGACCCGGCGGCCACAAGCCTTCTGCGGAGCTTGACTTCGATACCGAGGACGCGGACGAGCCCCGCACGATCGTCATGCGCGGCTATGGCCCGCGCTGGCCGGAGGCGCCGGAACTTGGTGCCGCCGTGGAAGGGGTCCGCTGATGCTGATCCTTGCCATTGACACCTCCGCCGTTGCCAGCGCAGCCCTGGTTTCCGACGACGTGCCCGAAGGAGTGGTGGCCAGCTTCTCCACCGAGGACACCCGCAGCCATGCAGAGGTGCTTGCCCCGGGAATCGAGGAGATGCTCGCCTCCGCCGACGTCACCGGGGAGGATATTGACGCGCTGGTGGTGGGCGTGGGGCCTGGGCCTTTCACCGGATTGCGGTCGGGAATCGCCACGGCCCGAACGCTTGCGTTTGTCTGGGGCAAACCCCTGCACGGGCTGGTGAGCCTGGACGCCGTCGCCCTGGAGGTGGCCGAGTCCACCGCCGCCGTGCCGGAGTTCCTGGTGGTCACGGATGCGCGGCGCAAAGAGGTCTATTGGGCGCGGTACACCCTTGAGGATGGCCGGCTTCCCCGCCTGGAAGACGGTCCGCACGTCAGCTTCGCTGCGGACCTGCCGGACCTGCCCGCCTTCGGTGCCGGTGCCGGACTCTATGCTGGTGCCCTGGACTGCCATCCGGAGTTTGCGCAGGAACAACCGGACGCCCTGTTCCTGGGGCAGTTCGCACTGGCCCGGCTCGCTGCGGGCAACGGGCTCCTCGACTCAACTCCCCTGTACCTCCGGGAATCCGATGCACAGGTTCCCGGGCCGCGGAAGAGGGCGCTGTGAACGCCGTTCCTGGCCGTCAGGCACCCGGGATCACCGTCCGGGACATGACAATTGATGATGTGCCTGCCGTGAGCGCACTGGAGCAGCGGCTCTTTCCGGTGGACGCCTGGCCCCTGCAGATGTTCTTCGACGAGCTGTCCCAGCCCGAGACCCGGCGCTACCTCGTGGCCCAGGGCAGCGACGGCATCGTGGGTTACGCGGGCCTCATGTGCATCGAGCCCATCGCGGACGTCCAGACGATCGCCGTCGTACCTGAATATGAGGGCCGCGGCATCGGCACCTGGCTGCTGACCAGCCTTATCGAGGAAGCCCGGCGCCGTCGGGCGGCGGACGTCCTGCTGGAGGTCCGTGCCGACAACCCGCGGGCGCAGCAGCTGTACCGGCGCTTCGGCTTCGAACAGATCCACGTCCGCCCCCGGTATTACCGCGACGGCGTGGACGCGCTGATCATGCGCCTGCAGCTAAACGGCCCGACAGGTAAACAAGCGGACGCCGGGACAACGAAGGAAGCAGGCCAGCCATGAACCGTTCGCAGCCACTGGTGCTGGGCATCGAGTCGTCCTGCGACGAGACCGGCGTTGGCATCGTCCGGGGAACCACACTGCTGACCAACACCGTCTCTTCCTCAATGGACGAGCACGTCCGCTTCGGCGGCGTGATCCCGGAGATCGCCTCGCGGGCGCATCTCGATGCCTTCGTGCCCACCCTGGAGCAGGCCCTGGCCGATGCCGGTGTGACCTTGGACGAAGTGGACGCCATCGCCGTCACCTCCGGTCCAGGCCTGGCGGGCGCCCTGATGGTTGGGGTGTGCGCGGCAAAGGCGCTGGCCGTGGCCACCGGCAAGCCCCTTTATGCCATCAACCACCTGGTGGCCCACGTGGGCGTGGGGCTGCTGGACGGGCAGGACAATGCTGGCGGCAGCCGGCAGAACGGTACAGCTCCGCAGCTGCCCGAAAATCTCGGCGCCCTGCTGGTGTCCGGCGGCCACACGGAAATTCTCAAGATCAACAGCATCACCGACGACGTGGTGCTCCTGGGGTCCACCATCGATGACGCCGCGGGCGAGGCCTACGACAAGGTGGCCCGCATCCTGGGCCTCGGCTACCCGGGCGGGCCTGCCATCGATAAGGTGGCACGGACCGGCAATCCGAAGTCCATCCGCTTCCCCCGCGGCCTGAGCCAACCCAAGTACATGGGCACCACCGAAGAGCCGGGCAAACACCGGTACGACTGGTCCTTCAGCGGTCTCAAGACGGCGGTGGCCCGGTGCGTTGAGCAGTTCGAAGCCCGCGGCGAGGAGATTCCCGTGGCGGATATCGCTGCCGCATTCCAGGAAGCCGTGGTGGACATCATCTCGTCCAAGGCTGTGCTGGCCTGCCGGGAGCACGGCATCAAGGACGTGCTGCTGGGCGGGGGCGTGGCGGCGAACTCACGCCTCCGGGAGCTCACCAGCCAGCGCTGCGCATCGGCAGGGATCAGGCTGCATGTGCCGCCGCTGAACCTGTGCACGGACAACGGTGCCATGGTGGCCGCTTTGGGGGCGCAGCTGGTGATGGCAGGAGTGGAACCCAGCGGGATCCGGTTCGCGCCGGACTCGTCCATGCCGGTCACCTCGGTGTCCCTCCCCGCCTGACGGCAGGGCCAGCCGACCGGTGCGGGGCACTTTGGGGGCGCCGCCGTCGGAAATCACGACGGCGGCCGGCGTGTCTGTGTCGAAGTGCCCCGTTTCGGCAGGGGAGTCAGGCGGTGGGGCCGTTCCGCATCTGCTTGACCAGGTCCAGCACTACTGCCTGGAGGTCTCCGCCGTGCTCGGCGGCCACCCTGCGCTGGCGCTGGTAGCCTGCACCGCGGCGGATGATCTTTTCGACGTCGGCAAGCTCGTCCGGGCAGCCGAGCTTCTTTGCCACCGGCTCCAGCCGGTTCAGGGTCTCCAGCAGGTGCTCGGTGACCAGCTGCTCCTTACCGGAGGCGTCGAGGATGATGATCGCGTCCATGCCGTAGCGGGCGGCGCGCCACTTGTTCTCCTGCACATGCCACGGCGGCATGGTGGGGATGGTGCCTCCGTTGTCCAGGATGGTGGAGAACTCGTCCACCAAACATTGGGTGAGGGCCGCAATTGCCCCCACTTCCTCCAGGGTGGCCAGGCCGTCGCAGATGCGCATCTCGATGGTGCCCAGGTTGGGAACCGGCCGGATGTCCCAGCGGATTTCCGAAAGGGTGTCGATCACTCCCGTGGTGAACATGTCCTGGACGTAGGACTCGTACTCCTCCCAGGAACGGAACTGGAAGGGCAGTCCCGCGGTGGGGAGCTGCTGGAACATCAGGGCGCGCTGGGAAGCGTAGCCGGTGTCCTCACCGCCCCAGAACGGGCTGGACGCGGAGAGCGCCTGGAAGTGCGGGAAGTAGTTGACCAGGCCGTCCAGGACGGGAAGCGCCTTGTCCCGGCGGTCGAGCCCCACATGGACGTGCACGCCGTAGATGACCATCTGGCGGCCCCACCACTGGGTGCGGTCGATCAGCTTGGCGTAGCGGGCCTTGTCCGTGACCGGCTGCAGCTGCGGCGGGCTGAAGGGGTGGCTGCCGGCGCAGAACAGTTCCACCCCCATAGGGTCGGTGATCTCGCGGACGGCGGCCAGGGAACGGCTGAGGTCCTCCTTGGCTTCGGCGGCAGTCCCGCAGATGCCGGTCACCAGTTCCACGGTGTTCAGCAGCAGTTCCTGCTTGATGTGCGGATGCTCGTCGTTTTCGTTCAGTTCCGGGTGGCGGGAGGCCACGCCGCGGAGCACTTCGTTGGCTACGGAGGCGAGTTCGCCTGTCCTGCCGTCCACCAGGGCCAGTTCCCATTCAACACCAAGGGTTGACTGGCTGGATGAAGCGAAGTCGATCTTCACGCATTTCCTAACTGTCCTGTTTGCCCCTGGCTCACGCCGTCACTGACAAGGCTGCTGCCGGCAGGCGAACGGGTGGTTCAAGTCTAGTGCAGGGGTAGCATCGTAGTGATGGCCTTGTTCCAACACCTGCGTGACAGTCTTCACAAACCCTTCCCCCTCCTTGCGGCAGCCTCCGCAGTAGCCCTTGCCTCCTGCACCGCTGCGCCCGGCCCGACGCCGTCGCCGTCGTCCCCTTCCGCTTCGGCGTCGCCTACGCCAACACTGCGTACGACGCCGTCCCACGCCACCGCGTCCCCCTCGCCTGATCCGGGTAGCCGGCCCCTGGGCTGGGGTCCGCAGCAGCGGGACCAGGATGCGGCGTCCGCGGCAGTGGCGGCGATGACCGCCGAGGAGAAGGCCGGGCAGGTCCTTCTTCCGTTCTTCAAGGGCATGGCGGTGGAAGCCCAGGCGGACGCCATTGAGCGGCTGCACTTGGCCGGGTCCATCATCATGGGCGACAACGTGCCCCTGGATGCCCAGGGCAGGATGGACGTCCAGGGCATGGCCGCCATCAACCATCGGCTGGCACAGGCAGCAGCCGCCAACGGCAGGCCCTGGCCGGGGATCATCGCAGTGGACCAGGAAGGCGGCCAGGTAGCCAGGCTCGGGCCGCCGCTGACGGAGTGGCCGACGCCCATGAGCTACGGTGCTGCCGGAAGCGGACCCCTGGCCAGGGAAGCCGGGCAGGGCCTGGCGGCCGAACTTGTGCCGCTGGGGTTCAACCTGGATTTCGCACCGGATACCGACGTCACCATCGGGCCAAAGGATGTCACCATCGGTGCCAGGTCCCTCTCCTCTGATCCCGGCGCTGCCGCAGCCCTTGGCGTCGCATTCTCGGAGGGAATGCTCACCGCGGGCGTTCTGCCGGCCGTCAAGCACTTCCCAGGGCACGGCTCGATGACAGTTGATTCACACCTCAGCCTTCCCACTCAAACAGCTACCGTGGCCGAACTCAGCGCGCGGGACTGGAAGCCCTTCCAGGCTGCAGCAACTGCCGGTTTGCCCATGGTGATGACCGGGCACATTGCCGTACCCGCGCTGGAACCCGGCGTCCCGGCGTCGCTCTCCGCCCCGACGTATACCGCGCTGCGGGGCCTGGGTTTCAAAGGCGTGGCCGTGACCGATGCCCTGAACATGGGCGCCGTGACCAAACAGTATCCCGGCGGAACCGCGGCAGTGATGGCCCTTGCCGCCGGGGCCGACCTCCTCCTTATGCCGGCCGACGTTGGCCAGGCGCATGCAGCGATAGTGCACGCGGTGGCCACCGGCGGACTGCCGCCTGAGCGGCTGGACGAAGCAGCCCGGCGCGTTGCCACCATGATGGTCTGGAACGCCCGGACAGCCCCGAAAGCCGGTGCACCTCCGGGCAGCAGCGCCGCCCTCTCGGCGCGCGTTTCAGCGTCGGCCGTTACCGTGCTTTCCGGTCCCTGCGGCGGTCCCATGGTTCCCGGAGCCGTGCAGGTGGCTGGCGGCAAGCCGGCGGACAGGGCACGGTTCGAGGCCGCGGCAGCCCGGGCCGGCCTGTCCCTGGGTTCGGGACCGGTGGTCAGCCTGATCGGCTACGGCGGGCGGGGCGCGGGCGGGGACATCGCCGTCGCGCTTGATGCTCCCTGGCCGCTGCAGGAATCAACCGCGCCGGTCAAGGTGGCACTTTATGGCCGCAGCGACGGAGCCTTCGACGCCCTCGCAGCCGTCCTCGCCGGGAAGGCGGCGGCACGGGGGAAGCTGCCCGCCGCCGTCGGAAGCTTCCCCGCGGGGACCGGCTGCCCCTGAGCCCGGGAACGCGTTTAATGGTCTGGTGCCCATTCTCAATAAAGACATGACCCTCTGCATCTCGCTCTCGGCCCGGCCCAGCAACAACGGGACCAGGTTCCACAACCACCTCTACGAGCAGCTGAACCTCAACTGGATCTACAAGGCATTCGCCCCCACCAACCTGGAACAGGCCATTGCCGGTGTGCGCGGGCTGGGAATCCGTGGCTGCGCCATCTCCATGCCCTACAAGGAGGACGTGATCGCGCTGGTGGACGAGATGGACCCCTCGGCCAAGGCGATCGACTCCGTGAACACCATCGTGAATACGGACGGGCACCTGAAGGCGTACAACACCGACTACACCGCCATTGAGCAGCTCCTGGCCTCGTACCAGGTACCCACCAGCTACTCGGTCCTGGTCCAAGGGGCAGGCGGCATGGCCAAGGCCACCGTAGCCGCGCTTCGCGATGCCGGCTTCTCCGACGTGACCGTCCTTGCCAGGAACGAGGCCACCGGGCGGGCGCTCGCGGACCAGTACGGGTTCCAGTGGCGGAAAGCGCTCGAGGGCGGGACCGCGGACCTGATCATCAACGTCACACCGATCGGCATGGCAGGGGGAGCTGAGGCCGACAGCCTCTCGTTCCCCGAGGCGACCATCAACACAGCGCAGGTGGTGTTCGACGTGGTTGCCCTGCCCGCTGAGACTCCGCTTATCCGGGCGGCGCGGGCCGCGGGGAAACCGGTGATTACCGGAGCGGAGGTTGCCACCATCCAGGCGCTGGAGCAGTTCGTGCTCTACACCGGCGTGCGGCCCGGCCCGGAGCAGGTGCGTGCCGCCGAGGAGTTCATGCGCGCACAGTAGCGCGCCCTACGCCGCCGGAGTGTGCCCTATCCCACCGGCTCCACCACGATGGCCACCCGGTCCTCCCCGATGCGGGTCAGGACCAGGGTGGCTGTTTTCGCGGCCTTCCTGCCAGCGGTCCTGCCGGAGTTCCGGCCGCTGAGGAGCTGCTTGCGGAGCTCCTCAGGGGTGACTGCGGTACCGCGTTTCTTGATGTCCAGCACGCCGATGCCGTTCTCCTTCACCCAGGCTTTGAGCGCTTTGACGTTGTAGGGCATCACGTCCAGCACCTTGTAGGCCCGTGCGTAAGGTGTATCCACCAAGGTCGGTGCACAGATGTAGGCGATGTGTTCATCCACCAGGTGCCCGCCCAGCTGCAGTGCGACGTCGGCCACCAGCCCGGCACGGATGACGGCGCCGTCCGGCTCGTACAGGTAGCCCTCGACGGGTCCTGTCGGGGCGGCCGGGCCTGCCCCGAACTCCTCTCCACTGGTCAGTTCCGCCGCACCCTGGGAGCCGAGCACCAGTGCCGACCGCCGGATTCCGGGCCGGCGCACGGCATTGAACCACAGTGCCACTTCGGTGACATCCCCGGCCACGGACACCCACTGGGCTTCACAGTCCGCAGGCACGGAGTCGTGCGGCATGGCAGGGCCCATCTTGACGCCGACCGCCTTGCCGGAGGCGGCAAGAGCCTCGGCGAAGGACAACGGCGGTGAGAACGCCTCGGGGTCCCAGATGCGCTTGGTGCCCGAGGTGGAGGTGACGCGGCGGGCCGGATCCAGCCATACGCCGTCGATCCCATCCAGCGGGACGGAGGTGGCGTCGGCGTGCACCACAGTGGCGTTGGGGAAGGGGATCAGATTCACCGTCGCGCACGCGGCGGTGGTCTCATCCATCTCCACAGCCGTGACAGTGATGTCCATGGACGCCAGCGCCAGGGAGTCGGCTGCCAGTCCGCAGCCCAGGTCTGCCACGTGGCGGATCCCGGCTTCGGCGAACCGCTGGGCATGGCGGGCGGCGACGTTGAGCCGGGTGGCCTGTTCCAGCCCGGCCTGGGTGAACAGCATCTGGCGGGCGAACTCGCCGAACTTCGCCGCGGCCCTGGTTCGCAGCCGGGACTGGGTCAGGACGGCGGAGACAAGTTCGGGGGAGTGCCCGGCCTTGCGGAGCGCCGAGTTCAGCTCGAAGGACTTCTCCTCCCGGTACGGCTCCAGGGATGCCAGCAGCTCCCAGCCTTCAGGGGTGAGCAGTGGTGCAATCTGGTCCTGGGGAGCTTGAGCCATGGGTTCCAGCCTAGTGGAGCAGCGGCTGGCAGGGATGCCGATGGTGTTGAAAGCATGAACCACAGTGCAGGTCCGCAGCCGTCCCCTGAGCACCAACCCAGGGACCGGGGAGCGGCAAGGTTCGCCAGGCCTGCACTGTTGTCAGTTCCGTCGTGGCGGTGGTGTGCCTTGCGCTCCTGGTGATCATCTACTTCCGGGACACGTTTGATGCCACCGTTTATTCGGTGGGGGCAGTGACACCCAGGACGACACTCAGGAGGCGCAGGACATCCGGGGTCTGTACAGCGGGGCACGGACGGGGAGCATCGTCTTCCTTGTCGCGTCGTTATTGACGGCAGCTGCCGCGGCGGTGCTGCTCTTCCGCAGACGGGATCAGGGGAGCCGCGACTCCGACGGCGAGGACGTCGGCTTCGACGATCCGGGACGCTGAGGCCGCTGGCCCGCGCTGGTCAGCAGGACGCCCGATATCACCAGGGCCCCGCCCAGCACCTGCGCCAGCGTGATGGGCTGGCCCATCAGCACCGTGATGATGGCGGTGAACACCGCAATCAGGTTCAGGTAATTACCGGCATTGGCTGCGCTGGTGCGCTTCAGCGCCAGGTTCCACAGCAGGTAGGACCCCAGTGACGGGAACAGGGCAATGAAGGCCAGTGACCATCCTTCGGCGGGCGTGGACGGCAGACCGGCACCGGTGGCTGCGGCGATGGGAGCGAGGACCACGGCAGCCATGGCCACTTGGACGGCCGTGGACGTGATCGCCGGGACGCTCAGCCTCCGCGCGATGATCGTATAGAGGCCCCAGACGGTGATGGCTCCGAGGATCAGCAGCTCGCCGCTGTCGATCGAAAAGGTCAGGAGCCGCTGCAGGTCGCCGCCGGTCAGGACCAGTAGGACGCCGGCCAGGCCCAGCCCGACGCCGGCCCAGCTAACCGGCCGCGGACGGTCCCTTAGCAGCACCACGGCCAGGACCATGATCAGAGCAGGGTTCGCGGCCGTCACCAGCGAGGCGTTCAGGGCCGAAGTGTGCTGCAGTGCGCTGTACAGCAAGAGGGTGTAGCCGCTCATGCCCAGCAGGCTCAGCAGGAGCAGGACGGGCCACCTGCCGAGGACTGCGCGCCAGTCCGGCTTTTCCACGGCCCCGGCCAGCACCAGCAATGGCACAGCAGCCAGCGCCCAGCGCCAAAACGTCAGCTGGAGCGGCTCCATGGTTTTCATGGCGGCCTGGCCCACCACGAAGTTTCCGGCCCAGAAGAGGTTGGCAAGGATGAGGTAGACGGCGGCTCGCACCCGTCAAATCTACACGCGGAGACGTCCGCTGATGACGAAACGCTGGCACTCACCTTGACCGAGTGCTAACCCTTACATAGAGTCTTCATTAGCACTCTCCCTAGGAGGGTGCTAATACATGAAGAGCTGCCAGCCAGGCTGCTGCCGGCACCGCGACGACGGTTTGCCAGCCAGGGCCGAAAGCTTTCCAGTCCACGAATTTTCTGACGAAAAGGAGAGGTCCGAGTGTCGGTCTCTATTAAGCCTCTTGAGGATCGTATTGTTGTCCGCCCGCTCGAAGCCGAGCAGACCACGGCTTCCGGCCTGGTGATCCCGGACTCCGCGCAGGAGAAGCCCCAGGAAGGCGAAGTTGTTGCAGTAGGCCCCGGCCGCTTCGAAGACGGCAACCGCGTACCGGTCGACGTAGCAGTTGGCGACGTCGTGATCTACTCCAAGTACGGCGGAACCGAAGTCAAGACCGGCGGCACCGAGTACCTCGTGCTGTCCGCCCGCGACGTGCTGGCGATCGTCGTAAAGTAACTCTCCGGATCCCCGCGCCGCTGGTCATGCATTCTGCTGCTCAGCGGCGCGGGGTTCTGTCTTGAAAGGACAAAACCATGGCAAAGCAGCTTGCGTTTAATGACGCTGCCCGCCGGTCTCTTGAAGCCGGCATTGATAAGCTCGCCAACACCGTCAAGGTGACGCTCGGCCCCCGCGGCCGCAACGTCGTCCTGGACAAGAAGTGGGGCGCTCCCACCATCACGAACGACGGCGTCACCATCGCCCGCGAAGTCGAGCTGGACGACCCGTACGAGAACCTTGGCGCACAGCTGGCCAAGGAAGTGGCCACCAAGACCAACGATGTCGCCGGCGACGGAACCACCACCGCAACGGTCCTGGCCCAGGCACTGGTCAAGGAAGGCCTGCGCAACGTGGCAGCCGGCGCTGCCCCCGGCCAGATCAAGCGGGGCATTGAGGTTTCCGTTGAAGCCGTGGCCGCCCGGCTGCTGGAGAACGCCCGTCCCGTTGAAGGCACCCAGGTTGCCAGCGTTGCTTCCATCTCCGCCCAGAGCGATGAGGTGGGCGAACTGCTCGCCGAGGCGTTCGGCAAGGTGGGCAAGGATGGCGTCATCACCATCGAAGAGTCCTCCACCACGCAGACTGAACTGGTCCTCACCGAGGGCATGCAGTTCGACAAGGGCTACCTGTCCCCGTACTTCATCACGGATGCCGACCGCCAGGAAGCCGTCCTGGAGGACGCCCTCATCCTGATCAACCAGGGCAAGATCTCCTCGCTGCAGGAATTCCTGCCGCTGCTGGAGAAGGCGCTGCAGGCTTCCAAGCCGCTGTTCATCATCGCTGAGGACATCGACGGCGAGGCACTGTCCACGCTGATCGTCAACCGCATCCGCGGCACCCTGAACGTTGTTGCCGTCAAGGCTCCGGGCTTCGGCGACCGCCGCAAGGCCATGCTGCAGGACATCGCCACCCTCACCGGTGCGCAGGTTGTCTCTCCCGAACTGGGCCTGAGCCTGGACACCGTCGGCCTTGAGGTGCTGGGCACTGCCCGCCGCATCACGGTCACCAAGGACAACACCACCATCGTTGACGGCGCCGGTACCGAAGAGGACGTGGCAGCACGCGTTGCGCAGCTGCGCGCCGAGCTCACCCGCACCGACTCCGACTGGGACCGTGAAAAGCTCCAGGAGCGCCTGGCCAAGCTGGCCGGCGGCATCGGCGTCATCAAGGTCGGCGCTGCCACCGAGGTTGAGCTCAAGGAAAAGAAGCACCGCATCGAGGACGCCGTGTCCTCCACCCGCGCTGCCCTCGAAGAAGGCATCGTGGCCGGTGGCGGTTCTGCACTGATCCACGCCCTGAAGGCACTGGATGAGGACCCGGCCGTCAAGGCACTGGAAGGCGACGCCGCCGCTGCTGTGGGCATCGTCCGCCGCGCGCTGGTCCAGCCGCTGCGCTGGATTGCCCAGAACGCCGGTTTCGACGGCTACGTCATCACCTCCAAGGTCGCCGAGCTCGACACCAACAACGGCTTCAACGCCAAGTCGGGCGAGTACGAGGACCTGATCGCCGCCGGCGTGATCGACCCCGTCAAGGTCACCCGCGCAGCCCTCCGCAACGCGGCCTCCATCGCTGCCCTGGTTCTCACCACCGAGACCCTTGTTGCCGAGAAGCCTGCCGAGGAAGACGAGCACGCAGGCCACAGCCACTGACGCGTCTCCCAGGGAAACGTGGCTGAAAACCGGTCCAGCATCCGCTGGGCCGGTTTTTGCGTCCAAGGCTGGTTCACCGGCTACGTGCCCGGCATATCCTGTGTTTCCACGCCACCGGCGCGCTCGTACACCAAGGAGACAGCACCTTTAGGGAAGCTCCGCGCGGGCTCGGCGAGCCGGAAAGCAGCGGGGATGGTCCCGGTATCAAAGAGCCGTTTTCCCTCTCCGAGCGTGACCGGATAAAGCCAGAGGTGGAGGCGGTCGAGCACGCCTGCCGCGAGAAGCGAGCGGAGGAGGACGCCGCTGCCGAACATGTGCACCTGGCCGTATTCCTCGCGGAGCCTGCCCGCAGCAGCTGCATCAGGGAGCACTCCTGTGCCGGCCCAGGCGGGATCAGCAAGCCTGTGGGAGACGACGAACTTCGGCACGCGGTTGAGGGTGTCGGCGATTTCACCGGACTGCTGGGGCCAGTAGGCCGCAAATATGTCATAGGTTTTGCGGCCCAGGAGCAGGGCGTCGATCCGGCCGATCTCCGCTTCGATGGCCGCCTCCGCCTCCTCATCGGACACCGGCAGCTGCCAGCCGCCAAAGGCAAAGCCGCCCTCGCGGTCCTCCTCCCGGCCACCGGGAGCCTGGTAGACGCCGTCGAGCGTAAGGAACAGGTTGGCGACGATGATTCCCACGCGCCCATTCTGAAACCGGCGTCCGCCGCTGTCCATAGGTGGACGCGTGGCAGACTGGTGCCATGCTGCTCGACGAGCTCGTGAGGACCACGGATGCCGTTGCGTCCACCCGCTCCCGGGTCGCGAAGGTCGAGGCACTGGCAGGCCTGCTCCGCCGGCTGGAGCCTGCGGAGATAGCGACTGCGGTCGGCCTGCTGACCGCTAAACCGCGGCAGGGTCGGGTGGGGGTCGGCTGGCGGGGCATGACAGCGGCCATGGGGGAGGCGGCGGCCGATGCCACTCTTACTGTCGCCGACCTCGACGCCGCCCTGGACCGGCTGCTCGCCACTACGGGCTCGGGATCGGCCGCGGAACGCGCCATGACACTCCGGACGCTCACGTCCGCCGCCACTGAACGCGAGCAGCGTTTCATCGCAGGTGTGCTGCTCGGTGAACTGCGGACCGGGGCGCTTGAGGGGGTCCTGACCGACGCCGTCGCCCGCGCCGCCGGCCGCCCTGCCGAGGCCGTCCGCAGGGCGGCAATGCTCTCCGGCGATCTCGGTCAGACCGCCCTGCTGGCGATCACGGGCACGCCGGAAGAACTAGGCGTGGTGGGGCTCGTCGTCGGCCGTCCCGTGCAGCCGATGCTCGCCTCAACCACCGCCAGCGTCACCGAAGCGATGGAGGTTACGGGGAAGGCATCAGTGGAATACAAGCTCGACGGCGCCCGCATCCAGGTGCATCGCAGTGGAGACGACGTGCGCATCTTCACCCGCACCCTTGCCGAGGTGACGCACCGCCTGCCCGAGGTGGTGGAGGTGGTTCGCGGACTCCCGGTGCGGGATGTCATCCTCGACGGCGAGACCCTCGCCCTCGACGAGGAGGGCGGTCCGCGGCCCTTCCAGGAAACCATGGCGCGGTTCGGTGCGGAAGCGGCGCGTACCACCCTGCTGCATCCATGGTTTTTCGACCTGCTGCACCTTGACGGGAAAGACCTCCTGGACGAGCCCCTGGCAACGCGCATCGGCGTGCTCGAGCGCATCGCCCCCGAGTACAGGATCCCGGGGGCGATCACTGCGGATGCGGCCGCTGCCGAGCGGGTCTCCCGCGATGCGCTCGCCGCCGGACACGAGGGCGTGGTAATCAAAGCTGTTGATTCCCCCTACGCGGCCGGCCGGCGGGGCTCCAACTGGATGAAGGTGAAGCCGGTGCTCACCTACGACCTGGTGGTGCTGGCCTGCGAATGGGGATCAGGACGACGGACGGGGCTGCTGTCCAACCTTCACCTCGGAGCCCTCGACCCCACCGGCGAGTTCGGCGAACCCGGCGCCTATGTGATGGTGGGCAAGACCTTCAAAGGCCTCACCGATGCGCTCCTGCAATGGCAAACCCGGCGGTTCCAGGAGATAGAGGTGCGGCGCACGGCGGGAACCGTCTGGCTGGAGCCCGTCACCGTCGTCGAAATTGCCATTGATGGCGTCCAGCAATCCCCGCGGTACCCCGGCGGAATCGCCCTGCGCTTCGCACGCGTGAAGCGCTACCGTGACGACAAGACGGCGGCCGAGGCTGACACGATCCAGACCTTGCGCGGGCTGCTGCGCGCCTAGCCGAGGGCAGCAATTCGCGGGACAGCCGGATCCCGGCGGATACCGCCAAATCCGGGAGGGCCAGCCGTATCGGCTAAACTTGATGGTTTGTCAAGGGCTCTGAAGGGTAATTTGTGTCAGTAACAAGGACCGCTGAAGCGCCGGCGACCGCTGCCGGACGCCGGCAGCCGCACCGCAGATCCGCCTACCGCCCCGAAATCCAGGGCCTTCGTTCCCTGGCTGTCCTGATGGTGGTCTCGTACCATGTCTGGTTCGGGCGCGTCTCGGGAGGGGTCGATGTTTTCCTCCTGGTCTCCGCGTTCCTGATGACCCTGCAGTTCACCGGGCGGCATGAGCGACGGGAGCGCGTGGACCTGCTGAAGCATTGGCTGCATCTTTTCCGGCGGCTGCTGCCGGCAGCCGTAACGGTCATCGTGGCAACCCTGGCAGCTTCATACCTGTTCCTTCCGCGAACCCGCTGGCTGGACCTCATCCAGCAGGGCTGGGCGTCCCTGTCCTACTCACAGAACCGGCTGCTGCAGGAACAGGCGGTGGACTATTACGCCAACGACCACAGCCTCGCCAGCCCGCTGCAACATTTCTGGTCCCTCTCCATCCAGGGGCAGGTGTTCATCCTCTGGCCGCTCATCTTCGCGCTTGCCGCGTGGGCGGCGCAGCGCTACAGGCTTTCCTACCGGCCCCTGCTCGCCTACGTCTTCTTCGCACTCTTCCTGGGCTCGCTTGGCTATTCGATTTACTTCACTGCCTCCAACCAGGTGCAGGCATATTTCGACACCGGAGCACGGCTCTGGGAGTTCGCACTCGGCACGCTGGTGGCCCTTATTCTTCCCGGTCTCCGCCTATCCCGTCCGACCCGCGTCATCCTGGGCTGGGTGGGCCTCATTGCAATGCTCAGCTGCGGGATCCTGCTGAACGTGCAGGCAGCCTTTCCCGGGATCGCCGCACTTTGGCCAACTCTCGCCGCTGCCATGATCATCGCCGCTGGCCAGACCCAAAGCGGAGCCGGGGTGGACAGGTTCCTCAGCTCCAAGCCACTGGTGAAGCTGGGCGGGATGTCCTATGCGCTGTATCTGTGGCACTGGCCCCTCCTGGTGCTTGGGCTGGCCTGGAGCGGCAAGGAGCATGCAGGGTGGCTGTCAGGATCAGTGATCATCCTGGCGTCCCTGGTCCTTGCCCATCTCACCACGCGCTTCATCGAGGCCCCGTGGCGTGAATGGAGATGGCCGGAGGCCAGGCGGCGCCGGGCAGTAATCGCGATCAGCTTGGTGGTCGCCGTTGCGGCGGCACCCCTAGCTCTTTGGCGGCACCACATCATCCAGTCCAGCTCCATCTCCGCCATCGGGCTGGACGACCCCCGCTATCCCGGGGCCCGAACAGCCAGCAACAACTTCAACTTCAAGCCGGATGGGCGGGCGGAGCTGGTCCCCACACCGGAGGTGATAGCCACCGAATGGCCCGAGTTTCCCGAACCCTGCGAGGACGTGGGCCAAAACGCCAGCGTTTGCACCAACGCCGTCACTGATGGAGCCAAGAAGATCGTGATGATGGGCAGCTCCCATGCCTTTGTCCTGAATACAGCTGTTCTTGCCATGGCTGGGAAGTACCAGTGGGAGGTTACGTCCATCACGAAAGGCTTCTGCCCGTTGACTGACGAACCGGGGCCCGGCGTGGACGAGGACTGCCTGAAGTTCAACGAGGAGGGCATGGCCCGGGTGCTGGAGATGAAACCCGACCTTGTGCTGACAACCAGCACCCGGACCTTCGGTGATCCGGCGATGCCCGAACGGCTGGATGAGGGCTGGATCCGTGAGGTTCAGCGGCTCAACGAGGCCGGTATCCCGGTGGTGGGGATCCGGGACACCCCCCGCATGCCGGCCCACACGCCGGATTGCCTGGCGCAGAACCCGCAGGCGCAGGAAGTCTGCGGCAGCAGCCGCGCGGCAAGTTTCAGCCCTGTCTCCCCAACAAACGCGGCAGCCGACCGGCTTCCAAATACCCGCTTCATGGACCTCACCCGGTACTTCTGCACAGATGATTTCTGCCCCGCCACCATCGGCAACGTGATCGTCTATAAAGACAACAACCACGTCACGCGGTCCTACATGATGACGCTTGCCCCATTCTTTGAGCAGGAGTTTCTGGCCAGCACAGGTTGGCAGGTCTGATGTCCGGGACGACGGACGGCAGCAAGCCCGCAAAACTGCCCAAGGCCGCCGCAAAGAGCCGCAAGGAAGCCTTCCGGCCCGAGGTCCAGGGGCTCCGTGCGCTCGCCGTGCTGATGGTGGTGGCCTACCACGTATGGCTGGGCCGGGTTTCTGGTGGCGTGGATATATTCCTGCTGGTCTCCGCGTTCCTGCTGACGCTTTCCTTTGTCCGGAAAGCCGAGGCAGGACGGCCTTTTGGACTCCTGGCCCACTGGCTGCACCTCTTCAAGCGGCTGCTGCCCGCCGCCGTCGTGGTGATCCTCGGCATCCTTGCAGGCACCTGGCTGATCCTGCCGCAAAACCGCTGGCCCCAGGTGCTGGACCAGGCCTGGGCATCCCTGCTCTACGTCCAGAACTGGCTGCTGGCGGACACGGCCGTCGACTATTACGCCCAGGACCATGCCGGTGCCAGCCCACTGCAGCACTTTTGGTCCCTGTCCATCCAGGGGCAGGTGTTCATCCTGTGGCCGCTCATCTTTGCAGGCAGCGCCGGCCTCCTGGCGTTGCTCCGCCGCCTTCCCGGTGGTGCCCGCTCAAACTATCGCGGGCTGCTTGCCCTGGTGTTCGGGGCAGTGTTCGCCGTATCGCTCGCCTACTCCGTCGAGCAGACAGCCACCAACCAGGCCTACGCCTACTTCGACACCCGGACCAGGCTCTGGGAATTCGCGCTGGGGTCACTGCTTGCCCTCGCCCTTCCGTATGTCAAGCCCGGCCAGGCGCTGCGGGTGGTGCTCGGCTGGCTCGGGCTGGCGGCCATGGTGTCCTGCGGCCTGCTGCTGACGGTGGACCGGTCCTTCCCCGGCTACGTGGCTCTCTGGCCGACCCTGGCTGCTGCCGGCATCATCATCGCGGGCCAAACGGGCAGCCCCTTCGGCGTGGACAGGTTCCTCAGCAGCAGGCCGCTGGTGGCGCTGGGAGACAATTCCTACGCCCTCTACCTCTGGCACTGGCCCATCCTGGTGCTCGCGCTCGCCGCCACCGGGGCGGAGGCGCCAAACCTTGCCGAGGGCATGGGGATTGTGGGCGCGTCCATCGTGCTCGCGGTCCTCACCACGCGCTTCGTGGAAAAGCCGTTGCGCGACTGGCACTGGCCACAGCGCCGGGCCTGGCGCACCGCCGTCGTGATTGCTGCCTGTGGTGCCGTCCTTGCCGGCCCCGTGGCTGTTTGGCAAACCACCCTCACCGCGGAGGAAAGCGCGACGGCGGCCCAGCCCCGGGAGCTTACGCCAGGGGCCGCTGCCTTGCACCCGGAGAACGCCCCGGTGCCGGTGGCCGGCGCCAAAATCATCCCCGGGCCGTCCGCGCTGGACAACGACTGGGCCGGCATCTACGCCCCCTGCACCGGTGACAATGCCACCAGCGATCCCATTCTTCAGGGATGCCGGCAGGAGGTTCCCGAAGGCGAAGTGACCAAGCGGATCGTGGTGCTGGGGGACTCCCACTCTCAGCAGTACCTCGGCGCGCTGGCGCCGATCGCCGCCGCACGGGGCTGGGAACTGGTGACGCTGCTGATGCCGGCCTGCCGTTTCGGTGCCGCCTCCGAAACAAGGAACGCCGAGTGCAACGCCTACAACCAGGCCAGCGCAGCCTACGTCCTGGAACACCGCCCCGACGCTGTGTTCACGGTGGCATCCCTGACGCATGAGGAAGCGCCGTTCGAGACTGGGATCCCGGGCTACCTGGAGGGCGTCCGGCCGTTCGCGGAGGCGGGCATCGAGATTGTCGGGATTAGGGACAACCCCCGCTTCACCTTCAACATGCCTGAGTGCGTGCAGCGGAACGGCCCCCATGCACCTGAATGCAATCCATCCCTGGCCGAGTCCCTGGCGGATCCCTCACCGCTGGAAAGCTACCGGGGGAAGCTGCCCGGGCTGCACCTGATGGATCTGAGCGACTTCATCTGCGCACGCGGCGTTTGCCCAGCTGTGGTGGGGAACGTCTACGTGTACAAGGATGACAACCACCTCACCCGCACTTATGTGGAGACCATGATCCCCATGTTTGAGCAGCGACTCCTGGCAGCCACCGGCTGGAGGTAGGCAGGGCCCACGCGAGAGGGAGCGGGCGGAGGGCCCACGCAGGGAGGTGCGGTTCCTCACATTGCACGCGTGGAATAGGGGGATCGGCGCAGAGGTTCTAATATTTACTCAACACTTTCCTGCCCCTGGGCCGCCGCCTTCAGCGGTTGTCCTGCACCATCTTCTGCACAGGCCAGTCCCGTAATGACGGGCTGGTCATCGGCTGCAACCCCTACCCGTCCAGCAACCAAGGTAAGAGGCGCACTCATGACCGAGCCCGAACACAACCCCTTTGGCTTTATTGGCCTGACGTACGACGACGTCCTGCTCCTGCCGGGACATACCGAGGTCATCCCGTCCGAGGCGGACACCTCCTCCCGGATTTCCAAGCGGATCACGGTGCAGACGCCGCTCCTTTCCGCTGCCATGGACACCGTCACCGAGTCCCGGATGGCCATCGCGATGGCACGCCAGGGCGGCCTGGGCGTGGTGCACCGCAACCTGTCCATCGCTGACCAGGCTGACCAGGTGGACCGGGTCAAGCGCAGCGAGTCGGGCATGATCACCAACCCGCTCACCATCCGTCCGGAAGCCACCCTGCGGGAACTGGATGACCTGTGCGCCCAGTACCGCGTGTCAGGCCTGCCCGTGGTGGATGAGGACAACCGCCTCCTGGGCATCGTCACCAACCGCGACACCCGTTTTGTCCCCGAGTCCGACTTCCCGCTGCGGCTGGTCAGCGACGTCATGACCAAGATGCCGCTGGTCACCGGACACGTGGGAATCAGCCGTGAGGAAGCCTCGCACAAGCTGGCCACCAACAAAATCGAGAAGCTTCCCCTGGTGGACGAGCAGGGCCGGCTCAAGGGCCTGATCACCACCAAGGACTTCACCAAGGCCGAGCAGTACCCGCTGGCCACCAAGGACGACGAAGGCCGGCTCCGCGTGGGCGCCGCCATCGGCTTCTTCGGGGACGGCTGGGAGCGCGCCATGGCCCTCGTGGACGCCGGCGTCGATGCCCTGTTCGTGGACACCGCGAACGGTCACTCCCAGGGTGTGCTGGACATGATCCGTCGGCTCAAGTCCGATCCCGTGGCAGCCCACGTGGACATCATCGGCGGCCAGGCCGCCACCCGTGAAGGCGCCCAGGCACTGATCGACGCCGGCGCCGACGGCATCAAGGTTGGCGTGGGACCGGGATCCATCTGCACCACCCGCGTGGTGGCCGGCGTGGGCGTCCCGCAGATCACCGCCATCTACGAATCGGCCAAAGCTGCCATCCCGGCCGGCGTTCCGCTGATCGCCGACGGCGGCCTGCAGTACTCGGGCGACATCGGCAAGGCGCTGGTGGCCGGCGCCGACACCGTAATGCTCGGTTCCCTGCTGGCCGGTTGCGACGAGTCCCCCGGCGAACTGATTTTCGTTAACGGCAAGCAGTTCAAGTCCTACCGGGGCATGGGATCGCTCGGAGCCATGCAATCCCGCGGCAAGAACACGTCCTACTCCAAGGACCGCTATTTCCAGGCGGATGTCTCCGGCGATGACAAGCTCATTCCGGAGGGCATCGAAGGCCGCGTTGCCTACCGTGGCCCGCTGTCATCGGTGGCCTACCAGCTGGTGGGCGGTTTGCGCCAGACCATGTTCTACACCGGCGCGCCGACCATCGCAGAACTGAAGGCCCGCGGCAAGTTCGTCCGGATTACCCCCGCCGGCCTGAAGGAATCCCACCCGCACGACATCCAGATGACCGTAGAGGCGCCGAACTACGGTTCGCGCTAAGAGCCATCTTTGGTTGAGCCCCGCCGAAACCCGGGTTTCGGCGGGGCTCAACCTGTATCTGTTCGGAACTAGGCTGATTGCATGCCCGCATCACGCCATCCGGCGGAACTGACCCCCACACGCGATCCCCAGCGCCGGCTGGCGCTGCGGCCTTATGCCCGGGCCGTAGCCCAGGTACTGAAGGTCAGCTTCCGTGCCTCGCCGGGCGCAGTGGTCATGAAAGTGCTCGGTTCGCTGATCTCGGCCGTACTGCCGCTGGTCACCACCTACTTCGCGGCCCTGACCACCACCGCGCTTGCCGCTGCCTACGCCGGCGACGGCGGGGCGGGCCAGCTGGCGATCGTCTACGTCATTATCACCGCTGCCCTGGGGCTCTTCTGGGGCGCGTTCAGCAGTGTCGACCGCTACATCCAGCAACTGATGAGCTTCAAAGTGGGCGCCATCGTGGGCGACCAGATGTACGAACGCTTCCTGGCCCTCGAATTCTGGCGCTACGACGACAAAGAAACCGTTGACCTGTACGACCGCGCCAAGAGGTTCTCCGATTCCTATGCCCGGGTCCTTGACCGCATCGCCGCGATCTTCACGCAGCTCGTCTCGGTGGTCCTGGCCGTCGGTGCCCTGCTGCTGGTCAGTTGGTGGATCGCAGTGATCGTGCTGGTGGCCATTGTGCCCAGCGTCTACCTGCAGTTCAAGCTGTCGCGCGAACAGATTGCCCACTGGAACACCCAGGTGGATTCCAGGCGCCAGCGCCGGATGATCGAAACCAACCTTTTGCGTCCTCAGCACATTGCCGAGATGCGGCTGTACGGCATCGTCGGCTTCCTCATGGACCTCCGCTCCCGCCTCCGCGACGCAGACGAGCGCCGCCGTCTTGATTTCCAGCGCCGCTACATCCCTAAGCAGCTGGCCGCGGACGCCCTCCAATACGGCGCAGAGGTGGTCTCGCTGATCTGGGTGGTGGGGCAAATCATCGCCCGCGCCCAGCCCGTGGGCCAGTTTCTCTACGTGCAGCAGATCGTCAGCCGCGCCCTGTCCACCGCGAACAACCTGGTGTCCTCCCTCAGCTCAATTGACGAGGACCTGGCAAACCTGAAGGACTATGAGCTGTTCATGGCCCTGCCCGTCCACTCGGAGCACGCGCCGCCGCTGCTGCAGCCACCAAGGACCGTGGAGCTGAAGGACATCCGGTTCACCTACACCGGCAGCGACATCGAAGTCATCAGGGGCATCAGCATGACCATCCGCGAAGGACAGCACATCGCCATCGTGGGGGAAAACGGCGCCGGAAAGTCCACGCTGGTCAGGATCCTGGCAGGCCTTTACCGCCCTGACTCAGGTCAGGTCATGCTCGACGGCGTGGACCTCGCCGCAGTCGACGTCACCTCCTGGCACCGCCACCTCGCCGTGCTCAGCCAGGAGTTCCTCAAGTACGAGTTCGCCACTGCCGCGGAGAACATCTGGTTCGGCGACGTCGATTCGCCGCGGGACGACGTCCGCATCCGCAAGGCCGCCGCCGACGCTGAAGCCCTGGACTTCATCAACAGGCTGCCCAATGGACTGGACAACCACGTCAGCAACTGGATGGAGGACCCGCGGGGCCGGAAGGGCAGCGGTCTGTCCGGCGGCCAGTGGCAGCGGCTCGCCATGGCCCGGAACTTCTACCGGGACGCTTCCTTCATGGTGATGGACGAGCCGACCTCCGCCATCGATGCCCTCGCCGAACATCGCATCTTCACCCGCCTGTTCGCGGACCGGAACAGCACCATCATCGCCATCAGCCACCGCCTCGCCACCATTGAAAAGGCGGACATGGTGTACATGCTCGAGGACGGCCGGATCGTGGAGCAGGGCACGCATCAGGAACTGGTGGCGCTGCGCGGCCGCTACTTCCGGATGTTCGAATCCCAGCTCAGCGTCCCCGCCGGCCCCATAGCCTCCCATGCCCGCCCAGGGAACCCTGCCGGCGTCGGCCCGGAGGCCGGCGGGGCATGAGTTCGGTTATCGTGGTGCGCACCCGGGCGAGGCTTGGCTGGGGCGGAACACTGCGGAAACCGAACGTCACGGCAGGCCGAATGGGCGCCAGTTCGCCGGCGTCCGCTCCGTTCCAGCCGACGACGGCGGACGTGATGTCGTGAAGGTCGCTTACCCCGTAGTACTCCCGCCGGCCGCCCCCGGCGCGAGCAGCAGTCGCCGCCCGGACGGCTGCTGGACCATTACGCCGGAAACGTGCCGAAGTGGGACTGGTGCCAGAGTCCTACCACGGCGCGCAGCCCGGAGGAGGTGCCCGGGCCTGCAATATGTCCATCAAAGATCCAGCGTTTGCCCAGCAGGCCACTCTAGCCAGGGGTAGCGCAGCGGCTGGGATAACCTAGAGCAGTGACTTACGAGATCGAGATCGGCCGTGGCAAGCGTGGGCGTCGTGCCTACTCCCTGGATGACATTGCAATCGTCCCTAACCGTCGTACCCGCGACCCGAAGGACGTCTCCGTCTCGTGGCAGATCGATGCCTACCAGTTCAGCATGCCCGTCATTGCGGCGCCCATGGACTCCGCCATGTCACCGCAGACTGCCATTGCGCTGGGTAAGCTCGGCGGCCTCGGAGTCCTTGATCTCGAAGGACTCTGGACCCGGTACGAGGACCCGCAGCCCGTTCTGGACGAAATCGGGGCACTGCAGGACGAGACCAACAGCCCCCTCGTGACCGGACGAATGCAGGAGCTGTACCAGGCGCCCATCCAGCCCGAGCTCATCACATCCCGCCTGGCGGAGATCCGGGAAGCCGGCGTGACGGTGGCCGGATCGCTGACCCCGCAGCGCACGCAGGAACACTACAAGACCGTCCTTGCCGCAGGCGTCGACATCTTCGTCATCCGCGGCACCACCGTCTCCGCCGAGCACGTTTCCAAAGATCACGAGCCGCTGAACCTCAAACAGTTCATTTACGAACTCGACGTCCCGGTGATCGTGGGCGGCGCGGCGGGCTACACCCCCGCGCTGCACCTCATGCGCACGGGTGCGGCCGGCGTCCTGGTCGGCTTCGGCGGCGGAGCCACCACCACCACCCGCCGGGCGCTGGGCATCCACTCGCCCATGGCTTCCGCCATCTCCGACGTCGCTGCCGCCCGCCGCGATTACATGGACGAGTCCGGCGGCCGCTACGTCCACGTGATCGCCGACGGCGGCATGGGCGCCTCGGGGGATATCGTCAAGGCCATCGCCATGGGTGCCGACGCCGTCATGCTGGGCAGCGCGCTGGCGCGCGCCGAAGAGGCGCCCGGCAAAGGCTGGCACTGGGGCCAGGAAGCCCACCACCTGGAGCTTCCCCGCGGTGACCGTGTGAACGTCGGCACCGTCGGACCCCTGGAGGAAGTTCTCTTCGGCCCCGGGCACCACACCAACGGGACGTCCAACCTCATCGGCGCCCTCCGCCGCTCCATGGCGACCACAGGCTATTCGGACCTGAAGGAATTCCAGCGGGTCGACGTCGTCGTATCCCCGTACGAAGGAAACTGACGCCGGGGCAAGCCAGCCGCCTCCTGCCGCCCTGCCCAACCACGCCGCAAACGAAGTAGGGTGGTTTCACGACCGGCACTAGTGGTACTGGAGGCGTTCAATGAAGAGTGTTCCTGCTAACGGAGGGGCCCTGGGCCCCGCAGCACGGGAAGCGGCCATCAAGCGGTTGCGTGCAACTGCGGAGCCCGGCCGGGAACTGGACATCCTGATTGTCGGCGGCGGCATTGTGGGCACCGGGGCCGCCCTCGACGCCGTCACCCGGGGATTGGAAGTCGGAATAGTCGAGGCCAGCGACTGGGCGGCCGGTACGTCGTCCAGGTCGTCCAAGCTGATCCACGGCGGCCTGCGCTACCTGGAAATGCTGGACTTTGCCCTGGTCAAGGAGGCGCTTCAGGAGCGCGGACTGCTGCTCTCCGAAATTGCGCCGCACCTGGCCCGGCCGGTGCCTTTCCTGTATCCGCTCACCAAGCCCTTCCTCGAGCGCCCCTACGTGGGTGCCGGCATTGCCCTGTATGACGCGATGTCGATTTCCAGCGGCCACAGCAGGGGAGTGCCGTTCCACAAACACCTCACCAGGAGGGGCACCCTGCGCGCCGCCCCCAGTCTCAAGAACGACGCCTTTGTGGGGTCCATCCGGTATTACGACGGCCAGGTGGATGACGCGAAATACTGCGCCAACCTGATCCGGACTGCGGCCTACTACGGCGCCCACGCCGTCAACCAGATGAAGGTGGTGGATTTCCTCCGCGAAGGTGAAAGGGTGGTGGGCGCCAAGGTCGTCAACCACGAGGACGGGACCGAATTCAACATCCGCGCCAAGCAGGTCATCAATGCCACCGGCGTCTGGACGGATGAAACCCAGGCCATGGTGACAGAGCGCGGGCAGCTGAAGGTCCGCGCCTCCAAGGGCATCCACCTGGTGGTTCCGCGCGACCGCTTCCAGTCAACGGTGGGGCTGATCCTGCGCACGGAGAAGTCCGTGCTGTTCGTCATCCCCTGGGGCCGGCACTGGATCATCGGGACCACGGACACGGACTGGCACCTGGACAAAGCCCACCCGGCTGCCTCCAGCAAGGACATCGACTACATCCTGGAACACGTCAACAGGGTCCTCAAGCGCCCGCTGACCCGCGAAGACGTGGAGGGCGTGTACGCCGGGCTGCGTCCCCTGCTTGCGGGCGAGAACGACTCAACCGCCAAACTTTCCCGTGAACACGTGGTGGCACACCCGGTACCCGGACTCGTGGTCGTGGCAGGCGGGAAGTGGACAACGTACCGGGTGATGGCCAAGGACGCCGTGGACGAGGCAACCCGTACCATGGATGAGCGTGTCCCGCCCAGCTGCACGGAGACCATCCCGCTGCTGGGCGCGAACGGGTACCGGGCTGCCTGGAACCGCCGGAACCGTACCGCGGAGGAAAGCGGCGTGCACGTGGCCCGGGTTGAGCACCTGCTCAACCGGTACGGTTCCATGACTTCCGAGGTGCTGGCCCTCATCGAGGAGAATCCTGCGCTGGCGGAGCCTCTTCCCGGTGCGGATGACTACCTCCAGGCCGAGGCCGTGTACGCCGCCACGCATGAGGGCGCCCGCCATGTGCACGATGTCCTGACCCGAAGGACACGGATTTCCATCGAAGCGTGGGACCGCGGCGTGTCCGCCGTGCCGGTTGTCGCTAAACTGATGGGTGACGTTCTTGGCTGGAGTGACGCCCAGCGCGAAAACGAGGTCCGGCACTACATTGCGCGGGTGGAGGCCGAACGCCTAAGCCAGCAACAGCCGGACGACGAATCCGCAGACGCCGCCCGCCTGGGCGTGGAGGACATCGTGCCCTTGCGCTGAGGGGTTACGGCACCAGCACTGCTGACTGAAGGGATACGCCTTGGCGGAACCACTTGACCGGTACGATGCCGAGCTCACCACACCGGACATGGTGATCCTGGAGCTGGAGGCAGCGGACAAGGCCGACGCCGCCACCCAGCTGGCAAAGCGCATGTACGACGCCGGGCGGATCACGGATCTCGAAGGGTTCCTGAAGCATGTCAATGCCCGGGAGCACCAACTGGCCACGGGGTTGCCCGGCGGGATCGGCCTGCCGCATGCGCGCAGCGAGTTCGTCTCCCAAACCTCCATCGGCGTTGGAATTGCCAAGTACGGACACGCCCTTGACTTCGGTGCCGCCGACGGCCCGGCATCCGTCATCCTGCTGATCGCAACCCCGGCCAGCTCCTTCTCGGACCACCTCGAAGTCCTGGCCACCCTGGCCCGGTCGTTGTCCAAGGAATCATTCCGTGAGTCCCTGCGCCGGGCATACGATGCCGAAGTGATTGCCGAACTCATCAACTCCAGCCTGGTCTTCTTCGATCACTGATCCGGCTGGAGCCAGCCCTGCCGTTCCCGGGGACAGGCGAGGGGCACATCCCTCCGTTCCGGCGTTTAGTTGTTCTACAGAAGCACGAAGTACGGTTAAGACGTGTGGAAAACAGCCCTCAAGCCCCGATGGATCGCCGGTTTTGTTTTCGCGATCGCCGTTTCCGGGGTCTTCGTGCTGCTGAGCCAGTGGCAGTTCGGGCGGTCCACCCAGCCTGAAGTGCCGGTCAACCCTGCCACGGAGCAGGTCCGGCCGCTGACCGAAACCCTTAATCCGGGTGAGTTCTTCCACGGCTCCGACGCCGACCAAATGGTTTCGGCTCGAGGTTCCTATGATCCTGCCAAGCAGCTCCTGGTCCCGGGCCGGTTGCACGACGGCAAGACCGGCTACTGGGTGGTATCGGCCTTTGCCGTCACCGGGGCGCCCACGCTCGCCGGGGCCGCTGCCTCGCCTCAGACGTGGATCCCGGTGGCCCGCGGCTGGGTGGCGGACCGCGCAGATGCCGCCGCTCCGCCGTCGGGCACTATCGAACTGACTGGACGGCTCCTGCCGTCCGAAGCTCCCGTGCCGGGCACGGCGCCGCAGCCGGGGGAGGCCACCGCGGTTTCAGTGGCGGAGCTGATCAACTACTGGGAGGTCAGCAGCTACCCCGGTTTCGTGGCCGCCACCGCGGAACTGGCGGACGGTGTGGATGTCAGTCCCGCTGCGGTGCCCGGCAAGCTTCTTCCGCTGGACATCGGGCCGCAGCCGCCGGCGCAGCAGATCAACTGGCTCAACCTCTTCTACTCCCTGGAATGGGTGGTCTTCGCCGGCTTCGCCCTCTTCATCTGGTGGCGGCTGGTGAAGGACGACTACCACCGCGATCTCGAAGACAGCCTCGAAGCTGAAGATGAAGACCACCAGCACACTGACCACAACCAGCAAAAGGTACAGCCATGATTGACCCGAAACCCGCCAGCCCCGCCGCACCCGCCGGTGGCAAAGCCTCCGGAAAAAAGCGCCGCTTCGGTGGTACCGAGGCGCAGATCCGGTCAGCCCTGAAGTTCTACAAAGTTTTGGCGTACCTGACGGGCGCCATGCTGCTGCTGCTCTGCGCCGAACTGGTCGCCCGGTATGGTTTCGGCCAGTACCTGTTCGCGGGCGGCACCGACGCGGCCACCGGACAGCCCTTTGGCTTCGGGTTCGCCGGCGCTGAGCCGCCGGCTGTGCTGGGCGGAGTCAACCTGTCAGTCACGGTCCTCATTGTGCACGGCTGGATGTACGTGGTGTACCTGATGTCCAACTTCCGCCTGTGGGCGCTCATGCGCTGGCCGTTCCTCAAGCTGATCCTGCTGGCGCTGGGCGGCGTCGTTCCGTTCCTGTCCTTCATTGTCGAGAAGAAGGTCCATGCCGAGGCGGAGGCCGAGCTGGCAGCCAATCCGCAGGCAGCCCAGCGGTACTGAGCCAACCAACGTCTGCTGCGTCACAGCACTGCTTCTCAAGGTGCGCGGGTGCAACAGCGGCAAGTAGGCTATTACGGTGACTACTCCCACTGCATCCCAGACTTCCCAGAAGCCGGTGCTGGTAGTTGACTACGGTGCCCAGTACGCGCAGCTGATTGCACGCCGCGTCCGGGAAGCGAATGTGTATTCGGAAGTGGTTCCGCATACCTACTCCACCGAGCAACTCCTCGCCAAAAATCCCGCCGCCATCATCCTGTCCGGCGGCCCCTCCAGCGTCTATGCCGACGGTGCCCCCAGCGTTGGCGCCGACCTCTTTGAAGCAGGGGTGCCGGTCTTCGGCATCTGCTACGGCTTCCAGGCGATGGCGAACGCCCTGGGCGGCAAGGTGGACAAGACCGGGCTGCGGGAGTACGGCTCCACGGAAACCACCATCCTGGGTGAGGGACGTTCCGTCCTCGAGGGCATGCCGCAGCACCAGAAGACGTGGATGAGCCACGGTGATTCCGTTCACGAGGCACCCGAAGGCTTTGAGGTCCTGGCGACGACGGCGGGCGCTGAAGTGGCTGCCTTCGCCAACGAGGACAAGGGCCTCTTCGGGGTCCAGTGGCACCCGGAAGTCAAGCACTCCGCCTACGGCCAGCAGGTGCTGGAGAACTTCCTGTTCAAGGGCGCGAAAATCGAGCCCAACTGGACCACCGGCAACATCGTCGAGGAGCAGGTGGAGCGCATCCGCCAGCAGGTCGGGGACGCGCGCGTCATCTGCGGCCTCTCCGGCGGCGTGGACTCTGCCGTTGCGGCCGCCCTGGTCCAGCGTGCCGTGGGCGACCAGCTCACCTGCGTGTTCGTGGACCACGGCCTCCTGCGCGAAGGCGAAGCTGAGCAGGTGGAGCGCGACTTCGTTGCCGCTACGGGTGTGAAGCTCTATGTTGCCAACGAGCAGGAGCGCTTCCTCTCAGCCCTCGCCGGCGTCAGCGATCCCGAAACCAAGCGCAAGATCATCGGCCGCGAGTTCATCCGCGCCTTCGAGGAAGCCGAGTTGGCCATCATCGCCGAGGCTGCAGCCCACGGCGAGAAGATCAAGTTCCTGGTCCAGGGCACCCTGTACCCGGACGTCGTCGAATCCGGTGGCGGCGAAGGCGCAGCCAACATCAAGAGCCACCACAATGTGGGCGGCCTGCCCGAGGACCTGCAGTTCGAACTCGTCGAGCCGCTGCGCGCCCTCTTCAAGGACGAAGTCCGTGCCGTCGGTGCCCAGCTTGGCCTGCCGCAGGAGATCGTGGGCCGCCAGCCCTTCCCTGGCCCAGGCCTGGGCATCCGGATCGTCGGTGAAGTCACCAAGGACCGCCTGGACCTGTTGCGCAAGGCAGACGCCATCGCGCGCGCAGAGCTGACCGCCGCCGGCCTGGACAACGAGGTCTGGCAGATGCCGGTGGTCCTGCTGGCCGAAGTCCGGAGCGTCGGCGTCATGGGCGACGGGCGCACCTACGGCCACCCCATCGTGCTCCGCCCGGTCTCCTCCGAGGACGCCATGACGGCGGACTGGTCACGCCTTCCCTACGATCTGCTGGCCCGGATCTCGAACCGCATCACCAATGAGGTGGAAGGCGTCAACCGCGTGGTGCTGGACGTCACCAGCAAGCCGCCGGGAACCATTGAGTGGGAATAGCATCCTGAGTGGCCGGCCTCCGTTGCGGGGGCCGGCCACTGCTGTTTTCGGGCGAAATCCTCCGTAAATTCGCCTCCTCCAGTGTTGCGGTCTCTCAAGTCCGGCGCCCGAGCGGCTACGCTCGAAGCTATGCCGGTATGGTCCAGGGCGTCACGTGCAAGCGCAGAAAAGAAGGCAGTAGTGTCAGTTGGTCAAGACCACCCGGAGGGCTCGGAGGAGCTCCGCAAATGGTTGTCCGGGCTCAAACCCGTCACTGGTGCAGACACAATGCTGCGCTTCACCAAGACTCCGGAAGGCTCCATCGACCTGACCCATGCCCACCCGTCGGGCCTGGCCCAGCTGATGGCGGGCCGCAAAACGAGGCTTTCCACCTTGATCAGGGACCGCCAGCAGTACGTGGTGGCCGCCAGGGCTTCCCGGAACATCCGGTCCAAGATCTTTGAACTCGCCAACGACCGCGGCATCGATGCCGGGTATCTCTCGGCGGGCACTGTGGTGTGGACGTCCGCCGTCGGAGGCAAACCGCAGCGCATCTCGGCGCCGGTCATGCTCACCGCCATTTCGCTTACCGTCCGCCCGGGGGAGGACGACTACGAGCTCCAGCTGACGGAGCAGGCGCACATCAACCCTGCCCTGGTGCGCCACCTGAAGAACATTCACGGCATCGTCTTCGACGTCAATGCCGTCACCCGCCTCGCCTACAGCACCGCCCGCTTCGACCCCCAGCCCGTCCTGGACCGGCTGGGCACGCTGATCCGGCCCATTCATGGCGCGGAAGCCCAGCACAACCTCCTGGTCTCAACCTTCGCAGACCTCTCCGGTAACCTTGACGACCCATGGATCAACGACTCCAACCCGTTGATCTCCGCGCTGGCGACGGCGGCAGGCGGTGAAGTGGTGGACGTCGATGAGCCGGACCCCTCGCGCTTCCCGCCGCTGGACAGCAGGCACCCCAAGGACGAACTGCTCCTGCTGGACGCGGACACCGACCAGCAGTACGTCATTGACGCTGCCCGGGCCGGCGATTCCCTTGTGGTCAGCAGCCCTCCCGGCACCGGCCAGACCCAGACCGCCATCAACACTATCGGTGCACTGGTGGATGCCGGGAAGACCGTCCTGGTGGTGGGGGACCGCCGCGCCAGCCTCAACGAGGTATCCGGACAGCTCAAGGGCCTCGGCCTGGAGTCCATCCTGTTCCAGCTGTCCGGAAACGTCACGGCCCAGCAGCTGAAGGCACAGCTGGTCCGGGCCATCGTCCGCAATGAAAAGTCGCTGGAACCCCAGCTGGGAAACCTCCACAACACTTTGACCGAGCACCGCCACGCCCTGATGGACCACGTGGCGTCGCTCCACAACGTCCGCCAGCGCTGGGGCTGCTCCCCGTACCAGGCCATGCAGTCGCTGGCGGAGCTGACCTCCATCCATCCGGCACCGGCCACGACGGTGCGGCTGAAGCGAAGCGTCCTCGACAGCATCCGGGACCGTGAAGAGCTCGCAGGCAGGCTCCGCCGGGCCGCGGAACTGGGCAGCTTCAGCAAGGCGTCCACCACCAGCCCCTGGCATGGTGCCAGGCTGCTGACGCGGAAAGAGACCGAGGAGGCCCAGGACCTGGTCCGCTCCGTGGCGAAGAACCTGCCTGTCCTGCGCGACCGCATGAAGGCCGTGGCGGAGCACGCGGAAATCCGGCTGGGTGCCTCCTTTGCGGAATGGGGCGAGCAACTCGAGCTTCTCGTCGCGGTGCGGGGCAGCCTGGACAAGTTCACGCCCGATATCTTCGACCGCCCGGTCACGGACCTCATTTCTGCCACCGCTCCTTCCTCCTGGCGGAAGGAGCGCGGCATCGAGATGACGTCGATGCAACGCTCACGGCTGCGCAGGGTTGCCAAGGAATACGTCCGGCCCGGTGTCCACATCGCCGACCTGCACACGTCCCTGCTGCTGGTGCAGGAGCAGCGGGCGCTGTGGGCGGGCTACGCCACGACGCAGCGGCACCCGGCAGTTCCGTCGGGACTGGCCGAGATGAATGCCAAGCACCGGTCGCTGGACGCCGACCTGGCAAAGCTGGGCGAGGCCCTCCGGCATACCGAAGCCGGAGGATCCCTGGCCACCGTCCGCTACGAGGAGCTGATGGAGCGCCTGGAGCGCCTGGTGGCAGATACGGACACCCTCAAGACACTGCCCGAGCGGACCTTGCTGGTGGAGAACATGCGCGAGCACGGGCTGGGCGAACTCCTGGCGGACCTGGCAGAGCGTGAAGTTCCGGCAGGGTCAGTCGCTGCGGAGCTCGAGCTGGCATGGTGGCAGTCCGCCCTCGAGGCCATGATCAGCGGCGATGACTACCTCGCGATGTCCGACGGTGACGCGCTGCGGAAGCTGGAGGCGGAGTACCGCCTTGCCGACAACGCCCATATCGCCAGCGGTGCCGCACGCCTGCGCTGGGACCTTGCGGAGCGGTGGCGCAGCGCCATCGCTCAACATCCGCGGCAGGCCGACCTCCTTCGCAGCCTGCTCAAGGACGGCCGGGTTTCCCTGGCGTCCCTGACGGCACAGGCACCTGAACTCATTGGTGCCCTGGTCCCGGTCTGGTCCGTCAGCCCCTACCTGATGACCGGCCTGCTGCCGGCGCAGCAGCACTTTGATGCGGTGGTCATGCTGGACGCGGAGGCGACCTCGCTCCAGGCCGTGCTGCCGTCCATCGCCCGCGCCAAACAGGTCATCGCCTTCGGTGATGCCCGGATCGCAACCCCCCGCACCTTCACGGTTGGAGTGGAACGCCTGGCACCGGGCGAATCAGCCCACCATCGGGTGGAGAGTGCTTTTACTGCCCTGTCCGAGGTGCTTCCGGTGTGGCGGCTGAATTTTGTCTACCGCGCAGTGGACGAGGACCTGGTCCTGCAGCTCAGCAAGAGCTTTTACAACGGCGGGCTCCGCCGGCTCCCGGAGGGCCAGTCGGCCACCGGACTGGACCGCGCCCTGCTGGTGGAGTACCTGCCGGACGGCACCGGCTTGCCAAGCGCCGACCACGAAGGCGTGGAGTCCGTGGTGGCGGAAGTCAACCGCGTGGTGCAGCTGGTCTTCGAGCACGCACGCCTGCGGCCGAGGACGTCGCTCGCCGTGGTGACTGCCAGCCTCCGGCATGCCGCCCGGATTGGTGAGTCAATCAGACTGCAGCTGCCGAACCACCCGGGGCTGGCAAGTTTCTTTGGAGCCGGGCCGGAGTCCTTCCGTGTTGTCGACCTCGAGCGGGCGCAGGGCCTGGTGCGCGACCACGTCATCTTCTCGCCCGGGTTTGGCCGCACGCCGCACGGACGCGCCCTGCACAATTTCGGGCCGCTTTCGGCCGAGGGTGGCCGGGAGAAGTTCGCCCTGGCCATGACCCGGGCCCGCAGGTCCATGCATGTGCTCACCTGTTTCCGGCCCGAGGACCTGGACCAGACCAGGCTCACCCACGGCGCCGTGGACCTGTACGCGCTCCTGGACCGTGAAATCGCCGGGAATACCGATCTCGGAACTCCCGCTTCACGCGCTGCAGCAAGCGAACAGGCACTTGGTGCCGATCCGCTGGTGGCCGACCTTGGGGACCGTCTCCGGGCCCGGGGTGCAAGGGTGTGGCACCAGTACGACGGTGCCATCGATGTGGTGGCCGCCGCTGATCCGCTCAGCACCATGGGACAGGATGACGCCGATCTGCCTTGGCCGGTGGCGATCGAATCGGACGGCACGGAGCAGTACCGCACCTTGAGTGTCCGCGAGCGGAGCCGCCTCCGGCCGCAGCAGTTGGAACGCCTTGGCTGGCGCTACATGCCGTTGTGGACCATTGAGGTTTTTACCGATCCGTCTGCCTGCGCTGACCGCATCGCCGGGTACCTGGGCCTTGAGAGAAATCTGCTGTCAGCACGGGCGGGCACTTCCATCGCCTTCCTCGATGACGACGTGGACCAGGCGCTTCACAGTGTGGACGCGGCCAGTCAATCACTGGAAGGTGCGTCCACGTTCGCTCACGGCGGACTCGGTCAGGGGGGTCCTTTCACCTCGGATTCCCAGCTCCCGGTCTCGTCGGAGGCGGTTTCGGTCTCCTGGGACACCAGCCGGGATAACGCGGAGAACTCACGCGCCGGCCGCCGCGCTGCAGCAACAAATCACCCAGCGCAGGCTGAAAGTCTGCACGCCAAGGAGGCAATGGCGATGGCCGCGGACCGGGAACAGGACGGCGCATTCGCCGCTGGACAGTCACAAGACCCCACTCCTGCACCGGAGAAGGTGGAGGGGGAAATGCATGATGCCCCTATGGCCGGGGATGCGCAGCCTGAGGCTGCAGTAGTGTCAGGCAGCCGCACCAGGCGAGGCAGCAGCGCCGTAAATACCGGTCCCGCCCGGCGGGGAACTGCCGCCGCGGATGGCCATGCCGCCCTTCCCAACAAGGCGTCTGAGGATGAAGCCCGGGGCTGGGGCGACCGCGAGGACAGCGACCATGAGACCTGGCTGAAGGAGCAGCGCCCCCCTCATTGGGGCTGACGTTCGGCGCTGGTGCATGGAGGCTGATGCTGGATTAGGGCCCGACGAGGACAAAGAACAGCTTGCCCTGGGTGGAGGCACCGGCGAGCCGGGCGGCCTGTTCGGGGTTTGCTGCCACCACTATCAACCCGTCTGTCTCTGCGGTCCCCAGCCACTGGCCGCCCTGCCCGCCCTGGCTGGCGGTCCACAGCACCGGCACGGCCGAGGCCAGCACCTCCGGAGGCTGTTGCTGGTCGAAGCCGTTGGCTGCGGTTAGCACCACGTTGACCAGTTGTCCTGGCGAGACCAGCTGGATGGACGACGGGTCAGCCAGCCTGAGGGGAACGGCTGCCGATCCCGGGGGAGACCCCGCAAGCAGTCCCGGACCCAGGAGTTGCGCATCCGTGAGCAGCTGCCCTTTCCGTAGGGGCGCCGCGAGTTGTTTGCCTGCCGCTTGGGCTGGCTGCTGAAGGAAGCCTTCGGCCACCATCCCGGGCGATACCTGGACAGCGGCGAGGTCTGCTGGCGTCATGGCAGCCCCTGCTGGCAGGTCGCGGGCGGCCGCTACCGCAGACACCGTATGAACAGGGGCGGGCGTGAGCTGGTGGACGGTGATGGCAGCGGCAGCGGACAGCAGCACCGCTGCGGCAAGTCTGCTGTTGCGGTTCAGCCAAGCCGAGAGACGGACGGGCGTGCGCTTGTTCGCGCTGCGGCTGCTGCCTTGGATGCCCCGGCGCCGCGGACCCCCCAGAGACCCTGCTTTGTGCAGTTTGTTGGTTGCGCCCCCGCTGTATGCGCCGCGGCGGGACTGGCGGTATGCAGGCATGCCCCCACGTTATGGGCCAGGGTGCAGCTTGGGCAGGGACGCAGTCAGCTATGTGGACAACGCTCCGTTTTGAATCAGTCGCCCAGTCTGCAGGACTCCCAAATCAGCTCGCGGTTGCGGCCGGAGCCGGGGAAGCCGGCGCGGCTGCAGGCGCAGGTGCTGCAGCGGGAGTGGCGGAAACGGTACTTCCTTTGGAGTCACGCGAGTCGGTGCGGTAGAAACCCGAGCCCTTGAAGACCACGCCCACGCTGTTGAACTTCTTGCGCAAGGTACCCTGGCACTCGGGGCAGGACGTCAAAGAGCTGTCCGAGAACGACTGGACGATGTCAAAGGCATGGCCGCAATCCTTGCAGGCGTACGCATACGTTGGCACTGGTGCTCCTCCTCTTGGGCAAACGAGAGGTCCCGCACTGCCGCGGGTGTCCGGCTGGACATCTCATTAGCAGTCGCAGGGCCTGAGTGCTAATTCTATCATCCTCCGGCGCCGGGACCGAGACGTCAGAAGCCGCCAGCCAGGTCCCGGAACCCGGACGGAAGCACCACTCCCGGCACGGGGCGGTCGAATTCCTCCACCGGGATTCTCCCGGCGGGCAGCAGTTCCTCGTCGTAGATAACAGCGGCCAGCGGGATATGCTTCCCCGCGGAGGCGAGGTGGCCCAGGAACTTGTCGTAGTAGCCTCCGCCCTGGCCCACCCTGCTGCCCGCAAGGTCAACGGCAGTGGCAGGGATGAACAGGGCAGCGGCTTCCCCGGCAACCTCAATCTCATGGCGCGTCCCCACCGGCTCCAGGATGGGGGCAAAGCTGCTGGGCGCCAGGTCGATCCCCGGGGCCCAGAAAACCCACTTCATTTCCCGCCCCGGCTCACAGACGGGGAGCAGAACCTTGTGGCCGCCGTCGTGAAGCGCCTTCATCAGCGCCAGCGTCGGTGGTTCCCCGCCCACGCTAAGGTAGGCGCACACCAGGGACGCGCTTCCCTGAATTACCGAATCCGCCCAGGCTGCACCGTGCTTCGCCAGCGCGGCGCCCGCGTCTTCCAGCTCCCCGGGTGTCAGCGAGGCCCGCCGCCGGCGATGGGCGGCACGGATTCTGTCCTTGGCTTCCCTTGTTTCCTCAACCGTCATGTCTCTCCTTGATAAAGTCGTCCTGCCCGCCGGGCTGCGGGCCACCCGTCGGCGCGGGCATCTCCGGCCATCCGCTGATTACTGAATGCTTGACGCTGACGTTAGATTAGACCGGTGACTACCAGTAACCCGAGAGTTCGCAAAGCCGTCATTCCTGCCGCCGGACTCGGTACCAGGTTCCTGCCGGCAACCAAGGCGATGCCCAAGGAAATGCTTCCCGTTGTGGATAAGCCTGCCATCCAGTACGTGGTTGAGGAAGCCGTGAACGTGGGCCTGAACGATGTCCTCATGATTACCGGACGCAACAAGCGGCCGCTGGAAGACCACTTCGACCGGGTGCCGTCACTTGAGTCAACCCTCGAAAGCAAGGGGGATGAGGAAAAGCTGGCGTCCATCCAGGCTGCCAGCAACCTGGGCGACATCCACTACGTCCGCCAGGGAGACCCGCACGGCCTGGGCCATGCAGTCCTCCGGGCAAAACAGCATGTTGGTGACGAAGCCTTTGCCGTGCTGCTGGGTGATGACCTCATCGACGCACGGGACGAACTGCTCAGCACCATGATTGATGTCCAGGCCAAGACCGGCGGGTCAGTCATTGCCCTGATCGAGGTTGAACCGTCACAGGTCAGCGCCTACGGCTGTGCTGATGTGGAGCAGGTCGACGGCGAAGCTTATGTACGCGTCAACAGGCTGGTTGAAAAGCCAAGTGTGGATGAAGCCCCCTCCAACCTGGCTCTGATTGGCCGCTACGTGCTCCACCCGGCCGTGTTCGGTGTCCTTGAGGAAACCGGTCCCGGGCGGGGCGGTGAAATCCAGCTGACGGATGCTCTTCAACAGCTGGCAACGGGCGACGCCGATGGGCACGGCGTGTACGGCGTGGTCTTCCGGGGGCGCCGCTACGACACGGGGGACAAGCTCAGCTACCTGAAGGCCTGTCTGCAGCTCGCGATTGACAGCGAAGACCTTGGACCCGGGCTGCGGGAGTGGCTGCCGGGGTTCACCGCCGGCCTGTCCGAGTAAGACATGCGCGCCGGTCAGATCTGGCCCGTGACGCTGGAGTGCGGCGACCTGGTCCTGCGTCCCATCCGCTACCGGGACAAGAAGGAATGGACCGAGGTCCGCTCGCGCAACAGCCAGTGGCTGGCGCCGTGGGAAGCCTCGAACCCGGATCCTTCCGGTGGCCTGCCGGACTACCGCCAGATGGTTCGTTCGCTGAAGTTGCAGGCAGCCCAGGCCACCGCGTTGCCCTTTGTCATCACCGAGCGGGTGGCAGGCGCCGCCCACCCTGTCATTGTTGGGCAGCTGACTGTTTCCTCGATCGTCTGGGGCTCTGCCCTGATGGCAACCCTCGGTTACTGGGTGGACCAGGCGCGGGCCGGCCGGGGAATTGCGCCCACCGCTGTTGCCATGGTGACGGACCATTGTTTCCAGACCCTTGGACTGCACCGGATGGAAATCAACATCCGGCCGGAGAACGGACCGAGCCTGCGGGTGGTAGAGAAGCTGGGATTCCGCGATGAGGGATACCGGCCCCGTTACCTCCACATCAACGGTGAATGGGCTGATCACAGGTCCTTCGCCTTGACCTCGGAAGAAGTTCCGGAGGGATTGCTCAAGCCCTGGCTCGCTTCAAGACCGTCATAAATCCACTGATTTGCCGGCGGTGGCACGACACACCGCGGCTAATGCTGCAACAGTGGACCGGATGCTCATACGGTTTTGAGTGTGGACTTCCCCCTTAGCAGCTCAGTGATCCTCGTGGTTGCCGTCGTGCTCTGGATTGTGTGGGTTGCCCCTTACGTCCTCCGGAACCCCAGGCACCAGTTTCAGCCCGTCGGCGATTTTCCGGCGGGCACCGCCGCAGATGAAACACCTGAACCGCCAGCCGCTTTGGTACTGAACGTCGCAGCCCAGCAGGAGAAAGTCATGGACACCAGGAAGAGTGCCGGACCCGGGAGCGCCCGTACCGGCTCCCCAACTGCAGGCAAGCTCCGTATCCGTTACGGCCGGACGGCCATCGCCCTGGTCGGGCTGCTGTCCCTGATCACGGCATTCGTTTCCGGCGTGCTCCTGCTCTTCGGGCTGGGCGCTCCTTTCCTGCCACTGACAACCCTGGCGCTCACCATCGGCTCCGTCGTCCTCCTGCGCTGGCTCGCGGTGCGGGACAGGAAGGCCAAGGTCAACGCGGCCTTCCGGTCCGCGATGGCTGCGCCAGCCCGGCAGCCCGAGCCCGCGGTGAATATCCCGCCACAACCCGAAGCAGCGCCTGCCAGGCCGGAAAGCCCCCTTTTTGATGCGGAAGCGCATGAGCCCAAGGTCAAGCGGCTGACGGCAATGGAATTGCGCGAGGCCGCCCTTGCTGTCGCCGTTGCCGCCGGAGATCCCAGTGCAGCAGCAGCCAAGGCTTCTGCTTCCGCCACTTGGGAACCTGTGCAGGTTCCCAAGCCCGTTTACGTCGAGGCCGCAAAGGCCGAGCGGCCGGAACCGGAGCCACTGGAACTGCCCGAGCCGCCGAAGGCTGTTGGCAAGCCTTCCCTGAAGCAGGGCGTTGCCGCTGCTCCAGCGGCGGCCCCTGCTGCTGCAGGAGAAAGCGCCCAGCTTTGCAAGGCGCAGAGCGCCCTGAGCAATCTCGACGACGTCCTGCAGCGCCGCCGCGCTTGATCCCAGGTGTTGGGCATCCGGACTGGTCGTGCGCTCCGGTTTGGCTTTGGTTAGGAAAATTTGTAGCCTAGGGTCACCGGTGCCGTACCAGCGGGTGCGGATCGTTCCGGGGCTATAGCTCAGTTGGTAGAGCGCTTCGTTCGCATCGAAGAGGTCAGGGGTTCAAATCCCCTTAGCTCCACAAGACAAAAAGGCCCCACTGAGGGGCCTTTTCCTTTGCTGTGGTAATGATCCGGTGCCTGCCCGCCCAAGGCCTGCCAGGTGAGTGTGGTTAGCTCCCGGACACTCGTTCGATGGCAACCGCTTCATCCGATTTGACACGCTCGAGCCTGGCGAGGAGCCGGTGGATCTCCGGGAAGGTACCCCGAAGCCCGGCGTCGGGGGCAGTGGCAGAAGCCGCCGCCCAGTCCATCGGCCTGGCACCCACCACAAAGAGCGCAACCTTTGCAGCCGCCAACTCCCTCAGTACCTCCGCAAACCGCTCCCAGGCTTCTGCCTGGCGTCCGGCGTCGGTGGACTCCGGTGCCGGAACACCATCAATGACCCACAGCTCCGCTCCGGCAGCCAGGCCTCTGTAGTCCCCGGCGGACGCGTCCGCTGCACACAGTTCGTCAAAGCTGATCCACAGCAGTTCGGGTTCGCTCGCCTTCGCGCGGAAAATGCGGTTCGCCCCCTGCAACTCCCGGTGCTGGATGGGCGACGGCGGAAACAGGCCGTAGACAGCCAACTGACGGGCCGTGCCGGGGACAATGACGCGACCGTGCCGGAGAACCGGCGGTTCCGGCTCCCTGTCCATGGGCTACAGCCAGCCCTTCTTTTTGAAGATCCCGTACATTATTGCCGCTGTGGCAATCATCAGGCCGATCGCCATGGGGTAGCCCAGCTGCCAGTGGAGCTCGGGCATATGGTCAAAATTCATCCCGTACACGCCCGCCACGAAGGACGGGGCGAAGAAAATGGCCGCCCATGATGAAATCTTCTTCACCTGCTCGTTCTGTTCGGCACTGGCTTCGTTCTGCCGGTTCGCGGTCAGGGTGCCGTCCAGGGTCAGGGCGTTCTGCAGGAGGTCCCGGAAGGAATCCGCCCGGGAGATCACCCGCTCCACGTGGTCCTCAACGTCGCGGAGGCTGTGCCGCAGGTCGGCCTCCACCCCGTATTTCTCGAAGCCCCGCTTCAGCTGGTGCATCATGTCAGGCAGGGGATGGATGGCACGCTGGAACTGGATGACCTCACGGGCCAGTTCGTAGATCCGACGGGACACCGTGGTGTCACCGCTGAAGAGCTGGTCCTCGATCTCGTCGATATCATTTTCAAGCCCTGCCACCACCGGGGCATAGTCGTCCACCACGCGGTCCAACAGGGCGTACAGAACAGCTTCCGGCCCATGGCGGAGGAGGTCGGGCCGTGCTTCCAGGCGCCGGCGTACCCGTGCCACTCCGGCCATTTCGGCGTGGCGCACCGTGACCACATAGTTCTTGCCGGTGAAGACGTGGAGCTCACCAAATTCCACGCTCTCAGAGTCATCGAGGTACCGGGCGGGCCGAAGGACGGTAAACAGGCTATCTTCGTAGCGCTCCAGCTTGGGGCGCTGGTGGGCCGAGATGGCATCTTCCACGGCGAGTTCGTGCAGGCCGAATTCGCTGGCCACCGCAGCCATCTCCTCGGCAGTAGGCCGATACAGGCCGATCCAGGCCATCCCTCCATGGTGCGCCAGCGTCTCGAAGGTCTGCTCCAGGCTCTCCGGCTCAACGTGGCGTACACCGTTCACGTAGACGGCGTTGTCGATGATGGTCATGGGCAGGCCAGCCCCTTCACAGGGGCTGCTGCAGTCAGGATCGGCGGCATCAGGACATCGCTCCGATGATTACGCCGGAAACCGTCATGGCCACCAGGTCGTGCCCGGAATCGATCAGCGTCACCGCAGCGGGACGGCCGGCAAAGCCGTTGTGGATCACGTGGCCGCCTGCCCGGAACACCAGCCCCAGCACCAGGGCGAACGAACCGCCCGCCAGAGCGCTGCCCAGGCCGAGCCTGGCGATCAGGACGGCCAGCAGGATGGCGGTCAGTGCCGCAGCCGCCATCATGGGCAGCCAGAGGCCCGCGCCGCCGCTGATGTTCTTGAGGTCTTCTTCCGTCTTGCCGATGGCAGCCATCCACCGGTTTCCCAGCACTGGCGGCATGTACCAGACAAAGCCGATGGCCAGGCTGGCGACGAAGGCCAGCAGCACGCCGGGCCAGTTGATTTGCGAAACGTATGAGAGCCAATCCATTCAGAAATCCTAGCCGCCCAGGCAGGAACGTCAGGCCTGCGAAGCCTTGGCGAGGCCGCTGATCAAGGGCTCGGTGCGGTACGGGATGTGAGTGTGCAGGGCGAGAACAGTTTCCGTCCGGATCACACCTTTGATCCTCAGGACCTGCCGCAGCGAGGCCTGGAGGTTGTGGGTGTCCGTCGCCACCACCCGGCACCAGACATCCCCTCGCCCGGAAATCTCGTGGACTTCCAGGACCTGGGGGATGAGCCGCAGGGCGGCCACCACGCCGTCCAGTTCCCGGTGCGAGACCTCTATGGTCACGAAGGCCACCACATCATAGCCCACCGCTTCAAGATCCACTTCGCGGCCGCCTGGACGCAGCACTCCTGCGCGCAGGAGGCGCCGGATCCGGGCCTGTGCGGTATTCCGGGCGACGCCGAGCGATTCGCTGAGTTCGCCGACCTGGATGCGGGGATCCCTGATCAACGCCAGCAGGATATTGAGGTCCGTGGTATCCAGACTGCCCATATAGTCACTCCCGGTCTTAAAAAGCGGCGTCTTTTGATGATCCTGCGCAATTCTTGCACGCATTTCCGCGCAATAGGACAGCGGTCAAGCATTCTGGTGCCATCGGATTTCCACTCCGCGCCGGGCTCCCACAAGGACCACCCGCCGCGGTAGAACCAAAGGCGGCAAGAGTGACGGTTTTCAGCGAACTCCGGATGTGCCCTGCCCCGGCTGCAGGTCGGGCCGGCTGGGACGCATCCACCACTGCCCGGCTCGTGTTGGCAGGCGCGGTCATTTTCGTGCTGCTGGTCGGTGCCAACCTGGCAACGCCGCTGTACCCCCTGTTGCAGGCAGAGCTTGGCCTGTCCTCCCTTGGCGTGACTACAGCCTTCGCCAGCTACGTACTGTCACTGGTGGCCACGCTCATGCTTGCCGGGCACTGGTCGGACCATATCGGCCGCAGGGCGGCTCTTATCCTCGCTGTGGTGACCGGGCTGGGAGGCGGGTGGCTCTTTGCCGGTGCGCAGACACTCGCTGCATTATGCGTCGGGCGGGCATTGCAGGGGGCGGCCGTTGCCCTTGCAACAGGTGCCAGCGCCGCTGCCTTGCGCGAGCTCCTGCCGTCCCGCCCGGAGTGGGCGTCCCGGTTCACACTGCTGGCATCATCCGGGGGAGTTGCAGCCGGGCCGGCGATTGGCGGCCTGCTCTCGCTTCTCCCCGGCCCCACCACGGCACCGTACTACATCCATTCACTGGTCCTGGCCGCCCTCCTGGTACCGCTGTACCTGCTGCGTGCACGCCCGGCGATCAACCCACCTGCACCCTCCAGGCCGCTGCAGGCCCTGGCGCCGCGCCGTCCTTCCGTCTCACGCGAGGCGAGGGGCGCCTTCTGGCTCGCTGCCGCCGTCGGCTTCCTCAGCTTTGCCGTCTTTGGCTTCTGCCTTTCCCTGGCTCCCGGGTACTTCGCGCAGGTCCTGGATACGGAGTCCCGCCCGCTGGTGGGGCTGCTCGCCGGGCTTACCCTGGGCTCGTCCGCCTTGAGCCAGCTGCTGACCCTCCGGAGCCGCCGCTACGTGGTTCCCGCCGGACTGGGGGTGCTGGGAGTGTCCGTCCTGCTTTTGGGGGCAGCCGGGCAGTGGCAGAGCCCGGTGCTGCTGGTGGCGGCCGCCGTTGCCGCCGGCCTGGGGCAGGGCATTGCCTTCCGCACTGTCTTCAATGAGGTGGCCGCGAGGGTTGAAGCGGCCCGGCACGCCCAGATCGTCAGCACCGTCTACGTCATCACGTACCTCGGCAGCGCCGTGCCGGTCCTCGGCCTCGGCTGGGCGGCAGGCACCTTCGGCCTGGCCGCTTCGGTCACCGGTTTTGCGGTGCTGTGCGGCAGCGCGGCGCTGGTCCTCGCAGCCCTGACACTGGTGCACGCTCCCAGGGGGCGCCGCGACGCGGCGTAGCCCCCGCCGGGAGTATTAATCCGGCAACGGGCCGTGGTTGCCCTGGATGTGCTCGAACACGAGTGTGGTTTCGGTATGACCCACCACAGGGTCCGTTGCCAGGTTGTCCAGCACCCAGTCGCGCAGGTCCTCCGTGGTGGCGACGGCGATATGCAGCAAATAGTCCACCGAGCCCGAGGTGTGGAACGTCGACAGCACTGCGGGCAGGTGCGGTACCCGGGACGTGAAACGGTCGATCTGGTCGCGGTCGTGCGCGCGCAGGCGCACGGCTACCAGTGCCTGAACCGACCGGCCGATCGCGGAGAGGTTGAGCTTTGCCTCGTAACCCTTCACGATTCCCCGTTCGGACAGTGCGCGGGTCCGCATCAGGGCGGTGGACGGGGCAATTCCCACCAGTTCAGCGAGCTGCTTGTTGGAGATCCTTGCATCAGCTACCAGGGCTTCCAGCAGCCGCTCGTCGATCGCATCAAGTGGTTCCAGGTGCGCTCCCGGCCTGGCATTCCTGGCATTCGTGCTCACTGCAGCTCCTCAACTAATCATGGGTTTTCATCCTAGCCCCGCCCCGCGTGGCTTCCACGCCCGGAAATGCAGTTCCGTCGAAGATCTGCCGTGCTGCTTCTGCAGCTAGGACAGTTAATTCGCGGTCAGCCCTTTCGCGCGCCTGGCAGCTTATGGGCCGGCGTGTTCCTTTCGGGGATGGACGACGGCGACAGCTGCGGCGGTGAGGCAGGCAAGGACCATGACTGCCGCGGCCAGCGCGTTCCAGCCGAGTGACTGGAATGCCAGGCCGCCGGCCCAGCCGATGATGCTGGAGCCCAGGTAGTAGGCCAGATTGTAGAGGGAGGCGGCCTGGGCGCGGCCGGTGCTTGCCAAAGCACCCGTCCAGCCGGCCCCGATGCTGTGCGCGGCGAAGAAGCCGCCGGTGAAGAGGGCGAGCCCGGCCAGTATGAGGGCGAGCGACTGCGTCAGGGTGAGGGCCAGGCCCGCCGTCGAGACGGCCAGCCCGGCGAGCAGGATGCTGCGCCGGCCAAAGCGCAGGGTGAGCCCTGCGGACCAGCGCGAGGTGACAGTACCGGACAGGTACGCCAGGAAGATCAGGCTGATCAGCGTCCCCGGAAGGATAAACGGTTCAGCGGACAGCCGGAACCCCAGATAGTTGTAGACGGCCACAAATCCGCCCATCATCAGGAAGGCATGGCCGTAAAGGACCAGCAGCCGGACGTTCTGCAGGTGGCCGCCGAGGGTTCGGAAGGCACCCCGCAGGCCGGCTGCCGGGGCGGCAACGAAGCCCCGTGCCCGCGGCACAAGGAGCAGGAAGGCGACGGCGGCCACGGTGGCAAGGAGGGAGACAGCCAGTGCGGCCGCACGCCAGCCCCAGAGCTCCCCCGCCGGCCCGGCCACCAACCGCCCGGCAAGGCCTCCGAGCGTCGTTCCTCCAACGTAGCTTCCCGCAGCCAGGGCAGCATGGGCCTTGGTGACCTCCTCGTTCAGGTAGGCAATGGCGATGGCCGGAATGCCGCCCAGCGCCATGCCCTCGAGCAGCCGAAGGGCAAGGAGCATGCCGAAGCTGGTGGACAGCGGAACCAGCAGGCCCAGGAGTGTTGCCACGGATATGCCCCAGGCCATCGCCCTGACCCTCCCTATCCGGTCCGCCAGGAAGGACCAGGGGATAACGGTCGCCGCCAGGCCCACGGTGGCCAGGGAAATCGTGAGGGCCGCCTCGGCCGCAGTGACGTGCAGGTCCGAGGCCAGCATCGGCAGTACTGCCTGCGTGGAGTACAGCTGGGCAAAGGTTGCGACGCCGGCAAAGGAAAGTGCCGCGAGGACCCTGGCATACGCCGTGGAACCCCTGGCATGGCCGTCCCAGCCCGGGGACTGGCCCACACCGGCGGGACTGGCGTTGTGCTGCATCCGGCAAGCGTAGCTCCCGGCCAATAAATGCTTCCAATGCATGCTTCGTGCCACACTGATAGCAAATCCGGATGATTCTCCTGAGTTGTTGATGCTATCCGGGCCGTGCCGCGGGAAAGATCGAAAGGGGGAGGTCCATGGACGGGGACCAGAAACAGCTGGTGCAGCTTCTGCCGCTCCTCCCGGTGCTTGCCGAGCTGGGACGGACTGAGCACGTCACGGAAACCGCGGGCTCCTCGGAGTACCCCAGTCCACGGTGAGCCGCGCCCTGGCGCGTGCCAGCGCCGTCGTCGGTACGGAGCTCCTGGTCAGGGACGGCAGGGGAGTGCGCCTCACGCCGGCGGCCCGGACCCTCCTGCCATACGTTGAGCAGGCCCTGGCGGAGTTCCAGGCCGGGCTGGACCTGGTGCGCAACGAGTCCGCGGTGGTCCGGGGCAAAAATCTCGGTGTCCTTCCAGCACACCTTCGGCGAGGCAACCCTGCCGCTGCTGATCAGTGCCTTCCGCGGCCGGCACCCGGGCGCCAGCTCGCCGACATCAGGACCGAGCCCTTCGTGGCGCTCGGTCCAGGGTATGGGCTGAGGTCCCTGACCGATGCGCTGTTCCGGGAAGCAGGCTACCGGCCCCGGATCGCCTTCGAAAGCCAGGATTCGCACACCGTCCGAGGCCTTGTCTCCGCGGGCCTGGGCGTCAGTGTCCTGCCCCCTGGCGGAAACGCCCCGGGCCGGACTGCCGGCCCCGAAACCGGGGACCTGGGACTGGTTGAAATTCCCCTTGACTCGCCCCTGGCCTTCCGCGAGGTGGGCTTGTCCTGGCGCCGCCGCAAGCCCGGCTCGGAACCGGTGCCCGTCCGGCTGTTCCGGGAGATGGTAGTGACGGAAGGACCGGAGCTCCTCGCCGGGCTGGTCAGGCAGCGGTCCCTGTAAGCGGAAGACGCCTTGCGCCAGCCGGCACCATTACCCTTGTGACGTGACCAACCCTGAGAATCGCTCATCACGCCCGTCCGCTCTTCAGGCTCCCGCCTCCAGCCCGCCCCGCGGCGTGATCATTGGCCTGGACATCGGCGGGACAAAGACCCATGGGGTCCGCTTTGAGGACGGGGTTCCGGTGGCGGACCAGTCGGCGGGCAGTTCAAATGTCCAGAACGTGACGCGTGACGAGGCGGCCCGCAATCTCGCCGACCTCTTCGCACGCATCGGCGGCGGCCAGGTTGCCCAGGTCTACGCCGGGTCCGGCGGCATTGACACCGAGGACGACGCGGCCGCCCTGGCGTCCCTGATCCAGCCGCACGTCCCCGGCGCGCGGGTCACCGTGGTCCATGACTCCCGCCTGCTCCTGGCTGCGGGACATGCCAGCAGTGGTGTTGCGGTGATCGCCGGCACCGGTTCGGCGGCCTGGGGCAGGAACGCCGACGGCGGCGAAGCCCGGGCGGGAGGTTGGGGCTACCTTCTCGGCGACGAGGGAAGCGGCTACTGGCTGGGCCGGGAGGCGGTCCGGCACAGCCTGCGGAGGATGAACCAGGGCCAGCCGGCAGACGAACTCACTACGGCCCTTCTGCAATCCTGCGGGGTGGACGATCCCAACCGGCTTATTGCGCTGTTCCATTCGCCTGCCACCGGCCGGCGCTTCTGGGCGCAGCAGGCCAGGCAGGTGGTGGAGGCGGCCGCCGCCGGCCACCCCGAAAGCCAGGCGCTCCTGGAGCAGGCCGGGGCGGATCTCGCCGCCATGGCCCTGCAGGTGCTCCGCCAGTTGGGCCTCACCGGACCGGTGATCCTTGGCGGTGGCCTGGGCATGAACGTGGCGCCGCTGCAGGATTCGTTCCGCCGCCACCTGGTGGCCGGGGGAGCAGAGGATATCCGGGTGCTGGACCAGGAACCGGTGTTTGGCGTACTGCAGCTGGTAACCGAGCAGGCCTGACGGGGGTTCAGTCCCCTACACGGCCCGTTTCCGGGGGGTGAGTCGTACGGCCGGGAGCGGGGGAGCGGGGATGCGTCCCGCTTCCGGTCCCGCGTCGGGCCCATGGCCGGGTACCCGTCCGTAGCGTGCTCCTGCCTCCTCCGTGTCCTGCAGGAGCGCCTGGGCTTCCCAGTCACTCCGTGCCTGTTCCATCTCCTCGTGGGTACGGCCAACGAAGTTCCACCACATCAGCAGCTCCTCGCGGAAAGGCTCGCCGCCGATCAGGAGGAAACGGGTGCCGGGAAGTGCCTGCAGCTGCAGCTCCGTCCTTCCGGCACCCAGGTAGCCCAGCGGGCCGGGCGGAATGTCCTGGCCGTCCACCGCCAGGCCGCCGTCGAGCACCAGGATGCCGTGCTCGAAAGCCGGGTTGAGCGGCAACACCCCGGGCCCGCTGCAGGAAACGTCAGCCCCCACGATCGGTGAGTACATGGTTGCCGGCGAGGCAGCGCCGGCAAGTTCACCCACCATGACCGTGGCGGTGAAGCCCTGGCCGCTGACCTGCGGCAGTTCGCAATGCTGCTCGAAGGCAGGCTTCCGGTGCCGTTCGCTGTCCGGAAGGGCCACCCAGAGCTGCAGCCCGCGCTGCACCGGGAGCACTTCTCCGGCAGGCGGCAGTACCGCGAACTCCGAGTGGGAAACGCCGTGCCCCGCCGTCATGATGTTCAGTTCGCCCGGCCGGACCACCACGTCGCTGCCAACGCTGTCGCGGTGCCGAATTCGTCCCGCCAGGGGCCAAGTCACCGTCTGGAGGCCAATATGGGGGTGCGGGAGCACAGACATCGCCGTCCGGTCAGGGCCGAAGCTGTCCAGGAAACACCATGCCCCGATGGTGGGAAGGCCGCGCTGCGGCAGGGTCCGCTGAACATTCATGGCACGGACCCCGCCCAGCGGTACTTCCCGTTCCGGCCACAACTGCAGGCAGGGGCCGGAACCGCCGTCCGCTCCTGCCGGCGGGCAGACTTCCTGCTGGGGGGCAATTTCCAAGTTGGTCACATCTACACTTTAGGCCGGTCCGCGCCAGCCGCCACCGCCCCCCGCAATGTCAGCCGCACAGGTTGGAAAGGGGACGTCCCATCCGGTCCGCTCGCGGCTCCGAACGGTTACAGAAGGGATTCCTTTTCCCCTAAATGGCGGCACTGCAGGTGTTGCCAGGCCCGGATTGGGTTACCGTAACTATCAGCGTGCTGATGACAATGTCGCGGTGCTCACAGAAGCCGACGAGCAGAACAGGTAAGTCCGCACCATGGACCAGGCGATGATCGAGTTCCAGAGCGTTACCAAGCAGTACCAGGGCGGGCAGCCGGCCGTGGACAACCTCTCCATGTCCATCGGCAAGGGCACAATCACCGTTCTCGTCGGACCGTCCGGCTGTGGCAAGACAACCTCCCTGCGCATGATCAACAGGATGGTGGAACCGACCACCGGCACCATCACTGTTGGCGGCAAGGACGTCACATCTGTGCCTGCCGCCGAGCTCCGCCGTTCCATGGGTTACGTCATGCAGTCCGCCGGGCTGCTGCCGCACCGTTCCGTGCTGGACAACATCGCCACCGTGCCCCGCCTGAACGGGGTATCGAAAAGTGACGCGCGCCGCCGGGCCGAGGAGCTTTTGGACGTCGTGGGCCTGGCCAGGTCACTCGGCAGGCGCTACCCCTCCCAGCTTTCCGGCGGCCAGCAGCAGCGGGTTGGTGTTGCCCGGGCGCTCGCCGCTGACCCTCCGGTCCTGCTCATGGACGAACCGTTCAGCGCCGTGGACCCCGTGGTCCGCGACGAACTCCAGCAGGAACTGCTGCGGCTCCAGAAGGACCTGGCAAAAACCATCGTTTTCGTCACCCATGACATTGATGAGGCCACCGTGCTGGGAGACAAGGTGGCAGTCTTCGCCGTGGGCGGCAAGCTGGCCCAGTACGCCACGCCGGAGGAAATCCTTCGGGCCCCGGCCAATGATTTCGTCGCCTCCTTCGTGGGGCGGGACCGGGGCTTCCGCCACCTGGGCTTCAGCCCGTCCGACGGCGTCGCCATCCATCAGGTGCCGACCATCGTGCGAGGCCGCGACGGCGCTGACACGTATTCCACCGCTGGAGGCTGGCAGCTGGTGGTGGATGAGGAGATGCGCCCGCTGGGCTGGGTCGCCCCCGGAACCGGTGCCGGCCTGATCCCGGGCGGATCGCTTTTCCGCACCGGGGAGAGCCTGCGCCGGGCGCTGGACGCTGCACTCTCCTCGCCGTCCGGCCTGGGTGTGGCGGTGGACGGCGACGGCAGGGTGCAGGGTGTCATCCGGGGCGGTGAAGTACTGGCCCTCATTGAAGAGGCACGCCAGGTCCGGCAGGCTGCACTCTGATGGAGTGGTTCATCGCCAACAGCGGCATGGTCCTGGAACGTGCCGGCCAGCACCTGCTGCTGGCCGGCATTCCCATGGTCCTTGGGCTGGTTATCTCCATCCCGCTGGCTCAGCTGGCGCGGCAAAACCGGGCCCTCCGGTCCGTGGTGCTCACAGCCTCCTCGCTCCTGTACACCATCCCTTCGCTGGCGCTGTTCATCATTTTGCCCACCATCCTGGGCACCAGGATCCTCGATCCGCTCAACGTGGTGGTTGCCCTGACCATCTACGCGGTGGCACTGCTGGTCCGTGCCGCCCTGGACGCCTTCGACTCTGTCAACGAGGACGTAAGCCAGGCCGCCGTCGCCATGGGCTTCAAACCCTTGGCGCGCTTCCTGCGGGTGGACCTGCCGCTGTCCCTGCCGGTCCTGTTCGCAGGACTCAGGGTGGTCTCGGTGAGCAACATTTCGCTGGTCAGCGTGGCAGCGCTGCTGGGAATCGGAAACCTCGGGATGCTTTTCACTTCGGGGCTGCAGCGGGCCTTCGTCACCGAAGTGGTGGTGGGGATCATCGCCGTCCTGGTCCTGGCACTGCTCATGGATGCCCTGCTGGTCCTGCTGGAGCGGCTCTTCACCCCCTGGGAGCGGGCAGGCAAGCCGGGAAACCGGCAACAGGATGCGGGCACCGCAGGAGAGGCAGTTGACGCGGCCCGGCGCCTGTCAGCAGCGAAAACCGGAGGCGGAAACCCATGAGCGTTTTCTCCGACACCTTCGCATGGCTGGCCGACCCGGAGCACTGGACCGGCAGTGCCGGCGTACCCGCCCGGCTGGCGGAGCACCTCCAGTACACCGGCCTGGTCATGGTGATTGCCGCCGCCATCGCTGTCCCTGTTGGCCTCTGTGTTGGCCACACCGGCCGGGGAAAGGTGGCGGTGGTGGCGCTCGCGGGGGCGCTGCGGGCCCTGCCCACGCTTGGCCTGCTCACGCTCTTCGTCCTGCTCGCCGGCATCGGACTGATGCCCCCCATCTGGGCCCTGGTCATCCTCACCGTCCCGCCGCTCCTGGCCGGCACCTACGCGGGTATTTCAAGCGTGGACCGGAATGTGGTGGATGCCGCCCGTGCCATGGGCATGACGGAACTCCAGGTCCTGTTCCGGGCAGAACTCCCCAACGCGCTCACCGTGATGTTCGGCGGCTTCCGGACGGGGGTGCTGCAGGTCATTGCCACGGTTTCCGTGGTGGCCTACATCAACCTCGGCGGGCTGGGCCGGTACCTCTTCGACGGGCTGGTCCTCAGTGACTTCCCGCAGATGCTGGGGGGCTCCCTGCTCATCGCGGCGCTGGCCATCGCCGTCGACCTCTTCCTGTCCCTGTTCCAGAGGCTGTTCCTGGCAACCGGGGCCCCGGCCCAGTCCCGCCGCAGCCAGGAGGCTGCGGTTAATCTCACAGACCCCGTGCTCACGGAGACTGTTGTACAAGGAGGTAAACCATGAAAGAAAACCGTCCCTATCGTTTGTGCAGGCGGGCCTTCAGCGGACTGGCCGCAGGCCTGGGCATGGCTGTGGCCCTCTCAGCCTGCGGCGGGCCGTCCGATCCGCTGAGCAATGCTCCGGCAACGACGGGAGGGGCATCGGGAGAAGCAACGTCGCTGGTGGTCGGGTCGGCCGACTTCCCGGAAAGCCAGATCGTCGCTGAGCTGTACGCGGGCGCATTGAACGCTGCCGGCGTCACTGCAACCACCAAGCCGAACATCGGTTCCCGCGAGGTGTACTTTAAGGCTGTCCAGGACGGATCAGTGGATGTGGTTCCGGACTACACCGGCAACCTGCTGCTGCACGTGGACAAGGAAGCCACGGAGGAGTCGGCTGAGGACATCGCAAAGGCGCTTCCGGACAAGCTGCCGAACGGTCTCGCGGTGCTGGAAGCATCCAAGGCTGAAAACAAGGACGCCATGGTGGTCACCAAGGCCACGGCCGAGAAGTACCAGCTTAAGTCCATCGAAGACCTGGCGAAGGTTTGCAGCGAGATCGTGGTGGGTGCGCCGGCCACCTTTGCCGAGCGTGCCTATGGGCTCCCCGGCCTGAAGGAGAACTACAACTGCGAGCCGAAGAAACTCGAGCCGTTCAGCGACGGCGGCGGGCCGGTGACGCTCAAGGCGCTCCTGGAGGACCAGGTGCAGGTGGCGGACATCTACACCACCACGCCGTCCATCGCGGACAACGACCTTGTGGTGCTGGAGGATCCGAAGAACAACTTCATTGCCCAGCAGGTCATCCCGCTGTACAACGAAGCCAAGATGACGGATAAGGCGAAAGAAGCGCTCAACTCCGTGTCCCGCGCGCTGACGACGGAGGACCTGATCAACCTCAACCGCGCCGTCAGCGGCAGCCAGAAACAGGGTGCCAAGGAAGCGGCGGATACCTGGCTCAAGGAAAAGGGCATCGTCAAGTAGCCGCTGCCTGACCCTTTCAGCAGTACGACGGCGGCTGCCGGACTTTCCGAAGTCCGGCAGCCGCCGTCGTCCGTCCCGGGCGAACGCCATGTGTCCCATGTCTCAACGGCCGCCCATCCTTCCTGTGGCATATTTGATGGATGGCACAATTCAGGCAGTCCACGAAACTCAACAACGTCCTTTACGACATTCGTGGACCGATCCTTCAGGCCGCCCAGCAGATGGAAGCCGAAGGCCACCGCATCCTCAAGCTGAACATTGGCAACCCCGCCCCGTTTGGCTTCGAAGCGCCGGACGCCATCCTGGTGGACATGATCCGCCACCTGCCCCATGCCCAGGGCTACAGCGACTCGCGCGGCATTTTTTCCGCGCGCACGGCGGTCTCGCAGTACTACCAGACCCGCGGTATCCAGAACATCCACGTGGACGACATCTACCTGGGCAACGGCGTGAGTGAACTCATCACCATGTCCCTGATGGCTTTGCTGGACGACGGCGACGAGGTCCTGATCCCCACCCCTGACTACCCGCTGTGGACCGCCTCCGTGGCGCTGGCCAGCGGCAGGCCGGTGCACTACCTCTGCAACGAGGAGACCGGCTGGCAGCCGGACCTGGAGGACATGGAAGCCAAGATCACGCCCCGCACCAAGGGCATCGTGGTCATCAATCCGAACAACCCCACCGGCGCGGTTTATCCGGAAGAGACGCTGCGGAAGATCGTTGCCCTTGCCGAAAAGCACGGCCTGGTGGTCTTCGCCGACGAAATCTACGAAAAGATCCTCTACGAAGACGCCGTTCATGTGAACATGGCGAAACTGACTGGCGACGACGTCCTGTGCCTTACCTTCAGCGGTTTGTCCAAGGCCTACCGCGTGTGCGGCTACCGGGCCGGGTGGATGGCCATTTCCGGTCCCAAGAAGGATGCCGCGGACTACCTGGAAGGCATCAGCCTCCTGGCCAACATGCGGCTCTGCGCGAATGTCCCGGCCCAGCACGCCATCCAGACGGCACTCGGCGGATACCAGAGCATCAACGACCTGATCCTGCCGGGCGGCCGGCTGCTGGAGCAGCGCAACAAGGCCTACGAAATGCTCAACGCGATCCCGGGCGTAAGCACGCAGCAGGCCCGGGGCGCCCTCTACCTCTTTCCGAAGCTCGACCCCGAGGTTTACCACATCCGGGATGACGAGAAGTTCGTCCTGGATCTGCTCAAGGAGCAAAAGATCCTGGTATCCCACGGCAGGGCGTTCAACTGGGTCCGCCCGGACCACTTCCGCATGGTGACCCTGCCCAACGTCAAGGACATCGAAGAGGCCGTGGGACGGATGGGGGACTTCCTCAGCAGGTACCAGGGGAACTAGCCTGTGCTCACGGGCGCTTTGGGTCCGTGGAACTTCGCGGAAAGGATCCCCCATGGCCGGCGCCGTTGGCTTCGATCAGCACCCTTCTGAGACTCTGCGGGCGGGAGAGGGTTTCTCCCTGGCCGGCGTCGATCCTGATTCGACGCCCGGCTACAGCGGCACCAAGGAGGACGGCCAGGCCCTGCTGACGGAAATGGATGACGAACTTGCGGAGCTGCAGGAAAAGCTGTTTGCCGAGTCGCGGTTTGGCGGGCGCAAGCGGATCCTGCTGATCCTGCAGGCCATGGACACCGCCGGCAAGGGCGGAATTGTCCACCACGTGATGGCAGCCATGAACCCCCAGGGCGTCCAGTTCAAAGCATTCAAGGCGCCCACCGATGAGGAGAAGTCCTACGATTTCCTCTGGCGGATCGAAAAGGAAGTGCCTGCCGCCGGCATGGTGGGGGTGTTCGACCGTTCCCACTACGAGGACGTCCTGATCCACCGTGTCCACCGCTGGGTCAGCCCGGAGGAGATCAAGCGGCGGTACGTGGCCATCAATGAGTTCGAGGCGCGGCTCAGCGGGTCCGGAACCACAGTAGTAAAGGTAATGCTCCACATCAGCGGCAAGGAACAGAAGGAGCGGCTGCTGGCCCGGCTGGACAACCCGGCCAAGCACTGGAAGTACAGCCGTGGGGACCTGGACGAGCGCGCTTTCTGGGAGGACTACATGAGCGCCTACCAGGCGGCCATCGATGAGACCAACACCCCGCATGCACCATGGCACATCATCCCGGCGAATAAGAAATGGTATGCCAGGATCGCCGTCCAGCAGCTGCTGCTGAGCGCCATGGAGGGTTTGGACCTCCAATGGCCCAAAGCTGAGTTCGACGTTGCCCTGGAACGGGAGCTGGTGGCGCGGTCCTGATGCGGTTTACAGCGGCTGGTCGCGGGCGGCCGCCAGCCGTTTCCTTGCGCCTTCCAGCCACTCCTCGCACCGCGCGGCCAAAGCCTCGCCCCGTTCCCATAGCGCCAGGGATTCCTCGAGGCTGGCGCCGCCGGCCTCAAGTTTCCCCACCACAGCGATGAGCTGTTCGCGGGCCTCCTCGTAGCTGAGGGCCTGAATGTCGTTGCCTGGCTTTTGGTCAGTCACTGGGTTCTCCCGTTTCCGTGCTGTTCGAGTGTTCCGGTGGACGTGGCGCCGAAGCGGCCCTCCGCGACCCGGACGGACAGAGGCGCGCCTGCGGGGGCTTCAGCAGGCCGGCGCACCACCGCGTGGCCTTGCGCGGCGGCTTGTTGCGCCTGCTGTCCGGCGAGTTCGACGACGGCGTACCCCCGGTCCAGAGTTTTCTGCGGCGACAGCGCCCGCACCTGGGCCTTCAGGTGCTCCAGTTGGTCGGCGGCGCGGACCACGGAGGAACTCACCGCAGCCGAGGACCTTCTCAGCAGGCGCTCGATCTCCTCTGCACGGATGGTCACGAGTCCCTCGGGCGCTGCCAGCACCGGCCGGGAATGCAGGGAGGCGAGGCGGTCCGATTCCCTGTCCACCAGCCGCTCCATGCACCGCCGCAGCTGGACCCGTGCCTGCCGGACACCTGCAAGTTCCTCGGATACCTCGGGGACAATCCGTTTGGCGGCGTCGGTGGGGGTAGAAGCCCGCAGGTCCGCAACGTCGTCCAACAGTGGCCTGTCCGCCTCATGGCCGATGGCACTGACCACCGGCGTGGCGGCCGCCGCCACGGCACGGATCAGTTCCTCGCTGTTGAACGGCAGGAGGTCCTCGAGTGCACCGCCACCGCGGGCGATGACGATGACATCCACCTCGGGCAGGGCGTCCAGGTCCCGCAGGGCGCGGACCACCTGGGCGACGGCCGTGTTCCCCTGGACGGCTACCTCCCTGATCTCAAACTCAACGGCCGGCCAGCGCAAGGCGGCATTGCGCAGGATGTCCTTTTTGGCGTCCGAGTCCCGCCCGGTGATGAGCCCGATTCGGTGCGGCAGCAGGGGCAGGGGCTTCTTGCGGGAGTCAGCAAAGAGGCCTTCGGCTGAAAGGGCCTGGCGCAGCCGCTCGATCCGGGCTAGGAGGTCCCCCAGGCCCACCGGCCGAATGTCCCTTACCAGCATGTTCAACCGGCCCGTCTTGATCCAGAACTCGGGCTTCAGCAGTGCAACCACGCGGGATCCGCGTTCCAGCGGAAGATTCTGGCGCTCCAGGACCTTGGTCCATACCGACGCGGGCAGCGATACCTCGGCGTCGATGTCGCGCAGCGTCAGGTAGGCGTTGCTGCCGCGCCGGTTCATCTCGATGACCTGGCCTTCGACCCATGCGGACGGAGTGCGGTCGATATGCGCCTTCAGCTTTTGCGAGAGCAGCTGGAGCGGCCACGGATTGTCCGGACTGGTTTCGGCGGCGGTGGCCGGAAGCGTGGTGGGGGCGGTAAATTGCTGGCCGGGGACCGGGAGGGACGCCTGTTCAGACATGCAAACGCCCTTGCGGGGCTGGGGCTGCGGGCATGGTGTCCTTCGTCCGTTGTTCTGCTGTTCTTGCGCGGGTGTCCACTGCGGGGGTCTGCCATACAGCTGTCTGCTGCCGCACGGTCATTCAACCTTATCCATAAGCGGTAGCACGGGGGACTGACAGAACCCGCCGGACGGCCTGCCTAGGATGGGTTGACGCCCTCAACCCCCGAAGGATCCGCTGTGCGAACTTTTGTCTCCGCTGCCGCCACTGTACTGGCAGTCCTGCTGGCCGCCGTGGCCGTTCCAGCCATATGGCTGGACCGCAACATTGCCCAGGAGCAGGGCTTCGTGAAACTGGCAGGACCGCTTGGAGCCAACCCGGAGTTCCAGCAGCAACTTGCCACGGCAGCAGTGGGAACGATCGATACCAGCGCCGTTCCGGGGTTCCTCAACGGCCTGGTCCAGCCGGTGCTTGAGGACGCAGCAGCCTCGTTGACCACCCTGCCGGGGTATCCGGCCGCCTGGGAGGAGGCGCTGCGGAGGAGCCACCGCCTCAGCTTCGCCACCCAGGGAACGGACGACGGTGGAGCGGCCTCCGCTTCGTCCGTCACCCTTGACGTTGCTCCTTTGGTGGCGCTGGGCGCCGAAGAGATTTCCCGGGCCACCAGGCTCCCGCTGGACCCGCCGCACCAGACACTGATCAACGTGGGCCAGCCTGAGCACAAGGAATGGACCGAACGCCTCGCCACCTACGCTCCCGCCGGCTACCTGTTGGCCGGGGGATCCGCCGTCGCGATGCTTCTTGCCCTCGTCGCGGCCCGGCGCCGCTTTGCAGTCCTTGCCGGCGCGGGAGTCGGGGCACTGCTGCTCGCGGCCACCTGGACGCTCGGGGCCGGGATTGCCTCCGCTGCGGCGGTGTCCGCGGACAGCGGAAATGAGGTTGCCAACATGTTCAGGGATGAGTTTGTGGCTGCCTCGGGGGCGGATTTCCAGGCCTGGACAGTGGCAGCGGCGGTGACCGGTGGAGCGCTGCTCGTGCTTGGCCTTGTGCCCGGCTTCACCACGCGAAAGCGGGCACGGGCAACCCGGTAGCATGGAGTAATGACCCCCTCAGCTGTTGCCCTTTCGATGCCAACCGTCCCGCGTAGGCGCCGCTCACCTGAGGAAGTAGCTGCCGCGGCCCCGGTCACCGGAACCAAGAAGGTGCTGCTCGCTGCTCCCCGCGGTTACTGTGCCGGCGTTGACCGCGCCGTTATCGCTGTCGAGAAGGCCCTGGAACATTACGGTCCTCCCGTGTACGTGCGGAAGCAGATCGTGCACAACGTCCACGTCGTCAGTTCCCTGGAGGAAAAGGGTGCCATTTTCGTGGAGGAAACAGATGAAGTGCCGGAAGGGGCCCTCGTCATCTTCTCCGCCCATGGCGTATCCCCGGCCGTGGTCCAGTCCGCGGAGGACCGGGGCCTGCGGACCATCGATGCCACCTGTCCCCTGGTGACCAAGGTGCACAAGGAGGCTGTCCGCTTTGCCAAAGACGATTTCGACATCCTCCTGATTGGCCACGATGGCCACGAGGAAGTCGAGGGCACCGCCGGTGAAGCGCCGGAACACATCCAGATCATCAACGGCCCGCACGAAGTGGACAAGGTCACGGTCCGGGACCCGGAAAAGGTCATCTGGCTCTCGCAGACCACCCTCAGCGTTGACGAAACCATGGAGACGGTCAGGCTGCTCAAGGAGCGGTTCCCCACGCTCCAGGACCCGCCCAGCGACGATATCTGCTACGCCACCACTAACCGGCAGGTAGCGATCAAGAAGATTTCACCGCAGGCAGACCTGGTGATCGTGGTGGGCTCGGCCAACTCCTCGAACTCCGTCCGTCTCGTGGAGGTTGCTCTCGAATACGGGGCCAAGGCCTCCTACCGGGTGGACTTCGCGAACGAGGTTGACGAGGCCTGGTTCGAGGGCGTGGCCACCGTCGGCGTGACGTCCGGGGCGTCCGTGCCGGAAGTTTTGGTGCAGGACGTGCTTCGCCTGCTGGCTGATTACGGCTACGGCACCGTCGAGGAAGTCGTGACAGCCGAGGAGGACCTTCTGTTCTCGCTGCCCAAGGAACTCCGCGCCACCCTGAAGCAGGCCGGCGATGTCAGTCGGGCCCTGGGCGGGCGCCGGGCACGCAACTGACCCTTCGCACGCAACTTACTCTTCGCGTCCGCGGATGATTCTACGAGAGTCGGCCTGGCAGTTCGCCAGGCCCACTCTTGGTTCTACCCCGCCCCCTGTTCAGGCGGCTTGGTCGTCGCTTTGCAGTTCCGGCGCGGCCAGTGCCCGCGGGGTGACCTCGACTACCGGCGGCGCGGAAAGCCCGGACTCCTCAAGGGAGTTCAGTTTCCGGGCAGTGGGTAGGACGCGGGCTTCCAGGGTTCCCACCATGGCGTTGTAGCGGTCCACCGATGACTTCAGTGACGCTCCCAGCTTGCTGACATTGTCGCCCAGGGTGCCCATCCGGTCGTACAACTGCCGTGCAAGCTCGAACAGCTCGCGGGCGCTGTCCGTCAGCACATCCTGCCGCCAGGTAAAGGCCACCGATTTCAGCACGGCCAGCAGCGTGCTGGGGGAGGCCAGCACCACGTTCTTTGAGAGGGCATGATCCAGGAGCCCCGCGTCGGCTGTGAGCGCGGCAGCCAAAATGGATTCGGCGGGGATGAAACAAATCACCAGCTCCGGGGAGTTGCCCGGGATGTCCCAGTATTTCTTGTTGCCCAGCGAATCCACGTGGGCACGCAGTGCCTTGGCGTGGGCCGTCAGCAAGGCCTGCTGGTTGCGGCGTTCCTGTCCCGCACCCAGTTCCTGCGCCTCCAGGTAGGAGGAGAGGGGTACTTTGGCGTCCACCACCAGTTGTTTTTCGCCGGGCAGTTGGACCACCAGGTCGGGCCGCACGCTTGAGTCGCCCCCGGCGCTGTGCACCTGCTCGATGAAATCGACGTGCCGAAGCATTCCGGATGCTTCCACGACCCGCCGCAGTTGGACTTCCCCCCACTGGCCGCGTGCGCTGTTGGAACGAAGGGCAGACTCCAAGGCGTGGGTGGAACGGATCAGCTGTTCATCCGAGAGCCGGGCTTCCTGGAGTTGCTGTGCCAGCTGGCCATACTGTTCCATCCGGTCGCGCTCCAGCAGCGCCACCTGCTGCTGTACCGCCGTGAGTTTCTCCGCCACTGGCGCCAGTGCGCGCAGCACGCTGCCGTCCTGCGTCCGTGCCTCGCCCAGTTCCCGGTTCTGTGCAGCCAAAAGCCGCCGCTCGGCGTCGGCCGCGGCAAACTGGGCGCTGACCTCCGAAAGCCGCGACGATACGGCGTCGAAATCCTCTTCCAGTCCCCGGGCGTTTTTCCGCAGCACGAAGAACACCGCTCCGGCGCCCGCAAAGGCACCCAGCAGCAGCATGAACAAAGCAAGAACCAACGCGAAAGCATCCATGCCCTCACTGTCGCACGGGGCTGTGACATTTCCCCGAAGCGACATTTCCGCCAGGAAGCCCCGCAGCCCTGAAGCCCGCGCTGCGGGTAGAATCAATGCTCGTGGCTCTTACTATTGGCATCGTCGGACTGCCCAACGTCGGCAAATCAACCCTCTTCAACGCACTTACCCGCAACCAGGTCCTGGCCGCGAACTATCCGTTCGCCACCATCGAACCGAACGTCGGCGTCGTGAACCTGCCCGACCCCCGGCTCCAGAAACTCGCGGAGATCTTCGGTTCCCAGCGGGTACTGCCCGCAGCCGTCTCGTTCGTGGACATTGCCGGCATCGTCAAGGGAGCATCCGAAGGGGAGGGGTTGGGCAACCAGTTCCTCGCCAACATCCGCGAGGCGGAAGCCATCGCAGAAGTGGTGCGCGTGTTTGACGATCCGGACGTCATCCACGTCGACGGCAAGGTGGATCCCCGCTCCGACATGGAGACCATCAACACCGAACTGATCCTCGCCGATCTGCAGACCATCGAGAAGGCCATTCCCCGGATCGAAAAAGAGGTCAAGATCAAGAAGCGCGAGGCCGCCGAACTCGCCGCGATCAAGGCAGCGCAGGCAGTGCTGGAGCGCGGGGACACCATCTACTCCTCCATTAAAAGCGACAAGCTGGAGATGGAACACCTCAAGGAACTCAGCCTCCTGACCGCCAAGCCCTTTATTTATGTGTTCAACGTCGACGAAGGAATCCTGGGGAGCCCCGAAAAGCAGGAAGAACTGCGCGCGATGGTGGCGCCGGCCGACTGCATCTTCCTGGACGCCAAGCTCGAAGCCGACCTCGTTGAACTCGATGAGGAAGAAGCCCGCGAGATGCTGGAGATGAACGGCCAGGACGAATCCGGGCTTGACCAGCTGGCCCGCGTCGGCTTCCATACCCTGGGACTGCAGACCTACCTGACGGCCGGTCCCAAGGAAACACGCGCGTGGACCATTCGCCGGGGAGACACCGCACCGCAGGCGGCCGGCGTCATCCACACGGACTTCCAGCGCGGCTTCATCAAGGCCGAGGTGGTGGCGTTTGACGACCTGATCGCGGCTGGATCCATGGCGGAGGCCAAGTCCCGCGGTAAGGTCAGGATCGAGGGCAAGGAATACGTCATGGCCGACGGCGACGTCGTGGAGTTCCGCTTCAACGTCTGATCAGGCCGCTTACCCGCCGGACGCCTTATGCTGAATAGCAGGGCGTGATCCTGCGATGCCAGGAGCCCCTCCCGCAGAAGGAAAACAAGGAGGCGGCATGCCGGTCAGGCGTCTGATGCAGTACATCACCGCGGCCGTGGCCGCTGCCATGGTCCTCTCAGGCTGCTCGGGCAGCGGCGGCGCCGCCCCGGTGGTGATGGGGGAGGCCAAGCGGGGCGGCAGCGTAACGGTTGCGGAGGTCAACGCCTTTTCGTCCTTCAACCCGTACAGCGCCGGCGGCAATACCGACATCAATTCGAAGATCGGCTACATCACGCATTCGGGCTTTTACTACCTGGATGACGGCGCGAGGGTGGTCCGGAACGAAAAGTTCGGCCGGTACGAGAAGGTATCGGACCAGCCGCTTAAGGTGAGGTACGCGGTCAACGAGGGCGTCAAGTGGTCCGACGGCGAAGCTATCGATGCCGGGGACCTCCTCCTGAGCTGGGCGGCCGGTTCAGGGTACTTCGACGACGCCGACCCCACGGCCGGAACGGGAACAAAGTACTTTTCGGTTGCCTCTGACACCCGCGGCCTCGCGGGCACCGTCTTGCCTGAGATCGGCGGAGACGGCCGCTCCATCACCTTGGAATACGCCACACCCTACGCTGACTGGGAAGTCGCTTTCGATGTCGGACTCCCTGCCCACGTCATTGCGGCGAAAAGCGGCCTGAATGACGAAGAGGACCTGGTTGACCTGATCCGGGACTCGCCGCGCGGCAATGTGGAAGAGCCGGCGCTTAATGCGCCGCTCAAGCGGGTCAGCGATTTCTGGAATTCCGGGTTCGATTCCACCGGGCTCCCCGTTGATCCTGCGATGTACCTTTCCAGCGGCCCGTACATCGTGAGGGACATAGTTCCGGAAGTCTCCATGAAGCTCGTCCGGAACCGCGACTACGTCTGGGGACAGGAACCCTGGCTTGATGAAATCAACGTGCGTTTCACCGGCTCCGTGCCTGCGGCAGTCGATGGGCTCCGAAATGGGCAAGTTGACATCATTGCGCCGCAGCCTGCCGCGGGCACAGAAGAACTCTTCGCCGGGCTGGCTGACCAGGGCACCACCATTGAACGTTACAGCCAGTCCGGCTACGACCATCTGGACCTCCAGTTCTCCGGGCCTTTCGCCGACAAGGACGTGCGCGAGGCGTTCCTCAAAGCCGTTCCCCGCCAGGCCATCGTCGACGCCGTAGTGGGGGATCTCCTGCCCGATGCGAAACCCCTCGATTCGCACGTTTTCCTCCCCGCCCAGCCCAAGTACAACGACACCATCAAAAACAATGGCTCCTCGGATTACGCAGAGGTGGACATCGCTGCGGCCAAGGCCCTGCTGGACCGTGCAACCCCCACTGTCCGGATCTTGTATAACCGTGACAACCCCAACCGCGCCACGGCATTTTCCTTGATTCGGGATTCCGCCGCGCTGGCTGGTTTCCAGGTGGTCGACGCGGGGCTGGGGAGCGCTGACTGGGCCGGCGCCCTCGGTGGCGAAGGATACGACGCCGCCCTGCTGGGTTGGATCGGCACGGCGGCTGGAGTCAGCCGCATTCCCCAGATTTTCCGTACCGCGGCAGGCAGCAACTTCAATGGCTTCTCCGACGGTGACGCGGACAAAGCGATGGAACAGTTGGCGGGCACAATGGACCTGGCCAAGCAGGATGAGCTCCTCTCGGACATTGACAAACAGATCTGGGAGAGCGCCTATGGGCTCCCGCTCTACCAGACCATTGGGACCACCGCCTTCAGCGCCCGCGTGACGGGCGTTAAAACCAGTTCAGGGCCCTTGGGCGTGTGGTGGAACGTCTGGGAGTGGCGCCTGGCATAACCCGCGTCAGGCCTGCGCTTATGGGAGAGGCAGCTTTTCAGTTGTCGAAACTCGCCGTCGCGGCTACCGGCGAGTAGCATGTGACTTGCACAACTTCTGTTGACCGACTAAGCGTTCAGGTCAAGCCGGTCACGGTTTGGCAACGGAGTACCAGTATCTGGACTTCATGCGGTTAGGCTACTCAAATATGTAGGTTGCGTCACAGCACAACGGTTGCGTCGCGCCTGTGGGGAAGCACAAGATTCCCCTCGTTATCTCCCACAACTCATAGGAGGCGGAATGCGTTTTACGCGCACTTCCAAAGCATTGGGCATCATGGCAATCGCCGCACTTGCTCTCACCGGCTGCGGCGCTGGAGGCGGCAGCACTGACGGAGCCAGCGGCGCCGCCGGCGATCCCAGCAAGATCATCACTGCCTACAGCAACGAACCACAGAACCCGCTGCTGCCGGCAAACACCAACGAAGTCTACGGCGGCCGCGTGGTCGAGCTCCTGTTCGAAGGCCTCACCAGCTACAGCCCCAGCGGGGAGTCGGTCAACGCGCTGGCGGAGTCCATTGAGTCGCCGGACGGACAGAACTACACCATCAAGGTCAAGAGCGGCACCAAGTTTACCAACGGCGAGGAAGTCACCGCCAAGAGCTTCGTTGACGCTTGGAACTTCGCCGCACTGAGCAACAACGCGCAGGCCAACAGCAGCTTCTTCGAATCCATCGAGGGCTACGACGCCGTAAGCGCCACCAAGAAGGAAGGCGAGACCGAGGTCCCCGCCCCCACCGCGCAGACCCTGTCCGGCCTGGTGCTTAAGGACGACACCACCATTGAAGTCAAGCTGGCCCAGCCGGAAGCCGACTGGCCGCTGCGCCTTGGCTACACCGCCTTCATGCCGCTTCCGTCGGAGGCTATCGCCGACCCCAAGGCCTACGGCGAGAACCCGGTAGGCAACGGCCCCTACAAGATGGCCAAGGAAGGCGCCTGGCAGCACGACAGCCAGATCGAGCTCGTCAAGAACGAGGACTACTCCGGTCCCCGCGAAGCCAAGAATGGCGGGGTGACCTTCAAGTTCTACACCGACCCGGCTCCCGCCTACACGGACATCCAGGCCAACAACCTGGACGTGACGGACGTACTTCCCACCAACGCCCTCAAGACGTACACCACGGACTTCCCGGAGAACCACCTGAACAAGCCGTACGCCGGCAACTCCACCCTGAACATCCCCGGCTACCTGCCGGAGTTCCAGGGCGAGGCCGGCAAGCTGCGCCGCCAGGCCATTTCCATGGCCATCAACCGCGATGAGATCACCAAGGTCATCTTCAGCGGCACCCGCATCCCTGCCAAGGACTTCACCTCCCCGGCAGTGGACGGCTACAACGAGAACGTTGAGGGCTCTGAGGTCCTGAAGTTCGACGCAGCCAAGGCCAAGGAAACCTGGGAGAAGGCCAACGAGATCAGCCCGTGGCCCGCGGACAAGACCCTGCAGCTCGGCTACAACACCGATGGTGGCAACAAGGAATGGATCGACGCCGTCGCCAACAACCTGAAGAACAACCTCGGAATCCAGGTTGAAGGCCAGCCCTTCGCCAAGTTTGCTGAACTGCTGGACCTGCGCAAGTCCAAGACCCTCCCCGGCTTTGCCCGGGCAGGCTGGCAGGCCGACTACCCGTCGCTCTACAACTTCCTTGGCCCGCTCCTGAGGACCGGTGCCAGCGCCAACTACGAGGGCTACTCAAACCCTGAGTTCGACAAGCTCCTCGACGAGGGCCTGGGTTCGAAATCCACGGACGATGCCAACGCAAAGTTTACTGAGGCGCAGGAAATCCTGTTCCAGGACCTGCCCAACCTCCCGCTGTGGTACTCCGCACGCCAGGTTGTGTGGAGCCAGAACGTCACCAACGTGGACAGCGGCTGGAACGGTGTCATCCAGTACTACAACATCACCGCAAAGTAGTTCTCCGACCGTTCAACCAAGCGGCTAGTGTGGGGGTCCGGTGCCAGCCGGGCCCCCATCGCCTTGATACCGGCAGGAAGCTGTCCCAAATGAAATTCCCCCTTTCCTCACCAGCTCCGGAGGGTGCGCTGTGATCCGGTTCATTCTTCGGCGCCTGCTCCAAGTCATACCCGTTTTCCTGGGCACCACGCTGCTGGTGTACTTCATGGTGTTTGCCCTTCCAGGAGACCCCATCAGGGCGCTCTTCGGAGACCGCCCGCCCAGCGAAGCCGTCATCGCTGCCCTTCGCCGGCAGTACAACCTGGACCAGCCGTTCTGGGTCCAGTACGGACTGTTCCTCAAAAACCTCTTCACCTTCAACCTGGGCGTCGACTTCACCGGCCAGCCCATCGCCGCCACCCTCGGCAGGGTCTTCCCCGTCACCGTGATGCTGGCACTCGAAGCCCTGGTCATCCAGGCAGTCTTCGGCATCGGCTTTGGCCTCATCGCGGGCCTGCGCAAGGGCAGGATTTTCGACTCGACGGTGCTGCTGGCCTCGCTCGTGGTCATCGCAATCCCCATCTTTGTGCTCGGCTTTGTCCTGCAGCTTGTCTTTGGGGTGTACCTCGGTTGGGCCAAGCCCACGGTGGGCACGGATGTCAGCTGGGGCACTCTGCTGCTGCCGGCCTTCGCGCTGGCCCTGGTGTCCTTCGCCTATGTGCTGCGCCTTACCCGTGCCTCCGTCATCGAGAACTCCACTGCGGACTATGTCCGGACCGCCACCGCCAAGGGCCTGTCCCGGCCCCGCGTGGTCATGGCCCACATCCTCCGCAACTCCATGATTCCAGTGGTGACCTACCTCGGCGCCAGCCTGGGCGGGTTGATGGGCGGTGCCATCGTGACCGAGGGCATCTTCAATGTCCCCGGTGTTGGGCAAAAGCTCTACCAGGCGATTCTTCGCAGCGAGGGCCCCACCGTCGTCGCCATCGTCAGCGTCCTGGTGCTGGTCTTTGTTGTCGCCAACCTGCTGGTGGATTTGCTGTACGCCTGGCTTGATCCGAGGATTCGCTATGAAAAGTAACCAAGACACCACCCACTTCGTTGCCCCCATCGAGGAGACCCCTCTGCTGGCAACGGATGCCGTCAAGATGGACCAGGCGCCCCTGAGCTTGTGGGCGGACGCCTGGAAGAAGCTCCGCCGTCGTCCGCTGTTCATCGTCTCCGCAGTGATGATCCTGGTCATCCTGGTCGTGGCGTTCTTCCCGGGACTGTTCACGCAGACCGCGCCCAACGACAACTGCCAGCTGGCGAATTCGGACGGCGCCCCGTCGCCCGGACACCCGTTTGGTTTCACGTTCCAGGGCTGCGACGTGTACGCGCGCGTCATTTATGGCACGCAGGCCTCCGTCATGGTTGGCGTCTTCGCCGTCATCGGCGTACTCCTCGTCGGTGTGACCCTCGGTGCGCTTGCCGGTTTTTACGGCGGATGGATCGACGCCGTCATTGCCCGCCTCGGCGATATCTTCTTCGCGCTGCCGCTGGTGCTCGGTGCCCTGGTGGTCACCCAGTTGCCGTTTTTCAGGGAAAACAGGAGCGTGTGGACGGTGATCATGATCATTGTCCTGCTTGCGTGGCCGCAGATGGCCAGGCTGACCCGCGGTGCGGTGATCGAGGTCCGCAATGCCGACTTCATCACGGCCGCCCGTTCACTCGGCGTATCACGGATCCAGACTCTGCTGCGCCACGTTCTGCCGAACGCCCTCGCGCCCATCATCGTGCTGGCCACCATGGAACTGGGCGTGTTCATTGTGCTGGAGGCAACGCTGTCCTTCCTGGGCATCGGCCTGCCGGGCAGCATCATGTCCTGGGGCAACGACATTTCTGCAGCGCAGTCATCCATCCGCACCAACCCCGCAGTGCTGCTCTACCCGGCTGCCGCCCTGTCCATCACCGTCCTGAGCTTCATCATGCTGGGCGACGCCCTGCGCGACGCCCTGGATCCGAAGAGCCGCCAGCGATGAAGGAGGCACAGATGACAACGTCCGACGTCAGAATCAACGAAGCCGGAACAGAGGCCAACCGGCCCCTCCTGGAAATCCGGGATTTGGCCATCACGTTCAACACCAGCAACGGTGAGATGAACGCTGTACGGAACGCCCACTTGACCATCATGCCCGGCGAAACCGTGGCGATCGTGGGCGAGTCCGGGTCCGGCAAGTCCACCACTGCCCTGGCCGCCATCGGCCTGCTGCCCTCCAACGGCCGCGTCTCCGGCGGGCAGATCCTGCTCGAAGGCGAGGACATTTCGCATGCGCCGGAGAAGCGCATGATCGAGCTGCGGGGAAACACCATCGGCATGGTGCCGCAGGACCCGATGTCCAACCTCAACCCCGTGTGGAAGATCGGCTACCAGGTCAAAGAGACGCTGAGGGCCAATGGCCGGCCGGGTGGCCCCGACGACATCGCGAAGGTACTGTCCGAAGCGGGACTTCCTGATGCGCACCGCAGGGCTAAGCAGTACCCGCACGAGTTCTCCGGCGGCATGCGCCAGCGGGCCCTCATTGCGATCGGTCTGTCCTGCCAGCCGAGACTCCTGATCGCGGACGAGCCAACGTCAGCACTTGACGTCACCGTGCAGCGGCAGATCCTGGACCACCTAGAAGGCATGACCTCCGAGCTGGGCACGGCAGTCCTCCTGATCACGCACGACCTTGGCCTGGCAGCCGAGCGCGCCGACAAGGTAGTGGTCATGTACCGCGGCCAGGTGGTGGAGTCCGGGCCCTCCCTGGAGCTGCTGCAGAACCCCCAGCACCCGTACACCAAGAGGCTCGTGGAGTCCGCCCCGTCATTGGCAAGCCGGCGGATCCAGGTAGCCAAGGAACAGGGCGTTGAAGCAACGGACCTCCTGGCTCCTGCGTCCGAGGAGGCGGCGGCGGACAATGTCCTGCAGATCCAGGACCTCCGCAAGGTGTACAAGCTCCGCCAGGGCTTTGGGAAGTCATCTGATTTTGCCGCAGTTGATGGCGTGAGTTTCGACGTCAAGCGTGGGACCACGACGGCGATCGTGGGGGAGTCGGGCTCCGGCAAGTCCACGGTGGCGAAGATGGTGCTCCAGCTTGAGAAGCCGACGGAGGGCAGGATCCTTTTCGACGGCGTCGATACTTCAGTCCTGAAGCCGGCTGAGCTCTTCAAGTTCCGCCGCCGGGTGCAGCCGATCTTCCAGGACCCGTACGGTTCCCTGGACCCGATGTACAACATCTTCCGGACCATCGAGGAGCCCCTGCGGACGCACAAGGTGGGGAACAAAGCAAGCCGGGAAAAGAAGGTACGCGAGCTGCTGGACCAGGTGGCTCTGCCGCAATCGACCATGCAGCGGTACCCGAATGAGCTGTCCGGCGGGCAGCGGCAGCGAGTAGCAATTGCCCGTGCCCTCGCGTTGGATCCCGAAGTCATTATCTGTGACGAAGCAGTTTCCGCCCTGGATGTTCTGGTCCAGGCGCAGGTGCTCAACCTGCTCGCAGACCTGCAGTCCAACCTTGGGCTGACCTATCTCTTCATCACGCACGACCTCGCGGTGGTGCGTCAGATCGCGGACCACGTCTGCGTGATGGAGAAGGGCCGCCTGGTCGAGACAGGGACTACGGACGAGGTCTTTGAATCACCGCAGCAGGACTACACCAAGGCGCTGCTGAACGCCATTCCTGGTGCAAAGCTTATGCTGCCGCCGCAAGTGGCTTAGGAAAAACGATGATGGGCTGAAGCCGCTGCTCCTTGGGAGCAGCGGCTTCAGCCCATCGTTTTGACGTCCCCGGTGCGGGCCGCCGAGGTGCCGGTGGCTGCCTTGAGGTCCCGGATCTGGAGCTCCCGCAGCCGGCGCTCCAAAAGAACGCCCAGTGTCTTGCGTCCCTCGCTGTCCATGTGGACGGTATCGGCCAGCCGGTGGGTCAACTTGTACCTGGTCAGCCAATCCCCGACGCTGGCAAAGGGAATGCCCTGCTTCCCGGCAATGGCAGCCAACAGGCTGTCCACCTGGCTGCGGCGGCCTCCGCCGTTGTTTGCTCCCCGGCCAAGAGTACCAACCATCACGATTTGCGTGCTGGGATAGCGGTCTTTCAACGCTTTGAGCAGACGGTTTGCATTGGCGGTGATGTGGGCGTCTGTTGCTCCCCGGGATGCGTCATTTCCGCCTCCCTGGACCACCACCAGTCCCGGTGTCCCGACGGGCAGCAGCCAGTCCCCGCGTTCCAGGGCATCGATATAGTTGCCCATCCTGCCGTTGGCGGCGGTGAATCCGGTGCCGCCGTAACCGCAAAAATGGACGTTGTAGCCGAGGGCGCCGAGTGCAAGCCTGGGCCATCCGTCATCCGGTTCGGACTGCGAGTCGCCGATCAGGACGGCGGTTTTGCTGACATTTGCAACCACCACCTCGTCCCGGCCAAAAACAGGGTTCCGGTAGATGTCGCCAGGGAGCAGGGTGGGACGTTCAAGGACGTTAGCCAGATCAAACCCGGATGGGGCGGCCGCCGCTCGGGCCGCAGCCGACGGGGTCACGAGTACGCTGGGCGGCCGGCCTCCAGGGGCGGGAGCGGAGCCCGCAGATTGGGCAGGCGAAGCTGGCAGCACATGCTGCCGGGGCTGGCCGGGGGCAGCAAGGAGAACGCCGGCGGTGATTCCCAGCACCAGGATGCGCACCAGTGTCCTGGACAGGGCGGATCTGCCGTCTCCGGGATTCTGTCTGCTCATCAAGAGCAATCATGGGGCATCGGCAAGGGTTAATCCAGTAACTGTAGGGCAAGCTGGGAAACCGCGTGCCTGACTCGGGGCGCTGCCGGGCGCTGGCTTGGTTTTTCCCCCTTTTAGGTCATTAAATGCCACTGCCGGTAGACTGGGGTGAGGAGCCCTGTGCAAGGGACTAATCTGTCGTGCGTTCCAGTTGGAAATGTCGCGATACAACAGCTGACTTTCACCACTGAATCGAGCCATTACGCATGTCTGAAACCACCACCAACACCGCGGTAGCCACTGCATCGCGCAGTGACCTGCGCAACGTCGCGATTGTGGCCCACGTTGACCACGGCAAAACCACCCTGGTTGATGCCATGCTCAAGCAGACCAATTCCTTTGCCGAGCACAACCACCTCGAAGACCGTGTGATGGACTCCGGTGACCTTGAGCGTGAAAAGGGCATCACCATCCTGGCCAAGAACACCACCGTGGCCTACAACGGTCCTTCCTCCAACGGCGAGACCATCACCATTAACGTGATTGACACCCCCGGCCACGCCGACTTCGGCGGCGAGGTGGAGCGCGGCCTGTCCATGGTTGACGGCGTTGTGCTGCTCGTGGACTCGTCCGAGGGCCCTCTCCCGCAGACCCGATTCGTGCTCCGCAAGGCACTGGCGGCGCACCTCCCGGTTATTCTCCTGGTCAACAAGACCGACCGCCCCGACGCCCGCATCGACGAAGTCGTCCACGAGTCCATGGACCTGCTCCTGGGCCTGGCTTCCGACCTCGCCGACGAGGTGCCGGACCTGGACCTGGACAAGGTCCTCGAAGTGCCCGTGGTATACGCCGCGGCCAAGGTTGGCCGTGCCTCCCTGGAGCAGCCCGCCAACGGCTCCGCCCCGGACAACGAGGACCTTGAGCCGCTGTTCAAGGCCATCATCGAGCACATCCCGGCACCTACCTACAACCCGGAGGGGGTGCTGCAGGCGCACGTCACCAACCTGGACGCCTCCCCGTTCCTGGGCCGCCTCGCTCTGCTCCGCATCTACAACGGCACTCTCCGCAAGGGCCAGCAGGTTGCCTGGGCCCGCCAAAACGGTGAGCTCAAGACCGTGAAGATCACCGAACTCCTGGCCACCAAGGCACTGGAGCGCGTTCCGGCCGAGTCCGCAGGCCCCGGTGAGATTGTCGCCGTCGCCGGCATCGAGGACATCACCATCGGTGAAACCCTCACCGACGTCGAGAACCCCCAGCCGCTGCCGCTCATCACCGTTGACGACCCCGCGATCTCCATGACCATCGGTATCAACACCTCCCCGCTGGCCGGCAAGGTCAAGGGTGCCAAGGTCACCGCCCGCCAGGTGAAGGACCGCCTGGACAAGGAACTGATCGGTAACGTCTCCATCAAGGTGCTTCCTACCGAGCGTCCCGACGCCTGGGAAGTCCAGGGCCGCGGCGAGCTCGCCCTGGCCATCCTCGTTGAGCAGATGCGCCGCGAAGGTTTCGAACTGACCGTTGGCAAGCCGCAGGTTGTCACCAAGACCATCGACGGCAAGATCCACGAGCCGATGGAGCACATGACCATCGACGTACCCGAAGAGTACCTCGGTGCCGTCACCCAGCTGATGGCCGCACGCAAGGGCCGCATGACCAACATGGCCAACCACGGCACCGGCTGGTGCCGGATGGAGTTCATCGTTCCGGCCCGTGGCCTGATCGGTTTCCGCACCAAGTTCCTCACGGACACCCGCGGCGCCGGCATCGCTGCTTCCATTTCCGAGGGCTACGAGCCGTGGGCTGGTCCCATCGAGTACCGTACCAACGGCTCCATGGTTGCGGACCGCGCCGGCGTGGTGACCCCGTTCGCCATGATCAACCTGCAGGAACGCGGTTCCTTCTTCGTCAAGCCCACCTCCGAGGTGTACGAGGGCATGATCGTTGGCGAGAACTCCCGCGCAGACGACATGGACGTCAACATCACCAAGGAGAAGAAGCTCACCAACATGCGTGCCGCTTCCTCGGACACCTTCGAAAACCTGACGCCGCCGCGCGATCTCACCCTCGAAGAGTCCCTGGAATTCGCCCGCGAGGACGAGTGTGTTGAGGTGACCCCGGAGGCCATCCGCATCCGCAAGGTCATCCTGGACACCAATGAGCGTGCCAAGGCCAACCGCGCCCGCGCCAAGGCCTAGAGTTTTTGTCCAGATAAGCTGGCTTTAGGGCACGTGAGCCCTGCATGGCTGGACAAAAAATTTGATTGAAGAGCCGGAACGGCTGGCGGAACTTCCCGCCGTCGTTCCGGCTTTTTCTCTCCGGAGCTGAGCCGAGCCGCGCAGCGGGAGGGGCCCTAAGCGCGCGGGCGGCGGCGTTTGGGGGCAGGGGGCACAGCTTTGGCGGCCACCACGTCCGCAAGCTGGATAACGACGTCGGCCTGCCGGGTGCGGATGGTGCAGGCACTGGCGTCGCAGGAGACCATGTGGCCCAGGGCGTCAGTCAGGCCGTCGGGGATCCGGTACCGCACCACCACCCGCGTTCCGGCCGCCGCCGCCAACAGGAATCCGGCAGGGGAGGGGGCAGGCTGACTCACCAGTTCATACTAGGCGCCCCGGCTAGGTTCGCGGGAACGGGCTGGGAGATAATAGGCTCAGATGTCAAGAGTCCGGCCGCAGCTGCCGGATGCAAGAACCGGCGGCCAGCCGGACCCAACGTGGAGAGGCCAGGGACGTGACGTACGTAATCGCGCAGCCGTGTGTAGATGTCAAGGACAAGGCATGTATTGAGGAATGCCCGGTCGACTGCATCTACGAGGGTGAGCGTTCGCTGTACATCCATCCGGACGAGTGCGTGGACTGCGGTGCCTGTGAGCCAGTGTGCCCTGTTGAAGCCATTTACTACGAGGACGACACTCCTGAAGAGTGGGCGGACTACTACAAGGCAAACGTGGAGTTCTTCGATGATCTCGGCTCACCCGGAGGAGCTGCCAAGATTGGCAACACCGGCAAGGACCACCCGATGATCGCCGCGCTGCCGCCGCAGAACCAAGACCACTGACGCGGGCAGACAACGTGACCGCAGCAGCGAAAACGTTTGGCCTGGATCTGCCGGATTATCCTTGGGAGGCTATGGCCCCCTACTTGGCGAAGGCCTCGGACCACCCCGGCGGAGCCGTCAACCTGTCCATTGGCACCCCGGTTGACCCCACCCCTGACCTGATCCAGGACGCGCTGAAGGCTGCAGCCGATGCCCCCGGATACCCTACCGTCCATGGCACTCCAGCACTCCGTGAAGCCATCGCGTGCTGGTTTGAACGGCGTCGCGGAGTTGGCGGACTCGATCCACGCAACATCATGCCTACCGTTGGCTCCAAGGAACTGGTGGCGTGGCTGCCGCTCCTGCTGGGGCTGAAGCCGGGAGACGTCGTCGTACGTCCCAAAGTGGCTTACCCCACATACGACATCGGGGCCACGCTCGCCGGCGCCACCTCGGTGGCCACGGACAACCTGGACGAACTCGACGACGAGACCCGCTCGCGTGTACGCCTCATCTGGGTCAATTCCCCCGGAAACCCCGCCGGCAGCGTCCGCGACGCCGGCTCGCTGAGGGTGCTGGTGGAACAGGCCCGCGGCCTCGGCGCCGTGGTTGCCTCGGATGAGTGCTACGCGGAACTTGGCTGGGGAACGTGGGACGTCCAGCGCGGGGGCCAGGCTGTTCCCTCCATCCTGGACCCAAGAGTGGCAGGCGGATCCCATCAGGGACTCCTCGCCGTCTACTCGCTGAGCAAGCAGTCCAACCTGGCGGGCTACCGGGCCGCGTTCGTGGCCGGTGACCCGGATCTGATGCCCAACCTGGTCAACAGCCGCAAGCACGCCGGCATGATCGTCCCCTACCCGGTGCAGGAAGCCATGCGTGTTGCACTCGGCGACGACACCCACGTAGAAGCACAGAAGGACCTGTACCGGGGCCGCCGGGAACGGCTGGTTCCCGCCCTGCAGGCGTTCGGCCTGGAAATCAAGGATTCCGATGCCGGGCTGTATCTGTGGTCCACGGCGGGGGAGAGCACGTGGGATACCGTTGCCCGGCTCGCGGAGCGCGGCATCGTCGTCGGTCCCGGGGTGTTCTATGGCGAAGCCGGCAACGGCTACGTGCGGGTTGCCCTCACAGGCTCCGACGAGCGCATCGGCGCCGCCGTGTCCCGACTGGCTACCGTCCCGTAACAATGGTGTGACTCGCGCCACAATGGCGCTGTTTTAGGGCCCACGCGGACGTCTTGGATTAGTGGCACCCGCCAAGGAGCGGTACTTTTTAAGTGACTATCAATGGTGGCTTTCTACAAGAAGGCAGCCCGGGTGTTGGAACCTGTGTTCTCAGGGTCAGTGCGCGGCTCACCTGATGTTGGATCAAGCTTTCGACAGAGGCCCAGAAGCCTCATGAAGGGGACTCCATGACTGAGACCAACAACGCGGCTACCCTGCTTCACGCAGGAGGCGAGCTCAAGCTCCCGCGCATCCAGGTTATTGAAGGGAACGAAGGCTACGACGTTTCCAAGCTGCTGAAGCAGACGGGTGCAGTCACCTTTGACCCCGGCTTCATGAACACCGCAGCCACCACCTCAGCCATCACCTACATCGATGGCGATGCGGGCATCCTGCGCTACCGCGGATACCCCATCGAGCAGCTGGCACAGCACTCCAGCTTCCTTGAGGTCTCCTACCTGCTGATCTACGGCAACTTGCCCACGCCTGCTGAACTTGACGAGTTCGACCAGAAGATCCGGCGACACACCCTGCTGCACGAGGAGCTGAAGGGCTTCTTCGGCGGCTTCCCCCGCGACGCGCACCCCATGCCCGTCCTCTCCTCGGCCGTTTCGGCGCTGTCCACCTTCTACCAGGACTCGCTGGACCCGTTCAACGCGGAGCAGGTGGAAGTTTCCACCATCCGCCTGATGGCAAAGCTTCCCGTCATCGCCGCGTACGCGCACAAGAAGTCCATCGGCCAGCCCATGCTGTACCCGGACAACTCCCACAACCTCGTGGAGAACTTCCTGCGCCTCAGCTTCGGCCTGCCGGCCGAGCAGTACGAGGTTGACCCGGTCGTCGCCAAGGCACTTGACCTGCTCCTCATCCTGCACGCGGACCACGAGCAGAACTGCTCCACCTCCACAGTGCGTCTGGTGGGCTCGTCCAACGCAAACCTGTTCGCCTCCGTCTCTGCCGGCATCAACGCCCTCTTCGGCCCTGCCCACGGCGGCGCCAACGAAGCCGTGCTCAAGATGCTCCGCCAGATTCAGGCCGAGGGCCTCAAGCCCGAGGACTACATGGAGAAGGTCAAGAACAAGGAAGACGGCGTCCGGCTCATGGGCTTCGGGCACCGCGTCTACAAGAACTATGATCCGCGCGCCAAGATCGTCAAGGCGACAGCGCACGAGATCCTCAGCAAGCTCGGCGGCAATGACGAGCTGCTGGATATCGCCCTTCGCCTGGAAGAGAAGGCGCTCAGCGATGACTACTTCATCCAGCGCAAGCTGTACCCGAATGTGGACTTCTACACCGGCCTGATCTACAAGGCCATGGGCTTCCCGGAGAAGATGTTCACCGTCCTCTTCGCCATCGGGCGACTGCCGGGCTGGATTGCCCAGTGGCGCGAGATGATCAACGATCCCAACACCAAGATCGGCCGCCCCCGCCAGCTCTACATCGGCGAGCCGGAGCGCGACTACCCCGTCCGCTGACGCCGGGACCTGGTCCTAAAGCAATCATGACGACGACGGCCGCCTACCTTTCCAGGTGGGCGGCCGTTGCGTTGGCTGGGCGATTTAACTCGTAGTAATCAGGAGTTGTAGCCGTTGGGGTTGTTCTTCTGCCACCGCCAGTGGTCCTCGCACATCTCGTCGACGGTCTTGGTGGTGGCCCAGCTGAGGTCGGCCAGGGCGGACGTTGCGTCGGCCCAGAAAGCGGGGAGATCCCCGGCGCGCCGGCCGGTGATTTCGTAGGGGATGGGCTTGCCCACTGCCTTCTCGAACGAGCGCAGCACCTCCAGGACGGAAGAGCCCTTGCCCGAGCCGAGGTTCCAACGGAAGACGCCGGTCCGGTCCGCCACGTGGTTTAACGCGGCCACGTGCCCTTCTGCGAGGTCGACGACGTGGATGTAGTCGCGCAGGCAGGTGCCGTCGGGGGTGTCGTAGTCGCCGCCGAACACCATCAGCTTCTCGCGGCGGCCCACTGCCACCTGGGCGATGAAGGGCACGAGGTTGTTGGGGATGCCCTGCGGGTCCTCGCCGATCCGGCCGGACGGGTGTGCACCTACCGGGTTGAAGTAGCGCAACAGGGCTATATGCCACCGGCTGTCGGCTGAACCAAGATCAGCAAGGATGTCTTCAATCTGTTCCTTGGTGCGGCCATAGGGGTTGTTGGCCCCGATCTCCATCTTCTCCACATAGGGGATGGGGTTGTGTTCGCCATAAACGGTGGCAGAGGAGCTGAAGACGATGGAACGGATGTCATGCCGGTCCATGACGCGGATGAGGTTCAGGGTCCCCACCAGGTTGTTGTAGTAGTACTTGAGCGGTTCGCGGACGGATTCGCCAACAGCCTTAAGGCCGGCAAAGTGGATGACTGCATCAATCGCCGCGCCGGCAAAGACCTTCTCGACGGCGGCCTCGTCCACCAGGTCGCAATGGTGGAATTCGGCAGCCTTGCCGCTGAGTTCAGCAACCCGCCGCAGCGACTCCTCACTGGAGTTGACCAGGTTGTCGATGACCACCACGTCATGGCCGGCTTCCTGCAGGGAAAGAACAGTGTGGGAACCAATGTAGCCGGTGCCCCCGGTGACCAGAATTTTCATGCCTCAACGCTATCCCACCAACACCTGCCGCCGCCCCCGCGTTCCGGATGCCGGGCAGCGGCCGTGTGCAGCACGGCATGCCGGACCACTCGGAAGAACACATCCGTGCTAAATAAAAGGGTGCCCAAAATTGTAGATGCCACGACCCGGCGGCAGGACGTCGTTGAAGCGGTCCTCAGAATCATCGCGGTTGACGGGCTTGAACGGGCCTCCCTCCGGGAAGTAGCGGACGAAGCGGGACTGGCCGTCGGCTCTGTACGGCACTACTTTTCCGGCAGCGAAGAGCTGCTCTCGTATTCATTTGGCGCCGTGGTGGACCGCATCGTCGGCCGCCTGGCAGCGTCGCTGCCGGACGTGCAGGCCGAGGCAGCCGGAACTCCCGGGCAGCGTTCCGCGGTGTTAACCCTGCTGTGCGGGCTGCTGCCCCTGGACGAACCGCGGGCGGTTGAGGCCTGCGCGTGGCTGGCGTTCAGGAATGCCGCAAGGGTACGGCAATTCCTTGCTGTTGAGGCAGGCCGCAGCCACCGGGAGGTGGCCGCGGTCATGGGACAGGTGGTCAGCGCTCTCTCGGCTGAAGACGCGACCCGGGAAAGCCTGGTGGTGGAAGCGGAACGGCTCCTGGCCACCGTGGACGGCTTGTGCATGCACGCAATGCTGCAGCCGCAGTGGATGACACGCGGCATGTGCCTCGACGTCCTGGAGCGGCACCTCAACAGCATCCGCTGAGTGCCGTTAACGTGGGCAACGCCGGGGCATAGACTGATAGGCGGGGCGCCTGCCCGATCACCGGGCACCGGCACAGCACGCCACGGAAGGACGTCGGATGCATCAGACAAGCGGTACCAGGTGGCAAATCACCACGGACACGTCCGGACCCATGATGATCGCCCTTTTCGTCCGGGATACTGCAGGGCTCGACGGCGCCGGGCACCCGGCACTGTCGCACGCAGCACCGAAGGTCCGCCGCGTTGACCATACACACCTGACCGCGGACGTTGGTGGCCTGAGCGCCCTGAAGACCGAGTGGGAGGCGTGGTGGGACCAGCTCCTCAAGGCCCATCCCCAGACTTCCCCCGAACTGTCCCCGCCCGACTTCGGGGCTTTCGGCAATTCGCCGGCACTGCAAAGGGTGCTGCAGGCGCACTTCGGTGCTGCCCTCACCTGGGCGCGGGAGCGCCGGAGCGAATATGCCGAGCTGGAAGCGGAGCGTGCCGCCAGCGGTGCTGACCAGCTGCTCGAGGACATGGTGGATGACAGGCTGATGGAAGTGGGGCGCGATTCCCGTGACTTCAAGCTGACCATCATTGAGCTGCCGCTGAACGAGCTCCGGGCATGGTATCTGGAGCCTGACAAAATCATCATGAGCAACCAGCTGATGGGTGAACCCGAGCTCTTCCGCAGTTACGTGCAGCCTGTGGTGGAGATCCTGGTCTAGCAGCCGCCCCGCACTCCGGTCAGCGGGAGACCTTCAGCTGCCGGAGTTTCCCGTAGCGACCGTAATCCGGACCTGGCCGTCCGGGGCTGCGGATTCCTGCCAGCCGTCACGGGATGTACGGGTCCAGCTTCGGCCTGCCACCTCGACCTGCGTGACGTCGAAGCCCTTGGCATTGGCAACCGCCCACTGGGCCACGGACCAGGCCTCGCTGCCGGTGGCCTCGACCACTAGCGTTTCACCCTCCACCGCCATCTCCAGCGCCCCGTAGGCCTGCCCCAGTTCCGCGGACAGCGCGGCGGTGTCCCCGCCCGTGCCGGCGGCACGAAGGGTGCACTGAACGGCTTCGGGAGTCTGACCGGACAGGCCGGAGGCGAAGGTACGGCCCATTTCCTCGTGCTGGGCGTAGGCGGTGGGGTAGGCGGAGCGCTGGACCCGCTGCGCGGCGTCCGTTATCTCCAGGGATTCATAGCCCGGTATTTTCACGAGAGCGTCGTAGAAGGCGTTGGCGGCGTAGTAGGGATCCATGATCTGTGCCTCGGTTCCCCAGCCCTGCGAGGGACGCTGCTGGAACAGTCCGCGCGAGTCCGGGCCGGCCTGGTCCCCGTGGTCTATGTTCCGCAGCTTCGACTCCTGCATGGCAGTGGCGATCGCGATGCTTGCGGCACGTGGCGGAAGGCCGCGCTGAACCGCAACAGCGGTGATCAATGATGCGTACACGGCCTGGTCCGGTGCCAGTTCCGCGGTCTGCTGGTCGATGACTGCCCTGCAGCGTTCCGAAACCAGGGTTTCGGAACGCTGCAGGAAAAACACGGCGGAGTAGATCCCGCCGGCCACCAGTGCAAGCGTGAGCACCAGGACTGCAAGGCGGCGCAGGGCGCGTCTTCGTGCCACAGGTGGGTCAGTTGGCGTGCAGCGCGTCGTTCAGTTCCACTGTCTGGCCCTGGCGGGGGAGGACCTCCACCGCGCCGGTGGTGGAGTTGCGGCGGAAGAGCAGGTTGGGAACGCCGGAGAGCTCGGCTGCCTTGACGATCTTGGTGGTGTCCTCGCCCACCTCGTCCTTCGGGCCCGGTACACGTACCCGGGTTCCGGCGGTGACGTACAGGCCGGCCTCCACCACGGAGTCATCGCCGATGCTGATGCCGACGCCGGAGTTCGCCCCCAACAGGACCCGTTCGCCGATGGTGATCTTTTCCTTGCCGCCGCCGGACAGGGTGCCCATGATGGATGCGCCGCCGCCGACGTCGCTGCCGTTGCCCGTCACCACGCCTGCCGAAATACGGCCTTCAACCATGGAGGTGCCCAGCGTTCCAGCGTTGAAGTTGACGAAGCCCTCGTGCATCACCGTGGTGCCCTCGGCCAGGTGCGCACCCAGGCGCACGCGGTCGGCGTCGGCGATCCTGACACCGGAAGGCACTACGTAGTCCACCATGCGGGGGAACTTGTCGATGCCGTAGACGGTGACGGCGCCGCGGCGGCGCAGCCGTGCGCGGGTCAGTTCGAAGCCTTCCACCGCCGCCGGGCCGAAGTTGGTCCAGACAACGTTGGGCAGCTTAGCGAAAATTCCGTCCAGGTTGATGGTGTTGGGCTGGACCAGCCGGTGTGAGAGCAGGTGCAGGCGCAGGTATGCATCGGCGGTGTCAGCCGGGGCTTCATCGAGGTTAATCTGGACAAAAACCACTTTCTGCTCCGTGCCGCGGTCCTCGTCAGCTCCGTTGTCGGCGATCCTGGTGAGGGACTCGTCAGCATTTTCCACGGAACGCAGGTCGCCGGCGGCAGCACCGAGGGCCGGAGCGGGGAACCAGACATCCAGGACGGTGGCGTCAGCGGTGGTGATGGTGGCTACGCCGAAGCCGTAGGCGGAACGTTCGCCACTGGTTGCGTTCGAGGTTTCGGGCATGGCGGAAGAAGCAGTTTCAGTCATTCCCCCAGTCTATCGACGGGCAGCGACAGCCTCCGAACTAGACTGGCTTCGTGACTGCCGAAACCAGCCCGGGATCTTCCCTCCTTGCCCTTGACCTCCGCCAGGATGTTGCGCTCCTTACCGCGGCCATCATGGACATCAACAGTGTGTCCGGCAACGAGACAGAACTCGCCAACGCCGTCGAGGTGGCCCTGCGAAACACTCCGGAGCTGCACATTGTGCGGGACGGCGATTCGATCATCGCCCGCACGGAGCTGGGCCTCCCCGAACGCGTCATCCTGGCCGGGCACTTGGACACAGTACCCCTGCCATTGACTGAAGGTGCCCGGGGGACAGTGCCCTCCACCTGGGAATCCGGTGTGCCGGGGGAGGGAATCCTGTATGGCCGCGGGGCCACGGACATGAAAGGCGGCGTGGCGGTGCAGCTGGCGCTTGCCGCCACCCTGTTCGACGACGGCGCCTCGCCGAAGCGTGACGTCACCTTCGTCTTCTATGACCATGAGGAAGTGGAAGCGGTGAAGAGTGGCCTGGGGCGCCTGGTCCGCGACCACGGTCATCTGCTCCATGGCGATTTCGCTATCCTGCTGGAGCCCACCGACGGTACCGTGGAGGGCGGGTGCAACGGTACCAGCCGGTTCGAGGTCACCACGGTGGGGGAGGCGGCACACTCCGCCCGTGCATGGATGGGCAGCAATGCCATCCACGCGGCGGCTCCCGTCCTGGCCAGGCTGGCGGCCTATGAGCCTCGCGCAGTCACCGTAGACGGGCTGCAATACCGCGAGAGCCTGAATGCTGTGAAGATCAATGGCGGCACTGCCGGCAACGTGATTCCGGACAGGTGCGTAGTGGAGATCAACTACCGCTTCGCCCCGGACAAAACCCCCGACCAGGCGGAAGCGGTGGTGCGGGAGCTCCTCGATGGCTTCGACGTCGTGCGTACGGATGCTGCCGCGGGGGCACGGCCAGGTCTGCAGCACCCTGCGGCAGCTTCCTTCGTTGCCGCCGTGGGAGCGGAGCCGAAGCCCAAATACGGCTGGACCGACGTCGCACGTTTCAGTGAGCTGGGAATCCCGGCGGTGAACTTCGGGCCGGGCGATGCCCTGCTGGCCCACAAGGACAACGAGCATGTGCATGCCGACGCGATCCGCAACTGCCTGCGGGCCCTCAAGGAATGGCTCGCTGCCTGAACTTAAGGCAGCCCGAATGTTAAAGAGGATGGCCTGGACCAGTTCATCAGAAGGTCCGGGCCATCCTCTTCATCAAACAACCTGCAGGGGGTTAGGGAACTGGGGCATTGGCCTTTTCCGGTTCAGCCTTGGCCACACCACCGGCAGCCTTCCTGGATCCGCGGCGCTCAATCCAGACAGCGATCCTCGAAACGAGGATGTTGATGGCGATGTAGATCGCCGCCGCAACAAAGAAGATGGGGAACAGGAACTGGGTGCCCAGGAAGTCCGCCATCACCTGGACCGCACGCAGCAACTCGCCGTATGCCACGATGTAGCCGAGGGAGGTGTCCTTCAGGAGGACCACCATCTGGGCCACCAGGGAGGGCATCATGCGGCGGATGGCCTGCGGCAGCTCGATGAGCATCCGGGACTTGAAGCTTGTCAGGCCAATGGCCAGCCCGGCTTCCCGCTGCCCCCGTGGCAGCGACTGGATACCGGCCCGGATAATTTCCGCGAACACTGCCGAGTTGTAGAGCACCAGGCCCGTGACAACGGCAATGAAGGGTGACGTGCCGAAACCCAGCAGGATGAACAGCATCATCAGGACCACTGGCATGCCGCGCAGGAACTCCAGGACCACCCGGATGGGAATGCGGATAACCGCTGCGTCCGAGATGCGCAGCAGGCAAAGCACCAGTCCCAGCGGGAAGGCAATCACTGCGGCGATGGCAGCGGCGCTCAGGGTTGCGCCCAGGCCGTTGCCCAGGAGGGTCCAAACATCTGCCCGGGTGAAGATCTGCCAGCGGCGGCCTTCGAAAATTCCCTGCTGGGCGAGAGTCATGACGATCCAGGCCAGCAGGCCCAGGATCAGCAGGGACCCCACGATCGAGCCGATCAGGGAAATCCGGCGGGCTTTGGGACCCGGAACATCGTAAAGGACGGAGCTCATCGGGCGATCGCCACCTTTCGTTCCACCGTGCTGGCCAGGATGCCCAGCGGAACTGTGAGGAGCAGATAGAAGAATGCTGTGCCCAGCAGCACGGCGATGACGGCGTCACCGTTGGCGTTGGCCAGCTGCCGGCCGTAGCCGAACAGTTCCAGGACAAAGAAGGCGCCGGCAACGGAGGAGTTCTTCACCAGGGCGATCAGGATGTTGATCAGCGGCGGGACCACCGTCCTCAGTGCCTGCGGCAGGATTATGAGGTTCAGGACCTGCCCGAAGTTCATGCCGATGCTGCGGGCGGCCTCAGCCTGTCCCACCGGGACGCTGTTGACACCTGAACGGACGGCTTCGGCGATGAACGCTGCGGTGTAGGTGCTGAGGGCAATGATGGCGGCGACTTCGAACTGCTCGAATTTCACGCCCAGCCGGGGAAGGACGATGGCCGCGAAGAAGAAGGCGATGGTGAGCGGAGTGTTCCGGAGGACCTCCACGTAGACCATGCTGAAGCCGCGGAGTGCTGCCACGGGGGAAACCCTGGCTGCCGCGAGCAGGGTGCCGAGTACGAGCGCTATGACCCCCGAAACGGCGGATAGGAAAAGTGTGCGGAGAAAACCTTCCCAGTACAGGGGGAGGTTTTCAAGAATGACGTCCATAGGATCCTTCGGCTGTGGGCGTGGACGGGAGCGGAGACGGCGGTTGCCGGGGCAGCGGAGCAGCCCCGGCAACCACTGGAGTTACTTAGTAACGGTCAATCTCGGGCAGCTCGGGCGCAGTCTTGATGACTGAGCCTGCGGTTGCTTCCCAGGCCTCCTTGTAGGAGCCGTCCTCCTCGAATGCCTCCAGCTGGTCATTGATCCAGTTGCGGAACTCCGTGTCGCCCTTCTTCAGGCCGATGCCGTACGGCTCCTTGGTGAAGGTCTCGTCCGAGGCGAGCTTGAAGGCGTCCGGCTCCTTGTCCACGAAGCCTGCGAGGATCACGTTGTCCGTGGTGACAGCTTCAACCTGCTTGTTGCGCAGCGGCTCGAGGCAGGCAGAGTAGGTGGCTGCAGGGACAAGCTCGGCGCCGTACTGGTCCACGATGGTGGCGGCGGGGGTGGAACCGGTGACGGAGCAGACCTTCTTGCCCTTGACGTCTTCGGGGGTCTTGATGGTGTCGTTGTCCTTGTTCACCATCAGGGCCTGGCCGGCTTCGTAGTACGGGCCGGCAAAGTCGACGACCTGCTTGCGCTTGTCATTGATGGTGTAGGTGGCAATGACCAGATCCACCTTGCCCTGCTCGATAAAGGGTTCGCGGTTGGCGGAAACTGTTTCGGACCATTCGATCTTGTCCGCGGGGATGCCGAGCTTCGCGGCAATCAGCTTGCCGATTTCGACGTCGAAACCAACAGGCTTGCCGTCCAGGCCCACCTGGCCGAACAGCGGCTGGTCAAACTTGGTGCCGATCTTGATGGTGCCGGCCGAGGACAGCTTCTCCATGGTGGTACCGGCGGCGAACGTGGGCTTCTCCTCGACAGTGGGATCGCTGGTGGTTCCGGCGCCACCTCCGCCGCAGGCGCTCAGGGAGAGGGCGAGGGCGGCGGTAGCCGCCACGAAGAATGACTTCCGCCGGGTCATAAATGCCTTCATGACATTCCTTTCATTGGTGGCCGTGGATCACGGCCTGGGTGCGAACTGGAGTGTGATCGTTCGGGTAAATCAGTGGGTGAGGAGCTTGGAGAGGAAGTCCTTGGCCCGGTCGCTCTTCGGGTTGGTGAAGAATTCCTCCGGGGTGGCGTCCTCGACGATCTGGCCGTCGGCCATGAAGACGACGCGGTCGGCGGCCTTGCGGGCAAAGCCCATCTCGTGCGTGACCACGATCATGGTCATGCCCTCCTTGGCCAGCTGGACCATGACATCCAGGACCTCGTTGATCATTTCCGGATCAAGCGCGGACGTGGGCTCGTCGAACAGCATAACTTTTGGCTTCATTGCCAGGGCCCGTGCAATTGCAACGCGCTGCTGCTGCCCGCCGGACAGCTGTGCCGGCAGTTTGGGGGCCTGGTGGCCCACGCCGACCCGCTCCAGCAGTGCCATGGCGTCCTTGTCCGCGGTCGCCTTGGGTACACCCTTGACCTTGATGGGGCCGAGGGTGACGTTTTCCAGGATGGTTTTGTGCGCGAAGAGGTTGAAGGACTGGAACACCATTCCGACGTCGGCGCGCAGCTGGGCGAGTTCCTTGCCTTCTTCCGGAAGCACCTTCCCGTCGATGCTGATGGTTCCGCCCTCGATGGTCTCCAGGCGGTTGATGGCGCGGCAGAGGGTGGACTTACCGGAGCCGGAGGGCCCGATGACCACGACAACCTCGCCCTTGCGGACCTGCAGGTTGATGTCCTTCAAAACATGCAGCTGGCCGTAGTGCTTGTTTACGCCGTTCAGGGAGACGAGGGTATCGCCGGGCACATGAGTAGTCATAAGAAAGAATCTAGCGAACAACAGGCTCCTTATGATGCGAATCACCCCAACTTCCTGCGGATCGTGATTCAAGAGATACCTGCTGCGGGAGGTTAGCCTTGGTGAATGAGCATCAATGCAGATTCGGCCAGGAACATCCAGCCACGCCGTAAGGGGCCCCTCGAACTCCGCCGCAAACAGGCCGCGGTGGAGATGTCTGACCAGCATCTGCTCGACACCAAGGGTCCGGGACAGTTCGTCCACACCGATCCCTGGCGGGTCCTGCGCATCCAGAGTGAATTCGTGGAAGGCTTCGGCGCGTTGGCTGACATCGGCAAGGCCGTCAGCGTCTTCGGTTCAGCGCGCACCAAGCCGGGCAGTCCGTACTACGAGATGGGCGTGGAAGTGGGGCGGAAACTGGCGGAAGCCGGTGTCGCCGTCATCACCGGGGGCGGGCCCGGGTCCATGGAAGCTGCCAACCGCGGCACCGTTGAAGGCAACGGCGTCTCCGTTGGCCTGGGCATCGAACTGCCCTTTGAGCAGGGCCTTAACCAGTGGGTGGACCTGGGCATCAACTTCCGGTACTTCTTTGCCCGCAAAACCATGTTCGTCAAGTACGCACAGGGCTTCATCGTCCTTCCCGGCGGCCTGGGCACCCTGGACGAGCTGTTTGAAGCAATGGTGCTGGTGCAGACCCGGAAGGTGACATCGTTCCCCATAGTGCTTCTCGGCGTCGATTTCTGGGGTCCCATGATCGACTGGATCAGGGGCACCCTGGTGGCCGAAGGCATGGTCTCGGAGAAGGACCTGGACCTGATCCAGGTGGTTGACGATCCCGCCGAGGCAGTGGACCGCGTCCTGCACGTGCCCCCGGCTCCCTCCCTCAACGGCGAGCAACGGCCTGAGTAGCCGGGCGTCGGAACCGGCCCCGGCTGCCGGTTCTGGCACGATGGAACCGTGAGCTTTTTTCTGGTTTTCCTGGCCATCCTGCTGCTCGGAGGTGTCTTCTGGATCAGCCTCGGGCTGCGGTCCGGCAGGGCAGGCGGCCGTCAGTTGCCCGGCCTGGTGGACGGCGGTTTGGAGCAGCCGCCCGCCAACCTGCCGCCTGTCCTGCTGCCGGCCCGGGCCGCACCGGAGGATGTGGACCGCGTACGTTTCTCCCTGGGGCTTCGCGGCTACCGGATGGACCAGGTGGACCAGGTGCTGGACGAGTTGCGGGACCAGCTTGCCGCCAAGCAGGAGGAACTGGAATCCAAGCAAAAGGAAATCGACGCGCTGCGGGCAGCGCTGCCGGAAGCCGGAAACCCCGGGGGCGCCGAACCTGACGGGACGTCGGCGCAGGAAAAGGACGTGCCGTGAGCACGGTGGCGCGCCGAAAAGCCGGGCTGGTTCCGTCCCTGCAGGACTGGGCCGTGCAGGTGCCGGCCGCCGTGCGGCGCTGGCCGTGGTGGCTCCAGGTCACGGCAATCTACCTCGGAGCCCGGCTGGTCAGTGCCTGCATCTTCATGGCCGCGGCCCTCCACCAGGGCCCCAACCCTTGGTTTCCGGCGAAGCCCGATTACTGGAACTTCATCAACATCTGGGACGCCCGCTGGTACGGCCAGGTCATCGCCAACGGCTATCCCTCAGTCCTGCCTACTGACCCTGCAGGCAGCGTGCAGGAAAACACGTGGGCGTTCTATCCCTTGTATCCGGCTTTGGCCAAAGGTCTCAGCGGGCTGACAGGCCTGTCTCCTGCAGCATCCCTGACAATGATCGCCATGCTGGCCGGCTGGGCCGCCGCGCTGGTGGTCTATGTCCTGTTCCGCCACAAGGCCTCCCACCCTCCGGCGCTCTGGGGCGTGGCTTTCTTCGCGAATTTCCCTGTCGCAGCAGTCCTGCAGGTGCCCTATGCAGAGTCGCTGTCGCTGCTGCTGCTGGCGGCAGCATTGCTGTTGGTGCTGCGGAGGCAGTACTGGTGGGCCATGCCGGTGGTGGTGCTTTTGTGCCTGTCCCGTCCCGTGGGGGTGCCCTTCGCTGCCATGCTCGGGCTGATCTTCCTGCACCATGTGTGGGAGCGGGTCGGGTCCGGCAAAGCCGGCAGGCTGCCACTCAACGGGACCCACTCGACCGGCGACCTCGTGGCACTTGCTGCCCTGACCGCCGTCGGGGGCGCAATGGCGCTTGCCTGGCCGGCGACGGCGTGGGCGGCAACAGGTGATATCCAGGCCTACACCAAGACGGAGACCGCATGGCGGGGCCACGACCTGGTGCCGTTCAAGCCCTGGTTCGACACCGGCGTCGACCTCTTCGGTCCGGTCCTGGGCGTGCTGGCTCCCTTCGTTTTCGTGGCGCTTTTCGGCGCCATGCTGTTCCTGCCGCCCGTGCGGCAGGTCGGCGTCGAACTCCGCCTGTGGTGCGCCTGCTACATGGGCTACCTCGTGGTGTTCCTGCATCCGCAAACCAGTACGTTCCGCATGCTGCTGCCGTTGTTTCCGTTGGCGCTGGGAGCGGCCCTTTTGTCCCGGTCGAGGGCCTACCGGGGGACGGTGGTGCTGATGTTCGTGCTGCTGCAGATCGTTTGGATTGTGTGGTTGTGGGCATGGGCGCAATTGCCCGGCGGCGGCGATTATCCGCCCTGACCTTCCGAACTTCGGCGCAGGTCAGTACTGAATTACCAAGACGATGGAAATGTCCATCGATTAGCTACGTACGGGTAATTCCGCGATAATGATAAGTAAGCAAGGACAAAAAGCATTCAGAATACGCTCAGCCTTGGCGGTGTACATCCACCCCGTCATAGCGGCTTGATCGATGCGGACACAGCCCGCCCGGGCTGATCAGTCCTGGGACAAAATGGAGGGGAATTCCTCATGGCGGCTATGAAACCACGCACCGGCGACGGCCCAATGGAAGTCACCAAGGAGGGCCGCAGCCTGATCATGCGTGTCCCGCTCGAAGGCGGCGGGCGCCTGGTGGTCGAGCTGAACGCTGCTGAGGCAGCGAACCTCAAGGAATGCCTCGTCGGCGTTACCGAATGAATGTGCGGGCAGGGTCCGCAGCCACCAGGCTGCGGACCCTGCCCTTTTCGGCTATTTCTTGACTGCCACCAGCAGCCCGTCACCGGTGGGAAGCATGGCAGAGGCCAGCCTCTCGTCGTCGCGGATCGCCTTACCCACCTGGCGCAGGACTACGGTAGTGGCTTCCCGCCCGGCAGGATTGGAAACCTTGTCCTTGTCCAGGGCGTCGTTGATGATCAGCAGTCCGGCCGGCTTGAGGAGCCGGATGGCCTGCTCCACGTAGCCGGGAAGCCCGGGCTTGTCGGCGTCGAGGAACACGAGGTCGTAGGCGGCGTCTGTAAGCCGTGGCAGGACGTCACCCGCCCTGCCGGAAATGGTGCGGGTGCGGTTGGCGGGGCTTCCTGCCTCAGCGAATGCCTCGCGGGCGGCCTTCAGGTGCTCGACGTCCACATCGATGGTGGTAAGGACGGATTGGCGGCCCAGGCCCCGGAGCAGGCACACACCTGACACTCCGGCTCCCGTCCCGACTTCGACGGCGGTCTGGGCCTTGGACGAGGCCGCCAACACAGTGAGGACCGCTCCGACCCCCGGCCCTACCGGGGTAACTCCCAGTTCGAAGGACCGCTCCCGGGCCCGCAACATGACCTCATCCTCAGCGGGCAGATCTTCTGCATAGGACCAGCTGGTGGACTTGTCGGCACTCATGGGATTCGCTTTCTGGGCGGCAGGGGGATGTCCTGTACAGCCTACTGTGTCCGGCGGCAGCAACGGCGGAGCCGGGCGGTTGCGCCGAGGGCTGAACTTTCGCGCAGTCAGGAAATTCCCAGACAAGTTTGAAATGATTATTATCCGCTCATCCGTAAGGTGACCGGCGCCGAATAATAGATGTCAACAGTATCCGGGCGTTAGCATTCCACGAGGGGAGTGGACGATGTCATCATCAGTTGTGGCACCTGTCCCTGCAGCAAACCATCCTGAGAGTGATTGGGTTCGTCCCACCTGGGAAGAAGTGGTCACCAATCACTCCGCGAAAGTCTACCGTCTTGCCTACCGCCTGACCGGAAACAAGTACGACGCCGAGGACCTCACCCAGGAGGTGTTCGTCCGCGTCTTCCGCTCTCTGGAAAACTTCAAGCCCGGAACCATCGACGGTTGGCTGCACCGCATCACCACCAACCTTTTCCTGGACCAGGCGCGGCGCAGGACCCGCATCCGCTTCGATGCCCTTGCCGAGGACGCCGAGTCCCGTCTCCCGGGCCGCGAGCCGGGGCCGGAGCAGAGCTTCGAGCTGAACAACCTCGATGTTGATGTGCAGGCGGCCCTGGAGGAACTCCCGCCGGACTTCCGCGCCGCCGTGGTCCTGTGCGACCTTGAAGGCCTCTCCTATGACGAGGTAGCGGAGGCGCTCGGGGTGAAGCTCGGGACCGTCCGGTCAAGGATCCACCGCGGACGCACCATGCTGCGTGAGAAGCTGGCCCACCGCGACCCACGTCCGCAGCAGACCCGACGCAAACTGTCCATGCCGCGCATCGCCGGCGTCCTCTGAACGGCGCATGAGGTCCCGGTTTCCGTTCGGGCGCAGGCATGAGCGCACGCGCAGCCATCTTCAGTCCTGCCACGAATGTTCTTCAGCGATGCGGCGGGAACGCCAGTACCTGGAGCGTCTCCGTGATGCCCCCATCCCGCCCGCCAGCGATGACCTGACGGCCCGGCTGCTGGCCCGCACGCAGGAGCTGGCAGCCAGGCCAGCGGTTGCCCCCCATAGTCCGAATGCTCCCCGGAGGGCTGTCCGCTTCCTGGCGATTACGGCGGGAAGCAGTGTGGCAGCAGCAGCTGTGCTGGCTGCGGGTGCCTTCGCAGCCGCAGGAGATGCTCTGCCCGGTGCTGCCGCCGCGAATGCGGCCGCCCTGTCGCAGGTTTCGTCCCAGACCCCAGCCGACGGCCGGCTCTTGAGCGGGGAACAGCTCAACCGGCTGCGGTCAGAGGGCTGGGCCTGCCCGGAACTGGAAGCAATGGGATTCCGCCTTGAATCAGCAAGAGCCACGGTGCGCGACGGCGGGCCCGCCGTGGAGATAAGGCTCACCGACGGCAGGCATTACGCCACAGTGGTTGAACAGCGTGTCCCCGGGCAGGGCGATGCCGCGCAGGGTAGTGCGGCTGACGTCAGCGTTGGGCAGGGCGCAGCCAGCCAGGACAGCCCCCTGCACGTGTGGCGGTCCTCGCCCTGGTCTGCAACCTACCGGACGCCGGGCCGCACCTTCAGCTATGAATCGGACCTGCCGGCTGAGCAGGCCGACGACGCCGTTCCCATCCTTCACCGGCTGGGGACGCTGGCCGAGGAGGGCGTGGCGGCTGGAGTGCCGGCTGCCCAAAGGGAAGCAGCCGAAGAGTCACTGGGAACCCGCCTGCAGCGGGGGGTCAACCGCATCGTTGCCTTTTTCACCGCGTAGGACGAGCAGTTTCGGCAGCCCCCGGGCGGGAATCGTCACTGGCAGCCCGGAGAGGGTAATCTTCCTAAAGTGTTTGGAATCAACGGCCCGGAGTTCTTCCTTTTGCTGATCATTGGCGTTCTGGTGATCGGTCCCCAAAGGCTGCCCGAATACACCCAGAAGCTGGCGAACCTGGTCAAGGAAGTACGCCGCATGGCTTCCGGTGCCCGCGAGCAGATCAAGGAAGAAGTGGGCATCGACATCGACGATGTCGACTGGAAGAAGTACGATCCCCGCCAGTACGATCCGCGGCGCATTATCAAAGAGGCACTGCTCGACGACGAGTCGAAGCCAGTCAGCGCAGGCGCTCCGGCCGCGGTTGCCGCCGTTTCGGGAGCCGCCGCCGCTGGCGCCGCAGGGATCGCTGCCGCCCAACGGCCGGCACGGGTAGTCCAGTCATTGCCTGCGGGCGAGGCCGCTCCGTTCGACACTGAAGCCACCTAGCCCAGACACCCCGCGCAGGCTTTGCCGCCTGCTGAAGAAGCGTAGCCTCAGCGCGGCTGCAGCCCCAGTTTCATCCCCGCAAGACCGCGCGGGGTCGCCGCCAGTCGCCCGGCAATGGCTGACAATGCCTGCGCCGCCGGTGTTCCGGCCTGGCCCAGGACTATCGGCACGCCGGTGTCGCCGCCTTCGCGCAGCTGTATGTCGAGCGGAATCTGTCCCAGCAGGGGCACCTCTGCCCCCACCGTCGCCGTCAGCCGCTCAGCGAGTACAGTCCCGCCGCCGCTTCCGAACAATTCCATCCTGCCGCCGTCGGGCATTTCAAGGTAGGACATGTTCTCGATGACGCCTGCCACTTTCTGGCCTGTCTGGGTGGCGATCGCGCCTGCCCGCTCGGCCACGTCCGCGGCGGCTGCCTGCGGTGTGGTGACCACGAGGATTTCGGCCTTGGGCAGGAGCTGGGCTACTGAAATCGCGATGTCCCCTGTGCCCGGCGGCAGGTCCAGGAAGAGGGCGTCCAGGTCGCCAAAGTAGACGTCCGTGAGGAACTGTTCAAGGGCACGGTGCAGCATGGGTCCGCGCCAGGCCACGGGCTGGTTGCCGCTGACGAACATTCCGATGGAAATTACTTTGACGCCGTAGGCAACCGGGGGAAGTATCATGTCGTCCACGCGGGTGGGCGGCTGGGTGATGCCCATCAGCGCAGGCACTGAGAAGCCGTATACGTCGGCGTCCACAATGCCAACCCGAAGGCCCTGGGCAGCCAGCGCGCAGGCAAGGTTGACGGTCACCGAGGACTTTCCCACTCCGCCCTTGCCGCTGGCCACCGCGTAAACCCTGGTGAGGGAATCGGGCTGGTTGAAGGGGATGCCGCGCTGGCCCCCGGCGCCGCGGAGCAGTTCCTTGAGCGCGTCCCGCTGTTCCTGCGTCATCACCTTCAGTTCAACGTCGACGGCGGCGACGCCCGGCACTGCCAGCAGTGCCTTGGTGGCGTCGGCGGTTATTGTGTCCCTCAGGGGGCAGCCGGCGATGGTGAGCAGGACCACCAGGCTTACACGGCCGTCGTCGGCCATGCTGACGGACTCCACCATGCCCAGCTCCGTGATGGGGCGGCGGAGTTCGGGGTCGATGACGGTGGCCAGGGCAGCATTGACTGCCTCGGCCAGCGCAGGGCTGGCGGTGGGTTCGTTCATTAGAAGTCCTGGTTGGAATGGCCGGGTTTGATCCGGGGGATTTGCTGCGTGCGGGGACTGCGCTGCCGGTCGCGCTGCTCGCGGAGCTTTTCCCGTACTTTGTCCTTGGGGGACTCGTGCTGCCCATGCCCGTCTGGCTCGTGGGCGCGGAGCTCCTCCTGGGCTTCCAGCATGTCTTCCAGGAGCGAGCGCAGCTCGGCGCGGACGTAGTCCCGGGTGGCAACCTCGCGCAGCGCGATCCTCAGCGAGGCGAGCTCCCGGGTGAGGTATTCGGTATCGGACAGGTTGCGTTCAGCACGCTGGCGGTCCTGCTGCAACGAGACCCGGTCACGGTCGTCCTGCCGGTTCTGCGCGAGCAGCAGCAGCGGGGCCGCGTAGGAGGCCTGCAGGGACAGCATCAGGGTCAGCAGGGTGAACCCGAGGTCCTTGGAATCGAACTGCCATTCCAGCGGCGCCCAGGTGTTCCAGGCCAGCCAGAAGATACAGAACACCGTCATATACAGCAGGAACTGCGGGGTGCCCATGAATCGGGCAAAACCCTCGGTGGCGTGCCCGAATGCGTCCGGATCGGGGGACAGCTTCGGCAGGATCCGCTGGCGCCCGCTCAGGGGTGTGTCAAGGCTGCCTTTCTGCGCCGCCTTCCCGCCCTTGCGCTGCTGGGGGTTCTTCGGTGCGCTGCTGTCAGCCAATGCGGCCACCAAGCCTTCTTATCGGGGCTTCGCCATCGTGGGCGCGCCAATCATCCGGCAACAGATGATCCAGGACGTCATCAACAGTCACCGCCCCCACAAGCCGGCCGGCGTCATTGACCACGGGGAGGGAATTCAAGTTGTAGGTGGCAAGGGTCCTCGCCACTTCGCTGATATGCGCCTGGTCGGACAGGGGCTCCAGGTTCTTGTCCACCAGGTTTCCCAGCGACTCGAACGGTGGGAACCGGAGCAGCTGCTGAATATGGACCACGCCCAGGAACCTGCCAGTGGGCGTCTCCAGCGGCGGCCTGGCGATGAAGATTGAGGAAGCCAGTGCGGGTGAAAGCTCCTCCCGGCGCACATGTGCCAGTGCTTCGGCCACAGTGGCTTCCGGGGGCAGGATGACCGGGACAGGGGTCATGAGCCCGCCTGCAGTGTCCTCGTCGTACTCCAGAAGGCGCCGGACGTCCTCTGCACCCTCCGGCTCCATCAGCTGCAGGAGCTCCTCGGCCTGGGCGGAGGGGAGCTCTCCCAAAAGGTCAGCAGCGTCATCGGGATCCATCTCCTCCAGGACGTCCGCCGCGCGCTGGACGTCCAGGGCGGAAAGAATCTCCACCTGGTCGTCCTCCGGGAGCTCCTGGAGGACGTCGGCCAGGCGCTCATCCTGCAGCTCGCTTGCCACCTCGAAGCGGCGTTTGTCGCTCATCTCCTGCAGCGCTTCGGCGAAGTCCGCGGGCTTGAGGTCCTCGTGGTTGGCTACGAACTGGGTGGCTGCCTGGGGTTCGGTACGCGGACCCTGCAGGGCGTCGGCCCAGTCGATGATCAGGGTTTCGTTGTTGCGGCGCAGCCGGCTCAGCGGGGATACGGAATGGCCACGCCGGACAAAGAGCTTGCTGACGAACCAGTCGCCGGAACGGGTCTGGTCCATCGCGATGTCTTCGATGGTGGCATCGCCGCTGCCGTCCCGCAGTGTGACGCGGCGGTCGAACATTTCGGCGACCACCAGTGTTTCGGCCCCACGCTGTTCGAACCGGCGGAGATTGACCAGGCCGGTGCAGATGATCTGGGTCTGGTCGATAGAGGTAATCCGGGTCATGGGCACGAACACCCGCTTTTTGCCGGGAACTTCGACGACGATGCCCACCACATGCGGCGGGCCCTGGGTCCCCCGGGACAACACAACTACGTCGCGCAGGCGGCCCAGCCGGTCGCCCAGCGGGTCGAAGACATCGAGGCCCAAGAGGCGGGCGACGAAGACGCGCGTAGGTGTTGTGCTCACTCCTACAGGCTACCGAGTCTGCTCTCTTTTAGCTGAATTTACAGGCAGCATCCATACTCATGGGCAAGAATGGGAGTATGGCAAACATTTTTGGTGCTCCCAAGGCCGGCGGGCCCGGTGGAATGGACGAGGCCCGTGCCGTTCCCACCGGCGATACCGTCGGTTCCTACACCTCCTACCTGGATGCCCAGAAAGCGGTGGACTACCTCGCGGACCAGCAGTTCCCGGTCCACATGGTCTCCATTGTGGGCAACGAACTGAAGATGGTGGAGCGGGTCACGGGGCGCCTCAGCTATCCGCGGGTGGCGCTGTCCGGAGCGTTGAGCGGCATGTGGTTCGGCCTGTTCGTGGGCGTCATGCTGTCCTTCTTTGCGCCGTCGCCGGGGTACTTCTCCATTCTTACGTCCGTGCTGATGGGCGCGGCGTTCTTCATGCTGTTCGGCATCGTCACCTATGCGATGCAGCGGGGCAAGCGGGACTTCACCTCCACGAGCCAGGTGGTGGCCACCAGTTACGACGTCGTGGTGTCGCCGGAAGCAGCCCACGAAGCCCGGCGGCTCCTTCAGCAGTTGCCGATGACCCGGTCCGATGCAGCCACCGGCAGCGGTGCCTACACGCAGCGGGACTATCATAACCAGCCATACCAGCAGGGCCAGGGGCCGGCCCGTCCGTCCGGATGGAATGATCCCTACGGCCAGCAGTCCGGTTCTTCCGTGCAGGAAAACCTCGGCCAGGGAAATAACCCGGTCCAGGGCGCACCCCTCAGCCAGCACGATGTCCCGCAGCAGCCCGCGGCGCCGGTCCGCTCCGTCCGGTACCCGGACCTGCCGGACGGCCGGCCCCAATACGGGATCCGCCTTCCGCAGGGTCCTGCTGCCGAGGCCGGCGGGCCGCAGGGCGGGCAGGGCCAGCACATGACTCAGGACCAGCAGGCAGCGCAGGACCAGTACCGCGGGCATGAGGAGCATGCAGAAGGCCACCGCGGGGACGGCGAGCACGGGTCTGACCAGCAGCGCCCGGGCGAGGGCCGGCAGTAGCCGGCAGCAGGCCACCGGGAATAAAGAAGAAGCGGGGCGGCCGGATTGCTCCGGCCGCCCCGCTTCTTCTTCCCTCGCAGAAAGCCCGCTCCGTGTATTCGCGGATGGCGCGAAGCGGTGCAGGACGACAGGCTAGGCGTCTTTGGCTGCCTCGGCTTCCCGGTAGATCCCGCCCATCCAGTCCTCTACGTCGCCGGGCGTGCGGGGCAGGCCCGCGCTGAGGTTGACGGGGCCGTCGGCGGTCATCAGGACGTCGTCTTCAATCCTGACTCCGATCCCGCGGTATTCCTCCGGGATGGCCAGATCCTCGTCCTTGAAGTAAAGGCCGGGTTCGATGGTGAACACCATGCCTTCGGTCAGGACGCCGTCCAGGTAGAGCTCGCGCCTGGCCTGGGCGCAGTCATGGACGTCCAGGCCCAGGTGGTGGCTGGTGCCGTGCGGCATCCACCGGCGGTGCTGCTGGCCCTCGGGACTGATGGCTTCTTCAACCGGTACCGGCAGGAGACCCCATTCGGCGAGCCGTTCAGCCAGTACCGTGGTGGCCGCGGTGTGTACGTCGCGGAACTTGGCACCGGGCCGGGCGGCGGCGAATCCGGCGTCGGCGGCGTCCAGTACTGCTTCATAAACCTTTCGCTGGATGTCGCTGAACGCGCCACTGGCGGGAAGGGTGCGGGTGACGTCGGCTGTGTACAGCGAATCCACTTCCACCCCGGCGTCCAGCAGGAGGAGCTCGCCGGCATGGATCCTTCCGGTGTTGCGGGTCCAGTGCAGCACCGTGGCGTTGTTGCCCGAGGCGGCGATGGTGTCGTAGCCGAGCTCGTTCCCCACTTCACGCGCCTTGGCGAAGAAGGCACCTTCCACCACCCGCTCGCCCCGTGCGTGCGTGAGGGCGCGGGGCAGGACCTTCACGACCTCCTCGAAGCCTTCAACAGTAGCCGCTACCGCGAGCTTCATCTGCTCGATCTCCCAGCTGTCCTTGAGCAGCCGGAGCTCGGAGAGGGCTTCGCTCAGCTTCTCGTCCAGGGCATCGAGGACGCCCAAGTCCAGGTTCTCGGGGTCCCTGGCGGTGTTGTAGCGTGCGGTGTCCACCAGTGCATCGATGTTTTCGTCCACCTTGCGGACCAGCCGGATGGACATACCGCCGATTTCCGGGGCACCCACATCCTTGGTGATGGCCGTCTCCAGCTGGTCGATGTGGGCTGTGGCCAAGCCAAGGCGTGCCTGGAACTCGGCAAGCGTGGGCTGGGCGCCGATCCAGAATTCACCGGAGCGTGCATCGGCGTAAAACTGTTCAGTATCCCTGCCGGCCAAGGGCCGGAAGTAGAGCGTGGCCCGGTGGTGGCCGCCGTCGTCGCCCCTTCCTTCCGCAACCGGCTCCATTACCAGCACCGCGTCCGGCTCGTGGTCAAGGCCCAGCCCGGTAAGGTGCGCGAACCCGGAGTGCGGGCGGAAACGGTAGTCGCAGTCGTTGGAGCGGACCTTGAGCGGCCCCGCGGGGATTACCAAGCGTTCACCTTTGAACTGGCCGGAAATCGCCTTGCGCCGGTTTGCGGCGTAATCGGCCACGGCGTCGCGGGCCGGGAGTTCCTGGCGGGAGGGCGCCCAGTTGCTGGCCATGAAAGCCTTGAAGGCGTCGGAACTGGGCCGCTGCGAGCGGTTGTTGACGCGCTCGTCCAGGGGCTGGGGAGCAGAGTTTTGGGTGTTTTCGGCATCGTTCACGGCACCATCGTCTCACCACGTCCGCGGCGGCGCGAACACGCGAACAGGTGGATCAGCAGCGGTGCCGCTTGCCCCGGGCTCAGGGTAGGTACCTCGGGCGCGGCAGGGCATACGCAGGGTGAACGGAAGGTCAACTAGTCTGGACAGGTGAGGATCGACCTGCATGCCCACTCCAATGTTTCCGACGGCACTGAGAAGCCCGCAGACGTCATGGCTTCCGCTGCCCGCGCCGGCCTGGACGTGGTGGCCCTGACCGACCACGACTCCACCGCGGGCTGGGCTGAAGCATCTGCCGCCGCTGTTGAACAGGGGGTGGCGCTGGTGCCGGGAATGGAGGTTTCCTGCCGCACGGAGGAGGGCATCAGCGTACACCTGCTGAGCTACCTCCACGATCCAAACCATCCCGGGCTCCTGGAGGAGATCACCAAGGCCAAGGACGCCCGCCAGACCCGTGCCGAGCGGATGGTCACCCTGCTGGCGGAGGACTACCCCCTGACGTGGGACGACGTCATCCATCATGTGGCTCCCGGCGCTACGCTGGGGAGGCCCCACATTGCCGACGCCCTGGTGGCCGCGGGTGTGGTGGAGGACCGCTCCGAAGCCTTCGCCTCCATCCTCACTTCACGGTCGCGCTACTTCATCCAGCACTACGCACCCGCTCCGGCCACCGCCGTCGAACTGGTCCGTGCTGCCGGTGGGGTGCCGGTCTTTGCCCATCCCGTGGCCTCCTCGCGGGGTCGCATTGTGGGGGAGCGCGTTTACCAGGAAATGATCGACGCCGGCCTGGCGGGGTTGGAGATCGACCACCGGGACAACCCCGAGGAGGGGAGGGCGTTCCTGCGGCGGCTCGCGGCCAGGCACGACCTGCTCGTCACCGGATCCTCGGACTACCACGGGACCGGCAAGCTCAACCTGCTGGGGGAGAACATCACTGCGCCCGAGGTGCTGGCGCGGATTGAGGAGATGGGGACCGGGACCCCCGTCGTCCGCCCTTGACCCCGCCCCTGGCTAGCTCGGCGGGAAGGACGTGAACCGGGCGTGGGCACCGAGCCGCTGGGCCATGATGTCGATGGCGGGCCGGTTCTGGTCCACGCATACGAACCGTCGGCCCATCTTGGCGGCCACGGCACCGAGGGTTCCGGAACCTGCAAAGAAATCCAGGCACCAGTCGCCGGGCCGGCTTGAGGCCGCCACTACCCGCCGCACCAGGCCCTCCGGCTTTTGCGTGGGATAGCCGGTCTTCTCCTTGCCGGTGGGGGAGACTATGGTGTGCCACCAGACGTCCGTGGGCAGCTTGCCCAGCTCCCGCTTGGCCGGGGTGACCAGGCCTGGCGCCATGTACGGCTCGCGGTCCACCTCGGCACTGTCGAAGTGGTACTTGGTGGGGTTCTTGACGTACACCAAAATGTTGTCGTGCTTGGTGGGCCAGCGGTTCTTGGCCCGGGCCCCGTAGTCGTAGGCCCAGATGATCTCGTTCAGGAAGCACTCGCGGCCGAAGATTGCATCCAGCATCACCTTGGCATAGTGCACCTCACGGTAGTCGAGGTGCAGGTACAAGGTGCCGTTGTCCGCCAGGAGCCGCCACGCCTCCACTAGCCGCGGCTCAAGGAAGGACCAGTAGTCGCTGAACGCATCGTCATAGCGGTGAAGGGCTCCTTTGATCGTGTCGTAGGAGCGTCCCTTGAACCCGACGCGGTCCCCGGTGCCGTCCGCGTTCACCACCATGGTGGTTTGCTGGCGCCGCTGGGCCCGGCCCGTGTTGAACGGAGGATCCACGTAGATCAGTGTGAAGGCGCCGTCCGGCAGCGAAGGGAGGAAATCCGCGTTGTCCGCGTGTACCACCAGGCTGCTGCCGTCCGGCGCCCAGACGGTGTCAGTCATTGAGCGGGTTAAGCCTCGGTGCCTGACTGTGCCGTACCGTCCGCACCTGCAACCACTTCCCCGTTGCGGCGGCGCGTGCGGGTGCGCGTGCGGCGGGTACGTGAGGGCGTCTCGCTGTCTGCGGCGGGGGCATCACCGGCTGCTGCTGCCGCGGGTGCTGCGGCAGAGTCGGAAGTACGACGGCGGCGCTCACCTGAGCGGGCAGCGGAGTCACCGCTGCGGCCGCCTTCGTGCTTGCGGTCCCGTCCGGCACGTTCGCGGCCATCACGCTCGCGTCCACCGCGCTCCCCGGAGCGGCCTGCGTCACGTCCGCCGCGGCTGTTCTTCTTGCCGGTTTCGCCCAGGTCCTCCAGCATTTCGGCGTCAACGCCCGCCAGCGTGCGCTTGTCACGGGGTAGGCGGCCCTTGGTGCCTTCGGGAATGTCCAGGTCCGAGTACAGGTGCGGCGATGAGGAGTACGTTTCCACCGGCTCGGGGACGTTGAGGCCGAGTGCCTTGTTGATCAGCGCCCAGCGGGGTACATCGTCCCAGTCCACGAAGGTGACGGCGGTGCCCTTGTTGCCGGCGCGGCCCGTGCGGCCCACGCGGTGCAGGTAGATCTTCTCGTCTTCAACGCACTGGTAGTTGATGACGTGGGTGACGTCCTCGACGTCGATGCCGCGGGCGGCGACGTCCGTTGCCACGAGCACATCGACCTTGTTGTTGCGGAAAGCCCGCAGTGCCTGCTCGCGGGCACCCTGGCCCAGGTCGCCGTGGATGGCGGCGGCAGCGAAGCCGCGGTCCACCAGTTCCTCGGCAACCTTGGCTGCGGTGCGCTTGGTCTTGGTGAAGATGATGGTGCGTCCGCGTCCCCTTGACTGGAGGATGCGGGCCACCACCTCGATCTTGTCCATGCTGTGCGCACGGTAGATCAGCTGGCGGATGTCGCGCTTGGTCAGGCCTTCATCTTCCGGATCGGCCGCGCGGATATGGGTGGGCTGCGTCATGTAGCGGCGCGCCATGGCGATGACTGGGCCGGGCATGGTAGCGGAGAACAGCAGCGTCTGCCGGACCGCGGGGGTGGCAGCGATCAGGGTTTCGACGTCGGGCAGGAAGCCGAGGTCCAGCATTTCGTCGGCCTCGTCCAGGATGACGATCTTGACGTTCTTCAGGCTCAGGTGCTTCTGCTTGTAGAGGTCGATGAGTCGCCCGGGGGTTCCCACCACTACCTCCACGCCCTTCTTCAGTGCCTCTACCTGGGGCTCGTAAGCGCGTCCGCCGTAGATGGTGGCGATGCGGGCGTTCCGTTTGCGGGAGGCGGTCTGCAGGTCGTTGGCCACCTGCACCGCGAGTTCCCGGGTGGGCACGATAACCAGGGCCTGCGGCGCGCCGGGGACTGCCAGTTTTTCGTAGCCGGGGTCGTCCTGGCCCACCACGCGCTGGAGCGCGGGGATGCCGAAGCCCAGGGTCTTGCCGGTGCCTGTTTTGGCCTGGCCGATGATGTCGTGCCCGGAGAGGGCCACCGGCAGGGTCATGGCCTGGATGGGGAACGGGTGCGTGATTCCGGCGTCGGCCAGGGACTCCACGATGTCTGCGCGCACGTTGTAGTCCGCGAAGGATTTCTCCGCGATCTCGTGGGGCTTCTCATCCGAAATGATGGTTTCTTCCGGCTCAAGGGTCTCGGTGCCGGTCTCGTCGGTCAGAAGCTGGTGGGTGTGCAATTCACTCACGGGGGAGTTTCCTTATTCATTTGGGCCAGGGCGCTGCCTGCTCAACGGAGCGGCTGGGCAGCCGTTCCGGAGCACGCTCGGGCGCGCAAGCAATTCCAGTGGAAGCCGATCGCGGGCTATCTAAATGCTGGCACTGGTGACCAGCGGGTGGTACTCAAGATCGCGTAGGGGCGGGCTTGTTGGTTTCAAATAAGGGAAATCAACGACCGGGCATCCATATCTACCCCTTCAGTCTAGCCGTAAGCGCACGGAATCCCGGCTTTTCCCCGGTGCACGCCGGCAGGCGGAGCAGCCGCCGCGGCTCACTCCGGGGGCAAAACCAGTTCGAAATGGACCTTCCGGGTTGGGATGTCCGAGGAGATGAGGCGGACGCGGACCCTGGTTCCGGCTTCGAGTTCACCAGCGCAACGGGCGGTCACGGCAGGTTCTGCAATCTGGATAATCCCGGAGCCACCGTTGCCGTTGCTGTTTCCATTGCCATTCCGGCCGTTGCCGTTCTTGCCGTTGCCACCGTTGCCGTTCTCTTTTTGCGGCTTTGACCCCGAGATCACCAGGGCATCAAACTCCTGCCCGATGTGGTTGACCAGCAGCGCCGCCTCCACCGTGTCCAGGGCGAGCCGCTCCATGCGGGATGCCAACTGGTCAGAGCCGGCCATGATCTCGGGAAGCGACGGAAGCGCATCGCGGACCCAGCCAGGTACCTCTCCTCCGTTGCTCAGTGCCTCGCAGGTCACCAGTACAAAGCGGTCCACGAGGCGGCGCAGCGGGGCGGTGGTGTGGGCATAAGCGGCGCCGATCGCGGACTGCACGGCATCTTCCGGGACAGTTCCGTCAAAAGCGGTGTAGGCGGCCCCACGGAAAAGCATCCCCGCCGAGTGCAGGATCGCGAGCTGGCGCGGATCGGTGGGGTCAAGGCTGCGCAGGTACTCGCCATAGCTGACCTCACCGTCCCATGGCCTGCCCAGCACCTCCGTCTGCAGCCGGAAGTGGTTCAGGGAACGTTCGTCGGGAGCAGGCATCGTGCGCAGGATCCCCACCTTTCCGGCCAGCATGAGCTGGGCGGCGGCCATCCCGGTCATCAGCGAGATCTGGGCGTTCCAGTCCTCCACCGGCAGCTGCGGGGCAGCGGCGATCCGGTAGCCGCCGTCGGGAAGCTGGACGATCTCCTGGTCCGGCATGTTGAGGCTGGCGCCGTCCCGCGCCCGCTCCAGCTCCACGCGCTTGAGACCCACCTCCTTGAGGAGGAGCAGCACGGCGGACGCGTTGCCGGAGTCCAGCTCCGCCTGCGCACCCTTGTAGCTCATTTTGGCGCGGCTGCGCATCCGGGCGCGCTTTACATCGACGACGGTGACCTCGGCGCCGTCGTCCAGCCTGAAGTCCCACACGAACGCTGAACAGTCCTGCCCCGGCAGGAGGCTTCCGGCGCCTTCGCTGATAACCTCCGGATGCAGGGGGATCCGGCCGTCCGGGGTGTAGAAGGTCTGGCCGCGGCGCCGCGTTTCCGCGTCCAGGGGCCCGCCGGGTGAAACAAAGGCCGGAACATCGGCGATGGCATACAGCACCCGGTAGCCGCTGCCGTCCCGTTCGATGAAGAGCGCCTGGTCCAGGTCGGTGGAGGAGGCGGGATCGATGGTGATGAACTCCACCGCCGTCAGGTCGTAGGCCGGCAGCTGCAGTGCCGACACCGCGGCCTCGGCGTCCCGTACGGCGTCCGCAGGGTATTCGCCCGGCAGCTCAAGCTCTGTCCGAAGCGCACCCAACGCCTCCTCGAGGGCATTCGTGTGCTCGTGGACGTTGGGAGCCAGCCGATGATGTGACACGAAAATCAGACTAGCCCGAATTGTCCGGATAGTGCATGGACCCGGGCCGGGCAGGTGGCCAGTTCCAGCTGGACACTATGCGTGGGCGGCGTCCAGCACCGCGCGGAGGGAACCGGCCGCGGCTGCGGGATCGTCCGCTTCCGTGATTGCCCGCACCACCACTATCCGGGAGGCCCCGGCCTCCACCACCTGTTCCACGTTGCCGTGGTCAATCCCGCCGATGGCGAACCAGGGGACACCGCAGCCGTGCTGTCCTTCGCGGCCTGTTGCCCGCCCAGCAGCTGTGCCGGCAGCTTCGACCCCTGCAGCCGCTGCGGCGGCGTACTTTACGAGGTCAAGCCCGACGGCGGCCCTGCCGGGTTTGGTGGGCGTTGCCCAGAGCGGTCCCACGCAGAAGTAGTCCAGTGCTGCCGTTCCGGCAGCAGCGGCCAGTGCGGCGTCCACCTGCTCCGGACCGTGGCTGGAGAGGCCGATGGCGGCATTGCCGTTGAGCAGCGTCCGGGCTGCCTGCAGGGGCAGGTCCTTCTGGCCAATATGGAACACCGGTGCTCCGGACAACACTGCGATGTCCGCCCGGTCGTTCACCGCCCACAGCCGTCCGTGGCGCAGGGCGGCTTCCTTGAGTACGGCCAGCAGCTCCAGTTCTTCGGCTGCCTCAATGGATTTGTCCCGGAGCTGAATGATGTCAACGCCGCCCTCGAAGGCAGCATCCACGAACTGTTCGAAGTCGCCCCGGTCCCGTCGTGCGTCAGTGCAGAGATAGAGGCGGGCCGCGTGCAGGCTGGAGCTGCCTTCCGCGCTGACAAAGGCGTCGGTGCCGGGGACTGCGGAAGCGGCAGGGGAGTGGGACACATTCATGGGAGCCAGCCTAGTTCCTTTAGACTTGCCTCGTACTGCGGGAGCCGCGGCGGCTGTCATAAAGCGCCAGGCTGAGAGGGCGTCAGAGCCGACCGCTCGACCTGATCCGGCTAATACCGGCGTAGGGAAGGAACAGTCATGACGAGCCACAACCTTAACCAAACCGGTTCCCCAGACCGCCCGGCCCCCGGCTGCACCATTACCGCCGATGTGGCAATAATCGGCGGGGGAGTCATAGGACACAGCATCGCCTGGGAGGCGAAGAGATCCGGCCGGTCGGTGGTGGTCATTGATGATGCTCCGGGCTCGGGTGCCAGCTGGGCTGCAGCAGGGATGCTTGCCCCCGTCAGCGAGCTCCATTACCAGGAGGAGGACCTCCTGGAACTCATGATGGACGCCTCCGCCCGCTGGCCCCGCTTCGCCGCCGACCTCGCCGGTGCTGCCGGCGCCGACCCTGGATACCTTCCGACGCCGACCCTCGCCGTGGGTGCCGACGCCGCAGACAGACAGGCGCTGCTGGACCTGCGCGCCGTCCAGCAGGCCAACGGGCTCACGGTTGAACCCCTCACCATCCGCGAGGCGCGGCGGCGTGAAGCACTGCTGAGCCCGGCCATTGCCTGCGCCCTGGATACCCCGGGGGACCACCAGGTAAATCCCCGGCTGCTGCTGCAGTGCCTTCGCCGTGTTCTCAGCGGGGACTCCGGCGCAACCGGAAGCGGCGCACCCTTCACGGCCGGCGCCGTCGACGGCTATGCCGTGCCGGACAGGGCGGCGGGCCTGCTGTGGCAGGACGGAGCCGTTGCCGGGGTGCACCTGGAGGGCGGGGGGACCGTCCTGGCCCGGGAGACTGTGGTGGCCAACGGACTGCAGGCAGGCGCACTGGCCGGACTGCCTGACGGCCTGCACCTGCCGCTGCGGCCGGTGCACGGGGATATCCTGCGGCTGACGGTGCCCGCGCACCTCCGGCCCCTGGTGACAGCCACGGTCCGAGGGTTGGTCCGAGGCGTTCCGGTCTACATCGTTCCGCGGCAGGACGGCACCGTGGTCATCGGGGCCACCCAGCGGGAGGACGCGCTGGGGCAGGACAGCGGTTCCTCGGCTGGCGCAGTGTCGGCAGGCGGTGTGTACCAGCTTCTCCGGGATGCGCAGGTCCTGGTGCCTGCCGTCGCTGAACTCGAACTGATGGAATGCACGGCCCGCGCGCGGCCCGGCACACCGGACAATGCGCCGCTGCTGGGGAGGGTACCGGCCGGCGGGAGTGCTGGAGGGCGACAGCCTGGGCGGGGCCGGCAAGGCCCTGCAGAACCCCCTAACGTGGAAGGGCTCATCATCGCCACGGGGTTCTTCCGTCACGGCGTCCTGCTCGCCCCCGCCGCGGCCGCGATCTGCCGGGGTCTTCTGGACGGCACGGAGGACCAGCGCTGGGCCGCCTTCAACCCGGCCCGGTTTTCCGGCGGCGCCGCCCGGACTCACCCGCATGCCGCAGGAGCCCTTGCCGGCGCTGCAGGAATGAATACCAAGGAGACAGCATGAACATCACGTTGAATGGAACCGGGCATACCGTGGCTTCGGGCGCCTCAATCACCACTCTGGTCAGCGAGGTGACCGGGCACAGCCTGGCCGCCGACGGCCAGGCCACGGACGGCCGCAAGCTTGGCGTGGCTGTGGCCCACAACGCCCAGGTGGTGCCCCGAAGCCAGTGGTCCGCCACAGCGCTCGCCGAGGGCGACGAGGTCGAACTAGTCACTGCAGTACAGGGAGGCTGACCACCATGACCGACACCCGCGCCATTACCGCCGGCAACCTGCCGGACCTTCAGGACCCGCTCGTGATCGACGGCGTCCACCTGCCGTCGAGGCTCATCATGGGCACCGGCGGAGCCCCCAGCCTGGACGGCCTGGGCGCCGCGCTCCTGGCCTCCGGCACGTCCCTCACCACGGTGGCCATGCGGCGCTATTCGCCCAGCGAGACCGGCTCGCTGTTCCAGCTGCTCGTGGACCACGGCATCCGGGTGCTGCCCAACACCGCGGGGTGCTTCACGGCCCGGGACGCTGTCCTCACCGCCGAACTCGCCCGTGAGGCCCTTGAAACCGACTGGGTGAAGCTGGAGGTCATCGCCGACGAACACACCCTCCTGCCGGACGCTGTTGAGCTCGTGGACGCCACCGAGCAGCTGGTCAACCGGGGATTCAAAGTCTTCGCGTACACCAACGACGACCCCGTCCTGGCGCTCCGGCTCGAGAACCTTGGAGCAACGGCCGTGATGCCTCTTGGAGCTCCCATCGGTACCGGCCTGGGTATCCTTAACCCGCACAACATCGAGCTCATCGTGTCCCGCGCATCCGTTCCGGTGGTGCTGGACGCGGGCATCGGCACGGCCTCCGACGCCGCCCTCGCCATGGAACTGGGATGCGATGCCGTGCTGCTGGCCACCGCGGTGACCCGGGCGCAAAACCCGGCCATGATGGGGGAGGCCTTCAAGCATGCGGTTATCGCCGGCAGGCTGGCCAGGGCCGCCGGCAGGATACCCCGCCGCGAACATGCGTTGGCGTCCTCAGCCATGGAAGGCCGGGCCGAATTCCTCTGACGTCCGGGTTTTCCCTGGATTCCTTAGAGCAGTGGCCGCCGCCCCGGCTGGGGCCGGCGGCCACTGCTTTATTCCTACGTTGCCCGCGTCCTAATGGTCGCCGGTCCTTCCCGGAACCCTATCCGCGGAGGATTGCCGTGAGACGTTCGGTATCCCGGCGTGCACGGGTGCGGCCGAGATAGACGGCAGCGGCTGTTGCCGCCGCAGCTCCCACGACGATGGGCAGGACCCAGGGAACCCAGGTCAGCCCTGGCAGGTAGCCGAAACCGGCGGCCATCAAGATGATCCAGGTCAGTACCGCCGTCACCACGGCAATTCCGGCGGGCAGGCCTGCCCCGTACTTGGCGTGGCGCTTGTCGTTTGCCCAGACAATGAAGCCCGCGGCGGCGGCAGCCAGTACAACGATGGTCAGCGACAGCATGGGTCTCCTTTGGGCTGCTGGCAGGGGCTAGAACTGGCCGAACCCTACGCGCCGGACTTCCTCGGCGCCGATTTCCACATAGCCAAGTGCATTGCCGGGAACAATGATCAGGCGTCCCTTGTCATCCTTCAGGCGCAGCTCGCTGCCTTCGTTGATGGCTTCTCCCACAACCTTGGCCACCGACTCAGCATCCTGGGCTGACTCGAGCACAATCTCGCGGCCAACATTCTGCACGCCGATCTTAATTTCCACAGGGGCCTCCCAGCCAGTCAAAATTCGTTGATGATGTCTTATTTGTAGCCTAGGACTCTTTGGGGAAGCGAGAGATTCCGCGCCAAGCTAAACGGTAGATCAGGTCGCTGGCCACATCGAGGTCCAGGTTGCCGTCCGTTTCAAGCCAGTACCTGGCACTGACCTGCGCCATCCCGGCCAACCCGCGCCCCAGGAGCTGCGCCTCAAGATGGGGAAGCTTTGTGTCCTCCGCGATGACCCTGGCAATGGCGTCGGCGAACGTCCTGTTGAAGGTCTCCAGCCGTGAACTGACATCTGGATCATTGATGAGGTCGGATTCGAAAACCAGCCGGTGGGCCTGGTCATCGTTGGCAATGAACTGGAAGTAGGCACGCATGACGGCCTGGACGCGCTGTTTGTTGTCCGTAGTGGAATTCAGGGCGCCCAGCATGAGCTCGGTCAGGGACGCGAGGTGGCTTTCCAGCAGGGCCAGGTACAGCTCCCGCTTGGACGGGAAGTGCTGGTAGAGGACCGGTTTGCTGACGTGCGCCGTCTCGGCGATCTCGTCCATGGCTGCACCGTGGTAGCCGTTGGCCACGAAGACCTCCTGGGCCGCAGTGAGGAGCTGGGCCCGCCGCTCGTCACGCGGGAGCCGGGCGGACCGTTGGCCTGCCGGACGCGAGGGAGGTTGCGGTTCGGTGGCGGACGGGCGTTCAGCCCGTGCTTCATGGACCACAGTTGTCCTTCTTTCCGTTGCAGTTACCTCCACTTTACTGCGGGGTAATATGACCCGGCGGTATTCCGGGGCATACATTGAAGTATGGCTTCGACATTCACCGCAAATGTTTCAACTGTTGCCCTGGATCCGCTGGTGGAACCGGCAGCTGACCTTACTCCCGAAGAGGTGGAGCGCTACTCACGGCACCTCATCATTCCCGAAATCGGCGCCCTGGGACAGCGGCGGCTCAAGAATGCGAAAGTGCTCGTCATCGGGGCGGGCGGGCTAGGGTCGCCGGCGCTCCTGTACCTGGCCGCCGCGGGAGTGGGAACGCTGGGAATCGTCGACGACGACGCCGTGGACCTCACCAACCTGCAGCGTCAAATTATCCACGGCGTGGCGGATGTGGGCCGGCCCAAAATCGAATCGGCACGCGACGCCATCGCAGAGCTGAATCCGCTGGTTGATGTCCGGCTGCACAACGTCCGGCTGGATGCATCCAACGCACTGGAGCTGTTTGCGGAGTACGACCTCATCCTTGACGGCGCGGACAATTTCGCCACCCGCTACCTGGTCAACGATGCTGCCGCCATCCTGGGGAAGCCCTACGTCTGGGGATCGATCTTCCGTTTTGACGGGCAGGTCAGCGTGTTCTGGGAGAAGCACGGACCCACGTACCGGGACCTGTACCCGGAAGCACCCCCTGCAGGTTCCGTTCCTTCCTGCGGCGAGGGCGGCGTCTTCGGGATGCTGTGCGCTGCGGTGGGATCGCTGATGGTGACGGAGGCAGTCAAGCTGATTACCGGCGTCGGACGTTCCCTGCTGGGCCGCGTGGCGCTGTTCGACGCCCTGGGCGGCAGCTGGCGGGAGATCCGCGTCTCCAAGGACCCGGCCGCGGAGCCGATTACCGAACTGACGGACTACGAAGCTTTCTGCGGAATGGCACCGGCGGAACAGGCGGACATTGAGCACACGGTCACGGCAACCCAGCTGGCCACCATGCTCGCGTCCCGCGAGGCCGGCCTTAAGGACTTCGAGCTGGTCGACGTGCGTGAAGCCGGTGAGTACGACATCGTCCGGATCGACGGGGCGAAGCTTATCCCGCAAGGACGGATCCTGGCGGGGGAGGCGTGGAGTGAACTTCCCCAGGACCGGGACATCGTGTTCCACTGCAAGGCCGGCACCCGCTCGGCCAACGTGCTCGCGGCGGCGCGGAAGGCCGGCTACCAGCGCGTCAGCCATCTCGACGGCGGCATCCTCGCCTGGGTGCGCGAGGTGGAACCCGAAAAGCCTGTCTACTGACCCCCACTGCGACGCTCTCTCACTTAACGAGGGCTTGTAAGCGACGCTCTCTCACTTGACGGGCCCGTTCAAGGAACGCTCTATCACTGCTTTCGTGGGAGTGATGAAGCGTTGCCGGAAAAGCCGCGGGGAGTGATGCGCATCAGGTGATAGAGGGTTGCCGGGAGGGGCGCATCAGGTGAGAGAGCGTTGCCCGGGTGCTGCGGTGGTCAGGCGGTTTCGCGGCCGCGGTGGTCCACCGGGCACTCTGCCTGCGGGGATGCGGCTCCGGGCTGCTCCACCTTGATGCCGTACAGAGCTTCCAAAGCGGCCACATAATCGTCCTGCTGACCGTTGGCGGCAAGCTCCCGGGCACGCACGGTGGGCACGTGGAGAAGCTGCTTCACCATGCGGCGGAGTGCGAACTCGACTTCCTCCGCGGCCGCGGTGCAGCCGTGGCGGGCCCTGACTTTTTCCATCTCTGAGTCAAGGACGTTCATGGTGTGCCGGCGCAGCGCGACAATGGCTGAATCCACGGAACGGGCCTCGCGCTCCTGCTCGAAGGCCTTGGCGGCGCCGCTGACGATGCCGCTTGCCTGGGCCAGCGACTCGGCCTGCTCCTGTGGCGCCGCGAGGCGGACCGACTCAAGGGTCAGCAGTTCAACGCCGTCGAGTTCACCGACGCCCGGATCGAAGTCATGGGTGAGCGCAAGGTCGATGGCAATCAGCGGCTGCGGGGAGTTGGCGCGGACATCGGCCAGTTCATCGGCCTCCACCCTGGTGTCTGAACCGCTGCAGCCGATCATCACGTCTGCCGCTGCCACTGCCGGCCGAAGTGATTCCGCATCCAGGGCAGTGCCTCCGCGGGTGGCAACGAATCCTTCGGCCCGGCCGGAGGAAGAGAAAACCGAGATGTCAGTGCAGCCGCGCTCGCGCAGCAGCGCCATGGTGGCCCCGGCGTAGGCACCGGTCCCGAAGACCACCACCTTCTTGCTGGACCAGTCCGGATTCTCGGAAAGATCCGTAGCCAGGTCCAGGGCGACGGAAACGATGGAAAGGCCGCGTGAACCGAGGGCGGTCTGGGCGCCCACATCTTTGGCGGTCTTCGACGCGGCCTGGAACAGCCGGACCAGGCCGGAGCTTGCCGTACCTTCGTGCTGGGCGGTAATGAGTGCGCGGCGCACCTGGCCGGCGATCTCGCGTTCCCCGACGACGGCGGAGTCAAGGCCGGCGCTGACGGCAAAGAGGTGCTGGCTGACTTCCGGGCCGGTGCGGGTGCTGAACGAACGGGAGACGAGGGGCTCGCTGAGCCCGCTGGCTTCGCTGATCTCTGCGACAAGCGCTGCCCGGGCAGCCTCGACATCGTCCGCGTGCGAAGCTTCGCCGTAAATTTCGTAGCGGTTGCAGGTGGCAAGGACCACCGCACCCGTGACCGCCGGCGATCCGGAGAGAGCGGATGCAGCGATCCCCGAGGAACCGTTGCTCAACTGAGCAACGGTCTCAAGATCGATGTCGGCGTGTGTAGCCACCAATGAAAAAAGAACCACAGCAGCACAATCATAGCTTTTTCGTTACTCGGTAGAACAACTCCCCGGTCCTGCGGGCATAGGCACCGCCTGTGATTCCTGCCACGGCGCGCACGCAGGGGTCGGGGATGACACTTTGTCGTTATCTTTTGGGGCCGTTTTTCGGCACAATCAAAAGCATGACTTCCAGCCCTGCCACGTCCGCTGCCGGCGCCCTCGCTGCAGACCACCCGCTCATGGATGGCCGCACTGCAGATTCCCCGCTGATCACGGCCTACCGCGGAGGCAAGCCTTCCCGCCGCCCTGTCTGGTTCATGCGGCAGGCAGGGCGGTCCCTGCCGGAGTACCTTAAGGTGCGCGAAGGCGTTGCCATGCTGGACTCCTGCCTGCGTCCGGAGCTGGCCTCGGAAATCACGCTCCAGCCCGTCCGCCGCCACGGCGTTGACGCCGGCATCTTCTTCTCCGACATCGTCATTCCGTTGAAGCTGGCGGGCGTCGGCGTAGATATTGTGCCGGGAGTTGGACCCGTCCTGGACACGCCTGTCCGCACGGCCGCGGACGTAGCTGCACTGCCGCAGCTGACCTGGGAATCGCTGGAACCCATCCGCGAAGCTGTACGCCTCACTGTGGCCGAACTCGGCAAAACCCCTTTGATTGGCTTTGCCGGTGCCCCCTTCACCCTGGCGGCCTACATGGTGGAGGGCCAGCCCTCCCGCGACCACCTGGGCCCGCGCACCATGATGCACGCCGACCCGGAAACCTGGACAGCCCTGGCCAACTGGGCCGCCGATGCCTCCGGGATGTTCCTGCAGGCACAGCTTGAGGCCGGCGCCTCCGCTGCCCAGCTCTTCGACTCCTGGGCCGGTTCCCTGGGCCTGGCGGACTACACCAAATACGTGGCCCCGGCGTCCACGCGCGCCCTGGATCACGTACGGCATCTCGGCGCGCCGCTGATCCACTTCGGCACCGGCACGTCCGAGCTCCTTGTGGCCATGCGCGACGTGGGGGTGGATGTGGTTGGCGTCGACTACCGGCTTCCGCTTGATGAGGCAAACCGCCGCCTGAGCGGCACGGTGCCGCTGCAGGGCAACATCGATCCCGCCCTGCTGCCCGCGCCCTGGGAAATCCTGGAAGCACACGTGCGCGACGTCCTTACCGCAGGTGCCGCGGCTCCGGGGCATGTGGTGAACCTCGGCCACGGTGTTCCCCCGGAGACGGACCCCGCGGTCCTGACCCGCGTGGTGGAGCTCATCCACTCCATCGCCCCGGAGTAGGCCGGTGGGCAGCCAGACGGCAAAAGCCGGAACCGCCCTGGTGCTGGGCGGGGGGATATCAGGCCTGCTGTCAGCACGGGAACTTGCTGCCGCCGGACACACGGTCACCGTCCTTGAAGCCGGACGGGAATGGGGCGGCTGCGTGGGAAGCCACACTGTGGCCGGGCTGACCCTCGACAGTGGCGCAGAATCATTCGCTACCCGGTCTGATGCAGTGGAGAAGCTCGCAGCCGAACTTGGCCTCGCCGACAGGATCGTTCCGCCGCGGCCCGGGGGAGCCTGGGTGCAGTTGCCGGACGGCCCGCGCGAACTGCCTAGGACCGGCGTCCTGGGTATCCCGGCAAATCCCTGGGACCCAGAAGTCCGCCGCACCCTCGGGCTTGTGGGTTCCCTCCGGGCGTCCCTGGACAGGCTCCTGCCCGCTTCGGTGGGCACAGCTGCGGACATCATCAGCGTCTCAGCCCTTGTCAGGGCCCGGATGGGCGCCCGGGTCCTGGAGCGGCTGGTGGCTCCGGTGGTGGGCGGCGTCCACTCCGCAGATCCCGGACTGCTCGACGTCGACATGGTGGCGCCCGGGCTGCGGGACGGGCTGCGGCGCCACGGCTCCCTGGCCGCCGCTGTCTCTGCCCAGCGGCGTGCATCCGGCGGACCGCCGGTCCGCAGCGGCGCCGATCCCGTGCCCGCCGGTCCTGCCAAGGCAGGCTCCGCCGTCGCCGGACTGGAAGGCGGGATGCATACCCTCGTCACTGCGCTCGTCGCCGACCTTCGCGGGCGGGGGGTGACGCTCCTTCCCGCTGCACCCGCCATCTCTGTTGCCCGTACCCAGGAGGGGTGGCGTGTCAGCTCAGCCGGAGAGACGTTCGACGCCGGCCGGCTGGTGGTGGCAGTGGACGGTCCGGCCGCCGTCGGACTGCTTGAGGAGGCGATACCCGCCTTGAAGGGAAAACGCCCCACGCCGGGTCCGGACGTCAAGCTCGTCACGCTGGTACTGGACAAGCCCGAACTGGATCGGCGGCCCCGCGGCACAGGCATCCTGGTGGCACCGCAGGTTCCCGGTATCGAAGCAAAGGCACTGACCCATGCCACCGGCAAATGGGATTGGCTGGCAGCGGCGGCCGGACCTGGGCGGCATGTTGTCCGGCTGTCCTATGGGCGGATAGACGGGGCGGGAGAGCAGCCCGGCGGCCCGGAGACGGATGAAGAATTGCTGGCCGCGTCCCTCCGGGACGCGCAGGCCCTGCTGACGGTCCCCATATCGCGGGAGGACGTGCTGGACTGGGACGTTGTCCGGTGGCGGGGCTCCCTGCCATTTGCCGCCGTGGGGCACAAGTCCCGCGTGGCCGGCATTCGAAAGTCCTGCGCGGCGGCTGGCAACCTGACCGTGGTGGGAGGCTGGGTGGCGGGCAACGGGCTGGCAGCCGTGGTGTCGGACACCCGGGAACAGATCAGAGAGCTCGTCAGCTGAGAGTTTCCGCTGGTCAACGGCGGAATAGCTCACACATGCCCTGCCGGCCTGCAGCCCCACCGGGGAGTGCCGGCTTTCATTTCGGCCGGCGGTCTGGTTAGGGTCGATGACTATGGCTAAACACAGGTCCGAACTTTCCATGTCCCGGACCGGTATCCATGGGGGAGTCCGCCGCGGCACTGCAGCTGCGGCGGTCGGAGCGGTACTGGTCCTTGCAGCAGGCGTCCCGGCGTCCCAGGGTGACGAGGGGAAACCCACTGTCAGCGGCAACTCCGCCTCCGCGAGGCAGGACGCCCCCGGCCAGAAGCGGGACAGCAAGGAAGCAAAGGACAAGGCTGCCAAGCCTTCCCGGAAGACGGCCGCCCCTTCTCCTGTTCCAGAACAGACGCCACCGGCTACAGCCCTCTCAGTTCCGACGGCGCTGCTCCCGGCGGTCAAAGCTTCGTCCTCCACCGCGGCTCCCGCGACCAGCCCCGCCGCATCAACACCGTCCGGGCCCGCGCTCCCGGTACCGGCGCCGTCGGAGACGCTGGTACCCACCGCTCCTGCAGCCAACGTTCCCCTGCCTTCCGTCACCCTTGGGGCCCAACAATCCCCGTCCGGGCGTACTGCCACTGCCGCCCCCGCCGCGGAATCACCGGCGGAGGGCACGCCTGCAGTTGGGGCCTCGGTGCCGTCAAGTGCACCCCGTGTGCAGTCCTCCGCTGGAACCGGGACCAGCCCAGCAGAGGCCGGGCAGTCCACTGCGGGCCAATCCAGCACTGGCCACGAGACCACGGGAACAGCAGCTGTTCCGGGAACTGCTGCCGGTCAATCGAATGCGGACGGACAGAAAGTTGCCCCGTCTGAGCTGCCGGCGCCGGCGGCCGGAACGCCGTCTTCCACCACTCCAAAGCGACAGACCGGACACACTCCGCGTGCGGCAGGCATCCCGCGGAGCAGCGGGCAAAACGTTGCATCTTTCTCAAGCGCACAGGCCGGGCTGCACAGCGGAACGATCGGGCTCGGCGTGGGGCTGGTGGGCGTAGCTGCCGCCGCAGGCGCGGCCTACCTCCGCATCCGGAAACCCTAGTCTGGCTGCCGCGGGGGACCGGAAGCCGGGGATGTGGACGGGCGCGCTGTGACGTTTACCACTTCTACCGATTGTAGAAGTGGTAAGTTTCGACTTGACGGGTACTAAGGGGCAAACTTGTAACCATGAGCCACACTTCTGCCGAATCTGTCACTAAAACCGAAGAACGAGCCGAGCAGTTTTTCACCCTCTGGACGGTATTCAAGCGCTCCGATACCCTGATCCGCAGTGCCGATGCCGCCACTGATTTCGAGGCCCTGCTGGAACGGCTTGCCCAGTCCGGCGTGACGCACCGCGGCAGCTACGACGTCTCCGCCATGCGGGCCGATGCAGACGTAATGGTGTGGCTCCATGGGCCCAAGCCGGAAGCCCTGCAGCAGGCAATCCGCGATATCCGCCGCAGCACCCTTTTTGCCGGGACTGAAATCGTCTGGTCAGCCATGGGCGTGCACCGCGAGGCCGAGTTCGCCAAGAACCACACCCCCGCCTATTCCCGCGGTGTCGCGCCGGCGGAATGGCTGTGTGTCTACCCGTTCGTCCGCTCCTATGAGTGGTACATCCTGCCGGAGGAAGAACGGGGCGCAATGCTTCGTGAGCATGGCCTCCTGGGCCGGGAGTTCCCGCAGGTCATTTCCAACACGGTTTCTTCCTTCGCGTTGGGCGACTGGGAATGGATCCTGGGCCTTGAGGCGCCCGAGCTCGTGGACCTCGTGGACCTGATGCGCCACCTGCGCAACACCGAGGCCCGCAACCACGTCCGTGAGGAAGTCCCCTTCTACACCGGACGCCGGATCTCCGCTGCAGAGGTAGCCGAGGTGCTCGCATGAGCCAGCCAGGACAGCAGGTCGCGGTCAGCATGGCCGTGAACCCCGTGACCGAAGCCGGACGGATGGCTCCCAAGAAGTACGACGCCGTCCTTCTCGCCTCCTTCGGCGGGCCGGAAGGCCAGGAGGACGTCATCCCGTTCCTCCGGAACGTCACCCGCGGCCGGGGCATCCCGGACGAGCGGCTTGAAGAGGTATCGCACCACTACCGGGCCAATGGCGGCATCAGCCCCATCAACCAGCAGAACCGCGAGCTCAAGGCCGCCCTGGAGGCCGAGCTCGCCGCCCGGGGCATCAACCTGCCGGTGCTCTGGGGCAACCGCAACTGGGCTCCCTACATTCCGCAGACCCTGCAGGATGCATACGACGCCGGCCACCGCCGCCTGCTGATGCTTACCACGAGTGCCTACTCGTGTTACTCCAGCTGCCGCCAGTACCGCGAGGACGTCGGCATGGCCCTGACGGAAACCGGACTCGACGGCCGGCTCGAAGTGGACAAGGTGCGCCAGTACTTCGACCACCCCGGCTTCGTGGAGCCCTTCATCGAGGGTACTGCTGCGGGCCTGGCGGAAGTGCAGGCGAAGCTGGCCGCCGCAGGCACCCCCGATGCACCGGTCCAGGTCCTGTTCGCCACGCACTCCATCCCCACCCGGGATGCGGAAGCAGCAGGCCGTTCCGATGGCGAACCCCGGGAATTCGAAGAGGGCTCGGCCTACGTTGCCCAGCACCTGGCCGCCGCTGCGGCCGTCATGCAGAGGGTGGAAGAGGAATCAGGCATGACTGCCCCTTGGTCCCTGGTGTACCAGTCGAGGTCCGGTGCACCGCACGTGCCGTGGCTCGAACCGGACATCAATGATGCCATCGAGGAACTGGCCGGCAACGGCGTCGGAGGCATTGTCATCGTGCCGCTGGGCTTCGTCAGTGACCACATGGAAGTTGTCTGGGACCTGGACACCGAGGCTCTGGAAACCTGCGCCAACCTTGGACTCGCCGCCACCCGGGTCCCCACACCCGGCACCCACCGCACATTCGTGAACGGCCTGGTGGACCTGATCTCGGAACGTACCGTGGCCAACAACATCGGTGACCGCCCGGCCGTAACCGCTCTCGGCCCTTGGTACGACGTCTGCCGGCCGGGCTGCTGCGCGAACTTCCGCGGTGAAAAGCCAACCATCGCCGGGGCTGACACCACCGTGGGAACCGGCCACGACCCCTACCCCGGTGAAGAAGCCGGGGCCGGGCAGCCTGCGCCTGCTGCGGGAGCGCCGCAGCAGTGACGGTCCGCATCGGTACCCGGGCCAGCAAGCTCGCGCTCACCCAGACGCAGCAGACCGCGGACCAGCTGGCCGCCGTCGGAGGCTTTCCGGTGGAGCTCGTGCACATCAAAAGCGATGGCGACGTCCTCACCGGCTCCCTGTCCCAGATGGGCGGTACCGGCGTCTTCGTTGCCGCCCTGCGTGACGCGCTCCTGCGGAATGAATGCGATGTTGCGATCCACTCGCTCAAGGACCTGCCCACCGGGTTGGCGGTGGGGCTCAGCCTGGCGGCCACCCCGCGGCGGGTGGACGTCCGTGATGTCCTGTGCGCCCGCGATGGACTGAAGCTGGCAGAACTGCCACGCAACGCAAAGGTGGGCACCGGATCGCCCCGGCGGGCAGCCCAGCTTCGCAGCGCCCGGCCGGACCTGGACATCGTGGATATCCGCGGCAACGTGGACACGCGGCTGGGCCGGGTACCGGGGCTGCCCGGCAACCCAACCACCGAGGTGGTTACGGGCAAGTCCTGCGACCTGGATGCCGTGGTGCTTGCCGCCGCAGGCCTGGAGCGGATCAACAGGCTGGACGCCGTCACTGAGTTCCTGGACACGGACATTATGCTGCCCGCCGCGGGACAGGGGTCGCTCGCCATTGAGTGCCGCACTGCCGACGCCCCGCCAAGGGCAGGATCGGCCGAAGGTTCACGGGAAGTCCTTGCACAGGCCCTCGCCGCCCTTGACGACCCCGACACCCGGCTGGCGGTCACCGCCGAACGTGCCCTCCTGGCAAGGCTTGAAGCCGGCTGCGCAGCTCCCGTGGGGGCCTACGCCTACCGGAAAGGCAGCCTGCTGCATCTTGAAGCGGTGGTATGTGCCGTTGATGGCACAGCGTCGGTACGGGACAAGCGCGCCACCGACGGACTGACGGAAGTGGGTGCCACGCTGCTGGGCATCGAACTGGCCGAGGTGCTCCTCGCCGCCGGCGCTGCCGATATCGCGGACCTGCAGGCTTCCTGATTCCGCCGATGCCAATCCCTACCCCGCCAGCCCGGCCTTCCGGTACAGGGCGCCAGTAGAATGCAGGGCCAGGTTCCGTCGCCGCGGCAGCCGTTGGCCGGTGCCCGCGTACTGGTCACGCGCAGCCCGGAACGCTCGCTGGAACTGGTTGCCGCGCTGGGCAGTGCGGGTGCCGAGGTCCTGCTGCTGCCCCTGATCGACTTCGAGCGCGCCCCGGACCAGCACTCGCTCGACCTCGCCTGCGACGCCCTCGGTGCGGGGGCCTTCGACTGGCTGGTGGCCAGCAGCGCCACCACGGTCCACGTGCTTGCAGACAAGGCCGCCGAACGGGGACTGACGCTGCCCCGGTGGATTCCGAAGGCTACCCGCATCGCAGCCGTAGGGGCGGCAACGCGCCGGCAGTTGGAGGACCGCGGGTTGGCGGTGGCGTTGACCCCCGGGGAGGACCAGTCCGCTGAAGGCCTGCTTGCTGCCTGGCCTGACGGAGCCGGCACGGTCCTCCTGCCCCAGGCGGACATTGCGTCCCCGCGCCTTGCGGAGGGACTGGAAGCTGCAGGCAGCAGCGTTACTGTCGTGACCGCCTACCGGACCGTCGACTACCCGGCGGCAGCGGAGCGCAGGCTGGCCATCCCGGCGGAGGACGGGGGAGAAGGGGTGCACCCGCCGTCGTACTCATTGCTGACCCCTGCAGCCGCCGCTGCGGAACTGGCAGCGGGGCGGATCGATGCAGTGATCGCCGCCTCGCCGAGTGCCGCACGGCGCATCCACGGACTTTCCCCGCTGCACGGCTGCCGCTTCGTGGCCATCGGACGGTCGACGGCGTACCAGGCTTCCGTCCTCGGCATTCCCGTGGCTGCCATCGCGGCCGAGCCTTCCACGGAAGGGCTTGTTGCCGCCGCTGCAGCGGCACTCGTCCCGGAAGCGGTGGCAGGCCTCGAACCTTCAGCGGGGGCCGCGCCAAGACCCCTGGTGAAACCGTTGCCGCGGCCGGGGCCCCTTCCGCCCTGACCAGGAGCGCAGCTCCCGCCACCGCTTCAGCCGAACTTCCCGACACCAACGCGAAGGACAGACCATGACTTTTCCCAGCCACCGCCCCCGCCGCCTGCGCACCACGCCGGCCATGCGCCGGCTGACCGCCGAAACCCGCCTGGCGCCGGCGGAACTCATTCTTCCGGCGTTCATCCGCGAAGGCCTGCAGGAACCAAATCCCATCACGTCCATGCCGGGCGTTGTCCAGCACACCACCGACACGCTGAAGCGGGCGGCGGCGGAAGCTGTGGAGCTGGGACTGGGTGGCATCATGCTGTTCGGCATCCCGGAAAGCCGGGATCCCGAGGGATCGGCGTCTCTGGATCCGGAGGGCGTCCTGAACAAGGCCCTCCGGGACGTCCGCGCCGAAGTGGGTGATGACCTGGTGATCATGAGCGACGTGTGCCTGGACGAATTCACCGACCACGGCCACTGCGGAGTGCTCGACGCCGACGGCTACGTGGACAATGACCGCACCGTGGAGATCTATGCACAGATGGCGGTAGCCCAGGCAGACGCCGGCGCCCACATGCTGGGGCCCTCCGGAATGATGGACGGGCAGGTGGCCGCCATCCGTTCCGCCCTCGACCAGGCGGGCCACGCCAACACCTCCGTCATCGCTTATGCAGCCAAGTATGCGTCCGCTTTCTACGGACCGTTCCGCGAAGCCGTCGATTCCCAGTTGAGGGGGGACCGGCGGACATACCAGATGGATGCCGGCAACCGTACTGAAGCCCTTCGCGAGGTGGAACTGGACCTGGCCGAGGGGGCAGACGTCGTGATGGTGAAGCCTGCCATGAGCTACCTGGACATCCTGGCGGACGTCGCCGCGATGAGTCCCGTCCCGGTGGCCGCCTACCAGATTTCGGGCGAGTACGCGATGATCGAAGCCGCTGCAGCCAACGGCTGGATCGACCGGTGCGCCGCCATCACCGAGTCCGTCCTCGGCATCCGGCGCGCAGGCGCCAACATGGTGCTGACCTACTGGGCGGCGGAGCTTGCCGGCTGGCTGAAGGAGTCCCGATGACTGAAGTCCCTTCCGGGCCCACCGAGCCGGTGGGACCGGGCCGTTTTTTGCTGGGCCTGAACACCTTCGGCGACGTCGGCGAAAACCCGGACGGCAGCCCGCAGGCGCATGCCCAGGTGTTGCGCCAGCTGCTGGAACAGGCGGAACTGGCGGACGCCGTCGGACTCCATGCCTTTGGCGTGGGGGAGCACCACCGCAAGGACTACGCAGTATCTGCCCCGGAAGTTTTCCTGGCGGCCGCCGCTGCCCGCACCACCCGGATCCGGCTCGGTTCCGCCGTGACCGTCCTCAGCTCCGACGATCCCATCCGGGTGTTTCAGCGCTTCTCCACCGTTGACGCCATTTCCAACGGCCGGGCCGAAGTGATGCTGGGACGCGGGTCGTTCATCGAATCCTTTCCCCTGTTCGGCTTCGAGCTGGCGGACTACGAGGTCCTGTTCGAGGAGAAACTCGAGCTGTTTGACAAGGTACGCGCGCAGAAGCCGGTGCACTGGGAAGGCCGGACCCGGCCCGCCCTTGCCGGCCTGAGCGTCTACCCGCCCCTGGAACACCACCTGCTGCCCACGTGGATCGGCGTAGGCGGTACACCCGAATCCGTGCTGCGCTGTGCGCAGTACGGCTACCCAATCATCTTCGCGATCATTGGCGGCCAGCCACGCGCCTTCCGCCCGCTGGTGGACCTGTACCGCGAAGCCATGTCCAAGTACGGCCATCCGATGCAGCAGGTGGCCACCCATTCGCCCGGGCATGTGGCAGATACCGACGAGCAGGCCCGGGAGGAACTCTTCCCGCACTGGCTGAAGCTGCGCAACAAGCTGGGAGCCGAACGGGGTTGGGGACCCGCCGGACGCGGCGAGTTTGAAGCACTCTGCGCTCCCGAAGGTGCGCTGTACGTAGGATCGCCGGAGACCGTGGCCCAAAAAATCGTCCAACTCAAGCAGAACCTGGGTGTGGACCGCTTCGACCTCAAATACAGCAATGGCCCTTTGCCGCACTCCGCCATGATGCGCTCCATCGAGCTGATGGGTACTGCTGTGGCTCCCCGCGTCGCTGATCTGCTCGGCAACCGGCAGGCCGGGTAACTGAGAGAATAGGAACCATGACTTCCAGCACCCCTCGCAACGAGGAACTTTTCGACCGCGCCCGCCAGCTTATGCCGGGCGGGGTCAACTCGCCGGTCCGGGCTTTTGGGTCCGTGGGCGGAACACCCCGCTTCATGGTCTCGGCCAAGGGCCCGTACCTCACGGATGCCGACGGCAAGGAGTACGTGGACCTGGTGTGCTCCTGGGGTCCGGCGCTGCTCGGCCACGCACATCCCGCCGTGCTCGAGGCCGTCCATTCCGCCGTTGACCGGGGCCTGTCCTTTGGTGCTTCGACCCCGGATGAGGCCAACCTGGCTGAAATCGTGAAGGAGCGGGTACCAGCCGTGGAACGCCTCCGCATGGTGTCCACCGGCACCGAAGCCACCATGACGGCGGTCCGGCTTGCCCGGGGCTTCACAGGACGCAACCTCATCATCAAGTTCGCCGGCTGCTACCACGGCCACCTCGACGGGCTGCTGGCGTCAGCCGGATCAGGCGTCGCCACGCTGGCCCTGCCCGGTTCTGCCGGCGTTACCGAAGCCACGGCAGCCGAGACCCTGGTGCTGCCCTACAACGACCTCACCGCCGTCAAGGAAGCCTTCGCCGCCCACGGTCCCAACATTGCGGCCGTGATCACCGAGGCCGCCCCGGCAAACATGGGCGTCGTCACCCCCGCAGAAGGCTTCAACCTTGGCCTGTCCCGCATTACACGCGAACATGGCGCCCTGCTCATCGTGGATGAGGTCCTCACCGGCTTCCGCACCGGCTACTCGGGGTACTGGGGACTTACCGGCGGGGCGCCGGACGCCGCCGAGCCCTGGACCCCTGACCTGCTCACCTTCGGCAAGGTCATTGGAGGTGGAATGCCGACGGCGGCCCTCGGCGGGCGTGCCGACGTCATGGACTGCCTCGCCCCCACCGGACCGGTGTACCAGGCCGGAACCCTGTCCGGAAATCCCGTGGCCATGGCGGCCGGCGTCGCCACCCTGACCCACGCCACCCGCGACGTGTACTCCTACATCGACGTCCGGTCGCTGGAACTCTCCTCCGCCCTGTCCACCGCCCTGGATGCCGCCGGGGTGGACCATTCCATCCAGTTCGCCGGCAACCTGTTTTCGGTGGCGTTCGGAACCGCTGCCCATGGGGTGCACAACTACGCGGACGCCCTTGCCCAGGAAAGTTTCCGCTACGCGCCGTTCTTCCACTCGATGCTCGAAGCGGGCGTCTACCTGCCGCCGTCAGTGTACGAGGCCTGGTTCCTCTCCGCGGCCCATGACGACGCCGCCATGAACCGGATCTACGACGCGCTGCCGGCTGCCGCGAAGGCTGCGGCTGCGGCGCAAGGCTAGTCCGGCCGTCGGTCCCCACCCACACCCTGGCCTCGCAAGCCCGGCCAGGGAACCCTGCGGGCGCGGGCCCATCCCGGCATAGACAAAAGAATCCCCGGTTGCAGTGCAACCGGGGATTTCTTTATGCCCATGTGCGGGGCTAGAGGACGTCCGAGAGGAAGCCCCTGAGCCGTTCCGTCCGGGGGGCGGTGAAGATCTGCTCCGGAGGCCCGGACTCCACCACCACGCCGGCATCCATAAACGTCACGTTGTCCGAGACGTTGCGGGAGAAGCCCATTTCGTGGGTTACCACCACCATGGTCATGCCGCCCTTGGCGAGGTCGGTCATCAGCGCCAGGACGCCCTTGACGAGCTCAGGGTCCAGGGCCGAGGTGGCCTCATCAAAGAACATGACCTCCGGCTTCATGGCCAGTGCACGGGCGATGGCCACACGCTGCTGCTGCCCGCCGGAAAGGTTTGCCGGGCGCGAGTCGGCCTTGTGCTTGAGGCCCACCAGGTCCAGCTGCTGCAGGGCTTCGGCACGGGCCTGCTCCCTGGGCAGCTTCCGCAGTTTCCGCAGAGCCAGCGAGACGTTTTCCTCCACAGTCTTGTGCGGGAACAGGTTGAACTGCTGGAACACCATGCCGATCCGCTGCCGGAGTTCGTCAGGGTTGTCCTTCAGGACCGAGCGGCCATCCAGGAGGATGTCGCCCTGGTCCGGCTCGATCAGCCGGTTCATGACCCGCAGCAGGGTGGACTTGCCGGAGCCGGACGGACCGATGACAGACGCCGTCGTGCCCTTCTCCACGTGCAGGTCAATGCCGCGGAGAACGTGGTTGTGGCCGAAGGAAAGGTGCAGGTTTTTGCCGGTCAGGGTTCCGGAAGCGAATTCCGTCATGCCTGTGCCCCCTTGCCGATAGGTGCTGCCAGCTCATCCGGTTCCTTCTTCTCCGGCTTGCCGGTACGCAGCCGGTGGTCGATGAAGTTCACGAAGTGCGTGAGCGGGACGGTCAGGATCAGGTACAGCACGCCCGCGGCCACCAGCGGGGACAGGTTGCCCGTGTTGGCCATGGCGTCGTTGCCGATCCGGAAGATCTCCCGGTCCGAGGCAGCGAGCCCGAGCATAAACACCAGCGAGGAGTCCTTCAGCAGCGAGATGAACTGGTTCACCAGGGCGGGCAGGACCCGCCGAATGCCCTGGGGCACCACCACCAGGCGCATGGAACTGCCGTAGCTGAACCCCAGCGCCCGGGACGCCTCCAGCTGCCCCTTCTCCACGCTCTGGATACCGGAGCGGAAGATTTCACCGATGTAGGCGGCCGCGATCAGCGTCAGGGCCAGGATGCCCAGGGGGTACGGGTTCCGCGAACCGGTTATTTCACGCGCTATCGGGCTCAAGCCGATACCGATCACCAGGATCACCAAAATGGCGGGCAGGCCACGGAAGATATCGGTGTAGATGCGCGCCACCCACCGTGCACCCGCATTGCGGGATATTCCCATCATGGCCAGCCCGAGCCCCAGCAGCGCTCCGAAGACGCCGGAAGCAACGGCAAGTATGAGGGTGTTGGGCAAGCCCACCATCAGCAGGGCGGGGATGACTTTGGCCATTTCCTCCCAGTTGAAGAAGGTGTCAGCCAGCTGGTCCAAAAGATCCATGAACGTCCCGGCTCAATCAGCTCTGGGGAACCGTGGCGGCCTTGCTGCCCGGCTTCCAGTCAGAGGGCATCTCCCGGTCCGGGTACCATTCCTTGGTCAGCTTGGACCAGGTCCCGTCTTCGATCACGGCATCCAGGCCGGAGTTCAGGGCGTCGATCAGCGGCTGGTTGTCCTTGGCCACGGCGTACGCGGTGAAGTTCTCAGTGTTGACCTTGGACTCGACGATGGCGGTACCGTCGCCTTCCTTGACCTGGCCCTCGGCCTGCTGGGACGGGGCCACCCAGGCGTCAACCTGGCCGTTGCGCACGTTGGCGTAAACAGTGGCGTAGTCCGGGAAGCGGATCGGTTCCATGTTCAGGGTGTTGGTGACGTAGTCGTCCTGGACGGTGCCCTGGACCACGCCAACGCGGAGGTCCTCGGTGAGATCGTCAAAGCCCTTGATGTCACTGTCGGTCCTGGCCACGACAGCCATGAAGCCGAAGTCGTAGCCGTTGGTGAAGCCGACGTTCTGGCGCCGGGCCTCGGTGGTGGAGATGGAGGAGGATCCGACGTCGAACTGCTTGGTCTGAACCTGGGAAAGGAGGGCCGAGAAGTCCGTGGCAACAAATTCGACCTCGAGGCCGAGCTTGCCGGCGATGGCGCGCAGCAGTTCATTGTCATAGCCGGTGAACTTGCCAGAGGGGTCAATGAAGATGTTCGGCGGGGCGTCCGAAAGGGTGCCTACCTCGAGCCTGCCCTCAGTGTTGAGGCCGAGCTTGGTCTTGTCGATCTGGTCGATCGGGGTGACGTTGTCAGTGGTGTACTTGTCCAGCGTCTGCTGGTCGCTGCCTGCGAGGGCATCAGTGGGGGAGCCGCTGGGCTGCGAGGATCCTGAGCCGCAGGCCGCCAGGGAAACGGCGAGGGCAAGTGCAACGGGAGCGGTAGTCAGCCACTTCATCGCTTTGATTTTCATCAGGTTGTCACTTTCATCGAGTCATAAGTCAACCGGGCCGCAAGGCTGCGCTGGTGGCGCCTGGCACCTGCCCGGCGCTGTTCAAGCGCGGCAGGACAGGGGTGACCGCAAAACTTTATTGTCTCACTTCAGGCGAAGCAGGTTGTTGCTCGAATGAACAACGCCAACAGTGCACGTCCTTCGAACGCTCTTCGGCGATCACCCTCTTGCGGCTCTAGGTTGGATGACCATAGCCCCTTGCCAGCGAAGTGATGCCCCTAACCTCGTTGCTGCTTCGTGAACTCTTCTTACTGTGACTTGCCTCCCAAACGAAGTTCCGGGGAAGCTAAAACCCTTCCGCCCCCGCATCCTGCGGCGGAAGTACCGGCCAGTCGCCTTCAATGACCGCGGCCGGCTTGGTCTTGCGGAGGTAACCCTGAAAATCCGCCGCCTGGCTCACCGCCCAGTCCACCTGCAGCTGATGAAGCTGGCTGGCCGGCATCATGAGCTTCGGGAACTTTCCGGCCATTGCATCCAGGACGCGCAGGGTGGCCAGGGCATCCGCAGCCGACGTATGTGCGTTGTCCAGGATCACCCCATATTCCTCACAGAGTGCTGTCAGAGTCCGCTTTCCTTTGCGGTAGCGGTCCACCTGCTTGTTCATGATGTACGGATCCAGGACAGGGAACCGGGAGAGCTGACGGACGCCGTAACGGGCCGATTCTGCAGCAAGGACAGTGAAGTCGTAGCTGGCGTTGAAGGCAATCACTGGAATGCCGTCGTCGAAAAGGCCCTGCAGGACCGCCGCGACCTCCCTTGTGACCTCATGTGCCGGTCTTCCTTCCCGCCTGGCCTGCTCCGTGGTGATGCCATGCACATCGCTGGCTTCTGTGGGAATCTCCACACCGGGATCGGCCAGCCACTCATGCTCCCTGATGACATCGCCCTTGTGGTCCACAACAGTCACAGAAGCTGTGACGATACGCGCAGCCCGGGAATTCCGGCCCGTAGTTTCCAGGTCGAAGGCGGCGCGGGGGAGGGTGTTCCAGGTGCTCATGCTTCAACGCTAAAGGGCAGCACCGACAATTCCGGGGAGCGCCACTGCGGCTACATTGGATCAATGCGGATGGACTACGTGCAGGCGGTGCTGGCCATTGTCAGAATGGTTCCCGCCGGATCCGCTGTGTCATACGGGGACGTCGCTGAGTTGCTGGGTTCAGGCGGTTCCCGGCAGGTCGGGGCAGTGATGAGCCATTACGGGAGCGGTGTTCCCTGGTGGCGGATCCTCAGGGCGAGCGGGCATGCGCCTGAGGGACATGACGATGAAGCTCTCCGGCACTACCTTGCCGAAGGAACACCCCTTCGGGGAGCCTACGGGGACCACGAACGGACAGGTAAAGGGCACTGGCGCGTTGATCTTTCGACCGCCCGGTGGGCACCAACAGAGGCGGACCTGGACCGGATCGACCACGTTGCCGGGACGCTGGAGCGGCGGCTGCACGGATTGTCAGTGGCCGATGATGGAATATCCCTGTGACAGTAACAATGCCCTTCACCGGCCCTCGTGACGAATCTTGGGACGGCCCCTTGGCAGTCCCGGACATTGGCGGCTGCACAGCCGCTGGTGCAGGAGAAGGTCCTGCAGCCCCTCCTGCCGGGTATTCCGCCGGGCTTCGCTTGCTGCCGCCGCGCCAGGTGCATGCCGTACAGCCACAGCTTTCGCCTGACCAGCAGTCCGCGGTTGACGTCACCCAAGGGAGCGGCCCGGTGCTGCTGCCTGGAGCTCCCGGCACGGGGAAGAGCACCGTCCTCGTGGAGGCAGCGGTCCAACGGGTGGTACGGGACGGAGTGGATCCAGAAAGGGTGCTTATCCTGGCCCCGAGCCGGCTGGCAGCGGACGCCCTGCGTGACCGTTTTACGGCCAGGCTGGACAGGAGCCTGAGCACCACGCCGGCACGGACCTGGGCGTCCTACGCCTTTGACCTGATCCGGCGCGCCAAGGCGGAAGGCATCCTTCCCCTGGCCCGGCCCCCGCGGCTCCTCTCGGGTCCTGAGCAGGACCTCATCATCAGGGAACTCCTCGAGGGGCACCGCCTCCCCGGTTTGGAGCTGCCTTGGCCCGCCGATCTTGAACGAGCACTGGAAACGAGGGGCTTCCGGCAGGAAGTCCGCCAACTGATTGACCGCATCATCGAATCAGGCCGCACCCCGGACGACCTGGTGCGGCTGGGCCGGGAATGCGGCCGGCCTGACTGGATTGCTGCTGCTGCCCTTTACGCGGAGTACCGGGATGTCCTGGACCTGCGGATGCCAGAGGCTTTTGATCCTGCCGGAATCATCACAGCCGCCCGCCAGATCTTCCAGGAGGCTCCCGCTTTCCTGGCCGCGGAACGGGACCGGCTGCAGGTAATCCTGGTGGACGACATCCAGGAAGCGAACCCGGCGATTTTTGAACTGCTTGCTGACATCGCGGCCGGAAAGGACTGCTACGTGGCTTTTTCCCCGGACACTGTTGTCCAGGGCTTCCGCGGGGCAAGGCCCGATCTGGTGGCTGAGTTGCCCCAGTTGCTGTCGCCGCAGTCCCCTGTCCTGGAACGCCCGCTGCAGTACGCCCACCGGCACGCTCCGGCGGTTGCCCGGGCCTGGCTCGGAGTTGCCGGCCGCATATCACAGCGTGCCGGAGGGCAGCTGGCCAGGCGGCTGGAGCAGCTTCCCTCCGAACAGCTTCCGGGCGGACAGGTCCACAACGGCCGGCCGCAGGGGGCAGTTGAGGCACACCTGGTTCCTTCCGCTGTGCACGAATTGCGGTACGTTGCCCAGCGCATCCTGGACCAGCACATCAACCACGGCCGGGACCTGGCGGACCTCGCCGTCGTTGTGCGCAACGGGGCCCAGGTGAGCGAGTTTCAGCGCTACCTTTCGGGGCAGGGAATCGCAGTCCGGGTACCTGTAGCCGAATCCGCCGTCCGGGATGAGGTGGCGGTCAGGCCGCTGCTTGACGCCTTCGCCATCGCTTTGGATCCGGACCTGCTGACTCCTGAGGCCGCGGTATCGCTTTTGACCTCCCGGATCGGCGGAGCCACCTCAATCGAGCTCCGACGACTCCGGCAATCACTCCGGAAGGAAGAAATCCTGGGCGGCGGCGGCCGGACCAGTGACGCGCTGTTGGTGGAAGCGCTGCTGGAACCCGGCGCCCTTTCCACCCTCGGAATCGAGGGCAGGGCGGCGCGCCGGGCGGCGAGGATGCTCCGGGCCGGCAGTCTCGCTGCTGCCGAACCTGGCGCGAACGCTGAATCGGTCCTCTGGGCACTCTGGCAGTCCACCGGACTGGCAGGCGCCTGGACCGAAACGGCGCTTTCCGGCGGTCCGCACGGCGCGCGGGCGGACCGTGACCTGGACGCCATGATGGCACTCTTCCACACGGCCGAGCGCTACGTGGACCAAATGCCCGGTGCCGGACCCGAGCAGTTCCTCGAATATCTCCTGAACCAGGAGCTTCCAATGGATACCCTTGCGGCCCGGGCACAGGTGGATGACGCCGTGGAGCTTCTGACTCCCGCCAGCGCAGCCGGCCGGGAGTGGCCGGTGGTAATCGTGGCAGGGCTGCAGGAAGGTGTCTGGCCCAATACGAGGCTGCGTGGCGAACTCCTGGGAAGCACCCTGTACAGCGATGCTGTGGAGCACGGAGCGGAGTATGCCCTGCAGCGTGATCCGCTGAGCAGGCTGCGCGATATCCGTTACGACGAACTCCGCAGCTTTTCCACCGCAGTGTCCAGGGCGCAGGAAGTGCTTGTATGCACTGCGGTTTCGTCCGAGGACGACCAGCCCTCCTCCTTCCTCGACTACGTTGCACCGCTGGAGCCGGGACAGGAAGCCAGGGCCTTCACCGCCGTGGAGCGGCCCATGACCCTGCGGTCCCTTGTTGCCGAGCTTCGACAGCACGCGCAGCTGGATGGAAGGGACGCGGCGCAGGCCGGGGAAGCTGCCAGGGTCCTGGCATTCCTGGCAGCGGCTGAGCCGCCCGTTCCGGGGGCCCATCCGCAGAGCTGGTGGGGGCTGCTGCCCCTGACCACAGAGGCAGCAGTGGTCCCGCCGGGTGGGACCGTGTTCGTCTCGCCGTCGAAGGTGGAAACCGTACAGAAGTCTCCACTGGACTGGTTTATCCAGGCCGCCGGAGGCGAAGCAGCAACGGACTTCGCCCGAAGCCTTGGAACCCTGGTGCACGCCATCGCCCAGGAGATGCCTGACGCTTCCGGAGCCGAGTACGTGGAGGAACTGGTCCGGCGCTGGCCGGCGCTGGGAATGAAGGACAACTGGGAGGGCCGGTTGGATTTCCAGCGCGCGGAGTCCATGGTGCGCAAGCTGGCCCAGTACGTACTGCTCATGCGGAGCGAGGGCCGAAGTCTGCTCGGCGTGGAGCAGGACTTCGAAGTGGCACTGGGAAAGGTTCCGGTTGATGATGCTGCCGAGCGGGAAGCGGTGCTGCGGGGCCAGGTGGACCGCCTGGAAATCGACCGCGAAGGAAGGCTGGTCATCGTGGACCTGAAGACAGGGAAGCGCCAGCCAGGCAAGGGGGAACTGTCACGGCATCCGCAACTGGGCGCGTATCAGGCGGCGGTGCTGGCCGGGGGCTTCACGGACGGTCAGGGCAGCCCCGTTGACCCGCGTCCCGGCGGAGCTGTACTGGCCCAGCTCGGAACCGGGGCCAAGAACCCCGCAATACAGCAGCAGGACCCGATCGACCCGCAGGAGAACTGGGCCATGGACATGGTGACCGAAGCTGCCGCCGTGATGGCAGGCAGCTTGTTTGAAGCGCGGCATGACCCCGCGAAAGGCAGCCACGGGGGCCACGGCTGCCGGCTGCCCGAGGTGTGCCCATTGTGCGTTCGCGGAAGGCAGGTGACCGAATGAGGCAGGACGTGCTGAATCCGGAGGATGCCTTCACCGGAAAGTCCGGTTCCCCGGCGCGCCCTTCCGCGGAAGTCTCAGCCGCTGCCGGCCCTGCTGTTGGGCTCTCTTCCGGCCAGACCTTGTCCGCTCCGGGCAGGGCTGGGGCGGATGCCCTCCCGAAGCCGCGGTTCAGCCCGGAGGAGCTTTCTGTCCTCCTTGGTGAGAAGAATGTGCCTACCCGGGAGCAGTCGGACATTATTTCGTCCCCGTTGACGCCGCGGCTGGTCATTGCAGGGGCAGGGTCCGGCAAGACGGCCACCATGGCTGACCGCGTGGTCTGGCTCGTGGCCAACGGCTGGGTCAGGCCGGAAGAAGTGCTGGGTGTGACCTTTACCAGGAAGGCTGCCGGCGAACTGGCCTCCCGGATCCGGGCAAAGCTGGCTGCCCTCCAGCATCTGGCTGCCAGGGAAGGGCGGGGGCCGGACAGCGGGCACAACCTGTTCCCGGAGGGACTTGTCAGCGGTGACGCCCTGGAACCGAAAGTGTCCACCTACCACTCGTTCGCAAGCGGCATCGTGTCTGACTACGGGCTGCGCCTTGGAGTGGAGCGGGATGTAGTCCTGCTCGGCGGCGCCCAAGCCTGGCAGCTGGCCACCGAGGTTGTTGAGGCGTATGACGGCGAGTACGGGCACTTCCGTGCAGCCAAGTCCACGCTGGTCAAGGCGGTCATCCAGCTTGCCGGAGAATGCGCTGAGCACCTTCAGGAACCTGAGGACGTCGAAGCCTGGTTGATGGCGAGGCTTTCCGACTTTGAGTCCCTCCCTTACCTTGCAGCCAAGAAGAAGAATCCTCCACAGGCGGCGGCCGAGCTCGCGGGAATGCTCAGGACCAGGGCCAGTGTGGCTGACATGGTCGGCCGGTACGCAGCCGCCAAGCGGGCACGTGGTGCCTTGGATTTTGGTGACCTCGTGGCCCTTGCCGCGCGTGTGGCGCAGGACGTTCCTTTGGCTGCCCAGATGGAGCGGCAGCGCTACAAGGTGGTACTGCTGGACGAATTCCAGGACACCTCCCACGCCCAGCTGGTCCTGTTTTCGCGGCTCTTCGGCGGCGGCCATGCCGTGACGGCAGTGGGTGACCCCAATCAGTCGATCTACGGTTTCCGTGGCGCATCGGCAGGCCAGCTCTTCCATTTCGTGCGTGAGTTCCCTGTGTGGAACGGGACATCAGGGAACGGGACAGCAGACGCTTCAACAGCCGGGGACGGCAGGGAAAGGGGCGCTGGAAGCTGGTCCCCTGCGCCCACGTCATACCTCACGACTGCATGGCGGAACGGCCGGTCCATCCTGGCCGCTGCCAATGTGATGTCCCAATCGCTCGCGCGGGCAGCGGCCCAGCGCGGACCGGCCGGCGGGGGAGAGCAGGCAGTACCTGATGTGCCACCACTGCAGCCGAGCCCCCATGCCGTGGCGGGATCGGTGGTGCTGGGGCGGTTCAACAGCGATGCTGAGGAAGCAGCCGCGCTCGCGGACGACGTCCTGAAGTACCGGGTGACGGACTTCGACCTGAAGCCCGACGGTTCACCTGTTCCGCCGGCAATTGCCGTCCTTTGCAGGCGGCGGGCGCAGATGGAGCCTCTTCGGCGCCAACTGGAGGCCCGCGGGATTGCCTACGAGATCGTCGGGCTCGGGGGACTTCTTGATACACCGGAGATCGTTGACCTTGTGGCAACCCTCCGGGTCCTCGCCGATCCTGGGCGTTCAGACGCCCTGATGCGCCTTCTGGCGGGAGCGCGCTGGCGCATAGGCCCGGCCGACCTCATGGCACTGCGTGACTGGTCCAGCCAGCTGGCACGGCTGCGCGGCCAGGCGGCACCGGATGACAGCGAGCCTTCCGATACAAAGCCGGCCGTGCTGGAAGGTGACCTCACTGACGGCGCCAGCCTGGTGGAGGCGTTGGACTGGCTGCCGCGGGAAGACTGGATCTCCTCCCACGGCAGGTCCCTGACGCCCATGGCGCGGGGACGGATGCTCCGGCTCGCGGCGGAGCTGCGCCAACTGCGGGGCTACCTGGGCGACGACCTCACCACGCTGCTCGGCGAGGTGGAGCGGGCCATGCTGCTCGACATCGAAGTCGCTGCCAGGCCCGGTATCAGCATCCATCAGGCACGGCGCAACCTCGATGCTTTCCAGGACGCGGCCGCCGGGTTCCTGCGGACGTCCCAGCGCGTGGACATCCTTGCCTTCCTGTCATGGCTCGAAGCCGCGGCTGCCGAAGAGAACGGGCTGGAAGCGCCACCGAGCGACGTCAACCGTGAAGCGGTGCAGCTCCTCACCGTCCATGCCTCCAAGGGCCTGGAGTGGGATGTGGTTTTTGTACCCGGGCTGAATGCCAAGGACTTTCCCAGTGACCGTGATTCCCGCTGGAGCAGCGGGGCCGCCGCCTTGCCCTGGCCGCTGCGGGGTGACCGGGCGGACCTGCCCCAGTGGGACCTCGACCAGCCTGACCAGAAAGGCTGGCTGGATGCGGAAAAGGATTTCAAGGCCGCGGTCCAGGCGCATGCGGAGTCAGAGGAACGGCGGCTGGCCTACGTTGCCTACACCAGGGCCAAGCACGTGCTGTGGGCCTCGAGTGCTGCCTGGGTGGGATCCAGGGCAGGGCGGGCGGAAATGTCCCCGTTCCTGGCTGAGCTGGAGCCGCTGGCAACGGAGGCCAGTGAAGGCTCAAGGGCATCCGCGGTTATTCATCGGTTGTCCGTGGAGGAGTCCTCGCTGCCTGAGACAAGCCCGCTGACACTGGATGTGGAGGCGGCGGGATGGCCCTACGACCCCTTGGACGGGCCAGTGAATTCCCGCACGGGGGAGCGCCTCCGTCTGGCCGGTGGCCGTCGCGTTGCCATGGAATTGGCGGCTGCGCGGGTACTCCAGGCCCTGGAGGCTGACGGACAGGAGCCGACTGCGGCCCTAAACGACGCCGGAGCTGCCGGGGGAGCGAGGCCTGTCCCGAACCCCGGGCTCCCGGGGCCGGCCGCCGGCTGGGCGCGGGAAGCAGCGCTGCTGCTGGAACGTCGGGCCAGGAGGGCGGCAGCGCAGGACGTCCACCTTCCCACCCACATCTCCGCTTCCACCCTGGTGGACCTGGACGAGAACGCATCGGCGGTGCTGGCCCGGCTCCGCAGGCCGGTGCCGCGGGAACCCGGCATGTCTGCCCGAAAGGGAACGGCCTTCCACGCATGGGTGGAAGAGTACTTTGGGAAAGCCGGCATGCTTGACCTCGATGAGGCGCCGGGCTCGGATGACCACCTCGATGCGGCATACGACCTGGACGCCATGGTGGCCACCTTCCGTTCATCCCCCTGGGCCCACCGCTCGCCTGCCTTTGTCGAGGTGCCCGTGGAGACACGGGTGGGAGACGTCGTGGTCCGCGGAAGGATTGACGCCGTTTTCCAGGACGCCGATGGCCGCTGGGACCTGGTGGACTGGAAGACTGGAAGGCGTCCTTCCGGCGCCCGGCTCAAAACCCGTGCGGTGCAGCTTGCCGTGTACCGCCTGGCGTGGTCACGGCTGAAGGGCGTGCCGCTGGAAGAGGTTCGGGCGGCCTTTTTCTACGTTGCTGACAACGACGTCGTGCGGCCCCACGATTTGGGCACTGCCGCTGAACTGGAGGAAATCGTGGCGGCCGCCCTCACGCAGCCCTAGACCGCTACTTCATGCTGACCCGGTCAGGACTTCTTCAAGTCAACGATCGTCAGGGCGGCAGTGGAGGTATCATCCGCACCTCCGAGGGCGCCGGCAACGTCGGTCTGCATGCCGGAGTTCATGCCACCGGGGTTGCTGCCGGCTTCCCCGCTCTTCCCGTCGCTGCCGTCGCGCCCTGTCCCGGCATCCGGCGCGGGCGCCACCTGGCCGGCACCCGCCGGAGGCGGGGCCGCGGGAATTGGAGTCACCGGGATCGGTGTCACGTGTACGGCAGGCTGGGCCGGGACGGGAAGGACAGTCACGGCCGGCACCGAAGCCGGCAGTCCGTCGTCGGCCGCCCGCATGCCGGGGACACTGTCCGGCAGGGCGGTTGCGGGAACGGGCGGCGCCGCGTCAGGCATATCAGCTGCGGGAGCAGCCGCCGTGGCGGGCAGGGGTTCCACGCTGATCGGCTGCCCGCCGTGCTCCTCGATGTCGCTGGCCAGGGTAGTCAGCATCTCTTCGGCTTCGGCAACCATGGAGGCATCACCGGCAGCTATTCCCTTCACGAGGTACTGTGCCAGGGCAAACTCAGCTGACAGTGCCGCCCGCCGCAGAAGGTGCTTGTCGGGAGTATCGCGACGGCCGGTGGTGTAGGCGGCCACGACGGCGTCCACGAAGTCCTGCTCGTTCGAAGCGACAAGCCAGGCGAAATCGTCCGCAGGGTCGCCGATCCTGAGGTCGGTCCAGCCCGTCACCGCAGTGACCCGGTGGCCCTCCACCATGAGGTTGTCCTCGTGCAGGTCCCCGTGCACCACACAGGGGTTGAAGCGCCACAAGGAGACATCCTCCAGCGCATGTTCCCACCGAAGCAGCAGTGCGGGAGGGATTTTCCCGGTGGTGGCTGCCTGGTCGAGTTCATTCAGCCTGCGCTGCCGGAATTCGTTCGGGGTGTAGCTGGGCAGGTCGGCGTTGCTGACCAGTTCCCGGGGCAGGTCATGGATCGCTGCCAGTGCGACGCCGATTTCCCGGGCCAGCGCGGCCGGACCCGCGGTGAGTTCTTCCACGCTGCGGGTGCTGCCGGCCAGGTGCGAGTACACGAACGTGCTCAAGGTCCCCAGCCGCACGCTGCCGGCTACCGTGGGCATGAGGAAGGGCAGTTCCGCGCGGATGGCCGGGGAGAAAGCCCGCAGCACCAGGTATTCCGTTTCCAGCCGGGCGCTGGCCTCGGCATGCCGCGGGGACCTCACCCGCCAGCGCTTGCCCTCCGAGTCCAGGAGCAGTGCGGAGTCGAAGTCCGCGGGGTCGTCCGGGGCAGAGCTAACGGCCGTTGGGGTCAGTCCGGGGACTGCCGCGGTTGCAACGGCTGCCAGTTCAATCGGTTTTCTTCTCACGATTCCACGGTAGATTGCCTGCCGTCCCAGAAGCCGGTCCGGCGGCGGCGAGTCTCCAGATACCTGCAAATAGGGGAGACGATGCCCACAGGGGCCGCGATGAAAATATCAATTGTCAGCCCCAGTCAGTACGGTGGATCTATGAGCCACGCGGAGTCTGTTTCACCCGTCCAGCAGGGGCAGCCGGCAACGCTGCCCGCCAACCACCTCATGGACACCCTGCTTCCTGTCAGGCCGGCGCTGCTGGACCGTGCATCGGCTGAGCGCGCGGCCCCGGGATTCGTGGACGACCTCCTGGCCCAACCAGGAACGCAGGCGGTTGTCCTGTGCGGGCGGCAGGGCCTGGTGCAGGGCGAAGGCCTTTTCGTCACGGGTGCAAGGCAACTGCTGGACAGCCTCACTGCAGGCGGCTGTGCCCCGGAATTGATCATTTACCTGGGATCCGCCCTTTCGGATTCAGACTTTGCGGCAGGAACGGGCCTGCTGCTTTTTGTCCTGCCTGAGCCGGCTGCACCCGGGACAGCGGGCGTGCCGTCGGACGCGCGCTGGGCTAGTTTCCGTGATGTGGCTGCAGGGCTGACTGAAACCCATACCGCGCTGTTTGTTGAAGCCAGCGCCATCGCCAACTGGCATGCCGGGCACACACACTGTCCGCGCTGCGGAACGCCTACGAAGGTGGAGTCCGGCGGCTGGGTTCGGCGGTGCCCGGCAGACTCGTCGGAACACTTCCCCAGGACGGATCCCGCCATCATTGTTACGGTGGTGGGTCCGGACGACAGGCTGCTGCTGGGCGGTGGCGGGCCGGTGGATGCCCGGAACTATTCCCTGCTGGCGGGCTTTGTGGAACCCGGCGAGTCGCTTGAGCAGGCAGTGGTCCGCGAAATTTACGAGGAGGTGGGAGTGCGGGTCACCGCCTGCCAGTACCTCGGCTCGCAGTCCTGGCCTTTCCCTGCCTCCCTTATGCTTGGATTTACCGCCGTCACCGAAGACGCCGAGGCAAGGCCCGACGGCGTTGAGGTCACCAGGGCGCGCTGGTTCAGCCGGGAGGAACTCCAGGATGCTGTGCTCAGCGGTGAGATCACCATCTCCAGCCGGCTCTCCATTGCCCGCTCTTTGATAGAGCACTGGTACGGCGGACGGATCCAGGACCGCACCGGCGCCTGAGACCAGCACGAATCCACCAGACCTCCAGCATGCGGTAGTCGAGACAACCAGCATGCGGTAGTCGAGACCAAGAGCAGCAGAAGTGACTACAGAGCATTTAGACGCGGCACCCTCCCTGGAGGACCGCATCCTCGGGGGATTGGACGCGGAGCAGCGGGAAGTCGCCAGCACGCTGAACGGCCCGTTGTGTGTCCTGGCAGGTGCGGGAACGGGCAAGACCCGCGCCATCACGCACCGCATCGCTTACGGTGTCCACTCCGGCGTCTACAGCCCGCAGCGGCTGCTCGCCGTGACCTTTACGGCCCGTGCCGCCGCCGAGATGCGCAGCCGGCTCCGGGACCTCGGCGCAGGGAACGTGCAGGCACGGACCTTCCACGCAGCCGCCCTGCGCCAGCTCCAGTTCTTCTGGCCGCAGGCGGTGGGCGGAACCCTGCCTCAACTTTTGGACCATAAGGCGCAGATGCTGGCCGAGGCTGCACGCCGGCTCCGGCTCAGCACCGACAGGGCCTCCATTCGGGACCTCGCCTCTGAAATCGAGTGGGCCAAGGTGTCCATGCTGACACCGGCCAACTATCTCGAAAATGCCCAGGAGAGGGGAACCCCCGGGGGATTCGACCTCACTGCCGTTGCGCGCGTCTTCCAGTCCTACGAGGACGTGAAGACGGACCGCAACGTCATCGACTTCGAGGACGTCCTGCTGATCACTGTGGGCATCCTGCAGGAGGACGAGAAGGTGGCCGCCACGGTCCGCGAACAGTACCGGCACTTTGTGGTTGACGAGTACCAGGACGTTTCCCCGCTGCAGCAGCGGCTCCTGGAGCTCTGGCTCGGGGGCAGGGACGAACTCTGCGTCGTCGGCGATGCCAGCCAGACCATCTACTCCTTCACCGGGGCTTCCCCAAAGCACCTGCTGGACTTCAAGGCCCGCTACCCGCAGGCCAACGTCGTCAAGCTGGTCCGGGACTACCGTTCCACGCCCCAGGTGGTGAAACTCGCCAACGACCTGCTCGCCAACCGCCGCAGCGGCGGCCCGGCGGCCGACGCCGCGTGGGCGGCTCCGCTCCAGCTCGTGGCCCAGCGGCCCGCAGGGCCCGCACCGCAGTTCACGGAATGCGCAGACGATGAAGCGGAAGCCGCCACCGTTGCGCAGAAAATCAAGGCGCTGCTCGAGGCCGGCACCGCCGCCAGCGAGGTGGCTGTGCTGTTCCGCACGAACGGACAGTCCGAGGCGTACGAACAGGCCCTGGCTGCCGCCGGGATTGGGTACCAGCTGCGGGGAGGAGAGCGCTTCTTCGCCCGCAAGGAGGTCCGGGACGCCATTCTGCAGCTGCGCGCGGCAACCCGGGCGGTTGCAGAAACGGATGGCCCAGAACCCCTCGGCCAGCTGGTCAGGGACATTGTTTCCTCGCTCGGCTACACGGACTCGCCACCCCACAGCGGCGGCGCCCTCCGGGAACGGTGGGAGTCATTGGCAGCGCTGGTGGCACTTGCCGATGAACTGGTCCAGTCCCGCGGCCCGCAGTTTGGCCTTGCCGACTTCGTGAACGAGCTCCAGGAACGTTCGCTTGCCCAGCATGCCCCAACGGTGCAGGGCGTGACGCTTGCTTCCCTGCACGCGGCGAAGGGCCTGGAGTGGGACGCGGTGTTCCTGGTGGGCCTCAGCGAAGGACTGATGCCAATCTCCTTTGCTGATTCACCCGAATCCGTGGATGAGGAACGCCGGCTTCTGTATGTCGGAATCACCCGTGCGCGTGAGTACCTGCACCTCTCGTGGTCCACCGCCAGAACGCCGGGCGGCCGGGCCAACCGGAAACCCTCAAGGTTCCTTGACGGGCTTCGCCCCGACTCGGTGGCGGCCTCAGGCGTCAGGGGAAAGGTAACGGTGTCCCGCCGGAAGGCTGCCGCTCCTGCCGTGTGCAGGGTCTGCGGGAGCATGCTCGCCACGGGCGCCGAACGCAAGGTGGGGCGCTGCAACTCCTGTCCGCCCAGCTATGAGGAACAGACCTTCGATGCGCTTCGGAACTGGCGCCGGGATGTTGCCCTTTCCGCGGAGGTGCCGGCCTTCGTGGTGTTCACCGATGCAACCCTGACCGCCATCGCCGAGGCGCGGCCCGCCTCCCTCGAAGAGCTCGCGTCGCTGGCGGGGGTAGGACCGTCAAAACTGGAACGCTACGGGGAAGACGTTCTGCGGGTCCTCTCGGAAAGCACCGCCCTGTGATGCCCGGCCACGCGGACAGGACCAGAGGGACGCAGCCAGGACGAGCTCCAATGACCACTGACGACGGAGCGCCCGTGGTGGTGCGGCGTTCCGCCCGGCGCACCCGCACTGTGGCAGCCTTCTGGGAAAACGGTACGGCGGTAGTTGCCATCCCCGCCCGGTTTACGGCCGCCCAGGAGGCCGAATGGGTGCACAAAATGGTCGCCAAGCTGCAGCGCCAGGGGGAACGGCGGGCCGCTGGGGGCAGGAGGCGCCCGGCCTCCGACGACGCCCTCGCCGAACACGCCGCGCACTTATCGGCACGGTACCTCGGGGGACGCGCCGTGCCGACCTCCGTCCGCTGGGTCAGCAACCAGAACTCGCGGTGGGGGTCAGCCACCCCCGCCGAAGGGACCATCCGGCTGTCGGACAAGCTCCGCCCGATGCCCCAATGGGTGATCGACTACGTCCTGCTGCATGAGCTGGCCCACCTGCTGGTTGCCGCGCACAACGCGTCCTTTTGGAAGCTGCTCGACGCGTACCCGGAAATGGAGCGGGCCAAGGCGTTCCTGGAAGGCGTTTCGTTTGCCACGGGGCGCGGCCTGCCCGGCACTGATGCCGACTAAAGCAAAGCAGGCAACATTGCCGGGCGCCGGCGCCGCGTCTTAACCCTTCGGCTGGCCCGCCTGACCTTCGTCCGGCAGCCCATCGCCGCCGTCGTCCTTGCCGGTACCGTCCTCAGCCTGGCCCCCGGCGCCGCTTTCCCCTTCCGCGCCTGCAGCCGGAGCAGCGTCGAAGCCGCCGCTGAGCAGTTTCTGCAGGGCGTCATCCACTTCGCTGTCACTTGCCTCGGCCAGTTTGCGCCGTCCGCTGAAGCCCTCGGGATCGTCCAGATCCTGGGCAGTAGGCAGCAGGTCCGGGTGCTGCCAGATGGCGTCCCGGCCGTCGATGCCGCGTTCTTCCTTAAGGGTGGCCCACAGAGTCGCGGCATCACGCAGCCTGCGGGGCCTCAGCTCGAGGCCCACGAGGGAAGCAAAGGCGTGCTCGGCCGGCCCCCCCGTTGCGCGGCGGCGCCGTACGGTTTCCCGCAGCGCGCCCGCGGACGGCAGCACCTTCTCCGTGGCTGCTGCGGTGAGCTCATCCACCCATCCCTCCACCAGTGCCAGCGCCGTCTCCAGTTTTTCAAGGGCCTGTTCCTGCGCAGGGGTCCGCTGGGGCATGAACACACCCTGGGAAAGGGCCTCCTGGATGCCCTCCGGGTTGCTGGGATCGAGGTCCCGCGCAAGTTCCTCAATCCGGGAGGTGTCGATGTGGATTCCGCGGGCGTAAGCCTCAATGGCACCCAGGAGGTGGCCGCGAAGCCATGGAACCTGGACGAAGAGGCGGGCGTGGGCTGCTTCCCGCACGGCGAGGAAGAGACGGATGTCGTTCTCGGGAAGGGAGAGGCCTTCGCCGAAGGCGGCGACGTTGGCCGGCAGCAGGGCCATTTCAAGGTCCGCGAGGGGGACGCCGATGTCAGTGGAGCTGACAACGTCCGCGGAGAGGGCGCCGATGGCCTGCCCCAACTGCATGCCGAAAATGGCGCCGCCCATGTTCTGGAGCATGGAGGAGGCGCCGCCCATCATGGACTTCATTTCCTCGGGCATCTGCTCCGTCATGGCTGAGGAGAGGGCGTTGGCGATGCTGTTGGCCACCGGCTCCGTCAGCCTCTTCCAGGTGGGGAGCGTGGCCTCAACCCATTCCGCCCGGGACCAGGCGCGGCCGATCAGGCCAGTGGCGGGAAGGTCCGTGACGGGGTCCAGCCACAGCTCAGCAAGGCGAAGGGCCTCATCGACGTCGCGGGACTGCTGGGACGTCACTGAGGGGTCCGAGCCCGCGGCAGCAACACGGCGTGCATTGTCGTGCGCCAGTGTCCAGTTCACCGGGCCCTCGGACGGGGCGCTCATCATCGCCTGTACCTGGGAGAACATCTGTGCCAGCAGGTTGGGGTCATTGGGCAGGCCGGCAGCCTTGGCCAGCTCGGCGGGGTCGAAATTCTCCATTCCCCTGCCGCCCATCAGGTTCTGCAGCATCTCGGTCAACGGATCCTTGGGGGTGTCATCCCCGTTGGAAGGATTGAGTGGATTGGAGGTCATGATCCCGCCGATCGTCGGTGTGACTGTCAACCTTCACGGTACCGCGGCCACACCCGGCTGTCTGCCGCACGGCGTTACCGTTCGCTCTAGGCAAAGACCGGGGCAAGGGCGGTGATCCACCGGCACCGCGTAGTCTTGGTTGAGTGACTACAACCCGCGGCGGCCACCCTTCCGAGGACCACGCTCCTGAACTCTTCACACACCCCCTACCTGCGCAAACAGCGGAAGCAAGGGTCGACGGCGGTCCTGCCGGCGAAGAGGTCCCGCATGCTTCGGCTCCAGAGGCAGCAGAGCCCCGGGACAGGAAGGTGTCGGCAATGCTCCTTTCGGGCATGGCCGCGTTGGGGCTGGGGGTCGCCGTCGGTACACTCCCTGTCCCTTACGTCGTCGAGTCGCCTGGCCCCACCTACAACACCCTGGGGGAGAGCCGGGGGAGCCCCGTCATCAGCATCACGGGCCGGGAAACCTACCCGGCCAAAGGGAACCTGGACCTGACCACGGTCTACGTGGACGGCGGGCCCAACGGGCCGGTCAGCATCCTGGACGCCTTCTCCGCCTGGCTCGACCCGGCAAAGGCCGTCCATCCGGTGGAGCTGATCTATCCCAACGGCACCACCAAGGAAGAGGCTGAGGAGCAGAGCTCGGTGGCCATGACCACCAGCCAGGAAAATGCAGTGGCCTCCGCCCTCAACGAACTGGATATTCCCTTCGGCCAGCAGCTCCAGGCCGCGGACCTCCCGGAGGACTCGGCGTCGGCCGGGAAAATCGAAGCCGGGGACATCCTGAAAACCATCAACGGCAAAGACATCACCTCGTTGGCCGTCGTCCAGGATGAGCTGGCGGCAGGCAAAGGCGCACCCGTGTCTGTGATGGTGGAGCGTGGCGGAGAGCCGGTCACCGTGGACATCACTCCCAAGGACAACGGTGAGGGCCGGTTCATCCTTGGAGTGATGCTGAAGTACCTCTTCACCTTCCCGTTTGACGTCGAAATATCCCTGGAGAAGGTGGGGGGTCCCAGCGCCGGGCTGATGTTCTCCCTCGGCATCATTGACACCGTAACCCCGGGTGACCTGACCGGCGGCAAGCACATCGCCGGGACCGGCACCATCTCCCCGGACGGACTGGTCGGGCCCATCGGTGGAATTGAACAGAAATTGCAGGGGGCAAGGTCAGCGGGCGCCACTTTGTTCCTCGCGCCGGCCGCAAACTGCGGGGAAGTGGTGGGGCGCATCCCTGACGGCCTGCAGGTGGTCAAGGTGGAGAACCTGGCCGGGGCGCGCGACGCCGTTGAACGCGTTGCCGGCGGTCAGGACACGTCAGGCCTCCCAACGTGCTCAAGCAACTAGACTGGGCGCAACTAGATTCGACAGGAACTAAGCTTTACCGCCACTCGTGGCAAATAATGACGGACGAAACCAGCCGTTTGACCGGTGCCGGACGTCGCTCGCACACACGCTTCGAATAATCTGACGACCAGCTATGAGGTACCCAGTTTGTCCCGTCCCGCCAGCACCATGTCCACAGGCAGGCCCCCTTCACGACGCGGGGCGTTGACGCCCACCCTGATCGTTGTCGCCCTGGTGGTAGTGGGCTTCATCTTCTTTGCCAACGTCTGGACCGATGTCCTCTGGTACCGGCAGCTCGGATTCATCGAGGTCTTCCTCACCGAAAACCTCGCCCGGATCGGCATCTTTGCTGCCGGTTTCGCCGTCATGTTCCTGGCGGTCTTCTTCGCCATCCGCATCGCCTACAACACCAGGCCGGTATACGCCCCCGACTCCGAGATCCGGGACAACCTCAACCGGTACCAGGCCCAACTGGAACCCGTCCGCCGGGTTGTCATGATCGGCCTGCCCGTCCTCTTCGGCCTCTTCGCCGGCAGCGCGGCCGCGAGCCAGTGGCAGAAGGTCCTCCTGTTCTTCAACCAGGAGCCCTTCGGACAGCCTGACCCGGAATTCAACATGGACATCAGCTTCTACCTGATGACTCTGCCGTTCCTTGGTTTCATCACCGGATTCCTGATCAGCGTTGTGGTTATCGCCGGAATTGCGGGCATCCTCACGCACTACCTGTACGGCAGCATCCGCCTGATGGAACGCGGTGTTTTCACCAGCCGCGCCGCGCAGATCCATATCGCAGTCACCGGTGCTGCGTTCCTGGTGCTTCTGGGCATCAACTTCTGGCTGGACCGGTTCACAGCAGTACAGAGCAACAGCGGCCGCTGGGCCGGCGCACTCTATACGGATGTCAACGCCGTGATCCCCACCAAGGCCATCCTGGCGGTGGCGGCAGCGCTCGTTGCCATCCTGTTCGTCGTGGCTGCGGTGATCGGCAAATGGCGCCTGCCCGTCATCGGAACCGCGATGCTGGTCATCACCTCAATCCTGGCCGGCGGTGTCTACCCGTGGGTAATCCAGCAGTTCCAGGTCCGTCCCTCGGAAGAGACGCTGGAAAGGGAATTCATCCAGCGCAACATTGCGAACACGCGGGCGGCCTACGGCCTGGACAAGATCCAGGTGGACCGGTACGAGGCGACCAACACCGCCAGCACAGGAGCCCTGGCACCGGACGCCCAGACCACGGCAAACATCAGGTTGCTGGACCCGAACCTGATCTCGGATGCCTTCTCCCAGCTGGAACAGTACCGCCCGTACTACCAGTTCCCCGAGGCCCTCAACGTGGACCGCTACGAAGTGGACGGCAAAATTCAGGACACCGTGATCGCTGTCCGCGAGCTCAACCCGGCCAACGTCACCAGCAACCAGCAGGGCTGGCTGAACCAGCATGTCGTCTACACGCACGGCTACGGGGTGGTGGCGGCCAAGGGCAACAAGTTCACCGTGGACGGCAAGCCGGAATTCCTGCAGTCAGGCATCCCGTCAAACGGCGTCTTGGGCGACGATTCCACGTACGAGCCGCGGATCTACTTCGGGGAGTCCTCGCCGGACTACTCAATCGTTGGCGCGCCGGATGGCGCGGCGCCGCGTGAGCTGGACCGCCCGTCCGGGCGGGAAGGCGGGGAGACCCAGTACACCTTCAAGGGCAACGGCGGGCCCAACGTTGGCAGCTTCTTCAACAGGGTGCTTTACGCCATCAAGTTCCAGTCCTCGGACCTGTTGCTCTCCGACGGCGTGAACCCCGAGTCGCAGATCCTGTACGACCGCAACCCGCGGGATCGGGTTGAGAAGGTGGCCCCCTACCTGACGGTGGACGGCAACGCCTACCCGGCTGTGGTGGACGGCCGGGTCAAGTGGATCGTGGACGGCTACACCACCAGCCAGTACTACCCATACTCGCAGCAGGAACAGCTCTCGGATGCGACCGCGGACTCGCAGACCACATCCGGGCGTACTGTCGCGCTGCCCAACAGCACGGTCAACTACATCCGGAACTCCGTGAAGGCCACCGTCGATGCCTACGACGGTTCGGTAACGCTTTACGCGTGGGATGACCAGGACCCGCTGCTGAAGTCCTGGCAGAAGGTGTTCCCCACCTCGCTCAAGCCCTACTCCGAGATGTCCGGCGACGTCATGAGCCACGTCCGCTACCCGGAGGACCTGTTCAAGGTCCAGCGCCAGTTGCTGGGGGAATACCACGTAACGGATCCTTCCAGCTTCTACCAGACGAAGGATGTCTGGAGTGTCCCGAACGATCCCACCGTCGACTCGGAGAGCGGCGTCAAGCAGCCGCCGTTCTACATGTCCCTGCAGATGCCGGACCAGGACAAGCCGGCCTTCCAGCTGACGTCGTCGTTCATTCCGCAGATCGTCAATGGAAACGCACGCAACGTCCTGTACGGGTTCCTCGCGGCGGACTCCGATGCCGGCAACCAGGCCGGCGTCAAGGCCGAGAGCTATGGTAAATTGCGGCTGCTGCAGATTCCGCCGGAGATCCAGGTCCCCGGCCCCGGGCAGGCGCAAAACAAGTTCAACTCGGACCCCACCGTGTCCCAGGCCCTGAACCTGCTGCGCCAAGGTGCTTCCGACGTCCTGAACGGCAACCTGCTCACCCTTCCGGTGGGCGGCGGCATTCTCTACGTCCAGCCGGTTTACCTCAAATCCACGGGTGAAACGTCCTACCCCACCCTGCAGCGCGTCCTGGTGGCCTTTGGCGACAAGGTGGGCTTTGCCCCGACGCTCGATGAGGCCCTGAAGCAGCTCTTCGGCGGCGACTCCGGAGCCGCCGCGGGTGACTCGGACAACAACGGGCAGGCACCTGCCGATCCCGCCGCGCCCACAACACCGGCGGGCGCTGACGCCAAGGCTGAACTGAAGGCGGCGCTGGACGAAGCGAATGCCGCCATCCAGGCAGGTCAGGCAGCCCTTTCAGCCGGCGACTTTGCCGCCTACGGCGAGGCACAGGAGCGAATTTCGGCAGCACTCAAGCGGGCGACGGAGGCGGAGGCCAAGATTCCGGTTGCCGCACCGGAGGCCACCCCGGCTCCAGCAGCCACGGGCGTACCTGAGGCCAGCCCTTCGCCCTCACCCACCAGCTGATCACGACGACGGCACACGGCACCTGCTCCTTCCTTGGGGCAGGTGCCGTTTCCGCTTTCGAGACGGAGATCACGCCGCCCCGATTTGGCCTGGTGTTTACGTGCCGGTAAAGTAGTTCTTGCGACGCGGGGTGGAGCAGTTCGGTAGCTCGCTGGGCTCATAACCCAGAGGTCACAGGTTCAAATCCTGTCCCCGCAACTGATGGAAGTCCGGACACTGGAAACAGTGTCCGGACTTTTTTGGTTAGGACCGGGTATCGGGCAGTTGGTGCGGGTAACACTGGATCGGGATTCTTTAGGGCCGAAAACCAGGTGGAAAAACCGGCCGGCGAAATAGGGTAGTGTTGGTTGAGCGACGCGGGGTGGAGCAGTTCGGTAGCTCGCTGGGCTCATAACCCAGAGGTCACAGGTTCAAATCCTGTCCCCGCAACTATACGAAGACCCTGGTCGGCCAGCAGCCGGCCAGGGTCTTCCTTTTCCTTGAGTACGGGCAGTTCCTAGTATTCTCTTTCGCAGAGCCTCACACACCTCGTGAGCACTTGGCCAGTCATCCTCGAGAGGAATGTTGTTCGATGTCCACACCCACGAAGAAGCCCGGTACCGCGGCGGGCAAGCGGTCGCGACTTTACTGGGGGGTTCCTGCCGTCCTGGCAGGGCTGGTCCTCGTGGTGCTGGTCGCCAAGTGGCTGATGGGCCTGCCCGCCATGGCATCCTTCGTGGCGGACTATCCGGGCCACTCGGAGCTTCCGGACAACGCGCCTGTGGGTTTTCCTGCCTGGCTGGGCTGGCAGCACTTCCTGAACGCGTTCTTCCTGCTGCTGATTGTCCGCACCGGGTGGCAGGTGCGGACAACCACGCGGCCCAGCGGGCACTGGACCCGGAATAACAAGGGCATGATCAAGACGAAGAACGCGCCCACAAAGATCACCCTTGAGCTGTGGTTCCACCTGACGCTGGATGCCCTGTGGATCCTCAACGGACTGATTTTCGCAGTCCTGCTGTTTGCCACCGGGCAGTGGATGCGAATCGTTCCCACCAGTTGGGATGTCTTCCCCAACGCCCTCTCAGCAGCCCTGCAGTACGCATCCCTTGACTGGCCCACCGAGAACGGCTGGATCAACTACAACGCGCTCCAGCTGCTTTCCTACTTCGTGACGGTTTTCATCGCCGCGCCGCTGGCCTTCATCACCGGTTTGCGCATGTCCGGTGCATGGCCCAAGAAGGCGGCAGGGCTTAACAGGGCCTTCCCCATTGAATGGGCGCGCGCCGTCCACTTCCCGGTGATGATCTACTTCGTGGCTTTCACTGTGGTGCACGTATTCCTGGTGCTCGCCACGGGGGCCCTGCGCAACCTCAACCATATGTACGGCGCACGGGATGACGACGGCTGGTTCGGCTTCTGGGTCTTCCTGGCCTCTGTTGCTGTGATGGTGGCTGCCTGGTTCCTGGCCCGCCCGCTCTTCCTGCGCCCCATTGCTTCCTTGATGGGCAAGGTCACCCGCTAGCTCCAGCTAGCCGTCCTTGAGCTTCTGGTAAGCCGCCAGCGCGCGTTCCCGCGACCCGGCCAGTTCCACCAGGGGCCTGGGGTAGCCGTCCGTCTCTGCGGTCCACGGTTCGTGGATGTCCTTGCCTGATAGGCCTTTCAGTTCAGGTATGAAGGCGCGCAGGTAGCTGCCGTCGGCGTCGAACTTCCTGCTCTGCGTCACCGGGTTAAAGATCCGGTAGTACGGTGAGGCATCTGCGCCGGAACCTGCCACCCATTGCCAGTTCGCGGGGTTGTTGGCCCCATCCGCGTCCACCAGGGTGTCCCAGAACCATTCCTCCCCAACCCGCCAGTCGGTCAGGAGGTTCTTGACCAGGAAGGATGCTGCGGCCATCCGCACGCGGTTGTGCATCCACCCTGTCTGCCAGAGCTGGCGCATTCCGGCGTCCACCAACGGGTAGCCGGTCTTGCCTTGCTGCCAGGCGGCAAGTTCCTTGGCGCTCAGGGATCCCCACTGGAAGTTGTCGAAGGCGGAGCGGAAGTTGCGCGTGGCCAGGTCCGGGTTGTGGTATAGAAGGTGCCAGTTGAACTCGCGCCAGCCCAGCTCGGAACGGAAAGTTCCGACATCGGCCGGCACCTTCCGGGGAAACCGGCGGCGGATTTCCTGCCAGACCCGGAACGGGCTGACCTCACCGAAACGCAGGTGTGGTGACAGCCGGCTGGTTCCTTCGGTGCCCGGAGTGTTCCTGCCGGTGGCGTAATCCTCGATCGGGCCGTCCATGAAGTCTTCAAGCCGACGGAGCGCGCCTTCCTCGCCGGGTTCCCAGGTGGCGGCGAGCCCTCCGCTCCAGTCGGGGGAGGAGGGCAACAGCTTCCAGCTGCTGAGGGCGTCACTGGCCGGGAGGCCACGTTGTGGGGCTGCCGGTCGTGGCAGGGTGGAGGAGGTGTCCAGGGGCTTACGGATCTCACCGGACGCGAGGCAGGCCCGCCAGAACGGCGAGTAAACCTTGTACGGTCCTCCGGCGCCGGTGCGGATGGTCCAGGGCTCAAAAAGGAGGTTGGCCTGGAAGCTGGAGGCCTCGATTCCGTTCCCGAGGGCCCAGTTTTTTATGGCGGCGTCGACAGTGCGCTCCGGCAACCCGTACCGGCGGTTCCAGAAGAGGTGCCCGGCATCGGTTTCAGCCGCCAGTTCCGCGATCACCACGTCGGCTGGTCCGCGGCGCAGGAGCAGCCGTGAGCCCCTGGCCTCAAGCGAAGCGCCCAGTGCAGCCAGGGAGTGATGCAGCCACCACCTGGTGGCTCCTCCCAGCGGCCGGATTCCTTCGGACTCTTCATCAAGGATGTAGACGACGGTCAGCGGCAGGCCGAGGGCTGCGGCTTCGGCCAGTGCCGGGTTGTCGTCCAAGCGAAGATCGTCGCGGAGCCAGACCAGGGACGTCTTAGTGGGGGGAGCCATGCCTCCACGCTACACATCGGGAGAACGCGTGAGGGCCAGGACGTCCGGTCCTGGCCCTCACTTGTGTGTAGTTACAGCTTGTCGAAGTCGGCTTCTTCCACTGTGGACGCGGAGCCGAGAGTTTCGGATGCGCCAATAGCGGGCTTTGACGAATTACCTGACTTCAGCGCGGCCAGGCGGGCTTCGATTTCCACCTGCTCACCAAGGTCCTCCAACTGGTTGAACTGGGCGTCCAGGCTTGAGGCTGCCAGTTCCTGCTGGCCGCGGACCTTTGCTTCCTCGCGGCGGATCTTCTCCTCGAAACGTCCCACCTCGCTGGTGGGGTCCAGGATGTCGATGCTCTTGATGGCGTCATGGACCTGGGACTGCGCTGCTGCGGTCTTGGACCGGGCCACCAGTTCATTACGCTTGCTGGTCAGCTGGTTCAGCTTGTTCTTCATCTGGTCAAGGCCGGTCTTGAGCTTATCAACCACCTCGCGCTGGGAGTTGATGGCCGGTTCGGCGCCCTTGGCCTCGTTCTCAGCAGCCATCTGGCGCTGCAGGGCCACCTTGGCGAGGTTGTCGAATTTCTCGGCGTCCACCACGTCGCCGCTGGCGCGGAATTCATCGGCTTTACGGGAAGCAGCAAGTGCCTTGTTGCCCCAGTCGCGGGCGTTCTTCACGTCCTCGTTGTAGTCATCCTCAAGCATCCGGAGGTTGCCAATGGTCTGCGCGACGGCGGATTCAGCTTCGGCGATGTTGTTGGTGTAGTCCCGGACCATTTGGTCCAGCATCTTCTGGGGATCTTCAGCGTTGTCCAGCAAGGAGTTGATATTCGCCTTTGCCAGCTGCGCGATCCGGCCGAAAATGGACTGCTTAACCATGGTGTTACCCTTTCGTCCTGCTCTGTGGTGACCACTGAAATCAGTGAACAGTTGTGGTACTGCCGTGTGCCTGCCCGCCGAATTGAAGGACAGGGCCCTGGAAACCTAGAAGTCGCCGCCTCCGCCGGAGTCTCCACCCCAGCCGCCGAAATCGCCGCCGCCGAAGTCGCCGCCGCCCCAGCCGCCGCCGTCGCTGTGACCGCCGCCCCAGCCGGCATGTCCGCCGCCATTGAGAATCGAGTTGATGAGGATGCCGCCCAGGATGGCACCGCCCAACCCACCGCCGCCGCCTCCGCCGAACATGCCGCCGCGGCCGTAGCCCTGGTTTGCGTAGCCGCCGAAGTGGTCCACATCAGCCTGGGCCAACTGGGCTGCCTGTGCCGCGAGAGCGTGGGCCTGCTGGGCGTAGGTAAGTGCCGTCACGGGATCGGTGCGTGAGATGGACAGTGCGTAGTCCAGATTCCGCTGCGACTCTGCCAGCCGGGTACGCGCCTCGGTTCCCACGCCGCCTCGCCGGGCAGTGATGTAGTCGGAGGTGGCGCTGATCTGTGCCTGTGCGGACATGATGGTCTGCTGCAGCGATGCCTGTGCCCGGCGGGACTGTTCCTGTTGGTCCCTGATGCCGGTGAGGGCCTGGTCCAGCGACTGGTGTGCTGTTTCCACCCGCTGCAGAGTGGCGATGGGATCGATCTTTCCGCCCTGGATTTCCGACTTGACCTGGGCCAGGGCCGCTTCCACTCCTGCCACCGGCCCGGCAAGCTCCGGGTGGGCGCCCGACTGGATCATGGCCCGTGCCTGCGCAAGGTCCTGGGAGGTGTCCACGACCGCGGAGTCGAGGCGGGTGCGCGCCTCATCCAGGTTGGACGAGACTTTGGCGATCGCATCCAGGAGGACGTTGGTCTGATGGAGGCTCTCTTCGGCGGCCCGGACGGCCACCGCTGCCAGGCTGCCTTCGCCCTCGCTGAGCTTCTGCTGCGCGGTGGCGGTGGCGTTCTGCACGAAGGCCAGGCGCTCCTTGGCCTGCAGGATATTGTCCGAAACCTGCACCAGGGCGCTCTCGGCATACTTGGAGCGCAGGTTGGCGAGGGAGTCCTCAGCGCTGGTAATTTTTGCATCAGCCTCGCGGGCTCCGGTATTGACGGTTGCCAGTGCCTGCGGAGCGTTCTTCTCAAGTTCGCGCAGGGAGTCGAAATCGGCCTTCTGTTCCTGGAGGGAGGCCAGCGCGGCCTCGGACCGGCGGATGATCTCCCCGAACCAGGCCCGCTGCTGCTCTTCAGTGTCAGGAATGTGGTCGTCCAGCTGCTGCTGCAGCTTGAAGGACTCGCTCAGGTGGGCTTTGGCTTCATCCAGCGCCTTGGTGAAGTTTCCGACGGCGGAGTCGCCGTACTGTGCCTGGGCGAACATCAGTTCCTGCTCGCTGGACTTGATGGCGTCGTCCGCCTCGATCAGGAGTGAGCCGCTCTTACGGCGCAGTTCCTCGATGCTGAGCGAGGCCAGGGGATCCACCTGGCCCTCCTGCTGCCCAAAGCCGGCGGTAGGCTGCTGTCCGGCTGCCTTCCTGCGCTTGTTCCGGAGGTACAGGTAAGCACCCGCGCCACCAGCCGCCACGACACCGGCACCCACCAGGACTGCCGCCCCGGCACCGTCACCGGGAACGTTGCCGCTTCCGCCGCCCGCAGCATCACCGATGGCAGCTGCAGCGTTGATCGCCGCCTGCGCATAGTCCTCGTTGGCGAGTTGCGGACCAATGGCCTTGCTCTTGATGTTTTCGAGCTGGGCATTGGTGATCTTGCTGCCACCCTTGTTCAGGGTGTACTGGCGTGTTTCCGTGGCAATGGCAAAGACCAAGGCATTGGAACCCAGACCGGCCTTCTCGGCTACGGCATCCGTCCATGCTTCACGGTCTGCGGGGTTTTCAAACCTCTTGACCGTAACGACATGCAGCACGGTGGCATGCTCGGTTCCCAGCTTCTTGATGGCTTCCTGGACCTCGCCCTTTTGGGAGCCGAGGACGCCAGCGGAATCAACGATTTTGGTGGCCGGATCCAAGGTGACCGGAGGCTCCGCCCATGCCGCGCCAGCGGGCACCGCCAGCAGGCCGGTAAGGCCGATCACGGCGAGGATACGTATGAACTTTGACCGCATGTGCAAACCCTTCAGCACGCCTGACACCGATTCGGGACGAATCAGTCGTCTCAGAATCCAACAGCGCCCCCACGCTTGGTGTGAAGCCGCAGGTCGCTGTGGCAATCCATCTTGATTCTATGGTGCACCCCACAACCCGTCCATCGAGTGGAATATGCCAGAAGCGAAACGCTTTTAGGGGCCAAAACGAAGGTGGCAGCAGGGGGGCTTGATCAAGGCAGCGGCAGGTCTTCAGCAAGCTCTCAGCAAACATCCGAGCTTGTTCCAGCCGGGGAGTTCATAGTTAAAGCAGACAAGGATGAAAGGAAGTCCCATGAGCGAGAACCAGACGCCCCGGCCGGCTCCCCGGAACGGCGGCCATGAGCGGCAGGATCCCTGGGCGCAGCAGCAGGGTGCGCCGGAGGACGCCGCATCCGGGGCGCAGTGGCCGGACGCGGCCGATGACGGCAGCGGTGGGTACGGCCCGCGGCAGAATCCAACGGAGCGGCTGGATCAGCAGGGCGACAATCCGACGCAGGTACTTCCAGGGCCCCGCCCTGTTTACCCCCAGCGGCAGCCCTTCTACGGCCCGCAGCAAACCCCGGAGCAGCACAGGCCGGAACAGCAGGAGCCAGTCCAGCCTGGGCACGGCGGGTCCCACCCCAACCAACCCGGTTACGGCTATGCGGGCCAGGGTCATCAGGCGGGCTGGCAGGGCGGCCGGGACTACAACAACACGCCCGGCCTTGCCTACAACCCCAAGGACGCGCCCCGGCGGAAGGCAACGTTCGGCGTCGGCACCCTCGTGGCCAGCATCCTCGCCGCGGGATTGGTGGGAGGAAGCGTTGCCACGGTTGGGTCGGCCGAGCTCTTCGGAAATGCCGGTGCCGCCACCACTGCCCCCGGCACCAGCCAGCCCGGCACCGTGATCGTCAACAACCAGGACTCCGTCAACGAAATCACCGCAGCGGCAGTGAAGGCCTCGCCCAGTGTCGTGACCATCAGCGCGTCCACCGGCAATGCCGGCGGCACCGGCTCCGGCATCATCCTTGACGACCAGGGCCACATCCTGACGAATACCCACGTCGTCACCCTTGACGGGCAGACAGCCAACGCTGCGCTCCAGGTCCGTACCAGCGACGGCCGGGTCATCGGCGCCAAGCTCGTCGGCACTGACCCCTTGTCGGATCTCGCCGTCGTCAAGGTGGACAACGCCTCCGGACTCACCCCCGCCACCCTGGGTGACTCCGGGAAGCTCAACGTGGGGGATACGGCCATTGCGATCGGATCCCCCCTTGGCCTTACCGGCACCGTGACTGACGGTATTGTCTCAACGCTCAACAGGACCATCAGCGTGGCCTCTGCGGCAGCCCCCGAGGAGGGCGATAACGCCGAAGGCGACGACGAGGGCGGGTTCCAGTTCGCGCCTCCCGGCGGTGGACAAAGCCAGCAGGCCACGGGCCAGGGTGAGATTTCCATCAACGTGATCCAGACCGACGCAGCCATCAACCCTGGCAACTCAGGCGGAGCCCTGGTCAACAGCAACGGGGAGGTTATCGGCGTCAACGTGGCCATCGCCTCCGCGGGCTCCAGCGCGTCCTCCACGAGCGGGAACATCGGCGTCGGCTTCAGCATCCCCATCAACCACGCCAAGCGCGTGGCACAGGAAATCATTGATACCGGCAAGGCCTCCCACGGCCAGCTGGGCGTCAGCGTGAAGCCGAAGACAGCCTCCAGCTCGTCGTCGGAGTTCTCGGTAGGGGCGGATGTCGCCACGGTGGAACCCGAATCCGCAGCGGCCAAGGCCGGGATCAGGGTGGGCGACGTGATCACCAGGTTCAACGACCTCACCGTCGCTGAACCGGAGCAACTAACGGCGGCGGTCCGCGAACAGCCGGCCGGCTCCAAGGTGAAGATTACCGTCCTGCGCAATGGCCAGGAACAGACCCTTGACGTTACGTTGGGCGCAGCAGCCAGCTAGCGGTTCTCCCTCTCCAGCCCAGGGCAGGACGACGGCGGCGTCCCCGCAGAAGGCGGGAGCGTCGCCGTCGTTGCCTCCGGCAGGGCCTGCCGTGGAACTTCAAACCGGGCCCTGACACAGGCGTTAACGGAAGAGGGCACAGCGGGGCGTCTATGTGATTAGCTAGGACCTACCCGTATGCCGGGGCATTCCGCGGCCATGACCTCACCCGGCTGGCTGTCCACAAGCATGGAAGGCTGCTGTAAATACAGTGGAAGATACATTGAAGATCGTCGTCCTGGTCAAGCATGTACCGGACGCCCAGTTTGACCGCCACCTCAACGGTGAGGGCTACACCACTGACCGCAACGAGAGCATCCTGTCAGAGCTTGACGAGTACGCGCTCGAGGCCGCGCTGCAGCTGGCCGAAGCCCGCGGCGGAGCCAAGGCAGGCAACCAGGTCATCGCGCTGAGCATGGGCCCCTCGGGCGCCGTCAACGCCATCAAGAAGGCGCTTCAGATTGGTGCCACGGAGGGCGTTCACCTCACCGACGATGCCCTGGCCGGCTCGGACGCCGCTGCTACCTCCCTGGCGTTGGCAGCAGCGATCAGGCACCTGGGCAGCGACGCCCCCGTGGACCTGGTCATCACAGGCATGGCGTCAACGGACGGTGAAACGTCGCTGGTTCCGGCGCAGCTGGCGGAACGGCTGGGCCTGCCCCAGGTCACCTTCGCCTCGTCGCTGCAGGTGGAGGGCGGCCGGCTCACCGCGCGCCGGGACGCGGACCTGTCCTCGGAGACAGTTGAGGCGCCGCTGCCGGCTGTCGTGTCCGTGACGGACCAGATCAACGAGCCCAGGTACCCCAACTTCAAAGGCATTATCGCCGCCAAGCGCAAGAGCATCACCACACTCTCGCTCGCCGACATCGGCGTGCAGCCTGCCCAGGTGGGTTTCTCAGGCTCCTGGACCAGCATCCTGGCTGCAGAGGAACGTCCGCCGCGCACCGCCGGCACCATCATCACCGACGAAGGCGACGCCGGCATCAAGCTTGTCGACTTCCTGGCCGCCCAGAAGCTGCTCTGAGAGGGACCACAGACATGGCAAAAGTACTTGTATTCATTGACAACCCCGGCGATGCGCTCAAGAAGAGCAGCCTTGAGCTGCTCACCCTGGGCCGCTCACTCGGTGAGACCGTGGTAGCCCTGAACGGCAAGCTGCACGACGACGTCGCGGCCGCCTTTGCGGAGTACGGCGTCGGCACCGTGCTGCTCCCCTCGGCGGAGGACCTCGACGACTTCCTCGTCGCCCCCAAGGCGGCCTACGTTGCTGCCGCAGCTGAGCAGGCCGGGGCCGGAGTCGTCCTGCTGGACAATTCCCCCGAGGGCAAAGAGATCGCCGCCCGCGTGGGCATCCGCCTGAATGCCGGCGTCATCACCGACGTCGTGGCAGTGGATGCGAACGGTACCGCCCACAAAGCGGTCCTGGCCGGCTCGTACAACACGTCCTGCAAGGCCACTACTCCCGTAAGCGTGTTGACGTTGAAGGCCAACAACGTAACCCCCGAACCGGCTGCCGCGCCCACCTCACCGGAAACCGTGACGGTTGAGGTTCCCGCCGGCAGCACGGCCGCTGCCGCCCGGATCACCGCACGGGAGCAGAAGGTCGCCAGCGGCCGGCCGGATCTCACTGACGCCCGCATCGTGGTGGCCGGCGGACGCGGACTTGACGGAGACTTCACCCCGGTGGAGGAACTTGCCGACGCGCTGGGAGCAGCCGTGGGTGCTTCCCGTGCAGCCACGGACGCCGGGTGGATCAGCCACGATGCGCAGGTGGGACAGACCGGAAAGACTGTGTCGCCCCAGCTCTACATTTCCGCAGGCATCTCCGGCGCGATCCAGCAGAAGGCCGGCATGCAGACGGCAAAGGTGATTGTCGCAGTGAACAAAGACGCTGAATCGCCCGTTTTCGAGATCGCGGACTTCGGTATTGTGGGTGACCTTTTCGATGTGCTCCCACAGGCCACAGCCGAGATCAAGAAGCGGAAAGGCTGATTTTTGACTGCCCTTCCTGAGCAGCCACGGAGCCCGTTCAACCCGGACGTACACCGGGTTGGGCGGGTGCTCTGTTTTGCGGCACACCCCGATGACGTCGACTTCGCTGCAGCGGGCACCATCGCTGCCTGGACAGCCGCCGGTGTCGACGTCAGCTATTGCATCATGACCGATGGCGACGCCGGAGGCTTCGACCCGGCGCACCGGGCCAACATCATCGCCATGCGGGACGCCGAACAGCGTCGCGCAGCCGAGCTCGTCGGGGTCACCGATATCCACTACCTCCACCAGCGCGACGGGTACCTGGAACCTTCGCACGAGGTGATGCAGGGAGTCGTTAAGCTGATCCGCGAAATCCGGCCCGACGTCGTGCTTTCCATGCACCCGGAACGGAACTGGAATCGGATACAGAAGAGCCACCCGGACCATCTGGCGGTGGGGGAGGCGGTGACGCGGGCCGTATACCCCGCCCTGGAAAACCCCTTCGCCTACCCGGAACTTGCCGCGGCCGGGCTTGAGGCCTACAAGCTGCCCTGGCTGTGGCTCTACGCCGGGCCGGAGGAACGGGAAAACCACTTCGTGGATGTCTCCGCGCACGTGGAAGCCAAGCTGCGCGCCATTCATGTCCACGTCAGCCAGCACCCGGACGTGGAAGCCATGGAGAAAACGGTCCGCCAGGGCATGCGGATCAACGCCGCCAGGGCCGGCTTCCCCGAAGGCAGCAGTGCCGAAGCCTTCCACGTTGTGGCCGTCAACGGGCCGGGAACCATCGCAGGGTTCTAGCCTGTTCGTCAAAGCCAGAGCGCCCCGCCCCGGTCCTTGACGGACCGGAGCGGGGCGCCGTTGTATTCCTGTTGCTGCCGCCTACGCACCCAGGGGAGCGGCGGCGACGGTGGGCAGCGTGGGGGACTGGGACCCGCCCGCCGGCTCCACTGTTATGCCCAGGGCTGCTGCGGAGGAGATCCCCTGCACCACCGCCGGCTTTGACAGCGCTTCCGCATCCATCAGGCCCTGGGACACCGGTGCCGAACCATCCTTGGGGATCAGCCACATCTGGTACACCTTGCCGGCAGGGGGCGCGGGAACACCATTCATTTTGACGACGGCGGCATCCTCCGACGGGGAGACCAGGACCGTGGCGGTTCCGCCGCCGGCCACATCCACCGAGGCTTCCCGCACGTCGTCCGCGCGGACCACCTGGTTGAGCGGATCGTTCTGGTCGGCAAGGTAGGAGCCCACGCCCACTCCGCCCAGGGCGATGGCCGCCGCAGCGGCAATTCCGGCGAGCCAGCGGCGGGTGCTGCCGGGCCGGCGCCGTTCCTCCCTAAGCTGGCGTACCTGTGCGAGCTCATCCATGCCGGCCGGCTGCGCCGGTTGGGCGTGCCCCGGCGCTGCGTAACCCGGTGCAGGGACCGCGGCTGGAGGGGAAGCTGCGGCGTCCGGCCGGCGTTCCTGCTCGGGAAGTTGTGCGACGATGCGGCCAAAGAGGTCAGCCGGGGGCTCCTCCTCCACGCGGAAGGTCCGGGCAAGAGTCTCCCTTGCCTGGCGTACACGTTCATCGAAGGCGCTTCGTTCCGCTGCCTGCGCGGCTGAGATGTACTCCTCGATCGCCTTGCGCTCCTCTTCCGTCACTGCGTCCAGGGCGTAGAGCTCGGCCAGGTCAACAGCCCGGCCGGAAGCCAGGTCCATGGCGACCGTGTCGCCGAACGAGCGGCCGTTGCGGCCGTGGTTGTTTTCTGTCATCTCAACTCACCCCCAGACAGGTTTTCAGGCGGATCAATCCGTCGCGGATACGGGATTTTATGGTGGGCACTGCTGCATGCAGGCGTTCTGCAACCTCCCGGTATGTGAGGCCGCCGTAGTAGGCCAGGCGCACCGATTCCTGCTGCGTTTCGGTCAGTGTTGCCAAGCACCTGACCACGGCCTCGGCTTCGAGCCTGCTTCCCACTTCGTCGGCCACGGCATCGTGGTCGATGTCCTGGCTGCTCGCGCCGTACTTGGCTTCACGGTCAGTGGCGGACTGCGTTGACCGCACCCTGTCCACAGCCCGGCGGTGGGAAATGGTCATCAGCCAGGAGAGCGGACTGCCCGCCGACGGATCAAACTTCGCCGCGTTCTGCCACACCTGCAGGAAGACCTCCTGCGTGGTGTCTTCGCTCAACTCGGGATCGATCAGCACGCGGCGGGCCATGCCGAAAACGCGGCGGGATGTCAGCTGGTAGAACTCCGCAAAGGCTGCCTGGTCGCCCCTGCCTATGCCTTCCAGCAGGGCCGAAAGCCGCTGACCGAGCTCCGCCGGCGGGTCTGTCACCGCAGCCGGGGCCTCGGAATGTGGAGCGTTGGGGGTATCCATCACTACCAAGCATAAGTCGCCGGACCGGGAATCCTCAGCAGTGCCGCCGGGTCTGCTGCGGGAGGTCCTGGAACCTGACTCCAGTAATGTCACCTGCAGCTCCTCGAACACGGTGGAATGTTGTCAGGAGTTATTCGGTACTGCCGCCGGGGTGGATTGCCCTGACGTGAAAAAGAACGGCTCCCGGGTGTTCTGCGCCCGGCGCTGCGGGCGCCATCCGCATCCGTCCGCGGCTTTGTCGCCTTAGGTTCTGGCGCCGGCGAACCCTTGCTGGCGCCAAGCCTCGTAGACGGCAATTGAGGCTGCGTTGGCCAGGTTCAGTGAGCGCAGCGCGGGCAGCATGGGCAGCCGGACGGTGGCTGTCACGTGCACATCCGCCTTCAGGTCCGCGGGCAGGCCCACGGACTCCCTGCCGAACATCAGGACATCACCCGGCTGGTAGGAGATGTCCGTGTAGCTGGCCGTCCCGTCCGAGGTAAACGCGTACACCCGTTCCGGCTGCAGGTGCTGCCAGGCATCCTCGATGTTCCGGTGTACGGTGACGACGGCAAGGTCATGGTAGTCAAGGCCCGCGCGGCGGAGCTTGGCGTCTGAGAAGTCGAACCCGAGCGGTTCCACCAGATGCAGCTCTGCCCCGGTGATGGCGGCCAGCCGGATGGCATTGCCGGTATTGCCTGGAATTTCGGGTTCGTGGAAAAGGATGCGGAACACGTTCCCATCCTAGCTACCCTGCGGGCAGAGGGCTGTCAGTGCATCCCGCGCAGCAACCTGGCCAGCACCGGTACGTTCACGGTGTTGGGCGCCGGGCCGGAGGCAAGGAATTCCTTGAGGCCGCGCACCATTCCGGCAGCGTTGACGATCTGGACGGAGTCCAGCGCGCCTGCTGACCGGCGGTAGTTATCAATGACCGGCTCGTGCAGGTTGCCGCCAGGGCTAAGCACCACGGTCCAGCCCGTAACGTTCAACTCGGGGAAGATGTCCTGCATCGCCCTCACCAGGTGGGCAAGCTGCGGCGGCGCAACGGCGCGGCCGCCATGGTTGAGCGTCCTGCCGTCCCACGCATAGGCGCCCTTGGGCAGCAGCATCGAGCCGATCAGTGCCAGCCGGTAACCGGACAGGACGGCGTGGTCGATGTGGCTGTTGTCAGCCGGGGACTGGAGGCCGTTGATAAGCCTGGCGGCCGGAATTGTGGGCAGGACCTGCCGGGTCAGGAGCTGCACGGTGCGCATCTCCCGCTGGATGCGTGCCTCTGCACCGAAGATTCCGCGTTTGCGCGGCATGCCGTGGACCTGCTGGCTGGCGAGTGCCAGCGGGATCAGCGGAACCCCGGTGTCCGGGGCGTCATATGGCGGGAGGTAGACCGGGGGGTCACCGGCGGTGTTGCGGGCGTTGCCCGTCCTGTGCACGGTGGCCGAAGCACGGCTTCCGGCCGGCGGTGCGTCGAAATGCGGTTCAGTGTCCGACTCCCCGTTGCGGAAGGTGCCGGCGGCATAGGAACGGTCATATGCCTTCCTGCGCACGGGATCAATGAGCGTCTCGTAAGCCCGGGTCACCCGCCGGAATGCTGCTGCATCGCCGCCGTGATCGGGGTGGGCGGTGCGGGCAGCCCGGCGGTAGGCCACCTTGATTTCCTTTTCGGTGGCGGTGACTGCCACCCTAAGCACCTGGTAGTAGGAGCTGCTGCTCTCGGTCAAGACCCATCCTTTTCCTGGTTCGGCCAGTCTTCGCGGGCCGGCCAGCACAGTTTAACGGCCTGTCCTGACAACGATGCTCCGGCCCCTCCCGGTTCCCCCGGCGCGGGATACGCCGTGCGTGTCACGAGCGGCGGCCCAACTCTGCATCGTCGTCGTGCGCCAGGACCTCTGGTCTCGTGCCTGCGCGGCCGCACCGGGCCCTGACCGTGCCGCCCTCGCTGCGGCCCGCGCCGACGTGGCCCGCTTCCTCCCTGTGCTCCCGCCGTCGAACTGGCCGCCGGCCCCTTCGTGGAGGCTGGACAGCTAGAATTGGGGGGTGCCCGTTTACCTCGATCATGCAGCCACCACCCCGCTTTCAGCGGAAGCCCTGGCCGCGCTGACGCGTGAACTTGCCCGGACCGGCAACCCCTCATCCCTGCACGGTTCCGGCCGCCGGGCCCGCCGCAGCGTGGAAGATGCGCGGGAGACCGTCGCGGCCGCGGCAGGTGCCCATCCCTCCGAGGTCATTTTCACCTCGGGCGGCACCGAATCAGACAACCTGGCCGTCAAGGGACTGTATTGGTCCCGGGTGGGGGAGAACCCTGCCCGGCGCCGCATCCTCTGCTCCGCCGTCGAACACCATGCCGTGCTGGACACCGTGGAGTGGCTGGAGCGCCACGAGGGCGCGGAGGTTACTTGGCTTCCCGTCAATGCCGACGGCGTGCTGGACCTTGCCGCCCTCGAGGCGGAACTGTCCCGCAAGCCGGACACCATCGCCCTGGTCACCGTGATGTGGGCCAACAACGAAGTGGGCACCATCCAGCCCATCAGCAGGATTGTGGAACTGGCACACGCCGCCGGCGTCCCCGTGCATTCGGATGCGGTCCAGGCATTCGGTTCCCTCCCGGTGGATTTCACGGCCTCCGGGCTTGACGCCATGTCCATCTCCGGCCACAAGATCGGGGGACCGGTAGGGGTTGGCGCCCTCCTGCTGGGGCGGGCGGTGAAACTGACTCCCGTCCAGCACGGCGGAGGCCAGGAGCGGGACGTCCGGTCCGGCACGCTGGACACAGCCTCCATTGCGGCGTTCGCGGCGGCAGCCGAAAAAGTCACGGCAACCTTGGGAGCCGAGTCTGCACGGATTGCCCGGCTGCGCAACCGCCTTATTGACGGCGTCCATGAACTGATCCCGGAAGCTGTCCTCCGCGGTGCCCCCGGGAACGGCAGGCTCCCCGGCAACGCACACTTCACCTTTCCTGGCTGCGAAGGGGACTCACTGTTGTTCCTCCTCGACCTCGCAGGCGTGGAATCCTCCACAGGATCGGCCTGCACGGCAGGCGTGCCGCGGCCTTCCCACGTGCTGCTGGCCATGGGCCTGGACGAGGACACCGCACGCGGAGCGCAGCGGTTCACCCTGGGGCACGCCTCAGTGGAGGCCGACGTCGATGCGCTGCTGGCTGCGCTGCCGGACGCCTACGCACGGGCGCGGCAGGCGGGCATGGCCGGGCGCGAGTCGTCGATCCAGACTGCAGGCACCATCGCCAGGTACGCCCGGGGCGGCAGCTGACCGCCCGGTTGGGGCCGCGGCTTTACACGAGGCCGTAGAATAGATAGGCGAAGATCGTTTCCGGGAGAACAGACCGGGCGGTCCGTACTTTCCCGGCCACTGGGCCGAAGCCTCTCCAACAGAAAGCAACCATGCGAGTTCTAGCAGCCATGAGCGGCGGAGTCGACTCCGCCGTTGCCGCCGCCCGCGCCGTGGAGGCGGGACACGACGTCGTCGGCGTCCACCTGGCACTGTCACGCATGCCCGGCACGCTCCGCACCGGAAGCCGGGGCTGCTGCACCATCGAAGATTCCCGTGACGCCTGGCGTGCCTGCGACGTCCTGGGCATTCCCTACTACGTCTGGGATTTCTCCGAGCGGTTCAAGGAAGACGTCGTCCAGGACTTCATCGATGAGTACGCAGCCGGCCGCACGCCCAACCCCTGCATGCGCTGCAACGAGCGGATCAAGTTTGCGGCACTGCTGGAAAAGGCCATCGCCCTGGGCTTCGACGCAGTGTGCACCGGCCACTACGCAAAGGTGATCGAGGACGCCGACGGCAACCGCGAACTCCACCGGGCGGCCGACTGGGCCAAGGACCAAAGCTACGTCCTGGGCGTCCTTACCCACGAGCAGCTCAAGCACTCAATGTTCCCGCTGGCTGACACGCCCTCGAAGGCCGAGGTGCGTGCCGAGGCAGAACGCCGCGGACTTTCAGTGGCCAACAAGCCCGACAGCCATGACATCTGCTTCATCCCGGACGGCGACACCGCCGGCTGGCTGGCCGAAAAGATCGACATGGCCGCCGGCGACATCGTGGATGAAACCGGCAGGAAGGTGGGCGAGCATCCCGGTGCCAATGCCTTCACCGTCGGCCAGCGCCGCGGGCTGAAGCTTGGCACGCCGGCGGCTGACGGCAAGCCCAGGTTCGTGCTGGAGATCCGGCCGAAGGAGAACAAGGTGGTGGTGGGCCCGGAGGCGCTGCTGGCCATCGACGAAATCCGCGGCATCAAGGTGTCATGGGCAGGCCTGCCCATTGCCGAGGTGGGGATCGGCGAACAGTTCGAATGCCATGCCCAGGTCAGGGCCCATGGCGACCCTGTCCCAGCCACCGCCCGCGTGGAACCGGCGGCAGACAACGGCGGCAGCCAGCTGGTGGTCCGGCTCGCCACCCCGTTGCGGGGAGTGGCCCCGGGGCAGACCGTGGTTCTGTACCAGGGCAGCCGCGTGCTGGGCCAGGCGACCATCGACGCCGCCCGCTCGCTCCAGCGTGCCGAGCTCTGATCCGGCCCCAAGAACACTTTCCAAGCACCGCCCCGGTTCCGCCGGGGCGGTGCTTTTTTATCAATGCCATGTTGCACGCCGTTCCTTGCCGCCGATCCACAGGGGGCGTGCACGGCACCGAAGTAAATTTTGTGTCTCAACTCACAAAATGGCCCGCTCTGAGTGTTGACTCTCTGATTGAATCTAGGCATCAGCACCGCGCGCTTCCCGCCTGAGCACATGCACCCATCAGCGGTCGGCGGGCGCGCTACCACTGCACCGGAACTGCTGGCAGTTTCCGGCAGCAGGCCCAGGATGGTGGCGGTGACCGTCTTGCCGGAGACGGACTCCCCCACGATCGCCAGCACTTCCCCCTTCCTGACCTCAAAGGCTGACGTCCTTGACGGCATGCACTGGACCGCCGTCGGTGGCGAAGTCACCTGAAGGTGGGCGATGTCGAGGACCGGACCGCCGCCGTCGGACTCCTGGCCTTGTCCAAAGCCGGCTCCGGACAAAGGATCTGTGTTGACGGCGGCAGATCGCCGAAGGCATCCGTGCCCATGGCGGCAGCGGGGGAAAGCGTATTTCCGCCAGGGAAGCGAAGTCGCGGGCCGTCGAAGCCCTCCGGAAGGTAGGCATCCCCGATCCGGAACACCGGGTCAATAACTACCCCCACCAGTTCTCGGGGGGACAGAAGCAGCGGGTGGTCATCGCCGCAGCCCTGGCCCTGAACCCGGGCCTGATCGTCGCCGATGAACCCACCACCGCGCTGGACGTCACAGTCCAGGCGGAAATCCTCGAACTCCTGCGGGACCTGCGCAACAAGTACGGGACGTCGATTGTGCTGATTACGCACAACATGGGAGTGGTGCGGACCTGGCCGACCGCGTGGTGGTCATGTACCAGGGGGACGTGGTGGAGGAAGCGCCGGCCCGCACCCTTTTTGCGGAACCCCGGCAGGACTACACCCGCAAGCTGCTCGCCGCGGTTCCGCACCTGGGCCACCACTCGGCCTCGGAGGGACTGACCAGCCGGGCGCACCAGGATGAAGAGGTGCTGGTGGAGGCCAACAACCTGATTATCGAGTACCCCGGCAGGTTGGGAACGCCTGCCTTCAAGGCGGTGGACCGGGTCAGCTTCACCCTGTCCCGGGGTGAAGTGTTCGGGCTGGTGGGCGAATCCGGTTCCGGCAAGACCACCATCGGACGCGCCATCGCCGGCCTTAACCGGACCACGGGCGGCAGCCTCAAAGTGCTGGGATACGAAATGCTCAATCTGCGCGAGCGCACGTTCAAGCCGCTGCGGAAGGACATCGGCTTCGTGTTCCAGGATCCGGCAGCATCCTTCAACCCGCAGCTGAGCATCGGGGACTGCATCGCCGAACCCATGGTCATCCACACAAAGCCAAGCCCGGCGCAGGCGCGCAAACGCGTCGGTGAGCTGCTCGAATCAGTCCAGCTGCCGTCGTCGTACGCGGGACGGTACCCGCACGAACTCTCCGGGGGCCAGCGCCAGCGCGCCTCCCTGGCACGGGCCCTCAGCCTCAGTCCGCGCGGCTGCTCATAGCGGATGAGCCGACATCGGCATTGGACGTATCGGTGCAGGCCAAGGTCCTCGAATTGTTCAGGGACATCCAGCAGGAGTTCGGCTTCGGCTGCCTCTTCATCAGCCACGACCTCGCGGTGGTTGACACCCTGTCCTCCTGGGTGGGCGTGCTGTACAAGGGCAGGCTGGTGGAGCAGGGCATCGGCAATCAGGTGATGGGAAACCCGCGGCACGACTACACGCGGCGCCTGATCGCATCACTGCCCGTGCCCGACCCGCAGGAACAGTCGAGGCGGCGGGAGGAACACCGGGCTCTGCTGGGCATCTGACGGGCCAGGGCGTTAAGCGCCGGTGCCGGATGCCGGCACCGGCGCTTACCAACAAATCCATTCCTGTGCCTGCCCATAGACTTGAACCATGACGCAGCACAACCCTCACACTCCGGACTCCGACGACTACGACCCCTCCGCCAGCTCCCTGGCGGGCCAGGTGGACAAGTCGGTGATGGCTGAACTGCTGTCCATCCGCTCCAGCATCGACAACATCGACGCCACCCTGGTCTACCTCCTGGCCGAGCGTTTCAAGGCCACCCAGAAGGTGGGCTTCCTCAAGGCCGCGCACCGGCTGCCCGCGGGCGACCCCGGCCGCGAAGCCGCCCAAATTGCCAGGCTCCGGCGCCTCGCCGAGGATGCCCACCTCGACCCTGCCTTCGCGGAAAAATTCCTCAACTTCATCATCGGCGAAGTCATCAGGCATCATGAGGCCATCGCAGAGGACCACCAGTCGGGCCCGGGCCAGCACCCGCAGGCTTCTGCCCTCGCGTGAGCATGGCCGGGCAGCACGAACATGCTCGGGGCGCCGCCCTGCAGCCGGCTCCGCCGCGTGAAGTAACGGCAACAGCGCTCGGGCCCTGGCCGGGCGACGATCCGCTGGAAGCGGCGAAAATCATCCGGGGCGAACTGGGCAGCCCCCACCTGCCGTTCCTGGCGGAACTGCCGGACCGGGGCGTGGGTTCGGACGCGCTGGGCCGGACCGCCTGCCTCCTTGAGGAGCTGGCCGTGGACGTCCAGCCTTACGGCTGGCGCCTGGTTGACCGGCCCGGCAAGGATTTCCGCCGGGCAACCTCGGCGCTTGCCACGGACATCAATGTCCTGGCGGACGTAGCCGGAGCCGAAGAAAAACCGGCAGCTGACATCAAGGTGCAGCTCATGGGGCCGCTCAGCCTTGCTGCTGGCCTGCACCTGCACAGCGGGGAACGGGCCCTCATCGACTATGGGGCGCGCCGGGACCTGGCCGCATCACTGGCTGCCGGCGTGGGGCGTTACCTCAGCCGTGTGGCCGCCGCCGTTCCGGGTGCCCGCCTGGCAGTACAGATCGACGAGCCGGACATCGCCGCGGTGTTCGCCGGCACCATCCCCACGTCCAGCGGTTACCGCACACTGCGGGCCGTACCGGGTGCAGAAGCACGGGAAGCGTGGCGCGTGGTCCTGGAGGCCCTGCGGGCTGCGGGCGCCGCGGAAGTGGTGATAGCCGTGCCTGAAATCGAGGCACCCTTCGAGCAGATCCTGGGTGCGGGCGCCGACGGCGTTGCGGTCCCCCTGCAGGCCCTGACCACCCGGCAGTGGGAGCAGCTGGCCGGTGCGGTGGAAGCGGGCAAGCGCCTATGGATAGGTGCCCTGGACGCACGAGGGACTACGCTGCCCAAGGTGGTTGACTGCGTTGAGGCGGTATGGCGCCCCTGGCGGCAGCTGGGTCTTTCCCCAACGGCACTCAGTGCCGTGCGGGTTACGCCGTCGCTGGGGCTCTCCGGACACACCCCGGCTGAGGCCACGGCAGTCCTGGGCCGGCTCACCCAGGTGGCGGACGGGCTGAACCAGTTGGCGCTGGGGTAGCCGGCGCGGTCTTACCCGGGGTGACTGGAGTCAGACCCGGTTTTCCCAACGTTCCGGCTGTGCGTAGCGCGGCAGGAAGCTCCGGGCGGAGCTTCCGCCCGTGTAGGGGCGCAGCCTGTAGTTGAAGCTGCCGGCGTAGACCAGCACCAGGCCGACCTGCGGCTGGATGACCTTCACCTGGATGCGGTGCCTTCCCCCGGTGCCTTCCGCAGGGTCCCACCACTGTTCCGCGTAGGCTTTGGCGTCCAGGGCGGCGGGCAAGGGAATACGGAGCGGGCCAAGGAACAGCCGCGAGGCGTCCGAAACGCCGCGGAGCCGTCCCTCCGCAGTGACGCCCAGGTTCAGGTCCGTGACCAGCCGCCGGTACCTGCCCACGTAGTCCACCAGCCGTGGCCCTCCGTTCCGGCCAGTCACACTCGTGGTGTCCTGGAAGATTCGGGTGCGCCCGGGGAAGCGGATCTCCCGCCTGGCAGTGAGGCTTGACCGGCCAAACGGGTCCTGGTGGGCGTGGTTCTCGATACGGAAAGGAATGTTTTCGCCGTACTCGGGAAAGAACGCCTCCTCCCCGGTGGTGAGCCGCAGCAAAGGGCGCAGCCACTCCTGCCGGCAGCCGACGACGTCGAACGTCCCTTCGCCCACTCCGTAGCGGCCGGAACCCGGCACCAGGGAAAAGTAGTCCTGTAGTTCCGGCTGCAGCCGGGAGAAGTCAGCGCCAAGGGCCTGCTGGTAGATGGGAAGGTTCAAGGGAGCCTCCTCTTGGAGAAAAACGGGAACAAGATGCTGTGACCTCACAATGTACCGGCAGCCTTTAGCCTGATGTACATGTCAGCCAGCCGAGGGGGCAGTTGATGGGGTTCGGCGTCCACGACTTCAACGCCGTGCTGCCGTAGCTCGGTGCTGATCGCGGCCCGCTGCAGGAGTGCCCGTTCGGCTGCGGCGGCACGGAAAACACCAGCTGCAGTGTCCCGTTCCTGCAGCATGGCTCCAAGTTGCGGGTCCAGAACGGCGGCCACCACCACCACGTGCTGGCGGGCCAGCTGCGCGGCGACGGGAAGAAGGCCTTCCTCCGGCGCGCCGCCGTCAAGGGACGTCAGCAGCACCACCAGGGAGCGGTGCGCGGACAGGGCCCGGACCTGCGCCGGGACCGCCGGCCAGTCCATCTCAATGAGTTCGGCCTCGAGCGGGGCCATGGCCTGGACCAGCTGGCCCAGGAGGTTGCCCTTCCCGGCAGATCCCGCCCTCGCACGCGTGCGCCGGTCGAAGGCGAGGAAATCCACCCGGTCACCGCCCCGCTCAGCAAGGACGCCCAGCAGGAGCGCGGCTTCCATCCCCGTATCGAGGCGGGTTTCGTCGTCGATCCTTGCTGCCGAGGTCCGTGAGGTATCCAGGACCATGACCACCCGCCGGTCGCGTTCAGGCCGCCATGTCCGCACCACTACTGCCGAACGCCGGGCAGTGGCCCGCCAGTCGATGGACCGGACGTCGTCGCCCCTGACGTAGTCGCGCAGGGAATCGAACTCAGTGCCGGCGCCGCGGATCTGGACGGCCGCCTTGCCGTCGAGCTCGCGGAGCTTGCGCAACTTCGAGGGCAGGTGCCGGCGGGAATGAAACGGCGGGAGGACACGCAGCGAGCCGGGGCACGCCAGCGTCCGTTGGCGTGCCGCGAGCAGCAGGGGGCCAAAGGAGCGAAGGGTGACGTGCGGGGCCTTGAGGTCGCCCCGCCGCGCAGGCCGCAGCCGCACTGTCACCCGGCGGCTTTCTGCTGCCGGGACGCTTATTTTCTGGACTGCGTTCTGGGCGCCCGCCGAGGGCTGCCAGGCATCGCGGAGGATGCCCCGGAGTCGGCGGCTGCCGTCGTTTCCCACGGTGAGCACGGCATCGGCGGACGAGTGCAGGGTGACGTTTCCGGGCTCGGAGCGCGTGACGCGGACCTGGCGCAGCGAGGCTGCCAGCAGCAGGTCAAGCGCCGCCAGCCCCGCGAGTACTGCAGCCACCAGCAGCACCGTACCCCAGCCGGGCAGCAGCAGGACCGGCACCAGGCCCAGCAGTACCAGCAACACGTAACGGCCCGAGATGGCCATCAGCGTGGAACGGGCACGGAGGACAGGATGCTGCCCAGTACGTCATCCACCCGTACGCCGTCCATCTGCGCTTCCGGCTGCAGTGCCACCCGGTGCCGCAGGCAGGGGAGCGCCAGGGCTTTGACATCATCAGGCGTGACAAAACCGCGGCCGGACAGCCAGGCCCAGGACCTGGACGTGTTCAGCAGGGCTGTGGCACCACGGGGCGAAACGCCCAGCAGGAAGGAAGGGGCAGAACGCGTCGCGCGCACCAGGTCAACAATGTAGGCGATGATCTCCGGGTCCACCGCCACCGAAGCCACCGCCTGCCGCGCCCGTGCCAGCTCCGCGGCGCCTGCCACGGCCCGGACGCCGGCAGCTTCGAGGTCGCGTGGATCGAAGCCGGCAGCATGCCGCCGGATGACCTCCATCTCGTCCTGGCGCCCCGGCAGGGGCATGGTGAGCTTGAGCAGGAACCGGTCCAGCTGCGCCTCCGGCAGGGGATAGGTGCCTTCATACTCCACCGGGTTCTGCGTGGCAGCAACGAGGAACGGCGCGGGCAGCGGCCGGGACTCTCCGTCCACCGATACCTGCCGTTCCTCCATGGCCTCCAGCAGGGACGCCTGGGTCTTGGGCGGCGTCCGGTTGATCTCGTCCGCCAGCAGGATATTGGTGAAGACCGGCCCCTCCCGGAAGGTGAACTCCGAGGTGTGCGAGTCATAGACCAGCGAACCCGTCACGTCACCGGGCATCAGGTCAGGGGTGAACTGCACACGCTTCGTATCCAGGCTCAGCGCCGCCGACATTGCCCGCACCAGCAGCGTCTTGGCAACGCCCGGCACGCCCTCCAGCAGCACGTGCCCTTGGGAGAGCAGCGCAATCAGGAGCCCGGTAACTGTGGCGTCCTGCCCTACCACGGCCTTCGCCACCTCATGCCGCACGTCAAGAAGGGCCTGCCGGGCGGCATCATGATCCATGTGGTCCAGCACGCTGGGCCCGCTGCCTTGCTCGCTCATCGGCTTTTGACTTCTTTCTCTAGGTTGTCCAGCTCACGCGACCAGGCCACAAGCCTCGCCTCGGTGCCGGGTTGTTCATTGACAAGTTCCCGTATTCTGCCGACCGGCCGATGCAGGAAGCGGGCAACGGCGTCAATCACCGGGTCAGCAGTGGCAACTGGACCCAGCCGCAGGTGCCCCGAGAGCCGGACCAGGGTGCCGGCGCGGAGGTTGTCCCGGGCCTGGTCCAGGGCCCGGGAATCGTGATAGAGCCGGGCCCGCCCCTCTGCGGTCTCCACTGCCTTCACCACCACCGGCAAGGGCTCAAACACCAGCGGTCCAAGCCTCCTGCCGCGCCACGCCACGGCAGCCAGGGCAACCATCATGAGCCATGGCCCCAGGAAGCGCACCCAGTCCGGGGCGAGGTCATCAAGGGTCCCGGGGGAACCGGCAGTGTCCAGGTCCTCCAGGGTCGGGAGGTACCAGACGAGGTCCTTGGAGGAGCCGAGAATCCGGATGGCCAGCGCGGCATGGCCCAGGTCGTCCAGCCGGCCGTTGCCGAGGACAGAAGTGCTTCCCAGTACGGTCAGCCGCCCGTCAGCACTGACGGCCAGAAGGCCGGCGGCCGAACCGGCGGGCCGGTAGCAGGCCGTACCGCCCTCGTACAGGAAACCGGAGTCTCCGGAAACGCGCCCGGCGGCTTCGGCGTCCGGAAGGGAACATCCGGGATCCAGGGCGGGGGAGGCATCCGGCACCACCCCTGCCTGCCGGATATCGCTGTCCAGCGGGGCCAGCGTCTGGAGCCTGGGCGACACCAGCACCACCCGCTCCGCCGCAGCCATCAGCGACAGGAGCCGGGGCTCATCGAGGAAGCCGTTCCGGTCATACAGCAGGAGGGTGGGTGAGGGTGCCGACTGCAATGACTCCATGGCCGCCTCAAAATCCCCGACATCGTGCACAGCCACGCCATGCCTCCCGAGGACCTGCGTGACCGCCCGGGCACCCTCGCGGCCTGCGTTGTTGACGGACAACGGCACGGTGTCACCTTTCGGGGCGAACTGCGTCCACAGGGCCAGCGCCAAGGCGGCGGTCACGACGGCATAGAGGGCAGCATGGACGCGGTGCCGCCTGAGCCACTCCAACGGGTTCTTTCCGTGGCTGGGTTCCTGGTCTGGATGGCGGCCCGGCCGGGTTGCGGCGGGTGCAGGGACGCCCGTCACGGCAGTGCCGCCGGGTTAAAGTGGACCTCTCCCTGGTGTCCCTCTTCCTGCTGCCCCTGTTCCTGTTGGCCGCTGCTGCGCACCGGCTTGAGGGCCTCAAGGGCGGCGTCCAGGGCAGCCATCATGTCGTAGTCCCCAGGGCCTGCGGACCAGTTGCCGTAACGGACGGCATCAAAAGTCGCGGCGGCCCTGTGCAGCCGCTGCCCTTCCCCGCTGAACTGGATTGCAAGATCGCGGGCCACCTCATCCGCCGTCCGGCCAGGTTGCGGGTCCAGGATAGTGCGGCCTTCGGCGGAGCGGACCAGGGCACGGAAACGGTCGACGACGGCGTCCCCCCACTTGCCGGCCACGGCGGAAGCTTCCGCGCGCTGCCTGTAGTCGCCGGGAGTCAGCACGCTGTCGGGTTCGAATAGCTCTTGCGCCCGCCGCGCCTTCGGATTCAAACGCGGTTTGGCGATGATCACTGCTGCCGCTATGACCACGGCGATCACGATGCCAATGACAGGGCTTGGCAGTGTGCTTCCGGCCTCCGCCGGGCCATCCAGGGACTGGAGCCAGTCCGTGAAGTCTTCCCAGAGCGACTGAAGCCAGCTGGGGGCTGCTTCCCGGTACTCCGGCTTTGCAAGTTCCTCCACTGCCCAGCGCCGGGCTTCCTCTGCGCCGGGCAGCACCGGAGGTTCAGCGGCCACCCGGCCAGGCCCCTGCCGCCGGTCCGGTACCGGGATCCCAGCCAGGCTTGTGCATCACCTGGCTGCGGCCCGGAATGCCGTCCGGATCCGCTCCCGATTCCAGCAGGCGGAGCAGCGAAATGTCCAGCCCGTCCTTCCGCATCCGCAGGTCCATGTAGATCAGGGCCATGACGGAAGTCTGGAAGGCGTAGCCCAACGCGCCTGCAAGTGCCCCGAGGAGTGCGGTGATGATGCCTACCGCCACAGCGACGCCCACTGCCTGCTCATTGCCGCCGTGGGGGGAAACCACGCCGGCCAGCAGCGGGGGCAGCAGGCTGACGGGAATCATGACCACCTGGCTGACGATGCCCACCATGATGCCGACCACAACGGTAATCCCGAAGATCCGCCACCAGTTGGCCCTGGTCAGCTCCCAGGACCGGCGCAAGGCGTTCAGGGCTCCAAGTTCCTCGACGACGACGGCGGCGGGGGCCACGAGCAGTTTGATGTAGATCCAGATGTATAAGGCAACGCATCCCAGGAACAGTGGGATGAGCAGCAGGACGCCCGCCCCTTCCATGCCGGCGATCAGTGCGACCACCAACGCTGCAGGAACGGCGGCTGCCAGCAGGACCGCGGCCATCAGCAGGGCAGCCAGCCGGATCAGTGCCCCGGCCCTGGGACGTGCCAGGGCCCACATCTGCCGGAAACCCGTGGGCCGGTTGAGGATGGAACGCGCCACCGGCACCACCATGGCCCCCTGCAGCACCGACGCAAGGAACACGGTCAGCACAGTGACAAGCAGGATGGCCGCCACGAATCCGAAGCCGAGCGCGGAGAGGTCGGCGGGGCTGGCGCTGTCCGCCCAGGCTTCGATGGAACCCATGGAGGTTGCGGTAACGGCAGCCAGGACAGCGGTAAGAATCGCGGCCACGGACTGGACCAGCAGGGAAGCGCCGAGCATGGCCTTGGCGTTGCGCCTGATCGTTTGGAAGGAACCGTCCATGATCTCCCCGAACATCAGGGGGCGCAGGGGAACAATGCCGGGCTTCGGGGGTGCCACATAGCGTTGCTGGCCGAAGGGGGAGCCCTGGTTCGGATACGCGTAGGGGTAGCCGGGCTGCTGGTGGCCGGGTTGCTGGTGGCCGGAGTGCCGTGGGTCAGGATACGAAGTGCCGGGAGACTGGGGGCCGGGAGGGTATGCACCCGCATGCGGGGGATGCTGCGCAGCCGGGTTCTGGCTGCCGGGCTGGCCCCAGGACTGCTGTTGCCACGACGGCGGACCCCATGCCGGCGGACCCCAGGGCTGCTGGCCTTGGGGCTGCTGCGGTTCCGGCTGCTGCCACGGGCGCTGCTTAAAGGGCGGTTGCTGTGTGGGCGGGTGCTGTGACAGCGGCTCTTGCTCCCCAGGCGCCTGGCGCCGATCCTTTGCCGCCTGGCCGTCCGAATCCTCTTCTGACACCCTGTTCCTTCCCCCGTAGCGGTCCGCCCCTGGACGCGGCGCCCGTGCCGCACGCTGTGGTGGGGCGCCGGGAACGTGTGGCGTGGCTCCAGCCTATAGTTCCGGCGTCGGGCATCCTAGCGCCCCGCCATGCCGGAGGGCGCTGAACAGGACAAAGCCATCCGGATAAGGGAATATATAACTATGAAGGCACGCATTCTGGTGGTAGATGATGATGAAGCGCTGGCCGAAATGATTGGAATTGTTCTCCGCAATGACGGCTTCGAGCCGGTGTTTTGCGCCGATGGCGCCCAGGCGCTTGACGTATTCCGGTCATCGCGGCCGGACCTTGTGCTGCTGGACCTCATGCTTCCGGGCGTGGACGGCATCGAGGTCTGCCGGCAGATCCGTGGGGAGTCGGATGTGCCGATCGTCATGCTTACCGCCAAGGCGGACACGTCCGACGTCGTGCGCGGGCTTGAATCCGGCGCCGACGACTACGTGCCCAAGCCCTTCAAGCCGGCAGAGCTGGTGGCCCGGGTTCGTGCCCGGCTCCGGCCCGGCGAACAGAAGGCTCCCGAGACGCTGCGCATCGGCGACATCACCATTGATGTCGCCGGGCACACGGTAAGCCGGGGGAACGAGCGAATTTCCCTGACCCCGTTGGAGTTTGACCTCCTGGTTGCCCTGGCGCGCAAGCCATGGCAGGTATTCACCCGTGAGCTGTTGCTCGAGCAGGTCTGGGGCTACCGCCATGCCGCTGACACCCGCCTTGTGAACGTCCATGTCCAGCGACTCCGTTCCAAGATCGAGCAGGATCCGGAAGCTCCGGAAGTCGTATTGACGGTGCGTGGTGTCGGCTACAAAGCAGGGGCCTGATCCCGCGGCGAAAGACGGTGCACCCGGTCCGGGCGCGCCCAGTCCCGCGAGCCATCCGGCTGCCGGAGGTACTCCCGGCCCGCACGGCGGTCCGCCCCCTGCTCCGGAACATACTGACGCCGTCAGCCCAGGCCTGAGGCGCCTCGCGTTCCGTGCCCACCTCTGGCAGCGCCGCGCTTTGATCGTCAGCCTGCGCGTTGCACGGCTGGTGGCTACCGGCTTCCGTCGTTTCCTTCCTGCCCTCCGCTACATCGCGCGGTCCCTTCACCAGCGCTGGCGCCGTTCCCTGCAGTTCCGCACCGTCCTCACCACGCTCCTCCTCGCCGTCACCTCGTTCGCCGTGGTAGGCGCCTACCTGTCCAACCAGATCGCCAATAACCTTTTCCAGGAGCGGCTGACCCAGGCGGAGTCGGAGACCCGCTACAACGTCAAACAGGTCCAGGACACGTTCGACGGCGCCCAGGTCACCGATCAGTCCAGTGTGATCACCCTGGTCTATGACACCCTCAACGCCGTGGAGGGCCGCGGCTCGGTAATCCAGCGCCGGTATGTCTTCGAGGCCATGCCGGAACAGACCAAGCCGCGGAACCGGTGGGTGGAATCGCGGGCATCGGACCAGCTCACGGTCAGCGTCATTCCGCCTGAACTCCGCAAGGCGGTGCAGGAGTCCGGGAAGGACCAGTACTGGGCATCCACGGTCATTCCGGTGGGGACCGAGGACCGCCCGGGCATCGCGGTAGGCAACAAAGTGACCTTCAACGGCACCGTATATGAGCTGTACCTGATCTACGACCTCAACACCGCGCAGCAGACGCTGGATGAGATCCAAAGCGTGCTCTGGGCCGGCGGAGCAGTGCTGGTGCTGCTGATCGGCGCCGTCGCGTGGTACGTCACCCGGAACGTTGTCAGTCCGGTGAGCCACGCCGCGATGGTTTCGGAGAAGCTCGCCGCGGGCCAGTTGCAGGAGCGGATGGTGGTCCGGGGAGAGGACGAGGTGGCACGCCTGGGGGCTTCCTTCAACCACATGGCGGCGAGCCTCCAGGAACAGATCACCCAGCTGGCTACCCTCTCTCAGATGCAGCAGCGGTTTGTCTCCGACGTCTCGCATGAACTGCGGACACCCCTGACCACCGTCCGGATGGCAGCAGAGGTCCTCTATGAAGCCCGCGACGATTTTGACCCCATCAACAAGCGGTCAGCCGAGCTGCTCTACCACCAGGTGGAACGCTTCCAGTCGCTGCTGTCGGACCTGCTCGAAATCTCACGCTTCGACGCAGGCGTGGCGGTGCTGGACGCCGAGCCGGAGGACATCCTCCAGGTCATCGCCCATGTCATCGAGGGTGCGTCGCCCGTGGCGGAGCAATACGGTTCAAAGATCGTTCTGACCGCGCCGGAGGGCCCCATCATTGTGGATATGGATGCCCGCCGCATCGACAGGATCCTGCGGAACCTGATCCTGAACGCAGTTGAACACGGCGAAGGGAAACCGGTGAATATCACGGTGGCAGCCAGCCGGACCGCCGTGGGGGTGGCCGTCAGGGACCATGGCATTGGCATGGCGCCGGCTGAAGCGGCACGCGTCTTTGACAGATTTTGGCGGGCAGATCCTGCACGTGCCCGCACCACCGGCGGAAGCGGCCTTGGCCTGTCCATCGCCATGGAAGACACGAAGCTGCACAACGGATGGCTGCAGGCCTGGGGCAAGAAGGGCAGCGGCGCAAACTTCCGGCTGACGCTGCCGCTTCGGCAGGGGGAAGAGATCGACAAATCACCAGTGCAGCTGGAGCCGGAGGATATTGTCCTCCCGGGCGAGCCTGGCAACAGGAATATGCTGGTTCTGGGAACCGGTGCCGGAGCCCGCACTCCGACGCCTGCCCCGGCGCCCGTTCCTCCGCCGAGGGAGGGAACGTAATGGGCCATGCCGGCCGCCTGCGCCAGCAACGGGAAAAGGCCAGGCTCACTGCTTCCCTGTTGGTCCTTATGCTCGTCCTGGTGGCCGGCTGTGCCCGCATCCCAACCTCCGGGCCGGTTGGCAAGAGCAGCGAGGGCAGCGCGGGTAACCTCAGCGCGCCCGTGTTCCTGCCGGCCGCGCCCCAGCCTGGCGCCTCACCGGAAACCATCATCGACTACTTCTACCGGGCCGGCAGCGGCTACGAGGACGACTACGCTGTTGCGCGCCAGTACCTGACGCAGGCCTCTTCAGTTGCGTGGAAACCGGACCAGCGTGCCCTGGTGTACCGGGAGGCGCGGGTGGTGGCCACAGGGACCGAAAACGTCTACAACTATGAGCTCGATGTCGCGTATACGGTGGACGTCGACGGCATTGCCACCCAATCGCCCAAGGGAACCATCGAGAATATACCGGTGACCGTTACCCAGGTGGACGGGGAATGGCGCATTTCCGCCATTCCCAACGGCACCGCCATCGCCGAGGAAACGTTCAAGGTGATCTACGGGGCCTACCCGATCTACTTCTACGACCCCACCTTCACGTTTGCTGTCCCGGACGTCCGCTGGTTCATCAGGAACAAAACGGTCAAAGCAATGACCAGTGCGCTGCTGGCCGGACCCGCACCCTACCTTCGGGGCGCGGTGGCCAGTGCCTTCCCCTCCGGCATCAGGCTGGCGCGGGAGTCCGTTCCCGTCGTGTCCGGGGCGGCCCAGGTGGACCTGACGGCCAAAGAGTTGATGGAAACGTCCCCGGAAGACCGCCTGCGGATGCAGATGCAGTTGACGCTGACGTTCCGCAGCCAGCCCGACGTCGTCAACGTCGAACTCCGCGCCGACCAGGACCTGGTGCGGGTGGAGGACAACGGGGCCGTGCTTCCGCCGGTGCAGGACAAGAGCGTGCCGTCCCGCCAGATTGCCGTCAGCGGCAACGAGCTGGTGCGGTACGAAAACAACAGGGTTTCTCCGCTGCCGGACATGCAGCCCGTGTCCTCCCTCACTCCCAGGCTCCCGGCAGAATCCCCGGTGTCGCAGACTGCTGCCTTCCTCAATGACAGCCGCACCACGCTCTACAGCATCAGTCCGGGGCAGCCGGCCAGGGCGCTCACCACGCGGAGCGTCCTGAGCAGGCCCTCCTTTGGGCTCAACGAATGGGTGTGGTCTGCCGGGCCGGGAGCCGCGGGCGGCACCGAAGTAGTGGCGTTCCGCCCGGCAGGGATTGCCGAAGGCGCCTCCGTGCCCGCGGTTACCCTCTCGCCGGCCTGGCTGGCGAGACGGACGGTCAAGGAGTTCAGGATTTCCAGGGAGGGGGTCCGTGCGCTGGTCATATCGGAACAGAACGGGAATACGCGGGTGCAGGTGACCGGGATTATCAGGGCGGGTGATGGAACACCGCGCGAGCTGACGCCTCCCATCACCCTTGCAACCGACGGCAACCCCGACCAGGGCGCCTGGGTCAATGACACAACCATTGCAGTGATGAAGGGGGCGCCGGCATCGAATGTTACCCCTGAGCTGCTGTCACTTACCTCCGGGCAGCCACAGCAGCTGGCGCCATGGCCCGGTCTCGTGGCGCTGAGCGCGGGCAACGGGGCTGAAGAAATTTACGCCCAATCCGCAGAGGGCATTTTCCAGCGCCTGGGCAACGGGTGGTCACCCCAGATCAAGGGGCCTGTCGATCCTTCGTTTCCAGGCTGAGGTCCCTTGGGGACGGCAGGAATTCCCCATGCAGGACTTCAATCCTGGCCGGACTCCCGGCGGCTGTCCACATAGGGCAACTGCCCGCTGTGCAGCAGCCGCTGTGCAACAGAGTATAAAGGCGTGACCAGCAGGACTGCAGCCGGCGGCAAGCTCCGTCTTATGGCCGACCCCGACCTCAGCCCGCCCCTCCATTGGTCCGGCAGGCACCGGTCGGAACACGGCAGTCCGCTCCTGCGCTTCTCCGACCAGCTCGCGGCAGCGGCGGCGGACCTCCTTTGCCTCGCCGTCCCGGTTGACTGTGTGTGTTGCGGCGCGGAAGACCGGGCGCTCTGCATCACCTGCGACCGCCTTATCCGGCGCCTCACGGTTGCACCTTTCAGGGCAGAGAGCGGAGCCCCGGCACTGATGGATGTGGAGGGGAGAGTTCTTCTTCCGGCGGTGGCCGCCGGCGTCTACCGGGAAGAGCTCGCCCAGGCGCTGCTTTCCTTCAAGAGACACGGCCAGCATCAGCTGAAGAGAAGCCTGGGCCGGGCGCTTGCCGGGGCGGTCCGCGCAGCCGCCGAGGACTTTGATGGGATGTGTATTGTCCCTGTCCCCACCAGTACGAAGGCCTACCTGAACCGCGGCTTCAGCCCCGTCCATCTACTCCTGGCGGGAGCACGGCGCCACCTGCCGGGACTGGCCGTGGAGGACGTCCTTGCCAAGGCCGGCGGTTCAGCCCTGCAGTTGCCGGGCGGCCAGAAAGGCCTGGGCCGGGGCGCGCGGAGACAGCGTGTGCGCGGGTCCATGCGGGTGCACCGGCGAAGCCAAGGCAAGGTCGCCGGACGCCGCTGCATCATCGTCGACGACGTCCTGACCACCGGCGCCACGCTTGCCGAGGCAGCCCGCGTACTGGACAGGGCAGGAGCCCAGGTGGAGGGTGCCGTCGTCCTGGCGGCGACACGCCCGCCCGATGCCAAGGCCTGACCCAGCCGCATCCCTGCGGCCTGCGGAAGGCATCATGACTTAGAAAAAAATAAACCGGGAAAGGATGAATAACCGGTGCCTATGAACTAACGTCGGTGGTGGGTACCAAGAACAGAATGTACCTTTCGATGGCGGCTCGGAGAGGGGCTCGACTGTCAGGCAGATCGGCCCAGGGAAGCGCCGCCGTCGTGTCACCGAAGTCATTTGGAGGGCACCATGGAGTTTATGATCAGCGGACGAAATCTGACGGTTTCAGACCGGTTCCGCGAATACGCCGGGGAAAAAATTTCTAAGATCGAATCGCTTGGAGACAAGGTTCAGCGGGTCGATGCGAAAGTCTCCAAGGAGACCAATGCCCGGCAGACCGGCGATCAGCTGACCGTTGAGGTGACAGTACTGGGCCGGGGACCCGTGATCCGCGCCGAAGCAAGTGCCGCTGACAAGTTCGCCGCATTCGACCTTGCCTACAACAAACTGCTTGAACGGCTCCGGCGTGCCAAAGACCGCAAAAAGGTCCATCACGGACGGCACACCCCCAAAGCCGTCCGCGAAGCGACCGCCGCCCTCGAACCCGCAAGCGCACATGAACCGCTTTACATGGAGGCAAGCCACCGGAACGAGGCCGTGGCCGCCCCGGAAGAGAAGTCTCCCTACGATGTCGAGAATGACATCCCTGCCGGTAATTCCCCGGTCCTGATCCGGCGCAAGGTCTTTCCTGCCGCTTCCATCTCCCTTGACGACGCCGTGGACAACATGGAACTCGTGGGCCACGATTTCTACCTCTTCGTTGACAAAGCCACCAACACGCCATCGGTCGTGTACCGTCGCCGTGGCTGGACCTATGGAGTCATCACCCTTGACCACGAATGCGAACCAGGTGACACCGTGGTGGAGGAAAAGGTCATCGCATACCGTTCGGATGACGCCGCGGCAAACGCTTAAGGTGGTAAACACCTTCCACAGAGAGGACTGATGTGTCCGCGACGCTGAGCCTGGACCAGGCACGGCGGATCGCTTTGGCAGCGCAGGGACTCGACAAAGGACGGCCCACCGGCCCCGTGACATCACGGACGGTGGGCCGAACCTTTGCCCAAATCCAGCTCGTCCAGATCGATTCCGTTAATGTCGTCTCCCGAAGCCACCTCCTTCCCTTCTATTCGCGGCTGGGGAACTATGACCGGACCATCCTCCAGCGGATGACCGCAGTTCACCCGCGGCGCATGGTGGAGTACTGGGCCCATGAAGCGAGCTACATCAGGCCGGAACATTATCCGGATCTCCTTCTGTGGCAGAAAAGATCCTGGGTGGGAGCGTCCCGGATGGACCCCAGCCTTCGTGCTGCCATTGCCAGGCAAATACTGGATACCCTTGCACACTCCAGGCCCCTGACCGCAGCCGAACTGACGGCCAGAATGGGCCACGTGGAGGAGAAACAGACGGTGAACTGGGGTTGGAACTGGAACGCCGTAAAGAGGGTCCTGGAACACCTCTTCGAGGAGGGCATGGTCTCGGCGGCGTCGCGAACGGAGCAGTTCGAGCGCAGGTACACGCTGACAGCCAAAGTGCTGCCGCACATTCCTCCACAAGGAACAGCCGCCGCCGACCCTGCAGAAGCGATGCACCGCCTCGTCGATGCTGCTGCCCGGGCGCACGGCATAGGGACCGTACGGTGTTTCGCTGACTACTTCCGCACGCCTGCCACAGCCGCAGCGGCCGCCGTCGAGCATCTCCTGCAGCTGGGCAGGCTGGAACGGGTGACTGTCCGGGGCTGGAACCGTGAGGTCTTCCGGCACGTGGAGGCAAGGCTGCCCCGCCGTGCAACCGGTCGTGCCCTGCTGAGCCCATTCGATTCCCTGGTCTTCGAACGCCGGCGGCTCGAGGAATTGTTCGGCTTCCACTACCGTATTGAGATCTATACGCCGGAACACAAAAGGCGCTACGGGTACTACGTCCTCCCGTTCCTTCTCCGCGACCGGATCGTGGCGCGGGTAGACCTGAAGGCGGACCGCCAGGGCGGGAAACTCCTGGCCAGATCTGCCTACGCCGAACCCGGCGCGCCCGCGGACACCGCCGTCGAACTCGCCGCGGAGCTCCGGCTCATGGCCGGGTGGCTGGGGCTGCCCTCTGTGGAAGTCTTTCCCGTGGGTGACCTGGCCGGCAGCCTCGCCCAGGCTCTGCGGGGCGAAGGGCCTATCCGCTCTGAGGGAACAAACGGGCCCCCGGAGGGTGTCTCTCCCGTAGACTAAAAACGCCAGAATTCGGCGGTATAAGACTGGGAGCATCTTCACGTGGCATCACTTATCGAAAAACTTCTCCGCACGGGTGACAAAAAGACCCTTCGGCAACTGCGGAACTACGCCGATTCCATCAATGCCCTGGAAGACTCCTTCAAGACGTTCACGGATGCCGAACTCCGTGAGGAAACCGACCGGCTGCGCGAACGCCACCAGGACGGCGAACAGCTGGACGATCTGCTTCCGGAGGCCTTCGCCGCAGTCCGTGAAGCTTCCTCCCGCACCCTCGGGATGCGCCACTTCGACGTCCAGCTGATGGGCGGCGCAGCCCTGCATCTGGGCAACATCGCAGAAATGAAGACCGGTGAAGGCAAAACCCTGGTGGCGACCGCTCCCGCCTACCTGAACGCCCTGGTCGGCAAAGGTGTCCACGTCATCACAGTGAATGACTACCTCGCCGAATACCAGTCAGACCTGATGGGACGCGTCTACCGTTTCCTCGGCCTCACCAGCGGCTGCATCCTGGCCAACCAGGATCCTGCTGTCCGCCGCCGGCAGTACGCCGCTGACATCACCTACGGCACCAACAACGAGTTCGGCTTTGACTACCTCCGCGACAACATGGCGTGGGACAAAAACGAGCTGGTACAGCGCGGGCACCACTTTGCCATCGTTGACGAGGTGGACTCCATCCTCATTGATGAGGCCCGTACGCCGCTCATCATTTCCGGACCTGCACAGGGCGACACCAACCGCTGGTACAGCGAATTCGCCAAGGTGGTCCTGCGGCTCCAGCCTGAAAAGGACTACGAAGTCGACGAAAAGAAGCGCACTGTCGGCGTCCTCGAAAGCGGCATTGAAAAAGTGGAGGATTACCTTGGTATCCAAAACCTCTACGAGTCCGCCAACACGCCCCTCATCGGGTTCCTCAACAACGCCATCAAGGCCAAGGAACTCTTCAAGCGGGATAAGGACTACGTGATCCTTGACGGAGAAGTCCTGATTGTCGACGAGCACACCGGCCGCATCCTTGCCGGACGCCGGTACAACGAGGGCATGCACCAGGCGATCGAGGCCAAGGAAGGCGTCGAGATCAAGGCCGAGAACCAGACTTTGGCCACCGTCACGCTGCAGAACTACTTCCGCATGTACCGGAAACTCTCCGGCATGACCGGTACCGCCGAAACAGAGGCGGCCGAGTTCATGAGCACCTACAAGCTCGGCGTGGTGGCTATTCCCACCAACCGCGACATGCAGCGCATCGACCAGCCCGACCTGGTCTTCAAGAACGAGATGGTCAAATTCGACGCCGTCGTTCGGGATATTGCCGAACGGCACGAAAAGGGCCAGCCCGTCCTGGTGGGCACCACCAGCGTTGAGAAGAGTGAATACCTTTCCAAACTTCTCGCGAAGGAAGGCATCCGCCATGAGGTCCTGAACGCGAAGAACCATGCGCGCGAAGCCGCCATCGTAGCCCAGGCGGGCCGGAAGGGCGCTGTTACGGTAGCCACCAACATGGCCGGCCGCGGCACCGACATCATGCTCGGCGGCAACGCCGAGTTCACGGCGGTGGCCGAACTGGCCAAGCGGGGCCTGGATCCGGAGGAGAACGCCGAGGAATACGAGTCTGAGTGGCCGGCCGCGCTCGAAGCCGCGAAGCAGTCCGTCAAGGACGAGCATGAAGAAGTCCTGAACCTTGGCGGGCTCTACGTCCTGGGCACCGAACGGCACGAATCGCGCCGGATCGACAACCAGCTCCGCGGCCGTTCCGGCCGCCAGGGCGATCCGGGTGAGTCGCGCTTCTACCTCTCGCTGACCGACGACCTCATGCGCCTCTTCAACTCCGGTGCGGCGGAACGGCTCATGAACAGTTCCGTGCCCGACGACGTCGCGCTGGAATCGAAGCTCGTATCCCGGGCCATTGCTTCTGCACAGGGACAGGTCGAAGGCCGCAATGCCGAACAGCGAAAGAACGTCCTGAAATACGATGACGTCCTCAACCGCCAGCGTGAGGCGATCTACAGCGACCGGCGCCGGATCCTCGAAGGCGACGACCTGCACGAGAAAGTACAGTTCTTCGTCGAAGACACCGTCAGTGCCCTGATTGATGCCGCCACGGCGGAAGGCAACGGCGACGACTGGGACTTCAACCAGCTTTGGACCAACCTCAAGACGCTCTATCCTGTAAGCGTCACCCCGCAAGAAATTATCGAGGAAGCCGGCGGAAAGTCGCGGCTCACGGTTGAATTCCTCAAGGAGGAGCTGCTGTCCGATGCCCGGCTGGTCTACCAGGCGCGCGAAGAGGCCATAGGCTCCGAAAGCATGCGCGAGCTCGAACGCCGGGTAGTCCTCTCCGTCATCGGCCGCAAGTGGCAGGAACATCTCTATGAGATGGACTACCTTAAGGAAGGCATAGGCCTGCGGGCCATGGCGCAGCGTGACCCGCTGGTCGAGTACCAGCGTGAAGGATTTCTTCTGTTCCAGAGCATGATGGAAGCCATACGCGAGGAAAGCGTCGGATTCCTGTTCAACCTCGAAGTGGAAGTCACTCCCGCCCAGGACGTGGTGGTGGCAGACGCACAGGGCGGACACACCGAACACGTTGAACCGCAGGTCCGGGCTGCGGGGCTGGAAGCCCCGGAGAAGCCCGCCCAGCTGCAGTACACGGCGCCCAGCGAGGGCGGTGGAACGCAAACCAGGGTGGAGACCCGTTCTTCCGGCCGTTCCGGAAACCCCGCGAAGGCGGCAGCGCAGGATGCTGCAAAGCGTCCCGCAAAAAAGAAGCGCCGCTGACGCGTGTAAGGGATTGCACGTTGCGTCAGTGGCGAAGCTGAATGACAGGACCGGGGACAGTGTTCCCGGCCCTGTCATAACCCATCGTTTGTACCGCGGCAACCCACTTTTGGTGCATATCTTCAGCCGATGACGAGTTCGGTAATCCGCCAAACCTGTTTGCTCCGCTCGAGGCGGACGGCGACGGCGCGGGCGCGTAAGTCGTCCAGCACTACCGCACTGGCTTCGTAGACGCCGACGGAGACCTCGCATACACGGACCGAGCGGACCGTGGAGTTTCGATGGAGCCGGGCAAGCGCCGGGTTGCCGGTTCTGTTGAGCTGCCTCCTGATGAGGGCCGCACGGTGCTGAAGTGCTGCGAGGCAGCGGGGATCCAGCCGGCGCGCGAGCTGATGGACAGGCCGGATTCCTGCCAGCACTTCCATTGCTGCCTGCACGGTACTGCGGGCGATTGCGCGAACTTCCGCCAGATCGTCCACGGGGCGCAAAACTGCAGAAGGTTTGGGGTGAGAAGGAACCACCGGTGGAGCCTGTGGCTGCGGGGGCGGATGTCCTTGACTGCCCGGTACCTGAGCCGGTCTCTGAACAACATTATCGGGGACGGCGTTTTGCTGTAGGGTTTTTTGCTGCCCCGCCGTTTGCCGACCGGCCGTCTGCTGGACGGTTGTTTGCTGACCGGCATTTTGGATGCGTGCGGCGGGTATTGGTGTTACTGCTGTCATGAGCTTCCCCTGGTTGGCGGGCGGATGGGTCGGCCCGGCTCTATTTCTGGCCGGACAATGGTGCTTGAAGAATCTGTCCTGGGAGCAGCACATCGGGGTTTGGCCCTATGACTGCGCGGTTGGCCTCGAACCATCGTGGCCATTCAAGTGCTATGTCCACATCTGACGCGCCCTCTCCGAGGTAACGGGCGGCTATGTCCCACAAAGTGTCCCCGGCGTGGACAGCGACGCCTTCAGCAGTGACGCCGCCGGCAGCCATACCGCCAGCCCCGGGTGCATCCGCAGTGGCCCTGGCGGCAGGAGGCGCCAGGAATCCAGGGCTTACGGGAAGGGCGGCAGGGCGCCATCCGGGGGCGATTGCCTGCGGGGGAGGCGTCGTTTTTCCAAGCGGTGCCTCATCCGCAGGCGTCGTGTTTTCCGGGGTCTGCGGGACCTGGACAGGGACCTGGTGCGGAATTGTTTCCACTGGTTCTGACTGCGCAGGGCCACCGCTTTTTGCACTCCCGGTTCCATCAGCGGCCGTTGCGCCTCCTGGCGTCTCGGAGGTGCCGGATCTCCCTCCGGAGCCAGGACTGTGGGGAGCGGAAGAAGACTGCTGCTGCGTCGGTGCCCATTCCGGACCCGGTGCCGTTGCTGCTGTTGCATGGGCTACTGGAGCGGAGAGGAGTTGAACGGACAGTGCACCCAGCACCAACCGGTGCATGAACCCCGGAGAGAGCTTTCGGATCACTGCTGCTGCCCGCGTTCTGCCTCTCAGGCCCAGCAGGGCTGCAGCGGCAGCAAACGCGAAGGACGACGTCCACCACACCACGATTGACGCTCCTCCTAGGGCTGCCGCAGTTGCCAGAAGCTGCTCCGCCCCAAGCTCCTGGTGCCGGGCGGACGAGTCTTTCCATTGCTGCAGCAGACCCTGCCCTATGCACGCGAGCAGAAGGCCGGGCAACAACACAACCAGCGCTGTCGCCAGGTCAGCGGGTCTGGTAGTGGGAGAAGCCCTAGGCACTTTTACAACCGTTAGGAGCCGTTTGATGCGCTTTGATGTTCATTGACACAGTTTGCTCGCAGCCCGTGGGTTTTGTCCATACGTTGGAAAGCAATATTTCTTATTGACCCCTCAGCTGCGTAGCCCTACGCTGGCGCAATGCGCTGGGATGCACTCTTCAACGACATGGAAAGCCAGATCGCCGAGTCCGACCGGCTCGCCTTCGATGCGGAGATCAACGAACGAGCCAGGGCGGAGATGGTGGGCACCGGGTTCGCCGACCGGCTCCGCGGCGCCTTGGGCTGCCGTCTCTCGGTGCATCTCGCATGCGGCGACGTCGTTCACGGGGCGCTCAGCCATGCCGGTGCCGACGCATTGGTGCTAAATGAGGAGCAGCATCAAGTGCTGGTTCCGTATGCCTCAGCAGTACAGTACGCAGGCCTGGGGAGGCTGTCAGTTGCGGAAGCGTCACCGGTGCGCAGGGGACTGGGACTTGCACATGCATTGCGCGGTTTGGCGCGGGACCGGGCTGAGTTGACGGTGATGGTGGGGCACAGTGCGCCGGCGGCCCGGCTGGTGGGGGTCATCGACAGGGTGGGCAAGGATTACCTGGACTTGGCGGTCTTTACGCCGGGGGAGGCGCGCCGCAGCAACCAGGTCAGTCAGGTGTCTGCCATCCCCTTTACTGCCATAGCAGCTGTCAGGTCGCGTCGGACGGGAGAATTTTAGGGCTAATTCTGGAGGGGCCGCACATCATGCGGCTGCTGTCGAACCGGCTGCGACGGTCAAACCGACTTCGATTTTGATTCCTGGATCATTCTGCTGGCCTCGGCATAACGCTCCTGGATGTACTGCTCCAGCATCTTTTCCTCGACCCGCCACTGGCCCCTGCCGCCAACCTGGATAGCCTTCAATTCCCCGCTCCGAACCAGCGCATATGCGGCCGGCGAGTTGATCTGAAGCTGCTCGGCAACATCTGCGAGTGTAAGGAACCTGGGCATGCATCCATTTTGCCATTGAATGAGGCAATCTGCTGCTGTTATCCACAGATTGGTCCTGTTTGCGCCCCATGACTTTTGTTCCAGCGTTACGGCGGCAACAATGAGGGTGTCCGGGCGCGGCAAGCAGGGCGGCGCAGCGAGGGGGAGTAGGTCTCATGGTTCCTGATTCATCTGCCACTGCGGCACGGCTCAAGCGGCCATCCTGGAAAGATCCCCGGCTGCTGGCCGGAATCCTCCTGGTCCTGGTCGCCGTCGCGGGTGTGGTTCTCCTCGTCGCCAGTGCCGACCGGACCACCGAAGTCTTTGCGGCCCGGGACGGCATCGCCGTGGGGGAGAGGCTCACGCAGGACAACGTGGTGCGTGCCAAAGTGCGCCTGGGGGACAGCGAGAGCCAGTATATAACGGCCGAGTCAGGGCTGCCGGAAGGTGTCGTCGCAGTGCAGCGCATCGGTAAGGACCAGCTGGTACCCCGGGCCAGCCTTGGCTCCGTGGACGAGCTTGACCGGAAGCCCGTGGCGCTCGCTATTGATGAAGTCCTCCCTGAACAGGCGGTGGCCGGCGCCAGGGTGGACGTCTGGGTTGCCCAGCCCGACGAACGCAACGGCTTCAACGAACCCAAGCTGCTTTTGCCCGGAGCTGAGATCGCCGAGGTGAGCGAAGGTTCCACAACCTTGGGATCGTCAAAGACCACAGTCCTGATGGTGCTGGTGGAGGACGGCCAGATGCCCGGCTTGTTGGGAGCCCAGGCCAACGAAGCAAAAATTTCAGTGGTATGGAACCCTGGCGGCGGCAGATGAGTATTCCGGTCATTACCGTCGGCCAGAGCAGGGAGGACCTGGTCGGCGGGCTCGAACGCCTGCATGGACCCGTCACAGTCGTTAGGAGGTGCGCGGAACTTTCCGAACTTCTCGCAGCCTGCCAGAGTGGATTGGCGCGCGCAGCAGTAGTCGCGGAAGGCTCTGAGGGGCTGACGTCTTCACTGGTTGACAGGCTCTCTGCGGTGGGAGTGGCAATCATTGCCCTGACGGACAATCCAGATGAAGCCGCCAGGCTCAGGGCCATAGGGGTGGCTTCCGCACTGACAGGAGTCGAATCAGCCGCGCTGTCGCAGAGAATTGCAGAGGCCGTGGCCCAGCTTACGGGGGCCGGGCCAAATACTGCCTTCAGAAGTGGTCCGGCCGACCCCGGCGCTGCGCTGAGGACGGTTGAGGCTGAGCCGCCGGCTGGGCCGGAGGAACCCGGGCCGGGCAGGATTATTGCGGTGTGGGGGCCCGCCGGGGCACCGGGACGGACAACAGTTGCCGCCAACATGGCCGGCGAGTTGGCGGCGGAAGGAAAGGAAGTTCTCCTTGTCGACGCCGACAGTTACGGCGCCAGCATAGCCGCCGCACTTGGGCTTCTCGACGAGTCAGCCGGCCTGGCGCAGGCCTGCAGGCTCGCCGACCAGGGCCTGCTGGACAGGGAGGCACTGGAAAAGGTTGCGGTGCCGGTGGCGACCAGGTCCGGCACCTTCAGTGTACTCACGGGTATCACCCGGGCTGACCGCTGGACTGAGCTCCGGGCGCCGGCCCTCACGCTGGTCCTCGAGCGGGCCCGGCAGATTGCCGAAGTCGTGGTGATTGATGCGGGCTTTTGCCTGGAGGCGGACGAGGAGCTCAGTTTTGACACCATGGCCCCTCGGCGGAACGCGGCGACCCTGCGGTCCCTTGAGCTGGCCGACGCGGTCTATGCGGTTGGAGCGGCTGACCCGGTTGGAGTACCAAGGCTGGTGCGGGGTCTTGCCGAACTGGAAGCAGCTGTTCCCCAGGCTGCGCCAATTGTGGTGATGAACAGGGTGCGCGCTTCTTCCGTTGGCAGGGGTCCGGAACGCCAGTTAAGGGACGCATGGGAACGGTACGGTCCCGCGTCCGGGCTCGAAGCCTTTTTGCCTTTTGACCTGGCCGCGGCGGATGCTGCCCTGCTGGGAGGCTCGCTTTTGCTGGAAGCGGCGCCCGAGTCCTCCCTCCGGCATGCAATCCGACAGCTTGTATGTGCACCCGCACAGCAAAAGCGGAAATCCTCTGTCTTTTCTTCCACAGCAGGGCGCCGGGCGAAGGACTAGGCTCGCCATAAGAGCTGCAATGGTGCAGCACATATCTTCTGATGGAGGCGTTTGTTGATGTCGTCTGGATCCAGCGTGGAGGACCAGCCCCTTTCCATTGAAGGAGCCGAGGGGTTTATTGGGGACTACTACCAGCACCTCGCCGAAGAGGACGCGCGGGCATATCCCCGGGACGTGCTGGTAGCGCGGGCCGACCGTCATCGAGAGGTCGCCTTCGTCCGGCAGCGGGGCCAGGCAAAGATATCCATCGTCGACGAGGAAGACAGCAGCGTAGTCTTCGTCGTCACGGACGACATGCCTTTCCTGGTCGACTCCGTCAACGCCGAGTTGGTCCGGCAGCATGCCGCGATCAAGCTGGTGATCCACCCGCTTTTTGTGGCGACCCGAAACCGCGAAAGCGGGGAACTGGTCAGGGTCAACAGGGTTCCGGCGCACCTTGGCATTTCCAGCGGTGACACGGCCGCCATGCCAAACCTGTCCCACCTGATCGCCCAGGGCGACAACGCCTCGCACATGGAGTCGTGGATCGCCGTCGAGATCAACCGCGTCACGGAGGAAGCCACGGCCGCCCTCCTTGAGGGCCTCGACCGCGTCCTCAAGGACGTACGCGCCGCCGTCGAGGACTGGCCGAAGATGCGCCAGCGTGCACGGCAGATTGCTGAAAGCCTGGACCAGACGGCGAACCCGGCACAGATTGCGGAATTGCGGCAGGCGCAGGACCTCCTGAGGTGGCTTGATGACGGAAATTTCACGTTCCTTGGCTACAGGGAATACGACCTGGTCAACGTTGAGGGGGAAGATGTCCTGGAACTGCGTGAAGACAGCGGCCTGGGACTGCTGCGGGCCTCCGCCGACTCTCCGCACATCCAGCACCTGACGGACACCGGCCGAAAGAAGGCCCGGGAAAAGCGCGCCCTGGTCATTACCAAGGCCAATTCGCGTTCCACCGTCCACCGCTCTGCCTACCTGGACTACATCGGGGTCAAGAGCTTCGACGCCGCGGGCAACGTCAACGGCGAGCGCCGCTTCATAGGCCTTTTTGCCACCAGCGCCTACACCGGTTCTGTCCGGGACATCCCGATCGTGAGGGAAAAGGTCGACGCAGTGCTGCGCAGTGCCGGCTTCCCGCCGGATTCCCACTCGGGCAAGGATCTGCTGGGAATCCTGGAAACCTACCCGAGGGATGAACTTTTCCAGATCGAGGTTCCGGACCTTGCGGCCACGGCTCTCGGCATCCTGAAGCTGCAGGAACGGCGGCGCACGCGCCTCTTCCTGCGGCCCGACATCTATGGACGGTTCATGTCGGCCGTGGTCTACCTCCCCAGGGACAGGTACACCACCAACGTCCGGCTCCGCATCGAGCAGGAGCTCCGCGAGACGTTCCAGGCCGTTTCCATTGACTACGAAGCCCGTATGACGGAGTCCGCGCTTGCCCGTCTGTTCTTCCGCATCCGGCTGCCCAAGAACGCAGACTTTTCCCACGTCAATGTGGGAGAACTCGAAAAACGCCTCGTACGGGCCGCCCGCTCCTGGAGCGAAGGCATCGCAGAGGTCCTGCGCGAGGGACGGGACGTCGCCGAGGCCAAGGAGCTGGCTGCCATCTGGTCGGAGGCATTCCCCGCCAGCTACCGGGTGGACTATGAAGTGGAGGACGCCCTTGAAGACATTGCGCGCTTCGAGAAGTACGGCGCAGCCGCGGAACGGGCTGAGGGCGCGGCACAGGAACGGCCAGGCGTCCATGTTTACCTTCCCGAAGGGGCGGGAGCCACGCTCGAGGAAGACGCCCGGGTCAAGCTCTACATGCTGGAGCCCAAGAGCCTGAGCCAGATCCTGCCCTACTTCCATAACCTTGGGCTGGAGGTCCTGGACGAGCGGCCGTTCGAAATCGAAACGGCGGACCGCCGCGATTTCTTCCTCTACGATCTTGGCCTGAAGTACCCGGCGAAGGTTGATCCCCTGTCCACCGGGCAGTTGCTCGCCGATTCCTTTGGTGCAGCTGTTACGGGAGCAGCTGAATCCGACAGCTTCGACCGGCTGGTCCTGCAGGAGGGCCTGCATTGGCGGCAGATCACGATACTGCGGGCCTACGCGCGGTACATGCGCCAGATGGGAAACACCAACTCGTTTGGGTTCATGGCGGATACCCTGCTGGCCAATCCGAGAGTGACCAAGGGGCTCAGCGCACTCTTCGCTGCCAGGTTTGATCCTGCCCTCAGCGATGAAGAGCGGGCCGAGGGTCAGGCTTCAGTCCGCCGCGAGCTGGAGGCCGCCATTGAGAAGGTGGAAACGCTCGACGCCGACAGGATCCTGCGCACGTTCGTCAACCTGATCGAGGCGACGCTCCGGACCAACTACTACCAGAACAAACCGCACCTGAGCTTCAAACTAGATCCGTCGCAGATTGACGGCCTTCCTTTCCCGCGCCCCAGGTTCGAGATCTGGGTCTATGCGCCGCGTGTTGAGGGCGTCCACCTGCGTTTCGGCAAGGTGGCGCGGGGCGGGCTGCGCTGGTCCGACCGCCGCGAGGATTTCCGCACCGAGATCCTCGGGCTGGTGAAGGCTCAGACCGTGAAGAACGCGGTCATCGTGCCTACCGGCGCGAAGGGCGGCTTCTACGCGAAGCAGCTTCCGGACCCCACGGTTGACCGGGCCGCCTGGATGGCGGAGGGCGTCGAAAGCTACAAGACCTTCATCAGGGGCCTGCTGGACATCACCGACAACCTCCTCACGGAAGGCGACAGCGAAAGGCTGGTGCCGCCGTCGCACGTTGTGAGGCACGACGACGACGATTCCTACCTCGTGGTGGCAGCAGACAAGGGAACCGCGACATTCTCGGACATCGCCAACGGGCTGGCCGCTGAGTACGGTTTCTGGCTCGGAGACGCGTTCGCCTCCGGCGGGTCCGTCGGCTACGACCACAAGGCCATGGGCATCACCGCGCGCGGTGCCTGGGAGTCGGTCAAACGGCACTTCAGTGAACTTGACCTTGACACCCAGACCCAGCCGTTCACGGTGGTGGGTGTGGGGGACATGTCGGGCGACGTGTTTGGCAACGGCATGCTGCTGTCCCGACACATCCGTCTCCTCGCGGCCTTCGACCACCGCCACATCTTCCTGGACCCGAACCCGGACGAGGAAGTCTCCTTCGCGGAACGGCGGCGCTTGTTTGAACTGCCCAGGTCCTCCTGGGACGACTACAACAAGTCGCTGATCAGTGAAGGCGGGGGCGTCTTTCCGCGGCAGGCAAAGTCCATTCCGTTGTCAGCGCAGGTCCGCTCGGCCCTTGGCCTTCCTGCCGACACCACCGAAATCAGCCCCCCGGAGCTACTCCGCGCAATCCTCCTGGCTCCGGCCGACCTCCTCTACAACGGCGGCATCGGAACCTATGTGAAGGCGAGTACGGAGACCAACGCCTCTGTAGGGGACAAAGCCAACGATGCCATCCGTGTGGACGGACGGGACCTGCGGGTCAAGGTGGTGGGCGAAGGGGGAAACCTCGGAATGACGCAGCGCGGCCGTATTGAAGCGGCGCTGCAGGGCGTCATCCTCAACACGGACGCCATCGACAACTCTGCCGGCGTGGACTGCTCCGACCACGAGGTCAACATCAAGATTTTCGTGGACCGGATGGTGGCCGCCGGAAAGCTGTCTGCGGAGGAGCGGGCCGGCTTCCTGGCGTCCATGACTGATGAAGTGGCACGGCTGGTGCTCGAAGACAACATCGACCAGAACATCCTGCTGCTGAACGACCGCACCAAGGTGGCCGAGTGGAGCCCGAGCTACGAACGGCTGATGGACTGGCTCGAAAAGAAAGCCGACCTGAAGCGGGACCTCGAGGCACTTCCCACCACTGAAGCGCTGCGTGAGCGGCTGCAGCAGGGGCAGGGGCTGACGTCGCCGGAACTGTCGGTACTCGCCGCCTACGCAAAGATCGAACTGGCAACCGCGCTGCGGGAAAGCGACCTTGCCGATGACCCCTGGTTCAGGAAAACCCTGCGTGCCTACTTCCCGGCGCAGCTGCGTGAGCGCTTCGACGCTGAGCTGGACACCCACCCGCTGCGCCGCGAGATCATCGCCACGGTAGTGGCCAACGACATGATCAACCTCGGCGGCATCACCTTCGCCTTCCGGGTGATGGAGGAAACCTCGGCTTCCGAAGTGGCGGTGGCCAAAGCCTTCGTGGCGCTGAGGGAGGTCTACGAGCTGGACGTCATGGTCGCGGAGCTCAACAGCCTGCCGGCTTCCTTCCCCACGGAACACTGGAGTACGGTCCACCTGGACATCAGGCGGCTGCTTGACCGCGCAGTGCGTTGGCTCCTGGGCCAAGGCACGGTATCCCGTTCGATTGAAGAGGTGGTCGCGGAGTTCAAACCCGTTATGGATCCGATGCGCGGCCGGCTGCTCGACTACCTGCGCGGGGACGACCGGGAAAGGGTTGCGGGCTGGCTGGAGACGGCACGGGAGTGGGAGCTTCCGGAGGGGCTCGCGCTGCGGTGGGCGGAGCTCTTCGAAAGCTTCGTGCTGCTCGATATCGCCAAAATCTCCCACGTACGCCAGGATCCGGTGGAGGAAATCGCTGCGGTCTACTACACAGTCTTTAACCGGTTCCACGCTGACTCCCTCCTGGAACGCATCAGCAGCCTGCCCCGGCAGGACAGGTGGCAGGCGCTTGCCCGCGCGGCCCTGCGGGATGACCTTTACTCCACAGTCTCGGACATCACGACGGCGGTGCTGGACGCCACTTCGGCCGTTGACTCGCCCGAGTCCCGTCTGAAGGACTGGGAGGCACAGAACGCCGAACAGCTCAGCAGGGCCAAGAGCATGTTCGACGAGGTCAATTCGCTCGAGGCCGACGATATGGCGTCACTGTCGGTAGCATTGAGGCTCTTGAGGTCAATCGTCCGACGCTAGCCAATCCGGCGTCGCAAATGGAGGTGCAGTGGCAATCTTTACGGACCCCATCAGGGAACATGCTGATTTCGGGCCGGGCGATGCCGAATGGCTGCACCTCCTGGTGGGGGACTGGCAGATGGTGGCGGACCTGGCGTTCGCCGACCTTGCGCTGTGGTTCCCCCACCCCGACCTTGGCTATATAGCCCTGGCACACGTCCGCCCCTCCACCACGCACACCGTGTTCCACGGAGACTTCGTGGGGGAGGGCATCCGGTCAGACCTGCAGCCTTTGGTGGACAAGGCATGGAACAGCCGCTCCATCGAGCGCTCCAGTGAAACAAACTGGAGCAGCGACATGGCCCTGCGGGTGGAAGCCGTTCCCATGGTGCGCAATGGGCGGACCCTGGCCGTCGTCACCACGCACATGGATCTCTCGAGCTCGCGCATGCCGTCGCGGCTTGAGCTGACTTACCGCCAGTGCGCGTATGACCTGCTGCGCATGGGTACCTTGGGCTTGTGGCCCGATTTCGCCTCACCCACCGGTTCCCGCCGTGGGGCGCCGCGTGTGGGGGACGGGCTGATCAGGCTCGACGCCGAGGGTATGGTGCAGTATGCCAGCCCCAACGGCGTATCTGCCTTCCGGCGGTTGGGCGACGGGGAGGCGCTCGAAGGCCGCTCGCTGGCGGAGGTTACGGCCAGCCTGCTGAAGGACCGCCGCATGGTGGACGAAACCCTGCCCCTGGTGGTTACGGGCCGCATGCCCTGGCGGAGTGAGATTGAGTCGCGGGGAGTCAGCCTGTCCCTTCGCGCCATTCCGCTCCGGGATGAACAGCAGCGCTTCGGTGCCCTGGTCCTGTGCCGCGATGTGTCCGAGCTGCGCCGGCGTGAGATGGAGCTGGTCACCAAGGACGCGACTATCCGCGAAATCCACCACCGGGTCAAGAACAATTTGCAGACGGTTGCAGCGTTGCTGCGCATGCAGTCCCGCCGCATGGTCAGCGATGAAGCCAAACAGGGGCTGGAACAGGCCATGCGCCGGGTGGCCACCATTGCTTTGGTGCATGAGACCCTTTCCCAAGGCTTGACCCAGAGCGTGGATTTCGATGAGCTGATTGGACGCCAGTTCCGGCTGTCAGCGGAAGTTGCCTCGCCGTCACAGCAGGTCCGGACCGAACGCTCGGGAACCTTCGGGGAGTTGCCCAGCGACCTTGCTACCCCGCTGGCCCTGGTGATCAACGAACTGGTGACCAACGCCGTCGAGCACGGCCTTGAAGGTAGGGCCGGAACAGTGTGGCTTATCGCTGACCGGTCCGAAGGCGAGGACGGTGAGGAACTGACCGTTACCATAGCCGACGACGGCGTGGGACTTCCCGATACACCCCACGTTGAAGGACTTGGGCTCCAGATCGTACGGACTTTGGTGACCAGCGAACTGGGCGGGACAATCCAGTGGCAGCCCCGCGAGGGCGGCGGCACTGCCGTGCAGATCCGGCTCAGCCTCGCGGGCAAGTAGGGCGCTTACCTGGCGGGCCAGCTGGGGCCGTGTCCACAGCTTCGCCGCCTTGCGGTTGCGCTGCCCAGGCATCCGCTTCATTTGTGGGTGACCGTTAACAGCAACGGCCCCGGCTGCAACCAAGGAGGGTTGCGGCCGGGGCCGTTGCTGTTATTGCTTTTCGCTGAGGTCAGGAAGCGCGGCGGGCTCGGGCGGCGCGGCGCTTCAGTGCCCGGCGCTCGTCTTCGCTCATACCGCCCCAGACACCGGCGTCCTGGCCTGACTCAAGCGCCCACTGCAGGCAGGTATCCACCACGGGGCACCGGCGGCAGACGCTTTTCGCTTCCTCGATCTGCAGGAGGGCGGGCCCGGTGTTACCCACGGGAAAAAACAGTTCCGGGTCCTTATCGAGGCACGCTGCGCGGTTACGCCAATCCATGCTGATCAGTTGCTCCATTTCTGGGAAGAGCTCCTTGTGAAATTATTCACTAGTAGCTACAAAGGAAAAGGGCCCGGCAGGGCCCCCTTGGTCATCTGAATCAAGACTGTCATGTTAACGCTGTGTAAACAAGGGGTAATAACGCTTGATATCCCCGGAAAGCTGAGCGATACATCACACTGGCGCTGCTGGCCCTCACCTCTTTCCGACTATGTCCGGTAGGGTGCCAGTGTGTCAAGACCCCCGGTAAACCCAGCAGACCAAACGCCCCCCTCAGCAGACTCCGGCGAGGGCCCGAATCGGCCGGATGACGCTGGCTCTCGAGTGCGGCCGACGGCGCTGGTTATTGTGGCCCTGGTGGTTGCCGCCGAGGCCGCAGCCCTCCTGGCCGCAGCGGCCTGGTACGGCTACCAGCTGGTCAGTGGGAGTCCTGTCCTATCTTTTGGGGGAGCCGTTTTCACCCTCGTACTCCTGCTCGCCTTCGCGGGTTGGCTGTTCGCGGTGGCCGTCTTCCTCTATCGGGGCTACCGGTGGACCAGGGCCGCTGCACTTGTGGCGCAGCTGTTCGTTCTGACCATCGGATTTCCCACGCTGAGCGGCGGGCTGGTGGTGGCCGGGCTCGCAATGCTGCTCCCGGCAATCACCGCCATCGTGCTCCTTTTCCACAGCAAGGTCATCAGCTATGCCTCGCGCACCGGAGGTACGACGCCCGCACTTTGACCCTTCCGCCGGGAAAGCGAGTTCACTTTCTTCCGGCCCAGGCCACCTGGATCGAAGATGAACGTCCGCGGGCTATTAGGACACCCCTGCCAGCTGGCGCATTAGGCTCCACCTCGAAGCGGACGCCGAACAGGTCCCCTTCCATAGTGGAGCGAGGGCAGAGCAGCATTCCCGTCCCCGACGCCCGGGCTTCCATGACCAGCGGAACGCGCTGAAGCAGCAAGGGGCTGTAATTAGCGGTGACGACGGCAGTATGGCCCATTGCATGAACTTCGGCCAGGTCCCGCAGGGCGCCGGCCGGCAAAACGTCTGCGTCGTCCGCCAACAACACCGCTGACTTCGGCAGTCTCCCCGCCTTCGCACGCGCGAGCGTCCGTTTCCAGAAATCCTCCGGATCCATCCCGTCTTCCGGCCAAACCCAGCGGTCGGCACTGGGGTTCAGGAGCCGCAGGGCGTGCAGGACGTTGGTTTTCCCGGAGAAAGCTCCACCCAGAATGGCGAAGACGCCCCCGGCCGGGACCCGCAAGGAGACGATGTCAAGTTCGTCACCACCTACGCCGATAAGCATGTGCACCTTGTCGGCCTCGGTACCGGGCAGGTCCCTGTCCTCCGGGCCAATCAACAGGTCGGCAACGGATACCAGTGCCGGCAGAGGTTCCACGCGGAAAGGGTGAGTGCTGCAGGGTGCCCCGCCTTCCGGGCCAATGCCGTTGCTTCCCGAACTCTCCTGGCCCGCCTCGTAGACCTGGCAAACGGCTGCTGTACCACCGCTGATGGAACCGAAAGCTACCCCCCGCCCCTTGAGCGCTGCGGTGGAAGGCATCTTCGGCCACGCGATCCTGGTGTCCTCATTGGAGCCGGTGGGGAAGAATATCCGGTTGGGAAGCGATCCGCTGAACCTGGCGGTCACCAGCTCGCGCTCGCCGGAAAGAAGAACAGTTATTCCGGCCCGGCCCCCGTCCCGGATGAGATCCTGCACCAGGTCTTCGGCCCAGGCCAGTGGGCCGGACCGAAAGGCGGACACCCAGGATCCCCAGCCCGAGATGACCACGACCAAGGGAACGCCGGCGCACCCGGGTCCGCTCAGCCGGTTCACCAGTTCCTGGTTTAACCGCTCCAGCACGCGCACGGCCCGCCGCAGCTCGTGCAGCCCTACGAGGGCGCCTGTGCGGGCATGCCCTGCGGCTGCCGGAACGCTGCCGGCTGCATCAAGGAGATAAAAGTGGCATTCAGCCGGGTGGGCCGCCAATTCCTGCACTGCAAGTTCGAGGGCTTCCGTGGCGCCCGATGCTGGACCTCCCACCAGCGCCATGTGGCTGTCTTTTGCAATGTCCCACACCAAGGGCTTTACCTGCTGCCGCTCAGGTACATCCATCAGGCCCGCTCCACGGTCCAGTCCCCGGTCCCACCAGACGGTGTCTCCGCCGGAAGTTTGGTGGCTCCGCGCCGGACCGGTTTTTGTGGCAGGGGAGGGGCTACAGGTGGCCGGGGCGCGGCTCCGTTCTGCAGGGCCGACAGCTGGCGCACCATTTCAAGAAGGGGTGCTGCTGCCTGCGCGGGCGTTTGGTCGCGGGAGCCGGTACCTGCAGGGCAGCCGGTGCCCCCAGCTGTGAGGTAATCCGTGGTGAGCTCCACTTCAACGCCTTCGGGGGCGGATGCCGCAATCGCTCCCCCTGCGGAGGCTGCCTGAAATTCCTGCGGTGGCTCCATGCCGCGGACCATCAAGGCCCGGCCCGGTAGGCTCAGGCTGATCGCGGCGGCTGCAGGGGTGTGGATGATGTCCTGGGACTCAATGTCGGATTGGACCCGGAGGGCGATGCTGGTTGTGACATTCGCACGGATGTCTGCCGTTAGCGCGCCCTGCGGCCGCTGCGTGGCCATCACCAGGTGAAGGCCAAGCGACCGGCCGATGGACGCAATGCGCATCAGTTCACGAAGCACTTCGGGAGCATCATCTACGAGCATGCGGAACTCGTCGATGACCATGACCAATTGGGGGAGTGCGGCGTCCCGGGATGCTGGTGATGACCGGTATGCTGCGAGGTCCGGGACGCCGGCCGCAGCGAGGGTCTCCTCCCTGTACCGGATTTCAGCCCGAAGGGAGGCCAAAGTTCGTTCAAGTTCGTGGGCGGACAAGTCGGTAAGTACCCCGACGCAGTGCACCAGTCCTGCCAGTGGTCCGAGTCCTGAACCGCCCTTGAAGTCGACGAAGAGGAAGTTGACCCGGTCTGGCGGGTAACTGAGTGCCAGCGCCAGCGTCAGGCCCCGCAGGAGTTCGGACTTGCCAGAGCCCGTGGTACCCGCAACCAGCAGGTGCGGGCCATCGGCCTGAAGATCCAACATCTGGGGACCTGAAGGCCCAAGACCCAGCGGAACCGACAGGCTTCCGGTGCGGGAACCGGATGTCCAGCGGGCAGCAGTGGCGGCGTGGGACAACGGCAGCACGTCGTCCAGCCGGCAAAGAGCAGGGATGGAGGGCCCCGCCCGGTCCTGCAAGGAAGGGCAGGCGGCCAGCTGCCGACAGAACCTGCTGAACACGTCGTAGGGGGCCAGATCCGGCACGAAGGCAACCTCGCGGCCGGGTTCGCGCAGCACTGATTGCTGCTCAGCCAGTTCAACATCCACCGCTCCGGGAGGGCGGGCAGGTACGTCAAACTGCACAACGTGCCACCCCAGCGGCACCGCTGCCTCGAGCAGCTCGTCAGTGTCCGTAACTGGGGACGCCGTGAGCAGAACGACGCCATGCTGGCAGCTTTGCCCCAAGCCTTCCCGGAGCGCACCAAGGCAAGCGTCCCGGGTGGCTGCCAGAGTCATGCCGGGGAGGAAACGGGCAGGGAGGGGGAGACTCTCCGGGCGGCCACAAATAACGACCCGCGTGCTGCGCCCCCGGGGATAGGCAGCGAACTGCATGACAAGGGCCCTGGCCATCCCTTCTGTCACGACCCGCGGACCGCGGATAACGGTGTGGGTATGGGCGGGGTCGAGCAGCACGGGCATGTCCACGGCCGACGGCAAATCCGGCGGTACGCTCCAGCCCTCGACTTTTACATTGGCGGGCTGCGACGCCTGTCCAAGCCGAAGCCACACCCTGCCCTCAGCAGGAGCCGCGGGAGCGGCGGCCGGTCCATGAACTGCTGCCAGTACAAGTACCGCGAGTGAAGGGCCGGATTTTCGCCGCCTCGCGGCATCCTCCGCCGCCGCGGTTTTGATCCTGGCCCTGAATTCGTGGTGCGCGCGCCGACCGGCCGCCAGGGGGATGAGCACCGATACGGCTGAGCCCGCCGAGAAGGCAAGGAACATCCACATGCCTGTGACGACGGCGAGTCCCATGCCGATAACGAGGGGAAGGACTGCGGTGAGCAGGAGGACGCCGCGGTTGCCTGGTGCCGTGGGGCCGGCAACGGTGAGCGGCTCCTGGACCGAAGTCCCGGCGTCGGAAAGCGCCTTGTCCGGGGAGCCCAGGAAGACAAGCGACATTGCCGAATTTCCGCAACGGATGGCAGAGGCCGTAGTGATGATGGCGTGGCGGACCCTGCCGCCGTCGACATAGGTGCCGTTGGCGCTGCCCAGGTCGACAATCATGATGTCTTTGTCGGTAACCACCAGGCGCGCATGTTCGCGGGAGAGCTCAGGGTCAGGGATTACGATGCGGGTATTGTTCCTGCCGATCGTGTAGGTACCCCGGCGGAGGGAGACAAGGGTGCCCGCGCCCGCCCCGCTGTGGACGGCCAGGGCGACGGGGGCAACAGGCTCGGGCGCGGGACGTCGTCGTACCTTTCGACCAGCAGGCTCTGCACCGCCGTCCACCAGGACGGCGCCATTCACCAGTGGTGTTGTCCCCAGGGTCATCGAGCACAGGTCAACTCCGCCAACGAATACCGCACCCGTGCAGAATTTCCGCTCGAGTTCCGCCTGGATCCGTGCGCCGGAGGTGCCGGATGGTGCGGTGATGGACAGTTCAACGGGCGGCTCCGCCAGTGGTGACTGCGGGCCGCGGACAAGAGTGCAGTGGAGCGTCATAGGTAGGTTCCTTTGGTGCCTTTCACCCCACGCTAGCCAGAGATGTTCCGCTCCGGTCAGGCCGTTGTCCCGTATGTGGACAAAGCCGAATTCGACGGGGCCCGCAGTGCCTCGGGTAGGCTAGAGCAGCAGACAATGCGCACCATTGCGCTGCCCGCATTCAAACCAGGAGATTTTGTGACCGCTGACCTCGTCATCGTAGGGTCCGGCTTTTTTGGCCTGACAATCGCAGAACAGGCCGCCAGTGAGCTCGGCCTGAAGGTCGTCGTCCTCGACCGCCGCCACCATATTGGCGGGAACGCGTACAGCGAGAAGGAAGAGCAGACCGGGATCGAGGTGCACCGCTACGGCGCCCACCTGTTCCACACGTCAAATGAGCGCGTGTGGGAGTACGTTAACCGATTCACCACCTTCACCAACTACGTCCACAAGGTGTACGGCGTGCACAAGGGCGAGGTCTATTCCTTGCCGATCAACCTGGCGACAATCAACCAGTTCTTCCGCGCGAACATGACGCCTGGGCAGGCGCGCAAGCTCATCCAGGAGCAGGCCGGAGAGCTGGCGGGCACTGATCCGCAAAACCTCAATGACAAGGGCATCCAGCTGATCGGCCGCCCCCTGTACGAGGCGTTCATCAAGCATTACACCGGCAAGCAGTGGCAGACGGATCCTAAGGACCTGCCGGCCGGCATCATCTCCCGGCTCCCGGTCCGGTACAACTATGACAACCGGTACTTCAATGACAAGTACGAGGGCCTGCCGACCAACGGGTACACGGCCTGGATCGAAAAGATGGCGGAGCACCCGAACATCGAAGTGCGCCTGAACACGGACTTCTTTGACGAGTCGCACGAGTACAGCAAGAACAAGGTCGTTGGGAACATCCCGGTTGTCTACACGGGTGCGGTTGACCGGTACTTCGACTATGCCGAAGGTGACCTTTCCTGGCGCACCATCGACTTCGAGGAAGAAGTGCTCGATATGGAAGACTTCCAAGGGACGTCGGTTGTGAACTACAACGACGACGACGTTCCCTATACCCGCGTGATCGAACCGCGCCACTTCCACCCGGAGCGGGACTACCAGACGGAGAAGACCGTCATCATGCGTGAGTTCTCGCGCTTTGCCGAGAAGGGTGACGAGCCCTACTACCCGATCAACACTTCCGCGGACCGGGAGCGTCTCCTCAAGTACCGTGACCTCGCAGCGGCGGAGAAGGACGTCCTCTTCGGTGGGCGTCTCGGGACGTACAAGTACCTGGACATGCACATGGCCATCGGTTCTGCACTGAGCATGTTCGACAACAAGATCCGTCCGCACTTTGAGGCGGGCGCCGCGATCGAAAGCGGAGGAGTCGACGCATGAGCGTCTCAACCGACACAAAGAAGCGGGATACTGTCAACACTGCCTCCGGGGACAGGCAGGATGGGTGGCAAACCCTGCAACGGGTCATCCTGCCCGGTGCCAGCCAGATGGACACGGTGCCCCTCTACATGGACATGGGTACGGCAACGGGGATTCAGTTGCCGACGGTCGGGGACCGGGATGGAAACACGGCAAAGCCCCGGACCATCAGCAGCCCCACCAAGGAAGCGCACGTCGAGGACTTCCTGTCCCGCTACTCCACGTCCGTCAGGTCCGGCGAGCGTGTCTCGTTCGGCAGCTACTTCAACGCGTTCCCCGCCAGCTACTGGCGCCGCTGGACAACAGTGGACAAGGTACGCCTGCACGTCCGCACGCAGGGCGCCGGTTCCGTCATCGTTTACAAATCGAACGCCCGGGGCTCGCTGCAACGTGTTGATACCCGCCGCGTCGAGGGGATCGCAGAGAACTTCTTCGAGCTCACGCTGGCTCCTTTTGGCGACGGCGGCTGGTACTGGTTCGACCTCCTTGCCGGCACAGAGCCGCTCGTCATGCTGGACGCCGAATGGCAGGGGCCGGCTGTAGAAAGCAAACCTGGCTCTGTCACGCTTCAAATCACAACGCTGAACAAGACAGATTTTTGCCTGAACAATCTTCGCCTTCTTGCCGAGAGTGACGAAGCACTTGAGCATGTCCAGGAGGTGCTCATTGTCGATCAGGGGACCCAGAAGCTTCAAGACGCTGAGGGCTTTGAAGATGTCCGGAAGTCCCTCAACGGGAAACTTCGCATCATCAACCAATCCAACCTGGGTGGCTCGGGCGGTTTTGCGCGGGGAATGTTTGAGGCGGTAGAAAACGGGAGTGACTACGCCCTGCTGATGGACGATGACGTCGTGGTCGAGCCGGAAAGCATCATCCGGCTGTTGACGTTCGCTGACCGCTGCAAAACTCCGACGCTCGTGGGCGGGCACATGTTCGACCTCTACAACAGGACAGTCCTGCACACCTTCGGGGAAATTGTGAACCCCTACAGGTTCCAGCCTTCATTGCCCAGCGACGAGATGATCCTCGGCCACGACTTCATGTCCTCCAACCTGCGCCAGACATCCTGGCTGCACCGCCGCTGCGATGTTGACTACAACGGCTGGTGGATGTGCCTCATCCCGACTGAGGTTATTCGTGAGATCGGACTCTCGCTGCCCTTGTTCATCAAGTGGGACGATTCGGAATACGGACTACGTGCCAAGGCTGCCGGTTATCCCACTGTTTCCTTGCCAGGGTCGGCCGTGTGGCATGTCTCGTGGATCGACAAGGACGATCTGGTTGGCTGGCAGGCGTACTTCCATGCGCGGAACAGGGTAGTTGCTGCTCTGCTCCACAGCCCTTACGAGTTCGGCGGACGTGTCATTAAGGAATCGCAGTACGCCGATGTGAAGCATCTGGTGTCGATGCAGTATGCAACTGCACAAGGTCGACAGTGGGCGCTGGAGGATGTTTTGAAGGGCCCGGAAGCCCTACCCGACCTGCTGCCGGCCAAACTGCCCCAGATACGGGAGATGATGTCCGGGCACTCCGATGCCGTGTTCAAAGCGAATCCGGAGGACTTCCCCGCCGCGAAGATGGACAAGCCCCCGCGCCGCGGGCATGGGCCCTCCCAGCCGTCGAAAATTACACTGCTTCCCTGGGCGGCAAAGACCGTCGTCCGGCAGTTGGCAAGGCCGGTCAAGGAAACCAGCGCGCAGCGGCCGCAAACAACCATCGCCCATCAGGACAACCGCTGGTGGCGTATGTCGCAGTACGACAGCGCGGTAGTCTCCAATGCCGAAGGCACGGGAGCGTCCTGGTATAAGCGGGACCCCAAACAGTTGAGAAAGATGTTGGCTGACAGCGCCCGCCTGCACTCCGCGCTGCTTAAGGAATGGCCGGCACTAAGCAAGAAATACAAGGCAGCTGTCTCGGATCTCACGTCGATGGAATCGTGGAGGAAGACGTTCGAGCAACACACCCAGAACGAAGTAAAGTGAGCGCATCTTCGCCAGCGGAACTGACAAGTCCAGGGCATGGGGGAGGACTTCGCGATATCCGGCAGTCGCGGTTCCTCCTCAAGCTACTGGTACGGAAGGAACTTAAGGTCCGCTACCGGGGGTCGGTACTCGGCCTCTTGTGGTCCTACGTTAAACCCGGAGTGCAGTTCATAGTGTTCTATATTGCTCTGGGAGTGTTCCTCGGGCTTGAGCGGAGTCCGAGGAACCCCGAGGGGCTTCCCAACTACGCGGTCTACCTCTTCTCGGGCATCGTTCTGATCAACTTTTTTTCGGAGGCACTGGGAAACGCATCCCGTTCGATCGTCAATAACGGAAACCTGATTAAGAAGATCTACCTTCCCCGCGAGCTGTTTCCAGTCGCCTCTGTGTGGGTGTCGGCGGTTCACTTCTTTCCGCAGTTGGTAGTCCTCGTCGCTGGGTGCCTCCTCGCCGGCTGGCATCCGAACGTATTCCAACTGCTGGCGGCGGTGGCGGGTTTCGCTATCGTGGGTCTGCTGGCTACCGGGCTTGGCCTGCTCTTTGGTTCTGCCAATGTGTATTTCCGGGACTCCGAGAACCTTGTGGACATGCTTTTGATGGTTGCGACGTGGGCTTCACCTGTCATGTATGCGTGGTCAATGGTCGAGGAGAAACTGGGTGCCGCCTGGTTTGCCGTTTACCAGGCGAATCCCATCACCATCGGTGTTGAGCTTTTCCATTACGCGTTCTGGTTCCCCACGACAGACGGGACCACGGCGATGCCACCCAACCTCTTCACCCTCTGGACGCCGCTGGGTCTGGTCATCGCCCTGGCAGTTGTCATTTTGGGTCAATACACCTTCCGGCGGCTTGAGGGCCGCTTCGCCCAGGAGCTGTGAGTGGTCAACGCAATTGAAGTTTCAGACATCAGCAAGCAGTTTGTCCTCCGGCATACGCGGTCCATCAAGGAAGCAGTTGTTTGGCTGGCCAAGGGCCGGAAAGGCGACCTGTCGGAGAAGTTCCACGCCTTGAAGAACGTCTCTGTCGAGGTCAGGACGGGGGAGACGGTGGCGCTGCTGGGCCTGAACGGTTCCGGCAAGTCGACGTTGCTGAAGCACATCTCCGGAGTGATGCTGCCAGATTCCGGAACCGTCCGGACACGGGGAAGGGTGGCCGGCCTTATCGAGGTTGGAGCCGGCTTTCACCCAGACCTGTCAGGCCGGGACAACGTCTTCCTGAATGGCGCCATCTTGGGAATGACCGAGCAGCAGGTCAAGGATCGATTCGACGAGATTGTCGAATTCTCCGAGATCGGGCAATTCATCGACACTGAGGTCAAGTTCTATTCATCCGGCATGTACTTGCGGCTTGCGTTCTCCGTTGCCGTTCACACTGACCCGGAAGTCTTTTTGATCGATGAGATCCTCGCGGTGGGGGATGAGCCTTTCCAGCGCAAGTGCATCGACAAGATCCAGGAACTGGCCCGCGATGGTAAGACGCTCGTGGTCGTCAGCCACGACCTGGATCTTGTCTCCCGTATCTGTGACCGGGGAATCCTCCTGGAGCACGGTAACGTAACATTCGACGGGCCAATTCACGAGGCCGTCTCGATTTTGCGCGCCTGACTCTTCCCCTGGCGAACACAGGCGGTTCACGGTTGGTTATGGCTCTCAATGTCAAAGCTAGTGGCAGCCCCTGCCACGTCGGCCAGTGTGCCACTAAACTTTCGGAGGATTCTTGTCCTGGTTTGATGAAGCCCCACAGTTTGTCCTGGCAGCGGCTTTGCTGTTCGTCCCGGGTCTCGCTGTGGCCGTCGCAGCCAGGCTCAGGGGATTCCGCATCTTTGCGCTGGCGCCAGGTATCAGCGTGGCAATGGTGGCCATTTCAGCGATAGTCGCTCCGTTTGTCGGAATCCCCTGGACACTGCTGCCTGTTGTCGTCGCAACGGCAATCGTGGCCGGGTTCGCCTTTGCTGCTTCCGCTTTAGCGGGGAAGGGTGCGAAAGTCCGCCCTGACGCTGGTGGCAGCTCGCGGTGGCTCGTGGGTTCATCTTTGTTGGCCGTTATTCTTGCTGCCTTTTTGATTTCCCGCCGGCTTATGAGTGCTATTGGCCAGCCGGAATCTTTTTCGCAAACCTTCGACAATGTTTTCCATCTCAACGCGATCCGTTACATCCTCGACACGGGTTCCGGGTCGTCGCTCACGCTGAACGCTATGACAGGAGCGGCTTCCTACCCGGCAGCCTGGCACGACCTGGTTTCGCTGTTAATCATTGTTGGTGGAGGTGAAATACCGGCGTCTGTGAACGTCATCAACATTGTCGTGGCCGCTATTGTCTGGCCTCTTGGCTGCATCTACCTCGCGCAGACAGTCTGGGGCAGCCGCCCGGCTGTCCTCCTTTCAGCCGGTGTCCTGTCCGCGGCCTTCGGCGCTTTCCCCTTCTCGCTGCTTGATTTCGGCGTCCTGTACCCGAATTTCCTTGCCGTTGCACTCCTGCCGCTTGTCGTAGCCATCTCGCTGGAAGTGTTGGGCGTGTCCGCAACGCCGATTCATTCCAGGGTCATCGCGGCGCTTGTTCTGCTGGCCGTCCTCCCGGGCCTTGCTCTGGCCCACCCCAGTGCAGCCATGGCCTGGATTGCGATGATGGCACCCCCGGCCGCATATGTTTTCGCGCGACTTCTGGTGCGCACGCTGACGTCGCTGCGCGGACGGGCCCGCTTGCTTACTTCGGCGAGCTTGGTTGCGGTCGCGGTTGTCGCCGTCGTCGTTGTACGCACACTGTGGGACGCTGTCCGGCCACCGGCGGAGGCTGCGTTCTGGCCACCCGTCGAGAGCAGCGGCCAAGCTATCGGTGAAGTAATTGCCAGCTCGGCAATCGGGCGTCCGGTGGCATGGGGCGTCATGGCCCTGACTGTCATCGGGATCTTCGTGATCATCAGGTCCGGCAAGCAGCTGTGGTTGCTGGGTACCTATGCTGTGGTGGCCTTCCTCTTCGTCGTGGTCAGTTCCTTCCCAGCAGATGACTTCCGGGCCTACTGGACGGGTATCTGGTATAACGACCCACCGAGGCTTGCGGCGCTGTTGCCAATGGTTACGATTCCACTTGCCAGCCGTGGTGCCGTCTTCGTCTGGGAACTCCTGCTCCAGGGCGTGACGCGGGGCATGGAGGTTTGGCAGTTGAAGCGCTCAGGCGGAACGTTAAAAAACGGAGGCCGTGTACGGCTGGACCTTTATATCGCGGTTGCTGGGCTTGTTGTTGTCCTGGCCCTTGGGGTTGCCACTCAGCGGGGGAGCGTTCGCCAAGCCCAGGACGCCATGGCCAACTCCTACCGTCTATCCTCCGACTCGCCCCTGGTCTCCAGCGATGAACTGCAGCTGATCGACCGCCTTGCGGAAGAGGTGCCCCCTGACGCGGTCATGGTCGGGAACCCCTGGAACGGAAGTTCCCTGGCGTATGCCCTTGCGGACCGAAAACTCATCCAGCTGCATATTCTGAGCGCTGTTCCTGACGGGACTGCTGCACTTCTTAACGGGCCGACCCCCTCGAAAGACGATCCTGCGGTCTGTCCGGCTGTCGAGGAGCTGAATATCGATTACATTCTGGACTTTGGCCACCGTGAAGTGCATGGCAGGGACAGCGGTTACAAGGGACTGGATAACCTCATCGCTTCCGGCATGGCAACGCTTGAAGATTCGGAAGGCGAAGCGAAGCTTTACAAGCTGCAGCTTTGCGGTAGCTGACAGGGCCCCTGGCCAACAGTCTAAGGCCGCGGCGAGGATGGAGCTTGTTGCTCCAATTGTGACGTGCTCAGGCGCCGTAGCCCGGGGATCAGCAGGCCCAGGAAAAGTATTGCCTCGCTGATGGCCATTGCCAATGCGATTCCGTCAGCCCATCCACGTGTCGCAGCGAGGAACATCAGGGTTACTCCGGCGACGGCCGAGATGAGCGTCCACACGAGGATCAGCCGCTGGCGGCCTTGCGGAAGCAGGAGATTGCGGATAAACGGGGTACTTGCGGAGATAAAGAGAAAAGACAGTCCGTAGAATGCGCATGCCGCCTGGCTGGCCCTGTTGACGGATCCAAAGATTATGTCGGTGGCCAGCGGCCCCAGAGCAGCGAGAAAAACGGCTCCCATCAGGCCCAGCGCGAAGTGGGATGCGATGGCGGCGACGTGGCGCCTTGTTGGGCTGGCATCTTGCGCTTCGAGGGTCCAGCCTTGGAACGTGTTGCCCAAGGCCATAACTGAGAAGAGTCCGAAGCGGTAGACCGTATCAGCGGAACTGAATCCAGCCATGACGGTGCTGGATATGAATGCTTGGCCGATGGGGACCGGCGTTGCCGCATAAGTCGTGCCGGACAGGCTGATCGCTGCTGGCCCAAACTGCTGGCGCAGCTGTCGAAATGTGCCGTTCCAAGACGTGAATGTTCTGCCGCTTTCGGGCATCGCGATTTTTTGAAAAACCACGAGGCTGACCACAACAGCCGCAAGCAATATGACGCCATAAAGCCAGATCTTTGTGGTCAACAGGATGACGGGGACCGCAATAAGCGTGGCCGCCACCCGTGGAAGGGTGTCAAACATTGCAAGGAGTGCCGGCTTTCCGGCCCCTATGCAGTACCAGGCTGGAGAAAGTCCTGCTACTGCGGTTGTCAAAGACATGGACGCGGCATCCAGACGGTGCTCGGGGGCGGCCAGCTGCCAAGCCAGGGCAAAAACAAAGGGAAACACCACCGCTGACAGGACAAGCCGCGTTCTTAGGCTTTCCCTGTAGACCTCAGCCCTGTGCTGCGGGGCAGGGTTCTGGGCAATCCGCACGGGTCCGAGGGTGTTCCAGCCCCAAGCGATGACTGCTCCACCAAAGACGCCGATGGCCTGCCCGGATGCGATGCTGGACCAGCCTCCCTCCCCGGCGACACGCGCCACAATGGGCACGAGAAGGAACGGTGTTACCAGCGAGAGCAGGGGTAAGCCCGTAAAGCCCGCAAGCCTCAATAGCACTGCTTTCATTTTTGAAGCGTTTCCTTCTGTTGATACTGCCGGGATTCTGTGGCGCTACGCCCTCGGGCGTTCACCCGGGACACGGGCGCGCGCAGCAAGGTTCTGCCCGCGCCACGCCTTTGGTGATACCGGAACCAGCCGGGCGTGGAAGAGGTTACTCGGGCCCCAAGCGACGATTCCTGCAACGACAGGTGGACTACCGTGGATTGCCCGTCCCGCTGTGTCGCGGCCGTGGGGAAACAATGCCGAGGCTGATCTCCAGAGCCCGTATTGGGGATACGTTGTGGCGCCTCACTCCCTCCAGGAGGGACCTGATGAGCGCCATCGCCCGGGGCCGGGCATACAGGTGCAAGGCTTCCTCTAAATCAGGGCACATGGAGAGGTTCTTCGGTGCCTTACGCTCAAGCAAGGTCCTCGCCATGACGGTTCGCCAGCCAAGCCCGGTCTTGTAGATGATGCTGCAGATACTCCGCGGTGAGGTGCTTCCTTCATAGCGCTTCACAAAGCGAAGAGTGTTGCGGATAGAAGTGGGCAGGCTTTGCCGTGACTCACCCACGACGTTGCTGCTGTGCTGGATGTAATCCTGCAGCACGACGTCGCGAATGCTCATTCCCCCGCAGGCGAGTGCACAGAGCCCAATCCAGTGGTCGTGGTACTGCGACGGTGCGGCCAGTGACGGAAACGGCAGCGCCAAGTCCAGCACCTCACGCCGAAACATACACAGCGACCCTGTCACCTGGTTATTGGCAATGAGGTCGGCAGGACTGACGTCTCTCCTGTCGGTGAGGCTTCCCCTAGCAGGATCCTGGTTGGTCGCAGAAACATCTGCCGTTACGACCCGTGCCTGCCCGGTCACCAGGGCTGTGTTATCCAGGGCGGGGAGCAGGACTTCGAGTTTCTCGGGATACCAGTAGTCGTCCTGGTCACTGAGAGCAACCCAGCGGGCTGCCTCGGGGACCGCCTTGAGGGCCCGTTCGAAATTGTGGTGGAATCCGAGCCTGTTCTCGTAGCCGAGAACGCGGAACCGCTCATCGTCACCGCAGGCCCGCCGCACCATGTCCGCAACACGTTGGTAATCGCCATCCACCGAGATGAGGCAGACGAAATTGCGGTGGGTTTGGGCCTGGATGGAGCGGAGCTGGCGGGCGAACATGGGTTCGTCCGGCTTGTAGGCGGCCATTGCCACGGCGCCGAAGGAAGCGGCGAAACCATCCGGAGCGGATTGTTCCGGGGCGGATTGGGGTTGCGTCGTCATCGGGTGCCCAGCTTCCTGCCCAGTGCGACGAAGAAGGCACGAAGGAGCATGATTCTTGCACGGAGAATAACCGCGACGGGTCGGCGGGTTTTGGGTGTCGTGTTCTCGTCGTGCAGGCGCCGTGCAACGGTCGGTGCAGTTACGTGGACCATTTGTTGGTTAAGGTTGCCCACAAGTGCGATCCACTGGTCGTGGGTCTCTGTGAGGAATTCAGGGAACGGAAGTATCAGTTTCTTGGCTGCGGCCTTGAACGCCATGGTGCACCCGTAATAGGGCCGAATGCCGATCCATGTCGTGACCAGGTTGGCTACCCACCGCCTGCTGTCGGATTCCTTGAGCTGAACTTTGTGGTATTTGTTGGCCGGGCCGCCAAAAACAGTGAAGTTGCTTGCGACGAAGTCCTTGGTCTGCAGGGCATCCAGCAAGGTCTCAACACGGTTGGGCAGCCATACGTCGTCCTGGTCGGACAGCATAATGTAATCGCCCCTGCTGGCGGTTATTGCCCTTTCGAAACTGGCAACGTAACCCTTATTCTCCTTGTTTGGCAGGAGAACGATGCGCGGGTCCCCGAGGCGACGGACGACGTCGAGCGTGGAGTCCTTCGACGCATCGTCAACGACGATGAGTTCGTCCCCGGGAGCCAACTGGGCAAGGATTGAGCGAATCTGTTCGGCAACGTATTCCTGCCCGTTGTACGTTGCCATACAGACGGAAACCCGCACAGGGCCGTTCCCGCTCATGCGCTGATCTTCCGCTCGAATCCGGGATCGATCTTGCCGAGACGTCCAAGCCAGCCATCCCGGAAGCCGCGGGCAAATGCGCGGTACTGCCCCTTGCGGTTGGCTCCGTACAGCATCCTGAACACGTCGCTTTCCAATTGGAAGCGAAGTTTGCGGATCAGCCATACGGGGAATCGGGCACCGTACTGGCGCCAGAGGTGGATGTTGTTCCGGGTCATGTAATACACGCGAAAGGGGGGATGAGAATGCACGTGGCGCTTTCTACCCAGGATGGCGACATGCCAGCCGAAAAGCATCATTGGCTGGGCCCGGCCCAGCGCATGCGTCATATTGCAACCCTTCCCCACCAGGGTCGCCAGGCCAAGGGACCTGAGGCGAAGGTTGTATTCGGTGTCGACGCAGTCGATGAACAACCTCGCGTCGAGCATTCCGGCAGTCCTAAGCGTGGAAACGGGAATGACGGCTCCGGACTGGAGGGCGTCGAAGGCCTCGGGAAAACGGGCCCTTCGGGAGAGCAACGCAACGTTCCGGCCGTTGTGCGACTGGGCGCTGACAAGGCCGACTTCGATCCCGTCGGCACTGGCCTCCGCATAGGTTTCCAGTGCAGCTGCAATGTAGCCATCGTCAAGGGCAGAGTCCTGGTCGAGGGTTACCACGAAGTCTGGCGCCCAGGCACTCAGTGCTACGTCAATGCCCTCATTAAGTGCCGCAGCGATCCCGGCGTTTTCCCGCATTCGCACCACTGTGGATCCCATGGCTTCCAACTCCTGCAGCACGCTGCTGGTCTGCTCGACATCCGTGCCGTCGTCGACCACTACCGTATGAATGACCTGCCGGTTGAGTTGCTTGACCCTCTCGGGGAGGTCCTGGGGAGGGTGGAAGGCCGATATTACAGCCACCACACGCGGGTCACTCTGGTGCGTCACGTCGTATAGTTCCTTCTCGCTTACCCAAATAGACTGTTCCATTGCGTCAGGGAACTGTCAGACAGCAGGCTTCAGTCTATCGTCGGTATGGGAGGGCCTCCGATTTCTCCGGTCCCGCGCCTGCAAGCAGCTTGGGGTGGCCGGACAGGGCGAGACGGTAGCATTGATGGGGTGCTCATCTCCGGGCAGACAGATCCAACCCTGTGTATCTTCAAGAAAAGGACCTACCTGGCACATGGCCATTGATGTATTGCTTCCCTACTATGGGGACGTCGACCTGATGAAACTTGCGGCCCAGAGCGTCATGAGCCAGCAGTTCGAGGATTGGCGTCTCATCGTGGTCGACGACGGGTACCCCAGCCCGGAACCCCAGCGTTGGTTCGAGTCCATGTCGGACCCCCGTGTCACATACCAAAAGAACGAAGAAAACCTCGGCGCCAACGGCAACTACCGCAAGGCGTTGGAAATGGCCGAAGCGGACATCGTTGTCGTAATGGGCGCCGATGACATCATGCTGCCGAACTACCTCGATGTCGTCTCCAAGGCGTTCGAAGCCCACCCCGAAGCAAGCGTCGTCCAGCCGGGCGTGCAGGTTATCGATGAGAAGGGCCGTGCCAGCTCGCCGCTGGTGGATATCGTCAAGAAGGTATATGCTCCGTCGACCAAATCGACAGTGCTGCTGCAGGGTGAGGAGATGGCCACCAGCCTGGTTCGGGCCGACTGGGCGTACTTCCCGTCCCTGGCATGGCGCACGGAGGTGATCCGCCGCATCGGCTTCACTGAAGGCCTGCACGTAGTGCAGGACCTTGCTCTGCTGCTTGATATTGCTGCTGAAGGCGGCTCCATGGTGGTTGACCCTACGCTGTCGTTCCTCTACCGCCGGCACTCCGCCTCAGATTCCTCCGTCAAGGCCCTTGACGGCCGCCGGTTCGATGAAGAGCGCGCCTACTTCGAGGGACAGGCACGACGTTTCCGGGAACTCGGCTGGAACAGGACTGCCCGGGCTGCGGCCTTCCACATAACGTCGCGGTTGAATGCCGCCACACTGGTGGCCCGCTCCTTGATGATCGGAAAGACTGACTCGCTGCCAAGGCTGTTGAAGCACGTTGTTTCTTAGCCAAAAGCGTTAGAAATCAGGTGGCTGCCCCGGGATCCGAGACAGCCACCTGATTTCTTTAACGCGTCGGTTCGTCCGTCCCAGGCATGTCACCGCCTGCACGGCCACCCCGTGCCCGGTTCTCTTCAAGTTCGAGAACCTTTAGGCGGAGTATTCCGACTTCCTCCGCCAATACCCGGATTTCGTCTTCGGCCTGCGACTGCTCAAAGGACAGATGGAGGCAGACGGATACCAGCAGTACAAGGGCCATCGCGAACAGGAGGTTGGACGGCACTTTTACGCCCAATACTCCGCTTGACCAGAAGAGCAATTGAGGGAAGGCCGCCAGCACCAGGACGCCGATCCCGATGATGATCCAGATGACAGCGTACTTCTCCCGCAGGTGCCGGCGGCGCAACATCTCAAAGATGATGAGCAAAATGACCAGCACAAAGATGAAGCCAACAAGGGTGGCCATGGAAACTCCTAGTTGGATGACGGTTCGTTCTTCTTGCGGGTCAACGCGAAGAGGAGGGCAAATGCTGACCGGCCCAGGTAGATGGCGGCCTTGACCGGGTCATGGCTTGGAGTCCCGCCCTGCCGTTCACGCATTGAAACCCCCACTTGGCGCACAGTGCACCCGGAACGGATGGCTACCACGAGCGAATCAATGGTGTCACCGAGGTACTCGGCGGGGTAGTGGTCTACATACTGCCGGATAGCCTTGGCATTAGCTGCCCGGAACCCGGACGTGACGTCGGTGAGGCGGGTGCCCGCGATCCTGGATATCGTCCAGGCCAGAACGTTCATGGCCCACTTGCGCGGCCCGCGGACCGTGTAGGTTCCCTTGTCGGCAAAACGGGCACCAATGACGATGTCCGCTTCCTGCAGGCCATCGAGGACGGCTTTAATATCGCGGGGATCGTGCTGGCCATCGGAGTCCACCTGAATGACCCTGGTGTAGCCGTGCATCTTGGCGTACTTGAAACCGGTCCTCATTGCGCCGCCCACTCCCATATTGAAGGGGAGTTGGACCACCAGCGCGCCGGCATCGCGTGCAACCTGTGCCGTGTTGTCACGTGACCCGTCATCCACGACGAGGATGCTGCAGTCAGGGCCGAACTCGAACACTTCCCGGATTGTGTTGCCGATGGCTTCCGACTCATTCCAGGCCGGCATGATGACCAGGGTGCGCTGGTTTTGCTCTGCAGGAGTCATACGTTATCGGTTTCCGCCTTCAGGTAGGCGGTCAGCCTCTCATCGGCGTCAGCCGGGTGAAAGCCCGTCGACTGTGCCTTGGCCAGGTCCAGCGCACTGTTGTGTGGCCGTGGAGCTGCAGCCTTGTTCTTGAAGTATTCAGCGGTCGTAACCCCTGTGACGTCCGACCTTGAGGCGCCGGACAGCTCGTAAACGTCCGATGCTATGTCGGCCCAGCTCTTCACCGGTCCGCCGTTTGTGAAGTTGTAAGTGCCGTAGGGCGCTTCCGTGGTCAGCAGGTGGCTGATGAACGCCCCAATATCCTCGGTAAAAGTCAGACGTCCAGTCTGGTCATTGACAACAGCGGGCTTGATTCCCCTGGCTGCAAGGCTGGCCATGGTGCGGACAAAGTTGTTGCCTTCTCCGATGACCCAGCTGGTCCGAACGATGTAGTGACGCGGCACGACGCCCACGACAGCGTCACCGGCCGCTTTCGTTTGCCCGTAAACGCCAAGGGGTGACAGCGGCTCGTCTTCGTCATGGACGTCACGGGTCCCGTCGAAGACGTAGTCCGATGAGACGTGCACCAGGGTGAGGTCGTGTTCGACGGCGGTGCGAGCAAGGTTGGCCACGGCCGTTACGTTAATGGCCCAGGCCGCTGCCCTGCCCTCGGCGGATTCTGCAGCGTCGACGGCCGTGTACGCGGCGGCATTGACGATGGTCGAGTAGTTCTTCCAACGCCGGGTGTTGAACGCATCTGCACTGGCGAGGTCAAACTCACCGCGGCCAGCGAACTCAACCGTTGCAGCGCCGTCGTACTGTGCGCGCAGGGCCTTGCCAAGCTGCCCGTCAGCGCCGACGACCAGGATCTTTTTCGCCTGCATTGGAGCGACATCGGCCATCCGCGGGTGGGCCTTGTCCTTGTCGGAGAGTTCAGCCTGGGCCAGGGGGATCGGCCACTGGATTGCCGCGGTCTCGTCGGCCAGGTTCAGGAAGGTGTACTGTCCCTGGGCATCAGCCGACCAGTGGTCATTCACTAGGTAGGTGTAGGCCGTTCTGTCCTCCAGTGTCTGGAAAGCGTTGCCAACGCCCCGTGGAATGAAGATAGCCTGGCTCGGATCAAGCTCGGCAGTGAAGACAGTGCCAAATGACGGGCCTTCCCGCAGGTCAACCCAGGCTCCGAAGATACGGCCGGTCGCAACGGAGATGAACTTGTCCCAAGGCTCGGCGTGGATGCCACGGGTGGTCCCTGCCTTCTCGTTGTAGGAAATGTTGTTCTGGACCGGCCGGAAATCAGGCAGTCCAAGAGCGACCATTTTTTCCCGCTGCCAGTTTTCCTTGAACCAGCCCCGGTTGTCGCCGTGGACCGAAAGGTCATAAAGGACGACGCCGGGAATGGGAGTTTGGTGCCGGGCAAGCTTCTTTGAGAACTCCAGAGACATGGACTACTGGCCCTGTTCCTTGTACTTGGCTTCGGTGGCCGCTTTTTGCGGGCGCCACCACTGTTCGTTGTTCCGGTACCAGTCGATGGTGTCTTCGATGCCGGCGTCGAAGTTGGAGAACCGGGGTTCCCAGCCGAGCTCGTTGCGGAGTTTGGTGGAGTCGATGGCGTAGCGGAGGTCGTGGCCGGGACGGTCCACCACGTGGTCGTAGGCGTCTGGGGACTGGCCCATGTGCTTGAGGATCAGTTCGACGACTTCCTTGTTGTTCTTCTCACCGTCGGCGCCGATCAAATAGGTTTCCCCGATGGTTCCCTTGGCGATGATGGCCAGGACGGCGGAGGAATGGTCGTTGGCGTGGATCCAGTCACGGACGTTCTCGCCCTTGCCGTAGAGCTTGGGGCGGATTCCGTCGATCACGTTGGTGATCTGGCGGGGAATGAATTTCTCGACGTGCTGGTACGGGCCGTAGTTGTTCGAGCAGTTGCTGATGGTTGCCTGCAGCCCGAACGAGCGGACCCAGGCACGGACCAGCAGGTCCGAGCCGGCCTTGGTGGAGGAATACGGGCTGGAGGGGTTGTACGGGGTCTGCTCGGTGAACCGCTCCGGGTCGTCAAGTTCCAGGTCACCGTAGACCTCGTCCGTGGAGATGTGGTGGAAGCGCTTGTTGTGCTTCCGGGCCGCCTCGATCAGCGTGTAGGTGCCGATGATGTTGGTGTCCAGGAAGGGACGGGGATCATGCAGTGAATTGTCGTTGTGCGACTCGGCAGCGTAGTGGACCACGACGTCCGTGCCGGCGACGAGGCCGTCCACCACACCGGCGTCGGCAATGTCGCCCTCGACAAAGGTGAACCGGTCTTCGGGAAGGCCGCGCAGTGACTCAAGATTCCCGGCGTAGGTCAGCTTGTCCAGAACAGTGACGTGATGATCAGTATTTTCCAGTACATAGTGGACAAAGTTTGAGCCGATGAAGCCGGCTCCGCCGGTCACAAGAAGTCGCTGCATAATTCCCAAGGGTACCGGATTTGCCGCTGCTCTTAGCGAAGGGAAAGATGGGGGCATGCGCGGAATAATACTTGCCGGCGGAACCGGCTCAAGGCTTCATCCCATCACGTTGGGTGTCAGCAAGCAGTTGGTCCCGGTCTACGACAAGCCGATGATCTACTACCCATTGTCGACGCTGATACTTGCGGGGATCCGGGACATCCTGATTATTACCACGCCCCACGATGCTGAGCAGTTCGAGCGCCTCCTGGGGGATGGTTCGCGCTTTGGTGTCTCCATTACTTACAAACAGCAGCCCTCGCCGGATGGACTGGCTCAGGCATTCATACTCGGAGCCGACCACATCGGGGACGACAGTGTGGCCCTTGTACTGGGAGACAACATCTTCTACGGGCAGGGAATGGGGACGCAGCTGCGCCGCTTCAAGACCATAGACGGTGGCGCTGTCTTTGGGTACTGGGTCAAGGATCCGTCGGCGTACGGCGTGGTCGAGTTCGACGAGCAGGGCAAGGCCTTGTCGCTGGAAGAAAAGCCGGCGGCCCCGAAGAGCCATTACGCTGTTCCGGGGCTGTACTTCTACGACAACAACGTGGTGGACATCGCCAAGAACCTGAAGCCCTCAGCGCGCGGGGAGCTTGAAATCACGGACGTCAACCGTGTCTACCTGGACGCAGGAAAGCTGCAGGTTGAGATCCTGCCGCGGGGAACTGCCTGGCTGGACACGGGCACCTTTAGTGACTTGAACGATGCCTCGAACTTCATCCGGACCGTCGAAAACCGGCAGGGCTTGAAGATCGGGGCACCAGAAGAGATTTCGTGGCGTCTCGGGTTCCTGACGGATGACGAGTTGCGGGAACGTGCCGAGCCGCTGGTTAAGAGCGGCTATGGAGCTTACCTGCTGGAGTTGCTGGCTGAGAGCAGCAACTGACGCAGCGCAACAGCAGGAAAGGGGGTGGAGCCGAAGCTCCACCCCCTTTCCTGCTGTTACAGACTCCCTCTCTAATACGTGAGGGTCCGGCACCCCAACAACGTGTTGCCGGTGGTGAAAGGGGAGACCCCGATGCCGTAGGTGCACACCCTGTAAGTTCCCCGGACTGTGGTGTTGACGTTAACCGAGTATCCGTGGACCCCCGTGATGCCAAACGCCTTATTTACATCAGGGCGGTCAACTGTGGTTGAGAAGGCATATCCTGTGGTCTTGCCGTCGGGGCCGGTTACGTAGGCATGGACCGGGTTCGAAACGGTAGGCATGTCAGGATCGTAGGTCCATCCGGTTGCCTCCAGCGACGTGACGCCCGCCGTCGTCTTGATGGCAACCGAGTCCAGAACACCGGCAGGTGCACCGCTCTTGCCGGCATCCGCCGCGCGGCACCCGATCAGCGGGTTTCCTGAAGCCAGCGGGCTGGGCGCGATGGCATACGCGCAGGCCGTGTAGACGCCCGGGCTGGTGATGGGAATTGACGGAGCGAAACCGTGGTCACCCGTCACCCCCAGCACTTTATTGACGTCTGACCTGGGCTGGGATGCAGTGAACGCGTACCCTTTTGTGGATCCGTCAGGAGAAGTGACATACACGTGCACGTCAATGGATCGGGAAGTATCTGCCTTGTCCAAGGCCCAGCCGGTCACGGACAGCGAAACAGAGCTGCTCGTCTTATTGACCGCGACGCTGTCGAGACTTCCGGTGGGAGGTGTGACTGCTCCGACGTCAACGGTCCGGCAGGACAGCAACGGGTTTGGGGCGAGCGGACTGAGCGCTATGGCGTAAGCGCAGACCTTGTACTGACCGGGTGCCGTAATCGGTACCGCGGCGGCAAACCCGTGGTTTCCTGTCACTCCGAGTGCGCTGTTAACGTCGGCCCGGACTTGGGAAGCGGAAAACGGATAACCCTTGGTGGAGCCGTCCGGCGAGGTGACGTAGACGTGGACGGAGATGGACCGAGCTGAATCGCCGCGGTCCAGTGCCCACCCCCTCACCGAGAGTGCTGCCGTGGTGGATGTCTTGATGAGGGATGCATCATCGAAACTGCCGATCGGGGCGGCCGCGGGGGCGAAGTTAAGCTCCCTGCACCCAATCTCGGTGTTGCTGTACTGGCCGATCGCATAAACGCACAGCTTATAAGTACCGGGGGCTGTGATGGGGATGTCCCGCTGGTAACCGTGGTTGGCGCCCATGCCAAACGCCTGGTCGACGTCGGGCCTGGACAGATTCGCAGGGATGGCATAGCCGGTCCGGGTGCCGTCCGGCGCCGTCAAGTAGGCATGTGCTTCTGTTGCAGTAGCCGGATTTGCAGTGTCGATAGCCCAGCCGCGCAGCGAAAGCGTGACCTTATCTGCCGTGCGTACTTCCTTGGCGTCATCGATGCTGCCCATGGGCGCCTCCACGCCCTTTGCCTCCAGTGATTTGCAGCCCACCGCAGTATTGCTGAATGCACCGATGGCGTAGGCGCAGACCTGGTAGGTGCCGGATTTCTGGATCTGGATGCCCTGCTGGAAGCCATGTTGCCCGCTGACGCCCAGGGCAGCGTTCACGTCGGGGCGGGAGATGTTCGCGGGAAGGGCATAGCCGGTGCGGACTCCGTCCGGACCCGTGACGTACACGTGGGCCTGGGTTGATGAAGATGAGTTGGCAAAATCGACGGCCCAGCCACGTACGTTCAGTTGCGTTGTCGATTCATTTCGTTGGAGCGAGAGCTCGTCAAAGGAACCGGCGGGTGCCGCCCCCCCGGCAAAAGTCCGCAGGGAGGCGTAGTCGCCATTCCACACATTGGAGTCCCCCGCAAAGGGCCCCGTGCTGCTGTACTGCCAGATGCTGTAGGTACTCCAACTGGATGTAGGGACGGGACCGGCGTTGTTTGTGGGAGAACTTGGGTACGCGGCGACCCACAAGGGATAGTCTCCAAAACCGGAAGGATTGCCGAGGCACTGATTCCACCAACTCGTGTTGGTGTAGATAACAGGAAGGCGGCCGGTCATCGAACGCATGGTGTTACCGAAATCCCTGACCCAGGACTGGAGTTGGGCCGGCGACATGTTGTAGCACGTGTTGCCGAAGTAGAAGCCGTTGATGGTCCGGCCTTCGTACGGGTTGAATTCGAAGTCCAGTACCGGGGGCATGGTGTAGCCATCTGCGGACCATCCGCCCCCGTTCTGCACGAAGTATCGTGCCTGGTCTGCACCTGAGGACCAGTTGGGGATGGCAAAGTGGTAAGCGCCGCGAATCATCCCAACGTTACGTGAGCCCTGGTACTGCGAGCCGTAGTAGGGGTTCTTGTAGTAGTTCCCCTCGGTTGCCTTGATATAGGCGAAGCGGGCTCCCATGTTCCATTGCTGCTTCCAGTCCACGCTCGGCTGGTGGCCGCTGACATCCAGGCCCTGGATACCAAAGGTGGGCATCCAGGTGCCCTCGGAAGAAAGTGATTCAGTGCTGAGGCGCCGGAACGAATCGGAGGGTGCAGAGGCCGTGACGCGAGCGGATCGCTGACCCATTTCAGCGCCCCCTACACCCACGGCCTCCGCCATGGACTGCGAAGCTTTTGCAGTTGCCGGTGATGTGCCTGCCGTTACTTCGGGGGATGGAGCCGGAGCAGAAACCGCCGGCGAGGGCGATACAGCCTGCGACGTATGGCTTGCAGCAGGTGAAGTTGCCGGCGTAGGAGCTGGCTCGACGGCGGAAGCAACAGCTGCCAAACCAGGTCCGGCTAGTAGTGAAGTAGCCAGCAGGACTATCCCCAAGGACTTTAGTGCGGGGCGACGGGACTGAGACGGGTTCCGCTTCATTATTGGCTCCGGAGACAATGAGGCGCTCCCGGGAGCCCTCATCTGGGTTGCTGTCCCGGCTGCTTCCCCAGGAAACAGGCCGAACAGGAAATTTGAAACTTAACGCGCTCACCATAGCACCGTGTTGCTGGTGGAAACAGTGGTGTCAGTGGTGCATTTGTTGATCCTGTGACTATCCTGCGCTTATCCACAGCCAATCTTTTGACTTGTTGCGGTGTTGTACTCTCCCTAAGCTAAAGCCCATCGCACTGCCTCCGCCGGGGGCGGCAGTTGTATTGGGGAAACAATGGACGCGCTGGAAATTGTTGAGGACGAGGTCCGCGAACTGATCCGTCGTCGGGGGCTCGATCCGCTTAACCAAGCGGGAGAAGTGCGTCGGCTCGTCGAAGCAGCCGTCACGGACTACGACGAAAGGGCACTCTTGGGGCCGCTTCCCCCAATAGGCCCGCTGGATGCAGCACGAAGGTTCCTCTTTGACGCGGTTGCCGGGTTCGGAGTGCTCCAACCACTGCTTGACGACCCCTCTATTGAGGAAATTTGGCTGAACGCGCCCAACGAGATCTTCGTGGCCCGTAACGGCGAGTCCGAGCTGACCTCCCTCAGCCTCACCGAACAGCAGGTCCGGGACCTGGTCGAGCGAATGCTCAAGAGCTCCGGCCGTCGGCTGGACATGTCCTCCCCATTTGTGGATGCCGCCCTCCCTGATGGCTCGAGGCTCCATGTGGTCATCCCCGACGTGACCAGGAAGCACTGGGCAGTCAACATCAGGAAGTTCGTAGTGAAGGCCACCCGGCTGGAGCACCTGGTTGAGCTCGGGACACTGACCCCGCAGTCGGCCCGATTCCTTGGTGCCGCCGTCTCAAGCGGCCTGAACATCCTGGTCTCGGGCGCTACTCAAGCGGGCAAGACCACAATGCTCAACCGCCTGGCAGCCAGCATCGGAAGCCGGGAACGTGTGATCACGGTGGAGGAGATCTTCGAGCTCCAGTTCCCGTTGCGGGATGTGGTGGGCCTTCAATGCCGCCAACCGAACCTCGAGGGTGAGGGGGAGATTCCCCTGCGCCGGCTCGTGAAGGAAGCGCTCCGGATGCGGCCCGACCGTCTAGTGGTGGGGGAGGTCCGTGAGGCAGAGAGCCTGGACATGCTCATCGCCCTGAACAGCGGACTTCCCGGAATGTGCACCGTCCATGCCAACTCAGCCCATGACGCTGTAACCAAGATCTGCACGCTTCCCTTGCTCGCCGGCGAAAACATATCAAGCGCCTTCGTTGTCCCCACGGTCGCATCGTGCATCGATCTGGTGGTTCATTGCAGTCGGCAGTCGAGCGGACGCAGGGAAGTAACTGAAATTCTCTCACTGGGCCGCAGAGTCGAGAACGGCATTATTGAATCCTCACCGGTGTTCGCGATGGTGGACGGTGCCCTGCAGCCCCGGGCAAACTCGATGCCTGCCGCAGAGAAGTTCAACCGCGCAGGGTACGACGTCGCGTCGTTGCTGGATCCGCGATGACGTCGGCATTGCTGGGGGTAACGGCGGGGACAGGCCTGTTCCTGATCTGGTGGTCCTTCTGGGAGTCGCCTGAACAACGGCGCAGGGAACGCCGGGTCAGCCGCCTTGGCGATCTGCTGGCTGCAGCCGGCATTGAAAAGGTGTCGCCGGCCGGGTTACTCAGCACCTGTGTAGGACTAGGGCTTTTCGTTGCACTCGTCTTCTACGCCATCAGCCGATCCTGGCCAATCGCCGGCTGCTTTGCATTGTTCGCAGCCTGGCTCCCGATCAGCATCCTGCGCTGGCGTGCAAAGAAGAGAACCGCCCTGCTGCGGCAACTGTGGCCCGACGTCGTCGATCACCTCCGGTCCGCCATCCGGGCCGGACTGCCGCTGCCGGAGGCCCTCATCCAGCTGGGAGAGAAGGGCCCCGATGAGTTGCGGCACGTTTTCCGGGAGTTCGGAGCCGATTACCGCGCAGGTGGACAGTTTGACGCATCGCTCAACAAGCTCAAGCACCGGCTCGCCGATCCCGTCGCCGACCGCATAGTCGAAGCATTGCGCCTCACCAGGGAAGTGGGAGGATCTGACCTGGGGAAGCTCCTCGGCACCTTGGCTGAGTTCCTGCGCGAGAGCTCGCGCACCCGCAGCGAACTGGAAGCCAGGCAGTCCTGGACAGTCAACGCCGCGCGCCTTGCCGTCGCTGCACCCTGGATTGTCATGATCCTGCTGGCCACAAGACCGGAAGGGGTACAGGCATACAACACCCCGGCAGGCGCCGGCGTCCTTCTCGGCGGCCTGGTGGTGTCCCTCGTGTGCTACTCCATCATGCTGAGGATCGGGGCTCTTCCCCAGGACGAGCGGGTGCTCAGATGAACGCCGTATCACCTGCCGCAGTTGTCTGCGGACTGCTCCTGGGCATCGGGCTGTGGCTCGTCGTCTTCCGTTCCCCGTTCCTGAGGGCAACCACGTTCACGCAGCGCATCGAGCCGCAGCTGAAGTCCCAGAACCTTGAGTCAAGGCTGCTGTACTCCGGAGACCAGCATCTAACGCCGTTCGGCCCCCTGGGGCGGATAATCCGTCCTGTCTTCCGGGAGGGCATGGCCGCGCTGGGGCACCTCAACCCCTCGCCGGGAGCGACTACGCGCCGGCTGGCACAGGCAGGAATCAACAGATCCTCCATCGACTTTCGCGCAGAGCAACTCTTGTGGGCAGCCGGCGGCTTTGCACTCGCCCTCTGCTTCACCTTCCTTGCAGCGGCTGCTGGCAGGTTCAGTCCGCTGCTCGCTGCAGTGGCAATCCTGGGCAGTGCGGTTGGCGGGTTCATGCTGCGCGACTACTGGCTCGGCGTGCAGGTCCGGCGGCGTGAATCACGGATGATGGCCGAGTTCCCCAGCCTTGCTGAGCTCATGGCGCTCGCGGTCAGCGCAGGGGAAAGCGCCACCGGAGCGCTAGACAGGGTCTGCCGCAGTGCCAAGGGCGAATTGACCAGGGAGTTTTCGACCATCCTTGCCGAAACCAGGGCCGGCAAACCACTGGTTCAGGCCCTGCAGGAGTTTTCGGCGCGGACCGATCTTGCCCCGCTGGTCAGGTTCGTGGACGGCATTGTGGTGGCAGTTGAGCGCGGCACCCCGCTGGCCGACGTACTCCGTGCTCAAGCCCAGGACGTCCGGGATACGGCTAAACGCGAACTGATGGAAACCGCAGGAAAGAAAGAAATCGCGATGATGGTGCCACTAGTCAACTGTTAGTGTTTCTCTTATGAGCGGCACAGCAGTCTACATCCGGCAGTCAGAGGACAAGAGCGGGCAGGAAGCCGCGGTACAGCGTCAGGAGGCATCCTGCCGGAAATACGCCGAGGCCAAGGGGTGGGAAGCCCCGGAAATCTACGCTGACAACTCCGTCAGCGCCAGCACAGGCAAACGCCGCCCCGCGTTCGAGCAACTGGTAAGCGACATCGAGCGTGGCACCGTGACAAAGCTTGTTGTGTGGCACCTGGACAGGCTTACCAGGAACATGCGCGACCTTACCCGCGTCATTGAAGCAGGGCAGGAACACCGCGCCAACATCGCGTGCGTTCACGGCGTCTCCCTGGACCTAGGCGACCCCACGGGAGTGGCTGTGGCGCAGATCCTTACCGCTATTGCGTCTATGGAGGTCAAGCACAAGGGGAACCGTCAGAAGGCCGCTAACAGGCAGCGGGCCGAGGCTGGCAGGGCCTTTTGGAGCCGCCGCCCGTTCGGCTATGACCGTGACGAGAGCGGGTGTGTCTTCGCGGTGGAGGAAGAGGCCGCGCTTATACGTTCCGGCGCTGATCAGATCCTTTCCGGCGTCACCCTTGCCAGCGTTGCCAGGGAGTGGAACGCTGCCGGGTATCGCACAACGGACGTACGGAAGGACAAACAGACAGGGGAAGTCACTAAGGATGGTGGCCCTTGGGGAGTCACGCAGGTTCGCCGGCTGATGCTGAACCCCCGGTATGCGGGAAAGCGGATCTACAATGGCGAGGACATGGGCGCGGGGGAGTGGGGACCCGTGATCGATGTGGATACGCATAAGCGCTTGGAGGCTCTGTTGATGGATCCGCGGCGGCGCACAGCTCCCGATGACCTCAATGCCAAGTATCTGCTGTCGGGGATCGCTAAGTGCTTCAAATGCGGTAAGCCGCTCTATGCGGCGCCGTACAAGAACAAGGGCCGCTCCATCATGGTTTACCGGTGTTTGGGCGGCTACTGCTTGCAGCGCCGTATGGAGCCCGTAGATGAGCTGATTACTGATGTCATGGTGGAGAGGCTTTCGCGCCCGGATGCCTCAAGGCTGTTCGCTAATTCCGGCCAGATAGCCGAGCTGCGGGCGGCGGCCACAGATTTGCGGGCGAGGCGTGACGCGCTCGCCTCCTTGTTGGCTGATGGACTGTTATCGCCTACGGCTGTGAGGGAGCAGGCCGCGAAGATCAGCAAATCCTTGACAGCGATTGAAGCCGCAATCAGCGCTGCTGAGGGCATGAATCCCCTTGCGGCGGTAATCGGCTCCGAGAACGTTTCCGCAGCCTGGGACGCCCTGCCACTGGCAGATAAGAAGCAAAGCCTCCGGGCCTTGGTGGAGGTGACATTGCTGCCCGCTGGCAAAGGTGTCAGGTTCAGCCCGGAGCATGTGCGTATCGAATGGAAGCAGCTAGAGGGGTAACAATCGCGTGACGCCCCGTAACAATTGCCAGAACCGACAACTAAAGTTGTGATCTTTATCACATGCGCTTGCGGGTTGCCCTGTGGATTGCGGCCGAGTAGTCGTTACTTTTGGTTACCGAAAACCCGGCTTTTACTTGCCTAAACTGCCGCAAGCTGTCCGGGTGACGCGCGCCCCCCTATCCCTATCCACAAACCGCGCCAATTAACCAAATGGGCTCGCAGTCATGTTGACGGGGGGCAATTTGGCATGCGCGAAACGAGGCGGTACGGGGCAAGTCCCAACCCTCTAATCGGTAACACTTCCGCGCCGAAAGGCCCTGTGGATAGCTGATTCCCCGTGTCCCTGGTCCGTTGACCGGGGGCTGTTAATCGTCGGTTTTGTAGCTCATGATTTAAGTAGAAGCCAAGGACAACGAAGTAAAGCCGCTCACTCTTCCTAGGGAGTGGCGGCTTCAGGCTCAACCAATGTATCTGTGCACCTTCGCTCAAGGTGCTGCATGACTGTAAGGAGTCATTTTTGGTTCACGCTCATCTAGACCCGCGCTCATTCGGGCCAGACACTGAAACAGTACAGCCCTCGGCTAAGGCCCGTCAAGCCGCCGAGGAACGCGCCGCATACATCAAGCGCATAGTTGACGCAGCCCCTCCGCTAACAGCAGCTCAAACCGACCTCCTAGCCGGCATCTTCTCTCGCAATGCGGAACGAACCAATGCCACAGCCGGACTCTCAGTTTCGGACTGGGTGAAGTGGGAAAACAAGCGCTACTTAGAAGCGACCGAAGCCCCAGGCATTCACGGGACTTACGGCGACGAGGTGGCCGCATGACGGTACCGGACTACTTCGCTGCTGAATCCTTCGAGGAACACACTGTTCCTGTTCCTCTACCCCCTATGTCAGGAACGAGGAACACCGTTATCTACGGTGACGTAGCGGGCCTGCTATCCGGGGATCTTCCACCAGCACCCACACCATCGGTATTCCACCGCTCGGATGGCAAGTGCATCTTCTACACCGGGCAGTTCAATTTGCTATTCGGTGAAGCAGAGAGCGGAAAGACATTCGTTGTCATCGGAGCTATCGCACGGGCGCTCATCGCCGGCCAACGGGCAGTGTTCATCGACATGGACCACAACGGGGTTCAGGGCATTGTCACAAGGCTTCTAGAGTTCGGGGTTCCCCCGGAAATCCTCTCGGACCTGAATAGATTCCGCTACAAGGAACCAGAAGACAAGCTCGACCTGATGGCCACCGTAGCCGACCTAAAAGCCTGGAAGCCACACATTGTGGGAGTGGACAGTATCGGTGAACTGCTCCCAGCTCTAGGCCTCAACAGCAACAGCCCCGATGACTTCACTATCGCTCACACCTCAGTCCTCAAACCGCTGGCAATGGCGGGGGCATGCGTCGTAGCAATTGACCACGTAGCCAAGAACGCGGAGTCAAAGGCTCAAGGCCCAACAGGGACAGTAGCTAAGGCCCGTGCAGTCGGTGGAGTAATGCTCAGGGTCACGGTAAAGGACCAGTTCCGGCCAGGGCACGGCGGATCCTGCTACCTGAACATCAAGAAGGACCGCCACGGAGGACTAAGGGCGGAATCCGGAGGTAGTGACAAGGAACCACTAGCCGGAACGTTCAAGATGTTCGCTGACTCCAGCTTCACAGTGTTTGCCCCAGAAGAAGGCGAACGCACACCGCAGGCAGCCCCAGGAGTGGACATAGCCGAACTAAAGGCAATGGATCCGCCGCCCATCAGCGTAAGGGACGTGAAGGACCGTCTCGGCTGGGGAACCAACCGCGCACACATCGCCCTGAAGGTATTCCGCGATCAGTTCCTTGTTCCTGACACAGAGGGTCGGGGAACAGGAACAGGCCACTTTGAACTTGGAGAAACAGCAGCATGACGTACACCGAAGCCGAAAAATGGCAGCACAGGGCAGCTATCCGCCAAGGCATTATCTCCAAGCTTGAAAAGAAGCTAAGCCGGGCAGAAGCCGAAATAGCAGCCCTCAGAACATCTCTGGCAGCCTCTAATGCTCGCCTCGCCATGTATGACCAGCGAGAGATGGCCGCGTGAAGCTCACCAGGGCCGATCTAGAGAAGCTGTGTGACGCGCTCACCCAAAAGGCCCTTCACGAGCAACTGGAACGCCGTAAATGGCAGCAAAGGGCCTTAGAGGCCGAGACACGCCTAGCGATCTACGAGGGAGCCGCAGAGTGACCAGGAGCGCCGAGAGCTACGAGTCCGAAATCCGCTACTGGAAAGAGATGGCCGGCAGGCTCCACCAGCAGATACAAGCACTCAACAACACCCCGGAAACGCACACAGACCGCGGGATGCACCGCGACCCCACAGGCAACCGAGCAAGCGCACGAGTAGACAGACAACGCAGGAAGAGGAACTGACATGGCTTACGACCCATACAAAGAATCAGCTACAGATCAGTGGGACTTCATGGCCCAAGTCGCCATCTGGCGGGAACGAGCAATGCACCAAGCGGAACGCGCCGAACGGTGGAAGCGCATCGCCGAAAACGCCGCCAAAGTACCCGTCAAGGTCCAGGATCCGGGATCACTTGCCACCGTCCACCAGACGACAGAAGGGCACTAGCAATGGCGACAGACCCGTACGGCAGGGTATTCCTCGCCACGCCCGACCACCACGCCAGGAATCAGCGCGTGGCCGCAACCGTGGAAGCAGTCCCCGCGTTCCAAAAAAGGCCAGACGGCGGAATCGAACACGGCGCCGCTATCTTCTCCCGCCGCGGACTCATGGCCGTCCTCACCGACGAACAGGCAGTAGCACTCGCTGACGCCCTGCACGACGCAGTCGAATGGCGGCAAGCATGACAAACCGACCCCCATTCCAGTCCAAGCGAGAACACTACGCCCGCAACCTGAGCGAAGGCGCCGAACTAGTAGCCGGCCCAGCCTTCCTTACAGGCCCAAACGGACGCGAACCAGCCGTAGTAGTCAGGCGCGGGGCAAACGTCCGTTTCGTGATTCCCGCCAACGAAGCGCTCCGCCTCGCAACCGAAATAGCAGACGCACTCCAAGGAGACCAGGCATGACCCTCCAGGACGACTTCGCAGCAGCGATTGAACAGCTCGCCGCTGGCAAGCGAGAACAAGCCGCCGCAGCACTGGCAGCCAAAGACGCCGAACAGGCAAAGACCGACAGCGCAGCCGACTTCCTCCGGGGACAGTTCGAACTCCTGGACGCGGACGGGCAACCAGCCGAACCGCTGCCCGCGACGGAACCTGACCCTAACGACATTTTCAACATCCTCCCGAACTTCTAAGGAAACGCATTATGGCTATCGCTACTGAACCGCTCTACAACCGCTACCCGACCTCTGAACACACCCACCTGGACACCCTTGTCCGGACGTACCACGCCGCGGGCCTCACACCGCCCACCCTCGCAGTCGGGATCCGGGACCGCATCAACAGCGCACCCACCGTCCACCAGGTAGCCGCCGAACTCGCAGACCAGGCACTCACCACCACCAACCCGGACGAATGGTACGAGGAAGCCCTCGACCGGCTCCGCACCGCACAGGCAGCAGAAGCGCTCACCAAAGCGTTCAACACCAACTACCAGGACGCCGTACGCCGTCACGTACCGGCCTTGCAGGCCCAGGCAGCAGAAGACCTAACCCCCGTGTTCAACAAGCACGCTAAGGCCCTCACAGCCGCCGCTAAGAAGCTCCCCGCTACTAAGCCGCTGGACATGGCAGCGAACGTGGAAGCGGACACCGCAGCGGAATACAAGACCGCACGCACTGCACTGGCCATGCTTGGCACTATCGCCAGCATCTACACCGCCGCTGTACCAGGAGAAGTGCCTGTAGCGCTCAACAGGCTGCTCCCTGTCGTTCACCTGCCCGCAGCCGTGAAGGAACAGGTAGCACGCAGCATGGGCGAATCAGTGAAGGTACTCAACGAGTCCAGCCTCACCGGCACGCGCGCTATCCGTCAGCTCGCCGCCGATGCGAAGGAAGACATCGACCTTGCACTCATCAACGTGGCTCGCGGCCACTACGAAGGCGTGACCCTTGCAGTCGCAACACCCGACGAACTGCGGGAACGGCGCAGGACCGCAACCACAGCGCACCAGCGTGAACAGGTCGCTGAAGGCCCCCGCGTCTACGTCCGCTAACGGGGATCCGTGCCTCTCCACTCCGCTCAGAGGGGTGGGGAGGCAATCCGGGGTCCCGCCGGGTGTGCCCCCTCGGACATAGGCACAAGGATATCCCCCCGAGCTTCGATTTTCCGCAGCAACAGGAATCAAACCCCAGTTTTAGGCCCTTTAGGGGGCCTTTTTTGTACCTATTTTCAGGAGGCATCTTTGTCGTGAAGCAGTACAGGAATGACCGTACTTATGTGCGGCAGCGTGAGGCGCTAAAGCGTCAATATGAGCGCGAGAAATTGCCGTGCGCTGGATGTGGTGGCCCGTTTCTCTGGGAGTTCGAGAATAGGAAGCTTTACCCGGACTTTTGGAAAGACGCCCGGAGTTTTACCGCTGACCATATCGAATCGGTGAACACTGGCGGGCGTATGGCTCCCGGTGTAGCGGGGCTCCGGGGAATGCACCGGGGCTGTAACTCTGCCCGCGGCGACGGAACCAGGGAACGGAAGCGGAAACCACCGGAAGATAGGCCCCCGATACGCACTAGCCGGCAGTGGTAGCCCGTGTGGAAAAAAGCCCATGAGTGAACACTGCGCCAATGTCGAGGAAGGCGCTGAAACGGGCGCCGCGGAACTCCTCCCCACTCCATTGCTCATAACTGAATAGCAGTTTTTATAGCAGCCCGCTTTTGGCGGGTTTTTTTGTACCCAAAAACCGGAAGGACAAGCCGTTATGGCAGTCGGAATCGTGTTCGGAGACCCGAACGAAGACGAAGAAATCACCAGGGAAGTGACCACTATCGAAGACCAGGAGAACTAACTATGGCTTATACGTTTGAACCTTTGTTTGCGGCGGACCCGAGCAATCCGAGTATGGTTGCCGCTGACGCGAGTATCACCATTTTTGATCCCGCGGACCCGAACAAGGTGCAGGGTTCACCGGTTACCTCACGTCGTATGAGGGGTTGAAGGCTGCTGTTATTGCGGCTGAGCAGGCGGCGTCCTCGTCTGCTGCTTCCGCTTCTAGTGCGGCGGCTCTGGTTGGTGCTCCTGCTGATCCGGCTATCGCTGCGGCTGTTAGTGGTTCGAGCACCGAGACCAGGGCCGCCCTGGATGGTCGTTACGCGTCCCTTGACTCTCAGGGCCGGCAGCCTGTCCGTAAGGGCGAGTTGTTCGTTAGCGTCAAGGATTTCGGTGCTGTTGGTGATGGTGTAGCTGATGACACCACAGCATGCCAGGCAGCGATTAACTCTGCTGCGGGTCACGCTGTGCGGTTCCCTGCCGGCACCTTCAAGACGGCCCAACTGAATATCCCGAGCAACACGACGGTCATCCTTGACGGTGGGGCTGTGATCCAGCACAACAACACCGGGGCAGTTCTGCGGGCGAGCGGGGTGCAGTCAGCAATGAAGACCGCACTGACTGTCACGGCTGGTTCCGGCGCCTTCATCATCACTGCGCCAGGGCACGGGCTTGTGGCGGGGGACATGTTCCGCCTTGGGTCAAACAAAGTCTTCGACGCTTCTTCTACCGGCACTAAGTACGGGGAGCTGTGCATCGTGGATACGGTGAGCGGCGACAACATCACCGCCACCACTCCCATCGCAGGCGCAGGTTATGACCCGGCAGACGGGGCCTACGTTCAGAAGATCACGCCGGTAACCAACATCAACATCCTCGGACCAGGCACGATCCGGGGTATGAAATCCGCAGCTATGGGCCAGTACGGCATCGATGTCCTCATGGGCCGCAATATCCTCATATCAGGGGTGCGGACGGAGAATATCGACCGCCGGCACATCTACATCTCGGACAGCATCAACGTCTGGGTGGAGCACTGCGTGATCAAGTGGGCGGTGGACAACACTATGGCTTACGGGCTTTCATTCGCTAACGCGGTCCAGGACAGTGGGGCGCGGTTCAATGACCTGGATTACGTGCGCCATGCTTTCACCACGAACAACGAAAGCGCCTACCCCGGAATCCCTCGCCGGATCCTGTTCAGCAACAACACCGTGCGGAGCACATCAAAGGCCCTAGGCGGTTCGATGGCCGGTGGGGACGCTATCGACTCCCACACGGCTGCTGAAGACATTTGGATCGAACACAACAATGTCCTCAGCTCCAGCGGGCAGGGAATCAATGTGGAGTGCCGTACCGGGCGGATCATCGGGAACAAGATCAGGAACACTGCCTCTTACGGGATCAGTGTGCACAACGAATCCGATTTGCCGGGCCGCATTGCAGTCCTTGATAACGAGGTGCGCCGTGGCGGAAACACTGGCATCTATGTCAGGGCCGGCCTTCGTGGGACGACGGCAACGTATGAGTACATCAACGTGTCCAACAATGTGGTGGCTGACATCACGGGCAATGGTGTAGCGATCGGCGCCGCTTCCGCCACGACTTCCCCGCAGCTTGGCATCACCGCCACAGGTAACACCGCGATCAGGGCCAGCGGGAACTACGCGCTGTTCATTACTAACGCATCAGGCGTGACAGCGGCTAACAATAAGGGCGTCGGTGGGGCAACTGCGGTTTCCATCACCGATTCTGCCCCGGTGGTTGCTGGTGATGATCCGGGCTATTTGTTCCGCGGTATTGTTTCGGATGCTGTGACGGTCACGCCGGCCGCAAAGTATCTGGTGGTGGATACCGAGGGTGGGACTGCTACAGATAACCTGACCACGATCAGCGGCGGTTCAAAGGGGCAGGTTATCTCGGTTCGCACGCTCGCGAACGCCCGTGACGTGGCGGTACTGGGAACAGGGAATATTCGAATAGTTTCGGCTATCACCTTGGACGCTGCCAGGGACTCGATCACGCTGGGTTATGACGGGACTAACTGGATAGAACAAGCACGCGCCGACTTCCCCGCAGCGTAGGAAAACAGCCCCGGCTGGTCATTGCGACTGGCCGGGGCATTCTTGGCATTAGTGGTTGGGCTCGTTGGCCAGGGTGTCGATGTCGTAGGGGTCGTATTCGGCGTTGTCCCGGATAGTTTCCAACTCCCACTCCTCGGACGCTTCGGTTGGTGGAACTCGGACCGGATTGCGGTTGCCGTTTTCGTCGTACTCCGGGTAGGCCGCGGGTTTGTTCTCTGGTTCAGTCATGGCCTCATCATAGGGTCCTGTCTTACCCCCGCTTTACAGTCGTCCGTATGGTGAAGTTTGACCCGGAAGGGTTCGCAGCGATGATGGCACGGATAAACGCGGAAGATCGGGAAGCGGAGCGGCAAGCTGCTGTAGTGCGTTCCCCGTTCGAGGACTTGGAACCGGATTACGAGTACACGGCTGGCTTAGGTTCTCCCGCACTGAGGCCCCCCTTCGGTTAATTAGGGGGGCTCGTTGTAGCGGCACGGCACTAAAATTGCTGCACGGTCTCGTCATTACCCGCAATCCTCCAATGAAGGAGAGTCCAATGCGTAAGTCCATTGCATCCGCAGCCGTAGTTCTAGCAGCGCTCACGTCCGCGCCGGCCGCCCAAGCTGCAAGCGAAAGGCCCCGACCGCTGCCACCTACATCCCCGCCCGGGCTAGAACAGAGCGGCGTGGACCGGCCGGAGGAGTCCATCACTCCCAGGACGGGCAATCAGAACAGGTTCGATCACGGCAACAAGCCTGTCAGGTGATGCACCTTGCCTAGACGAAGAAACCCCCGTCAGTCATCACGGCTGGCGGGGGTTTTCCTTGTTTCGTGGCTTATACGGCGTCCATTGCCCTTACTTCTGCCCGCTTCTGTTCAAGCAGGTTGAGGCGGGCCAGTTGCTCATCCGGGCCGGCGTTCATAATCCTGTTGATACCTGCCATGTCTGATGCTGTGAAGCTGATGTTCAAGCCCTGGCGCTGGTGCGGCCAGGACGGCAGTTCGCGGAATGCCTGGCTGCGGCTGATACCGAAATGGCGTGCGACATCGGACATGGTGAAAGTGGTGCTCATTATGTGTCCCCCCAATGGGATTGTGTGGTGCAACAGGTAGAGACCAATCGAATCCCGTTGCTTGAATTATGGCAGGCCGGTTAGTTGATTACGCGCAGGCCCTCGGGGTGGAGTTGCTGGCGGTCACCGTTGGCGAACGTGACCCACACGCCGCCTTTGGTTACCCGCCAGACTTTCCCTACAGGCCCGTCAGTCTTGCCGTACATGCCGACGTACTGGACCCGCTTCCCCGCAAACGTTGCTTTGAGCTGATCTAGCGTCATCGGATGTCCCTAACCGTTGTCCCTGCCCTTCCCCTCGTGGGGAAGTAACCACAACGATGCACCATTGTGGTGCCACTTGTTTTTGGCGTGCTCCCGCTGACCGTGGTGTTCGCGGTTTTTCCGGGAATCGTAGCCATCAACTTCGGCCTTTAAGGGGCGCCATCGTGGATCCCTGCATAAGAGGCAGTTCAAAGACAAGGCAGTACAAAGAACCGAATCAGGAAAAGGACGGCACATGAAGATCTTGGCAAACCGGTACGGATCGCTGCTGATGATGCTCGGCACGGCATTATGCTCGAGCATGCGGAGCGCGGAGGACCATCATGAGCGGGGGGATGTGCCCGGCTGGGTGATGATCACCCTGATGTCCGCTGTCCTGGTGGCGGCGCTGCTGGCCCTTGCCGGGCCAGCGCTGGAAGCAATGTTCAACCAAGCGATGGACACGGTCGGAAGCTAGCCAGTGACAAGGTCCCTCTGCCGTCCAGGCGGACAAAACTGCTTGCCCGATCACCGTGAGCAGGGCTCGGCAGTGGTGGACTTTGTCCTGGTCGGCGGGCTCCTCACCATGTTCTTCCTGGCCATTATCCAGCTGACTTTGGTACTCCACGTTCGCAACACATTGATCGACGCGGCGGCGTCGGGCGCCCGTTACGGGACGCTGGCAGACCGGGGCGCGGGAGACGCTGCGGAGAGGACCCGTACCCTCATCGGTGCAGCGCTCAATCCGGGCTTTGCCGAAAACGTCAGCACCAGCGAGGTGAGCATTGAGGGATTCCGGACGCTGGAGGTGACCGTCCGGGCACCGATGCCCGTCATCGGGCTCATCGGTCCGCGGGAGATGCTGGAGGTGAAGGGGCATGCTGCCGTACAGCCGTAAGCGCGGGGCGGTATCCCTGAGGGCCAGGCTGGCGGAAGCCCTGTGCCTGGAACCGGTGGAAGCAAAGCAGGAAAGGGGGAACGAGCGGGGGAGTGCCGTGGTCGAGTTCACGTTCCTTGCCCTCCTGCTGATGGTTCCGCTGGTCTACTTTGTCATCACCGTGGGGCAGATCCAGGGTGGTTCGTTTGCTGTGGTGGGAGCCGCTGATCAGGCTGCGAAGGTCTACGTAGCCCAACCGGACGGAGCAACAGCCCAAGCAGCCGCCGAACAGGCGGTGTCCATTGCCCTTGCCGATTTCGGGCACCAGCCGCAAGAAGCAGGAATTTCAACAACCTGCAGCCCAGCTGACTGCCAGGCTCCTGGCACCGCCGTCACCGTCACCGTGAGCCTGTCCATCCCGCTGCCGTTCGTGCCGTTCAGCGATAATTTCACGCTGGCGGCCAGCGAGGTCGAGGCATCGTCGACGCAACTGGTGGGCCGGTTCCGATGACTTCCAGGAACGGCAAGGAAGAAGGCCAAATGCTGGTGATGATCGTCGGCTACGTCCTGTTGGCGCTGCTGGTGGCAACCGTGGTCATTGGCATTTCTTCCGTCTACCTTGATCACAAGCGCCTGCTCTCCCTAGCCGACGGCGCCTCCCTGGCAGCAGCCGACAGCTACACCCTTGGCGAGGTGGCAACCCAGGGCGGGATCCCTTCGGCAACCCTGAACCCCGTCCGCGTCAGGAATGTGGCAGCCGACTTCATTGCGAGGAGTCCCGCTTCTCGTCGGTTCGACGGACTCTCCGTCACAGGGGCAACAGGCAGTCCCGATGGCGCAACAGCTGTCGTCGTGCTGTCGGCAGCCGTCCATCCTCCCGTGGTGAATTTCCTGGTACCCGATGGCATCAGGATTGAGGCGACGTCGACCGCGCGCTCGCGCTTGACGCGCTGACTCGCGCTGCCGCCAGGCCAGCATGAGCCGTCCGCCGGATAGCGTAGGGTTAAACGACCATGGCCAATATTGATTTTTCCGCTGAAATCCGCGCCCTTCGCGCCACCTACGAGTCCATCGAGAGAGTCTCTGACGTAGACGCGCTGAAGGAAGACATCGCCGAACTGAGCGAGCGGGCGGGCGAGCCGGACCTGTGGGACGACCCCGCTGCGGCGCAAAAAATCACCTCCCGGCTTTCGCACCGCCAGTCCGAACTGGAGCGCCTCAACAGGCTTGCCGCACGGATTGACGACCTCGAAGTCCTGGTGGAGCTTGGACAGGATGAGGAAGACGCCGATTCCATGGGGGAGGCGGCAGCGGAACTGGAGTCCATCAAGAAGGCTTTGAAGGAACTCGAAGTCGTCACGCTGCTGTCCGGGGAGTACGACGAGCGCGAGGCCGTCGTCTCCATCCGTGCGGGAGCGGGCGGGGTCGACGCCGCCGACTTCGCCGAGATGCTGCTGCGCATGTACCTCCGCTGGGCAGAACGGCACGGTTACCCCACCACCGTCATGGACACCTCCTACGCCGAGGAAGCCGGACTGAAGTCGGCAACTTTCGAAGTGAAGGCACCCTATGCTTATGGAACGCTCAGTGTGGAGGCCGGAACCCACCGGCTCGTGAGGATCAGCCCCTTCGACAACCAGGGGCGGCGCCAGACCTCGTTCGCCGCGGTGGAGGTCATTCCGCTGATCGAACAGACGGATTCGATCGACATCCCGGACAACGAGATCAGGGTAGATGTCTTCCGCTCATCCGGCCCCGGCGGCCAGTCCGTTAACACCACCGACTCCGCAGTCCGGCTGACCCATATCCCTACGGGCACCGTAGTGTCCATGCAGAACGAGAAATCGCAGCTGCAGAACCGCGCCGCGGCCATGCGCGTGCTGCAGTCCCGTCTCCTGCTGCTGAAAAAGGAGCAGGAGGACGCAGAAAAGAAGGCGCTCGCCGGCGACGTCAAGGCATCCTGGGGTGACCAGATGCGCTCTTATGTCCTGAACCCGTACCAAATGGTTAAGGACCTCCGCACCGAGCACGAAGTGGGCAACACAGCTGCTGTGTTCGACGGCGAGATTGACGACTTCATCGATGCCGGCATCCGGTGGCGCACGGACAATCGCAACGCCGAAAAGTAGAGGAAACGGGTTCGCGAAGTCCCCGTTCCGGCGACACACCTGTAAACCCCCGCCGCATCACCGGGAATTCTGCGTATAGTCAGAGGGCCGGGGCCCTACTTTCCCCAACAGAAACCCGTGCACCGGCTGCAGAACTGGGCTGCATCAGACGGATCAGCCATGCCCTGCAGGGTACTGAGGGCCATGATCCGATTCGAAAATGTCACCAAGGTGTACGACCAGAAAGCCCGGCCTGCGCTGGACTCAGTCAACCTTGAGATTGACCGCGGCGAATTTGCCTTCCTGGTGGGTGCATCCGGCTCCGGCAAATCCACATTCCTGCGCCTGGTTCTCAAGGAGGACCGGGCAACGTCGGGCGCTGTTTATGTTGCCGGCCAGAACGTCGCCAAGATCTCCAGCTGGCGCGTCCCCCGTCTGAGGCGGGGCATCGGCGTCGTCTTCCAGGACTTCCGGCTCCTGCCCCAGAAAAACGTGTTCGCAAACGTAGCGTTCGCCATGCAGGTCATCGGCAAGAGCCGCAGCGTCATCAGGGACACGGTTCCCGAGGTGCTGAAGACCGTAGGGCTGGAGGGCAAAGAGCACCGCATGCCGCACGAACTTTCCGGCGGCGAGCAGCAGCGGGTGGCCATCGCCCGTGCAGTGGTCAACCGGCCCGGCATCCTCCTCGCCGACGAGCCCACCGGAAACCTGGACCCCACCACCTCCATGGGCATCATGGGGGTCCTGGACAAGATCAACCAGAACGGCACCACCGTGGTGATGGCAACGCACGATGACGACATCGTGAACGAAATGCGCAAGCGGGTAGTTGAGCTCAAAAACGGCGTCGTTATCCGCGACGAGGCCAGGGCCCTCTATACCTCCATCATTCCCGTCGTCGGACAGTCCCGCAGGCTCAAGGACGCGAGCGGGCGGGACGACGACACGGAAAACAGGCTGCCGGGCGAGGGCGAGGCCCAGCGATGAGGCTCGCATTCATCCTCAGTGAGATCGGCAGCGGCCTCCGCCGCAACCTTTCCATGGTGATCTCGGTCATTCTGGTCACCTTCGTTTCGCTGACCTTCGTGGGCGCAGCAGGAATGCTGCAGATGCAGATCAACCAGATGAAGGGGTACTGGTACGACAAAGTCCAGGTGGCCATCTTCCTCTGCAGTGAGGGGTCGACGGCGGCAGGTTGCGCGGGCGGGCCCGTCACCCCAGAGCAGCAGGAAAGTCTGAACGCACTGCTGGAATCCCCGGCAGTGTCCCAGTACATCAACGACTTTCAGTTCGAGTCCAAGGAAGAGGCCTATAAGCACTTCAAGGACCAGTTCTCGAATTCGCCCATTGTGGACTCAGTAACCCCTGACCAGCTGCCGGCATCTTTCAGGATCAATATGAAGGACCCGGAAAAGTACCAGATCATCAGCGAGACGTTCTCCTCCCAGCCGGGAGTGGAAACAGTGATTGACCAGCGACAGCTGCTTGAGCGCCTCTTCTCGGTGATGAACGGTGCGTCCCTGGTAGCCGTTGGTATCGCTGGCGTCATGATTGTCTGCGCCATCCTTCTGATCGCCACCACCATCCGGCTCTCTGCCTTCAGCCGCCGCCGGGAAACGGGGATCATGCGGCTGGTAGGCGCGTCGAAGACCGTGATCCAGCTGCCCTTTATCCTCGAGGGCGTAATCGCGGCTGTCATCGGCGCTGCCCTGGCTTCCGCCACACTGTGGGCGGTGGCGCATTTCTTCCTCGGTGAGTACATGTCGCAGCAGTACCCGGACACCGCCTTTATTTCCTCCGGGCAGACGTTGATCCTTGCCCCCGCTTTGATAATCCTTGGCGGATCCTTGGCCGGAATTTCGTCTCTCTTGACCTTGCGCAGATACCTTCACGTCTAGGTATGCAAACCAAACAAGGAATGCTTATGAACGTCACGGATCAAACCTCCCCCCGCCCCCGGCGCAATAGTGGCCGGAAGGCGCCGCAGCGCACCGGCATTATCAGCGGCGTACTCGCCATTGTCCTCGCCGCGGGGCTCGCATCCTCTACCCCGGCGGCTTTCGCTGACGAGCTTGAAGACAGGCAGAAAGCACTCGAGGCAGAGGCTGCGCGCGTCCAGCAGTCCCTGGAATTCGTCGATTCCCGCATCGCCAAAGCGGCCAGCGACCTGGTCATCTACCAGGGCCAACTGCCCGGTGCCCAGCAGGCGCTGCTCGAGGCGCAGGGCCGTGTTGCCGGCGCCGTCAAGGAAGTCGAGGCGCTTTCCGCCCGCGTGGACATGGCCCAGCAGAACAAGGCCAAGATCACGCAGCAGCTTGAAACAGACAAGCAGAAGATCGCCGACACGAAGAAACTGATTGGCCAAATAGCCACCCAGGCTTATAAGTCCGGCGGCGTTCCTTCAAACCTTTCGCTGTTCTTTGGCTCCAATAACGGCGGCAGCCTGACTGAAACCATGGACCTGGCGGACCAGGCGATGCGGAGCCAGAACGCAGCCATGGACAAGCTGCAGCAGCAGAGCGCCACCAACGTGAACTCCGAAGCCCGCCTGCAGGCGGTGGAGGCTGAAATCAAGGACCTGAAGGCCAAGGCTGATGCAGCGCTGGAGCGGGAAAAAGCGGCGCGCGACGAAGCCGCGTCAAAGAAGGAAGAAGTGGACCGGCTGATCGCCGACACTACCCGCCTTGATGCCGAACTGCAGGCTGCCAAGCCTGGCATCCAGTCACAGCTGGCGGGCGTCCAGGCCAGCCAGGATGCCGTGGCAGCTGAAATCCAGGAACGAGACCGGAGGCTCCGTGAGGCCTGGGAAGCGGAGCAGCGCAGGAAGGCAGAAGCGGCAGCGGCTGCCGCGGCCGCTGCGGCCGCCGCTGCAGCAGCGGCCAAGGGCCAGGCGCCACCGCCGCCCCCGCCCGTGCAATCTTTCATTCCGCCTGCGGGATCCCCGTCAGCTTTCGGTCTCCGGCACCCGTTCAATGGCGGTGTCCCGATCACCTCCGGCTTTGGCTGGCGCGCCACCCCGCCGGGTACCATCGACTTTTACGGGCAGGGCGGGTACATGCACACCGGCCTGGACTTTGGGGCAGCCTGCGGTACTCCTGTTTATGCGGCAGCAGCAGGAGAAGTCTTTGGCTCCGGCTGGAGCTCCGCGGACGGGGGCGGCTGGCGGGTGAAGATCTCGCACGGCCTGGTTGAGGGCAACACGCTGAACACGATCTACTACCACAACGCCAGCATCGTGGTGTCGAACGGCCAGCGGGTATCGCAGGGCCAGCTGATTGCCTATTCAGGCAACACCGGCAACTCCACTGGCTGCCACTCACACTTTGAAACCTGGCTGAACGGAACCGCCGTCGACCCCATGGGACTCCTGTAGCGGGCCGGGCTTCCGGCCCGGGCGGCGCCCTGCCGTAGACTGGGATGACTCCATGCCAGACCGGCCAGGAGGATATCCACCCGAGAAATGAGGAGCTTTCCCTTGCCTAAAGAAAGTGGCCGTAAAGTGGTGGCCACCAACCGCAAGGCCCGGCACGACTACCACGTGCTGGATACCTACGAGGCGGGAATCGCGCTCATGGGCACCGAAGTAAAGTCCCTGCGGGAGGGTCACGCCTCCATGGTGGACGGTTTCTGCACCTTCTACAATGACGAGTTGTGGATGGAGGCTATCCACATCCCCGAGTACAACCAGGGGAGCTGGACCAACCACGCCGCACGCCGCCGCCGCAAGCTCCTCCTGCACCGCGAAGAACTCATCAAGATCTCCCGCAAAGTACAGGAAGCCGGCTACACGATCGTTCCCCTCCAGCTGTACTTCGTGGACGGCAAAGCCAAGGTGGAGATTGCCGTCGCCCGGGGCAAGCGGGAGTACGACAAGCGGCAAACCCTGCGGGAGCAGCAGGACAACCGCGAGGCGCAGCGGGAAATGCGGGAACGCAACCGCCGTCGGTAGCTTGGAATGAAACGGGCTGGACGTGCGTTAGTATAAGTAGTCCGGAGGGGAAACCCGCCGGTTTGGTAACAAAATACGGGGATGATCGGTTTCGACGATGTTAGTCGCGACAGGTGAAGCGGGCCGAGGATGCAGAATTATCTCGTTAACGCTTTCTGCAAACCAATAAGTGCCGAATCTAAGCGCACTGACTTCGAACTCGCTGCCTAAGCAGTAGTTCAGTCCGTCAGCCCGGGGATGCTATCGCCCCGGTTCCTGGCGTCATTTAGATAGCCACTGCTGTTTACCCTCGTCATCGGGGTGAACGGGACTCTTAGATGACTGGGCCCGGATCAGCCAGCTGTTTGCAGCATGGCTGGGGCCGAGAAAATCCGACGCAAACTGCGCCCGGAGAAGCCCTGACAACACGACATCGGACGGGGGTTCAATTCCCCCCATCTCCACCAAAAAACACCCTGGTCTTCGGACCAGGGTGTTTTTGTTTGCCCGGATGCACTGAAGGATGCAATCCGTGCACGGCCGAGTCTCCGTTCACCCAAGGCGTACCGGTTGCGGGACTGGACCGCATCCCACCATCGTTTACTTCGGTAGGACCTGGCATGCCTGGGAGATGGCGCCAGGATAGGCACTACCAGGAGGTGCGCCGTGGACCACGCGCCGGAGCCGGCTTTCCAGGCTGACGACGTCGATGCGCTGGATGCGTATTCAAGGACAGTTATGCGGGTGGCTGCTGCCGTCACCCCGCATGTTGCTGCCATCGAAATGACAGCAAGGCGCAGCAACGGGCGATTCCGTATGGGGGCGGGATCCGCCGTGCTGTTCACCGAAGACGGCTACCTTCTGACCAACTCGCACGTGGTGGCGGGGACCAATCGGGGCCACGCTGTCTTCGCGGACGGCAGCCGCATGGAGCTCGAGCTGGTGGGAGCTGACCCCCTGTCAGACCTCGCCGTGGTCCACGGCAGGAGGCCTGGGGTTGCCCCCGCAGAGTTCGGCGCCGCCGAATCACTCCGCGTGGGACAGCTGGTGGTGGCGGTGGGAAATCCCCTGGGCCTGGCGGGATCTGTCACCGCGGGAGTGGTCAGTGGCCTGGGGCGCGCCATTCCCGTCTGGTCCGGAGGAAACCGGAGGGTGATCGAGGACGTGATCCAGACGGACGCCGCACTCAACCCGGGCAATTCCGGGGGAGCGCTGGCGGACACGCACAGCCGGATCGTCGGCATCAACACCGCGGTAGCCGGCGCAGGGCTCGGCCTCGCCATCCCCATCAACGCGACAACCCGGAGGATCATCTCCGCGCTGCTTGCGGACGGCCGCGTCAAACGCGCTTACCTGGGACTGGTAAGCACGCCCGCCAGGCTCAGCCCGAGTGGCGTCATCCGGACCGGGCAGAAGGAAGGCCTGCGCATCGTGGAGGTGCTGGCAGGTTCTCCGGCAGACCGGGCCGGACTGTTGGCCGGCGATGTCCTCCTGAAGGCCGGTGGAAGGCCCGTCAGCAACGCGGAGAGCCTGCAACGGCTCTTGTTTGCCGACGCGATCGGCCAGCCGCTCGATCTCGCGGTACTGCGGGAGGGCACGGAAATGCACCTGGTGGCAGTCCCGGACGAGATGACGACCAACGGCCCGTGAGTCCCTGGGCCGCCACAGGCGGGGCCTACTCCTGTGTGTCAGGCGCTGCAACATCCGCAATCCCCACAAAACGCGTGCCCACGCCGTCGAACTCGCTGCGCACGAAGCCCGGGCGCGCGGCAGGGACCTCCCGGGGTGAATGATGGCTGCACACCACGTAGGTGAAGTCCGGCCACCACTTCTTGGGCCTCGCCGCTTCCTCATACCCGCAGACGGCGCACTCCAGATGGACCCAGACGGGCCGCTTGCCCGTGCGGTTGGCACGGGACTGCACCAGCCAGGGCGGCGGGTTGTCCAGGATTTCACCCAGTTCCGCTTCGGTCATCCACTTTGGAAGACCGTGGCGCTGCGCCATCTCCAGGGGGACGTCAAGGGCAATGGCGGCGTCGCGTCTGCTAATCATCACCACCCACGATACGGCAGCCCGCCGACGGTCAAGCCGCCAGGGCTCTTCCGGCCGCCGCAGCAGCAAAACCAAGGACCAGGTTGCCGGCAATGTTCAACGCAGCTGCCCCAAAGCGCGCTTCGCTGAGAAGACGAACGGTGGCAGTGGTCCACGAGCTGAAGGTGGTGAGGCCGCCTGCCAGACCGGTCACCAGCCCCACCCGCCATTCGTCGCCCAGCCCCGGCCCGGCAGCGAGCCCGTACGCCAGCCCGATGATGAAGCACCCAGCCACGTTGACCAGCAGCGTGGCCCGAGGCCAGTGCAGCCTAGGGGGACTGCCGGAAAGGGCGTCATGGGCCGTCCGGCGGGAGCTGTGGTGCGCAAACCAGCTGTCGACGCCGAAACGGAGAAGCGCGCCGGCTACGCCGAAGATCCCCACCAGGACGGCGCCAATCAATGCCCGCTCCCGGAAGGCGGCCCCACAAGTTTCCCCAGCCGCCACCCCAGCCCGGCGGCCCCCAGGCCAAGGACCAGCGACAGCGCCAGGTAGGCAATCCACACCCCATGCTGCCCGGCCCTGGCCAGCTGATCCAGGGCGAAGATCACAGCGGAGAACGTGGTAAAGGAGCCCAGCAGGCCGGGACCCAGCCCCGCCCGCAGCCAGAACGCGGTCCTCGGCCGGGCCATCCAGGCGGTGGTCAGGGTGGCCAGGACAAAACTGCCCGCCACGTTGACCCAGAGCGTGGTCCAGGGAAACGAGCCAGGAAGCTCCGGAAAGGCAACTCCCAGGCCGTACCGCAGTTCGGTGCCGATCAAGCCGCCTGCGGCAACAGCCAGCCAGGCGCGGGCTTCCGGCGTACCCGAAGCGCTCAGCCCGCTCCCGCCTTGGGCAGGCCGGCGTCCGCCAGGACACAGCCGGGGTGGGGATGGTCGCTGTGCACCCACAGGGCTGACGTAACCTCATCAGCCAGGTCATAGTCTCGGGTCCGCCCCGCATTCCTGATCCGCACCACCAGTGCGCCACCGAACGGCCTGCGGCCCACCACCTCAACCTCGGCGTCAAGGTCTATCTCCTCCGCCGCCAGGTAGCGGAGCAGATCCGGATTGTCGTCACTGATCCGGGTGATCCGGCCCGTATGGCCCTCATCGAGTTCCCCCATGAGGTGCGCACGGGGCATCAGCACCTTGCCGTCCGGTGTGGGGATCGGATCGCCGTGGGGGTCCCGCCGGGGGTTTCCCAGCTTGGCGGCCACCCGCTCAATGAAGGTGTCCGAGACCGCGTGCTCCAGCAGTTCCGCTTCGTCGTGGACCTCGTCCCAGCTGTAGCCCAGCTGCTGCACGAGGTAGGTTTCGATCAGGCGGTGGCGCCGCACCATCGCCAGCGCGAGCCGGAGTCCGGCGTCCGTGAGCCTGATGGCGCTGTAGGGCTTGTGGTCGACCAGGCCCTGGTCCTTTAGCTTGCGGACCATTTCGGACACCGAGGAATTTGCTACGCCCAGGCGCTGGGCGAGCTGGGAGGACGTGATGGGCTTGTCCTGCCATTCCGTGAAAGAGTAGATGACCTTGACGTAGTCCTCAATCGAGGAGGAGGGCGCGCTGGTCTTCACAGGATCAAGCCTACCGGCTGTCCGCGGTCAGTCACGGGGCGGCCGGCGCTCATGCTTTCACCGCCCGCCATGCCAGCGTCAGGTACGGCAGCTGCAGTTTCTCGCCCGGAGCGTGGCCCAAGTGCTCATGCAGGTACCAGTTGAGGTTGGCCAGCACCTTGGCGCGGGTGGTTTCACTTGCCCGCAGGTAGTAGCTCCGGGACTTGGTCAGTTCCATTAGGTCATGGCTGGTGACAGTGTCCTGCCAGTGCATCACATGGCTTTCCAACCCTTCGAACTCAGGTCCCACGAGTGGCCGGAAACCGGGTTTGTAGACGTCCCCGGCGTGCATGATCCGGGAGAGCCGGTGCACCCAGGGGACGGAGGTGTCCAGCTGGTTCCAGACCAGGCCCAGCGCTCCCTGCGGGCGGAGGACCCGGGCCAGCTCTGTGCTTGCCCTGAGTGCATCGCACCAGTGCCATGCCTGGGCGACGGTGGCGACGTCGAACGCTGCCTCCGGGAGGCCTGATTCCTCTGCGGTTCCCATGACAGCCGTGGCAGCAGGGCAGCGCGCCTCCAACTGTCCGAGCATGTCGGCTGAAGGATCGATGGCCGTGACGGAGAGCCCCTGTGCCAGCAGCAGCTCCGTGAATTTGCCGGTGCCGGCACCAACATCTAGTGCGTGGTGGGCTCCCGGAGGCACCAGCCAGTGCGCGGATTCGGCGGGATAGCCCGGCCGCACCCTCTGATAGTGTTCGCCGCCGTCCTGAAAGCTACGGCCGAGCTCCTGCCGCCGCCCGTGATCCAGTTTGGGGCCACCCCGTACCACGTGAGGGCCTCCTTCATCCGGTGTCTTTGGTGTGCTCCGAATCTACCGCATCAGGCGCCGCTGTCCCGGGCAGGAAGGCCCGGGGCTCAGTCGTCGATGCAGGGGGCGGCGCCGGCAGTTCCCGGGGTATTGGGTGCCCAGTGCGGGTAGGTGCGGTTGTCGTTGGCGGGCACCCAGCGGCCTGAATCCACTACATAGTCCCAGCCCAGCCCCTTGCTGCGCAGTTCGCGGATACCCGTCAGCAGCCGCTGGGCGTCTTCCAGCCTGGATCCGACGCCGAAGCTGGCCCGCAGGGAACCGGAGGGAAGCCCCAGCCGCTTCAGCAGCGGGTGCGCGCAGAAGCGGCCGTCGCGGAGGCCCACCCCGTGCTCAGCGGAGAGGTAGGCCGCCACCAGGCCGGCGTCGTATCCCTCGACGGAAAAGTTCACCACGCCGATGGTGTCCGTGTCCGGGTCGGTGTCCTTGAAAATCTGGTGGACAGTGACGCCCTCGATGTCCTGCAGCCCATCCACCAGGAAAGAACGGATGGCTGCTTCGTGGGCGTGCCACCGGTCAAGGTCCAGTCCGGCCAGGACCTGCGTGGCGCGGGCCAGCGTAGCTGCACCGAGGACGTTGGGTGATCCGCCCTCGTGGCGGGCCGGGCCCGTTGCCCAGCTGACGCCGTCGAGCCTTGCTTCTTTCACGGCGCCCCCGCCCGCCAGGTGGGGTGTACCCGAGTCCAGCCAGTCCGCGCGTCCTACCAGCACGCCCGCACCAAACGGCGCATAGAGCTTGTGCCCGGAGAACGCGAGGTAGTCGACGCCATCGGCAGCGATGTCAACACGGCGGTGCGGCGCCAGCTGGGCGGCGTCAACCACGATCCGCGCGCCATGTTCGTGGGCAAGCGACGCCAGGGCCCTGATGGGAAGGATCTCGCCGGTGACGTTGGAGGCGCCCGTGACTGCAACAAGGCTCACACCGCCCTGTTCCAGCTCTGCCCTTACCGCAGCGATGGTTCCTGAGATCGTGTCGGCTGCCACGAGGCTGCGGTGCGGGATGCCCTGCCACGGCAGCAGGTTGGCGTGGTGTTCGATGTCGAGGTACAGGACATCGCCATCCGGCCGTCCATCCGTGGCGGGCAGGCAGCCGGCCAGGAGGTTCAGCGAGTCCGTGGTATTCCGGGTGAAGATGACTGAGTCGTCCGGGCGGCCGCCCACGAAGTCCCGGACGATGGCGCGGGCATTCTCGTATACGGACGTGCTGATCTGGGAGGCATAGCCTGCACCGCGGTGGACGCTGGCGTAGTAGGGCAGGATTTCGTTGAGGTACGCGGACACCACAGAGAGTGCCGGGGCGGACGCTCCGTAGTCGAGGTTGGCGTAGCGGATGTGGCCGCCGTGGATCAGCGGAGCCTGGATTTCAGCACCGGTGACTGCTGCCAAGGGCTGGACGGCGACAGCGTTGCGCTGATCGAAAATAACGTCGGCGGCGTTGGGGGAGACGGTGGCAGTTGTCACAGAGACCTCACTTCGAAAAAGGACTCCGCTCCGGGAATCCGCGCTTGCCGCATCCGTTCCGGACCGGCCTGGTCGTCACCCGGGGCACCCCACCGCGAATGGAGGGTTGCCGGCCAGCAAACCGGGGTTTAGCGCTGGCACTCGTGACCTGGTTAAGAGCCTAGGACATGGGCCGGGAAGGCTAAAAGCCGGCGGCAATGTTAAGGGCTTTGTTACGTCGGGTTGAAAAAGCCGTCTTTCGCCGAAGAAGACGACGGCGGGCGCCTCCTTGGGAAGGTGCCCGCCGTGGAATCTTCGAAAAAGGGAGGGATCAGAGCAGGTCATCCAGATCCGGGTTCAGGCGGCGCAGCACCTCTGAATGCAGGATGGAATTCGTGGCCAGGGCGTTGCCGCCGAACGGGCCGTCCTCGCCTTCAAGGGAGGTGAAGCGGCCGCCAGCTTCAACGACAATGGGCACCAGGGCGGCCATGTCGTACAGGTTCAGTTCCGGTTCGCAGGCGATGTCCACCGAACCCTCGGCCACCATGCAGTAGGACCAAAAATCACCGAAGGCACGGGTACGCCACACGTCCTCGGTGAGGCCCAGGAACTCATCAAGGTTCCCGCGCTCCTTCCAGCCGCCAAGGCTGGAGTAGGAAAGGGAAGCGTCGGACAAGCGGGACACATTGGATACCCGGAGGCGGGTGGCGGCCGCAAGGGAACGTCCCATGTAGGCGCCCATGCCCTTAGCTGCCCACCAGCGCTTGCCCAGCGCTGGAGCGCTGACCACGCCCACCACGGGCTCGCCCTCGTCCACAAGCGCGATCAGGGTGGCCCAAACGGGCACGCCCCGGACAAAGTTCTTGGTGCCGTCAATGGGGTCGATGATCCACCGGCGTGATCCGTGACCCGTGCTGCCGAACTCCTCGCCGAGGACGGCGTCACGTGGACGGGAACGGGAGAGCTGACCGCGGATGGCTTCTTCCGCTGCCTTGTCCGCATCGGTGACAGGCGTCAGGTCCGGCTTGGTCTCAACGTGGAGGTCCAGGGCCTTGAAGCGGCTCATGGTCTGGTCATCCACGGAATCGGCCAGGACATGAGCCAGGCGCAGGTCATCGTTATAGCTCGAGGCGGGTTGGATCATGCTTCCAAACTACCGTCTGCACGCGCTTCTGCCGGGAACCGGGCCGTCAGTTGATACTGCCCAGTTCCTTGGCGTCCTGGGCTTCCATCCGCGGATCAGCGCCGAGGAGCCGCCGCAGTGAGGCCAGCCGTGCTTCACCAGTGGGGCCTGCGCGGCCTGCGGCAACCCAGGCGTCCAGTCCGCAGTCCACGGCAGTGGCGGTGTGCTTGCAGCCCCGCTCGCAGTCGTCGGTGCCGGGGGCGAGGTCGGGGAAGGACCGCAGGATCCTGTCCGGATCGACGTGGGCCAGCCCAAAGGAGCGGATGCCGGGGGTGTCGATGATCCAGCTGCCGGGAGGTGCGTCCGCGAGGCGCAGCGCGAGCGCAGAAGAGGAGGTATGCCGGCCCCGGCCGGTCACGGCGTTCACCCCGCCGGTGGCGCGTTCAGCTCCGGTCAGCGCATTCACCATGGTTGACTTGCCGACGCCCGAATGGCCCAGCATGACGGTGACTTTCCCGTCGAGGTGAGTCCGCAGTTCGGCGACTGCGGTGCTGTCGAGGCGTGCGGACAGGCCGTCGTCGGAGCGGGCGTCGATGCCGGACGCCCGGGTATCCGCGGTGCGGCTGATGATCACCGGGAAGTCAAGGTGCGTGTAGTTGGAGAGCAGCTCCGCGGGATCCTTGACGTCCGCCTTGGTGACCAGCAGGATGGGGTCGATTCCGGCGTCGTAGGCGGCCACCAGCGCCCGGTCGATGAAGCCGGTGCGCGGTTCAGGGTTGGCCGCGGCTACCACGATGACCAGTTGGTCGGCATTGGCGACCACGGCCCGTTCAACCGGATCTGTGTCGTCAGCGCTGCGGCGCAGGAGCGTCTTGCGGTCCTGGATCTTCACCAGGCGCGCCAAGGTGTGCGGGTCGCCTGAAACGTCTCCCACGAGCGAGACGAAATCCCCGGCAACCACCGGGTTCCTTCGGAGTTCCCGTGCCCTGGCGGCGACGACCATCCGCTCGTTTCCCGAATCCTCACCGACCACCGCGGTGTACCGGCCCCGGTCCACGGTGATGATGCGGCCCGTGACGGCGTCATCGTGGCTGGGACGGTCCTTGGTGCGGGGCCGGGACCCCTTCTTGTTGGGGCGGACGCGCACATCCGATTCGTCCCAGGAGTCAGTCCTGCGAGGCACTGCCGGAACCTTCCGCCCCCGCCCCCGCCGGGCTGTTCTGGCTGAGCATGTCCTCCCACAACCGGGGAAAGTCGGGCATGGTCTTCGCCGTGGTGGCAATGTCCTCCACCTGGACGCCTTCAACGGCCAGGCCGAGGATCGCACCGGCCGTGGCCATGCGGTGGTCGGCGTAGCTGTGGACGACGCCGCCGTGCAGCCTGGCAGGGCGGACCACCAGGCCATCGGTCGTTTCCTCGGCGTCGCCGCCAAGGCGGTTAATCTCCGTGACCAGGGCAGCAAGCCGGTCCGTCTCGTGCCCGCGCAGGTGGGCGATACCGCTCAGCCGCGAGGGACCTGTGGCCAGTGCGCATAACGCGGCAACGGTAGGGGCAAGCTCGCTGGTGTCGGCGAAGTCTCCGCCCTGGATGGCAGGGCCCCCGGTAACCGTCAGGACGCCGTCGCGCAGTGTGACGTCGGCTCCCATCCTGGCAAGGATGCTGCGCCACAGGTCGCCCACCTGCTGGGTTTCCTCAGGCCAGTTGGGAATGCGCACTGTTCCGCCGGACGCCAGTGCCGCAGCGAGGAACGGACCGGCGTTCGAGAGGTCCTGCTCGATCCGCTGGTCAAACGCGCGAATCGGGCCGGGGCTTACAACCCAGTGGTTGGGGACGGAATCATCAACCGCCACACCGGCGCCGCGCAGGACCGCCACGGTCATGTTGATGTGGTCGAGGCTGGGTACCGGCTTGCCGACGTGTTCCAGATGCAGCCCCTCGGTGAACCTCGCCCCTACCAGGAGCAGTGCAGACACGAACTGGGACGACGCACTGGCGTCAATCACCAGGTGCCCGCCCCGCACTTCGCCGGTACCTTCCACGATGAACGGCAACGACGACGGCGCGCTGCCATCTTCGGCCGCAACGGAGACTCCCAGCGACTTCAGGGCCTCGATGATGGTCCCCATCGGCCGCTTCCGGGCGTGGGGATCGCCGTCGAACACGCTCGCGCCCTTGCGCAGCGCCGCCAGCGGCGGAACGAACCGCATCACTGTCCCGGCGAGTCCGCAGTCGATCGCGGTGTTGGACGCGGCAGTATCCGCGGCCAGCGGGATGACCTCCAGATCGGGCCCGAAAGCACCGTCCCCGGGTACCTCCCTGATGGTGGCACCAAGCTCCCGGAGCGCCTGGATCATCAGCGCCGAGTCCCGGGAGTGCAAGGGTGCGCGCAGCCGGGATGGGCCGTCAGCCAGGGCGGCAAGGACCAGGTAGCGGTTGGTCAGCGACTTCGAACCTGGCACCGTAACGGTGGCGTTGACGGGCCGGGACGCGAACGGCGCAGGCCAGTGGGGGACAGTGCTTCCGGATTCGTCCCGGAGGTGGGCTGGTGCGGTCATTCGCTGCTAGGCCCCCGTGGCCTGCTCCACGGCGCGGCGCACGGCCTTGTCCGCCTTGTGGAGCTTTTTGTTGGTGTTCTTCCTGACGTCGGCGGCGAGGTGGGTGGCGCCCCTGCGTGCATCGGCTGCGAGGTGTTCCGCACGCCACGCCATGCCCGGTTTGCCGGCAGTGTCCACCGAGGCCAGCAGTGCGCCGCCGCTCAGGGACAGGTTCTTGAGGAGCTGGTTCCGCCGGTTTGCACGGCCCTCCTTGTTGCTGATGTCTGCGCTGCGCCATTCCACGAAGGTATTGAGCAGGGAAATGACGGTGAGCAGCGTGGCTGACAGCCTGGAGAACTTGCCCAGTCCGAAAAGAACGCCGGCGCCCACCTGCGTTCCGCCGATGACACGGGCCAGGGTTTTCTCGTCTGACTTGAATGGCAGCGATGCGGCCGCCTTGCGCAGCAGCGGCGAGAGTTGCTGGGCGGTGTCGTCGGCGTTCTTGAGCTTGTCCACGCCGGCAAGAACAAAACTTGAGGCCAGCATGGGGCGGGCGAGCGTGCGGGTCAAGGACATGAATTTCCTCCTGGATGGACGAACCGCGTCTGATGCGGCGGAGTCCGTTCTAGTCTTGCACTTTTGGGGAATATTTGCCGAAGGCATCCGGTTATGGATGTCGGATTCCGGAATGGCCGGACGGCAGGGAAATTATGGGTCGAACCGCGAATACAAAAGCAAAAGCGGGGACGCATCAGCAGACATACAGAGCGGAGTGGGCCCTTGGCGCGGGTATTGGACGGACTTGAAGCAGCAGGCCCGGTGGCATTGGGAACAAGGGGGCCGGTATCTCCTGGCTATGACTCGCCGCGGCCGCGGGGCCTCACAGTAGACTTGAAGGCAATGAGCACCCTGGACCCGGCCGTCTCGGCCATGTATGAGGCTTCCCGCGATGAAGCAACCGACAGTGCCGAAGCAACGGACAGTACCGCCATCTCCGGCCAGGAGGCCGTGGATTCGGCCGCTGCTCCGGCGTCCGGCCCCGCAGAGGAAACTGGCGGGGAATTGGTGGATGTTTCCACTGAATCGGTGGAAGAGCGCCGTCTGAGGTTCGAACGGGATGCCATGCAGTATGTCGACCAGCTGTACTCGGCGGCGATGCGGATGGCAAGGAATCCCTCGGATGCCGAGGACCTCGTCCAGGAGGCCTACACCAAGGCCTTCTCTGCGTTCCATCAGTACAAGCCCGGGACCAACCTCAAGGCCTGGCTGTACCGCATCCTGACCAATACGTACATCAACCTGTACCGAAAGCGTCAGCGCGAGCCGCTGCAGTCCAACTCGGACACCATCGAGGACTGGCAGTTGGCCAGGGCCGAGTCACACACGTCCAGCGGACTCCGCTCCGCTGAGGCCGAGGCGTTGGACCACCTTCCGGACTCCGACGTCAAAAGGGCACTCCAGGACATACCCGAGGAATTCCGCTTAGCGGTCTACTTCGCGGATGTTGAGGGATTTGCCTACAAGGAAATCTCAGACATCATGAACACGCCCATCGGCACAGTGATGTCCCGGCTCCACCGCGGCCGGAGAATGTTGCGGGACATGCTGGGGGAATACGCCGCCGAGCGCGGTTTCAAAACGGCCGTCGATTCACCGGAGGCGGCAGGAAGCACACAACAGGAGAGCAGGAAATGAGCGACTGCCAGGGATTGGGCGATTGCGATGACACCCGGATGCAACGCATTTACGAGTACCTCGACGGCGCCTTGACCCGCGAGGACATCACGGAGATCAAGAACCACCTTGATGACTGCCCCGAATGCACGGAGCAGTACGACCTTGAGTGCGTGATCCGCAACCTGGTTAAACGCTCCTGCACTGAGGCTGCTCCGGAGAACCTGAAGAACGCCATTCTTGACCGGATCCATTCGATCCGCCCGGTTGAGGCCTAGGCCGGGCAGCACCAGCCGGCCGCAGCTGAGTATGACAATAAAGAAGGACCCCGGAAGCCTTGTGGCTTTCGGGGTCCTTCCTTTGAACCGTAGTCCCTGGCATTTGCCTAGGTGTTGGGGCGCTTCCCGTGGTTCGCGCCGCCACGCTTACGGTCACGACGCTTGCGTGCACGCTTGCTCATAGCTGGCCTCCTTACTGTTGGTACTCAAAAGAGCTGCCCTCAAGTCTCCCACATCAAATGGCGGCCCGCGAACCAGGAACAGCCGCATGACCTGCGCCTGGACGCGGGAGAGGCAAGCGCGGCCCTAGGATCTGAGGGAATTGCGGATGGAGATGCCAGCTTGCTCCAGCACCGTCTGGATTGTCTCCAAAGCAAGGGGACTGAGCGGCTCCTTGCCGGCGTGCAGCCTTAGTTCAGCCCTAAGATTGTCCCGGAACGACTGGAGCATCATTTCGGCTTCCTTGAGGGAGCGCTGGCTTTGTGCGGGCAACCGGCCGGAAACCGTCAGGTCCGTGGACCTGGCTGTGGCTCTCGCCGCCTCTGCAGTGGCTGCAAGGTCTGCCCGCAGTCCCCTCATATTGCTGCGGATATCCTCCCGCAGGTTGTCCGCCAGGCGCCGGACGGAAGCCGAAATCTCGTTCTCAACGCCTGCCAGTTCATCACGGCGCCGGTTGAGCTCTGCAAGCCCTGTTGCAGTGATGTAGTAGTTGGTGCGGCGGCCGGCGGATTGTGTGGCCACCAGCCCTTCCTCCTCGAGTTTCCCGAGCCGGGGATAGATGGTTCCGGCGCTGGGGGAGTAGGTGCCGCCGAACCGCTCCTTGAGCGCCTTAATGAGTTCGTAGCCGTGTTTCGGCCCGGACTCCAGCAGCGCCAGCAGGTACAGGCGAAGCGCTCCGTGGGCGAAAACCGGTGCCATCAGGATCCTGCTTCTGCGTTTCCTGCCACCGCCCTGTGGAAGATGGAGGTCTTGCCGGAAACCGAGTTGGTCCGGACGAGCATAAGCTGCCCGTCGGGGCCTGCAATGGTCTCCACCTTCCCGTTGACCACGGCATACCGCTGATCCCCGATGACAACAGCCCCACTGGCCGATTTAGCAACGATGTCGACGCCAACGTCATGGGGCAGCCTGATGGTGAGGTCACCGGAGATGGAATTCGCCCCGAAATCCTGGGTGAAACCCAGGAGGTCGAAGCTCATATCCCCGCTGACCGTGTTGGCCCTGATGTTGCTCAGATGGCCGGATGCCGTGACTTCGCCCGAAACGCTCTTGGCGGTCAGGACCCCGGTATGGTTCCGGGCAGAGACTTCCCCGCTCACCGTGTTGATTTGGAGTTCACCAGCCGTGCTGTCCGCCATGACCGATCCGGAGACGGTGTTCAGATGAATGTTGCCGGTGACGCCGGAAACGAGTCCGTCACCACTGACCGTTCCGGCCTCCACAGCCATGGAGGCCGGAACGGCGAGACTGATAACCGCCGTGTTTTCGCTGTTGTGGTTGACCGTACCCATCAGGTTCTTGAACCAGCCCTGCGGCCCGTGCAGCTGATGGCGGATCTCAAGCCTTCCCCCGCTCAGGGACACGGCTACGGGGTCGCCGTGGACATCCGATATTTCTATCCGGACAACAGGCTCCTGGTGCGTGAAGATGTCGAACCGGCCCTGCACCATGCCCAGCTTAAGGTGCGTCACGCCGTCGACGTCGATGGTCCGGGGGCTGCTGACGGCCCACTCCTGGTCGGACATGGAATCCTCCAAAGGCGATATATCGTGTTGGTTCTCCCAAGCTACTCGCGCTGTAAGGGGAGGTCAAGATATATCGCGATAGGGGCTACTCGGGGACATCCATGCCCAGCCATTGGAACCAGCCGCGGTGGAGCACCAGCCATGCCATGAGGCCGTAGCCGGCCTGCCCCGGTGTGCCCCCGTTGGCTACCAGGTCCTGGCGCCACTGTTCGTGGTGCAGCAACGGGGAGAAAGTATCTACGTAAAGGTGTTTGCGACGGGTGGTGACATCGGCGAACGCCGTGTTCAGTTCATCCAGGCGCCGGTTTTGGGCGGGGTCGAGCGTGGGCGGCGGACCCACGACGAAGACTTCGATGCGGTTCTGGGAGGCAGAGTCCAGGATATTGGCCAGGTTCAGCCGGCTGCGGGCGGTAGAGAGCCCGAACTCGACGTCCCGTCCGGAGAGGCCGATAACCAGCCGGTTTTCGGCCTGGTCACTAAAGCGCCGGCCGGCCTCGTCCAGCCATCGCGCGGCCAGGCCCTCCGTACCTTCCTGCGGGCAGGCAAGGGCATAGCTTTCCAGGGACATGCTGTCCCGGGGGGTGCGGGCCAGGACGCGTCCCAGCCAGCCGAGGGCCCGGGGATCGCCCAGTCCGGCCAGCAGTTCATCTCCTACGGCTGCAATCCGCAGCTTCCTGTCTTCCACACGTTCCTCTTTACGTCGATGCCTTGCCGCCGCCCCTGGTTCCAGCTGCTGCCACGGGGCGGCGCTGTGCGTTCACTGTGATCTGTCCTGTCAACGCTGCCGGCTGACACTGCCGACACCGTTATTGGCTGGCACTGCCAGCCAATTCGGGCTGTGCATTCCATTAAACAGAACTGCCCGGCCGGAGTCTGGGATTTCGACATCCGGCCGGGCAGCCTTAGCACTTACTTGCGGGCAAACGCCTGCTTCAGGAGGACGTCCTGCTCAGCAGCATGCCGCTTCATGGACCCGGCAGCGGTGGAAGCCGACGCCGGGCGGGAAACCAGCCGGATCCGGCGGTCCAGGGCGTCCGGCAGGTTCAGGCCAATGAACGGCCACGGACCCTGGTTCGCGGGCTCGTCCTGTGCCCAGACAACCTCGGCGTTCGGGTACTTTGCCAGTTCCCCCGCGATCTCCTCGTGCGGCAGCGGGTAGAGCTGCTCCACGCGGATGATTGCGGTGGTCTTGTCACCCGTTTTCTGCCGCGTGGACAGGAGGTCGTAGTACAGGCGGCCGGAGACCAGCAGGACCCGCTCGACGGCGTTCGCATCCAGCTGCTCGTGCTCGCCAATGACTGGGCGGAACGAGCCGCTGGTGAAGTCCTCTACGGACGATGCCGCCGCCTTGAGGCGGAGCAGCTGCTTCGGCGTGAAGATAATGAGCGGCTTCCGCGGCCGGCTGTATGCCTGGCGACGCAGCAGGTGGAAATGCGACGCGGCGGTGGTGGGGTTGGCCACGATCATGTTCTCTTCGGCACACAGCTGCAGGAACCGCTCGATCCTTGCGGAGGAGTGGTCAGGGCCCTGGCCTTCATAGCCGTGGGGCAGCATCAGAACCAGCGAGGAACGCTGGCCCCACTTCTGCTCTGCGGAGGAGATGAACTCATCGATGATGGTCTGGGCACCGTTGACGAAGTCGCCGAACTGGGCTTCCCACAGCACCAGCGCGTCCGGCCGCTCCACGGAGTAGCCGTACTCGAAGCCCATGGCCGCGTATTCGGAGAGCAGGGAGTCGTAGATCCACAGCTTCGCCTGGTCATCGGAGAGGTTGCCCAGCGGCAGCCATTCCTGCCCGTTGGCGCGGTCGTGGAACACGGCGTGGCGCTGCACGAACGTGCCGCGGCGGGAGTCCTGCCCGGCGAGACGTACTGGTACGCCCTCCATAATGAGCGAGCCGAAGGCCGCGATCTCGCCGAAGCCCCAATCAATGCCGCCTTCACGGGACATCTGCTCACGCTTCTCCAGCAGCTGCTTGAGCTTGGCATGCACGGTGAAGCCCTCAGGAATCTCCACGTGGGCCTTGCCGATCCGGGCCAGGGTCTCTGCGGAGATGGCCGTGGAAACGGGAACGTTGTTGCCGGAGTCCGACTGCTGCGCCATGGGCCGTTCGATGTTCGACACGGCGGCGGTGTCAGCCGTGACGATCGGAATCGGGGAGGTCTGGGCGGCGTGGGTTTCGGCGAAGACGCGTTCCAGGCGCTCCTGGTAGTCGCGGAGCAGCTGCTCGGCTTCTTCCTCGGTGATGTCGCCGCGGCCGATGAGTGACTCGGTGTACAGCTTGCGGACCGAGCGCTTGGCCTCGATGAGGTTGTACATCAGCGGCTGGGTCATCGAGGGGTCGTCGCCCTCGTTGTGCCCACGGCGGCGGTAGCAGACCATGTCGATGACAACGTCCTTGTGGAACCGCTGGCGGAACTCGTAGGCGAGCTGGCCAATGCGGACCACAGCCTCGGGATCGTCGCCGTTCACGTGGAACACCGGCGCCTGGATCATTTTGGCAACGTCCGTGGAGTAGGTGGACGAGCGGGAGGACGAGGGGGCCGTGGTGAAGCCAACCTGGTTGTTGACCACGATGTGAATGGTGCCACCCGTGCGGTAGCCGCGCAGCTGTGACAGGTTGAGCGTTTCGGCGACGACGCCCTGGCCGGCAAATGCTGCGTCGCCGTGGACCACGATGGGCAGGACCGGGAAGGATTCGCCCTGGTCCAGCCGGTCCTGCTTGGCCCGGACGATGCCCTCAAGCACGGGGTCCACGGCCTCGAGGTGGGAGGGGTTGGCGGCGAGGTAGACCTTCGTTTCCTTGCCGGTGTCCGAGGTGAAGGTTCCCTCGGTTCCCAGGTGGTACTTGACGTCACCGGAACCCTGCACGGAGCGGGGGTCCTGGGTTCCTTCGAACTCCCGGAAGACCTGTGCGTAGGTCTTGCCTGCGATATTGGTGAGCACATTGAGGCGGCCGCGGTGTGCCATGCCGATGGCAACCTCGTCCAGGCCGTCGTCGGCGGCGTCGGACATGATGGCATCGAGCAGCGGAATCAGGGATTCGCCGCCCTCCAGCGAGAAGCGCTTCTGGCCCACGAACTTGGTCTGCAGGAACGTTTCGAATGCCTCGGCGGCGTTCAGCTTGGACACGATCCGCAGCTGCTCTTCGCGGCTGGGCTTCGAGTAGGGGTGTTCCAGCTGGTCCTGGAACCACTTGCGCTCGGCCGGCTCCTGGATGTGCATGTACTCGATGCCGGTGGTGCGGCAGTAGGCGTCGCGAAGGACTCCCAGGATGTCGCGGAACTTCAGCATGGGCTTGCCGCCGAAGCCGCCCGTGGGCCATTCGCGGTCCAGGTCCCACAGGGTCAGGCCATAGGTGAGGACGTCCAGGTCCGGGTGCTTGCGCTGCACGTACTCCAGCGGGTCGGTGTCCGCCATGAGGTGTCCGCGGACACGGTAGGAGTGGATCAGCTGCTGGATCCGGGCCACCTTGTTGATCTCGTCAGCCGGGTCCACCTGCTTGTCTGCGCTCCAGCGGACAGGCTCGTAGGGAATCCGCAGCGCTTCGAAGATCTCGTCGTAGAAGTTCTGCGCACCCAGCAGCAGCGAGTGCACGAGCTTCAGGAACTCACCGCTGCCGGCGCCCTGGATCACACGGTGGTCGTAGGTGGAGGTCAGGGTGAGGACCTTGCTGATCGCGTTTTGGGCGATGATCTTCTCGCTGGCACCTTGGAATTCCGCCGGGTAGTCAAGCGCGCCCACGCCGATGATGGCGGCCTGGCCCTTGGACAGGCGCGGCACCGAGTGGACGGTACCGATGCCGCCGGGGTTTGTCAGGGACACGGTGGTGCCCTGGTGGTCCTCGGCCGTCAGCTTGCCGTTGCGGGCGCGCTTGATGAGGTCCTCATAGGTGTGCCAGAACTCAGAGAAGTTGAGGGTTTCGGCCTTCTTGATGTTCGGCACCATCAGCAGGCGCGTGCCGTCCGGCTTGGGCATGTCGATGGCGATGCCGAAGTTGACGTGCGCGGGCTGGACTGCGACGGGCTTGCCGTCCACTTCGTCGTAGTACACGTTCATTGACGGGAACTGCGAAAGGGCCCGGATGACGGCGTAGCCGATGAGGTGGGTGAAGGAGACCTTGCCGCCGCGGGCGCGGGCCAGGTTCGAGTTGATGACCACCCGGTTGTCGATCAGCAGCTTGGCCGGGATGGCACGGACGCTGGTGGCGGTGGGCACCTCGAGACTGGTGACCATGTTGGTGGCGATCGCCTTGGCCGGTCCCCGGAGGACGGAGACAACATCCTCTTCAGGAGCGGTGGGGGCCTTGACGTTCTTGGGCAGCTGCGCAGGGATGGGCTGGGATCCCGTCTCCGCTCCGGTCTTCTTTCCGCCGTCGCGGGCCACGGTGGCGGGAGCCTTCTTTGCCGGCGCGGGCGCCGGGGCCGCGGCCGGGGCGGCGGGCGGTGCCGGGGGAGCAGCCGGAGCCGGGGCCGGCGACGGTGCCGGTGCGGCGGGAGCTGCATTCACGATGGGCATTTCCCTGGTGGGAGGATGGGCTGCGGCACGGGCCGAATTTCCGTTGGAAGAAGAACTGTTGCCCGACTCGAACGATTCAAACAGCGGCCACCATTTGGCATCCACGGCGTTCTTGTCCTGCTGGTACTGCTCGTACAGTTCGTCAACGAGCCACTCGTTTCCGCCAAATTCCTCTGGTAGACGGTGGCTAGGCTGCTCTGGCACTTGAAATACGCCTCTTCCATGAGTTTGATTTCTCTCCGGCCCCACGGTGCTTCAGCACTCAGTTCGAACCGATCTCTGCGTCCTCTGAACCCAGACCTTTGCAAGTCTAGTGAGCATCTTGTGTTAACTGCCAATAAGGGTGACCCAAATCATGAAGTGACGCGGAAGGTGTGAAATATGGCGGCCGGACACATCGAAAACTCGCGTTTTTCCTGTCCGGTTTGCCTGCTTCCGTTGGCATCCGGGGGCCGCGTCCGGGCCCCGCGGTCGGGAACAGGTGCTCCTGTAGACTGAAACCCTTATGGACAGTAAATCTAGGTGCCGGCCTGGGGGCTGTCAGCGGGGCATGAAGAGCAGCTCCGCGCAGCACACCCAAAGAGCCGGCAAACCCCGACCACGAGCCCATCACCCGCTGGCAGCACAGCCGGCCGTAGCCCCCAAGGAAAGAGCGTCGGCATCTGCCGACCATCCTCCGCCGGGAAGATCCTCCAGTCTCACCGCTGTTTTCCTCCGCGCCGCTTTTCCGGCATCCGCCGTTCAGGCGGGATGCTGAATGGAATGGCTTCTCCTCGCAGCAGGACTGCTGCTCATCGCCGGCACCGGCTTCTTCGTCGCCGTCGAGTTCTCCCTCATCGCCCTGGACCAGCCAACGGTGCAGCGGGCCATCGACGACGGCGATACGGGCGCCGTTCCCCTTCTGAAGTGCCTGAAGTCGCTGTCCACACAGCTTTCCAGCTGCCAGCTGGGCATTACGCTGACCACCCTCCTGACCGGTTATGTCATGGAACCCTCGGTGGGCCGGCTCATGGAAGCCCCGCTTGCCGCCGTCGGACTTCCTGACGTTGCCGTGGCCTCCATCTCGCTGGTCCTGGCCATGGTGATCGCTACCCTCCTGTCGATGCTCCTGGGTGAACTCGTGCCCAAGAACATGGCCATTGCCCTGTCCTTCCCGGTGGGCCGGGCCCTGGCGCGGCCCCAGCTGATGTTCACCGCAGTCTTCAAGCCGGCCATCATCGTCCTCAACGGCTTCTCCAACAAGGTCCTGCACGTTTTCGGGCTGGAAGCCAAAGAGGAAATCTCCGGGGCGCGCACGCCTGCCGAGCTTGCCTCGCTGGTGCGCCGTTCCGCAGCGATGGGAACGCTGGACGCCGGTACGGCCAACTTCGTTGCCCGCACCCTTAACTTTTCCACCAGGACAGCTGCGGACGTGATGACGCCCCGCATCAGGGTGGAAACGATCGACGCTGACCAGCCTGTTGCCGACGTGCTCGACGCCGCCCGCAGAACAGGCTATTCCCGGTTCCCTGTCATCGGTGATTCCCCCGATGACATCCGGGGGCTGGTCCACGTCAAGAAGGCGGTGGCCGTCCCGTGGGACCGCCGGCAGAACCTGGAAGCCGGCGCCATCATGACGGAAGTGCTCAGGGTCCCCGAGACCATCCACCTCGATGCCCTGCTGGCGGAGCTCCGGGAGGGGAACCTCCAGCTGGCCGTCGTCCTTGACGAATACGGCGGAACTGCAGGCATCGCCACCCTCGAGGACTTGGTGGAGGAAATCGTGGGGGAGGTATCGGATGAGCACGACAAGGTTCGCCCGGGGTTGCTGCAGAGCGCTTCCGGTGACTGGTATTTCCCTGGACTGCTCCGCCCCGATGAGCTGTCCGAGCAGATCCCACGGCTTACCGTCCCCGACGAGGCGGCTTACGAAACAGTGGGCGGATACGTCATGAGCAAGCTGGGGCGTATTGCCGTCGTAGGTGACACCGTCCCCGTGGGCGGCGGCACGCTGAGCGTCACCAGGATGGACGGCCGCCGCATCGACCGGATCTGTTTCCGCCCCGAGGCTGATTCCGGGCGCGACGACGTCGAGGGCGCCATGGAGCACGACGACGGGACAAGACGATGAGCGACTGGGCAGGAATCTTCTGGCTGGCGGTCCTGCTGCTCGGCAACGCCTTTTTTGTTGGGGCTGAGTTCGCTGTCATGTCTGCCCGGCGCAGCCAGATCGAGCCGCTGGCTGAGGCAGGCTCCAAACGGGCCCAGACCACCCTCCGTGCCATGGAGAACGTGTCGCTCATGTTGGCGTGTGCGCAGCTCGGCATTACCGTCTGTTCTCTGCTGATCCTGCTGGTGGCCGAACCGGCTATCCATCACCTGCTGGCCGTCCCGCTGGAGACGCTGGGCCTGCCGATGGAGATCGCCGATGTGGCGGCTTTCGCCGTGGCCCTGATGCTGGTGACCTTCCTCCACGTGACTTTTGGCGAGATGGTGCCCAAGAACATCTCGGTCTCCGTGGCGGACAAGGCAGCGCTCCTGCTGGCGCCGCCGTTGATGTTCGTTGCCCGGCTGGTCCATCCCGTCATTTCGGTGCTGAACTGGTCTGCCAACCACATCCTCAAGCTCCTCCGCATTGAGCCCAAGGACGAGGTGAATTCATCCTTCACCCTGGAGGAGGTCCAGTCCATAGTCCAGGAGTCCACGCGCCACGGCCTGGTGGATGACGACGCCGGGCTCATCACCGGCGCGCTGGAGTTCTCCGAGTACACGGCGGCGGACATCATGGTTCCGCTCGACAAACTGGTCATGCTGAAATCGGCCACTACCCCGGTGGAGTTCGAGAAGGCGGTGAGCCGGACAGGATTTTCCCGGTTCCCCATGCTCGACGACGAGGACATGCTGTACGGCTACCTCCACGTCAAGGACGTGCTTTCGATCCCGGAGCAGGCTTACGGACGGCCCATCGCCGAAAGCCGCATCCGGTCCCTCGCGAACCTGGCGCTGGGCGACGAGATTGAAAAGGCGATGTCCGTCATGCAGCGCACAGGTTCCCACCTGGCGCGGGTGATTGGTCCGGACGGCAACACCCAGGGGGTCCTGTTCCTGGAAGACGTCATCGAGCAGTTGGTGGGTGAGATCCGGGACGCCACGCAGGCTACCGGCATCCGCCGGCTCGGACAGCCGAACGGGGGATAGCGGGCCGGTGCCCTTCCCGGTGACGGGAAGGGCACCGGCTTCTTCTGTTTTAATAGTAATCATTCCCATTTAGAGGTAAAGCAATGGCCGTCCACGCCCAGGCCTACCAGGTCCCTCGCACGCATGGGGGTGTCCGGAGCGCTCATTAACAAGCAGTGCCACGGGAAGAACAGCGCCGTGGTGTTCGTGACGCACGAGATCAACCCCATCATCGGCTATGTGGACCGCGTGCTTTACCTTGCCGGAGGACGCTTCAAGGTAGGCACTTCCGAGGAAGTCATGACCACGGAGGTACTGTCAGAGCTCTACGGCAGCCACGTGGAAGTCATCCATGCCAACGGCCGGATCGTGGTGGTGGGCCTGCCCGATGCCACCACCCACCACCCTGCAGAAACGCATGCCCTGGCGGGAGAGCCTGCCTGATGGACGCGGACGGTATCCTCGAGGCCATCTTCAGCATCGAAAATTATGGGGAGCTGCTGGTCCTGGTCCAGAACTCCATCTGGGCAGGCGCCGTGCTGGGCCTCCTGGGCGGTCTGGTGGGGACCTTCGTCATGAAGCGGGACCTGGCCTTCGCGGTCCACGGCATTTCCGAACTCTCTTTTGCCGGCGCCGCCTTCGCACTGCTGATTGGCGCGGACATCGTTTTCGGGTCGCTGATCGGGTCCGTTGCCGCCGCACTGCTTCTTGGCTTGATGGGTGTGCGGGCCAGGGACAAGAACTCCATCATTGGCGTGATCATGCCCTTTGGCCTGGGGCTGGGCATTTTGTTCCTGTCCCTTTACGAGGGACGTGCGGCGAACAAATTCGGCCTGCTGACCGGGCAGATTGTTTCCGTGGACGTTGTCCAGCTGCAGGCTCTCGCCGGGACGGTAGTAGTGGTGATGGTTGCCCTGGTCGCCATCTGGCGTCCGCTCAATTTCGCCAGCGTTGATCCGGAGCTGGCCGAGGCCCGGGGTGTTCCCGTGCGGACGCTTGCCATCGTGTTCATGGTCCTGCTCGGGATCAGCGTGGCACTCTCCATCCAGGTGGTGGGAGCCCTCCTGGTGCTCGCCCTGCTGATCACCCCGGCGGCAGCAGCACTGCGCGTGACGTCATCCCCGGCCGCAGTAGTGGCCCTGAGTGTCGCGTTCGCGCTGACGGCCACGGTGGGAGGCATCCTGCTGGCACTGGGCGGCCGCATCGCCATCAGCCCCTACGTCACAACACTGTCGTTCCTGATCTACCTGGTGTGCAGGGTCATGGGCTCGGTCCGGAAGGGCCGCGGCATCAATGGGCGGGTGGCAGCAGGAACGGCCTAAACGCCGCCGGCAGCCTTTCGTGCCGTGCAGTCCGGGCACAGCCCGAAAATTTCCACGGTGTGCGCCACCTCCGTGTAGCCGTGTTCCGCTGCTGTGCGCGCCGCCCAGGTTTCCACAGCGGGCGCTTCAACCTCCACTGCCTTTCCGCAGTTCCGGCACAGCAGGTGGTGGTGGTGCACCGTGACGGCGCAGCGGCGGTAGACGGCCTCGCCGTCGCCGCTACGCAGGACATCCACCAGCCCTTCGTCAGCGAGCGACTGGAGGATCCGGTAGGCGGTGGCCAGGGACACCGGGGCGCCCTGGTTCTGCAGGATCCGGTACAGCTCCTGGGTGCTGACGAAATCGTCCAGTTCATCCAGTGCTGCGCTGACGGCCCGGCGCTGCTTCGTGACGCGCTGTTCCCTGCCGCCGCCGGTTACCGGGGACGGGGTGGTGGAATCAGCCTTGGCGCCGAAGGGCATGGGTGGACTCGCTTCCTCAGATGGTGGCAAAGATACAGATTACCAGCCGAGGCTTCGTGGACATGGTCCGGAGGCGGACCCTAGGCTGGCGCTATGAAGCTGACCAAATACACCCACGCCTGCATCCGCCTCGAAAAGGACGGCCGGGTCCTGGTCCTTGATCCTGGCAACTTCTCCGAATCGGAGGAGGCCCTGCGCGGTGCTGAAAGCGTACTGGTCACGCATGAGCACGCCGACCACATCGACGTCCCGGTGGTGGTCCAGGCGCTGGAGGAAAACACGGACCTGGCGGTTTATGCGCCGGCAGGCGTGGCCGCCCAGCTGCAGGAAAAGCTAGACGGGGCCGGTGCGAGGATCCACTCAGTGAACCCGGGCTCGCACTTCGAGGCTGCAGGCTTCACTGTCCGCAGCTTCGGCGGCCAGCACGCCCTGATCCATCCGCAGATTCCGGTGGTGGCGAACATCGGCTACCTTATCGACGACAACGTCTACCACCCGGGGGACTCATTCGTGGTTCCTGACGGCATCAGCGTGAGCACCCTGCTGGTTCCCCTCCACGCACCGTGGAGCAAGTCCGCGGAAGTGGTGGACTTCGTGATCGGCGTCCGGGCTCCGCGGGCCTTCCAGATCCATGACGGGCTGCTTAACGACAATGGCCTGAAAATTGTGGAAGGCCATGTCCAGAGAATCGGGGCCAAGTACGGCACGCAGTACAGCCACCTGTCTCCCCGGGAGTCGGTAGAAGTCTAAACGGGGCCGGGTTCCCAGCGGCCCGTATCGAAGAACGCCGCGATGAGCGCTTCGTAGGGCTCCGGGGCCAGCCCCTGGGCACCCAGCCACTCCTGGTTGTAGTAGCTGCCGGCATAGCGTTCTCCGCCGTCGCACATCAGGGAAACCACACTGCCCTTGCGGCCGCCGGCAACCATTTCCGCAACCAGCTGCCACACGCCCCACAGGTTGGTGCCGGTGGAAGGCCCTGCATGGAGCCCGGCCAGGCGGTGAAGGTGCCGCATTGCGGCCACGGACGCTGCGTCGGGGACCTGGAGCATACGGTCAATCACGGAGGGCACGAAACTGGGCTCCATCCGCGGCCTGCCGATGCCCTCGATTCGGGAGGGTAGGCCCGCCGGAGCTTCGGAGTCTGCCAGCCAGCCGGGGTAGAACGCCGAATTTTCCGGATCCACCACCAGCAGCTGGGTCGGGTGGCTGTGGTAGCGGAGATACCGGCCGATCGTTGCGCTGGTTCCGCCGGTCCCGGCACCCACCACGATCCAGTCCGGGACACGGTACTCCTCCAGTTCCAGCTGGCCAAAAATGGATTCGGCAATGTTGTTGTTTCCGCGCCAGTCGGTTGCGCGCTCGGCATACGTGAACTGGTCCATGTAATGGCCCTTGCAGGTGGCGGCAACCTCCTGGGCCCTGGCATAAACGTCCGACGCGTGCTCCACGAGCAGGCAGGACCCGCCGAACTGTTCGATCAGGGCGATCTTCTCTGGGCTGGTAGTTCGGGCCATCACTGCAATGAACGGCAGGCCAAGGAGCTGGGCGAAGTACGCCTCTGACACCGCCGTACTCCCGCTCGAGGCCTCAACGATCGTGGTGTCCTCCCGGATCCAGCCGTTCACCAGCCCGAAGAGGAACAGCGAGCGGGCCAGCCGGTGCTTCAGGCTGCCTGAGCGATGGGTCGACTCGTCCTTGAGGTAAAGGTGCACGCCCCAGTGTTCCGGAAGCGGGACTGAGTAGAGGTGCGTGTCGGCGGAGCGGTTGTTTTCGGCCCTGATCCTGCGGATTGCCTGGTCTGCCCATTCCCGGTTCCCGTTGAACCGGCCTGGGCTGCGCTCGATCTTCACCGCACCAGCCTACCCGCGGTCCGAAGGGCTGCGGTTAGAGTGGAGCCGTTGGCCATACCACCGCTGAAGGAGTGCAATGAATCCCCTCATCGACGTGGCTGCGCTGCAGGCCCGTCTGGCGGAAAACCGCCGCACTGTACTGCTTGACGTGCGCTGGGCCCTGGGGGACCCGCACGGCTACCGGCACTACCTGCAGGGGCATCTCCCTGGAGCCGTTTTCGTGGACCTCGCCACGGAGCTTGCCGCTCCGGCACTGCCGGCCCGGGGCAGGCACCCCCTTCCGGCACTTGGCGACTTCGAGGAGAGCGCGAGGCGCTGGGGCATCAACGACGGCGACGCCGTGGTTGCTTACGATGACAGCGGCAACATGGCAGCAGCCCGTGCGTGGTGGATGCTGCGGAATGCCGGCGTGGAAGACGTATACCTGCTCGACGGCGGCCTGGCCGCCTGGCGCGCGGCGGGCCTTCCGGTCGAGTCCGGATCAGTTGTCCCGGAAGCGGGGAACGTGCGCCTTGCGGAGGGCAACATGCCCATGGTCGACGCCGATGCTGCCGCCGCCTGGCCGGAGAAGGGCCTCCTGCTGGACGCGCGGGCGGGGGAAAGGTACCGGGGTGAGGTTGAGCCTGTGGACCCGCGGGCCGGCCACATTCCAGGCGCAGTGAGTGCGCCGACGTCGGACAACCTGGACGGCAGCGGACTGTTCCTGCAGCCGGACATGCTGCGGCGGCGCTTCGAGTCGCTGGGCGTTGGGGAGGGGGTGCCGGTGGCCGTCTACTGCGGGTCCGGCGTAACAGCGGCACATGGGGTGGCAGCACTTGAGCTTGCCGGTTTCCGTGCTGCACTGTATCCGGGCTCGTTTTCGGAGTGGTCCAACAACCCGCAGCTGCCCGTTGCGACGGGTGAAGAACCAGGCCTGCCGGGCGGCCTGCCGGGTGGAAACAGTGTTGCGGGCGAGGGTAGCGTCGCACTATGACGCCAGGACGCCCCGTACCCCCGCCCCTTGCCCGACCTTTCGCCCCGGCAGGGACTGCCGCTGAAGCAACTGCCGCTGAACAGCTTCCTGCCGGATCTTCCGCTTCCGGCGGCATCCTTGCTGCCGCCTACGGCGCCACCTCACCTGCGAGCGGACTGGTGCCGTTGACCCTTGCCCGGCGCACTCCCCAGGCTGACGACATCGAAATTTCCATTGAGTTCTGCGGACTGTGCCATTCGGACGTGCACGCCACGCGCGGCGAGTGGGGTGGCCGGGCCTGGCCGCTGGTGCCCGGCCACGAAATCGTGGGGACCGTCAGCCGCCTCGGCTCCGCCGTGATGGACTTCAGGGTAGGGGACCGGGTGGGCGTGGGCTGCATCGTGGATTCATGCCGGGAATGCGACAGCTGCCAGGACGGCCTGGAGCAGTACTGCGAAAGAGGCATGACCGGCACCTACGGCGCGCAGGACCGCCGAAACGGCGGCGTGATTACCCAGGGCGGCTACTCGTCCTCGGTTGTGGTGGACCGCCGCTACGTTCTTCGCGTGCCGGACGCCCTGGACCCGGCCGCCGTCGCGCCGCTGCTTTGCGCAGGCGTCACCACGTACTCGCCGCTGCGCCACTTCGGGGTCGGCGAAGGCGACGTGGTGGGCGTCGTGGGACTCGGCGGACTGGGACATATGGCGGTCAAACTGGCCAAGGCAATGGGAGCTGCAGTGGTGGTTTTCACCACGTCCGCGTCCAAAGTAGCGGCCGGCCTGGAGCTGGGCGCTGACGAGGTAGTCCTGTCCACGGACGAAGAGGCAATGGCAGCGGCGAACCGGACCATTGACGTCATCATCGACACCGTTGCCGCCCCGCACGACCTCAACCCCCTGTTCCGGACCTTGCGGGTTGACGGTGCACTCTTCCAGCTGGGCCTTCCGTCGGAGGACATGCCGCCGGTGAACCCCGCTGCCCTTATCAGGCGCCGGATCGCCTACGCGGGCTCGCTGATCGGCGGCATTAACGAGACGCAGGAGATGCTGGACTTCTGCGCGGAGCAGGGCGTAATTGCGGACATCGAAATGGTTGACGCCGACCAGCTCAATGATGCCTACGACCGTATGGTTGCAGGAGATGTGAAATACCGGTTCGTGCTGGACACCAGCACCCTGCAGGCACCCGCCAAGGAGGCAGACGCATGAGCACGCTCTTCACCAGGATCCTGAACGGCGAGATTCCCGGCCGCTTTGTCTGGCGCGAACCGGACGTCTCCGCGTTCCTCACCACCGGTCCGCTCGCCGACGGCCACACCCTGGTGGTTCCCACCGAGGAAGTGGACCGCTGGACCGACGCTTCGCCGGAAACGCTGGCGAAAGTCATGGAAGTGGCCCGGCGGATTGGTGCCGTGCAGGTGGACATCTATGACGCGCCACGCGCCGGGCTGATTGTGGCCGGATATGAGATCAACCACCTCCACGTGCACGTCTGGCCCTCCAGGAGCATGGCGGACTTCAACTTCGCCTCCGCAGACCAGAACCCGGACCCGAAGGTTCTGGATGCCAATGCCGAGAAGCTCCGCCAGGGCCTGCGTGCTGCGGGGTACGGTCAGTTCGTTCCGGAAGGTTGAGCGCCCCGGCTGTCCCCGCGAACAGCGGGACAGCCAGGCGCCTGTTCCGCTAAACCGGCGCCAGGGCCTTGTTCAGCACGGCCCGGATCCGCTTCTCGGACACCGAATACGCCGTGCCGAGTTCGACGGCGAAAAGACTCACCCGAAGCTCCTCCAGCATCCAGCGCACCTGGGTCAATTCGGGGCCTGCCTTGCGCCCGGGCAGCAGGGCCGACACTGCGTCGTCATAGTCGTCCTCCAGCCGCTGCACCACGGCCATGTTCAGGGCGTCGCGCTGGACGTTGCCCGGTAACCGCTCCAGCCGTTTCTCAATCGCCGCCAGGTACCGGGGCAGCTGGCTGAGCTGGGCGTAGCCCGTCCGGGCCACAAAACCCGGGTAGACCAGTTGCCCGAGCTGGCTTTTGATGTCATTAAGGGCGCTGATAAGGGCGAGGCTGGTGGTCCCCTTGAGCTGCTTTTCAATCCGCCGCGTGCTTGCCAGGATCCGCTCCACCACCGCCGTCACGCTGAACACGGTATCGATCAGTTCGGCCCGGACCACCTCATACAGACGGTCGAAGGATTCACGGTCCCACGGCAGGTCCGCAGGCGTGAGCTTGTCGATGGCAGCCAGGGCGCAATCGGCAATCAAGGCGGATACGGAGCCGTGCGGGTTCTGGCTGAAAGTGAGTTTCTCGGTATTGCTCAGGTGCTCCAGTACGTAGCGGTCAGGAGCCGGCACACGCAGGGCCAGCAGGCGGATCACCCCACCCCGCATTGCTTCCAGCTGCTCTGCCTGGGTCTGGAAAACCCGGAGGGAGACCGACTTTCCCTGGTCCAACAGCGCTGGATATCCGGTGACAGTATGGCCCTTGACCATGCTGCTGACCTGCCGCGGAAGGGTGCCGAAGTTCCACTCGGTCAGCCCGTCCTGCTCCCTGAAGCCGGTAATGGCTGCGGCGTTTGGCACACTGGCGGACTGGCGGCCAGTGGAGGATCCGCCGTCGTCCGTTCCCGCCGGCGCCTGGGAGGCCTTTTTGCCGTTGCCGGAAACCGGCGCGGTGGATGCGGGCGTGGCTCCCAGGGACTCTGCGATAGCGCGCCGGGTTGCCGGTGCCAGCTCCTCCTGGAGTGCGGCAAGGTCCTTGCCTTCAGCCAGGACCTTGCCCTTGCTGTCCACTACCTTGAAACTCACCCGCAGGTGCGGGGGTACGGCATCCCAGTTCCAGGAACCGGGCGGGATGATGTGCCCGCGGATGCGGCGGAGAGCCAGCTCGAGGGACGGCTCCAGCTCGTCGGTTGCGGGGTCGAAGTCTGCTTCCAGCACGGCTACTGCCTGCCGTGCAACATCAGGGGCAGGGACGAAGTTCTTCCGGACCTGTTTGGGCAGTGACTTGATCAGCGCGGTCACCAGTTCCACGCGCTGCCCCGGAATCAGCCAGCGGAAGGCCTTGTCATCCAGCTGATTGAGGAACAGGACCGGCACTTCCGCGGTTACGCCGTCGGACGGATCGGGCGGTGAACCGGGGGCCACCGGATGGAACTCGTAGGTCAGCGGGAGTTCGAAGCCCTTGTGCAGCCAGGTTTTGGGGTAGGCGGATTCGTCCAGGCCGTCCGCGTCGTCGTTGAGGAGGAACGATTTGTCGTAGTCCAGAAGGTCCGGATTCTTCTGCCGGGCGTCCTTCCACCACTTGTCGAAATGCCTTTCGCTGACGACGTCCGGTCCAATCCGCGCGTCGTAGAACTCGAACAGCGTCTCGTCGTCCACCAGCAGGTCGCGGCGGCGCATCCTGGCTTCCAGTTCCTCCACCTCGTTCAGGAGGGCGCGGTTGCGGTGGAAGAACTTGTGGTGCGTTTTCCAGTCACCCTCCACCAGGGCATGCCTGATGAAGAGTTCCCTGGCAACCACCGGGTCCACCCTGCCGTAGTTGATCCTGCGCTGCGCGATGATGGGCACGCCGTAGAGAGTGACCTTCTCGTACGCCATCACGGCGCCCTGCCGGGTGGACCAGTGCGGCTCGCTGTAGCTGCGCTTGACGAGGTGAGGCGCCACCTGCTCGGCCCAGATCGGATCGAACTTTGCCGCCACCCTGGCCCACAACCTGCTGGTTTCCACCAGTTCGGCGGCCATGACAAATGTGGGCGACTTCCTGAACAGGGCTGACCCGGGGAAGATCGCGAAACGGCTGCCGCGGGCACCTGCGTACTCGCGCTTACGTTCGTCCAGGATGCCGATGTGGCTCAGGAGCCCGGACAAAAGGCTGATGTGGATGCCATCGTGGTTGCCCACGGGGTCGGCAAGGCGCTTGCTGTCCAGGCTGATTCCCAAGGGCCTGGCCAGCTGCCGCAGCTGGGCGAAAAGGTCCTGCCATTCCCGCACCCGCAGGTAGTTGATGAAGTCGGCGCGGCACAGCCGGCGGAAGGCCGACGACGACAGCTCCTGCTGTTTTTCCTGCAGGTAGTTCCAGAGGTTAAGGAAGCCGGTAAAATCCGAATTCTCGTCCTTGAACCGGTTGTGCTTTTCCGCCGCGGGCTGCTGCTTGTCAGTCGGGCGTTCGCGGGGGTCCTGGATGGTGAGGGCTGCCGCGAGGATCATCACCTCACGGACGCAGCCCCGCTTGCCGGCCTCTACGATCATCCTGCCCAGGCGCGGGTCCACGGGAAGCTGGGCGAGTTTTTGTCCGACGGCGGTGAGCCCGCCGCCGACTCGTCCGTTGCCTTCGCCGTTTTGGGCCTTGGGGGCAGCCAGGGCGCCGAGTTCGCGGAGCAGCGTCACGCCGTCGTTGATGGCCCGCGTTTCCGGCGGCTCCACGAACGGGAAGCTTTCCACGTCCTTGGGGCCGCGGGCAACACCCATCGCGGTCATCTGCAGGATGACCGCAGCGAGGTTGGTCCGCAGGATTTCCGGGTCGGTAAACCGGGGCCGGGACTCGAAGTCCTCCTCTGAGTAGAGGCGGATGGCGATGCCGTCGGACACACGGCCGCAGCGCCCGGACCGTTGGTTGGCCGACGCGTGGGAAACCCGCTCGATGGGCAGGCGCTGGACCTTGGTACGGTGCGAATACCGCGAGATACGGGCGGTACCGGTGTCAATGACGTACTTGATTCCCGGTACCGTGAGCGACGTTTCGGCCACGTTGGTGGCGAGCACGATCCGCCGCTTGTTGCCCGGGTGGAATACTTTGTGCTGTTCCTGGAGGCTGAGGCGCGCGAACAGGGGGAGCACTTCCGTGCCGGCCAACCTGCGGTTGGCCTGGATGCGGGCCTGCAGCGCATCCGCTGCATCACGGATCTCGCGCTCGCCGGAAAAGAAGACCAGGATGTCGCCGGGAGCCTCATTGGCAAGTTCGTCGACGGCGTCGCACACCGCGTCCAGGGGGTCACGGTCCTCCTCGAGCTCGTCGTCCGAGGGGTCCTCGTCGTCCTCCCGGGGTTGAGTCAGCGGCCGGTAGCGGATTTCCACCGGATAGGTACGCCCGGAAACTTCGATGATGGGCGCAGGGTTTTCCGGTGTGCCGAAGTGGTTGGCGAAGCGCTCGGGATCGATGGTTGCCGAGGTGATGATGACCTTCAGGTCCGGGCGCTGGGGCAGGATTCGCTTCAGGTAACCGAGGATGAAGTCGATGTTGAGGCTGCGTTCGTGGGCCTCGTCGATGATGATGGCGTTGTACTTGCGGAGCAGCTTGTCGCGCTGGATCTCGGCCAGAAGGATGCCGTCCGTCATGAGCTTCACCTTGGTGACTTTGCTGACCTCGCCCGTGAAGCGGACCTGGAAACCGACCTCCTGGCCGATGTCCACGCCCAGTTCCTCGGCGATGCGCTCTGCCACCGTGCGCGCTGCAAGCCTTCGCGGCTGGGTATGCCCGATCAGGCCGTCTTCACCCAGGCCCAGTTCAAGGCACATTTTGGGGATCTGGGTGGTCTTACCGGAGCCGGTCTCGCCGGCGATGATGGTGACCTGGTTCGCCGCGATGGCTGCCATCAGGTCTTCGCGGCGCTCGGAAACCGGCAGCTCGGCGGGGTAGGAGATGTGAAGTGTCATGTCTGCTGACAGTCTACTGCGGGAGCCCGGGCTTCCCGCTTCGACCTTCAGCAGTGTTCATTCTCTTTTGGTCCCGGGCTAGAAGATACGGAGCGTGTAGTTGGTGCTTGGAAGGTCCAGGGCGGACCAGGCCTCGTGCGACTCGACGGGCGGGGTGTGCCCGCGGCCGTCGCTCAGGAGCGCCGAAACAGTGGCCGCGAAAACAAGGAGGAGCAGGACAATGAGGATGGTTGTGAGGATTTCCATGCCTCAATGCTTCTCCTGCTGCCCGACAAGAAAAAGTGGCAGAAATGCCCAAAAAGCTCAAATTCCTGCCACAATGGAAGCATGCTGAAGTCAGTGGCGGTGATCGTGGTTCCAAACTTCTCGATCTTCGAGTTCGGTACTGCGTGCGAGGTGTTCGGCATCGATCGGTCCGGCCGGGGGAGCGGCGTCCCGGCCTTTGACTTCCGGGTCTGCACGCCTTCACCCGGAAACGTCCGGCTGAAGTCGGGTCTGTCCATGAACGTCAGCCTGGGGCTTGAAGCAACAGAGGATGCAGACCTGGTGATCATGGCTCCGTACGGCCATGATGACGAGTTGCCGGAGACCGTCCTTGACGCTCTGCGCGCCGCCGATGCCAGGGGCGCCTGGGTGATGTCGATCTGTTCCGGCGTTTTTGCTTTGGCCCGGGCCGGGTTGCTGGACGGCCGGCGCTGCACCACGCATTGGCACTACTCGGGGCAGCTGGCTGCCGAGTACCCGGGTGTGCAGGTGGATGAGAACGTCCTCTACGTGCAGGACGGCAACATCATTTCTTCCGCCGGCACCGCGGCAGGCATTGACGCGTGCCTCCACCTGGTGCGGGTGGAGCTGGGCGCGCATGTTGCTGCCGCCATCGCCAGGGACATGGTGGTTCCGCCCCACCGTGACGGCGGCCAGGCACAGTTTATTGACCGGCCCATGCCCACCTGTGGTTCCGCCCCGATGGAGGAACTGCTGCGCTGGATGGTCAAGAACCTGGACCGTGAGCATTCGGTCAACGAACTGGCGGCCCGGGTGCACATGTCGCCCAGGACCTTTGCGAGAAGGTTCAGGTCAGAAACAGGTGCAACCCCCGCCGCCTGGCTTAACTCCCAGCGGGTACTCCGTGCCCAGGAACTCCTTGAATCCACCGACCTGAACATCGAAGAGATCGCGAGGGAGTCCGGCTTTGGGCATCCTGTCCTGCTGAGGCACCATTTTGCGAAAGTCCTGGACACGAGCCCGCAGTCGTACCGCCGTGCCTTCCGCGGCCAGTTGGCTGAAGTGGTTTAGTCCTGGGCGCGGCCGTCCCGTGGCTGCGCGCTAGGAGCCGCCGGGCGGTGCTTTCTCCGCGGCTGCCCGGGTGCTGTCGACCAGAACCCGCCAGGGGCCGGTGACTGCCTGCTCCGGCAGTGCGGCGCGGTGCTCTCCGGCGCGGATGGAATACATGAACCGGTCCGGCTGGCTTTCCCTGAATTCCTGTGCGGCTGCCCTGGGTGTCCTCGGTACCGAGTCCCACGGACATGCTTCGATGATCGGCTGCCACCGGTCGAGGGCGCTGTCTGTCCGGGCCTCTACCGTCCACACCCGCGACAACCCCGCGATTCCGCCGCTCCGCTCAATACTGATCTTCATGGCCTGGTCCTTGGGCTTCCTCCACCGCCCGGCCACCTGGAGCAGGCGGCAAGGCGTCCGTTAGAGCTTGACCTTCACAGTTTCCCACGCCTGCAGGACGGCGTCATGCTCTGGCGACCCGGAACCGCAGAGCTCCACGGCGGAGGCAGCCGTGGCGCGGGCGAAAACCCTAAATGTGGCTGTGGCCGGCAGCGAGCCGCCCGTGAGGGTCTCATACCAAATACGCCCGGGAGAGTCCCAGGCGTTGCCGCCCAGGGACTCCGCGACCAAGTAAAAGGCGCGGTTCGGGATGCCGGAGTTGATGTGGACCCCGCCATTGTCAGCGCTGGTCTTCACGTACGTGTCCATGGAGTCCGGCTGGGGATCCTTACCCAGCACGTCGTCGTCGTACGCCGTTCCGGGTGCCTTCATGGAGCGCAAAGCGCTGCCCTCCACCTCGGGGGTGAAGAGTCCTTCGCCGATCAGCCAGCTCGCCTCGGCGGTGGACTGGTTCCTGACATATTGCTCCACGAGAGCACCAAAAACATCGGACATCGACTCGTTGAGCGCTCCGGCTTGGTTGCGGTACGCCAGCGCAGCGGAATACTGGGTGACGCCGTGCGCGAGTTCATGGCCAATCACGCTGAGGGATTTGGTGAACCGCCGGAATACCTCGCCGTCCCCGTCCCCGAAGACCATCTGCGTTCCGTCCCAAAACGCGTTGTCGTAGAGCTTACCGAAGTGCACCGTAGCGTTCAGCGGCAAGCCTCCACCGTCAATGGAGTTGCGTCCGAACACGTCCGCGTAGAGGCGGTGCGTGTGGCCAAGTCCTTCGTACGCCTCGTCAGCGGCGGGATCGCCCGTAGCAGCATCGCCTTCCTTGCGTACCAGCTTGCCAGGAAGGATTTCGGCGCCGCCGGCATCAAAGATGCTCCGGTTCGTTGGCCCGGGCTTGGCCTGGCGGACTCCGGCTGGAGGTTCCGGTGCTGGTTTAGACCGTGCGGAATGGAAAGACTCGACGTGGCCCAAAGCTTCCCTGGCTGCCCTGGCCGCCGAAGAAAACTCCGGTGCACCCTGTTTGGCAAGGCGCCTCAGCAGATATGGCGGAACTATGGAACAGAACGGAACGTGCATGGCGTACCCCCTCAACTTGGTGAATTCAGACTACGAGGGGGCACCGACAATCCTGCGCAGGCGCTCTTGACGCGCACAGAAGCGGCGCAGCCGAAAAATGAGGTTGGTTGCCGGGCTTGTTGCGGGAGGTGATGGGGGGTCCCGGGGTTGTTGCGGGAGGTGATGGAGGGTTACTGGGGAAAAGCGCCCAAATAAAGAGAAGCACCACGGTCAATGACCGTGGTGCTTCTCAATGGTGCCCTCGATAGGATTCGAACCTACGACCTTCTGCTCCGGAGGCAGACGCTCTATCCCCTGAGCTACGAGGGCAATTCGGGGTTCCTGCCGTTGCTGGCGGGACGTCCTAGAGCTTAGCAGTAAGGTGGCCCGCAAGGGAAAATTGGCGGCGGCCCTGCATATCGTCCGGCTGAGGCAAGCCCGAAAAGCCCTGCAGCTGCGCCTGGAATCAGTAGCCGGAAAATGAGTCCACGTGCACCCGCTTCGCCCCGGCCTGCCTGGCGGCCCGGCGCAGGGAGGCTACGCTGGCGGGGGAGCCGGAGATGAAGACCTCACGCTTGGCGATGTCCGGAACCAGCGTCCGCAGGGCTTCGCCGTCCAGCCGGCCGCGGTCCCAGGAGGCAACCCCCAGATCCGCCGGCGGGGTGGAACCGTCCGCAAGGAAGACCAGGACCGGGATGCCCGCGGTCCGGAGTTCCTCGGCGTAGGCAACTTCGTCCGCGCTCCTGGCCAGGAGCAGGAGGACGGCATCGCGCTCCCGCAAACTTCCCGAGGACACGTGCGAGAGATATGGGGTGATGCCGATACCGGCCGCAATCAGGAGCACCGGCTTCCGTGGATCGCGGGGGAGGACGAAATCCCCGCCCACGGACGTGACGGCCACTTCATCGCCGGGCTGCAGCCCAAGGAGGACTCTCTTGGCCGCGGACACCGGCCCGGCGGTCCGCACCCCGAACCTGATCAGGCGTTCATCCGGTGAACCGGTCAGGCTGAACACCCGGCGCCTGCCCTTCCTGTCCGCCCTTACCTGTGGAAGGTCCAGTTCCATGTACTGCCCGGGTACGAAGCGGACCTTCCGGGACGGTTCGAAGGAGAACTCGGTGGCGCTTGGGGTCAGCCGTCTGGTGCCGGCAAGCCGGAGCGTCACACGCCCGCGTTGACCCACCAGGAACGCCAGAAGATTGCCCAGCAGCAGCGCGGCTTCCGGCGAATTGGTCAGGAAGCCGAAGTTGTAGGGAAGGGCGAACACCACTCCCACCACCCCGGCCAAGGCCAGTTGCTGCCACCGGCGCGGCGGCAGCGTCAGTGGCTCGGTGAGCATGAATCCCACAAAGAAGAGCAGCGGCCGCTGGGCAAATGACTGCCACAAGGCCATGTCAACGGACATTCCCGCTTCAAGCAGTTCGGCCGTAATGATGGCGGCTGCCACCACCAGGAACACCGCCGCCATCAGGAGTTTGCGGGTGCGGTACAGGACCAGGAGAACCCCTGGAACCAGCAGCCACAGCATGGCCGGCGTAGCTGCCCACCAGGTTGCGATGTTGAGGCCCGTGAGCCCGGTGATGAACGCTCCTGCCGCTGCGGGGTTGAAGACATGCCGGCCGCGCCAGGCAAGGGCATATTTGGACGCCGATGCCAGGACGCACGCCAAAGCAACGCCGGCAACATCGAGGGTCGCAAAGGAAGGCCAGAACAGGAAGTAGAGCAGCAACCCGGTGATCAGCGACGACTCGGTATGCGGCCGCACCCGGAACAGCGCTGCAAGCCCCCTGTTCGAGGCGTAGGTCAGGCCAAGGCACAGCCCCAGGTGCGCCAGCATCTCCGGAATGCCGAAAGCCAGCCACCCCAGGGCGTCGAGCACCAGGCTGTACACGGCCAGGACCGCAAGGACCAAAAGCACCAGCCGGTACATGGTGAACCGGCCGAGCACGGTATCCACGCGGGCGCCCAGGGAAAGGGGCGGCCGGGCTTTCGGGGTTTCAACGGGGCTCATGTGAACAGTGTCCCTTCAAATTCACTGGAATACGCTGCACTTCCGTCTGAGAAAACCGTCAGCCAGGAGAATTCGAAGGATTGCTGGAGCTCAGGACCGGGAACGAAGAAAAGCGCTGTTGCCAGGGCGTCAGCCAGCATTGCAGTGTCGGCAAGCGCCCATGTGGCCACTGCTGTCCGGACAGGCCGTCCGGTCTTTCCGTCCAGGACATGATGCAGCCCGTCTCCCCATGCGCGCCGGTTGGCAGCAGAAGCACACAGTGCCCGTTGGGTCAGGGATACCATCCCGATGGCCTGCGTTGTGTTGTAGGGGTGCTCCAGTGCCACCGGAACAACCCCCGGACCCCTCACCAGGAGATCCCCGCTGGCATCGATAATGAAGGTGCCGACACCTGCAGCCTCCAGTTCAGTGGCCAGCAGATCCACCAGCAGGCCCTTGCCGGCAGCTCCAATGTCCAGCACCACCGGGGCCTTGGTGGTGACGGTACTTCCCGTCCATTCCAGGACCTCCTCCCAGGCCGGCGCCGGCTGCGGCGGGCCGGAAGGCTGCAGGGAGTAGCCGGCGTCGTAACCCAGGCGTTCCAGGCTGGCGCCGATCAGCGGGGTCATGGCGCCGCCTGTCACGTCATAAAGGCTCCGGTAGAGCAGCCCCAGCGGCCCTGCTTCTGCAGGAAACTCATGACGGCCGGGCTCCCTGGCCAGAGCGGTGACGGGTGAGTCATGCCGGAAGCGGGACCAGTCGGCGTCGAACCTTTCAACCAGGCGCAGGAGGGCCGCCTGCAGGGAGGGTTCCAGCTGCAGCGGCGTCGCAATTTCCCAGCGGGTGCCGATCCCGTTGAATTGGAAATCGTCCCAGCCCGCGTCCGGCATGGCCTACTGCGCCTCCGACTTGATCTGCTCCAGCGCCTGGTTGAAACCTCCGCTGGTGAGGGAGGAGCCGGCAACCTTGGAAACATTCAGCTCGTCGATGTTCTTTCCCACCACCTGGTCCGCAATTCCGCCGGCAAACTCACCCTGGAACTTGCGGGTATTCGGGTTGGACGGATGCTGTGTGATCTGCACGTCCGTCACTTTTCCGGAAGCGAGGGTCAGCTGAACGCCCACGGTCTCAGTGCCGTTGGGGGAAACATAGTTACCGTCGGCGCTGTAGGTGCCGTCCTTGTAGCCGGAGCCGCCGCCGGCGGGCGACGATGCGTCGGCCGACGTCGTGGGAGCGGCGGTCCCGGCGGCGCTGCTGCCGGAGGATGCAGCCGGGGCGCTTTCCGTGGCTGAAGGCGCGCAGCCCGCCACTGTTCCGGCCAGTGACAGCCCGGCAATTCCGGCGTAAACACTCTTGCGTACTGCGGATCTCATCACGGCACTCGTTTCGTCAGGGGACTCGGGAAAGTCAGGAACTGTTCAGTGGCTACGTTGGTGTCAACGCCAAACACAGCGTATTGGTTCATCCTGTGCCCGCAATTATGGTTACGTGTGCAGCGTCTGTGCAGCGGAGGCCCCTGAATTACTTGCTGTTACTGGCCCCCCGGTAGGCTAGAGGGGTGACTCCCGAAGAACTCTCCCTCGCCATATCCGCCTGCCTGAAGGACGCCGTCGCCGCCGGTGACATCGCCCTTTCCGCATCAGCTGTCCCTGATGAGGTGCGCGTGGAGCGACCGAAGAACCGGGACCACGGCGACTGGGCCACCAACATTGCCCTGCAGCTTGCAAAGCAGGCAGGCACCAACCCGCGTGAGTTCGCCAGCATCCTCAGCGCCCGGTTGAAGTCCATTAATGGTGTTTCCGCCGTTGATATTGCAGGCCCTGGGTTCCTGAACATCACCGTTGACGCAGCCGCGGCCGGTGCCCTGGCGAAGGCCATCGTGGAAGCCGGCAGGCAGTACGGCACCAACTCAGCGCTCGCAGGCCACACCGTGAACATGGAATTTGTTTCCGCCAATCCCACCGGCCCCCTTCATATTGGGCACACCCGCTGGGCTGCCTTGGGTGACTCGATCGCCCGTGTGCTGCGCGCGTCAGGTGCGGACGTCACCGCTGAGTACTACATCAACGACGCCGGCTCCCAAATGAACGTCTTCGCGCACTCCGTCTACTCACGCCTGCACGGACTTCCGGTACCCGAGGGCGGCTACCCGGGGCAGTACATTGCTGAGCTGGGCCATGAGGTGCTCACCGAGCATCCGGACGTCCGGGAACTGACGGAAGTGGCGGCCCTGCCGGTCATCCGTGCCGCCGCCTACAAGGCGCAGATGAAGGACATCAAGTCCACCCTTGCGGACTTCGGCGTCGAGTTCGACGTGTTCTTCTCGGAGCAGGAACTGCACGACGCCGGCGCTATCGAAAGTGCCGTCGCCCGCCTTCGCGAGCAGGGCCACGTGTACGACGACGGCGGCGCCGTCTGGCTGCGGACCACCGACTTTGGCGACGACAAGGACCGGGTGATGATCCGCGCCAACGGCGAGCCCACCTACTTCGCCGCCGACGCGGCCTACTACCTCTCCAAGAAGGACCGCGGCTTCACCGAGAAGATCTACCTGCTCGGCGCCGACCACCACGGCTACATCAACCGGCTCAAGGCGATTGCCGCCGCCGCCGGCGATGACCCCGACGTACACATCGAGGTGCTGATCGGACAGTTGGTGTCCGTCAACGGCGCCAAGCTGTCCAAGCGCGCGGGCAATATCATCGAGCTCAAGGACCTGATTGACTGGTTGGGCAAGGACGCCGTCCGCTACTCCCTGGCCCGCTTCCCTGCCGATTCACCGCTGACCCTTGACCCGGAGCTGCTGAAGAAGCACAGCAACGAGAACCCCGTGTTCTACGTGCAGTACGCCCATGCGCGCTCCCGCGGCGCTGCCCGGAATGCGGTGGCTGCCGGCGTTGAACGAACTGTGGATGGCAAGGACGCCTTCGATGCCTCCCTGCTGGACCACGCCACTGAGAACGAGCTGCTCTCGTACCTGGGCAGCTACCCCTCGATCGTGGCAAAGGCTGCCGAACTGCGGGAACCGCACCGCGTGGCGCGTCACCTCGAAATCATCGCGGGGGCATACCACCGCTGGTATGACGCCTGCCGTATCGCCCCCATGGGTGACGAGCCGGTGACCGACACCAACCGCACGCGGCTCTGGCTCAACGACGCCACCAGCCAGGTGCTCGCCAACGGCCTTGACCTGCTGGGCGTTTCCGCGCCGGAACGGATGTGATCACAATGTCTGTACAGGACACCAACACTGCTTCGCCCCTGGCCCCTGAATGGCTGGCTGTGCCGGCTGACCTGAACGCCCTCACCCCGCCCATGTGGGCCGGCAGCGTGCAACGTAACGACGCCGGGTCCCTCACCGTGGGAGGCATCCCCGTGGAGGAGCTGAAGGAACAGTTCGGCACCCCGCTCTTCGTCATGGACGAGGCGGATTTCCGTGCCCGCGCCCGTGCTTTCAAGGATTCCTTTGACGCGGCCTTCGCTGACATCTGCGGCGGCGTCGACGTCTACTACGCCGGAAAGTCCTTCCTCTGCACCGCTGTGGTCAAGTGGGTGGACGAGGAAGGGCTGCGGCTGGACACCTCATCCGGCGGCGAACTTGCCGTCGCCGCGGCTGCCGGCATCGCGGGGGAACGGGTGGCCCTGCACGGCAACAATAAGTCCGACGCCGAGCTCAACCGTGCGCTGGACATGAGCCTTGGCCGGATTGTGGTGGACAGCCTCTCCGAACTTGTCCGGGTCGGGGACATTGCCCAGGCACGGGGTGAACAGGCCAAGGTCATGCTGCGGCTCACGCCCGGCGTCCATGCCCACACCCACGAATTCATCGCCACCGCCCACGAGGACCAGAAGTTCGGTCTGTCCATGGCGGCTGACACCACCGACCAGGCAGGCTTGTCCGCTGCGGAGGAAGCGGTGGCAGCAGCCTCCGCCCACCCCGGCATCGAACTCCTCGGCCTGCACTGCCACATCGGCTCACAGATCTTCGAACCGGATGGCTTTGCGCTCGCGGCCGAAAAGCTCCTCCGCTTCCTTGCCGCCATGCAGGAAAAGTATTCGATCACCATGCCCGAACTGGACCTCGGCGGCGGGTACGGAATCGCCTACACCCCGGTGGACACCCCCCGCCCGGCAGCAGAAATCGCGGAGGCGATGGCCGCCGTCGTCCGTTCCACCTGCGCGGAGCTGGGCATCGCCTCTCCCCGCATTTCCATCGAACCCGGCCGCGCCATCGTGGGCAGCACCACCTTTACCCTCTACGAAGTGGGCACGCTCAAGACTGTCCGCGTGGATGCACCGGGTTCTTCCGGCGCCAGTGATGGAGGCAACAACGTTACGTATCCGCGGCGCTATGTTTCGGTGGACGGCGGAATGAGTGACAACGCCCGCCCGGTGCTGTACGACGCGGATTACTCGGCCGTTCTGGCGTCACGGACGTCCCCGGCGGCTCCGCAGCTGTCCCGCGTGGTGGGCAAACATTGCGAGAGCGGCGACATAGTTGTTAGAGATGTATATCTGCCCGAGGACGTGGCAGCCGGTGATCTGCTTGCTGTACCGGGGACCGGCGCCTACTGCTGGGCCCTCTCGAGCAACTACAACTATCTGGCCCGGCCGGGCGTTGTCGCGGTGCGCGACGGATCTGCCCGGCTGATTGTCCGCGGGGAAACCGAAGAAGATCTGCTGAACCGCGACATGGGAGTCTGAATGACGGAATTGCGAACCCTGAAAGTGGCCCTGCTGGGCTGTGGCAACGTTGGGGCCCAGGTTGCGCGGATTCTCATTGAGGACGCCGACACCCTCGCCGCCCGCGCAGGGGCGAAGCTGCAGCTGAGCGGCATCGCCGTGCGGAACCTCCACGCCAGGCGTGACGTGGACCTGCCGCAGGAGCTCTTCACCACCGACGCCGACACCCTGGTGAAAGACGCGGACCTGGTCATCGAGCTCATGGGCGGCATCGAGCCCGCCCGCGCGCTGATCCTTTCGGCCCTCCGCAACGGAGCCTGTGTTGTCACCGGCAACAAGGCGCTCCTGGCCCAGGACGGCCCCACCCTTCACGAAGAGGCTGACAAGGCGGGCGTCCAGCTCTCCTATGAGGCCGCCGTCGCCGGTGCCATCCCCATCCTGCGGCCCATCCGCGACAGCCTCGCCGGCGACCGCATCACCCGCGTCCTGGGCATCGTCAACGGGACCACCAACTTCATCCTTGACCAGATGGACACCACCGGCGCCCAGTTCGGCGACGCCCTCGCCGAGGCACAGCGGTTGGGTTACGCGGAGGCGGACCCAACCGCCGACGTCGAAGGCCACGATGCCGCCGCCAAGGCAGCGATTCTTGCCTCGCTTTCGTTCCACACCCGGTTCGCCCTGGAGAACGTCCACTGCGAAGGGATCAGTGCGGTCACGGCGGCGGACATTGCTGCCGCCAAGGACGCAGGCTTCGTCATCAAGCTGCTGGCGATCGCAGAGAAGCTTGGGGATTCCGACGGCGCGAAGGGCGTCTCCGTGCGCGTGCACCCGACGCTGCTTCCCCGCGAGCACCCGCTGGCCGCCGTCCACGGCGCGTTCAATGCGGTGTTCATTGAAGCCGAGAACGCCGGCGAACTGATGTTCTACGGACAGGGAGCAGGTGGCGCCCCCACCGCATCCGCCGTCCTGGGCGACCTGGTCTCGGCCGCGCGCAGCCTGGTGCTCGGCGGCCCCGGCCGCACGGAAACCACGACGGGGCACGTTCCCGCGCTGCCGATCGATGCAGCCGTCACCAGCTACTACATCGGGCTTGACGTTGCTGACCAGCCCGGTGTGCTTGCCAGGATCGCCCAGCTCTTCGCGGAGCACGGCGTGTCCATCGAAATCATGCGGCAGACCATCCACCGGGACGTTGAGTCCAGCGTGGAGTCCGCCGAACTGCGGATTGTCACCCACCGTGCGTCAGAGGCTGCCCTTGCGGCCACCGTCGAGGCCGTGAAGGGCCTTGACGTCATCAATTCAGTTACATCCGTTCTGCGGGTAGAAGGAGTCTAAGTGGCTCACCAATGGCGCGGCGTCATCCGCGAATATGCTGACCGTCTGCCCGTGACGGAGTCCACCCGTGTCATCACCCTCGGTGAGGGCGGCACCCCGCTGGTGCACGCGCAGAAGCTCTCCGAGCTGACAGGTTCCGAGGTGTACCTGAAGGTGGAGGGCATGAATCCCACTGGTTCCTTCAAGGACCGCGGCATGACCATGGCCATGACCGCCGCCGTCGCCTCCGGTGCCCAGGCCGTCGTGTGCGCCTCCACCGGCAACACGTCTGCCTCCGCTGCCGCCTACGCCACGGCCGCCGGCCTGAAGTGTGCTGTCCTGGTGCCGGAGGGCAAGATCTCCATGGGCAAGCTCAGCCAGGCCATCGCCCACGGTGCCACCCTGCTCCAGGTCGACGGCAACTTCGACAACTGCCTGGACATCGCCCGGAAACTGGGGGAGTCCTACCCCGTGTTCCTGGTCAACTCCGTCAACCCCGCACGTATTCAGGGCCAGAAGACCGGCGCCTTCGAGATCGTCGACGCACTGGGTGATGCACCGGACATCCATGTCCTGCCCGTCGGCAACGCCGGCAACATCACCGCGTACTGGAAGGGCTACAAGGAGTACTCCGCTCCGTTCGAGTCCGAGACCGCCGGCACCCTTGCACCGGTGGCCACGAAGACACCCGCCATGTGGGGTTTCCAGGCTGCAGGAGCGGCACCGTTCGTTGCCGGCCACCCGATCACGGAGCCGGACACCATTGCCACCGCCATCCGGATCGGCAACCCGGCCTCCTGGGACGGTGCCATCGGTGCCCGTGACGAATCCGGCGGACTCATCGATGCCGTGACCGACGAGGAAATCCTCAACGCCCACCGCTGGCTTTCTTCCCGCGAAGGTGTGTTCGTGGAGCCGGGATCCGCCGCCGGCGTGGCGGGGCTGCTCAAGAAGCATGCCGCAGGCCAGGTCCCCTCCGGCAAGACGATCGTCATCACCGTCACCGGGCACGGGCTCAAGGATCCCCAGTGGGCGCTGCGCACCGAGGACGGCAGCGACGTGCAGCCGGTCAAGGTACCCAACGACGTCGTAACCGTTGCTGCCGAACTGGGACTGGAAGCAAAGTAGCCTTGGACACCACCTCGCAGGCCGCCGTCGGACTGCAACTGATCGACGCCGGCCAGACTGTCACAGTCCGCGTGCCGGCCACCTCGGCCAACCTTGGCCCGGGCTATGACAGCCTGGGCCTGGCCTTGGCGCTCCATGACACGCTGACAGTGGAGAGCCTCGAGACGGACGAACTGCTGTTCGACCTGCGCGGTGAAGGCGCTGAAACACTCCCGCGGGATGCCAGCCATCTGGTCATCCGCGCCATGGAAGCGGCATTCGAACGCTTGGGCTTCCGCCACGGCGGCCTGAAGGTGACCGCCGACAACATCAATCCCCACGGCAGGGGCCTCGGCTCGTCCGCCTCCGCGGTGGTGGCGGCGGTCTCGGCGGCCAACGCCATGGTTCCCGCGGAGAGCCGCAGGGGACAGGACTGGATCCTCCAGCTCACCAGCGAACTGGAGGGGCATCCGGACAACGTCGCTCCTGCCATTTTCGGCGGACTGGCGTTGTCCTGGCAGGACAGTGACCGGTACAGCAGCACCAGTGCCACAGTGGCCGGATCCGTGATCCCCATTGTGGCGGTCCCCGACTACGAGTTGTCCACCGAGGCGGCCCGCGCGCTGCTGCCGGCATCGGTGGGCCATCACGCTGCCGCAATGAACGCCGGCCGCGCCGCACTGCTGATCCACGCACTGACGCACAAGCCCGAGTTCCTGCTGGCGGGCACCGAGGATTACCTGCACCAGAGTTACCGGGCAGAGGCAATGCGGCCCAGCGCCGCACTGATATCGGCACTGCGGACGGCCGGACACGCCGCCGTGGTTTCCGGTGCCGGACCCACCGTACTGGTCCTGGCAGACGGAGAAGCTGAAGCCCTTGCCGTGGTCCGCTTCATTGAGCAGTTCGTTGACGCCAACACGCCGGATATTGGCTGGCGGGTACTGAAGCTCGCAGTGGACGTTGAAGGTGCTAAGGTGGAGGTGCACCGGCGGTAATTCCGCCTATCTGATCTGCTACTGCACTTAGTTGCGATTTGATCTCCTACTGCGCAATCTATTCCGGTGCCGCCTGCTTGGTCTGTCGCAGGAATCTGCAGTGCTCGCTGCCCCTTAAGCGTCAGCCCAGCGTTCCGCCACGGGCGGGGCGGAAGGTGAATCAGTATCCGGCCCTGCTGGCCGATATCCAACCGGCAAGGCCGAAAATCCGGCTGCAGATCTGAACTGCAGCCCAGATCAAATCATCGCGTCCAGCTCCTCGCCTGGACGCCGTCGAGGGGGAAGGATCCTTCGTGACCGAAACCACTGAGCTGTCGCCAGCTGTGGAACTATCATCTTCTGCTGCCGAATCGCCGGCCGCGCCCGCCAAGAGCAGCGGCCTTGCCGGCTTGAAGCTCGCCCAGCTGCAGGCCCTTGCCAGCCAGCTCGGCATCTCCGGCGGATCCCGCATGCGGAAGGGGGACCTGGTGTCGGCCATTTCCGCGCACCGCGCCGGAACCCCTATCGCCAAGGCACCTGCAAAGGCCGCTGACAAGGCCACGCAGAGTACCGGCGCTGGTGCTCCGGCCGCCTCCGCGCCCGCCGCCGAAACCGCCGAGGCGCCCGCTGTTGAAGGAACACGGGCCCGTGGCCGCGGCCGCAGCCGCCGCGCAGTGAGCGACGGGGTAGTGGCACCGGCCGGCGCTGAGCCTGCTGCCGCCGAAACCGCCGTTGTCGAATCCGGCACCGTCGCCCCGGTGGAAGCTCCCGCCGCGGCAGAGGCTCCCGACGCAACCGAAAGCGCCACCGAACGCCGCCAGCCGCGCACCCGCAACCGCCGTCGCGCCGAAGCAGTTGCCGCAGCGCCGCAGGCTGCCGAGGCCGCTGAGGCTCCCGCTGAGCAGGCCGACGTCGAACAGCAAACCACCGAATCGCGCACCGCCGAACAGCGCGCGACAGAACAGCGCACTGAAGCTCCCGCTGAGGCAGGGGACGCGGGCCAGCGCACCGAACGCCGGGAAGGCGGCCGTGGCCGTGGCCGCGAGACCCGCGACGGCAGCGACAACGGGCGTGACAACGCCGGCAGCCGTGAGGCGGGCCAGCGTGAAGGAAGTCGCCGCGACGACAACCGCGACAGCGACGAGTCCGACAGCGGCAGCCGCCGCAACCGGCGCAACCGCCGCGACCGCAACGAACGCGGCGACCGCTCCGGCGGCCAGGACCGGGACAACGGTTCACGGAACGACCGCTTCCGGGACCGCAACGACCGCCGCCGCGGCCGCTCACAGGGGCCCGATGTCGACGACATCGAGGTCACCGAAGACGACGTCCTGCTGCCGGTGGCAGGCATCCTGGATGTCCTGGAGAACTACGCGTTCATCCGTACGTCGGGCTACCTCCCCGGCCCCAACGACGTGTACGTTTCCCTCGCCCAGGTCAAGAAGTACAACCTCCGCAAGGGCGACGCGGTCGTCGGTGCAATCCGTGCTCCCCGCGACGGCGAAGACCGTGGCCAGCAGTCGAACCGCCAAAAGTTCAACGCCCTGGTGCGCGTCACTTCGGTCAACGGCAAGACCTCCGAAGAGCTCAGGGACCGTGTTGAGTTCGCCAAGCTCGTTCCGCTTTACCCGTCCGAGCGCCTGCGCCTGGAAACCGATCCAAAGAAGATCGGCCCGCGCGTCATCGACCTCGTTGCCCCCATCGGCAAGGGCCAGCGCGGCCTGATCGTCTCGCCGCCCAAGGCCGGCAAGACGCTCATCCTGCAGTCCATCGCCAACGCGATCACCACCAACAACCCTGAGGTCCACCTCATGATGGTGCTGGTTGACGAACGTCCCGAAGAAGTCACGGACATGCAGCGGACCGTGAAGGGCGAGGTTATTGCCTCCACCTTCGACCGTCCCGCCGACGACCACACCACCGTGGCTGAGCTCTCCATCGAACGCGCCAAACGCCTCGTGGAAATGGGGATGGACGTGGTGGTCCTCCTGGACTCCATGACCCGCCTGGGCCGTGCCTACAACCTGGCAGCACCGGCCTCCGGCCGCATCCTGTCCGGTGGTGTCGACTCCGCAGCCCTGTACCCGCCCAAGCGCTTCTTCGGTGCGGCCCGCAACATCGAAAACGGCGGCTCGCTCACCATCCTGGCCACCGCGCTCGTGGAGACCGGTTCCAAGATGGACGAGGTCATCTTCGAAGAGTTCAAGGGCACCGGCAACATGGAGCTCCGCCTGTCCCGCCAGCTGGCGGACAAGCGTATCTTCCCGGCCGTGGACGTCAACGCGTCCGGCACCCGCCGCGAGGAGAACCTGCTCTCGCCCGAGGAAGTCAAGATCATGTGGAAGCTGCGCCGCGTCCTCTCCGGACTCGAAACCCAGCAGAGCCTTGAACTGCTCACCAACAAGATCCGGGAAACCCAGAGCAACGTCGAGTTCCTCATGCAGGTCCAGAAGACGACGCTTGGTGCGAAGTCGGATAACGACAAATAGCTGCTCCGGTGAGCCGCTGATTCTGTTGCCCCCGCCCCTACGCCGGGTGGCTTGCGATCTACGATCCCAAGCCACCCGGCTTCGGCAGGCCCGATGCCACTCCCGGGGCAGCAGAATCAGCGGCTCGTTCCGTTTTCCGTCACCTTCGCCCCGCGCTACTCCCGGCCAGCAAAATATGCGACGACACCGGGGCGCCACCTGCCGCTGCGTGCATCACTAGACTTGTACAAGTCGAAAGAGGTTTAAGAATGTTTGAGTCCGTACAGGGCCTGCTTGATGAGCATGATGCTATCCAGGCGCAGCTGGGGGATCCTGCTGTTTATGCTGACCAGCGGCTTGCCCGGAAGCTGGGGCGGCGGTCGGCTCAGCTTAATGGCATTGTGGAGGCCTACCACCGGTGGGAGGGGCTGCGGGACGATCTGGCTGCTGCCAAGGAGATGGCTGGCGAGGATCCCGAGTTCGCTGCCGAGGTTCCCGAGCTGGAGGCTTCGCTGGAGGAGGCTGCCGCCAAACTGCGCCGCCTGCTGATTCCGCGGGATCCGGACGATGCACGCAACGTTATCCTCGAGGTCAAGGGCGGTGAAGGCGGCGATGAGGCCGCGCTGTTCGCCGGTGACCTCCTGCGCATGTACACCCGTTATGCCGAATCCCGCGGCTGGAAGACTGAAATCATCTCGGCCACGGAATCCGACCTCGGTGGTTACAAGGACGTCCAGGTGGCCGTCAAGGGCAACTCCAACGACCCCGCCGAGGGCGTGTACGCGCGGCTCAAGTTCGAAGGCGGCGTACACCGAGTCCAGCGCGTTCCCGTCACGGAGTCGCAGGGCCGCATCCACACCTCCGCCGCCGGCGTGCTGGTCCTGCCTGAAGTTGACGAGCCCGAAGAGCTTGAGATCAACCAGAACGACCTCAAAATCGACGTTTACCGTTCGTCGGGTCCCGGCGGCCAGTCAGTGAACACCACTGACTCTGCCGTTCGCATCACCCACCTCCCCACCGGAATCGTGGTGGCCATGCAGAACGAGAAGTCCCAGCTGCAGAACCGCGAAGCGGGCATGCGCGTGCTTCGCGCCCGCATCCTGGCACACCAGCAGGAGCAGATCGACGCCGAGAACTCGGCCCAGCGGAAGTCGCAGATCCGCACTATGGACCGTTCTGAGCGGATCCGCACCTACAACTACCCCGAAAACCGCATTGCGGACCACCGCACCGGCTATAAGGCGTACAACCTTGACCAGGTGATGAACGGCGACCTGGAGCCGGTGATTCAGTCTGCCATTGAGATGGACGAACAGGCACGCCTGGACGCCCTCGGAGACTAGCCCTTTCCCGGTATGACAATCGAGCCAGGCCAGTCGCTTACGGACGCCGTCACCCAGGCAACTGCCATCCTCAGGGACGCCGGTGTTCCCAGCCCCCGGGTGGACGCCGAGCTGCTGGCAGATTATCTCCTGAACGTCGGGCTGGGCCGCCTCAGGGCCATGATGCTGGGGGACTCGCCCGCGCCTGACGGCTACGCGGAGCTGGTGGCTGAACGCGCCGGCCGCGTGCCCCTGCAGCACATCACCGGGGTGGCGCATTTCCGCTACCTCGAGCTGGCGGTTGGGCCGGGCGTCTTCATTCCCCGTCCTGAAACCGAATCCGTGGTGCAACTGGTGATCGACCACGTGAAGGGGATGCCTCACCCCCGGATTGTCGATCTGGGAACCGGTTCAGGTGCGATCGCTGGATCAATAGCCCATGAAGTACCGGGTGCGGAGGTGCATGCGGTCGAGTACAGCGCCTTCGCCCACGCCTGGGCGGCAAAGAATCTGGCCCCACTGGGCGTCAGGTTGGTCCTCGGGGACCTGCGGAGCGCCTTGCCGGAGCTGAACGGAACCTTCGACGTCGTGGTGTCCAACCCTCCGTACATACCGGCTGAGGCCATCCCGAACGAACCGGAGGTGGCGCTGCATGATCCGCCAGAGGCGCTGTACGGCGGGGGAGCGGATGGCATGGAACTTCCGACGGCGGCAGCCGCCTCCGCTGCCCGGCTTCTGCACCCCGGCGGGTACTTCGTGATGGAACACGCAGAAGTCCAGGCAGGCTGGATCGCGGCCATGCTGGCAAGGACGGGGAACTGGACTGCCGTCAGCACGCATCTGGACCTCAACGGCAAGGAGCGCGCCACCAGCGCCCTGCTCGCGGACCTGGACCATTCGGAATGAAAGAATAGGCGAGTGACCACAACCTATAACTGCAGCATTGACGACGAGCGCGCCAAGGGACTTGAGCACGCCCAGCGTGCCATCAGCGAGAAAAAATGCGTGGTGTTTCCCACGGACACCGTCTACGGGATTGCCGCCGACGCCTTCTCGCCGCAGGCAGTGACCATGCTGCTGGTGTCCAAAGGACGTAGCCGGACCATGCCGCCGCCCGTCCTGATTCCGCGCATCAATGCCTTGGACGGGCTCGCTACGGAAGTCTCCGCTGAGGCGCGCAAGCTGGCCGAAGCGTTCTGGCCGGGCGGCCTGACCCTGATCCTGCACGCCCAGCCGTCCCTCGACTGGGACCTCGGCGAGACCAAGGGGACGGTGGCCCTGCGCATGCCGGACGACGAGGTTGCCCTTGAGCTGCTGACCCTCACCGGCCCGCTTGCAGTTTCCTCCGCGAACCGGACCGGCCAGGCCCCCGGACAAACCGCCGCAGCTGCCCGCGAGCAACTCGCCGACTCCGTTGAGGTCTACCTCGAGGGCGGTCCGCGGCCAGTGGAAGGCGAGGCTGCTGTACCGTCCACCATCGTTGACGCCACAGGTCCACGCCTGCGTGTTGTCCGGAACGGGGCTGTCAGCCTGGACCAGCTCCGCCAGCATGTGCCCGGTGTCCTGGGCCTCGGTGAGATCCCGATGGCGGAAGAGGAACCGGCCGAAGAGGAGCCCGCTGAAGGGGAACTGGCGAAAGAGCCGGCTGCTGAACCGGGACCGGTGGAAGCAGCGCCGGCTCGGGATACCGAATCTTGATGGCGCTGGACCGCCAGCGGATTCCGTTGCTTGAGGTTGAGGCAACCCCGCTGCGCGTTCCGGAACTGGTGGACGAACTCAGCCGCTACATTCGGGAGGGCTCCAAGCGCACCGTGCTGGGCCACAACCTGCACAGCGTGACGCTCACGCTGTCGGACGAGGGCTTCCGCACGCTGTATCAGCAGAGTGACGTGGTCCTGCTGGACGGCGCTCCGGTGCTCTGGCTGTGGGGGAGGACCGGGAAAGCCGAAGGCCCCGTCATGGACTACCGGCTGGGCTCCACGGACTGGCTTCCCGCACTGGACCAGGTGCAGGGACTTGAACGCATAGCCGTACTCGGGGCCGGATCGGCCGCCAACGCCGGAGCTGTCAGAAGGCTCCAGTCGCTGGTTCCCGGCGCCCGGGTTACCGGTTTTCCCGGCGAGGGCTGGAACGAGGATCTTGAGTCCAAGGCCTTGGAATGGCTGCACCTGGAGCAGCCGCAACTGGTGCTGCTCGGACTCGGGATGCCCCTGCAGGAGAAGGTTTTGGAGCGGCGCCTGAATCAGATGCCGCCCGCCATCTACTGTGCGGTGGGTGGAGCCATCGAACAGCTGGCCGGTTTCCAGAAGCTCGCCCCGCGCTGGTTGGGCCGGCTGGGTCTTGAATGGGCCTGGCGCCTGCTGCTTCATCCGCGCAGGGTTGCCTACCGCGTGCTCGGGGAACCCTGGGTCCTGCTGTGGCTTCTGGCATCACGAAGGGTTAAGCGGCAACTGCCCGGGCGCAGGCGCTAGGAGCTTCAGCGAAAAAGCGCCCGGAACTCAGGCGCTGGACTTTTTCGCCCGGCACTTGAACGTGAGGGCACGCCCAAACCTAGAACTTCTGGTCCTCCAACGGGGCAAAACCCTTGCCGCGGAGTCCGGTAGTGAAGGACCGGGCCCAGTCCAGGAAGCCGGCAAGGTCCCGTCGCTGCGCGAAATAGCCCAGGTAGCCGCCGACATCAGCGACCAGCGACTTCACGCGAAAATACCTGCGGATGAGGTATCCGCGGTTCCGGTAGTAGTAGTACCGCTTGAACGCCGATTCCGGGACAATGACATGCCAGCCCGCGCCGAAGACGTGCTGCGTCTCAGAAAAGGCATGCGGGTGGGTGATGGCTGTGGTTGTCACCGTTCCGAACCTGATTCCCGCCTTGCGCAGCCGGATGGTGAAGTCCACTTCGTCGCCCCGAATGAAGAGCCGCATGTCCGGCAGGCCTACCTTGAAGAAGACGTCGGAGCGAATCAGGGCCCCGTTGAAGAAGTGCCCGTCGTTGGGAAGGAAGCCAAGCTTCTCAACCTCTGCACGGTCATGCGTCACCTTGCCGTCGAGCCGGAAGAAGAAGGAAAGCCGGTCCGGCTGCCCTGGCGTCGTGACCAGCGGAACCACCGCCTCAAGGTCGCGTGCCTCAGCCTCCCGCAGCAGCGTGGCGAGGCATTCCGGATCGGCCGGCTCGGCGTCGTCGTCCATCATCCAAATCCACCTGGCACCGCTGGCAACTGCTTTCAGCGCCGCCAGCGCAAATCCGCCGGCGCCGCCAAGGTTCGCTTCAGAGCGAACGTAATCGACGTTTGGATGCTGCTCAGCCACGTCGGCGGCAGGGGTTGTACCGCTGTCAACCAGGCAGATGGTGTCCACCGATGCCGTTTGGGCGTTGATGGAATTGAGTAGAACAGACAGTTCCTTCGGCCGGTCGAAGGTCACGGCGGCCACTGCTATGCGGGGGGTCATTTGGGGTCCTTTCAGCATGGCTGACAGGGATCTCCCCGCTCGCACTGCGCCAGTGTGGCGCGAAGCCATGAAGCTGTTGGCGCTAGTATCTTTGACTAGAGTCCACTGTAATACAGCCCTGTAAGGCACCCAGTACTGCCTGCTGCGCGCCCGGCGACGGAGAAGTTTCATTTATCGAAGAACAGATTCCCGGCCAGTGAGCCCATCGGCGAAGGACCAACTGCAAATGCGGTGCCAGGGCTTTGGCCTTGCCTCCGAAACGGCCTCTGCCCCATGATCATGTACCTGCTGATGGGGCTGACGGCCGCCGTCGTGTCCTATGCAGCCACCTGGGGCGCGCGCGTCATCGGCCACCGGCTCGAACTCCATTTGCCCATCCGCAGCCGTGACATGCACTCCGTTCCCGTGTCCAGGCTCGGCGGAGTGGCGATCTTCCTGGGCGTGATGGTGGCGCTGATCGTCGCCAGCCAATCGTTCTTCGTGAAGGACATCTACCGCAACAACTTCTCGCCCTGGGGCGTCCTGGCCGGCGCTGCCGTCATAGTCCTGGTGGGCGTTGCGGATGATCTGCTGGACATCCGCTGGTGGGTCAAACTGATCGGCCAAAGCGTTGCCGGCCTCACTGTTGCCATCTGGGGTGTACAGATGACCATCGTGCCGTGGGTGCCGGAGCCCATTTATCTTGAGAATGAGACGGTCCGGGTCCTGCTGACGGCCGGACTGATTGTCACCACAATGAATGCGTTCAACTTCATTGACGGCCTGGACGGGCTTGCCGCGGGCGTGGCCGTCATTGGCGGAACCGCGTTCTTCTTTACCGCTTACTGGGTACACCGCAACGCTGTCCTGCTGGATTACTCCGACCTCGCAACCCTCATCACCGCGGTTCTGGTGGGCAGTTGCCTGGGGTTCCTGCCACACAACTGGTTTCCGTCCAAAATCTTCATGGGTGATTCCGGTGCCATGCTCATCGGGCTGCTCATGGCTTCCGCCGGTGTTGTCTCCACGGGTCAAATCACCTCGGGCCTGTACGACAGGGCCAACGGTATCTCCACTGTGATCCCCATCCTGCTTCCCTTCGCAGTCCTCTTCCTCCCGCTGCTGGACCTCGGTCTGGCCGTAGTCCGCCGCACTGCCCGCGGCCGCTCGCCCTGGTCTGCGGACCGGGGCCATCTGCACCACAAACTGCTGGACATCGGCTATTCGCACCGCACCGCCGTCATCCTTATGTACCTCTGGACCGGGATCCTGTCTTTCGGGGGACTGGCCTTTGCCATCTTCCCCTGGCAGATCGTGCTCTCTGTGGACCTCTTTGCCACCTTGGTCATGGGACTCATCACCGCGTGGCCGTACCTTGCGCGCCGGGGGGACGAGACAGCCGGCAAAACCCCGGCGTGACCTGTGTGCGGAAATATTTCTATCTCGTGTAGAATTTAGGGGCAGCCAAAGCTGCCCCTCCACACCAGCCTCATGGTGACCTTCCTTTAGTGACGATTGGGATCGCATGACCTCCAACGCCGAGTCCGGACGCCTGTCCGGCAAAGGAGACGTTGGCGCATCCGGCCCCACCCGTTCCCTGTGGCTGCACCTCCTCAAGCTGAGCACGACGGCGTCCGCTGCCGGGGTGCTGCTCCTCGCCGTGCTTGCCGTGTTCCTGCAGGGCGCGGACGGTGCGCTGTCCAGCACCTCGGGCGGATTGCTGGTGATGCTCTTCTTCGGAATCAGCCTCCTGGTAGGACACTTCGTGGGCCGCAGCAATCCGTCCGGCGCCGTCGGCATGTTCGTCGCAACCTACTTCACTAAGGTCGTCGGCTTCGCCGTGGTCCTGTTCGCGGTGGGTGCTCCGCAGTGGCTGCACGGGAGCTGGTTCGTCGCCGGCGCGGTGACGGCCGTGGTGCTCTGGCAAGCGTCAGAACTATACGGTTTCAGCAAAGCGCGCCTTCAGATCTACAACGATCCAGAAACCAAGGAAACCCCTAATGCGTGATCGGAAGAAGCCCGGCAAAGGCAGCAACCGCAAGCCCGGCGCACGCACCTCTGCACCCGGTGTGTCAGCCGATGGAACCAACGGCGGATACAACGCCGGCATGGCCGTATTCAGCTACATCATTGGCGGAATCATCGTCTGGAGTTTGATAGGGTGGGGACTGGATTACGTGTGGGGAACGCGCTGGATCGTGCTCGCAGGCGCTCTGCTTGGAGCCGTCGGAGGTTTTTACCTTTCCCACATGCATGGCCTAACCAGTTCTCGCAAAAATACTGGGGAGCGCCATGCTGCCAGCGGGCCGTCCCAGGACGGCGACACTAATGCCGAATAATTTCACAGGGGGAACAGCAGGCCTTCAGGCTGCCGGTCCCCGCCCAACGCCCAACGATGGACACTGCAGAGAGGAAACGCGTTGATCGCGCTTGCGCTCCCGGCCCAAGATTCAGGAGAGTTTACTCCTCCTGGTATTAACGAAATGCATTTGCCGGCAATCCTGCCGTGGGGTGCCGCAGAAGGATTCTCCAAGCAGATGCTGCTGGTCCTCCTCTCTGTCGTCATAATCGCCGCCTTCTTCGTGCTGGCCGCACGTAAGCAGCAGCTGGTACCCGGCAAGCTCCAGTTCGCCGGCGAAGCCGCCTACGGCTTCGTCCGCAACGGAATCGCCAAGGACATCATCGGCGGCAAGGACTTCATCAAGTACGTCCCCCTGCTGTTCAGCCTGTTCTTCTTCATCCTGGTGAACAACATTTACGGTGCCATCCCGCTGCTCCAGCTCCCGACGTTCTCGCACGTTGGCGGCGCCTACGTACTGGCCGGCCTCGTCTACTTCACCTGGATCGGCATCGGCCTGAAGAAGAACGGTATCCGTTACTTCAAGCTCGCCACCGTGCCTTCCGGTGTCCCGTGGTTCATCCTTCCGATCGTGATCCCGATCGAGATCATCTCGAACTTCCTGGTCCGGCCTGTGACGCACAGCCTCCGACTTTTCGCCACCATGCTCGCCGGCCACCTGATCATGATGATCGCCGGCTCCGGCATCGAGTTCCTGGTCATGCAGGAGAACATCCTGCTGAAGGGCACGTCCCTCCTGGTCCTGGTCGGCGCGATCGCCCTGTACATGCTCGAAGCACTGATCATGGTCCTGCAGGCGTACGTCTTTACCCTGCTGACCGCGATCTACATCGAGGGCGCGCTCCACGCCGACAGCCACTAAGGCATACCTGCCGTACGGCTCATCGCCGGCCGGCACCCAACAGACTTCCCCTCGCGGGGATAGAGCAACCCAAACAACCTGCCACACGGGTGGCATCTTGAAAGGAAGAAAAATGGAAGGCAATCTCAACCTCGTAGGTTACGGTCTGTCCGCAATCGGCGGTGGTATCGGTGTTGGCCTCGTATTCGCTGCTTACATCAACGGTGTTGCACGCCAGCCGGAAGCACAGCGCGTGCTCCAGCCGATCGCGTTCCTCGGCCTTGCGCTGACCGAAGCCCTCGCCATCCTCGGCCTGGTCTTCGCCTTCGTTCTCTAGTCCTAGAGCGAAGCGAACTTACAGAACCGAGTAGAAAAGGACGGGTGAAACATGAATCAGCTGATCATCTCAGCCGCCACTGAGGGCGAAGTCAACCCCCTGATGCCCAACCTCTGGGAAATGGGCGTTGTCCTCGCGGGCTTTCTCATCCTCTTGTTCATCGTGGTCAAGTTTGTTGTCCCGATGTTCGAAAAGACCTTCGCCGAGCGTGCCGAGGCCATTGAAGGCGGCATCGCAAAGGCTGAAAAGGCCCAGGCTGAGGCGTCTGCTGCACTCGAAGAGTACAAGCAGCAGCTGACCGACGCCCGCGCCGAAGCCAACCGCATCCGTGAGGAAGCCCGTGCCGAAGGTGCCCAGATCCTCGCGGATCTGAAGGAGAAGGCAGCTGCAGAGTCTGCCCGCATCACGGCCCAGGCCCACGCCCAGATCGAGTCGGAGCGCCAGGCGGCCGTTGTGTCCCTGCGTTCCGAGGTGGGCACCCTGGCCACCACCCTTGCCGGCCGCATCGTTGGTGAAGCACTCAACGACGACGCACGTGCAGCCCGGGTAGTGGACCGTTTCCTGGCAGATCTGGAGACCCAGAACGCAGGTGCAGCTAAGTAATGGCAGGCGTATCGAGCGAATCGCTGGCAACAGCGCTGGCAGCGTTGGAGGCAAAGCTTCCGACGGCGTCGCTGCAGCTGGCAAAGGAACTCTTCGGAATTCTGGGAATGGTGGACAGCTCGGCTGGCTTGCGCCGCGCCCTGACTGACCCGTCCCGCAACGGTGACGAAAAGTCGGCGCTGGTCAGGCAGCTGGTTGGCGGAAAAGTCTCCGCTGATGCTGCAGACATCGCGGGCGGGCTGGCCAGCTCACGCTGGGCAAGCGCCCGTGATATCGGCGATGCACTCGAGACTCTTGCCGCAACGGTGGTCATTTCCGTTGCTGAAAACAAGTCGGCCGTTTCTGCCTCCGGAATCACTGGCCTGGAAGAGCTGGAGAATGATCTGTTCTCCTTCAACCAGGCTGTGGCCTCCAGCCACGAGGTACAACGTGCTCTGTCCGAACCACAGGCCAGCGCCGCCGCCAAGGCTGCGCTTGCCGAGAAGCTTGTGCCCGGCGTGAGCGAGGAAGCCAAAGTCCTCATCACCCAGGCCGTCACCCAGCCCCGCGGCATCAAGCCCACCCGGCTGGTTGAGCGGTTCGCCGAACTGGCGGCCAAGCGGCAGCAGCGCTGGATTGCAACGGTCAGCGTGACCCGTCCCCTGACGCAGACGCAGCTGGCACGCCTACAGGCGGGCTTGAATGCAATGTATGGGCGGGAACTCAAGGTTAACGTAAACGTTGACCCGGCACTCATTGGCGGCATCCGCGTCCAGGTCGGTGACGAAGTGCTTGACGCTTCGGTCATCACCAGGCTGGGCGAGCTGCAACGCCAGCTGGCCGGCTAGCCGGACAAGCACAACCCAACTGATAGAAACCCCGGTCACCGTGGACAACGGTGGCCACAAAACAGGAGAGCAGGGACTGCAGATGGCCGAATTGACCATCAACGCCGACGACGTCCGTAATGCGCTGAACGAGTTCGCGGCGTCCTACGAACCCGGAAACGCAGAACGCGTAGAGGTCGGCCGCGTAACCACCGCTAGTGACGGCATCGCCCGTGTTGAGGGCCTTCCCTCGGTCATGGCGAACGAGCTGCTTCGCTTTGAGGACGGCACCCTGGGCCTGGCCCAGAACCTCGACGTGCGCGAAATCGGCGTCATCGTCCTCGGCGACTTCACCGGCATCGAAGAGGGCCAGGAAGTCCACCGCACCGGACAGGTCCTGTCCGTTCCCGTGGGCGACGCCTTCCTCGGCCGCGTGGTGGACCCGCTTGGCGTGCCCATCGACGACCTCGGCGAGATCAAGGCCGAGACCACCCGTGCCCTGGAGCTCCAGGCTCCGGGCGTGACCCAGCGCAAGTCGGTGCACGAGCCGATGCAGACCGGACTCAAGGCAATCGACGCCATGATTCCGATCGGCCGCGGCCAGCGCCAGCTCATCATTGGCGACCGCCAGACCGGCAAGTCCGCCATTGCCATCGACACCATCATCAACCAGAAGGCCAACTGGGCTTCCGGCGACGTGACCAAGCAGGTCCGCTGCATCTACGTGGCCATCGGGCAGAAGGCGTCCACCATCGCCGCCATCCGCCAGACCCTTGAGGACAACGGGGCGCTGGAGTACACCACCATCGTGGCGTCTCCCGCGTCGGACCCCGCAGGCTTCAAGTACCTGGCACCGTACGCCGGCTCGGCCATCGGCCAGCACTGGATGTACGGCGGCAAGCACGTCCTCATCGTGTTCGATGACCTGTCCAAGCAGGCTGAAGCCTACCGCGCCGTGTCGCTGCTGCTGCGCCGCCCGCCGGGACGCGAAGCCTACCCGGGCGACGTCTTCTACCTGCACTCCCGTCTCCTGGAGCGTTGTGCAAAGCTGTCCGACGAATTGGGTGCCGGTTCCATGACGGGCCTGCCGCTGATCGAGACCAAGGCGAACGACGTGTCCGCCTACATCCCGACCAACGTCATCTCCATCACGGACGGCCAGATCTTCCTCCAGTCGGACCTCTTCAACGCCAACCAGCGTCCCGCTGTTGACGTGGGTGTCTCTGTGTCCCGCGTTGGCGGTGCCGCACAGGTGAAGTCCATGAAGAAGGTCTCGGGTACGTTGAAGCTGGACCTGGCACAGTACCGCGACATGCAGGCCTTCGCCATGTTCGCGTCCGACCTGGACGCCGCATCCCGCCAGCAGCTGACCCGTGGCGCACGCCTGATGGAACTGCTCAAGCAGGGCCAGTACTCGCCGTTCCCGGTCGAGAACCAGGTTGTTTCCATCTGGGCCGGCACTAACGGTTACCTGGATGACGTTCCGGTTGAGGACATCAGCCGCTTCGAAAGCGAGTTCCTGGACCACCTGGGCCGGAAGTCCTCGATCCTCACCACGCTGGCGCAGACCAACGTGCTGGACGACGACACCGCAGCCGCTTTGAAGTCCGCGATTGTTGACTTCAAGAAGGGCTTCTTCGGCGAGGGTGACAACCACCTGGTAGGCGCTGGCCACGAGGAACACGACGCCATCTCCGAGGGCGACGTTGACCAGGAAAAAATCGTCAAGCAGAAGCGCTAATTCCACTGACCGGGTGGGCCGGGCCTGAAGGGCCCGGCGCACCCGGTTTACGGAATGTTAGGAAAGGATAAGTATGGGAGCTCAGATCCGGGTCTACCGCCAGAAGATCAGCTCGACCACGTCGATGCGCAAGATCTTCAAGGCGATGGAACTGATCGCTACCTCGCGCATTGGCAAGGCCCGTGCGCGCGTAGCAGCTTCACTGCCTTACGCGAACGCGATCACGCGCGCCGTTTCTGCTGTCGCCAGCCAAAGCGAAGTCGACCACCCGCTGACTACTGAGCCGGAGCAGATCCGCCGCGCCGCCGTCCTGGTAATCACCTCGGACCGTGGCCTGGCAGGTTCCTACTCGGCAAGCGTGCTCAAGCAGGTGGAGGGTCTCAACGAGCTGCTCCACGCTGAAGGCAAGGAAGTCAAGACGTACCTCGTCGGACGCAAGGCCCAGGCCTACTTCGAATTCCGGAACCGTGAATATGCACGGGTCTGGACCGGAGGGACCGACGCACCCGAGTTCACCACCGCGCGTGAAGTCGGCGAAGCACTGCTGGCAGATTTCGCTACCGACTACGAAGAGGGCGGCGTGGACGAAATCCACGTGGTGTACACCCGCTTCAAGTCGATGGTTACCCAGGAGCCCACGGTCATCCGACTGCTTCCCCTGGAAGTAGTGGAAGAAGAGGCAACTTCTGAAGCGGACCTGTTGCCGCTGTACGAATTCGAGCCGGAGGCGGAGCGCGTTCTTGACGCCCTGCTCCCGCGGTACATCGAATCACGCATCTTCGCGGCAATGCTGCAGGCGGCTGCTTCCGAGCTCGCCGCACGCCAGCGGGCCATGAAGTCCGCGGGCGACAACGCTACGGATCTCATTAAGAAGTACACGCGTCTGCGCAACACGGCCCGCCAGGCTGAAATTACGCAGGAGCTTTCGGAGATTGTTGCCGGCGCCGACGCACTCGCGTCCTAGCCTGCAGCCTTTTCGGATTCCGCTGGACCTGCACCAGCACAGATAAACTTAACCCCACGCCATCTACTGAGTGAAGTGAGAGAGATGACTGCCACTGCTACCGAACGCGTAGCCGCGACGGCCGGTGCCACCGGCCGCATTGCGCGCGTAATCGGCCCGGTTGTCGACGTCGAATTCCCGGCTGACGCAATCCCGTCCATCTACAACGCACTCACCACCGAGATTACTCTCAACGGTGAGACCAAGACCATCACGTTCGAGACCTCCCAGCACCTGGGTGACAACCTCGTCCGCGCCATCTCCCTGCAGGCAACTGACGGACTTGTCCGCGGCACGTCGGTAGTGGACAGCGGTGCGCCCATCTCCGTGCCGGTTGGCGACGGCGTCAAGGGCCACATCTTCAACGTCCTGGGCCAGCCCCTCGACGTTGCCGAGTCGGAACTGGAGATCAGCGAACGCTGGCCCATCCACCGCAAGGCCCCGAACTTTGCCTCGCTCGAAGGCTCCACCGAGATGCTCGAAACCGGCATCAAGGTCATCGACCTCCTCACCCCGTACATCAAGGGTGGAAAGATCGGCCTGTTCGGCGGCGCCGGCGTGGGCAAGACGGTCCTGATCCAGGAAATGATTACCCGTGTTGCCCGCAATTTCGGTGGTACCTCGGTATTCGCCGGTGTTGGCGAGCGTACCCGTGAAGGTAACGACCTCTGGGTTGAAATGGAAGAGGCAGGCGTCCTCAAGGACACCGCCCTGGTATTCGGCCAGATGGATGAGCCGCCGGGAACGCGTCTGCGCGTGGCCCTGTCCGCCCTGACCATGGCGGAGTACTTCCGCGATGTCCAGAACCAGGACGTGCTGCTCTTCATCGACAACATCTTCCGCTTCACGCAGGCAGGTTCCGAGGTTTCCACCCTTCTCGGCCGTATGCCGTCCGCCGTGGGCTACCAGCCGAACCTGGCTGACGAAATGGGCCTCCTCCAGGAGCGCATTACGTCCACCAAGGGCCACTCCATCACCTCAATGCAGGCCATCTACGTCCCCGCAGATGACTACACCGACCCGGCACCGGCAACCACCTTCGCACACCTCGACGCGACCACGGAACTTTCCCGTGAAATCGCCTCGCGTGGTCTGTACCCGGCCGTTGACCCGCTGACGTCCACCTCCCGAATCCTGGACCCCCAGTACATCGGCAAGGATCACTACAACACGGCTGTTCGTGTGAAGCAGATCCTGCAGAAGAACAAGGAACTCCAGGACATCATCGCCATCCTTGGTGTTGACGAACTCTCCGAAGAGGACAAGATCGTCGTGTCGCGTGCACGCCGCATCCAGCAGTTCCTCTCGCAGAACACCTACACCGCCAAGCAGTTCACCGGCGTTGAAGGCTCTACGGTTTCCATTAAGGACACCGTTGAAGGCTTCGCCGCCATCTGCGACGGCGAGCTTGACCACATCGCGGAGCAGGCGTTCTTCAACGTCGGCGGCCTCGATGACGTTGAGCGCCAGTGGGCCAAGATCCAGGAACAGACCAAGTAACATGGCTGAGCTTGAGGTTGAGATTGTCGCAGCAGACCGGTTCATCTGGTCCGGAGCGGCCAAGATGGTCAAGGCCCGCACCAGCGATGGTGAAATCGGAATCCTGCCCGGCCACTCGCCCCTGCTGGCGATCCTGGCCGAGGGTGAACTGGCCATCCAGCCGGTGTCGGGAGACCGTATTGCGGTAGATGTTGACGGCGGGTTCTTCTCGGTGGACAACAACCGCGTGGTCATTGTTGCCGACAACGCCCATCTGGCCGGCTCGGCGACCGCTGGGATCCGCTAGCACCACCTTGATGGACGCATCGAGTCTTCCGTTCATCGCTTTGGCAGTCGCTTTTGGATTGCTGATATTTGCACTGTGCCTTTCGGGGGTACGCCGCTTCAACCTGCGGCGTGCCCTCGGCACGGTGGACGCCTCCATTTGCATGGCTGGAAACAGCTGGCAGATGGGGGTTTGTCGTTACCAGGACAACGACCTTGAGTGGTTCCGGCTGCTCTCGTTGAGTGTCCGGCCCAAGCACAAGTTCAAACGGCATTCACTGGAACTGCTGGGCCGCCGCAAGCCCACCGAGGCCGAGGCAGTCAAGGTACAGCCCGACGTCGTCATTGTGGAGCTGCGGTACGAGGGCAAGGACCTGCGCCTTGCCATGAAATTCGACGCCTACACCGGGCTTTCATCCTGGCTCGAGGCCGGACCGGTCATCGGCGTGGGCACCTGGCGCTAGCCGCGTGGAGTGGTTTTTCGAGATCCGGCTCATCGACGGGCCCGTGTACTGGCTGGCCTTCATCCTCGGCCTGGCCGGCGCCGTTTACCTGCTCTGGCCGCCCAGACCTCTTACCACGCGTGGCTGGGTGCTCAAGGTCCTTGCTGCCGTGGCTGCAGCCTTCGCCCTGGTGGCCAGCGTCCATTGGGCGCTGATCAATGTCTTCTCGGTTTTCCCGGACAACGTTCCCGATACCGTTCTGCTCTGGATAGTGCCTGCCCTCGCCGCCCTGATCCTGTTGGTCGTGCGGATTCCCCGGACCAGGTGGGGCAGCCGCATCACAGGCCTGGCCGCTGTCCTCATGGTGGCCGCGCTTTCTGCGGTGCAGGTCAACGCCTACTTTGGCCTCAACCGTACGGTCAGCGATCTCTTCGGCACTGAACTGGCGCGGATTCCCACGCTGGAAGCTGAGCTGCAACGGCAGCCGGGGGAGTCCGACGGCGTTCCCCTCCAGGGCTGGTCAGTGCAAGGGAACGTGCCGGCTGAGGGCGTGCTGCGGAAGTCCGCCATTCCCGGTAAGGCCTCCGGGATGAACACCCGTGAAGCGTACATTTATCTTCCACCGGCCTACTTTGCCGACAACCGTCCGGCCCTTCCTGTCCTGGTCCTTGTGGCGGGACAGCCCGGTGGTCCCGCAGACTGGCTGACCGGCGGCACCCTGCAGGTACACATGGACGCGTATGCCCGCTCGCACCGGGGAGTAGCGCCCGTAGTGGTTGTCCCCGACCCAAATGGTTCGCAGTCCGCCAACACCATGTGCATGGACAGCCGGATTGCCCGCGCGGACACCTACCTGTCCCAGGATGTGCCGCAGTGGATCAAGTCCACGCTCGCCGTCGATACCGACCACAACCGGTGGGCTGCGGGAGGCTTTTCGTTCGGCGGCACCTGCGCCCTACAGCTGGGAACCCGGCATCCCCAGCTGTTCCCCGCCGTTTTATCCTTCTCCGGCGAGGCAGAGCCCGCGATCGCAAAGGAACGCGAAAAGACCATCGAGGCTTCCTTTCCCGGCGACCCTGAAGCATTCAACCGGCAGACGCCCCTGGCCATCATGAAGGAGCGGCGCTTCGACGGCAGCGGCATGTACCTGACCGCCGGCCAGGACGATCCGGAGTTCGTGGCCTATCTGCGCACCCTTGCGGCAGCCGGGAGCGAAGCCGGCTTCACTGTCCGCGCCCACGAAGTGGAGCACACCGGCCATTCCTGGGACACGTCCTCGAAGCGCATCGCGGACGCACTGGATTTCCTGGCCGAAAGATGGGGGATCACGGGGTGAGCGCCGAGCGGCAGGTCCGCACTGTTGCCCTCGCCTGGTCCACAGTGGGACGGCCGGCCCTCCATCAGGCTGCGGAAGAGCTGAAATCAACACCCTTCACACTGGCCGTACTCGCTGTCTTTCTTGCGGCCGGCGCGGTGACAGGCAGCTTCCTGGCAGGCCCGCCCGAACACCTGCTGGGCTTTGCCGGCGTCAGCGGTCCCGGGCTGCGGGAGGGCAACTGGTGGTCACTGTTCACGAGCCTGTTCTTCGCCACTAACCCGTTGGCCTACCTGACCGCCTCGCTGATGATCGTGCTGCTGCTGGGGCTTGCCGAACGCAAACTGGGAACACGGGCAGCTGTTGCACTGCTGCTCGGCGGACAGTTTGCGGCCGTCACGCTGTTCCTGCTGGTGACCCAGCTTGCCGGATATCTGGGAGACGGCTGGCTGGACCGGATGGCCGACGATATCCTGATCGGCCCCTATGCGCCCCTGCTGACCGCCGGGCTTGCCGGCAGTGCCCGCCTTCCCGTCCTGTGGCAGCGAAGGCTGCGGACAGCGGTGCTGTCCGTCTCGCTCCTGCTGGTCCTGTACGTCGGGCATGCCGAAACCGTCATCGGCCTGCTGGGCGCCATGCTGGGGCTGGTGGCAGGATGGTGGATCCAGGGGGACCAGGGCCAGCTGCACCGGCACCGCTCCACCGGCCGGGAAACCAGGAACCTTCTGGCGCTGACCGTTGCCGTCTTTGCCGTGGGACCGATCCTCACCGGGATTGCGCGGGCGCCCACAGGCCCGCTGGCCCTGCTGCGCGATGTGGTCCTGAATCCGCTGCCGACGCTCGGGCAGCTCGCACTTAATTGCGGTGCCACGGTCGAGTCGTCCTGCCTGGAAGCCGGCAGGGCGGGGTTTGCAGGGCCGTTCGGCCTCGCGCTGGCGGTGGTTCCGGTGGTCCTGCTGCTGATCTGTGCTGACGGCATGCGCCGCGGCAGGCGGTTGGCCCTGAATATCGCCCTCGCCATCCAACTGGCGGTCACAGCGCTGGCTGCTGTTTACCTTGCCCTCTTCGCGCTGGTGCCCTCCCGGGTCTCCCGCCCTGACGCGGCTCCGATGGGCTCAGCCTTCGCCCATGTACTTCCGCTCGTGGTGGTGCCGCTGCTGCTGGCCCTGGTCCTCTGGCTTAACCGGCGGCAGTTCCGGGTGCAGACGGCGCCCTCGGCCCGCCGGGTGCTCGCGGGCGTGGTGGGAGGAACCTGGCTGGCCCTCGCCGGTTCCTACACTGCGGCCTGGTTGTGGTCTGGAGGACTTTCCCGGGACGGCGGCATGCTGGGACTTCTTGCCGAGCTGGCCCGCCAGTATGTCCCCATTCCCATCCCGCAGCATTATCACCGTGTTTTCGCGGACCGGAACAGCCTGGAGTCGCTGCTTTTTGCCGCTTCGGGGCCGGTGTTCTGGGTCATCGCGCTGGCCGCCGTTTGGTGGGTGCTGCTGGGCAAGGCGCACGGCAGTGATTCAGGCACAGAGGACAGGGAGCGGGCCCGCGGGCTGCTGCGGCAGGGCGGCGGGCCTCTCTCCTGGATGGCCCTGTGGGAACCCAACAACTACTGGTTTAGTCCGGACGGCGAAGGAGCCGTGGCTTTCCAGCAGCACGGCAGTGTTGCCCTGACTCTTGGCGGCGCCTTCGGCCCCAAGGAGACGCAGCAGAAGGTGACGGAAGGATTCCTCGCCTACTGCCGGGCGCATGCGCTGATCCCCGCACTCTACTCATGCGACGGCGTGATGTGGCCGGCGCTGCAGGAGCGCGGGTTCTCCCGCGTGACAGTGGCCCAGGAGACCCGCCTGCCCATCCGTGAACTCGAGTTCAAGGGGAAGGAATGGCAGAACGTGCGGACAGCGCTTAACCGCGCCGCCAAGCTGGGGGTGCGTGCAGTGTGGGGGCCTTACCACTCCCTGCCGGCACTCCTGCGGACCAGGCTTAACGAGGTATCCGAGGAATGGGCGGCCGGGAAGTCCGTCCCCGAGATGGGCTTCACTTTGGGCGGAGTGGATGAGCTTGAGGATGGGGAGGTACTGTGCTGCCTCGCCGTTGACGGCCACGGTACAGTTCACGGGGTAACCAGTTGGCTCCCCGTTTACGACGGCGGGCGGCTGGTCAGCCGGACACTGGACGTCATGCGCCGGGGCGCCGAAGCCTTTCCGGGGGTGATGGAATTCCTCATAGCCTCTGCCGTGCTGGAGCTGCGCGGATCCGTGGAGGTCATCTCCCTCTCCGGCTCCCCGCTGGCAAGTCTTCCCGGTGAACCCGCAGCCCGGAGCCCGGAGGGAACGGATGTTGCCCGTTCCGGTGATGATGCAGCTGACGAACAAGGCGGTGGCGGCAGCCAGGCGGGGCCGGAGAATCTGGTGCGGATCCTGGACCTGGTAGGGCACGCGCTTGAGCCCGTCTACGGATTCCGGTCCCTGGCGGCATTCAAGTCAAGGTTCAAGCCTGAATACCGGGCACTGTACCTCTACTATCAGGATCCGCTGCACCTGCCCGCCATCGGCAGGGCACTGACCCGCGCCTACCTTCCGGGGCTCTCACTTGCACAGGGGGCGCGCCTGGTGCGGAAACTGGTCAAGTAAGCGGGCCTGCCCCTGCCGAAATGCTGTTCGATGCGGCTGGATTCGGCCTTTCCCCCAAGGGCGCCGGTAATCCCGGAAAAGGTTTAAAGTAGTGGTCCCCGGCACTATTGCCGGGGACCATTACTGCATTGCAGGCCGCGGGTGCAGCCGGGTTCGCAGGGACTAGACGACGGTTACGCCGGTAGCCTGGGGACCCTTGGCGCCCTGGCCGATTTCGAACTGAACGCGCTGGTTCTCGTCGAGGGTCTTGAAGCCGCCGGTCTGGATTTCGGAGTAGTGAACGAAGACGTCACCGTCGGAATCATCCGGGGTAATGAAGCCGAAGCCTTTTTCAGCGTTGAACCACTTGACGGTTCCCTGTGCCATGTATTTCTCCTCATTGTGGAACTTTTTTAAGATCGGCACACCTCGTACCGGCCTTGGTCACTCCGCGAGAAGAATCCTGAATACCTTCCCCTAAAAGGGATCCGGTGCTGCAGGAGCTTCGCGCTCGCAACATGTCTTGCGAGCATGAAAAACACCTACACAAAGACTGAGATAAGAATTTCACGCCCATTCCCGCAGGTCAACGGTTTGGGGTTCGAATCGGATAAATTTTGGGGAAAATGCTGCTTAATGCGCATATCAGAGGCTTATTAGGGTGGATCGGGCCGCTGGGGGTGCCGTTAGAAAAGCCTGGATTCGCTGTCGTCCACGCCGCGCATGGCATCGTAATCCAGCGTTACGCAATCAATTCCGCGGTCATTCGCCAGCACCTTGGCCTGCGGCTTGATCTGCTGCGCGGCAAAAATCCCGCGGACGGGCGCCAGCAGCGGGTCGCGGTTGAGCAGCTCCAGGTAGCGCGTTAGCTGCTCAACGCCGTCGATGTCGCCGCGGCGCTTCAGTTCGATGGCTACAGTGGCGCCGTCAGCATCCCGCGCAAGGATATCCACGGGGCCGATCGCCGTGAAGTATTCGCGGCGGATGAGGGAGTAGCCGGCTCCCAGTGTTTCGATCTGTTCCGCCAGGAGCCGCTGCAGGTCCGCCTCCACGCCGTCCTTGATCAGGCCGGGGTCGACGCCCAGGTCATGCGATGACTCGTCAAGCTTCTCGTGGATGTTGATGATCAGCCGGTCGTCGGTTTTTGCCGACTGGACGGTCCACTGTTCCACGACCCCCAGTTCAAGGTCCACCTCTTCCGGGGAGGAAACCCGCAGGGTGGCCGGCGGGCTCATCCAGTTGAGCGGCTTGTAGGAACCGCCGTCGGAATGGACCAGGACTGAGCCGTCCGCCTTCACCAGCAGGAGCCGGGTTGCCAGGGGGAGATGGGCTTTGAGCCGGCCAACGTAATCAACGGAGCATCGGGCTATGACAAGTCGCACGCCGTACAGACTACCGCCTGCCGCCGCAGCGGCTGATCCCGACGGCGGCGCTGCAGGTCCTCCGCGCGCGGCGGTTGGCGGGCGGCTGGGGCAGAATGGAGGCATGCCGCGTTCCAACCGTCCCCGCCGCCCGGTGTCCGGAAAAGGCACAGCCTCCGGAAGAAACGGTGCCGGCAGGAAGCGTGGCGGAGAGGCTGCCGAGCTGGACCTGGAGCGTGCCCGCGCCGGCATAGCCCGCCGGGAAAGCGCTCCCGACGGCGAGTGGATGGTCCGCACCATAACCGCCAGGAACGCCGGGAAAACCTACATCTGCCCCGAATGTTCCACAGCAGTGCTTCCCGGCGTGGCCCATTTGGTCGTCTGGAAGGACGACCACCTGTTCGGCGCTGCGGCGGGGCTGGCCGAGCGGCGGCATTGGCACACCAACTGCTGGATGTCGCGCAGTTACCGCTACCGGTAGGGGCGGCGGGCAAAGCCGCGCCGCCTGTCGCTAAGCTGGCATGCATGACTTTTGATCCGGCGTCGTACGAGTTCCGCCAGGCAGCAGGCCCCACTCCCATCCGTGCCTCCACCGTGCTTCCGGCGAAGCGCGAAAATGTGGAGCTGCGAACGGAGGACGGGCACACCCTGGTGGGCGAGCTCGCACTGCCTGATTCCGGGCCGGTCAACGCCACGCTGATCACCCTGCACCCGCTGCCCACGCACGGCGGCTTCATGGACTCGCATGTCTACCGCAAGGCCTCCTACCGACTCCCGGCCCTGGCTGGCATCGCCGTTCTGAGGTTCAACACCAGGGGAACCGCCTCGCCGCGCGGCACCAGCAGCGGGAGCTTCCAAGAGGGGATTGGGGAACGGCACGACGTCGAGGCGGCCGTGCGCTTCGCTGTGGAACGGGGCCTGCCCAACCGCTGGCTGGTGGGATGGTCCTTCGGCACCGAACTCGCCCTGATGTACGGGGCAGTGGAGCCGGTGGCCTCCCTGATCGAAGGGGCCATCCTGCTCTCACCCCCGCTGCACCGCGCCACCGACAAGCACCTGCTCCTGTGGGCTGAATCAGGGAAGCCGCTCACGGTCCTGGTGCCGGAGCACGACGACTACCTCAAACCGGACGAAGCGGCCGGCCGCTTCAGCCTCGTTCCGCAGGCGCGGGTGGTGGGCGTGGACGGCGCCAAGCACCTGTGGGTGGGGGAGAAGCATGCCGCCCGGGTCCTCAACGAAATCGTGGACGAAGTCAGCGAGGCAGGTTCAGGCCCTGCCGGACTGCCGCAGGAGTGGAACGGGCCAGCGGCCACCGCGTCCGCCTAGGCTGGCACGGCCGCCTGCGTGGGTGGCGCCGGTCCCGGTGGGCAGCGTCTGTGCTGCCCCCGGCGGGCTGCTTCAGTGCTGGTCCTGGCGGACAATGTAAATTTCCCGGATGAGCAGCAGCACCGCTGCTGCGGTGGGGATGGCGATCAGGGCACCGAGGACGCCGAGAAGGCTGCCCCCGGCGATCACCGAGATCACTGCCACAGCGCCAGGTACGGCCACGGCCTTCTGCATAATGCGCGGAGAGATGAAGTAGGCCTCGAACTGCAGGTAGGCGAAGTAGCAGATACCGTAGATGGCTGCCGCTTGCCAGCCCTCGGTCAGCGAAACGAGCAGCACCACGATGCCGGCAATCATGCCGCCCACCAGTGGAATGAACGCGAGCAGCGCCACTACGAATGCCAGCAGCAGTGCGAAGGGAATGCCCACGATGGACATCACGATGAATGCAAACGTCGCGTTCAACAGCGCGACCGCTGCCTGGCCGATCACGTAGTTGCCCACGGAACGGGTGATTTCCTCGGACAGGGCCTCAACCCGGTGGCGGCGGGACCGCGGCGCCAGCCGGTAGCCCCATCTCTTCATGGCGGGCAGGGCTGCCAGGAAGTACAGGCTCAGCACCAGGACAACGAGCGTGCCGAACAAGCTGTTGGCCACGGTGGAGCCAAAGCCCACCACGCCGCCGAAAATGCCGCCCAACGCTGCTGGATCATTGACGAACTTGTCCAGCTCCTCCGTGACCCGTTCGCGGACGCCGAACTGGTCATCGAGGCTTCGGAAGAAGTCCGAGTCAATGAAGTCCCGGATCCACACCGGGGCCTGCTGGACGATCTCCGTGACCTGCTCCACGATGGTGGGAATGAGGGTGGCGAAGAAGCCGACGACGGCGCTCACCAGGACTGTGACGGATACCAGGATTCCGGCCGGGCGCGGGATTTTCCGGCCTTCGAGCCAGCCCACCACCGGTTCCAGTCCCAGCGCGATGAACAGCGCAGCCACGATCCACAGCAGCAGCTGCGTGGTGTTGGAACCGATCCAGTAAACCAGTAGGGCAAGCCCGACGCCCACCGTACCCATGAAGCCCAGGTACAGCGGATGCTGCGGCGAGATCCGGGGGCCAGGGCTGCCGAACTGCGGCTGCACTTCGCCGTCCGTGCGGTCCCTGTCCCCGTTCTGGAGCGAGTACTCGGGCGGCATTTCGAAGCGGAGCCGGGGCTGGGCTCCGGGCAGGGGCTGCCGCAGTCGGTGTACCAGCAGTCCAAGGGCGGCGGCGGCCGGGTTCTTCCGGCGGGCAGCCTCAGGATCCTGCGGAGCGGCCGACGGCGGCTGCCCACCCCCAGAATTCTCGGGTGCCGCGGAGGACTCGTCCGTCTTGTCAGTCACTGTTGTTGGGGGCCTGTTCCGTGCGTGGCACCGCCTGCGCGTGCCGGTGTGATGATCATCGCAAACACTATCAGCAGCCTTGTCAACAGCAGTTGAAGGGCCGGGCCGGATGCTCCGGGGCAAGTCTGCAGGAGCCCCCGGTCCGGGTCTGTGGTAACAAAACGGTTACCATTGGAGGGAAACCCCCGCTGATGATAGGTGTTCCCTTGCGTTTAAAGACTGCAGTCGCACTCGTGCTGCTCGGCCTCCTGACACTTTTGGCCGGCATCGGCCAGAGAACCATCTGGGCCCCGTCCGAGACTTTCACGGCCTCCGCTCCGGCGGACGGCGCCCAGGCACCCGTCACCGTGATCGACCAGAACCTGCGCACCCTTCACGGCGGAACGGTCAAGATCAACATTGAGGGTGACGGCAACTTCCTGCTGGCAGCCGGCCGGCCGGACGACGTGGACGCCTGGGTGGGCCAGGCGGCGCACAACACCATCACCGGCATCTCCGAGGACGAGAAGTCGCTGCTGGTTGAGCATGCCGAAGGTGAGGCTACAGTTCCCAACCCCGCGGGCTCGGACCTCTGGGTGTCCACCGAGAATGCAAGCGGTGAGCTTGAGTATTCATGGACGCCTCCGGCCGACGGCGAATGGAGCCTCATGCTGGCTTCCGACGGTACCCGGCCTGCGCCCTCCTCCGTTTCCATGACGTTCCCGAACGACACCTCCACCCCCTGGGCCATTCCGCTCATGGTCCTGGGTTCCCTCCTGATTCTCGGTGGGATTGCCCTGGCACTTCTTCCCATCCGCAAGCGCAATGGTAATGGCGACGGTGCGGCCAGCAAGGACAGCGGCGGCAGCAAGGACACTGCTGGCAGCAAATATGCGCAGCGGGCCCGCGCCAGAACCGAGGCCCGGCAGTCCTCCCGCCTGGGCATGATGGCCGCCGGAATGGTGGCGGCAACAGTGGTGGCAGGCACGGGCACCGCAGCGTATGCAACTGCCCCTGCCCCTGAGCCTTCCTCCGGAGCAGCCTCCACCGCGCCGGCCACGCAGGACGACCTGGCACCCGTTCTGCTGGATGCGCAGTTCCGCCGGATCCTGGAGCAGGTCTCCAGCGCCGTTGACGCCGGCGACGCGGCAAAGGACGCGGCAAAGCTTGGGGACCGCGTCAGCGGGACCGAATTGGAGGTCCGTACCCAGAACTACAGGATCCGCTCACAGGTGGGCTCCTATGAGGCCCGCATGCCGGTACGTTCCACCAAGCTCCTCACCACAGTGGTGACCAGCGACCCGGAGTGGCCGCGGTCAGTCCTGGCCGTGACCCAAGGCGAAGGCAACGTAGTGCCGCAGCTGCTGACTCTGGTCCAGTCCTCGCCCCGCGAGAACTACAAGCTGGTGGGAACCACCCCACTGCAGCCGGGCACCACGTTCCCCACCATCAGCCGGGACGGCACGGAAACCCTGGCGGCTGGTGACAAGACCGGCCTGCTCTACAGCGGTGAGGAAGCGCTGGCCGGTCTCGCGGACCGCCTCACCTCACCTGACTCCGCCTTCAAGGACAAGCTGGTGGAAGGGGAATCTTCGCCCTACATTGCGGACACGCTCTCCTACCAGGCCGAGGTGGTGAAGGCCGGCGAAAACGGCAACTTCTCCTTCACGCACAAGGTGGTTCCCGAAAGCACGGTCGTCTTCCGGACCGACGACGGCGGCGCCCTGGTGCTGGGCCGGATCAACTTCGGCTTCGAGGGAACCCCGAAGGCCGCGGGCGACAAACTCACCATCGGCGACGATGCAGCTGCCCTCGCCGGCGGCAAGGAAACCACCACCGGCATGGTCCTGAGCTTCGCCGAGTCCATGGCCGTGTACGTGCCGCCGGCCGGTGCAACCGACCCCATGAAGCTCATAGCCGCCACCCGTGGCCTGACAGGGGCGAGCTTCAAGTAAACCCCTGATCCCGCAGTGGCACCGGCAGCGGCCGGAGTGGCTAGAGTGGAAAGCATGAGTTCGCCAGCTTCCCGCCCAGTCCCTCCTGCCGCTGCCAACATGCTTAACCTGCGCGGCGCCGTCGACCTTTCCACCCTGAAGCAGCGCCCGGCATCCCCGTCCGGCACCGGCACACCGCAGGAGGGCACGCAGCCCGGCGGCGCCGGTACTCCAGAGCTGACGGTGGACGTCACGGAGTCAAACTTCCAGCAGCTGGTGGAACTCTCCGTGAAAGTGCCCGTGGTGTTTGCACTGTGGGCCTCGTACTCGCCGGAGTCCGGACGCGTGCTCGAAACACTGGAGACCATCGTGCAAAGCTACGGCGGCCGGCTGGTCCTTGGGGCCGCCGACATCGAAGCGTTCCCGCAGCTGGCCCAGGCCTTCCAGGTGCAGGCTGTGCCCACAGCCGTGGCAGTGCTCAAAGGCCAGCCGGTGCCGCTGTTTCAGGGCAGCGCCGACGAACAGCAGGTCCGCAGCCTCCTTGATGAACTGCTGAAGGTGGCGGCCGCGAACGGCGTGACCGGAAGCCTCGGCGCCGGAGCCAGCGATGAGGAAGCCCCCGCACCGCTGCCGCCGCTGCACCAGGCGGCCTTCGACGCCATCGAAGCCGGGGACTACGCGGCTGCAGCCGAGGCCTACCGCCAGGCGCTGAATGAGATGCCCTCGGACCACGAGGCGAAGGCCGGCTTGGCCCAGGTGGAGCTGATGGCCAGGCTGCAGCCACTCTCGGCCCAGGACAGCGAAGCCCTGCGGGCCGTTGCTGCCAACGAGCCGGATAACCTGGAGGCGCAGCTCGGTGTTGCCGACCTCGACATCGCCGGCGGCCATGTGGAGGATGGGCTGAACCGGCTGGTGTCCTTCATAGGGCGCAACTTCGGTCCCGAGCGTGAAGCGGCCCGGATCCGGCTGCTGGAGCTGTTTGACGTGGTGGGCGCGTCGGACGCCCGCGTGGCCAAGGCGCGCCAGGCGCTCGCGCGGGTCCTCTTCTAGTGCCGGCGCTGTTCGAGCCCCTCAAGCTGCGGTCGCTGGAACTCCAGCACCGGGGCTGGGTCTCGCCCATGTGCCAGTACAGCTGTGATCCCGACGACGCCCCCGGAGTTCCCAACGACTGGCACCTGATGCACCTGGGATCCTTCGCTGCTGGCGGTGCCGCGCTGATCCTCACCGAAGCCGCCGCAGTCAACGCCGAAGGCAGGATCAGCCCGCGCGACGCCGGCCTCTACAACGGTGAACAGGCGGAGGCATGGGAGCGGATCACCTCGTTTGTCCACCGGCATGGAGCTGCGGAGGCAAAGATTGGCGTCCAGCTCGCGCATGCCGGCAGGAAAGCCTCCACCTACTGGCCGTTTGCCGGCAAGCATGGCAGCGTTCCGGAGTCTGACGGCGGGTGGACCACAGTGGCGCCTTCCGCATTGGCGTTCGATGGCTATTCCGAACCTGCCGCAATGACCCAGGATCAGATCAGGGGCGTGGTCAGTGATTTTGCTGCCGCGGCAACACTGGCCGTTGACGCCGGCTTTGACACCATGGAGATCCACGGCGCCCACGGCTACCTGCTGCACCAATTCCAGAGTCCGCTCATCAATACCCGCACCGATTCCTGGGGCGGGGATGAAGCAGGGAGAAACCGCCTGATGTTAGAGGTGGTGGATGCAGTGCGCGAAGTCATTCCGGAGTCGATGCCTCTGCTGCTGAGGATCTCCGCCACGGACTGGGCCGAGGGCGGCGTGGACCTTGCGGCTTCCATACGCCTCGCCCGGGAGGCTGCCGGACGCGGCGTTGACCTTGTTGACGTTTCCAGCGGCGGAGCGGTTGCCCACCAGCAGATCAGCGCCGGCCCCGGCTACCAAACCGGATTTTCCGCTGCCATCCGGAAGGAAGCGGGAGTAGCCACCGGGACGGTGGGCCTGCTGACCTCTGCCGGTCAGGTTGAGCACGCGGTGGCAACAGGACAGGCTGACGGTGTCCTCATTGCGCGGGCAGCACTGCGGGACCCCCACTGGTGGCTGCGAGCAGCCTTCGAACTGGGGCATGACATCGCCTGGCCGCCGCAATACGAGCGCGCCAGGCCGCGGCGCACTTTCTGACTGCCAGGTTGCTGATGGACCACGGAGATCGGGACAAGGCGCCCGCCCCTGGCAGGGAGGGCGGGCAACAGTTGGAAGCCGCCATCCTGGAACTTCTGGCTGCCAGGGCCGCAACATCGAGTATCTGCCCGTCCGATGCTGCCCGTGCTGTCGGCGGCGAGGATTGGCGCGGGCTCATGGAGCCTGCGCGTTCGGCCGCGCGGCGCCTGGTTCAAGCCGGCGAGGTAGAGATCACGCAGGGCGGTGCTGTCGTTGATCCCGCCACTGCCAAGGGGCCCATCCGCATCCGCAGGGCGAAGCATGGCAGGTAAAACCCGGCCGGGGCGGCAGGAACGGGTAGGGCGCGGAATGGTAGTCCTGCGCCTTTTTCGCTACTCCTGCAGGAGGACCCCGCAACCGCACCCAGACGGTTAGTCTGGCTTCATGACTGCTCCGATACCTGACCCGCCGCTGTATGACCAGCCCGCGCGCGCAGGGATCCCGGCGGCCCTGTCCATCCGGGGGCTCGCGAAGCGCTTTGGTGGCAAGATCGCCGTAGACGGTATCAGCCTGGAGGTTCCGGCCGGGTCCTTTTACGCCATCGTGGGCCCCAATGGCGCCGGCAAGACCACCACGCTGTCCATGGCCACCGGCCTCCTGCGCCCGGACTTCGGCACAGCAGTTGTCCATGGCGTGGACGTATGGCGCCAACCCCTGGAAGCCAAGAAACTGATGGGCATCCTGCCGGACGGGGTGCGGCTGTTCGACCGGCTCACGGGCGAGCAGCTGATCACGTACGCGGGGCTGCTGCGCGGAATGGACAAGGACGTGGTGGCCGGACGTGTTGCCGACCTGCTCGCCGCACTCGACCTGCAGAATGACGCGGGGACCCTGGTGGTGGACTACTCCGCAGGCATGACCAAGAAAATCGCCCTTGCTTCGGCGTTGATCCACGCGCCCAGGCTGCTGGTCCTGGATGAGCCTTTCGAGGCGGTGGATCCGGTCTCCGCCGCCAATATCCGCTCAATCCTGGACAGCTACGTCGCGTCCGGGGGCACCGTCATTGTCTCGAGCCACGTTATGGACCTGGTGCAGCGCATGTGCGACCACGTTGCGGTGGTGGCCGGCGGCCGGCTGCTGGCCGCCGGAACGGTGGATGACGTACGGGGCGGTGCCTCGCTGGAGGACCGGTTCGTGCAGCTGGTGGGCGGCCGCAGCCACACGGAAGGGCTGGAATGGTTGCGCACCTCCTAAAGCTGAAACTGGCCCTGCTGCGGAACGGATTGCGGCGCAGCCCGTGGCAGTTGGTGGGCATGGCGTTCGCCGGGCTCTACGCCCTTGGCCTGGTGGTAACGCTGGTGGTGGCCCTGGTCCTTTTGCGCACCGCGCCTCAGGACGTTGCGTACACGGCGGTGGTCCTGGGCGGATCCGCCGCCATCCTGGGCTGGGGGATAGTGCCGGTGGTCGCCTCAGCTACCGACATGACCCTGGACCCTGCCCGTTTCACCACCTTTGCCATTCCCATGAAGCAGATGCTGGCGGGGCTGGCGCTGGGCGGACTGATCGGCATTCCCGGGCTGGCCACGTCCTTGGTGGCCCTGTCCACAGTGGCCACGTGGTGGCGTGGCTTCCTTCCTGCTCTCGCTGCTGCGGCGGGAGCAGTACTGGGTGTGCTGACCTGCGTTGTGCTCGCCAAGGTGGTCACCACGGCAACCGCAAGCCTGGCGTCGTCGCGCCGTTTCAAGGACGTAAGCGCCATCGCCTTCATGGTGCCGCTCGTCCTGATGGGACCCATCGTGGCGGGGATAGGCCAGGGGATTCCGGCGTCCACCGGGTTCCTGCCCGTATTTGCCCAAACCCTCTCCTGGACACCGCTGGGGGCGCCGTGGGCCATTTCCGGTGAGGTGGCAGCGGGCCGGCCGGGTTCGGCCGTCCTGAAGCTGCTCATTTCTGCAGCAACGCTCGCAGTACTCGCCTGGGCCTGGAAGGTGCTGCTGGAGCGGGCGCTGGTGACGCCTCCCTACGCGGGCAGCGGAAAGCGGAAGGGCGGCAGGCTGGGACTGCTCGGACTCCTGCCGGCAGTTCCTGCGGGTGCAGTGATGGCAAGGTCCCTCACGTACTGGTTCCGCGACCCCCGGTACTCCGGCTCCCTGGTGGTGATACCGCTGCTTCCCGTGGCGCTGGTGTTCCAAGGGGTCCAGACCGGTGACTTCACCAGCCTTGCCTTCCTGGCTCCGCTTTCAGCCTTCATCCTTGCCTGGTCAATTTCGGCGGATGTTTCCTACGACAACACGGCTTTTGCCCTGCACCTGGCCTCCGGGATCCGTGGTGTTGCGGACAGGCTGGGCCGCGCGCTCGCCTGCCTGGCCTTTGCACTGCCGGTGGTGCTGGTGTTTGCAGTCGGATACTCCATGTTTACCGGCGACTGGGCGGGGCTGCCCGGCCAGCTGGGCCTGAGCCTGGGCATCCTGTTCACGGGGCTGGGCCTGTCGTCCGTGGTATCCGCGCGGTATACCGTGGCTGTTCCCCTGCCGGGGGAGAGCCCGTTCAAGAAACCGCCCGGCAATGTGGGACAGACGCTCGCCGTGCAGTTCGGCGGACTGGTGGTGCTGATGGTCCTGGTCCTCCCGGAGGTGGCCTTGCTGGTCGCCCAGCTCGTGACGGGCAGCCCCTCCTGGGCTGGATCAATCTTGCCGCCGGGGCCTGCCTTGGCCTCGGGCTGTTTGTGGCGGGCGTGAGGCTGGGTGGAAAATGGCTGGATGCCCGCGGGCCCGAGCTTCTGGCCCAGGTAACCGTCAACCGCTGACGGCGGCGGTACGGCAGGAAGGAACAGCATGGAAGTTGTCATCCTCAACGGCAGCAAACAGATTGCACGGCTGGCGGCGGATGCGGTCGGGGCCCTCCTTCGGCGCAAGCCGGACGCAGTCCTCGGGCTGGCCACCGGTTCCTCCCCGCTGCCCATCTATGATGAGCTGGCTGGGCGCCACGAGCGGGCCGGCCTGGACTTCAGCCGGGCCTCCGGCTTCTCCCTGGATGAGTACGTGGGCCTTCCTGCCGGGCACCCGGAGTCCTACCGCGAAGTTGTCCGGCGGGAGTTCACCGACCGGGTGAACATCCTGCCGGAGAACGTGCATGGACCGGATGGTTCCGCCGCCGACATCCCTGCCGCGTGCCGGGCCTACGAGGAGGCCATCGCGGCCGCCGGCGGCATTGACCTGCAGATCCTGGGGGTGGGAACGGACGGCCACATCGCCTTCAACGAACCCGGGTCCTCCTTCGCGTCCAGGACCCGCATCAAAAGCCTGATCGAACAGACGCGCCGGGACAATGCCAGGTTCTTCACCAGCCTGGCCGAAGTGCCGCACCACGTCCTGACCCAGGGGCTGGGGACAATCATGGAAGCCCGGCACATCATCCTGGTCGCAACGGGCGCCCAGAAGGCGCAGGCCGTCAGGGACTTCGTGGAGGGACCCGTTTCGGCCATCTGCCCCGCGTCCATCCTCCAGTTCCATCCGCACGCCACGATCCTGCTGGACGAGGCCGCAGCCTCGGCGCTGAAGCTGGCGGACTTCTACCGGCACACCTACGACCACAAGCCCGCCTGGCAGGGCCTTTAGCTTTCCGCGCCGGCTCACTGGAGCGTCCTGGAAAATGTTCGAGCGGCCGGCCCAGTGCGGCTGTTTCATCCGCTGGGAAGACGCGCCGCCGTCGAACGTGCCGCTGCCCAAACGGCTAAGATGGTTGGCATGACTAGCATGACGGACCCTCTCGAAAACGACCCGATGCGCGAGCTTTCCGGGGCTGGAACGTCCACAGCCACCATTGAGCGCGAGGAACTGCGCCAGGAGGTGGAGCCGGGCGACCGCGAGCGTTTCTCGCACTACGTTCGCAAGGAAAAGATCATGGAGTCCGCGCTGACGGGTGAGCCGGTCATCGCACTGTGCGGGAAGGTCTGGACGCCGGGCCGGGATCCAAAGAAGTTCCCGGTGTGCCCCACGTGCAAAGAGGTCTATGACGGCCTGCGCCCGGGCAATGACGGCGGCAAGGGTCCCGGAGGGGACTCGGGCAACAACAAGTAGTGACGGAAACGCTTTTTGGCGGCCCCACCCTGCCTCCGGCCTACCCGGAACGTGCAGCCTGGGGAACCGCCCCGAAACTCCGTGCCTGGCAGCAGGAAGCCCTTGATCTCTACCTGAAGAACAGTCCGCGCGACTTCCTGGCGGTGGCAACCCCAGGGGCCGGCAAGACGACGTTCGCGCTGCGGATTGCATCCACGCTGATTGACTCGGGAGCCGTCAACCGGGTGACCATTGTTGCGCCTACCGACCACCTGAAGCGTCAGTGGGCGGATGCCGCTGCCCGCGTGGGTATCGCGATCGACCCCAACTTCAAGAACTCCGACGGCCAGCACGGCCGCGGCTTCATTGGCGTCGCCGTCACCTATGCCCAGGTGGCCAGCAAGCCGCTGCTTCACCGTGCGAAGACGGAAGCTGCCCGCACCCTGGTGATCCTGGACGAAATCCACCACGGCGGCGAAGCCTTGTCCTGGGGTGACGGCCTGCGGGAGGCCTTCGATCCGGCCGTGCGGCGACTGTCACTGACAGGAACGCCGTTCCGGTCAGACACCTCGCCCATCCCCTTTGTGGAATACGCCGAGGACCGGGACGGGATCCGCCGTTCCAAAGCCGACTACACCTACGGATACGGCAACGCCCTGCGGGACCATGTGGTCCGCCCCGTGATGTTCATGGCCTACTCCGGGCAGATGCGATGGCGGACCAGTGCCGGCGAGGAAATGGCTGCTTCGCTGGGCGAGGCGGCCGTCACGAAGGACATCACGTCACACGCCTGGCGGACGGCGCTGAACCCGGCCGGTGAGTGGATTCCGGCCGTGCTGGCCGGGGCGGACAAGCGGCTCAGCGAAGTGCGACGCACCGTGCCGGACGCCGGCGGCCTGGTGATCGCCACCGACCATGAGGATGCACGTGCGTACGCCGGGCAGCTGAAGAGGATTACGGGGGAGTCCCCCACTGTGATCCTCTCCGACGATGCCAAGGCCTCCAGCAAGATCGAGGAGTTCTCTGCAGGGGACAAGCGCTGGATGGTGGCGGTCCGCATGGTCTCCGAAGGAGTGGACGTCCCGCGGCTTTCGGTAGGCGTGTACGCCACCTCAACATCCACCCCGCTGTTCTTTGCCCAGGCCGTGGGACGCTTCGTGCGTGCCCGCAAGAGGGGCGAAACGGCGTCGGTCTTCCTGCCGTCGGTGCCCCAGCTGATGGCCTTGGCCAACTCGATGGAAATGGAGCGCGACCACGCGCTGGACCGGCCGGAGAAGGAGGACGGCGACGGCCTCTTCAACCCTGAGGACTCGCTGATGGACGAGGCGAACCGCGAGGAAAAAGCCTCGGACAGCCTGACCAAGGGCAAGTTCGAGGCGCTGGACTCGCAGGCATCCTTCGACCGGGTCCTGTTTGACGGGGGCGAGTTCGGCACCGGCGGCGAGGTGGGCTCCGACGACGAGCTGGACTTCCTGGGCATTCCCGGCCTGCTGGATGCCGAGCAGGTGGGCACCCTCCTCCGGCAGCGCCAGCACGAGCAGCTGAACAGGAAGAACCGGAAGGTTCCCGCTGCTGCGGCTGAAAGCCAGGCCCCTGCCGTCCCGGACCACCGGATGCTGATGGACCTGCGCAACGAGCTGGCCAAGAATGTGGCGGCATGGTCCGCCCGGACCGGCACGCCGCACGGCGTGGTGCACACCAAGCTGCGGACCGTCTGCGGCGGGCCTCCAGTGGCGCAGGCAAACGAGGAGCAGCTGAAGTCCCGCCTGCGGAAGCTCCAGGACTGGTTTGTGGGCAGGAAATAGCAGCGACCTCAAAACAATAGTGGCCCGGTGCAGCGCACCGGGCCACTCTGCAACTGCCTGGGGTCAGGCGACGTCGACGCCGCCAAGCTCCATCTCGGCCACGGCCTCTTCCAGGTCTTCGGCGATCCCGGCGGTCAGGGACCTGAGGACGGTCACCGAGTAGCCTGCCTGGACGGCGTCCAAAGCGGTTGCCATGACGCAGTAGTCTGTGGCGATTCCCACCACCACGACGTCCTCAACGTCATGGCTCTGCAGCCAGTCGTCCAGGCCAATGGCGTCCTTGTCCGGAGCGAACCTGTCGGCATCCCCGGAACCGGGCAGGGCCCCCGGCTGCCGTTCTCCGGTGGGTACTGCGTCCTCGGGCGCCAGGAGTCCTTCAAAGCCTGAGTAGGCAGCGGAATACTGCCCTTTCTGAAAGTAGGCCTGGATGTACTCGGTGTCGAGGTCCGGGTGCAGCTCCGCGCCGCGGGTGCCGGCCACGCAGTGCGGCGGCCAGCTGCCCTTGAAGTCGGGGGTGTCGGAAAAATGCTCCCCGGGGTCTATGTGCCAGTCCTGCGTGGCCACGATGTGGTCAAACTCGTTGTGATGGGCGTCGACGTAGTCGCTGATGGCGCCGGCAACGGCTGCCCCGCCCTGGACGGCGAGCGATCCGCCCTCGCAGAAATCGTTCTGGACATCAACGATAATCAGCGCACGGGACATCAGTTCTCCTCGTAGATGGTGGGGATGGCGGCCTCGCCGCGCTGCAGCCGGTTAACCACGGGCGGCAGCTCGGCCATGGAGTCGGCGTGGCGCTGGCGCGCCCTGAGGACGCCCTCGGGCCCCGTCCAGCCCGGCATCAGCTCACCGTTCTTCATGAACTGGTGCAGCAGCGGGCGGTCGTTACCGTCATCCTCGGGCCGGTGCCCGACGCCCACGATCTCGGCGGTGGCGATGCCCTGTTCGTTCAGCTTCCGCAGCGCGTACTTGCGGCCGCCCACGCTGGCCTTGTTCTTGGCTGCCTTTGCCACCGAGACGAAGTTCCCGTCGTCATCTGTGCGGCTTACCAGTTTGTAGACCATGCTGGCCGTGGGGGCGCCGGAGCCGGTCACGAGGGACGTGCCCACCCCGTAGGAATCCACCGGCGCGGACTGCAGCGCTGCGATCGCGTACTCGTCCAGGTCTGAGGTGACCACGATCTTGGTGTTCTCATTGCCGAGGTCATCCAGGAGCCGGCGGACCCACTGGGCCTGGTCCACGAGGTCACCGGAATCCAGCCGGACGGCACCCAGCCGGGGACCTGCCAGGTCCACTGCCGTCCGGACGGCCGTTTCGACGTCGTACGTGTCCACCAGGAGGGACGTGCCTTCGCCGAGCGCGGCGATCTGGGCCTCGAAGGCATCCTTCTCGCTGTCATGCAGGAGAGTGAAGGAATGGGCTGCGGTGCCAACGGTCCTGATGCCGTAGCGGATGCCGGCCTCCAGGTTTGAGGTGCTGCTGAACCCCGCGATGACGGCTGCCCTCGCGGCGGAAGCAGCCGCTTCCTCATGTGTCCGGCGCGATCCCATCTCGATGCAGGGGCGGCCATGTGCTGCGCTGACCATCCTGGAGGCAGCGGAGGCAATGGCACTGTCGTGGTTGAGGACGGAGAGCAGGTAGGTTTCCAGCATGCAGGCCTCGGCGAACGTGGCCTCGACAATCAGGATGGGGGAGTTGGGGAAGTATGCCTCGCCCTCGGCGTAACCCCAGATGTCGCCGGAGAAGCGGTAGGTCGCCAGGTATTGCAGGGTCTGCTCGTTGACCACGTTGGTGCGGGCCAGGAAATCCAGTTCGGCCTCGCCGAAGCGGAAGTTCGCAATGCCTTCCAGGAGCCGGCCCGTTCCTGCCACGATGCCGTACCGCCGCCCGTCGGGCAGCCGGCGCGCGAACGCCTCGAAGACCGACTTGCGGTGCGCTGCGCCCGAATGGAGTGACGCCTGCAGCATGGTCAGCTCGTAGTGGTCGGTATAGAAGGACGTGCGGGGTTGCTCCCAGCCGGCGGAGGTACTCACGGAAGTCACTCTAGTCCCCACCGGCTCCCACGTCTCGCTTCGCTTCGCCGCGGGGCCCTCGCCGGCGTGGGCC
>NZ_VAHM01000010.1 GCF_005796185.1 Pseudarthrobacter sp. NamB4
GGGGCGGCCGCGTTTTATAAGGAGTAACTGCCTACGCTGCAGGAGCGATGAAGGCCAGTTCCAGGTTGATGGCAACCTTGTCGCTGACCAGGACGCCGCCGGTCTCGAGGACGGCGTTCCAGGTGAGGCCGAAGTCCTTGCGGCTGATGGTGGTCTCGGCGGAGACGCCAACGCGGGTATTGCCGAACGGGTCCACGGCCACGCCGTTGAACTCGGTTTCCAGGGTGACGGGGCGGGTGACGCCCTTGATGGTCAGGTCGCCCGTCAGTTCGTAGCTGTTGCCCTTGGCCACCAGGCCATTGGAGACGAAGGACATCTCGGGGAACTTCTCCACGTCGAAGAAGTCTTCACCCTTGACGTGCCCGTCGCGGTTGGCGTCGCCGGAGTCGAAGCTGGCGGTCTGGATGGTGGCGTTGATCCTGGAATCGGCCACATCCCCGGCGAGTTCCAGGGTTGCCGCTGCTTCCTTGAACTGGCCGCGGACCTTGCTGATGCCGGCGTGGCGGACGGTGAAACCGATCTCGCTGTGGGAGTTGTCCAGGACCCAGGTGCCGGTGGTGACGTCTGCGGGAAGTGCCATGATGTTGCTCCTTTGGATGGATGACGCTGCGGTACGCTCGTGGTGTTGAAACTTCATCTATTGAAGCCTCAACTAACTGCTACATCTACTATAAACATGCATTTGCATCTTTTGTTCCCGCTCCCGGAACATTTCTTCAAAAACTTCAGTTCTACTTGGTGTAGAAGATTTCGGATCGCACGCCATCTTTGAGAAACTGGTAAACATGCCCCAAGCCACTGTCCATCTGCTCCGCCACGGCGAGGTCCACAATCCTGACGGCGTTCTGTACGGAAGGCTGCCTGAATTCCACCTCTCCGAACTGGGGCAGGAGATGGCCCGGACGCTCGCCGAGCACTTCAGCCGCCGCGCTGCAGCCGGCGCCCGGATCACCTTCCTGGCCGCATCACCGTTGGACCGGGCGCAGGAAACGGCCCGGCCGACGGCGGATGCGCTGCGCCTGCAGATCCACACTGACGTTCGGATCATCGAGGCGGAGAACTACTTCGAGGGGATGAAAGTCACAAAGGCGGAACTCCGCCGCCCCAAGCACTGGCCGCGGCTGGTTAATCCGCTGCGGCCCTCCTGGGGAGAGCCCTACAAGAAGCAGGCGGCCCGGGTCATGGCCGCAGCCCAGGAAGCGCGTTTGCGCGCCATAGAGCTGGCAGCCGGAGACTTTGGGGCGGACGGGCCAGAGGCGATCATGGTGAGCCACCAGCTGCCTATCTGGGCCACACGCCTGAGCGCTGAAGGAAAGCCGCTCTGGCACGATCCGCGGAAACGCGAATGCACCCTGACCTCCATCACGTCGCTGGTGTTCGACGACGACGGCGCGCTCCTGCGCGTGCAGTACAGCGAGCCGGCGGCCTCCCTTCTTCCGGGTGCGGCCAGCACCCCTGGAGCCTAGTTGTGACCCACAGTAACAACACTTCCCGCCGAAGCGTGCTTGCCGCCGGCGGGCTCGCCCTCGCAGCGCTGACCGTGGGCCTCTCCGGGTGCGCCCAGGAGGACGCCCTGGCGCAGCAGGCCAAGGCAGGGGACAACAAGAACTATGTGGCCGGAGACGGGTCCGTGACGGAGTTTGCGGCCGGGGACCGCAAGTCCGCCGTCCAGGTCGAGGGCACGCTGTTCAACGGCACCACGGTTGCGCCAGCCGACTTCCAGGGCAAAGTGACGGTGCTGAACTTTTGGTTCGCTGCCTGCGCCCCCTGCCGGGTGGAAGCTCCCATCCTCGAGGAGCTCCACCAGGAGTTCAAGGACCAGGGCGTGCAGTTCCTCGGCGTCAATCTCCGGGACGAGAAGGCTACCGCCGAGGCCTTCGAAAAGACCTTTAACCTCACGTACCCCAGCTTTGACGACAAGGACGGCAGTGTCCTCCTGTCCGTCTCCGGGCTGGTGCCGCCAGGCGCGGTTCCCACCACCCTGGTCCTGGACAAGCAGGGACGCGTGGCGTCGCGGGTCCTGGGCGAAGTCCAGAAGGGCACCCTGAAGGCCCTTATCGCCGCGGCCGTGGCAGAGTAGCGCGGACCCGTGAACAGCCCCTTTGCCGAAGCCATCCTCAACGGCTCACTCCTGCTTGCCATTCCGGTGGCACTGCTCGCCGGACTGGTCTCCTTCCTGTCCCCCTGCGTGCTGCCCCTGGTTCCCGGCTACCTGGGCTACGTCACCGGGCTCAGCGGAGTGGACCTGCAGAAGCAGAAACGCGGCCGAATGCTGCTGGGGATCGGACTGTTCGTGCTGGGCTTCTCCGTAATCTTCGTCCTCCTGGGCGGGGCATTCGGCCAGCTGGGCACGCTCATTACCGGATCACAGAACGCTTGGATCACCCAGCTGTTGGGCGTCCTGGTGATCGTCATGGGCATCGTGTTCATGGGCGGATTCGGCTGGCTGCAGCGGGACGCCAAGATCCACGCCAAGCCGCCGGCCGGGCTCTGGGGCGCGCCGCTGCTGGGCCTGACGTTCGGTCTGGGGTGGGCGCCGTGCATCGGACCCACGTACTCGGCGGTCCAGCTGCTGAGCCTTTCCGGCGGGTCATCCGCCGCCAAAGGTGCTTTCCTGGCCTTTGTCTACAGCCTGGGCCTGGGGATTCCGTTCCTGCTGATCGCCCTGGCGCTCCGGCGGGGAATGGGCGTGATGGCGTTCTTCCGCAAGCATCGCCTGGCGATCCAGCGCATCGGCGGCGGGATCCTGGTGGTGCTCGGCCTGCTGATGGCCAGCGGACTGTGGGGGACCTGGGTGACGGAATTGCAGTACTGGTTCCAAACCGATGTGAAGTTGCCGATCTGATGAGCGAGCGCGTGAACGTAAAGAAGAAGTCTGCACCGGACGCCGGCACCAAAGTGTTGGAGGCGAAGGTTGACGCTGCGCTGCCCGCCCTGGGACCGAAGGAAATGCTGCGCTGGGCGTGGACCCAGCTGACCAGCATGCGCACGGCTCTCTTCCTGCTGCTCCTCCTGGCCGTCGCCGCTGTTCCGGGCTCCCTGTTCCCGCAGCGCCCGGCCAACCCCGCGGTCGTCACCCAGTACATTAAGGACAACCCGGACTACGGCAGGCTGCTGGATTCCCTCCAGCTGTACGATGTCTACTCCTCGGCCTGGTTCTCCGCCATTTACCTGCTGCTGTTCATTTCCCTGATCGGGTGCGTGGTGCCCCGGGCCATTGCCCACTACAAGGCGATGCACTCCCAGCCGCCGCGCACTCCCCAGCGCCTCTCACGCCTTCCCGAGTACGGCACACTGGTGATTCCCGCCCGTGCCGGCATCCCGGCGTCGGACGCCATCCATGGTGCCGCCCGCCTGCTGAAGAAACGCGGCTACCGGGTGGAGGTGAGGGACGACGGCGGCGCGAGGCCATCTTTGGGAGCCGAGCGCGGCTTCCTGAAGGAAGTTGGAAACCTCGTCTTCCACACGTCGCTCATCGGCGTGCTCGTCTCGGTAGCCGTCGGCGGCCTCTTCGGTTACAGCGGACAGCGCATCCTGGTCGAAGGGGACACCTTCGTGAACACCCTGGTGGGCTACGACCAGTTCAATCCCGGCACCAACTTCCAGTCCAGCCACCTGCAGCCCTACTCCGTCCAGCTGGACAAGTTCGACATCACCTTCGACCGTGAGTCCGAAGGCAAGTTCGGCCAGCCCATCGATTTTTCGGCCGCCGTGACCACCAAGGAAAACCCGGACGCGCCGGCACGCCAGGAGACGCTGAAGGTCAACGATCCCATCACCCTGGGCGGTACCAGCATCTACCTCACCGGCAACGGATACGCCCCGGTAGTGACCATCCGGGACGGTGCGGGCAACGTAGCCATGCAGGGCCCGGTGGTGGCCAAGCTGCAGGGGGACAATTACTACTCCTCAGTGGTGATCAAGGTCCCCGACGCCAAGCCTGACCAGCTCGGTTTCGCCGGCTTCTTCCTGCCCACCGCCTTCGTCACGGATGAAGGGGTTTCCTTCAGCGGCGACCCCGAACTCTTCAACCCGCAGCTGACGCTCAACTCCTACTACGGCGATCTTGGCCTGGACGAGGGATCCCCCCAGAACGTGTTCGAACTGGACGTCCAGGACCTCACGCCGTTGAACGCACGGAACCTCGAGGCCGGCGGCATCACCCTGGCGCCCGGCTCCTCGTACACCCTGCCCGACGGCAAGGGCACCATCAGCTTCGACGGCGTCAAGCGCTACATCGGGGTGGACATCCACCACAATCCGGGCCAGCTCTACGCCCTGATTTTCGCGCTGCTCGCCGTGGCCGGGCTGATCCTTTCCCTTTACGTGAACCGCCGGCGCGTGTGGGTGCGCACCGGCACGCACGAGGACGGGCGGACCATGGTGGAGTACGGACTTCTGGCCCGCGGCGAAGACCACCGGCTCGCCGGCGAAGCCGCCGCCCTGCGGAAGCTGCTGGCCTCCGAATGGCAACTTTCCCAGGACGAGCCTGCAGATGCTTCTTCCCCCACCACCCCAGCAGGCCCCAGCGGGCCCGAAAAGGACCAGTAATGCCTTACGGAATCAACGAAACCATGGGCCAGTACAGCGAGCTCTTCATGCTGCTGGCGGCAGGCACCTACACCGTTGCCTTCATCGCCTTCGCCTGGGACCTGGCCAAGAGCAGCAAGGCGCTGCGCGCGGTTGACCTCAAGGCGGCGCAGGCTGAAGAGGCGGCGCGCGTGTCGGTAGGTGCCGCCGCGGGGAGCCGCGGTGAGTCCGACCTTGCCGGGCCGGCGGACCGGGCTGAACGGCCGTCGTCGTCCGCTGGCAGGGGTGCAGGGGCCGGGGGAGCGGTCACCGCCGACGCCGACATGCGCTATGCAGCCGAGCGGCGCGCTCCTGCCCGGGTTGCCGTGGCCCTGACCATTCTTGGCGCGCTGATCCACGGCGCCGGCGTGGTGACGCGTGCACTGGGTGCCGGACGCGTGCCGTGGGGCAACATGTACGAGTTCCTCACCACCGGCGCCTTCGTGGCTGTTGCCGTGTTCCTGCTGGTGCTGGTCCGCCGCGACCTCCGCTTCCTGGGCACGTTCGTGGTGGGCCTGGCCATCATCATGCTGGTGGCCGCCTCCGTGGCCTACTGGACCCCGGTGGGACACCTGGTTCCCGCCCTGCAGAGCTACTGGCTGATCATCCACGTCTCCATCGCAGTGTTGTCTTCCGCGCTCTTCACCCTGACCTTCGCGATGTCCGCGCTGCAGCTGGTCCAGTCCCACCGGGAAAAAACGGTAGCTGCCGGCGGGACAGACAAGCTCGGCTTCATGCGCCTGGTGCCGTCCGCGCTGAGCCTGGAAAACCTGTCCTACCGCATCAACACCATCGCCTTCATCGGCTGGACCTTCACCCTGATGTTCGGGGCTATCTGGGCGGAGAAAGCCTGGGGCCGGTTCTGGGGCTGGGACACCAAAGAGGTCTGGACCTTCGTTATCTGGGTGGTTTACGCGGGCTACCTCCACGCGCGTGCGACCCGCGGCTGGACGGGCACCCGGGCTGCCTGGCTCTCGATCGTGGGCTACCTTTGCGTGATCTTCAACTTCACCATCGTGAACCAGTTCTTCAACGGGCTGCACTCGTACTCAGGCCTGTAGCAGATTCACACAAAAACCGGAGCTGCACCCGCTGAATAGCAATTCGATGTAGCAATGGGGGTGTTCCCGTTCCCTTGGTGGTGCTACCTTGGTGACGTTCGCCAGTGATGAAGCTTGCAGGCGAGACAACATTCCTGAGGTACCCATGAGCTACGTTCTGGCTATTGACGTCGGGACCAGCTTCACAGCTGCCGCTGTTGCGCGCCATGGAGCTTCTCTCTCCCCGGAGTGCCTGCCGTTGGGACTTCGCGGAACCTCGGTGCCCTCCGTGCTCTTTTACCCGGAGGATGGCCCCCTGCTGGTAGGGGAAGCTGCTGAACGGCGCGGACTCGATTCGCCGGCACGCGTCGTCCGGGAGTTCAAGCGCCGCGTAGGCGATGCGGTGCCAATCTCGGCGGGGACGCTGTCCCTCCCCTCCGAAGACGTCTTCGCCACCATGGCCCGCTGGGTGGCCGACCGCGCCGAAGAGCGGGAGGGTGCGCCGCCGTCGGAAATCATCCTCACCCACCCCGCCGCCTGGGGCATCCACAGGACCTCCCTGGTACAAAGCGCTCTCGCCGCCAAGGGGCTCGAAAACGTTACCCTGCTGACCGAGCCGGAGGCCGCCGCCCTGCATTATGCGTCGCAGGTGCGGGTGGAGGACGGCAGCATCATCGCCGTCTACGACCTCGGCGGCGGAACCTTCGATACCGCGGTCCTGCGCAAAGTTGCCGGTAACCGGTTCGAACTGCTGGGGCCGCCGGAAGGCTTTGAATACATGGGTGGCGCCGACTTTGACGCGGCACTTTTCCGCTACGTGGCTGAGCACACCGGGGGCGCCCTGGCCGGGTTGGAACCCGCCGAACCTGGAGTTCTTGCCGCCCTTGCGCGGCTGCGCCGGGAGTGCGTGGAAGCCAAGGAAGCGCTCTCCGTCGACAGCGAAGCAAACATCTCCGTGCTGCTGCCCGGAATCCAGCAACAGGTCCGCCTGGTCCGGCCCGAATTCGAATCCCTCATCGAGGAATCGGTCCGGGACACCGTGGACGCCCTGGAACAGTCGCTGAAGCAGCTTGAGCTGGAGCCGGCGGACCTCACAGCCGTTCTCCTCATTGGTGGATCCTCAAGAATTCCTCTCGTTGCACAGCTGATCTCAGAGCAGCTTGAGCGGCCCATAGCCGTCGATGCCGACCCGAAGTCATCGATCTGCCTGGGGGCGGCCGTGTCCGCGGTACTGGGACAGAAAACCGCCGCGGACGCGACCACCGCGGCCGGCGGGAACACGGCGGAGAACGGAGCCGCCGCCGTCGTACCTCATCCTTCCGACGAGTCAGCAGGACACCTGCCGCCCCTGCTGCCGAGCTGGTCCCGCAACGGCACCGCGGCGACACGTTCCGTTGCGCCCGCGGCCCGCGGGCCAAGCCGCGGGGGAAGGAACGGGGCACATGCACCGAAACCGAGGGTGCGGCTTACTGCCGTCACGGCCACCGCAGTCCTGTTGACCGCCCTCACCGCCACCGCAGCCCAGAGCCCCGAAGGGTTCAACAGCCTGACCTCCGTATTCGTCCCGCCGGCCGGGGCTTCCAATGACCTGGGAGCCCTCCCGCCCACCGGCGCCGGGGGCGGCACCGGATCGGACGCTGCTGCGGCGGCTGCGGCCGCGGGGGAGGTCGAATTCCCGGCCACAGCAGTCGAGCCGGGGGTGGAGCGGGCAGCTTCTGCTCAAGGGACGGGCTCCCAGGCGGCCCCCGATCCCACCAGCCGGGTATCCTCCATCCGGGCCATCGAGGGGAGCGCCTCGGACGAGCCCTCCGCCGCAGCTGCAGCCGCCGGCCCGGCCACCAGCAGCAGCCCTGCCGCGGAACCTGTCCCAGGGACAGAAGGCACCACGGGCACTCTTGCACCCACTCCTACAGACACGTCACCCACTCCGACAGACACCACGCCCGCCGGCGAAACTTCGTCAAACTCTGCGAGCCCCACAGCTACAGACACGCCTTCCGGCACGCCAAGCCGTGCACATGGCACGCAGACACCTACATCTACAGAAACAGGAACGGCAACTGCGCCGCCGGAATCCGGAGAGCCGTCGTCGTCGATGGCCGGCCGCTCGGATTCGCCGACGTCTTCGTCACTCGGGGCCGACAACTCTGTTACACCCTTGGAGTCCTCGAACTCCGCGACCGTTACGGCCCCGGCCACGACAACAAGTCCGGCGGCCTGAGATGGCGAGCTACCAGCCGCACGCGCAAAAGCCGGTATTCCCTCATCCGGAGCCGAACCACCACGGTCAGGCACGCCAGGGTGCGGAATTCATGGCCAGCCAGCTTAAAGGCGAGAATGCAGCAGTCCGCGAACTGCTGCTGGCGTTGTCAGTGGGTTTTTCCCTGCCAGGACCGCTGCCTTCCGACCTGCAGCGCAAGCTCGACGCCAACGGGGTGGAAAGCCTGGATGCGCTGATACAACGGGCAGAGTCCTCGGGCCTTTTGACTCCTGACGGTACTGTCGTGGGCCCGGCGCAGCACGCGCTGCTCGCTGTCGCCCCCACCACCAAGGTGCACGCGCTCCAGCGGGAGTTGGTAAACGTATACGCCGCGAACGGTCAGCCGCTGGGTGATCTCGCCCGGGACCTGGCCCGTGCCGGCCTCGCAGATCCGCGCGTGGCAGCTGAACTCGAGCAGGCCGGCGACAACGCGCTCGAACGCGATCCCGGCTTGGCCTACCAGCTCTACGATGAGGCACTGCTGGCAGGCAGTGACGACAAAGCCACGGCGGCGCGACGTGCGCAGGCCGCCGCCGCCAGCGGTGACCTTGACACTGCCACCCGGATCGTCGACACCCTGCTGGTGCAGAAGGACCCACCGGACGTCCGCCGTTCCGTGGATGTTGCCGCCGCGGTCTGGGCCCAGCGGGGCATGCTGGCACGTGGGGCCGAGGTCTACAGCTGGCTCGGATCCTCCCGTGTGGGTGCGTCCGCACCTCTTGCTGCCGTAGCCATGATTGGCTGCGGAGACCGGTCCGGCGCCGAAGGCATCTTCCGCGCGGACGCACCGCCCGCATCGCCCACACTGCTCGCGGCCACCCTTGCCCAGATCGGCAAGGGCATCTTCCAGTCGCTTGACGGAAACCCGCACCAGGGCCTGCAGATGCTCATCCACGCTTCAGATATGTTCAACGCGGCCAGGGCTGCACTTCCGCTGCCGGAGATGCCCGCTACGCTGGCGGCACTGATGGCCCTGCACAGCGGCGAGCCAAACCTGGCGGAAACCATCTGCAGGTCTGCCGCAGCCGCTGGCCAGGGCGGCGACACCGCGCAGCCACGACTGTTCCTCCTGCAAGCGTGGTCGGCGATGATGCAGGACAGGCTCGAGGACGCCCGGCTCGCCATCAATGAGGCATCAAAGGCAAACCACTGGCCCCTGGTGCCGCGTGACGAGTTCCTGTGTTCTGCCCTGGAAGTGGGCCTCGCCCGGCGTAACGGTGACTTTCCTGAACTCATCAAGGCATGGGAGCGGGCTCGTGAAGCGATGCTGCACACGGCAGTTGACCTCTACAGCCTCCTGCCATGGGGCGAACTCATGATCGCGGCCGCCCGCCTTCGGGAGAACCGCAGGGTGGCTCCCTACCTTCAGGAGGCATGGGACCTGCTGGAGCGCTTGGGAAACCCGCCCTTGTGGGCCGTGCCGTTCCATTGGTCCGCAGTCCAGGCGGCCCTGTTGAACGAAAGCCCCGCCGAACTGGCACCCCATGCAGCGGCACTGGCACGGGCCGCAGGGCAAAGCCATCTCGCAGCCGTACTGGCCTCAGCCGGCAAAGCCTGGGTCACTGTTCTGGCGGAGAGGTTCCATCCCGATGATGTCGAGGCGGCGGCAAGGGGCCTGGGCGGGGTGGGAATGCCCTGGGAAGGGGCCAGGCTTGCCGGGCACGCCGCAGCCCGCGCACACGAACGCAAGGACATGGTGCGCCTGCTGTCCTGCGCCCGCGACCTCCATCCGCAGGCGAGCCCGGGCGGCTCGGGAACGCCCCCGTCGCCTGAATCCCACAGTGCTCCCCCCGCTGAAACGGGTAACGGCATCCACCCGGACGGCGCAGGCCTGAGCGAGCGGGAGAAGGAAGTGGCCAGGCTGGTGCTGGACGGCAAAACATACCGGGAAATCGGCGAAGCCATTTATATCTCCCCCCGCACCGCTGAGCACCACATTGCCCGGATGCGCCGCCGGCTCGGCGCGGAGAACCGGTCTGACCTGATGGCCAAGCTGCGCCTTGCCCTGGGCCCGGAAGACCAGTCCCATGACTAGTCCCCCTAACACCCCTAACAGAGCCCATGATGGTTCCCCACAAGGGGCGCTGCCGGTACGGGGGACCCGCCCGATGCCGGAGCCCCGGCAGGAACACTACCTTTGGTGCAAGTCAGCATCAGGACCGGGGAACTGCACAAGAGAAGATTTGAGGGCCAGCACATGACAGTCGCAAAGGACGTCGTCCAGTTCCTGATGAACATCTTCGGAGACCGCCAGGCTGCGCAGGAGTTCCTGGACAATCCCGAAGGCGTGCTGCGGGACCACGGACTGGGCGGTCTGAGCTCCGCGGACGTTGACGCGGCCATGCCTGTGGTCCTGGACTACGCCCCCGTCAACGTCAATGCCTCCACCTTCGACAAAGTCTTAAACACCGGTGGCAGTAGCGGAGGCGGCGGCCCTCATGACGACCATGGACACGCGGTGGAACAACTTGCCCAGGTAGTGGCCAACTACTCCTACCCCTCCACTGCCGATGACCGCGCCGCCGTGCTGGACCAACCACCGGCCCATAACATCTGGGCAGAGGGCGATGTTGAGCAGTGGTTCGACAACGATGCCGTTTTCGCAGGCCCTGCCGCAGGTGCCACCCCGGAGATGAGCTTCGCTGACATCCGCATCGACCACCTCTTTGACCTTGACGCCGGCACCGAAGCCGGGGTGGAGGAAACGGTCCCTGGGTCCTCCCCAGGCAATTCCTCCGAGGATGCCCTCAGCCACCTGGTGGCCACGGATACCATCGAGGAGACCATCCTGGGCGCCGATGACGTTGAGTTCGGCTTGACCGGAGACGAATCGGGCACCATTGACGCAGAAGATGACGCCGACGACGCTGGCGGGGAGGCGGCAGACTACCTGGAGTTTGGTGCCTAGCCGCCGGACCTGTCGTGGTAAGAATTTGAGGCTCAGTGCGGAGGGCAGGCTGTGGCAGAAGCAGGACCGGCGACGCCGGCATCACCGGCAACGGCCGGGCAGCTGATCCAGCTCGTGGAGCACGGCCTCCAGCTCGTCCGTACCAGAGACCGGGAGGATCTCCGAAAACGCCTGGACCTCACGTTGGGAAGGCTTAAGGATCCGAGTATCCGGGTCATCGTGGCGGGTGAGTTCAAGCAAGGCAAGAGCAAGTTCATCAATGCCCTGGTGGGTGCACCGGTATGCCCGGTTGACGACGACATTGCCACTTCCGTGCCCACCGTGGTCCGGTACGGGGACCCGGCCTCGGCTCTGATTCTGGTTCCCACGGCCGATGTAGACGGCGGCAATGAGACCAGGGTTGACCGCCAGCCGGTCCCCATCGCCGACCTTCCGGCCTATGTTTCCGAGCAGGGAAATCCCGGGAACAGCAAGAAGCTCCTCGCAGCGGAGATCAGCCTTCCCCGGAAGGTCCTGGCCGGCGGGCTCACCGTCATCGACTCACCCGGGGTGGGTGGCTTGGGGTCTGCACACACACTGGCCACCCTCGCGGCACTGCCCACCGCGGACGCAATGCTCCTGCTGTCGGACGCGTCGCAGGAATACACCGAACCGGAGCTTCGTTTCCTCCGCCAGGCCATGCGGATCACCCCGAACGTCGTAGCTGTCCTGACCAAGACCGACCTCTACCCCGACTGGCGTCGGGTAGAGGAGATTGACCGTGCCCACCTCAACGAGTTCGGGTCCGATATCCCACTTTATGCCGTCTCCTCGGACCTGCGCCTTGAAGCTGCCCGGCTGCAGGACGGCGAGCTGAACGAGGAATCGGGCTTTCCTGCCTTGATTACCCACCTTCGTACCCGGATTGTGGGCGGGGCGCAGCGACTCCAGGGCCGTTCTGTCAGCCAGGACCTTCTCACTGTCTGCGAAAACCTTGGCCTTTCCCTCCAATCCGAGCTTGAAGCACTCGAAAACCCTGAAGGCACGCCGCAGATAATTGCGCAGCTCGAACTGGCAAGGGCGGAGGCCGACGACCTGCGCAAGCGGTCTGCACGCTGGCAGATCACGCTCAACGACGGTATCAGCGACCTCATCGCCGACATGGAATACGAGCTCCGCAATGGCCTCCGGCGCATCCAGCGTGAAGCCGAAGCCGCCATTGACGAGGGGGACCCGGGAGCTGCCTGGACCGATTTTTCCAGGTGGCTTGAGGTATCCACCGCCGCCGCCATCTCTGACACCTTCATCCTGACCAGTGAACGGGCGCAGTGGCTGGCTGCCCAGGTTGCTGATCATTTCACCGCGGATGAGGTGAGGCTGCCGGCGATGCACCTTTCCGACACTGCCGACGTGTTGGATCCTGTGGACGCGATGCCAGGGGTGGACGCCGGACACATCAACCCGGTGCAAAAGGTGCTGATCGGTATGCGTGGTTCCTATGGGGGCGTACTGATGTTCGGGCTTCTGACAGGCATTTTCGGCATGGCACTGATCAACCCGCTTTCCCTGGGTGCCGGCGTCCTGCTGGGGCGCAGGGCCTACCGGGAGGACAAGGAAGCACGGCTCAAACGCCGGCAGGGGGAAGCGAAGGCCCTGGTCCGGCGGCAGCTCGACGACGTTTCGTTCCAGGTGGGTAAGCAGCTGAAGGACCGGCTGAGGCTGGTGCAACGCTCCATCCGCGACCACTTCACGGAAATAGCGGACGAACATCACCGTTCCCTGGCCGACTCGGTGTCCGCAGCGCAGAAAGCTGCCAATACCTACGCCCTGGAAAAAACCGCCCGCATCAAGGACATCAAGGCGGAGCTCAAGAAGGTGGATGCACTCCGTCGGGCTGCCGAAGCAGTTGCTGCGGAGGCGGCGCGTGAGGGAATCAGGGCTTCGGCAGGTGGTCCACCATGACCGCTTCAACAGTTGCCGGTGCAGCCGGGCTGGTTCAGGAGGCATTGGAAACCTATGCCGATGATCCGGCAACTTCCGCCAAACTCCAGGGAATGGCACGGCGGCTCGCGGAGCCGCTGCGCATTGCCATCGCCGGCATGGTGAAGGCCGGCAAATCCACGCTGCTGAACGCCATTATCGGCGAGGAGATCGCTCCCACTGATACACGGGAGTGCACCCGGATCATCACCTGGTACCGGCACGGACACACACCCCGCATCACCCTGTACCCCAAGAACGGCAACCCGCGGACCTTGCCGGTCAAACGCGTGGATGGACGCCTGGTGTTCGTGCTCGGCGATGTGGCGGCGGCCGACGTGGACCGGTTGGAGGTGGAGTGGCCGTCCCCGGCGCTGCGGAACATGACCCTGATCGATACTCCCGGCATCGCTTCCCTGTCCCACGATGTCTCCGCCCGCTCCACCGCCTTCCTTGCTCCGGCGGATACCCACTCTGAAGCGGACGCCGTCATCTACCTGATGCGCCACATGCACGCAGCCGACCTCCGGTTCCTCGAATCCTTCCGGGACACCGAAGCGGGACGCTCAGGCACGGTTAACGCAATCGCCGTGCTCTCTCGGGCGGATGAGGTAGGCGGAGGCCGCATCGATTCCCTGCTGTCTGCCGGAGAGATCGCGGACAGGTACCGGCGTGACCATAACCTGCGGAGACTCGCCTTGGGCGTGGTGCCGGTGGCAGGGCTCCTGGCCCAGAGCGCCCGGACGATGCGCCAGCAGGACTTCGAGGCTCTTCAACTGCTCGCCGGTATGGCCCGCGGGGACCGCGAGAAGGCGCTGCTTTCGGCCGACAGGTTCATCCGCTCCACCGGTCCGGAAGGGCTGACGGCGGAAGTCAAAGCCGCATTGCTCGCAAGGTATGGGCTGTTTGGTATCCGGCTGGCTGTAGTCCTGATCCCCAACGGATTCAGCGAACCCACCCCACTGGCCCACGAGCTCGCCAGGCGCAGTGGCCTGGATCCCTTGCTGGACCTGCTGGGCCGCCAGTTCCAGGCACGTGCAGAAGCACTGAAGGCACGGACCGCCCTGGTGGGGGTGGAATCCCTGCTGCGCACTTCGCCACGTCCGGGGACGGAGCACCTGGCCGCGTCTCTGGAACGGCTGCAGGCCAACGCCCACGAGTTCCGCGAACTACGGTTGCTGGCTACTCTCCGCACCAGGGGCGTGCCGCTCAGCCCTGAACTGGCTGCCGAGGCCGAGGCCTTGATCGGAGGGCGGGGCGCTGCAGCCCACATGCGGTTGGGGCTGGAAACGGATGCGAGTTCCAACGAAATTGCCGACGAAGCACGCCGCTGCCTGCTCCGGTGGCGCGCCCTGGCCGAGAACCCGCTGACAGACCGCGCAGCCCTGGACGCCTGCCGGGTTGTCATCCGCAGTTGCGAAGGCCTGGTGGCAGAGTCGTTCGCCCGGCAGCGCCTACCGGCGTAGCCGCGGTCCCGCCACGGCCGCAATGAGTCCGGAATCTATTTCAGGCCGTCGGTATCGTGTTCGTCGGTCTCATGCTTGTCCTTGCCGCCGTCGTCGTCCTTTGCTTTGGCATCAAGTTCATCCTTGAGCTTTTTCAGCCGTGCTGCCTCGGCTTCCTTGCGGCGCCGGATTTCAAGGTTGCGGAGGAATTCGGGATCGTCGTCGGGGGCAGTGGGACCCCGGTGGTTCTGGCGCTGCGGGGGAGTGCCCCGTGGCCGGCCAATCAGGAGCCACAAGATAGCGCCGACAACCGGCAGCACGATCATGACCACGATCCAGGCGGGTTTGGAAATCCCTCGCGTAAGGCGCCCGTCGGTGCGGATCACGTCCACGAGGCCATACACGAAGATGACGAGGACTGCCACGGCCAAAGCCACACGGAGGAGCATGCCATTAAGTCTATCGTCAGCGGGCGCAGGGGCCCCGGGCGGGAAGCGGCTAAACTTGAATGTGGCCTTTTTGAAATATTCCCTGATCCGCCTGGCTCTGTTTGCGCCCCTGTTCGTGCTATTCACCTTCCTGGGCCTGGGCGCCCTGATGTCCGTGATCTGTGCAGCCCTGATTGCGTTCGCCGTCAGCTACCTGTTCTTCCAGAAGCAGCGGGATGAAGCAGCGGCCGCCCTGCACCACCGTTTCTCCGGCAAGGCGAAGCCGCTCCGCTCCGCCGGCGAGGTCCAGGATGCGCACGCGGAGGACGCACTGCTGGATGCCAACCCGGACGTGACCATCAGCAACGACGTGAAGGACCGCAAGAGGGCCTGAGCGGCTCCGGCAACCAGTCCCGGAACGTCCGGCAACGCCACTAGAAACCGTGGCTAAGCACCAGTCCCAGTGAAAACAGCAGGCTGTAGCCGAGGTTGATGAGCCCGGTTTGTTTCAGGACCGGGATGAGGCTCTTGCGCTTGCGCCCGTTGATCATCAGCCAGGCAGGCATAAGGCAGGCCGGAATCAGCAGGAGCACAATCAGCATCCATGGCCGGCCGGGGGCCAGGACTACCACCAGCAGGATGGCCACCGCCAACATCAGCACATAGCTTTCCCGGGCATGCTTGTCGCCCAGGCGGACGGCAAGCGTCTTCTTGCCCGCCTGCGTGTCCGTGGGGATGTCCCGGACGTTGTTGGCCATGAGCAGGGCCGTGGCGATGAGTCCGGTGCCGATGGCGCCAATGATGGCGGGCAGGTTGATTTGTCCGGCCTGGGTATAGGTGGTGCCCAGGGTGGCCACCAGCCCGAAGAACACGAACACGAAAACGTCACCCAGGCCCATGTACCCGTACGGGTTCTTGCCCCCCGTGTAGCCCCACGCAGCCATCACGCAGCCCAGTCCCACCAGGATCAGCCACCAACTCTGGGTGATGATCACCAGGATCAGCCCGAACGCCATGGCTGCGGCGAAGGCGCCAAACGCAGCGCGCTTGACGTGTTCGGGGCTTGCCGCGCCGGATCCCACCAGCCGCAGCGGGCCCACGCGGTCGTCGTCCGTGCCGCGGATGCCGTCGGAATAGTCGTTCGCGAAGTTCACGCCCACCTGCAGCAGGAGTGCCACCAGCGCCGCGAGGATGGCGTTGGGCAGAAGGAACGAATCCATCTCATAGGCGGCGGCGGAGCCGATCAGCACCGGCGCAATCGCTGCGGGCAGCGTCCGGAGTCGGGCGCCTTGGATCCATTGTGCGGCTGTGGCCACGGTCAGTACCTCGCGTGTGGTTGGGGAAGTCGGCAGGGGGACCCTGCCGGGTGGTGCAGGTCTACTTTACTTTCCGCCGTGCAGGGCATTGAGCTCGGCGGTCATCGCCAGCCGGTCGGGTTTGCCGTTGGGAAGCATCAACAGGGCAGGTGCCGCGAGGACTGTTTTGGGGGCAAGGATTCCCAGCGTGTGGCGCCATTCCCGTTCAAGCACGACGGCGGGGTCCCCGCCTTCCGCGTCCCGTCCGGCCCCAGCGAGGGGCGCCGGGAGGGACGCCGCGAGGGAGGCGTGCGGGGCCAACGCCACGTATGCGGCCAGGGCCTGGCCCCATTCCGCTGAAGGGACTCCTGCCACGAAAGCTGCCGCGACGGCATCGGATTTTTCCAGTTCTTCCTGCACGTGCGCCGCGGATACTTTCAGCCCGCCGGTGATGATCACATCGTCCGCCCTGCCCAGCACGGTGAGCCGGCCGTCGTCGTCGATGCTGCCGATATCGCTGGTGCGGTACCAGCGCACTCCGTCCTCCTCAAAGAACGTGGCGCCGTCCTGGTCGGGCGCGTCCAGGTAGCCGGCGGCGATCGTGTCGCCGCCGAGCAGGATCCGGCCGTCGTCGGCAACGCGGACCGAGACCCCTTCCAGCGGGTAACCGTCGTAGATGCACCCGCCGGAGGACTCGGCGGAACCATAGGTGGTGACCACCCGGACACCGGCCTCGCGGGCTGCTGCCAACAGGGAAGCCGGGGCGGGCGCGCCACCCAGCAAAACGGCGTTAAAGCGGCGGAGCACCGCCAGCGTGTCCGGGGAGGGTTCGTCCAGGAGGCGCTGCAGCTGGGTGGGAACCAGGGACGTGAAGCGGATCTTGTCCGTCAGTTCGAGCGCCGCCGCGGTGAAGGCCTCCGGAGTGAACCCGCCGGACATGTCCATCACCCAGGGGCGGGTGCCCGCGAACAGCGAACGCACCAGGACCTGGATCCCGGCGACGTACTGGACGGGCAGGGCCAGGAGCCACTGCCCCTCACCTTTGAGCGCCAAAGCGGTGGCCATGGAAGAGGCTGCCAGCGACTCCACCGTCAGCACCGTGGCCTTGGGGGTGCCGGTGGAGCCGGAGGTGCGGACCACGGCCACGGCGTCGTCGCAGCCCGGAGTTTCCAGGTGTCCCACCACCAGGGCGCCGTCCTCACCGATGGAAAGTTCGACGGCGGGTCCCTCGCCATGGAGGGCTGCCGCGAGGGCCTTGAGTGCGGGTTCAATGTTGAGGGGACCGCCGGTGGGCGTTGTGCTGTTCATGTGCCGCTCCTGCCTTAGAAGTAGTGCGGGAAGCTGGACCAGTCGGGGTCGCGTTTTTGCAGGAAGGCTTCCTTGCCCTCCACCGCCTCGTCCGTCATGTACGCCAGCCGGGTGGCTTCACCGGCGAACACCTGCTGCCCGGCCAGCCCGTCGTCGGCCAGGTTGAAGGCGAACTTCAGCATTCGAATGGCCTGCGGAGACTGGCGGGCGATATCGGCGGCGTACTCCAGGGCAACCTCCTCGAGGCGTTCGTGGTTCACAGCCTCGTTCACTGCGCCCATCCGGACCATGTCCTCTGCGGAATATTCGCGGGCCAGGAAGAAGATCTCGCGTGCTGCCTTCTGCCCGATCTGCCGGGCCAGCAGGGCCGAGCCGTAGCCGGCGTCGAAGCTTCCCACGGTGGCGTCCGTCTGCTTGAACTTCCCGTGCTGGCGGGAGGCGATGGTGAGGTCCGCCACCACGTGCAGGGAGTGCCCGCCGCCGGCTGCCCAGCCGTTGACGACGGCGATGACCACCTTGGGCATGGTCCGCATCAGCCGCTGGACTTCCAGGATGTGCAGCCGGCCGGCCCGGGCGGGGTCGATGGTTTCCTGGGTGTCGCCATCGGCATATTTGTAGCCGTCCCTGCCGCGGATCCGCTGGTCACCGCCGGAGCAGAAGGAATGGCCGCCGTCTTTGGGGGAGGGGCCGTTGCCGGTGAGCAGCACAGTGGCCACGTCCGGGGACATCCGGGCGTGGTCCATGGCGCGGTACAGCTCATCAACGGTGCCCGGCCGGAAGGCGTTACGGACCTCCGGGCGGTTGAAAGCGATTCGGACGGTGGGCAGGTCCCGCACCCATCCGCCGTCGGAATCCCGCTCCACCTGCCGGTGATAGGTCATGTCCTGGAAGTCCTCAAAGCCGGCCACAACACGCCAGCGGGTGGGGTCGAAGACATCGGACACCAGGGCGGGAATCTGTTTGCTCACCGTCCAAGTCTAGTAATCGGGGTCAGCTGATGCAGAACTCGTTGCCCTCGGGGTCCGCCATCGTGTGCCAGGAGTGCGGTCCCTGGTTGGCCGTCCAAAGGAAGGTGGCGCCGCGGGCCTCCAGTTCCCGGCGCACGTGATCTTTGTCCCGGCCGGCCAGGTTCACGTCCCAGTGAACCCGGTTCTTGACCCTCTTCGCTTCGGGTGCGGTCTGGAAAAGAAGGCGCCGGGCAGGGGTTTTTGTGTCCAGCTCCTCGGGCGGGCGGATGGCGCAGCCGTCGCGCCACACCAGCTTGCCGCTGTGGGTCATCGTCTGGTCCGCGGTGGCGAAGCCCCGGTCGATCATGGACCGGATGAAGCTTTCATCCTGCGGCTCCACTGCCCACCCGAGGGTCTCAGCCCACCAGTCAGCCAGCTGGTGCGGTTCCCTGCAGTCAATCACGATCTGTATGTTCAGTCCCATCCGAGCAGGGTACGGTGGCAGGCGCTTCTCCGGTAGGTCATTGAGACGCCTGGGCAGTAGATGCAGTAGCTGTTCTAAGGCTGGACCTGCTGGAGCTGTTCGAAGACCTCCGGGGGAATGGCGTAAATAAACACCACGGCCAGCAGGTTCTTCGCGGCGTGTACGAAGTAGGCGAACATCAGGTTCTTCCCGGTCCACACGTATACGAAGACCAGCGTGGCGCCCATGGCCAGGTAGGGGAGCAGTGCGGCGAACGTGATCGCTTCCTGGCCCACAATGTGCAGGGCCGCGAACAGGACCACTGACAGGACACAGCAGATCCAGATGTTCACCCGCCGGCTCATTTTGCCGATCAGCAGGTGGCGGAAGATGTACTCCTCCACGAACGGTCCCACCACCACCAGCAGCGGAACCATGAGCCAGGCGGGCACCTGCTGCATGAGCTCCTGCAGCCCCGCCTGGTTGGCGGAGGTCTGGGCTTCGCCGCTGGCCGCCACCACCACGGCCGTCAGGATCATCATGGCAATGACAGCCGCGGGCACCATCAGCACGGTGAACCAGGGCCGTGTGGCCAGCACCTTCAGGTCACGGCCCACCACCTTCCGTGCGGCCACCAGCGCCAGTATGCCCACTGAGGCATAGAAGAGGAGGTTCACGGCGTAGGAGGCAGCAGCCGGGGTAGGAGCGATCTGGCGGAGGAACGGTGCCAGGACTTCCCCCGCGACGGCAAAGAACCCTGCGATGGCCACATACGTCAGCAGGGTGGCGAAATCCAGGGGAGTGAAGCGGTACAGCTGTGGCTGCGGGGCAGGGGGCAGTCGGTGGGCGGTAGCCATATCTTCAGCCTAACCCCGGCTGGGAGGGTGGCGGATTGCTGGCGAAAACGGGCTTCCCCTAGAATGTTCGGTATGCCTAAATTTGCGTTTCGGTGCGCCAAAGTAGCCGCTCGAGCCAATGCCAGCGGGGGAACCAGCTCCCGGCGCCCGCTGGGTCCGCTGGGTGTGGCCGCGGCCGCCGTCGTCCTTTCCCTCCTGCTGACCGCCTGCGGTGGCGGGGCCGCGGGAAACGGGGACGGGAAGCCGGTGGTCCTGACCACCTTCACTGTTCTGGCCGACGTCGCCCGGAACGTCGCCGGGGACAAGCTCACCGTGGAGTCCATTACCAAGGCGGGGGCCGAGATCCACGGCTACGAGCCGACTCCCGGGGATATCCGTAAGGCATCCAAGGCCGACCTGATCCTGGACAACGGACTGAACCTGGAGGCCTGGTTCGGGCAGTTCGTCGAAGGGCTGGACGTGAAGCATGCAGTGGTCAGCGAAGGCGTGGAGCCCATGTCCATCAGCGAGGATGCCTACCAGGGCAAGCCGAACCCGCACGCCTGGATGTCGCCGCTGAACGTCCAGGTCTACGTGGACAACATGGTGAAGGCCTTCAGCGAACTGGATCCGGAGAACGCCGCGGCTTTCAAGGCAAACGGTGAGGCCTACAAGGGCGAACTCCAGGCCGTGCAGGACCAGATGACCGCCAGCCTAGCCGCTGTGCCGGAACCCCAGCGCGCCCTGGTCACTTGTGAGGGGGCCTTCTCCTACCTCGCCCGTGATGCCGGCCTGAAGGAGCTCTACATCTGGGCCGTGAACGCCGAACAGCAGGCCACGCCCCAGCAGATCACCCGTGCCATTGAGTACGTCAGGGCCAACAAAGTACCAGCCGTCTTCTGTGAATCCACGGTGTCCGACGCTCCCATGCAGCAGGTGGTGGAAGCCACGGGCACCAGGTTTGGCGGGACTCTGTACGTGGATTCCCTCTCCGAAGCGGACGGTCCCGTCCCCACCTACCTGGACCTGATCCGGCACGACGCGGACGTCATCACCAAAGCCCTTACGGGGGCAGGGTCATGAGCACCCCCGCCATCCTCGTTGACAACGTGACCGTGCACTATGGCGAGGTCCTGGCCCTGGACGCCGCGTCCCTGACCCTGGACCCCGCGCGGATCTGCGGTCTGGTGGGCATGAACGGTTCCGGCAAATCCACCCTTTTCAAGGTGATCATGGGCATGATCAGGCCCGACGCCGGCACCGTCCGGATCCATGGACAGTCTCCTTCGCGGACCCGTCGGGAAGGGGGCATCGGCTACGTGCCGCAGAGCGAGGAGGTGGACTGGCAGTTCCCGCTGTCCGTCCGCGATGTGGTGATGATGGGCCGCTACGGCCGCCAGGGCTTTACCCGCCGGGCGTCAAAAGCGGACCGGGCCGCCGTGGACCAGGCCCTGGACCGGGTGGAGCTGGGAGACTACGCCGGCCGGCAGATCGGCCAGCTGTCCGGTGGGCAAAAGAAGCGCGCGTTCGTGGCCCGTGGCATCGCGCAGGGCGCCACCACCATGCTGCTGGACGAGCCCTTCGCCGGGGTGGACAAGCGCTCCGAGGCCACGATTACCCGGCTGCTGCGGGAGCTTGCCGCGGACGGCTGCACCATCCTGGTGTCCACGCATGACCTGCATGCGCTTCCCGAACTGTGCGACGAGGCTGTGCTGCTCATGCACCGGGTCCTGATGCATGGCCCGCCGGAACTGGTGCTCCAGCCGGAGAACCTGGCCATGGCCTTCGGCCTGGACGTGCTGAACCGGGACCAGCGGGACAGCAATGAGAGGAGGAGCGCCTGATGGAGCTGCTGCTCGAACCGCTCAGCTATGACTTCATGGTCCGCGCCATCGTGACCACCGCGCTCGCCGCCGTCGTCTGCGCCGTCCTCAGCTGCTGGCTCGTCCTCATCGGCTGGTCCCTCATGGGCGACGCCGTCTCGCATGCGGTGCTGCCCGGCGTCGTGCTGGCCTACATTGTGGGCGCCCCGTTCGCGCTCGGCGCCCTGGTGTTCGCACTGGTGGCCGTGACCCTGATCGGCGTGGTACGCAACACCAGCAGGGTCAAGGAGGACGCTGCCATCGGCATCGTTTTCTCCTCCCTCTTTGCCCTGGGCCTGGTGCTGATCTCCGTTACCCCCAGCCAGACGGACCTGAACCACATCATCTTCGGCAACCTCCTGGGCGTCAGTGTCCCGGACCTCATCCAGGTCCTGGTGCTGGGCGTGGTGGCCTTCGCCATCCTGGTCCTGAAGCGCCGGGACCTGACCCTGTACGCTTTCGACCCCACCCATGCCCATGCCATCGGCCTGTCACCCCGGCGGCTCGGCGCGCTGCTGCTGGGCCTGCTGGCCCTGACCTCCGTGGTGGCGCTGCAGACCGTGGGTGTGGTGCTGGTGGTGGCTATGCTCATCATTCCCGGTGCCACGGCCTACCTGCTCACGGACCGGTTCTCGCGGATGCTGGTCATCGCCCCGGTGGTCTCGGCACTTTGCTCAATCACCGGGATCTACGTCAGCTACTACCTGGACACGGCCTCCGGCGCCATGGTGGTGCTCACGCAGGGCATCGTGTTCGCTGCCGTGTACCTCTTCAGTCCACGGCAGGGGCTGATCGGGACCCGGCTGGCGAAGGCCCGGCGCAGGAAGGCAGCAGCGGTGGCTGTGTAGCGGACGCCTGGCGGTGAGATTTGCTTTAAGCAGTCTTTACCGCGCGAACGGCAGGCTGAAACATCCGCGGCGCAAGATGGAGCCACGCCCGTTTTCCGCCGAAAGGACTTGTCCGTGATCACCAAGAATCTTTTCCTGCAGGGCATCTACCATTTCCAGGGCCTGGGGCTGGAAAAGCCCATGCCCCTCCACAGCGAGCTTTCGCACTACGTCCCGGACGGGGTGGTCAATCAGGCGCTCTACTTCCGCGGCGGCAATTCCAGCAGTGAGTTGATCGCCGTGGTGCTGATGCGCAATGGCGTGCCCATGCGCTATTTTCCCATTGGCGCCAAGAGCGATGTCCATGTACCGCTGCGGGTGGTGGAGGATATCGACGGCGGTTCGGTAATCGAGCTCTATCTGGCAGCTCCCGAGGGACTTAACGGATCCGTGGTGATCGACCTGGGAATGGTGGAGCACTGATGTCCCGCTCCGGCGTGCCGGACGCCCGGCCCAGGCTGGTGGTCATCGGCAACGGCATGGCGGGAGCCCGTGCCGTGGAGGAAATTATTGCACGCGGTGGAACGGAGCAGTTCCGGATCACCATGTTCGGGGACGAGCCCTACGGGAACTACAACCGGATCATGCTCAGTCACGTCCTCGCGGGGGACGAGGATGATGGAGCCATTTTTCTCAATCCGCTCTCGTGGTACCGGGACAACGGGATCACGCTGCATGCGGGCGTCCGGGCGGAGCGGATTGACCGCTTCACCAAGCACGTCTTTTCCAGCGATGGCAGGGTGACGCCTTATGACACCCTCATCATCGCCACCGGAAGCCGCTCCCATATGCCGCCAATGGAGGGGCTCTACACTCCGGGCGGTTCCGTGAAGCACGGCATTTTCGGCTTCCGGACCATCGATGACACCCGCAAAATGGTGGCGTATGCGCAGCATGAGCACCACCGGCACGCGGTGGTGATCGGGGGAGGCCTTCTTGGGCTGGAAGCTGCCTCCGGCCTGCGCCGCCATGGCCTCGAGGTGGACGTGGTGCACTCCGGCGGCCACCTGATGAGCGCGCAGATGGGGCCCGAGGGCGGTGCGGTGCTCCGCCGAAGCGTGCAGGGACTGGGAATCGGGGTGCATACCGGCAGCCGGACCACTGCCGTGCTGGGAACGGACAAGGTGGCGGGTGTCCGGCTGCGGGACAGGCCCGACATCGAGTGCGACATGGTGGTGATGGCGGCCGGCATCCGGCCCAATGTGGACCTGGCGGTCCTCAGCGGACTGCCGGTGGAACGCGCCATCGTGGTGGATGACAGCCTGCGGGTCCAGGACGAGGACGACGTCTATGCCGTGGGGGAGTGCGTCCAGCATCGGGGCCAGGTGTACGGGCTGGTGGCACCGCTGTGGGAGCAGGCGGCGGTGCTGGCCAACCACGTCACGGGCGCGGACACAGGCGCCGCGTATCTTGGCTCCCGCACGGCCACCAAGCTGAAGGTCGCCGGCGTCGAGGTTGCTTCGATGGGCCTGCAGGGGCCGGAACTTGAGACCGACGAGCACATCGTCTTTTCAGAGCCCAGCCGCGGGGTGTTCAAGTCCATCGTGGTCCGGGACAACAAGATGGTTGGCGCCACGCTTTTGGGGGACAGCCGGAAGGTCGCCTTCCTGACGCAGGCCTTCGACCGCGGCCTGCCACTGCCCGAGGAACGTCTCGGCCTGATGTTCGACCTCGGCACGCCCGGCCAGGAGGTGGGAGTTGCGGAGCTCGACGACGACGCACAGGTCTGCAACTGCAACGGCGTCAGCAAGAGGGCGCTCGCGGACGCCGTCAAGGGCGGCTGCACCACAGTGGCCGGAGCCATGGACGCCACCCGCGCCGGCAAGGGGTGCGGTTCCTGCAAGCTGCTGGTGGGCCAGGTGGTGGAGTGGGCGGCCGGCGGAGCGGTAGAGGATGACCCTGCCGCCAGCTATTACGTTCCCGGCATCCCGCTGGACAAGCAGGCACTGATGGCCGAAATCCGGAAGCGTGGGCTGCGCTCGGTCTCGGCGGTGTTCCAGGCACTGGCCCCCGGCGGCAGGGAGGACGCAAAATCCAAGATGGGGCTGGCCTCGCTGCTGAAGATGATGCTCGCAGATCAGTACATCGATGAACGCGATGCGCGGTTCATCAATGACCGGGTCCACGCGAACGTCCAGCGGGACGGCACCTTTTCCGTGGTGCCCCAGATGAAAGGCGGCGTGACGTCGGTCCAGCAGCTGCGCCGCATCGCCGACGTCGCAGAGAAGCACAAGGTCCCGCTGATCAAGCTGACGGGCGGGCAGCGCATCGACCTGCTGGGCATCCGCAAGGAGGACCTGCCGCAGGTGTGGGCTGACCTGGATATGCCCTCCGGGTACGCTTACGGCAAGAGCTTCCGCACGGTCAAGACGTGCGTTGGCCAGGACTTCTGCCGTTACGGCACCGGGGACTCCACCAGGCTGGGTGTTGAGCTCGAATCACGCTTCCAGGGACTTGAATCCCCTGCCAAGCTGAAGCTCGCCGTCTCCGGTTGTCCGCGGAACTGCGCCGAATCACTGGTCAAAGACGTGGGAGTTGTGGCCGTGGAGGGCGGCCGCTGGGAGATCTACGTGGGCGGTGCCGCCGGTGCCCACATCCGCAAAGGGGACTTGCTGGCCACGGTTGACGACCCGGAGGACGTGAAGGTGCTGGCTGGCCGGTTCATTCAGTACTACAGGGAACAGGCCAACTGGCTGGAGCGGACCTACGCCTTCGTGCCGCGGGTGGGCATCGATCATCTCCGCGCCGTGATTGTGGACGATGCAGAGGGGATTGCCGGCCGGCTGGACGAGGCGATGCAGGCCAGCGTGGACAGCTACGTGGATCCGTGGCGGGAACGCGACGACCCGCAGACCCCCGGGCAGTTCCGCACCTCGCTGCCCCTGACGGTTCTTCCACAGGTGCCGGTCCGATGAGCAGCACGGAGACGGGTACGGGTACGAAGATTCACGTCCTGGGCCCGCTGGAGCAGATCCCGGTGGGGGAGGGGCGCGCCTTCGCCGTGGACGGGAAGCAGGTGGCCGTGTTCCGGCTGCGGGAAGGTTCACTGCGGGCGGTGTCTGCCGTTTGCCCCCACCGCGGCGGCCCGCTTGCGGACGGCACCATCGACGGGCAGGTGGTTATTTGTCCGCTGCACCAGCACGCCTTCGACCTTGCCACCGGCTGCTCCACAACAGGCGCAAACGCGCTGCAGACCTACCGCGTGAGGCTGGACCGGGAGCAAAACCTGGTGCTGGAAACGGCCCCTGTGTAGCGCGCGTCACGTAACACCCCCGCGCGTCTTGTAGGATGGACGAGCCGCGTGAAGCTTCGGCTGAGCGAGCTAATGCACTCATAAACGTCAGCCTCTGACCGATCTGACCGAATTATGTGAGCTGCATTACTCGTTTCCCGGATGCGGCCAACCCCCAACCCACAAGGAATCGTTGTGCCTCAAAGTACCCCCACAGACCTGCAGAACCGCACGGCACCATCCACCGCCGTCGACCCCACCCTCAGCGCCGAGGGTTACAGCAAGACCCTGGGCCGGCGCCACGTCACCATGATTGCCATGGGCGGCGCCATCGGCGTCGGCCTGTTCATGGGTGCCGGCGGACGCCTCGCCTCCACCGGTCCGGCCCTGATTTTCTCCTACGCCATCGCCGGCGTCATCGCCTACCTGCTCATGCGGGCCCTCGGCGAGCTCATCATGTACCGCCAGACCTCCGGTTCGTTCGTCAGCTACGCCGGCGAAATGTTCGGCAAGAAGGGCGCCTTCCTGTCCGGCTGGATGTACTTCATTAACTGGGGTATGACCGGCATCGCCGAACTGATCGCGATCGGCCTGTACTTCCAGTTCTTCTTCCCCAACGTCCCGGTGGAAGCCTCGGCCATCGCCGCGCTCGCGCTCCTGGTGGCAGTGAACCTGCTCAGCGTCAAGGCCTTCGGCGAGTTCGAATTCTGGGCCTCCTGCCTGAAGGTGGGCGCCATCCTGATCTTCCTGGTGGTGGGCACCTTCATGGTGGTCACCAACGCCCAGGTGGGCGACGGCAACGCGTCGGTCGCCAACCTGTTTGCTGCCGACGGGGGCATGTTCCCCAAGGGCGCACTGGTAATGGTCCTGGTCCTCAACGCCGTCATCTTCGCCTACAACGGGATCGAGCTCGTCGGCATTACCGCCGGCGAGATGCAGAACCCGGAACGCGAAGTGCCCAAGGCGATCCGCGCCGTCGTCCTCCGCATCGTGGTGTTCTACGTCGGTTCCGTGACCCTGCTCGCCATGCTGTTGCCGTCGGACCAGTACAAGGCAGGCATCTCCCCGTTCGTCACCGTTTTCGGCCAGATGGGCCTGGGCTGGGTGGGTGACGTGATGAACATGATCGTGATCACTGCCGCGCTCTCCTCCTGCAACTCCGGCCTGTACTCCATCGGCCGCGTGTTCCGCACCATGGCCAACAACGGTCACGCCCCGCAGTGGCTGACCAGGATGTCCAAGCGCCACGTCCCGTACGCGGCCATCCTGGGCATCGCGGCCTTCTACCTGGTGGGCATCATGCTGAACATCTGGCTGGGCGGCTCGCACGCATTCGACCTTGCCCTGAATACCGCCTCCATCGGCGTAATCTTCTGCTGGGGCTCCATCTTTGCCAGCCAGATTGTGCTGCGCCGCCGCAAGGGTGTCACGTCCACCTTGCCGATGCCCGGTTCGCCGTGGACCAGCTGGGCCGGCCTGCTCGGGCTGCTGGCAATCACGATGCTGATCGGCTTCGACACCATGACCAGCAAGACCGGCGAGGTCTTCTACCTGGGCCTCTGGACCCTGGCCACCATCCCGTTCTTCGCGGTGCTCCTGTGGCTGGGCTGGCAGAAGGTCAAGGACAATGAGCCGAAGAGTGAGCTGTTCAGCTAGTTCTTCTCGGCAGTAGGTACGACGGCGGGACGCCCTGGGGAGGGCGGCCCGCCGTCGGCGTTTCCCCGCGTGCGTTCCTGCCCACTTAGTGACCGCGCTGCGGGTCCGGGGGGCTGTGTGTCCCCGCTGCACCCGCCGTGCAGCTAGCAACCGGGCAGGAAGGCAACACGGGTCGCGGTTGCTGCTGCTTCAGGTGCTGGTGCGGACTGCCCGGGGCGGGCAGACTGGGGCTTGTGGACGAATCCTGGGTGCTGCATGTGGACCTTGACCAGTTCATCGCAGCTGTCGAAGTGCTCCGCCGGCCCGAACTCGCGGGCAAGGCGGTGATTGTTGGCGGCCGCGGCGATCCCGCCGAGCGGGCAGTAGTGTCCACTGCGTCGTATGAAGCCCGGGCGTACGGGGTCGGCTCCGGGATGCCGCTGCGCATCGCCGCGCGGAAAGTGCCGGACGCCGTCATCCTGCCTGTCGACCAGGAAGCCTACCTGGCTGCGTCCGACAAGGTGATGTCCGTCCTGCGCTCCCAGCCCGGCGCCACCGTCCAGGTACTGGGCTGGGATGAAGCGTTCGTCGGTGTGCAGGATGAGGATCCGGAGGCCTACGCCCGGCAGCTGCAGCAGGCAGTCTTGGCGGAAACGCAGCTGCACTGCAGCGTGGGCATCGGTGACACCCTGGTCCGCGCCAAGGTGGCCACCACGTTCGGCAAGCCCGCCGGCGTCTACTGGCTCACGGCAGAGAACTGGCTCGACGTGATGGGGAGCCGGCCGACCATCGAACTCTGGGGTGTGGGAACCAAAGTGTCTGCCCGCCTTGCAAAACTGGGCATCAGGACCGTGGCGGAGCTGGCGGTTGCGAACCCTGACGACCTGGTTCCGGAGTTCGGGCCGAAGATGGGTCCCTGGTACGCGCAGCTCGGACGGGGCGACGGAGCGCGGACAGTTGACGACACGCCCTGGGTGGCGCGCGGGCACAGCCGTGAAACCACCTTCCAACAGGACCTGACCGAGCCCGGGCAGATTGACGGCGCGGTGAGGGAACTGGCGGCGCACGTGCTGGAGGATGTGGCGGCCGAGGGACGGCCGGTGGTCGGGCTGACGCTGAAGGTCCGCTACGCCCCATTCACCACCAAGACCTACGCGCGGAAGATCCCCGAGACGGCGGACCCCGCGGAAGTCCTCGCCCGCGCCCTGGAGCTGGTGGCGAGGATCGAGCCGGGCCATCCCATTAGACTCCTTGGGCTGCGGGCAGAAATGACGATGCCTGAAAACTCCCGGCAGGGGCATACGCCCACCCGCAGCGGATGGTGACGGAACGGGTCCGGACAGCTCACTGCCTCCAGCCGGTCCCTCCCGGAGCTACGCATCGGAAGCCCCGCCGTGTACTATTTACAGAACGAACGGTCGGTAAGGAGCGGGAGCGCTGCCGGCCGCCGATGACAGTGCTGTTTATCGCGTGAAGGGTGTTTCCATGGCTGCAACCGCAGGTCCGCAGGCTTTCCTTGTCGGCGGGGTACGAACGCCGGTGGGCAAATACGGCGGCTCGCTCTCGTCAGTTCGCCCCGACGACCTCGCGGCCCTGGTACTCCGGGAGGCCGTGAGCCGGGCAGGCCTCGATCCGGACAGCATCGACGAGGTCATCATGGGCAACGCCAACGGAGCCGGGGAAGAAAACCGCAACGTGGCCCGGATGGCCACCCTGCTCGCGGGACTTCCCCTCCACATCCCGGGCATCACCGTCAACCGGCTGTGCTCCTCCGGGCTTAGCGCCATCATCCAGGCAAGCCACATGATCAAGGCCGGAGCCGCGGACGTGGTGATCGCCGGCGGCGTGGAATCCATGAGCCGGGCCCCGTGGGTGCAGGAGAAACCGTCCGCTGCCTTCGCGAAGCCGGGCCAGATTTTCGATACCTCCATCGGCTGGCGCTTCACCAACCCGCATTTCCAGCACGGCAGCCTTTCACGTGACGGCAAGATGACGTACTCCATGCCTGAAACCGCCGAGGAAGTGGCCCGCGTGGACAAGATCTCCCGCGAGGACGCTGACGAGTTTGCCGTCCGCTCCCACCAGCGGGCCTTGGCCGCCATCGACGGGGGGCGGTTCAAGGACGAGATTGTTCCCGTCACCGTGAAGAGCCGGAAGTCGCAGACCGTTGTGGACACCGATGAAGGCCCCCGCAAGGACACCAGTATGGAGGTGCTCGCAGGCCTCAAGCCAGTGGCACACGGCGGAGCAGTGGTAACGGCGGGCAACTCGTCCTCCCTCAACGACGGCGCTTCAGCCATCATCGTGGCGTCCGAGGCAGCCATCGAAAGGCTGGGACTGACCCCCCGGGCACGCATCATCGACGGCGCATCGGCCGGGTGTGAGCCGGAAATCATGGGCATCGGCCCTGTTCCTGCTACCCAGAAGGTCCTCAAGCGGACAGGCCTCAGCGTAGGCGACCTTGACGCGGTCGAACTCAACGAAGCCTTTGCCACGCAGTCACTTGCCTGTATCCGGCGGCTGGGCCTGGAACCGGACATCGTCAACAACGACGGCGGCGCGATCGCCCTGGGGCATCCGCTGGGTTCCAGCGGGGCACGGATTGCCATCACGCTGCTGGGCCGGATGGAGCGCGAGGACGCGAAGGTTGGCCTGGCCACCATGTGCATCGGCGTGGGACAGGGCACCGCCATGCTGCTGGAGAAGGTCTGATGGCCGGGGGCGTGGATTTGGCGGCGGAGAAATTCCACGCACTCCTGGTGGAGGAACGCAGCGACCGGGTAGTGGTGCTGCTGAACCGGCCCGAGGTGCGCAACGCCATCGACCAGCAGATGGTGGACGAACTGCACGTGGTCTGCACCGCGCTGGAGCAGAACCCCAAAGTGCTCATCATCGCGGGCGTAGAGGGCGTGTTCGCCTCCGGAGCGGACATAGCCCAACTGCGCGAGCGGCGCCGCGACGACGCCCTGCAGGCCATCAACTCCACCATCTTCGTGCGGATCGCCAAGCTGCCCATGCCGGTGATCGCCGCCGTCGACGGTTACTGCCTGGGCGGCGGCGCGGAGCTCGCCTATGCCGCGGACTTCAGGATTGGAACTCCCACGGTCCGCATCGGAAACCCGGAAACCGGGCTGGGCATCCTCGCCGCCGCCGGTGCCAGCTGGCGGCTGAAGGAACTCGTGGGGGAGCCGGTGGCCAAGCAGATCCTCCTCGCAGGCCGCGTCCTCACCGCTGAGGAAGCCCTCGCGGTCAACCTCATCACCGAGATCCACGAAGCAAGCGGACTGATGGACGCGGCACACGATCTGGCGGGCAGGATCAGCCGGCAGGATCCGCTGGCGGTGCGGATTACCAAGTCCGTGTTCCACGCCCCGGCCGAGGCCCATCCCCTGATCGACCAGCTGGCGCAGGGCATCCTCTTCGAATCCGAAGCCAAGTTCAGCCGGATGCAGAAGTTTCTGGACAAGAAAGCCGGTAAGAAGGCAGAAATTGGAAAGAAGGAGAACGCATGAACGTCCCCCATCCGGCCCCTGGCCTGCCCGCCCGCGTGGGTGTCCTGGGCGGCGGACGCATGGGCGCCGGAATCGCCCACGCTTTCCTGGTCAAGGGTGCTGATGTGCTGGTGGTCGAGCGCGACGACCAGTCCGCGCAGGCTGCCCGTGAGCGGGTGGAGGCCGCCGCAGTGAAGAGCATCGAGCGCGGAATGGCGGACGCCAGCCTGAACGAGCTGGCCTCACGGCTCACGGTGGGTCTTGACTACGATGCCTTCGCCGACCGCGAGCTGGTGGTGGAAGCCGTCCCCGAGGACTGGGACCTGAAAGTCGCTTCACTGCGCGGCATCGAGGAGCGTCTGTCCCAGAATGCGTACTTGGCGTCCAACACATCCTCACTCTCCGTCAGCGGTCTTGCCCGGGAATTGAAGCGGCCGGAGAATTTCCTGGGCCTGCACTTCTTCAACCCGGTGCCGGCGTCAACCCTGATCGAGGTGGTGCTGGGGGAGCAAACCTCGCCCGGGCTCGCGGCCGAGGCAAAAGGGTGGGTTGAGGCACTCGGCAAGACCGCCGTCGTCGTCAATGATGCCCCGGGCTTTGCCTCCTCACGGCTGGGGGTGGCAATTGCGCTGGAGGCGATGCGCATGGTGGAGGAAGGCGTTGCCTCTGCGGAGGACATCGACGCCGCAGTGGTCCTGGGCTACAAGCACCCAACGGGACCCCTCAGGACCACGGACATCGTGGGGCTGGACGTCCGGCTGGGCATCGCCGAGTACCTGCACTCGACCCTCGGTGAGCGGTTCGCCCCGCCCCAGATCCTCAGGGACAAGGTGGCCCGTGGGGAGCTGGGGCGCAAGACGGGCAAAGGGTTTTTCGACTGGCCCAGCTGAGAAGTTAGCCTGCGGCTAGTCGAAGAATCCGACGATGTAGCCGATGAAATAGAGCAGCGACAGCAGAACGACGGCGGCGATAACCGCGATCCAAAAGAACTGGGTGCCCTTTTTCGTGCCGTGCTCGTCATGGCCCTGGGTGGTGCTTGTGGATGCCTCGCCCGGCGGCGTTTCGCCCGGCGGTACTCCGCCGCCAGGCTCCAGGCCGGTCAGCTTGTCTTCTTCCGGGTCCGGATTTTGTCCTGACACGTTTTTCTCCCTCGTCGTCGTCCTGGTGCTTTCCCAGCGTAACCGGCCCGGATGGTTGGACCTAGGCTGGTGCAATGACCTTCCTTGAACCCCTTACCCTCACCGGCAGGCATGTAATCCTTGAGCCGCTGGCAGAGGAACACCACGACGGATTGGTGGAGGCTGCCGCGGACGGCGGGCTTTGGCAGCTCTGGTACACCTCGGTTCCAACTCCCGAAGAAATGGCAGGTGAAATCCGGCGCCGCCTGGCCCTTCAAACCGAGGGCTCCATGCTGCCGTTCACCACCCGCCTGATCGACAGGGATACCGGCGGTCCGGGCAGGATCATCGGCATGACCACGTACATGAACATCGACGCCGGCACTCCCCGGCTGGAGATCGGCTCCACGTGGAACGCTGCGTCGGTCCAGGGGACGGGCACCAACCCGGACTCCAAGCTGCTGCTCCTGGGCCATGCCTTCGACGTTCTCGGCTGCCCCGCCGTGGAGTTCCGCACCCACTGGCTGAACCACCAGTCGCGGGAAGCCATCGCCCGGCTGGGCGCTAAGCAGGACGGCGTGCTCCGCAGCCACTCAAGAACCCGCGACGGCATCCTGCGTGACACCGTGGTGTTCTCCATCCTGGAACACGAGTGGCCCTCCGTCCGGGCCGGGCTGGAGTACCGGTTAGCCCGGCGCGGGTAGCGTCTTATTAGCTGCTTATGACGTGCGCGTTTTGTTGCCTTGTGGTTAGCTGTGCGGATGAATAAACCGGACAGATCCATGGACTGGGATGGCGCTGTCAACGCCTGGCATGTCGCCGGCGGCGTGTACCGGATGGGTCGGCGCGAATGGCTCACGGAAGCGGGCTGGCGGCAGGCGTACGACGACGGCGTCCGCACAGTGATCGACCTCCGCAACGCTGCGGAGGCGCAGCGGAGGGAAACGGATCCGGTCCTGGCCGCTTCAGCATGGTCCGGGATCACTGTGGTTTCCTCGCCTACTGAGGAGCCGGGCGATCCCCGCCTCACCGCAGTCACCGGCCCCTACCTGAACGATCCGGCCCACTATGCGGAGAACGCCCGAATCTTCCCGGAGAAGCTGGTGAGCATCTTCCGCGAACTGGCCGCAGCGGCCGGACGCGGAGCCGTGGTGCTGCACTGCGCAGCCGGGCGGGACCGCAGCGGCATGGTAGCCGCCATGGTCCAGGACCTCGCGGGGGATTCCGACCACTCCATTGCCGAGGGGTACCGGCGCTCGGCCCGCGGCATCAATGAGCGGTACCGTACCCACGGTCCTCCCCATTCGCGTGAGCGCTACCTCGAAGAGGAGGAGTTGGCTCCGCTGCTCGAGGCCCGCGGCTATGCTGCGGCGGAGTTTGTGCGCACGCTGGATACCCGGGCGTTCCTGCTGGGGAACGGCCTGAGCGGCGAGGAACTGCACGCAGTGCTGGCCCTATGCGGAGCGCGGGTAGCCCGATGAGAGCCTTCCCCCTGCGGCGGTTCCTCTCCTTCGGCGCGGCCGCCGGGGTGCTGGCCTCATCAGCCCTGGTTGCTGCGCCGGCGTCGGCCACTTCACAGCCGCCGGCGGACAGCCTCCCCGGCGCCGCCGTTGAGGCTGGAAGCTTGGGGCCTTCCCTTTCAGGTTCTTCCTTGTCCGGCACCCTTTCTGCCGCCGCCCTCGCCGAGGCTGCCCAGCGGGACTTGGGCCTTAGTCCGGAACAGTTCGCCGCGGCAGGGGAGCTGGGGGCCCGGGCCGCAGCTGCCGCCGGGCAGCTCCGCGAAGTTCCTGGCTATTCGGGCATCCGGCTTCAGGACGGCAGGATCGTGGTGTCCGGAACCGGTCCCGTACTTTCGGCGGCAGTGGCTGCGCTGGCCGGCAGTATCCCTGAACTGGCTGTTGAGGCTCCGCCGGATCCTGCCGGGGTGGATGGCAGTTCAGCTCCTGCCGTTGCCACTTCCGCCCGCCAGGGCTCCGAGCTTGCACTTAATACCGAGCAGCTCTTCCAAGCCTATGTCGCCGACGTAGGCCTGCAGGGACTGCAGGCCGTAGTGGATACCGGCGGAAAATTCGTGATCCGGACCGGCGGTATCAATGCTCCGGAAGCGGCCAAGGATGGCACTGCCTTGGGGGCCCGTGCGTCAAGCACTGCGGGGGCAGGTGACGGCAGGGTATCGCCGGCCGAGTTTGCCTCCAGGTTCGCGAATGTGGAGCTCGACGACGCCGCCCCGCTTGCGCTGGAGGCGGATGTTCCCGGGGGAGTCGGCTACCAAGCCGACACCGGCTGGATCTGCTCCACAGGTTTTTCCGCATTCGATCCCACGGGCCTGCCGGCAGTTTTGACTGCCGGGCACTGTGCCTCCGACGGGACCGCCAAGACCGCTGAGCTTCTGCTTCAGGGTGTTCCGGCCGGGCATTTGGGCAGTTTTGGGTTCAGCCAGTTCGGCGGCCCGGGAAACTCCTGGGTCCTGGACCCCGAAACCCCCACTGGCCCGGGCAACATGGCACTTACGGACCCGGGCAACGTGGGAACAGATATTGCCGTGATCGGATCCTTGCGCCCTGACCTGGACCCCTTGCCCGCCGCCAGCACGTGGGGCGATACGACGCAGGCGGGACCTGATGTGAAGATCATTGGCAAAGCCGATCCCGTGGTCGGGATGCCCGTCTGCCGTTCCGGAAGGACCTCGGCCTGGTCCTGCGGCATTGTTGATGCGGTGGGAATCTTCATCGTGCCCGGGCCGAACTACGTAGAGCCCACGGAGGGGAGTGAGCCTACTGAACCCCTGGATCTGAGGGCCTTTAACGGGTTCCTCTCCTATGGTGTCCAGTCCAGTGGAGGTGATTCCGGTGGTCCCTATGTCAGCGGGAACTATGCTGTGGGAACGCACGCCGCAGGTGATGCCGCCCCTGAGCGGGACCAGCCGCCACTGCCCAACTTCGCTGTCGGTGCCACCCTGACGGACAGTCTCGCCGTCCTTCCCGGGTACCAGTTGGAGTTGTTCCTCAACAAGCCTGCCGTTGTGTCCCCGGCCCCTGGGACCGTCTACGAGCCCGGCCAGATGATCAGCGGTAATGTCCATGCAGCCCCCGCCACCGAGGTTGCGGCAGGATCCGCAGTCCGGATCAGCGTCCAGGGGCGGCAGCCCTCCGAAGTCCCCGTGAACCCGGACGGAAGCTGGAGTTTCACGGCGCCGGACAGCAGGGAAGTGCTCCGGTTCAGCGCGGAGACCGTCAACGGCTTCAGTGCCTCCGGGGCCGTGAGCTTCGAGTTCGAGCCAGCGCCTGCCGAGCCGGCGCCTGCCGGACCAGCGCCAGCGGCCCCGCAAGAACCAGCTGCGGCCCAGCCATCACCATCCAACCCGGGCAAGCCTGCCCAGGCCCCAACCGGTCCTTCCCCGGATGGCGATGCCGCCGTCATCGTACCCGTCCCTGTACAAACCCCTCCTGCCGGCCTTGCGGACACTGGCAACGGCGCAGGCAACAATGCGCGAAACCTGCCCCGCGCAGGTGACCTCGCATATACCGGCTTCAGCGCGCTTCCCGCGGCTGGCGCGGCCGCCGGCGTCATCGCTGTGGGCGGGGTGCTGGTTGCCCTGGTTCGCCGCCGGCGGCTCCCGTCGGGATAGGGCATAGGGCTACTTGTGGTGGCGCCTCATCAGCAGGTTGGTGATGCGCAGGGTGCAGAGCCGCTGGCCGGCCTCATTGGTGATGAGTACCTCGTGGGTGGTGATGGTGCCGCCCAGGTGGATCGGCGTGGCGGTGATGGTGACCTGCCCCTCCCGTGCCGAGCGGTGATGGGTGGCGGAAACATCCACGCCCACCGCCGTCTTTCCCAGCCTGCTCGCATGGATGACCGCGGCCCAGGAACCCACGGCTTCGCCTACCGCCAAAGATGCGCCCCCGTGCAGGAGGCCAAATGACTGCCTGTTCCCCTCGACGGGCATGGTAGCCACCACCCGCTCCACGGACTCCTCGAGGATTTTCACGCCCATCTTCTCGTCCAGCTCGCCGAGCGTGATCTTCCACAGTTCGTGATCGATGGCGGGCTGGGTTTCCGCGGCTGTGTCCTCGGGTGACGGGGTGCTCATGTGCTCTCCTCATTGGTGGCGGCGTGGCAGGGCCCTTTCCAGTGTGCACCAGACTCCTAGTGTGCAGCGGGCACATTCCTGTATGGTAAATATATTACCGAACGGACGGTCAGTAATCATGGCCGCTTCTGTCTGCCCCTTTGTTGGAAGGACCCGTCAACGATGACCACCACTGCCACAGCTCCCCAGGCCACGGTTGACACCGTGGAGACAGTCCCCAGCTTCATCATGGATTCCTGGTGGACCCCCGACGCCGGAGCGTCAGCGTCTGCAATGCCCGTCCGGGATGCGAGCACGGGGCAGATCCTGGCGAAGGTGAGCACGGAGGGGCTGGACCTTGCCGCCGTTGTGGAGTACGGCCGGACCACCGGGCAGGCGGAACTCGGCCAGCTGACCTTCCACCAGCGTGCCCTCAAGCTCAAGGAGCTGGCACAGTACCTTCACGCCCGGCGGGAGCACTTTTACACCTTCTCGGCGCAGACGGGCGCCACCAAAGTGGACTCCATGATCGACATCGACGGCGGCATCGGCGTCCTCTTCACGTTCGGTTCCAAGGGCCGGCGCGAACTGCCCAACTCCCAGGTGGTGGTGGACGGGCCTATGGAGGTGCTGTCCAAGGACGGGTCCTTCGCCGGCGAGCACATCTACACCCGAATCCCCGGTGTTGCCGTACAGATCAACGCCTTCAACTTCCCGGTCTGGGGGATGCTGGAGAAATTCGCCCCCGCCTTTATCGCAGGGGTTCCCACCATCGTGAAGCCTGCCACTCCCACCGGCTACGTAGCGGCGGCCGTGGTCAAGGCCATTGTTGAATCCAACATCCTCCCCAAGGGTTCGCTGCAGCTGATCTCCGGTTCCGTCCGCGGCCTGCTGGATGTCCTGGACTACCGCGACCTGGTGGCCTTTACCGGCTCTGCCTCCACCGCGCTGTCCCTGAAATCCCACCCGAATGTGGTCCAAGGCGGGGTGCGGTTCACTTCCGAGACCGACTCCCTCAACGCCGCCATCCTTGGCCCGGACGCCGTAGAGGGCACCCCGGAATTCGACGCCTTCGTGAAGTCCGTGGTTACCGAAATGACGGCCAAGGCCGGGCAGAAGTGCACCGCCATCCGCCGCGCCATTGTGCCGCAGGAGCACGTCCCGGCGGTATCCGCCGCCATTGGCAAGCGCATCCAGGAGCGGATAGTGCTGGGGGACCCGCGCGCCGACGGCGTAACCATGGGCGCGCTCGCCTCCGTGGAACAGCTTGAGGATGTGCGGGCAGCAGTGCAGTCCATGCTCGACGCCGGAGGTGAGCTCGCGTACGGAACGCTGGATTCGCCGTCGGTCACCTCTGCGGACGGTTCCACCGGGGTGGTGGACGGCGGAGCATTCATGGCGCCGGTCCTGCTCAGATGGCAGGACCCCGAGGCGGAGGAGGTCCACTCGCTGGAGGCGTTCGGGCCCGTTTCATCGGTGATCGGGTACAACGACCTTTCCGACGCCGTGCGGCTCGCCGCCAAGGGCAGCGGCTCACTGGTGGCAACGGTCTGCACCAACGATCCCTCGGTGGCGCGCGAACTGGTCTCCGGCATTGCCGCGCACCACGGCCGCGTTCTGATGCTCAACCGGGAGGATGCCCGCAGCTCCACCGGCCACGGCTCGCCCGTGCCGCACCTGGTCCATGGGGGTCCCGGCCGTGCCGGCGGGAGCGAAGAGCTGGGCGGCATCCGCTCCGTGATGCACCACATGCAGCGCACCGCCATCCAGGGTTCGCCGAACATGCTCACCGCCGTCACTGGCATGTGGCACGCCGGCGCGGACCGCAACTTCACGCTCGAGACCGAGGGGACGCACCCGTTCCGCAAGTCCCTGGAGACGTTGCGGATTGGCGACGCCGTCCGGTCCGACCTGCGGCAGGTCACCCTTGAGGACATCACCGCATTCGCAGACTCCACGGGCGATACCTTCTACGCCCACACCAACCAGGAAGCGGCGGAAGCCAACCCGTTCTTCCCGGGCATCGTGGCGCATGGGTACCTACTGCTGGCGTGGGGCGCGGGACTGTTCGTGGAGCCTGCGCCGGGCCCGGTCCTGGCCAACTACGGGCTTGAAAACCTGCGCTTCATCACGCCCGTGGCTGCGGGGGACTCCATCCGGGTGACCCTGACCGCCAAGAAGATCACCCCCCGCGAGACGGACGAGTACGGCGAGGTGGCCTGGGACGCGGTCCTTACCAACCAGAACGACGAGATCGTGGCCACCTACGACGTCCTCACTCTCGTCGAAAAGTAGCCCCACCCCGTCTCAAAGAGGGAAAAAGGCCGGGTCTTTTTGGCGGGCGGAAGCGTAAAATTCTGCCCGTAGGAGGTGGCCACATGAGCCTAAGAATGAACACAGCCACAACCGTCCTGCCAGTCGATGACGCAGTGCGGGCCCGGAGGTTCTACACCGAAAAACTCGGACTCCCGCACCGCGGCAATGCAGACGACGGAAGCGAACTACTCGGCAGCGACGGCGGTCCCATGCTGCAGTTGATGCCGGTCTCGGACGGCAAGCACTCCGAACACACCGCCTTGAGCTTCGAGGTCACGGACATCGAGAAGACCGTCCGGGACATGGAGGCAAGGGGCGTGCAGTTCCAGGACTACGACCTGCCGAACCTGAAGACAGAGAACCACATCTGCACCACCAATTCCGAGAAGTGCGCGTGGTTCATGGATACCGAGCACAACATCCTCTGCGTCCACGAGAAGCTCGGCGTCCAGGCCGAATACGAGCTCTAGCGCAGCGCCGTCAAACGAAAGTCGTGAAGCGACAGCAGGGGCGCCCCGGGATAATCCGGGGCGCCCCTGCTTGTCAGGATGGCCGGTGGTGACCGGTCCGAGATGTCAGGACTCGGCGCCGCCGTGCAGGCCGTCGTCGCTGCTGTCATCCTCCGGGCCCGTCCCGCGTCCGCTGTCGCTCTGGTCGGAGCGGTCCATGTTGCCGCGTGCTTCCGCCATGGTGGGGCCGCCCGAGGGGACGCTGTAGGTGTCCGGCCGGATGCCGTGGGCCTGTTCCTCGATCAGGGCCTGCTCTTCGCTGAAGCGGATCACGTTGGCCTCGTCGCCGGCGTCGCCGGGAATGTCCTCGCGGACCTGGGAGGGATCCGGGACGATGAAGCCGGCATCCGGTTCTTCTTTGGGGTGGCTCATTTTTCTTACCTTCCTATCGGGTGTTTCCTGTTGGCCGGTCGATAAGGTCCGCCTTGAGGTCAAGGCTCTGGTCCTCCCGCTTGACCTTGAATCCCACGGTGTCCCCGGGGTTGCGGTTGCGGAGTTCGGCCAGCAGCTTCTCCGGCGAGGCCAGTTCGACGCCTTCCATGGACTCCAGCACGTCACCGGGCCGGATACCGGCCCGGCCCGCCGGGCCGTCCTCGTCCACGGCCAGAACCACGACGCCGGTGCTGGCGTCGATGCCCAACTGTTCGGCAATCTGCGCCGTCAGTTCCCCCGGTGTCAGGCCCAGATAGGCGTGTTCGGCGGTGCCGTCCGCCAGTAGTTCCTCGGCCACCTCGACTGCGGTGGCAGCGGGGATGGCGAAGCCGAGCGCCACGGCGCCGGCTGACGGCGGGATGTACGCCTCGCTGATGCCGATGATCTCGCCGCGCATATTGATGACCGCACCGCCGGAGTTGCCCGGGCTGATGGGGGCGTCGGTCTGGATCAGGTCCACCAGGGAAAGGCTGTTGGAAGCGGAGCCCGGAATGGAGCGGTGCAAGCCGGAGATGATGCCGGAGGTAGCGGTGTTTTCAAAGCCGAGCGGCGAACCCAGCACCAGCGCACCCTCACCCACCTGCGGCAGGGTGGTCTGGTAGACGGGCTTGGGCAGTCCGGTGCGGTTGGCCTGGACCAGGGCAAGATCGGTGACGGGATCAGCGGCCCTGACGGTGCCCTCCACCCGCTGGCCGTCGGCGAAGGCGACCTCCACCCTGTCGTTGCCCCTGATCACATGCTCGTTGGTGAGGATGAGGCCGTCCTCGGAGTAGACCACGCCGCTGCCCAGTCCGCCTTCGGTGAAGATGGTCACCACTGAGGGTGCAAGGTTCTCCACCAGCTGGGGAATGTCACCCGAAGCGGCCGGCGCCTGGGGAGCGGCAGTGCTGCCGGTCGTGCTGCCACGCGTGGCGGTGGAGGTTGCTCCGGCGGCAGAAGTCTCGGTGGCTTCCGGGGGAGGGGTACTGCCAGTGCAGGCAGTGAGGGCCAGGGAGGCTGCCAGCACCAGGCTTCCGGCCGCAGTGCGGACAGCGGCCCTGCCGGCGGGGGCTGGACGGCGCAGTCCGCGGCTGACGGTGGTGCTCATGGGCGGGCCTCCTTCGGATCCTGGCTGGTCCTACCACCGTAGCCGGGGATCAGCAGAAATACCAAGCACCCTTAGTATTTTGGCTTACGGCGTAGTGGAGTGCAGCCCGTCAAAGGCCATGGTGATGACGTCGTCGGCAAGCCGCTCGGGCGAGAGGGATCCGCCCGGCTTGTACCACTCCACGATCGAGTTGATCATGCCGAACAGCAGCCTGGTGACGGTGCGCGGGTCGATGTCCTGGCGCAGCGAGCCGTCGTCCCGGGCCGCGGAGATCAGCGCGGCCACCTTGTGGTCGAAGGTCCGTCGGCGTTCCAGCGCGTCCCGCTCGATTTCCGTGTTGCCCCGCAGCCGCAGGAGCAGCGTGACGAACGGCAGCCGGTCCACCAGCACGGCCACGGTCTGCCGGAGGACAAACTCCAGGCGTGCATCGGCGGCGCCGGACGTCGCCTCGGGCTGTTCAAGGATGGCCTCGAGCCCGCCGAGGGCGTGGTCGAGGGCGAGCTTGAGGAGGTCCCCTTTCGAGGGCACGTGATGGTAGATGGCAGATTTTGAGATGCCGAGGTTGTCCGCGAGGATGCCCATGGACGTCGCGTCGTAGCCGTGCCGGTTGAAGACGTCGACGGCGATGCGCAGCACAGATTGTTGGTCGTATCCGGGGCGGCCGCGTTTCGCGCCGTTGCCGGTACTTGCTGTTTCAGTGGTGCTGGGCATAGACGTTAGTTTCTCATGAACGGTCGGTCAGCCGGTGCTCGTACTACCCCTTGGGCCGCAGGTCGTAGATTCGGCGCAGCTTGCCGTTGGACCGCTCCAGCGAGCCCGGCTCCACTACATCCACCTCGCAGGAAGAACCCACGTGAATCTTGATCTGCTCCTTCAAGGTGCGTGCCGCCGTCGTACTCTGCTCAGCGGTGACGCTGTCCCGGCGCTCGATCTTCACCGTCATCTGGTCCATCCGCTGGCCCTCGGGCCGGGCGAGTTCCAGCTGGAAGTGCGGGCTGAGCTCGGGGATGCGGAGGGCGATTTCCTCGATCTGCGACGGGAACAGGTTCACGCCGCGCAGGATGATCATGTCGTCGCTGCGGCCGGTGATGCGGCCCATGCGGCGATGCGCCGGGCGGGCGCTGCCGGGGAGCAGGCGGGTGAGGTCCTTGGTGCGGTACCGGATGATGGGCAGCGCTTCCTTGGTCAGCGAGGTGAACACGAGCTCGCCGTGTTCGCCGTCGCGCAGGACGTTCTCCTTGCCCACCACCGGGTTGAAGGGGTCGATGATTTCGGGCCGGAAGTGGTCCTCCCAGATGTGGCTGCCGTCCTGCGTCTCCACTGCCTCCCCGGCGACACCCGGGCCCATCACCTCGGAGAGGCCGTAGATGTCACAGGCCTTGAGGTCCATGGTGACCTCCAGCTCGTGCCGCATCTCCTCGGTCCACGGCTCGGCGCCCAAAACTGCATGCTTCAGCGAGGTTGAGGTGGGATCGATCCCCATGTGCGCCATGGCGTCCGCGATGGTCAGCAGGTAAGTGGGGGTGCACAGGATGGCATCGGGGCTGAAGTCCTGGATCAGCTGGATCTGGCGTTCGGTCTGCCCGCCGGACATCGGGATTACGGTGCAGCCCAGGGCTTCGGCGCCGGCGTGCGCGCCAAGTCCGCCGGTGAACAGGCCGTAGCCGTAGGCGTTGTGGACCTTCATGCCCGGACGGATGCCGGAGGCGCGGAAACAGCGGGCCACGAGTTTGGCCCAGTCGGCCAGGTCCTGCTTGGTGTAGCCAACCACGGTGGGACGGCCGGTGGTGCCGGAGCTGGCGTGGACGCGGGCCACCTCGTTCTGGGGGACAGCGAACATGCCGAACGGATACTCCTGGCGCAGGTCTTCCTTGGTGGTGAAGGGGAAGTTGCCCAGGTCGTCCAGTTCGCGCAGGTCGCCGGGGTGGACCCCGGCGTCGTCGAACTTGCGCCTGTACAGCGGCACGCGCTCGTAGGCGTAGGCAACGGTGTGCTGCAGGCGGCTGAGCTGGAGGGCCTCGAGCTCGTCGCGGGACATGGTCTCTTCGCGGTCAAGCCCGGCATCGGCTGTTACAGCGGCGGGGGATTCGGGGGCATGCAGGGTCATGGTTTCCTACTTCTTGGGGATGGTGCGGCTGCGTCCGCGGAACTCGGCTATGAGCTCGCCTGGCTGGCCTGGGTTGGGGCTTGAACCGGGGCTTTCGGGGCCCGGCTCCGGCGCATCGGCGGCAAAGATCTGGATGTCGTACAGCCCGCTCCGGCCAGCGCTGGAGCGGCGGTCTGCCACTGCGGTCAGCACCTGGCCGCGGAAGGCGGGTTTCAGGAAGTTGATGTCCACGCCCGAGGCCACAGTGATGCTGTTTTCCTCGCCGGGGGCCGGCACGGCGGGGTTGCAGGCGAGTGCGAAGGCGGTATCCCCGAAGGCGAAGATCATTCCGCCGTGGGCCATGCCGAAGCCGTTGAGCATTTCCTGCCGGAGGGTCATCCGGATGGTGGCATGCCCGTCGCTAAGGGCGAGGACCTGGATGCCCATCCACTCGGAGGCGTAATCGTTCTCCAGTATCTGGTGGGTAGGCCCCGAAAGGGCGGTTTCAGCCATGCGTCATTGCCTCCAGCTTTATTTACCGAATGTTCATTAGGTAATCCCATCAGGGGGTACCGTGTCAAGGGCCACTGGGGTTGCGGCTGCGCCTTCCTGCCTGGCTGCTCCCGCGGGCCAGCGCGCCCTGGCGGGGACACGCCGCCGTGCCTGGCGCGCCGGACGGGGTGCGGGAAAAGCAACCCGGCGGGAAGGTACGACGGCGGCACGCACCTGCCGCCGCGGGTCCGCCCTGCGTGCCCATCACCACACGCTCCGCAACGCTAAACCCTGCCGAAAGCCGCGGCCGAAGTGCAAGGATGGAAGGACCGGCACCAGCACACAGCAAAAGGGCGGACCATGGCCACAGGCATTTACGTCAGCGCAACCACCCCTGGCTCAGGCAAGTCACTCGTGGCTTTGGGCCTGGCGGACACCCTGCACCGGCACGCGGACAGGATCGGGTTTTTCAAGCCTGTTGTCCATGGCCCGGATCCCGCGGCGGATCCCATGGTGACGCTGATGAAATCCCGCTTCGTGCTCGAGGATGACAGGTGCCGCGGCGGCCTGACGTATGAAGAGGTCCGGGCCCTGCTGGCTGAAGGAAACCGGGCGGAGATTGATGCCCGCTGCGTCGGGATCTTCGCGGAGATCTCGCGACACTGCGACGTGGTGATCGTGGAGGGGACGGACCTGGTGGGCCAGGACTCCGCCGTCGAGTTCGACCTCAACGCACGCCTGGCCAACAACCTGGCCACGCCTGTGCTGGCTGTGGTGGGCGCAAAGGGGCGCACTGTGGCTGAGACGGCGGCGGCTGTGGAGGTCGCCCGGAAGGAACTGGCCGCCGAGAGGTGTGCCCTGCTGGCCATCATGGTCAACCGTGCGGACCCGGAGGACCTGGAAGAGATCCGTGTGGCCATAAAGCCCGGCGCGTCCAACAGGCCTGTGTACATCCTGCCGGAACTGGATGAGATCGCCCGGCCCACCACCGGTGAGGTGGCCAGTGCCCTGCAGGTGCGCCAGATCGCAGGGCTGGCGGACATGGAGCGCGATGTGAAGGACATCAAGGTGGCGGCCATGAACGTGGGCAACTTTCTCAATGTGCTGGACGAGGGTGCCCTGGTGATCGTTCCCGGTGACCGCGCGGATGTGATGGTGGCGTGCCTGGCCTCGTCCTTCTCGCCCGAGTTCCCGGTGCCTTCGGGGCTGATCCTGACTGGCGGGCTTGCGCCGGACGCCAACATCTACCCGCTGCTGGCCCAGGCCCCGTTCCCGGTGTTCGCGGCCAGTGAGGACACGTACCAGACGGCGCGCCGGGTCTCCGAGGTCCGCAGCGAGATCTGGTCGGGGCACCGGCGCAAGGTGGCGTCCGCGCTGGGGCTCTGGTCCCGTCGGGTGGACGAGACCGAGCTGGTGGAGCGCCTGCACCTGCCCCGACCCGAGCGGATGACCCCGCTGCGCTTCCTGCATGACCTGATTGAGCGTGCACGCTCGCAGCGCCGGCACGTGGTGCTGCCGGAGGGCACGGACGTGCGGATCCTGCGGGCGGCGGAAATTCTGCGCCGCCGCGACGTCTGCGACCTCACCGTGCTGGGACCCGAATCGGATGTCCGTGAACTGGCTTCTGCCCAGGGCATCGACCTCTCCGGCATCAACATTGTGGATCCGGCAACCTCGGACCTCCGGCAGAAATTCGCCGAGAAGTACGCCGAGCTGCGCGCGCACAAGGGCGTGGACGTGGCGAAGGCGCTGGAAATCATGCAGGACGTGAGCTATTTCGGCACCATGATGGTCCAGCTCGGAGTGGTGGACGGCATGGTCTCCGGCGCTGCCCACACCACTGCCCACACCATCCGGCCTGCGCTCGAGTTCGTAAAGACGCGCCCCGGAGTGAAGATCGTCTCCTCGGTGTTCCTGATGTTGATGCCGGACCGCGTGCTGGTCTACGGCGACTGCGCCGTGAACCCGGATCCCAACGTGGAGCAGCTGGCGGACATCGCGCTCGCGTCGGCGGAGACCGCAGCGCAGTTCGGGGTGGAGCCCCGCGTGGCCATGCTGTCCTACTCAACCGGCGGTTCGGGTGCCGGGCAGGCGGTGGACGCGGTGCGGCAGGCCACCGAACTGGTGCGCCAGCGCCGCCCGGACCTCGCCGTCGAAGGCCCCATCCAGTACGACGCCGCCGTGGACGCCTCCATTGCCGAGTCCAAGATGCCGGGCTCCTCGGTGGCAGGCCAGGCCACCGTGTTCATCTTCCCGGACCTGAACACGGGCAACAACACGTACAAGGCCGTGCAGCAGAGCTCGGGGGCCGTGGCCGTGGGGCCTGTCCTCCAGGGGCTGCGGAAGCCGGTCAACGACCTCTCCCGCGGCTGCACAGTGGAGGACATCGTGAATACCGTGGCCATCACTGCCATTCAGGCGCAGGCCCAGGATCCCGCGCAGGAGCCGCTCCAGAGCGCAGTGCAGGCGCCGGCTTCCTAGAAAAGGCCGACGCAGAAAAGGACGACGCCGGCACCCGGTTGGGTGCCGGCGTCGTCCTTTTGCAGGTCTTAGCTGTTGTCCGGCTTGGCCAGGCTCCCTTCGTCCTCCTGCTTGGCCGGCTCATCGGAGAGGCCCTGCGGCGTGAGGTCGAGGTCTTCTGTTTTCTCCGGCGCCTCCGGAGCCTCGCCGGTCTCGGCAGCCTTAAGGTTGCCGGTGTCGTCCAGTGCAGGGTTGGCGCCCTCCACCCCGGTGGGGTCCTGATTGCCGGACCCGGCGCCGGTTCCACCGCCGGGGTCCGAATCCGCCTTGGCATTCAGGGGAGCGGTGCTGCTGGATCCTGTGTTGGTGGGGTCGTTCTCGTCGATCGAAGCGGGCTCATTCGTCATGGAAGTGTCCTCTCGGGCGTGGTCCAGCCTGTCTGCCGACTCTAGGCACAGCCGGCGCCCATCCGCAAGGAAACCGCCGGCGGAGCAACCTATAGTGGGGACTGAACTGCAGAAGCAAGGCTCAGGAGGCCCCGCATGCTCGTGCTCGTCATCAATTCCGGCTCGTCCTCGCTCAAGTACCAGGTGCGCGATGTCGCCGCCGGCAGCGTCCTGACCGAGGGGCTGATCGAGAAGATCGGCATGGGCAACGGCGGCGGCGGGGACGGCGAGATCGAGGGCCCTAGGGATCATGCAGAGGCGCTGGAGCAGGTGGACGCCGCAATCCACCAGGAACTGGGAGACCTGGAACTGGGTGCGGTGGGGCACCGGGTGGTGCACGGCGGCGAGCGGTTTGCCGAGCCCGTGCTGATCGACAACGAGATCACCAGGGCCATCGAGCGGCTCAACCCGCTGGCGCCGCTGCATAACCCGGCCAACGTTCTGGGCATCCGGGCCATCACCAGGAAGTGGCCGGACATGCCGCAGGTGGCTGTCTTCGACACCGCCTTTCACCGCACCCTCCCCGAGCACGCCTGGCGCTATGCGGTGCCGGATGAGCTCTACACCAACCACGGCATCCGCCGCTACGGCTTCCACGGCACATCCCACGAATACGTCACCCGCCGCGCGGCCGCGCTGCTGGACCTCCCGGCGGAGGAGTTCGACGGCGTCATCGCCCACCTGGGCAACGGGGCCTCGGTCACCGCGATCCAGGGCGGCTGCTCCGTGGACACCTCCATGGGCTTTACCCCGCTCGAAGGCCTGGTGATGGGAACCCGCTCAGGCGACCTGGACCCGTCCATCCTGGTGTTCCTAGGCCGGGCAGGCTGGACGCCGGAGGACATCGACACCATGCTCAACCGGGAATCCGGGCTGAAGGGCCTGGCCGGCAACAACGACATGCGCTCGGTGGTGGAAGCGTCCGAGGCCGGTGATGCCCGGGCTGCCATGGCGCTCGCCGTCGCGTCTTACCGGCTGGCCAAGTACATCGGCGGGTACCACGTGGCCGTCGGCGGGGCGAAGGCCCTGGTGTTCACAGCCGGCATTGGCGAGAACTCACACCAGTTCCGCGCCCTGGTGGCGGACAAGCTCGGCGCCCTGGGCATCGAACTCGACGCCGTCCTGAATGGCGAGCGGTCCAAGGAGCCGCGCGTCATTTCCACGGCACAGTCCGCCATCCCCGTCCTGGTGGTTCCCACCGACGAGGAACAGGCGATCGCGGAGGCGACTGCCGCCGTCGTCAACTCTCCAAGCTAGTCAACCCGAGGGACGCTCTCTCACTTGATGTTGGGTTTTCCGGGACGCTCTCTCACTTGATGTGGGGTTTTCGGGGGCGCTCTCTCAGGTCAGGCCCTGCCTTTGAGGATCAGGTTCCAGTAGATTTGCGGGAACACGTCCCGGTCCACCACCCAGGACAGTTTGCTCTCGTTCCACGTGGGAACACGCGGGACGGTGGGCATGGGGCGGAACCTGTCGTCGAACTCGGCGAACACCACCGTGTCGCGGGATACCGTGAAGGGGCACACGGAGTAGCCGTTGTACTTGGCGGGGAGCGGCTTGCCCTTCCGTGCGGCGACCAGGTTTTTGGCCAGGACTTTGGTCTGCTTGCGCAGGGCCCCGCCCGACTTGGAGTTGGTGGTCCCGGCCGCATCGCCCAGGGACCACACGTTCGGGAACCTGATGTGCCGCAGTGTCTGTCGGTCCACTTCCACGAACCCCCCGGCGTCGCCTGCCGCAGGAAGGTCAGTGGCCTTGAGCCAGTTGGGCGCCGACTGCGGGGGAACGGCGTTGAGGACGTCATAGTGCAGGTTTTCTTCCGTACCGGTTTCAATGTTCCGGATAGTGGCTTTTTGCCCGACCGCGTCCACGGACACCAGCTCGCTGTTGGTCCACAGCTCAATGCCGTACTCGGCGATCTTGCGGTCAAGCTCCCGGTCCACCTCGGGAACCCCGAACACCGTGGGGTAGGGCTGGACCATGACCACCCTGATCTTGTCCAGCACGCCCTGTTCCCGCCAGTAGTCGCAGGCCAGGTACATGGGTTTCTGGCTGGCGCCGCCGCATTTGATGGGACCGGCCGGCATCGTGAAAACGGCCGTTCCCGATGTGAGCCCACTCAGCAGGGTCCAAGCCTTGGGCGCCAGTTCGAACTCGTAGTGGGAGGTCCCGTTCGGCGAATGCACCGCCTCGGCCAGCCCAGGCACGCTGTCCCAGTCGTACTGCAGCCCGGGGCACACCACCAGTTGCCCGTAGGAGACGGTGGATCCGGATGCCAGGGTCACAGTGTTGGCATCTGTGTCCACGTCCACGGCGCTGTCCCGGATCCAGGTCACACCCGTGGGCGTCACTGATTCCTGGGAGCGGACGGCTTCCTTTGCCTGGGCCCGGCCGCCAGCTATGTGCGAGAACAGCGGCTGGTAGAGGTGGTGGTCCTTGGGCTCGATCAGGGCCACGTCCTTGATGCCGTAGCGTTCCAGGCGGGCAGCCAGGGAAACGCCCCCGTTGCCGCCGCCGATGATGACCACTTCGTGCTGCGCGGCCATGTGTTACTTCTTTTCGGTCAGGGCAGAGGCCTTGTGCGCTGCCCTGGCGCCGGTCTTGTCCGACTCCACCACGTACTGCGGTTCATCCTCGCTGGCCCGGTGCTTGTGCCCGTCGAGTTCAAAGTCGCTGGTTTTCTTTTCCACGATCTTGCCGTGCGTCTTGCCCTGCGAAGTGTTCCACTCCACATGCGTTCCCTTGCTCAACGACATCTGTTCTCCTAGCTGGGGTTTGTGGTGGGTAGGGGCTCCGCGGGCGGGGCCATGCCCCCAGTATCCGCCGTAGGGAGCGGCGTCTCAACGGGGGCGTATGACGGTGGCGCGCCACTTGCGGGCGGAGTTGCCGGGGCGGTTGGAACCGCGGTCCCTGCCGGAGGCGGTGCCCCTCCGCCTGGTACTTGGGTGGCAGGTACATCCTGAGTTCCGGCGGCGGCATCCGTCATTGTCGGGGCCGGTGCACCGGAAGGCGTGGCTGAACCGGTGGCCTTCGTGCCGCTGGGATCAGCCTTGATGATGGCTGTAATCTGCTCCTTGTATTCGGCAAGCCGGGCCTGGATCTCCGAGAGCGGCACGTTCCGGATGTTCCGGCCATATTCTGCAATCTCTGCCCACAATGCATTCAGCTGTGCCAGGCTGCCTTCGCCCAGCGGCCCATCCAGGGTGAGGACCAGCTGGCTCGCAAGCGCGTAGGTGAGGCAGTCCAGGCAGTTGTAATTGGCTGCCGCGGAGAGGTTTTCGGGAACAACGACATTCGTTTGGCCCACGACGAGGACCACTTGGAAGCCCACCGCCACGGCGGCGCAGCCGGTGCAGCTGGCGAAGGCATAGGCCTCATTCCTCGTGTCCACTGTTTCGCCGTCCTCTGCCCAAACGAGCGCAAACGCCACACTGTAGGCAACCGAACCGTCGGTGCTGTTCACGGCGAGTGCCTGGTTGCCGTCCTCCTCGGGCACCGCGGGGCGGTCGAACGGGAACACCCAGGATGGTGGGGCAGCGGCGGGGGTGGTGGCGGATGCCCCGGATCCGCCCGGAGCAGCCGGCCCCTCTGCGGGGACCAGCACCATGCTCAGCTGGGGGTTCTCCCTGGTTGGCCTGGACACACCTGCAGGCCACAGTGCCACCGTCCTGCCGCTGCCGCCTGCCCTCAGCATTATTTTGCTGCTTTGCGGCAGGACCGACGTCGTGACGTCCTCCAGCGTGCCGCGTTCGTATGGCTGCACGGGGCGGTACGTCCCGCCGTCGGGCCACCAGGCCCACGCGAGCCCCGCGAGCAACGCGGCTATGGCACCCATGGCGGCAGTCCGTTGGAGCGTTTTACCGCGGGTCTTCTGCAACAGCACGGTGACCAGCTGACGCAGCAGCCGGAGAAGGATGTACAGCATGCCCAGGATGGGAAGTGCGACAGCGATTATGGCCAGCACACGGACGGCAGCCCCGGCTAAGTCCCCGACGGAAAGGCTCCCGGCAAGCAGGTCCTGCTGTCTGGAGGCGCTGTCCCAAGCGGTGGCCAGCAGCCGCGGCAGCGCGATCACCATCAAGGCCAGACTGAGCAGCAGCAACGGCACGGTGACCAGGACCCACGCCGTCACCACAGCCCTGGCCCAAGGCTTCAGGATCCGGTTTTCCGGTTTTCCCCAGTTCCAGGGCAGCAGTCCCAGGAGCGTGGGCTTGATGCGCTGGAACAGGTCGGGTACGCCGGCAGCGTCAGCGAGGATGTGGTACCCGTCGAACCTCACCAGCGGGAGCAGTTGCCGGACCATCTGCAGGATCTGCGTGACCACCACCAGCAACAGCGCGTCAAAGCCGGTGGCCCACCACAACCCCATGACGGCGACCGCGATGATCGCGTTGAAGTAGAGGCCGCCAAGGTCGGTGCGGAGGCGCCCGCCCCTGCCCAACCTGTAGGAGTCGGTGACATCAGTGAAAAAGGCGGGCCATACCAGGTAGAGCCCCGCACCCATGGAACCCGGAGTTGCCCCGCCCCTGCGCGCGGCGGCGGCATGGCCGAACTCGTGGAAGCCGGCGGAGAGGATGGTGATGGCAAAAACCAGCAACAGCAGAGGGGGGTTTGCGAAGGCCTCGTGGGTGGCTGAACCCAGGCCCTTCACCATGAGCACCCACCAACACGTGGAAAGGAACGCCGCCGTGACCACCGCCACGAGAAACGGATTGAACAGGGCTGCGAAGGGTGCGGTGATTCTCCGGGTGCGTTCGGGATCCGTGACCGTGTATCGGAAGCGCATGCCCAGCAGGGGGTCTGCCTTTTTGACCTCTGGCTCGGAACCGTCCGTCAGGCGAAGCAGGCCCAGGGGCAGGAGCTGCGAATCCATCAGGGTGCGCACGTTGCCGGCGCTGACCAGGCGTCCAGAACCATCGCTGGCGTGCCGGGCAATCTCCTCCACGTTGCGTGAACCGTCAGCCGCCTCCAGCACCAGGTAGAGCAGGCGTGTCAGCTGTAGTGTCTGGCCATCCGAGCGACGCACCAGTGACGGGGCCTCCCGGTACCCCGATCCCTCAGACTGCCCCAGAAGCTGAACACCCTGGGCACGCGCAGGCACCTGCTGCGGGTGCTCGGCAAGCGATGCCGGGGAGGACGGCGGGCCGGCCACAGGGCCCGGGTTGCCGGCGGCGTGGCTCATCTCCGCTTACTGCGCAAGGTCGGACTGCTGGTCTGCGGAGGCGTTCGCTTCACCGTCGATGTGCTGGGAGATGATGGCGTCCTGCTCGGCTACCGCATAGGCCTGGCTGTCGATGGAGCCGATGTTCGCAGCAACGGCGGCGTCGATGGGTGCAGCCACGTTGGCGTTTGCTGCCACGGCGCCGTTGATGGGCGCCGTGATGTCGGCGTCCGCTGCAAGGTCCACGTTAACGTTGAGCAGGTCCCCGTCCAGGGCAGCTGCGGGATCCACCGGCAGCGCACCCACGTCCGGCAGAGTCTCCTCGGGGAGGACGCCATCCGGGAGGGTGCCATCGGGCAGGGTCCCGTCGGGACGGAGTGCAGCGCCGTCGACCGTTCCTGGAGCGGTCCCCGCCTCCGTGGTGCCGGTCCCCGCCTCCGTGGTGCCGGTGCCCGCTGTGGCGCCGGCCGCCGTCGTGTCGTCCTCGATGGTGTCGTTGCTTTGGTCAATGATGCTGTCCTGGGTGGATTCGGCATTCGCATCGGCAGTAATGCCCTGCTCGATCATGACGCCCTGGTCCGCCAGGGCCTGGGCCTCTGAACCGAAGGAGAGGATGTTGGCTGACGCCGCAGCGTCGATCGGTGCCGCCACATTCGCATTGGCGGCGACGGCCAGGTCGATGGGTGCCGCTGCGTCGATGCCCAAGTCCAGGTCCGCGTTCAGGTCCAGGACGGAAGCAACTTCCTTGTCCGGCAAAGCCGTGGCCTGCTCCGACATCAGTTCGTCATCGCTGAGGGGACGCATCTCATGTTCCATGTTTCTGCAACCTCCGGTCCGGCACGGGTTCTCCTGCCCCCAGCGGGCAGCCCGGCGCCAGACAATAGTAAGCATGGTTAGCTTTTTTGCACACTGCAGGGATTCCCGCGAGAGAAGTATTACTGCTGGTCAACGCGGTGCACGGGCGGAAGGAGAGTGCCCGCCAGGAGTGCTTGCCAGTCCCCGGCGGGGCATTGACACAGGCCGCCCGTGGCTCCAATCTGGCGCTGTGATACAGCCCTCGGGGTAGGAGCCCGTGGGCGGGGAACCAGCAGGATCATGGGCCGGCAGTTCGACTGGACCGTCGAGATCACCGAGTTCGATCCGCCCCGGAGCATGGTGTCCAAGTCAGTTGGAGGCAAAATCGACTTCACCATCACCATGACCCTGGAAGCGGCCGACGACGGCACCCGCGCCGTCGTACGCTTCGGAACGCGGTGCCTACTTCAGCCCGGCTCCCGGCAGCAGTTCCGTCGCCCCCAAGGCATCCGCGATAAACGCGTAGTCCCAGGCCCGCTCGCGCCACTGCACATACCTGCCGGACGCTCCGCCGTGGCCGCCGTCCATCTCGATCTTCAGGACGATCGGCTCGGTGCCCGTGGTCTTGTTGCGCAGTTCCTGCACCCACTTGGCCGGCTCCACATAAAGGACCCGGGTGTCGTTGAACGACGTGACGGCGGCGATCTTGGGGTAGGCCGCCTCCCGCACGTTTTCGTAGGGGGAGTAGGACTTCATATAGGCGTAGGCCTCGGGGTCGGTGATGGGGTTGCCCCACTCCTCCCACTCGAGCGCCGAAAGCGGAAGTTCCGGATCAAGGATGGTGGTGAGGGCGTCCACGAACGGCACCTGCGCCACGATCGCCGCATACTTCTCGGGAGCCATGTTTGCAACGGCGCCCATGAGCAGGCCGCCGGCAGAGCCGCCCAGGGCAGCGATGCGGGACGGGTCCACCCAGCCGGAGTTCGCCAGCCAGTCGGTGGCGTCCACGAAGTCGGTGAAGGTGTTCTTCTTGTCCAGCTTCTTGCCGCTCTCGTACCAGTGCCGGCCCAGCTCGCCGCCGCCGCGGATGTGCGCAATCACGAACACCACTCCGCGGTCCAGCAGCGAAAGCCGGGCAATTCCGAAGCCGGGGTCCATGCTCATTTCATAGGAGCCGTACCCGTACACCAGGCCGGCCGCCGTCGAGTCCTGCTTGACGGCCTTGTGCCGCAGCACAGAGAGCGGAATCCTGGTACCGTCCGCGGCCACCGCCCATTCCCGGGTTGCCACATAGTCGCTGCCGTCGTATCCGCCCAGGACCGGGCTTTCCTTGCGCAACAGCAGCTCTCCAGCGGGGCGTTCCGCAGCGGGCAGCACGAAATCGTACACCCGGGACGGCGTGAAGTAGGAGGTATAGCCCAGGCGGATGACCGGTGCCTCGTAATCCGAACCACCGACGCCGGCGGTGTACAGCTCCTCGTCGAAGGCCGGCTCCACCGGGGTCTCCTGTTCCGGAGTGCCGAGCCCGGCCAGCCCAATGAACTGAACCCGCTCGATGGTGTCCTTGCGCACGGAAACGATAAGGTGAGTGGAGGTGACGCCGGCACCATTGACTCGGACGTCGTCGGAATGCCCGACGACGGTGACCCACTGCTGTTCCGCGAGCGGCTTGGCGAGCTCGGCCGGGTCCGCCAAAGAGACCATGGAGTTGATTGCGCCGCGGTTGTGCGTGAGCAGGATGCGTTCCTCGCCATCCAGCAGGAACGGCTCGGCCTCGTAGAGCACGCGCTCGTCCCGGGAAATGACCGTAGTAAGTTCCTGCGCGGGATCGTCGAAGCGGAGCAAGCGGGTTTCGCTGTATTCGGAGCATCCGATCCCCAGCACCAGGTAGCGCCTGTCGGAGGACAGCTCGAAGCCCAGCCACATGGCGGCGTCGTCCTCTCGGTAAATGACCACGTCCTCGGCCACCGGCGTCCCCAGCGTGTGGGCCTTCACCTGGTAGGGGCGCCACGCATCATCCACCACCGTGTAGAAAATCCGGGTGCCGTCGGGGGAGAAGGCGATGCCGTAGAAGATGTTCTCGATGACGTCCGGCAGCAGCTCTCCCGTGCGGAGGTCCTTGATCCGGAGGGTGAAGCGTTCGTCCCCCGAGTTGTCCACGGCGTAGGCATACAGGTTCCCGTCCACGGTCACGGCCGAACCGCCCACCGCGAAGAAGGGCTTGCCCTCCGCCTCCACGTTGCCGTCCAGCAGGACCTCCTCCCCGGGGATCTCCAGGCCGGGCTGCACAGCCGGGGGAGTCCAGTCGGCAATCTGGTCCTCGGTATCGGCGGCCCTCAGCCGGCACTGGATGCCATATTCCTTGCCTTCTGCCGAGCGGCTGAAGTACCACCAGCCGTCCTTGCGGTGGGGGACGGAGAGGTCGGTCTCCTGGGTGCGGCCCTTGATCTCCTGGAAGATCGACTCTCGCAGGGGCTCCTGGTGCGCCGTGATTGCTTCCTGGTAGGCGTTTTCAGCCTTCAGGTGCTCCACGACCTCGGCGGATTCCTTGTCCCTGAGCCACTCGTAGTTGTCCACGAACGTGTCCCCATGGTGGCGGCGCTCGGACGGGACCTTTCTGGCTGCCGGCGGGATGGGAGTGGCAGTGGCGGCGGAATCCCGCAAAGTCTGGGTCATTCCCTCAATATATAGATCCGCAGCGACAAAATGGCCGCCGTTCGCTACCGGGGAATCACGCCTCCGTTGCATCGGTTCCTTCGGGTGCCCGGCTGCGGAGGCGGATGAAAGGGGCGAAAGCCCCTGATGCCGGGAGCGCCTCTGCGGAAGGGTGGGGGGTACATCGAAGGGAGCCGGGGCAGGAAAGTAGTCCGGGTTTTGGGTTGCAGCTTTGGTGGGCGCAGGACAGTCGCGGAGTTTATCGGGGGCTCCACGAATGGAGGGCGCAGTCAGGGCCCGGACCTCCGTGGAGTGCCTGCGGGTGCCGGGGGCTCTGCCGGGGCTGCCTGGCTGGCTGCCGTTGTTCAGCGCCATCCCGGGCTACGGAGCCGGGGCCGCCCTAGTGGGCTTGAGGTGTCCGGCGTATCCTGTTCACGCCAAGGCACGTCCACCGAACCTGAGAGGGGAACGTCAATGACCATCCCGCCAGTGCACGAGCCCGAGCCGTTTCCGCCTGAACCGGGCCCGGACCAGCCGGATCCCACACATCCGGGCCACCCCGGTCCGCCTGCTCCGAATCCTTTCCCTACGCCTGAGCCGCCCGGCCCGTTGCCGGTACCGGATCCCGGCCCGGCACCGCTTCGCCCGGACCCGACCAGGAGCTGATACACCCGCGCTGAGGCGCCTTTTGCATGCCGCAAAGGGCCCCTCAGGCGTGCTTGCGGAAGCACCAAAAAAGTCCGGAAAATCCCCGCTGGAACCCCTTGCGGATCTCCTTCTCGAGTGCTAAAAAATCTATATCAGCCAATACAGATCGGCTGATACCAAAAACAAGTGTTGGACCGTCTCTTACGAGGAGGGAAAGCCATGTTGATGCGAACCGATCCGTTCCGCGAGCTGGACAGGCTGGCCCAGCAGGTCCTCGGCACGGCGGCGCGCCCGGCAGCGATGCCAATGGACGCGTGGCGGGAGGACCAGGAATTTGTAGTCGCCTTTGATCTGCCCGGTGTCGCACTGGATTCTGTGAATCTGGATGTGGAACGGAACGTCCTGACGGTACGGGCCGAGCGCCCCGAACCTGCAGGCAAGGACACCGAATTGATCGCCTCCGAGCGGCCGCGCGGCGTATTCAGCCGCCAGCTGATCCTCGGGGACACCCTGGATGCTGAGAATGTGAAGGCTACGTACGACGCCGGTGTCCTGACGCTGCGGATTCCTGTCGCCGAAAAGGCCAAGCCGCGCAAGATCGAAATTGAGACGAAGGGGGCAAAGCAGGAGATTGCCGCCTAGTTTCAACACAGGATCGGGACGTCGGGCATTTGCTGACTGCCTCTAGGGCGGATCGCCAAGTATGCACGCCACAGCGCCTATGGCGCACCGGCAGCCTACACCCGCACTTCCCGATATGGCGGCCCCCGGCTTCGGCCGGGGGTCGTCTCATGTCCGGGAAGTTATCGGAGGAGCTAGGTGTTCAGCTCCAGCATCAGGGCCGGCAGCTCGTCGGCGAGTTCGCGGGCGAGGAAGCCAAGGGGTCCCAGCCGGCTGGCCAGCCTGTCCGCAGCTGCCGCATGAAGGTGGCTTCCCCAGCACGCGGCCTGCACGTCGCTGGTTCCCCTGGCTCGAAGGCCTGCGATTGCGCCGGCGAGGACATCACCGCTGCCGGACGTTCCAAGACCGCCGTATCCCGTGGTGATCTTCCATAGTTCGGGCTCTTCCGGATCATTACCGGGAGGGCGCGCGATCAGGCCCTGGCAGCTCACCACGGCGTCGAAACGCTTGGCAACCGTGGCAACATCCGCCTCCAGGTCCTCCACGTCCCGGCCCAGCAGTACCGCAGTCTCCTTGGGATTAGGCGTCAGGATCAGCCGGCCCCGCCAGGGGTCCAGTTGGTCCTCCAGCTTCACCAGTCCGCCGAGCGCGTAGGCGTCAAGGACGACGGCGGCACGGCCTTCACCGTCCGGCCCGCCGGAAGGTTCCTCCCGCTCCAGCAGGGCCCGCAGCAACCCCTCGGCCAGGCGGGGATCGTCGAGGCCCGGGCCCACCAAAACCGCATCGGCCCGGTCCAGGTACTTGGAAATCCGGTCCAGCCCTTCGCCGCTCACGGACCCGTCAGCCGTCTCGGGCAGTGCCATGGCCCCGCACTCGGGCAGCGCAACCCCAACCTGTACAGCTACGGACTCGGCGACGGCCAGCGTCAGCTTCCCGGCACCTGCGCGCAGTGCTGCGGTGCCGGCGAGCAGGGCAGCGCCGGGTGTGCCCCGGGCTCCACCGATCACCAGGACCGAGCCGCGTGAGTACTTGTCCTCGCCCGCAGCCGGCAGCGGCCAGTCGCGCAGCAGCGACGGCGTTACCAGCGTTGCTTCGTCAGCCTTACCGGGGGTGGACACTGGTGTCCCCGCCGTGCTCGGTCACTGTGACGCCCTGCTCGGTCAGATGGTCGGCCACATTGAAGCTCTCCAGCGTCCAAGGACCTTCGCCGGCTGGCCGGACGTACCGGGTCAAGGATGCGTTCAGCACCGAGGTGCTGGCGGCCAGGTCCAGGACCTCCTTTTCGCTCAGCCCTTCGAGCACATACCGGAACAGCATGATCACGGCGTCGTGGCAGACCAGCATCACCCGGTGTCCAGTGCCGAGGTTGTTCAGCTCGGCCAGGACAGAGCGCAGCCGCAGTGCAACGTCTGCCCACGATTCGCCGCCCGGAGGCCGGTAGTACAGCTTCCCGAGCCACTCACGGCGTTCCACCTCCTCGGGGAAACGTTTCTCCACGCCCAGCCGGGTAAGCCGGTCCAGGATGCCGAGCTCGCGGTCCCGCAACCGTTCATCGGTACGTACCTTCACCGGCCAGCCCGCCGCCTCCACGGCAATTTCCGCCGTCTGCAGTGCCCGGGCGTAGGGCGAGGAAACCACGGTGTCCGGCCGGAACTCTTCGGCGATCCGGGCCAGCGCCATGCCCAGGGCTTTTGCCTGCTCCTGTCCCGTGCCGGAAAGGTTCACGTCAGCGTCACGGGCCGGCACTGCGATTACCTCCGCCCCCGTCTGCCGCGCCTCCGTGGCCGCGACGTTGCCTTCGCTCTCACCATGGCGGATCAGCAGGAGCTCCACCGCCCCGGCTTCCTGGACAGCCTCTGTCAGCTGTTCCTCTTTCACAAGAATCACCCCGTCCGCGTGCCGTGCCGAATGCAGGAACACTACCACCGGCGTACCCATGGAGCGCCGGCAGTAAACGCGGGGCAGCAGTCATGAACTACGGCGGTGCGCACCGGCCGGCGCCAGGGGCCGCCGCGGGTGCTACCGCTCCGGTGTCAGCACCCTGGAGAACACCGTGGTGCCGTTCGCGTTTCGGAGGCTGGCCGTGAAACTGTTGTCTTCGCCCAGCTGGACGTGCCCGAAGAACTGGTTTTCGCCGTCGCGCGGTGATTCGCCGGGGAACCGGCCGGCTTTGGAGAACACCACCTCGGGCCCGAAGGTGCCGTCCATCGCGTTGGGTCCGAAGGACCCGGCAGCGATGGGGCCGGCCACGAACTCCCAGAACGGGTCGAAGTCAGTGAATGCTGCCCGCTCGGGCGAGTAGTGGTGGGCTGCGCAGTAATGCACGTCGGCGGTCAGCCAAACGACGTTTTTTACCCGTTTCCGCTTGAAAGCGCTCAGCACCCCGGCGATCTCCAGCTCCCGGCCCAGGGGTGCGCCGGGATCCCGGTTGGCCAGGCTTTCCTGGTTCATGGGGCCGTCGGGCACGATGATGCCCAGCGGCAGGTCCGCGGCGATCACCTTCCACGTGGCCTTCGACGCCGACACCTCCCGGATCAGCCAGTCCACCTGTTCCTGCCCCAAAATGCTGGTGGCATAGGCCTCCTTGCCGTCGGTGTTGGGTGACTTGAAAGTTCGCATGTCCAGGCAGAAGATGTCCAGCTGCGGGCCGCGGGAAATCTTCCGGTAGATGCGTGCCGGCTGGTACTGGCCGGCGTCGTTGAAAGTACCGGGCCGCCACATTGCGGCACCCTCAGCGATCGGCATGTACTCCTGCCACGCCTGCCGGCCGCGCGCGGCCAGGGTGTTGACGTCACGGACCGTGTAGCGGGGGTCGTCCAGGATCTCGCCGGGGTACCAGTTGTTGGTGGTCTCGTGGTCGTCCCAGTTTGCGATCACGGGGACGTCCGCGAACATGGCCCGCATGTTGGCGTCCATCAGGTTGTAACGGTGCCTGCCGCGGTACTCATCGAGCGTCTCCGCTACTTTGGAGACCTCCTCTGTGACCAGGTTCCGCCACACCTGCCCGTCCTTCTCCATCACCGTTTCGGCCAGCGGCCCGTCCGCGTACACGGTGTCGCCGGAGTGGATGAAGAAGTCCGGGCGGGTCTGGTGCATGGCCCGGTAGCCGCGCATCCCGCCGATTTCCTCGTTGATGCCCCAGCCCTGGCCCGCCGTGTCGCCGGTCCACACGAAGCTTTGGGCGGACGACGCCGGGACCTCGCCTCCGTTGCTCGTCTCGCCGGTGCGGCCCTTGCCGTTGTAGGTCCCGGCGCCGGGAGCGGTGCGGAAGGTGCCACGGGCCGTCTCGCCCCCCGCGCCGCCGTCGTCCTCGAAGCTGATCTCCAGCGCGAACCGCGTGTTGGACGGCAGGTTGCCGGCGTGGATCTTGGCCGTGAAGTCGGACGCCTGGGTGGCGCGTGGCCCGCGGAGGACCCGCTCGAAGGCACCGCGCCCGCGCAGGATGCCGCCGCCGTCGTCCACTGCCCGCAGCACCGCCGTCATCCGGCCAGCTCCTGAGGATCGGGACCACAGCACTGCCGAATCCGAGGTCACGTCCCCGGTGGCGATGCCGCTGGGCAGCGTGAGCCGGTTCCGGACCAGTGCGACGCCGGCCGGGGATTTTGCGGTCGTGGCGTTCGCGGCGGCAGGGACGGAGGCCAGGGCGGCGGCGAGGACGGAACCCTTGACGATGGTGCGGCGGGAAATGAAGGCCCGGGAGGAATCAGTCATGGCGTCAGGCTTCCGCACCCCGGCGCACGGATCGTTGCCCTTGAATGAACGGCCGGTGAGCCCGGATTGAACAACCGGGACTATGGCCTGGCGAACTCGCCGATCCGCCCCTCCCGGAGGGCCGCACCTACGGCGTCAATACCGCCGTAATCCGGGAACAGGACGGACTGCCCCGCCACGAATCCTGAGCCCGCCGTCGGCAGGGTCATGGTGCCGATCGCGTTCGCGTCCAGGTTGCGCAGGCTGTAGGCAAGGATGGCGGCCTGAGCCAGATCGAAGCCCTTGTTTACTGTCAGGCAGCAGGAGGCGAGATTCACCAGCCCGCGGACGGCGTTGACGTCGTTCAGTGCCCCGCCGGCCGTCAGCCTGGCCAGGATCGCCTTGAGCAGGATCTGCTGGTTGCGCACCCGCTGGAAATCGCCGTCCGAGAAGGCGTAGCGCTCGCGGGAGAATTCCAGCGCCGCCTGCCCGTCCAGATGATTAACGCCGGGCGTGAAGATGTGCCCTGTGTCGTGCGTGGACTGGAACGGGATGGGCACGTTCACATCAATTCCGCCCAGTGCGTCGGTAAGGAGCTTGAGTCCGCCGAAGTCCAGCATCAGGGAGTGGTCGATAGTGATCCCCAGCAGTGACTGGACGGTGGCCACCTGCAGGTCAATCCCGCCGTACTGCAGGGCAGCGTTGATCTTTCCGCCGCCGAACCCCGGGATGTCCACCCACGTGTCGCGGTTGATCGAGATGATGTACAGGGTCCGCCGGTCGGCGGGCACGTGGACCACCATCAGCGCGTCGGCCCGGTGGTCCGACGCTTGGCCGGTGGCTGCGGTGTGGGCTGCTGCATCCTTCGCGACGCCGCGCATGTCGCTGCCGATCACCAGCACATTCATGGGCACCGCGGGGTGTTCCGGGATCGGTTCCGGAGGGGGCGGGGGAGCCGGGGCCGGGGGAGGTGGAGGTGTCTCTGAAGGCATTCCTGACGGCGAGGGCGACGATGATTCGCTCTGTGTGGCAGTGGGCCGCGCCCCGGTGCCGGAACGGTTCAGGCTGACCACGGCGACGACGGCGGCCGCCACCAGGACCAGCGCGAGCAGTGCGGCTATCCAGCGGCGGCGGCCGTGGGCCACCATGCTCTGCGGGCCGGCCTCAGGGCCGGATGGGTCGGAACCGCCAGGGGTGCTCACTGGACCTTCACCTCATCGTGCTGGGCGGAAGTTGCGTTGGTGGGATCAGTTTCCGCCCGCGAGCCCCTTACTGGCTACGAACTTGTCCAAACTGTCATCTGCCAACGCTGCGGAAATGCCGGCGATGGAGCTGTAATCCGGCAGCACAATCGATTGGCCGTCGGCAGACGTTCCTGTGCCAAGGGTGGGAAGGGTGAACATCTTCATGTCCTCGCCCCGGACGTCCCGCAGCTCCAGCCCCAGCCGGGCCAGGGTCGCCGCGTCCAGCCCGCTGTCCACGGCGACATAGGGAGCCATGGAACTGATGACGTTGTGGACCTTCACCGGATTAAGGAGCGTTTCCCTGCTGAGGTTCTTGGCGATCAATGCCTGCAGGAAAGCCTGCTGGTTTCGCACCCGCTGGTAGTCGCCGTCCGCATATGCGTAGCGTTCGCGGACGAAGTCAAGGGCCTTCCCGCCGTCCAGGACTGCGGGGCCTTTGGTGTAGGAGCGGCCGCTGTGCGGCGACTTGAACGGCTGGGTGATGTTCACTTCCACCCCGCCCAGGGCGTCCGTCATTCCCACGAATCCCTCGAAGTCGATCATGGCAACGTGGTCGATCCGCTGGTTGAACAGCGATTCAACCGTCTGTACCATCAGCGGCACGCCGCCGTAGGCTAGGGCCGCATTGATCTTGGCCTGGCCGTTGCCGGGGATGTCCACCCACAGGTCACGCATCAGAGAGATGGAATAGACATTGGACCGGTCCGCGGGGATGTGAACCAGCATCAGGGTGTCTGCGCGCTGGTTCGAATTGCCGCCTGACACTGCTTCCTCCGTTGTAGCGCCGCGGCTGTCGCTGCCCATCACCAGGATGTTCAGGGCGCCGCCGGCACCGGCATTCCGGCTGCCTTCCGCCGCTCCGGCACCTGGCGCGGCATCAGGCCCGCTTCCGGTTGCCCCGCCGGCTTCTCCCGGCACGGCGCCCGCCCCCTGGCGCTGTGGCCTGGTGGATTCGGGCGGGAACGGATTGTCGATGGTGGTGGTCTTGGAGTCGTAGATCTGTCCCAGGCTGAAAAGGTAGGCGCCCACGGAGGCAGGGATGAGGATCGCCACGGCCAGGAATACCAGCAGGACGTTCCGCAGGGTACGGCGTTTGCGCGGTTTCGCCGGGCCGGAAGAGCCGGTCGGCTGGCTGCCTGGATGCTTCAGCTGGGTGCTCATTCCGGAAAATTAGCACCGGCAAAAATGCTTCACATCGGGGGAATCCGCAGAAAAACCGCAGAGTATTCCACGGATAAAATTGTGACGGCGGGCGGCCGGTCAGGCGGGTGCGTTCAGGCGCGCATGGCGAAGGATGGAGACGATCGCCGGCGCCAGCTGGTCTTCCATCTGCCTGTATACCTCGGGGGCGCGGCGGTAGGGGTCCACGATGTCGTTGTCGGCCGGGTCGCCGGCCAGGGCGAGGTGACGCACCCCTGCCGCGCGTGCAGGCAGGCTCTTCCAGAAGGCGGTGTTGGCAGCGAGCCGCCCGCCGCCGTCGTAATTCCCGTCCAGGCCGTTGCCTGCTGAGGCTGCTGCCCGCTGGTCCAGGACATCCAGCATCCGGGCAAACTCGCGGATGGTGAAGGTCCGCTTGAGGAGGGTCGCGTCCAGCTGCAGTACTTCGCCGCGGTGCCCCGCGGTCATGGTGAGTACGAGGTCCACCCCGCGCAGGATCTTCGAATTCAGCTGGCGGGCGGCGAAGTTTTCCGGGTCCCCGCCGAAGGTCCGCACGATGTCTGCTGAGATAGGCTGCATGGGCTCGCCCACCAGGGCCCGGGTCCCTGCGCTGGTGACCTCGAAGCCGCCCGGCACCACCTGGTCGAGCCCCGCCTGCAGCAGCCTCTCGGCCACCGGCGACCGGCAGATGTTACCGGTGCACACGGTCAGGATTCTTACTGGTTCGGATGTATCCAAGGGGAGCGTCTCTTTCCAACCGGTGCCCGCGGCCCGTCCGGCCCGCGAACTTTCAACTTAACACGCATACCCCCGACGCTCTCTCACTTGATGCGGCTTTTTCGCCAACGCTCTCTCACTAGAGGTGGCTTTTTGCGGGATGCTCTCTCACCTCCCGGCGGCAGGCGAGAGAGCATCGGCCGATTTGGCACGGTAGGTGAGAGAGGGTTGGCCGGTTTGGCACTTTAAGTGAGAGAGCGTCCGGCGGGAGGGTCAGAGCGCCGGCAGCATCTCCTTCATCTGGGCGATCTCGGCTTCCTGCGCAGTGATGATGTCCCGGGCGAGCTGGATGCTCTCCGGGTGTTTGCCGGCGCCGATTTCCTGCTGCGCCATGTCCACGGCCCCTTCATGGTGCCCGATCATGTGCTCCAGGAAGAGCCGCACTGCTTCCGTTCCCTGCGCCTCCTTCAGCTTCTCCATGCCCTGGGAGTCAACCATGCCGCCCATCCCGTGCCCGGAATGGTCCCTCATCATGGTGGGCACGTTCCACTCTTCAAGCCAGCCGGTCATCAGCTCGATTTCCGGCGCCTGCGCGTCCTTGATCTTGCTGGCCAGGGCGGTGACGTCCGCGGGCATGTCCGGCTTGGCCAGGATCAGGTCGCTCATCTCCACGGCCTGTGCGTGGTGCGGAATCATCATCTGCGAAAACATGATGTCCGCCTGGTTATGGTCGGCGCTGGCATCGGGCATCGTGCTGGACATCGCACTGGGGCTGCCGTGATTCGAGCCGTGCATGGTGTTCCCGCCCGAGCTTCCGGAATCGGCAGCGCAGCCCGCGAGGCCGAGCGAGGCTGCCAGGGCAGCAGCGATGGACAGGGTCTTGATCTTCGTGTTCATTTTTGGTGGTCCTTCAGGAAAGTAGGTGAACTGGGCCGTTCTACAGCGCGGATCAGCCGCGCGGCGCAGTCCGTTTACGTTCGACTGATGGACAGCTCACCCGGAGTTGGGCTTAACGGAATAAAGGAGTAACCGGAGGTTCTCTGCGTGCCGCCCGCATGCTCGAGATGTGCGGCCAGGGTAGCCGGGGGCGGGACGGCGGCGAGCGGGCCGGTCTTGCCCAGGGGGATGCAGGAGGCGCCGGCCTCCTGCACATCAGGGCAGCCGGTGCCACAGGACGCAGACGCTATGGAGGGCTCGGCTGCACTGCCTGGAGCAGCAATGTGCCCGGCATGGGAATGCCCGACGGCGGTCTGCCCCGCCGGGTGCGCTTCACTGGCCGGTGCCGCAGCAGGCGCCCCAACTCCGGCATGCCCTGCATGGGACGAATGCCCTGCCGTCATGACGTGCATCCCGAAGATCCCCGCCACGATGGTGAGGACCGCAGCCAGCAGCCCCGCCCGGAGGAGGGCTGCCGACAGGACGCGGACACGTGCGGTCATGCTGTTCCCTCCTTCGAGCGGGGCTTGAGCGGGTTCCGTAGTCTCAACGTACCTCGGACGGGTTCAGTTTCACTCGCCGCAGCAGCTGTGCGTTCAGGGCCACCACGATAGTGGACGCGGACATCAGGACCGCGCCGGCTGCCGGCGAGAGCACTACCCCGGCGAACGCGAGGATGCCGGCGGCCAGCGGCACGGACAGTACGTTGTAGCCCGTGGCCCATAGCAGGTTCTGCCACATTTTGCGGTAGCTGGCGCGGGACAGGTCCACCATGGACAGCACGGCGCGGGGGTCGTTCCCGGCGAGCACCACGCCGGCGGACTCCATGGCGACGTCGGTGCCGGCGCCGATCGCGATGCCCACCTCGGCCCGGGCCAGGGCCGGCGAATCGTTGACGCCGTCGCCCACCATGGCCACCTTCAGGCCGCGAACCTGGAGCTCGGCCACCTTCTTGTCCTTGTCCGCCGGCAGGACTTCGGCGAACACCTCGTCGATTTTCAGGTCAGCGGCTACGGCCTGGGCCACCTGCCGGGCGTCGCCGGTGATCATGCCTACCTTGACGCCCCGGTTCTGCAGGGCCCCCACGGCCTGGCGCGACTCCGCACGCACCGCGTCCTCCAGACTGACTGCCCCCAGTACGCGGCCGCCGCCGTCAATCACATGCAGTACGGCAGCGCCGCGCTTCATCCATGCTCCCGTGGACTCCGCCAGGGCGGAAGGCTCGACGGCGCCCAGCTTGCGCAGCAGCGCAGGCCCGCCGACGTGGAACTTCCGTCCGTCCACGGTGGCCCGGACGCCGCGGCCCGTGAGCGAGGTGAACTCCGATGCCGCCGGTACGGCAAGGTTCCGTTCCCGGGCTGCCCGGACGATGGCCCGCGCCACGGGGTGCTCGCTGTCCGATTCGACGGCGGCGGCCAGGGCCAGCAGGCTGTCAGTGTCAACGCCTTCGGCTGCGGCCACATCCTTCAGCTCGGGCTCGCCTTTGGTAAGCGTGCCGGTCTTGTCGAACAGGACCACGTCGATGGTCCGCATCCGCTCGAGCGCCATCCGGTTCTTGATCAGCACCCCGGCGCGGGCGGCCTGCTCGGTGGAGATGGCGATGACCAGCGGGATGGCCAGGCCCAGGGCGTGCGGGCAGGCAATGACCAGCACCGTGACGGTGCGGGTGACGGCCTCCGGGACGCTGCCCAGCAGGGTCCACGTGATGAAGGTGAGCACGCCGACTCCGGCGGCGAAGTAGAACAGGAAGGCTGCAGCGCGGTCAGCCAGTGCCTGGGCCCGAGAGGATGATGCCTGTGCCTCCGCCACCAGCCGCTGGATCCCGGCAAGGGCAGTGTCCTCGCCCACCGCCGTGACCCGTACCCGGACGCTGGTGTCCGTGGCGACCGTTCCGGCGACCACCGTGTCCCCTGGGCCGCGTGGAACGGTCTTGGATTCGCCGCTGATCATCGACTCGTCAAACTCGGCCTGCCCTTCCACCACGGTTCCGTCGGCCGGCATCCGGGCGCCGGAGCGCACCAGGACCAGGTCGTCGGGGCGGAGTGCGGAGACGGGAACAGTTTCAGTGCCGGTGTCCGTAATGCGTTCTGCTTCGTCGGGGAGCAGGGCGGCGAGGGCGTCCAGGGCACCTTGGGCCGAGCCCAGGGCGCGCATCTCAATCCAGTGGCCCAGCAGCATGATGGCCACCAGCAGCGCCAGCTCCCACCAGAAGTCCAGGTCGAAGTCACCGATGCCAAGGCTGGTGACCCAGGACGCAGCGAACGCCACGGTGATGGCCATGGCGATCAGCAGCATCATGCCGGGCCGGCGGTCCTTCACTTCCTGCAGGCCGCCCTTGAGGAAGGGCTGGCCGCCGTACAGGAAAATGACGGTGCCCAGGACCGGCGGGATCCAGGCTGAGCCGGGGAACACCGGTGCAATGTAGCCCAGGATGTGGCCCACCATGGGGCTGAAGTAGACCACGGGGACGGACAGCGCCAGCGTCAGCCAGAACCTGTTCTTGAACATCGCCGTGCTGTGCCCGGCGTGCTGGCCGTGGGTGTGGACGGTGTGGTCGTCATCATGGCGGGCGGTGGACTCGTCACCGTGATGCCCGGGGCCATGATGCCCGGGATGCTGGTGCACGCCGTGCCCGGGGTGTCCGGCGCCGGCTGAAGCTGTATCCGCTGCGGTGACTGTCCCGCCTGACTGGCGGCCGTCGTCGTGATGCGTATCGTGGTGGTGCTGGTGGTCTTGCATGGGATCCTCCTCGGAGGACGGCGCGGACGGGTGGGCCCGGGCGCGGAAGTCAGTTGGAAGCCAGGGAATACCCGGCCGAGGTGACAGCCTGCCGGATGGCGGCGTCTGTGACGGAGCCGGCAACAGTGAGGCCGGAACGGCCGCCCGGTACGAGGTCAACGCATGCCGACTCGACGCCGTCAAGGGCGGAGACGGCCTTCTCGACGGTCTGGACGCAGTGCCCGCAGGTCAACCCCTCGACGGCAAAGGTACGCTGGGCGGCGGCACCGGCGTCGGAATGTACGACGGCGGCCTGCACCTCAGGTGCGTGGCCGGAGGGAGCGCAGCAGCTGCAGCCGGCGCTGGAAGCGAGGGGGAGGGTGGTCCGGTTTTCAGTGTCGAACATGTCAGTTTCCATTCCTGGGGAGGGACGATTCCTGGGAGAAGCGTGCTGGGGTTGAACGGCTGTGTAGGCGGTGGGCACCGGCCGGGACATACCACTTCACTGACAACACCTCGAATATACCCCCAGGGGGTATATTCGTCAAGCCCTCCCGCCACACTCCCTTGCCCCTGGCTTAGGAAGGGGGAGCCCCGCCACTATCCCGGAACACCTGCGCCCACCATAATTAAGAAAGTGCGCCTGGTGCCTACCGGCCCGCGGACGTGTCGACGCTACATGGAGGTGGCCCAGTGACAGAGCTGACCGGCCCATACACCTATTCCAGTGCGCTGGGGGACAGCCAGTGCACCGCTGGCACTTTCCATGCGGATTTGAGCACGTGGAAAATCCATTGGTCTGACGGCATGTTCCAGCTGCACGGATACGAGCGGGGCGAGGTGGTTCCCACCCTTGAGCTGCTGTTCGCCCATAAGCATCCGGAGGACCGGCCGCGCTGCGAGGAAATCGTTGCGCAGGTCACCCGTACCGGCGGCTACTTCTGCATGTACCACCGGATTATCGACGCCCGGGGGAGGACCCGGCGGGTTTTGACCTCCGGGGACGCGATCATGGACGGGGACAAGGTCATCGCATTGGACGGGGTGATGATCGACCTCACCTCCACCCTCCAGCGCGAGACAGAGCAGACGGCGCGGGCGGCCGTCGAGGGGGCCACCTCCACCCGGGGCGTCATCGACCAGGCGCGCGGCATCCTGATGGGCCAGCTGAAGATGGGCTCGGAGGATGCCTTCCAGATGCTGGTGAGCACCAGCAGCCACCGGAACGTCAAGCTGGTGGTGGTGGCCGCCGAGCTCGTACAGCTGGCCAACTCAGCGGAATCCCGCAGCTACCTGGATACGGCCGTGAAGGCCATCCAGATGGAGGGGAGACCATCCCAACGCCGCCGGGCCGTCTAGGAATTGCCGGGGTTAGTGATGCTCCACTCAGCACGCCAGGATGGTGGTGGACAGCTGGTACGCCAGGGCGTTGGGGCTGATGCCGTCCGGACCCAGGCTCTCGGGCAGCCCTGAAGCGTCCACCTGCAGCACGAAGCTGTCCTTTTGGAAGACCGCTGTACCGCCGGCCGTCTCGTAGGCGGGGAATCCCAGGTTTGCAGCCCCTTGATTGGCGTTGCATGGACCGCCAATGCCTGCATGGCGTCGAAGTACATCAGTGCCGTGGCCTGGTCCGCTGCTTCCCTGACGAAGATTTCCAGGGCGCCCTCGTCCAGGTGGTAGATGCAGGTGAATGTGCTGTCTGCCCAGCTGTTGACGGTATGCGGGTCCTCCCCGAGGTCCAGGATGTCTGTCAGCCGGTCCATCGGCTGGTCCCCGCACACCATCTTAGCGGCTTCGCTGGGGCCATCGGGGCTGGGCCGTGGATCAGCCGGAGGCACCGCCGTGGTGCCCGCCGTGGCTGTCCTCTGTGGAAGACACCGCGGACGACGGCGGGGCCCCGGCAGGTGCGGACGCCCCGGAAGTAGTTCCCGACGGCGGCGCTGGGGCCGTCCCCACGGACCCCGCCGCCGCAGCGCAGCCGGAAAGCAGCAGGGAGGAGAGTGCCAGGGAGGCCAGCAGCGGAATGCGGTATGTCATGGCTCTTCCGTCCTGGCCGCTCCAGTTCACGGGTACGCGGCCGCTTGAATGGGCAGTGTGTATCGTCGCCGGGAGCAGGTCAGCCTTTATGCTTGGCAGCGGAAGTGGAAGCGGAAGCGGAAGGTGCGGTGCCGGCGTCGGACGTTCCGGAACTGCCGCACCCGGCCAGGGGCAGCAGGAGCAGAAGCCCGGCCGCCGCGGAGGCCGGCAGGCCCCCGCGGCGGCCAGATCTCATGTTTGTCACTGGCCAGTCAGTTCAAGTCTTAGGCTGCTGAGCCGGCGGTGCGGCGGCGGACCAGGTAGGTACTCCCGGCTGCTGCTGCCAGCACCAGCCCGCCCCCAAGGGCGAGGGCTCCGGCGTCAGTCCCGCCGTTCTCCTGGGCAACTCCGGTGTCGGCTCCACCAGCAGGCATCTTCATCTGCCCGGCCGTCAAGGTGCCGCACAGGGCAGGCGAGGTGGCGGCCAGCGGAAGCTCCGGAACCAGATCGGACTTCGCAGCCTGGCCTGCCGGACTGAGCGTTGCGGGATCAAGGCCGTGGACAACAACCACTGCGGTGCCTGCCTGGAGGGCGGCCTTGGTCTCGGCGTTCAGCTCGAACGTGCGGTCAACGGTGTAGCTGGCACCCTGTCCGGCAACCTTGAGGTCCAGCCCGGCAGCAGGGCTGGTGTCACCGCTGGTGGAGAGGGTGGTGACAATGCCGCCGTAACCCGGCGCGCCCTCGGTGGTGGAGATGACCTGGTCACCGTCCTTGTCAGCGGAGGGGGCCGGGCAGACGCCCTGCGCGCCGCCATGGATGTGTTGGACGTGTGGGTACGGGGCGTCCATGAAGGTCGGGGCCAGGCCGGAGACCTTCAGGACGGCGTGGGCCTGGTTGCCAGTGACATCCACAGTGATGGTGCCGGTGGCCGAGCTGCCGTTGATCTGGCCCAGCGTCGACTGGTAGTGGTCGGCACCATCGTGGGCCATTGCGGGGGCGCCGGAAAGGGCAAGGGCGCCCAGGGCGAGTGTGGGTACGGCAAGGAAGCGAAGTGTCTTGTTCATCGGAAAGCAGTCTCCTCATACACGTGACGTTCGTCCCGGATGAGGGACATCAGTGCTTCGGAGCGAAGGCTGTTAAGGATGGTAAAAAGTGAAATGGGGCACAGCGGATGGCCCTTTGTCGGACTATTGCCGGCTCCGGCGGCGGGAAGCGCCACCTGTAAGATGGTCAAAGGTGCGCCGGGAAGTCTGGTCGGCATAGTTTTGTCGACCCCACAGCCAGGAGCCCTTATGAACCAGAGTTCACCTTCCCTCCCGCCGTCGAATTCCCGGAAGTCCGCGGTGTTTTCACGCGGCAGCTACGCGGAAGCCCTTCGGATTGGGGAAATCCTCCGGAAGGAAACGGTGGGCGGCGCCCTGCTGGTGGCTGCAGCCGTGATCGCCCTCATCTGGGCCAACTCGCCGGCGTCGGACAGCTACTTTGCCCTCCGCGACTTCAAGGTGGGTTATGAACCCTGGCACCTCGAACTGAGCCTTGGCGCCTGGGCGGCGGACGGACTGCTGGCCATCTTCTTCTTCCTGGTGGGGCTGGAGCTCAAGCGTGAGTTCGTGGCCGGGGACCTTCGGCAAATCAACAAGTCCATAGTTCCGGTTGCCGCAGCGGCAGGCGGCGTGGTGGTTCCGGCATTGATCTACGCGGCGATCAACTTCGCCAGCCCGGAAACCCTGCGCGGCTGGGCCATTCCTACCGCCACGGATATAGCCTTTGCCGTGGCAGTGCTTGCCATCATCGGCTCCCACCTGCCCAGCGCGCTGCGGATCTTCCTGCTGACGCTGGCCGTGGTGGACGACCTCATCGCCATCACCATCATCGCGTTCTTCTACACCAGCGACCTCCACGTCACGCCGCTGCTCCTGGCCCTCATTCCGCTGGCCATCTACGCCTTCCTGGCCCACAAGTACCGCCACTTCTTTGGCATGAAAGCGCCGGCCGCCTGGGTCATCCTGCTGCCGCTCGGTGTGGTCACTTGGGCATTGGTCCACGCCTCCGGCATCCACGCAACCGTCGCCGGCGTGCTGCTGGGCTTCGCCGTTCCCGTGATCCGCTCGCAGGCCGCGGGGGGACCCGAAGCGGGACCAGGGCTGGCTGAAATTTTCGAACACAGGTTCCGGCCCATCTCCGCCGGCATCGCGGTGCCTATCTTCGCCTTTTTCTCGGCAGGCGTGGCCGTGGGCGGCTGGGAGGGGCTGGGCTCTGCCCTGACGGATCCCGTGGCCCTGGGCATCATCGCTGGCCTGGTCCTGGGCAAACCGATCGGCATCCTCGGGACAACCTGGATCCTGACCAAGGCCACCAGGGCTGAGCTGGACAGGTCCTTCAAATGGATTGACGTGTTCGGCGTGGCGCTGCTGGCCGGCATCGGCTTCACGGTGTCCCTGCTGGTGGCCGAGCTGAGCTTCGGCCAGGGCAGCCTGCACGATGACCATGCCAAGGTGGGCATCCTGGCGGCGTCCGTACTCGCGGCGCTGCTGGCCGCTGCCGTGCTGACCACCAGGAACCGCCAGTACCGGGCCACGGAAGAGCTGGAGAAGGTGGACGCGGACCAGGATGGTGTCCCGGACGTCTATCAGGACAGAACCTAAAGCAGCGCCAACAGCAAAGCGGGGCCACTTCTTCCCTGTTCCGAGTAATCGGATGGGCGAGAAGGGCCCCGCCTTGGTTAAGCCGTGTGCCGTGCTGCTAGCGGCGCACTGACCTCCGGCGGCCAACGACTGCCTCGGCGGTGCCTATCAGGAGCACCGCGGCGATGACAGCAACGATGAAGCCCAGGAAGTTCAGTTCGAAAATGTCCCCCGTGCCCAGGAGGGACGCCACCACTCCGCCGATGACCGAGCCAACGAGGCCCAGCAGGAGGGTGGCCAGCAAGCCAAGGTTCTGCTTGCCCGGCTTGATGAGGCGGGCCAGTGCGCCGATGATCAGGCCGGCAACGATGAAACCAATCACGGTGTGCTCCTTAATGGTGGTGACCGGGCTGGGCCCGGACTGCCGCGGGGTGCCGCAATGGGTCTATTGTAAGCATGCTTATTGTCGTGCCGGTGCCGTGTCCAAGAGCTCAGGCGGTGGCCAGCGGTTTGGCTGGCTGCTCCGCGTGCCGGATTTCCAGGGCTTCCGGATCCAGCAGCTTCCGCGCGCCGGTCCTCGCGTCCAGGATCCAGAACAGTTCAAGGTGCGGAACCACGTCCGTCACCCGCCCGCGGTGGAAAAGCTTGCCGTTGTGCCAAGCCTCGATCTGGTCGCCGATCCGAAGCTGGTCCGTGCGGATTCCTTGTGCCTCCATGATGTGCCTCCTGCTGTTGTATCCCCGTATGCACATCATGCCGGGGCCAGGTTGCTGAATTGTTTCAATAAAGTATTTTTCCTGTGACCTCATGGCTTACGGTAGCCGCGGCAGAAGCACGACGGCGGGCGGCAGCCTTGGGATCAGGCAGCGGCCTCGCGGCGCGCGGCGTCCACTGCCTCCTGGATGCCGCCGGTCCAGGGTTCGCCGTGGCCTGGCAGGACCAGGGAGGCGCCGGTCTGCGCAAGCTGCGTCAGCGTCTCCAGGTTCTGCCTGCTGTCCATGGTGGCTGCTCCGGCAACAATCCGCGGACCCCTCCGGCCGGTGTACGGGTCGAGCGTTACCAGGGCGTCGCCGCTGAACAGCACGCCGCGGTCCCGCAGGTAGAGGCCACAATGGCCGGCCGTATGGCCGGGAGAAAACACCACTTCCGGAGAACCCGGCACCGGAAGCGAACCGGTTTGGCCAGCTTTCTGGGGAAACATGCTCAGCCCGTCCACCCCCCGCACGCGAAGCGCCCCGGCGGCGGCCATCCGGGCAAGAACGGGCAATCCGCCGGGATGCGCCAGTGAAAAGACGAAGCGGGATTTTTCGTGCCGGTAGCGGTAGGGGTGGCGGGCGATGAAGGAATCCCCGGCGTGCACCCAGACCGGCACCCCGAACTGGGTGTGCAGCCGGTGCGCCAGGCCAAGGTGGTCGAAGTGTGCGTGCGTCAGGACCAGGGCCTTGATGTCGTCCAGGGAGTGCCCCAGTCCGCGGAGCGCGGCGTCCAGGGTCTTCCACGATGCCGGCAGCCCGGAGTCCACCAGGGTCAGCCCGTCATTGCTCTCCACGAGGTAGAAGTTGACGTACGCCTCGGAGACGCGGTGGACGCCGTCGGCCACTGTGGTGAACGCAGCCCGGCGCTGCTCTGCCTGCGTCATGTCCGCCCCGCAACCCGCCGGGCCACCGCCCGTACCGCCGCAACTGCCCCGAGCCCCGCCAGCACCCAGGGGCCGCCCACCACAATCGGATCGATCCACTGGTGGTTGACGTCAGCCCGTTTGCTGCCGAACCTTGAACGCAGGCCGTGCCTGGCAGGCTCACTGAGGACTCCGGTTTCCGTGACCGGGTTGTCCGGACTCAGGGTGGCGAAGGATCGGAGGTGGTGTTCCCACGCGTTCACCCGGTCCGCGGCAATCAGCAGCAGCCAGTGCGCCGCCCGCCCCTCGCTGTACTTGTAGGCGTACTTCCGGATGGCCCCGGAAACGCCCGCAGGCGGAGTGGAGGTGCCGAAAACGGGAGTCACGAAAGCGTGCTCAATCGACTTCTCGCGGGGCCAGGACTCGGGCTGTCGCTCCGGAAAATCCCAGTGCGCGCCGGTCTGGATGCCCGGCTGTTCGCGCGGAAACGAGGGCCGGTCTGCGGGGTCGAGGTCCACGCCCCACCCGGGGATCCTGGCGCGCAGCGTCTCCGGCGATTCCATCGGAGTACGCTTTTCCGCGATGTACGGGGTAGGTGCTTCAGTCATGATGGCCTTCCCTTTCACGACGCGCTGGAAACAATGAGGGGCTTGATGCAGTCATCAAGCTTCGCGGAGAACATGTGGTACCCCTCAGCGATGTGCTCCAGCGGGATGCGGTGGGTCACGATGTCGCTGGGCTTCAGGTATCCGTTCCGGATGTGCTCGAACAGCCGCGGCCACTGGCGCTTCACCGGGCACTGGTTCATCCGCAGCGTCAGGCCCTTGTTGACGGCGTCACCGAATTTCACGGCGCTGAAAATTGGCCCGTACGCGCCCACCACGGACACCGTGCCGCCCTTCCGCACGGAGTCAATGGCCCAGTTCAGGGCCACCGCCGACCCGCCCTGCAGTTTCATCTTGGTACCGGTCACCTGCTGGAGGAAGTTGCCGTCCGCTTCGGCGCCCACAGCATCAATCACGACGTCGGCGCCCAGGTAGTCGGTTGCTTTCTTCAGGTGCACCACAATGTCGTCGTACTCGGCGAAGTTGTACGTCTCCGCGTGGGCAAAGCTCCTGGCCTTTTCGAGGCGGTACTCGAGGTGGTCGATCACGATCACCCGCCCGGCGCCCATAAGCCACGCGGACTTGGCGGCGAACAGGCCCACCGGCCCGGCGCCGAACACCACCACGGTGTCACCCTCAACGATGTCGCCCAGTTGGGCGCCGAAGTAGCCGGTGGGCAGCGCATCGGTGAGCAGCACCGCGTCCTCTTCGTCCATCCAGTCCGGAATCTTTGAAGGCCCCACGTCCGCGAAGGGGACCCGAACGAATTCCGCCTGGCCGCCGTCGTAACCCCCGCAGGTGTGGGAGTAACCGTAGATGCCGCCCACGGCCGTCGCGTTCGGGTTTACGTTGTGGCAGTTGGAGAACAGGCCGCGCGAGCAGAACCAGCACGAGCCGCAGTACACGTTGAACGGGACCATCACCCGGTCACCCACCGCCAGGTTCTGCACGGATAAGCCAACCTCATGGACCACGCCCACGAACTCGTGCCCGAACGTCATTCCCACCCGGGTGTCCGGCATCATGCCGTGATAGAGGTGCAGGTCGGAGCCGCAGATCGCCCCGGTGGTAACCCGGACGATCGCGTCGTTGGGGTGTTCAATCCTGGGGATATCTTTTTCTTCGACCCTGATCTTGTACGGGCCGCGGTAAACCATCGCTCGCATGTATGCCGCCTTGTGGTTTCGCTGACGGTGCAGGTCCGTTGTGTGCAGGAACCGCCCCTTTGCTTGAGGCCCACCGCCAGCCCTACGCTTCCATCTCCCACTGCCGGGGTCAAGGGTTCGGCCCCTGCGTCGACAAGAGGGGAGGCCGCGATGGTTAGGGCGTCCGACGGCGGGTAGGGACAAAGGTGACAGGGTCACCAAGCAAGGGGGGAGCGGAAGCATGTCCCGGGAAAACCAACCGGCACACGGCGCCTCGCGCGCCGGAACTCCGGACGTGGTCGGCCCACCGGCTGCGGCGCCGGCTTTCCTGTTCGGCATGGGTGTGGGCGGCTTTGTGGACGGGATTGTCCTGCACCAGCTGCTGCAGTGGCACCACATGCTCAGCCACACCGTCAGCGGGAACACCAGGACGGTGCCTGGACTGGAGCTGAACACTCTGGCAGACGGCCTGTTCCACAGCGCCATGTGGGTGCTGGTGGTGGCTGCTGCTGCTCTGGCGATCCGCGCCCGGCAGCAGGGCAGGCTGTCCCCAAGCTGGGGCTTCCACGGCGGCCTGGCACTGGCGGGCTGGGGGGTCTTCAACATCGTTGAGGGATTGGTCAATCACCAGTTGCTGCAGATCCACCACGTGCGGGATGACCTTGGCGGGCCGCTGGCCTGGGATCTCGGCTTCCTGGCCTTCAGCGCGGTGCTGGTGGCAGTCGGATGGTTTTTGTACCGGCACGGCAAACGTCTGGAAAAACCGTCATCCATGGGTCAGGATAGTAAGCATGCTGATTAAATTGGCAGCCGGAACGGATCAGTTCCACCCAATCCCCATGTGAGCTCGAGAGGACATACTCATGGTTTTCTTTCACAAGCAGGAACTTCAGTACAAAGCCACCCCGGACAAGCCGGACGCCGTTTACGCCCGTAAGCTGCAGGAGGTGCTGGGCGGCCAGTACGGCGAAATCACCGTAGCCATGCAGTACTCCTTCCAGGCCTGGAACGCCCACATGCCGGGCAAGTACCGGGACATGCTCTTCGGCATCGGAGCGGAGGAATTCGGCCATGTGGAGATGCTGGCCACCATGATCGCCCAGCTGTTGGAAAAGGCACCGCTCGGCATCACCGAGGACGCCGTCCAGTCCGATCCCACCGTGGCAGCCATCGTGGGCGGGACGGACGTTCAGTCGGCCATCGTGGCAGGCGCCGGCGTCCGCCCCGTGGACAGCAACGGCAACCCCTGGCAGGGCAGCTACATCACCGCCAGCGGCAACATGCTCGCCGATTTCTGGGCCAACGCGAACGCGGAGATGCAGGGCCGGCTGCAGGTTGCCCGGCTCTACCACATGACCGATGACCACGGCATCCGGGACATGCTCTCCTTCCTGCTCGCGAGGGACACCATGCATCAGAACCAGTGGATCGCCGCAGCCAAGGAGCTTCAGGAAGAAGGTAAGGAGAACTTCCCGGTTCCCAGCAACTTCCCGCTCAGCAAGGAGATGCGCGACGTCGCCTACCAGTACCGGAACTTCTCCGACGGCCAGGCAGCGGCGGAAGGCTCCTGGGCGAAGGGCCCCAGCCCGGACGGACTGGGCGAGTTCAGCTACGTTGCAGAGCCGGACTCCACCGTGCCCATGCCGCCGCCCACACACCCCGACTCCCGCTTTTACGGCACCACCGAACTGCCCAACACCATGGAGAAAGCAGCCGGCACCATCCAGGACAAGCTGCACAAGGAGTAACAGGCTGCACGAGGAGTAGTCCGGACCGCGTCCTGCGACGCGCAAACCCGTCCGCGACCCGCACAATCGCTGGCGCACCCACAATTTCCGCTGCGCCAGCGAATTCGGGCGTCGGAATGTATTTCCTGTGTCGGAGAACCAACGACGACGGCCCCCGCCTAAGCGGGGGCCGTCGTCGGAAGTTCTCCTGCGTGGAGCGCTACTCGTTGGGGTTCGGGGAACGCACGTCCTTCTCGCCGATGTCGGCAGCACCCAGGACGCCGGCGGCAGGGCTGTGTGCCGGCGGGTGCATGCGCACGCTGAGCTCCGGGTGGTGCAGGTCCAGGGCAGGACGCTCGGAGCGGATGCGGGGGAGCGAGGTGAAGTTGTGCCGTGGCGGCGGGCAGGACGTGGCCCACTCAAGGGAAGCGCCGAAGCCCCACGGGTCATCCACCGTGACCTTCTTGCCGGTGCGCCACGTGATGTAGACGTTCCAGAAGAACGGGATCAGCGAGATCCCCAGCAGGTAGGAACCGACGGTGGAGAACTGGTTCAGCGGGGTGAAACCGTCCTCCGGCATGTAGTCAGCGTACCGGCGGGGCATTCCCATTACGCCCAGCCAGTGCTGGACCAGGAAGGTTGCGTGGAAGCCCAGGAAGAGCAGCCAGAAGTGGATCTTGCCCAAGCGCTCGTTGAGCATGGTTCCTGTGAACTTGGGCCACCAGAAGTAGAACCCGGCGAACATTGCGAACACTACGGTGCCGAACACCACGTAGTGGAAGTGCGCCACCACGAAGTAGGTGTCGGAGACATGGAAATCCATGGGCGGCGAGGCCAGGATGATGCCGGTCAGGCCGCCGAAGAGGAATGTGGCCAGGAACCCGATGCTCCACAGCATCGGCGTTTCAAAGGTCAGTGACCCGCCCCACATGGTGCCGATCCAGTTGAAGAACTTCACGCCCGTGGGCACTGCGATCAGCATGGTCATGAAGGCGAAGAACGGCAGGAACACTGCGCCGGTGACGTACATGTGGTGCGCCCACACCGTCACGGACAGGGCGGCGATGGCGATCGTGGCGTACACAATGCCCTTGTAACCGAACAGCGGCTTGCGGCTGAACACCGGGAAGATCTCGGACACGATGCCGAAGAACGGCAGGGCGATGATGTACACCTCGGGGTGGCCGAAGAACCAGAACAGGTGCTGCCACAGGATGGCACCGCCGTTGGCTGGATCGAAGATATGGGCGCCGAACTTTCTGTCAGCCCCGAGCGCGAACAGTGCGGCGGCCAGCGGCGGGAAGGCCATGAGCACCAGGATTGCGGTGACCAGGGTGTTCCAGGTGAAGATCGGCATCCGCCACATGGTGAGCCCGGGGGCGCGCATGCAGATGATGGTGGTGATGAAGTTGACGGCACCCAGGATGGTACCGAAGCCGGAAAGCGCGAGGCCGAAGACCCAGAGGTCACCGCCCACGCCGGGGGTGAAGGTGGTGTTGGACAGCGGCGCGTAGGCGAACCAGCCAAAGGACGCTGCGCCCTGCGGGGTGATGAAGCCGGACACGGCGATGGTGGAGCCGAACAGGAAGAACCAGAAGGCCAAGGCGTTCAGGCGGGGAAACGCGACGTCTGGAGCGCCGATCTGCAGCGGCATGATCACGTTCGCGAACCCGGCGAAGAGCGGGGTGGCGAACATCAGCAGCATCATGGTGCCGTGCATGGTGAACAGCTGGTTGTACTGCTCCTTGGTCTGCAGGATCTGCATTCCCGGTTCAAACAGCTCGGCGCGGATGAGCAGCGCCATCACGCCTGCCAGGACGAAGAAGAAGAACGAGGAAATCAGGTACATGTACCCGATGGTCTTGTGGTCGGTGGAGGTGATCCAGTTGACCACTATGGTGCCCTTGGACCGCCTGACCGTGGATGGTGCCGCGGTTGCCGACGTCACTCCCGTGTGCTGGGTGGCCGTCATTATGGTTCCGTCCTTTGCTGTGCCGCTTCAAGTGCCGGCTTTTCCGGGTTCCGGTCGTATTGGTCGCCGAGGATTCCTGTGTTTCCGCGGGCCCGCAGTTCGGCAATGCGGTTGTCGTACTCCTGCTGGGTTACCACACGGACCTTGAAGAGCATCTCGGAGTGGTACTCACCGCAGAGTTCGGCGCATTTGCCGGTGAATTCCCCCGTGCGTGTGGGGGTGATGTTGATGTATCTGTCGAACTGGTTGTCGCCGGGGTACATGTCCCGTTTCTGCAAGAACTCCACCACCCAGAAAGAATGCTGGACATCGCGGGAGTTGACCTGAATTTCTACTTTCTTGTCCACCGGCAGGTACAGGGTGGGCAACCGGTCCGGCGCACCGAAATTGCCGTCCAGGCGGGCCTGCTGCCCGGGATCCTCGTGGACGTCTTCCTTGACGTAGTTGAAGTCCCACGACCATTGCTTGCCGCGGACATCGATCACCACGTCCGGGTCGGGGTAGCGGGCATCGATGGCCCGCTGGTCCCGGTCAGTGAACACGAAAAGGACGCCCACGATCATGAGCGGGACGGAGAGGTAGAAGACTTCCAGCGGCAGGTTGTAGCTCATCTGTGCCGGAAACCCGACAGTATTCTTCCTCCGCCGGTAGGCCACGATCACCCAGATCATCAGTCCCCACGTGATCACGCCGATGATGAGCGCGGCGATCCAGGAATTGACCCACAGGTCGGTGATCAGGGGCGTCTTATCGGTGGTGTCCCGCTCACCGGGGAGCCAGCCGCGCTGCACCTCCGCGCTGCAGGACGTTGTGGCCAGTAAGAGGCCAAGGGCGGAGAATGCGGTTGCCCGCCGCCGCCATCTTGAATTGCGTCGAACTGTGGCCACCTAAAAACCCCTCCGGTACGTCCAGAGGCCCTCTGCATGAGCCCGCACCTCCGCGTTTCCGCGGGAGGCTTGTGTGCCCACCCTAGCGCGGGCAGGATTCTGACGGAAGGGGACATGCTGCAACAGCAGAAGGCTGCAGCTCAAATGGCTTGGAGCAGCCTGTCGTTCAGGGAAAGGACAGCATGATGCGCGTGGCGGTGGGCCAGTTCAGTGCAGGCACAAATACCCGAGAAAATACGACGGCGCTGGGCCGGCTGGTGGAGGCGGCGGCGGCTGCGGGGGCGGAACTGGTGGTTCTTCCCGAGTCCAGCCTGTACGGAACCAGCGAGGGGGCCGGGGCGGTTGCCGCCGTGGCGGAGAACCTGGACGGCCCGTTCGTGAACGCCGTCGCCGGCTTCGCCGGCAGGCATGGAATCTTTGTGGTGGTGGGGACCTACGAGAGGAACCCGGACGGTCTGCCGCACAACACCCTTGTGGCGCTGGACAGCAGTGGGGATATCTTGGGCACTTACCGCAAGGTCCACCTCTACGATGCCTTCGGCTACCGGGAAAGCGAAGGAATAGCAGCCGGCAATCCGGGGGAGCCGCTGGTGTTCAGCCTGGGCGGCTTCGGCTTCGGTGCCTTCACCTGCTACGACCTTCGGTTCCCCGAAAGTGCCCGTGCAGCCATCGACGCCGGAACCGACGTCCTGCTGGTTCCGGCCATGTGGATCCGCGGCCCGGGCAAGGAGGACCACTGGAGCACGCTGCTCAAGGCGAGGGCCATCGAGAACACCGCCTACGTTCTGGCCGCCAACCAGACCGGGCCGCTGGCCACCGGGTACTCCATGGCCGTTGACCCTGCCGGAGTTGTCATGGCCAACGCCGGAGAGGAGGCGGGCCTCATCGTGGCTGACCTGAACCGGGACCGGCTCAACCGCGTGCGCAGGCAGGTGCCGGTACTGGACAACCGCCGCTTCTCTGTCGTCCCCCAAGCCCCGGTCCGCTCAGCGGGGCCTGGGTGAAAAGCGCAGTGAGAAGTTGTCCAGGCTGCCCGGGAGGGGCCGGGACGGGGACAGCCGGGAAGCGCCCTCCAGTGTGAACGATGTGTCCTGCAGCAGCCGGGCCAACAGGGCGCTGGTCAGCAGGAGCACCAGATGGCGGCCCGGGCAGCTGGCCGGGCCGGCGCTGAAGGGAACCAGGCCCCAGTCCTCGCGGGCTCCCACGTCCACGACATCGTCCTGCAGCCAGATGCCGGGATCGAAAGTGTCCGCCTGCGGAAGCCGGCGGCCGTCGCGGTGGAAGTATGGGGCGAAAATGAGCAGGCCGCACTTGGCGGGCATCGTGCCGTTGTCCCATGTGACTTCGGTGGTGGTCTGCCTGAGGATCATGGGCGTGTTGGGCCAGAGGCGCACCGTTTCCAGGACAGTGGCGCGCAGGAAGGGAAGATTCCTGCCTCCCGTGGTGTCGGCGTCGATCTCCTCGCGCGCCTTCTTCGCCGCCTCGTCGTGAGCCGAAAGCAGTGCCAGGGCACGGAAGGCGGACGTTCCGGAGGTATCGAAGGCAAACAGCCACTGCGGCACCTGGTCCCGGGGCGCAGCCGGGTCCTGCTCCGATATTCCGCGCATCACCGATGCCAGGCTGCCGGGGGCGGCGGTATTAATCCGTGACTGGACCCGCCGGAGGAATTCGTCGCGGGTCTTCCGGCGCTGCGGTTTCAGGGCGGACCAGTTGGCATCCTTCCGCAGCCGGGCCAGCATGTCCGTGAGCTGGTTATCGTCACGCGCGCCGTCGCCGAAGATCACGCGGCGGATAATCCGGAGCCAGGAAGTGATGAACAGATCCCAGTCCAGCACGTCCGTGGTGGCGCCGTCCCCGTCACCGATACTGGCCAGCAGGGCGTCCGCCTCTTCGTAGACCACCGGGAGGAAGGAGCTGGCCAGCCGGTGGACTGGGCTGTTGGTGTCAAGTGCCTGTTCCTGCAGTGCCCGGCGGGCCGTCCTTTCTCCGCCGGTGGAAATCAGGACGTTGCGGGGCTGGAAGTGCGCCAGGGCTCCCCGCTTTTCACTGCTTGCCGGGGAGAAGGGCTCCGGCGAGCCCGCCAGGACGGCATGCAGGTGTTCCGGCAGCAGGACCACGGCCTGCTTCCGGATGGGCAGCCGCAGGAGCAGGGGTCCGCCCGGGTACTTCTCCTCCAGCTTCTGCATCCTGGTGACGGCACGCCGATCCAGGTTGAGCCGCTCCGCCAGGGCCTCCACTCGTGGCCGGCGCATCAGCGGTCCCTTGGCCGCCGTCGGAATTAACACGTCCAAAAGGAACGCGGTGGTGTCCCTGGCACTTGCCGTGGGGAGTGGGGTGGCGGCGTTCATGGGGACCTGCTTTCCTGCCGGATTAGGTATCTCGCCTTTCCCGTACCCTCCGGGACGCCCCCGTAGTCAGGGGGCGGGCCGCCGGGTACCACACCCGTATTCGGGAGTAGGGTTAAAAGAGCGATGAGGGTTAGACAATTCCGGTTGCGTCGCCCTCCAGAGCAAAAGTGCGGGGCACCAAAGAAGGAAACGGGGCCTTGATGGCCAAAGAACATTCCAGGGAAACCGGCAGTGAGGGCCTCAACGAGCTTGTCCTCACCAGTTCGCATGTGGAGGAATTCCTCCAGGAACTTGCGGTCCTCGCCGCGGATCAACTGTCCCTGCCAGGACACGACGTTTCGTGCTCGGTGACGCTGGTCAGGCAAAAGAGGCCGGCCACGGTGGCCAGCAGTGATGCCCGTGCCAGGGCTATGGATGAGATCCAGTACCACTTCAATGAAGGACCTTGCCTGAGCGCGCTGGGGGAAGAAACAACGGTGTACGTAGCGGACCTGGAGAGTGAACAGCGGTGGCGGGATTACCTCCATGCCGTGGACAAGCGCGAACTCCGATCCGTCCTGGCCGTGCCCTTCCAGCCCGAGGGCGGGGCCAAGGCTGCCCTGAACCTGTACTCCGACCAACCCAACGGTTTCCAGGGTGAAGCCATCGAAAAGGCAGAACAGTTTGCCTGGCAGGCCAGCAGGTCCCTGCGGCTGGCGCTGCGGATAGCCCAGCTGACGGACAGCCGGAACGATCTCACCGCGGCCATGGAATCACGGACCGTCATCGACCTCGCTGCCGGTGCCATCATGGGGCAAAACCACTGCAGCCAGGAAACGGCCATGACCATCCTGAAGAGGGCCTCGAGCAGCCGCAACCTCAAACTCCGCGAAGTGGCCGCGACTGTGGTGGCTTCAGTCAGCCAAGACGCCTCAGTCAGCACGCACTTCGACGCGTGATGGACGATGGCGGCCCGGCCCGCCGTCGTCCTTTCCGCCGCTGAGCCGCGTACTTTGGTTTTTGACCCGGCTTTTACCTACGCCGGCGGGCTGGAGTTACCCTGTTCCCAACTGTCCCCAGTTGCCCCGTTGAGCTGGTCCCCATACGGGGCCAGCAGCGGCGGCTTGTCGTCGAGGAGTGCCTCAGGAGTCTCCTCGATCAGTTCATTGGCGGCCATGGCCAGCAGGTCCCGCTGGCCCGCCGGCAACGACAGGAGGCCCTCAAGGTAAGCCTGGACCTCATACTCGCCTGCGCAGCCGCTGAGGCTGAAGTACCGCAGCCAGAGCTCGCCCGCGGTGATGTCCGCTACTGCGAGCGCCTTTACCAGCCTGCTGCGCTGCTCCGGTTCATGCGGATCGAAGCCCATGTCCTCCTACCTTTCAGCAGGCGGCACCTTGGTGATCAGCTTTTCACTGATCCGGCCCAAGGAGGCGCCGGCGTCCCGGGCGTCTCTGATCATTCGCTGCAGCGCCTGGTCCTGGCTCATCCCGTGGCGCTCCATCGATATCCCACAGGCCCGGTTGATGGTGTCCCTGCTGGCCAGCGTGGCCTTGAGCTCTTCCGTCATCCGCTGCGGGGTTTCCTTGCCTTGGATATGGGCCAGGAGCGTCGCCGCTGTCCCTGCGAACAGGGACAGGACCCGCCCGGAATTGGCGTCGAACTGGCCCGGCAGCGCGGAGTAGATTTTCAGCGCCCCAATTGCTTCCTTACCTGCCAGCAGCGGTGCACTGACTACTGAACGGATGGGCAGCGCGGCCACGGCGGAAGTCCAGGCCGGCCAGCGGCCGTCCGCCTGAACGTCGTCCACAAGGACCACGTCTTCTGCGGCCCAGGCGGTAAGGCAGGGGCCCTCGCCCAGCTCGTACTGGGCTGTGTCAGCCTGCTTCACCAGGACATCGGTGAAACTGCTGCTGGTCTGCCTGCCTGCCCAGTCCAGGAGCGAGACTCCTGTTCCGGCAGCTCCGGGCGTGGACTCTTTGATGGCCTGGGCCAGCAGCGCCACTGCGTTGTCCACTTTCTCCTGGGTTAGCAGCAGTCCGCGGATGCGCGCCACTGCCGCCGTGAGGTCATCCAGGGAAAGATAGTTCACGCTGGCTTCCCTTGGCCGCGGGGCGGGCCGTGGTCCCGGCTCTGGTCCGGGACTTCCATCTGGAAACCGCAAGCACACCGCAGCACCCGGGTGGCCAGGTAAACCCTCAGTTCCTCCGGCAGGTTCTTCCCGGTATAGACGGCGGAAATGCTGAGCAAGTCAACTCCGGCGGGGGTCATCGCCTGCCCGCAGTGCATGTAGCTGCCGTCGAAAGCCAGGTCGTCGGAACTGGTGCACTGGCCTTTGGCCATCCTGGCCGCCGGCCTGGCGCCAGCCGGCCGGGTGTGGTGAAGCGCCATTACGCGACGGCCGGGTAGCTGCAGAGGATGTAGTCGGCCGCCGCGGGGCCGGTCATCCTCAGCTTGCTGTCCGCGACGTCGATGCCACAGCGGTGCATGCCCGCACGGAACGCCTGGTCTGATTTCGGGTGAAGCCCGTGAAGTTCGGCCCAGCTGACGTACAGGCCGTAGAGGCAGTCCGGCCCCAGGGTGCCGTCGCTGGTCGGATCAAAAACTGTTGCTTGCTCCAGGAACTGCTGGAAGTGCGAGGTTGCCATGATTGGCCCATTCCGCTTCTGCATCATGTGCTGCCGTTTTACTACAGCAGCTTCTCCAGGGGCCTGTGCAGGGGGCCGGTGAGGTGCGGAAAGTGAATCCCGTTACATCTCCGAGATTACCTGTCAGGAAAAGGGATGTACAGCGCGGCTGGCCCGGGCCGGGAGTGCTGACCGGGCCAGCGACAGGCTGTGGCAGCGCGTCATCAGGAGGAGAACTCTTCCGGGAATTTGGTAAGCGTGCTTATGATGTTCCCCTTTAGACGGTATGCAGAGCCCGTCTGTTCACTTTCCCATGAAGGGCGCCACCCGGGTGGGAACTGCTGAAAGGCCCCCATGCAGCTTGTCAAGGCGGAGTACCCCACCCCGGACCACGTCCTGGTTCACGTCAGTGATCCCCATTTTGTTGCGGAGGGGCTGCTGTACGGGGAGATGGATCCCCAGCTGGGCCTGGTGGAGGTACTGGACTCCATCGAGGCGAGCGGCATTGGGCCCGAGGCCATCATTTTCTCCGGTGACCTGACAGACAAGGGCAGTGCCGAGGCGTACCGGAAACTGCGCACTCTGGGCGATGCCTACGCAAAGCGGATGGGCACGCAGATCATTTGGGCCATGGGCAACCACGACGAACGCGGCAACTTCCGGAGTGTGCTGCTGGAGGAGGAGCCGCGGCCGGAGCCGGTGGACCGCCGCTATGACCTTGGCGGCCTCCGGGTGCTGGTGCTGGACTCGTCCGTCCCCGGCCACCACCACGGCGGCGTTACGGAGGAGCAGCTGGGCTGGCTGGCGGATGAACTGCAGACAACGGCCGACGACGGCACCCTCCTGGTGATCCACCATCCGCCTGTGCCTCCGGTACAGGACCTGGCTGTGCTGTCCGAGCTGCGGGACCAGGAGGCACTGGCGCAGGTGCTGGAGGGCAGTGATGTGATCGGCATCCTTTCAGGCCATACCCACTGCACCGTATTCTCCACCTTCGCCAAGATCCCGGTGTCCGTGGCGTCGGCCACCAGCTACACGCAGGACCTCGCGCTGTCCCCGGCTGCGATGCAGGGCAGGGACGGGGCCCGTTCCTTCAACCTGGTCCGGATCCATAACCGCACCTTCGTCACTGCAGTTGTCCCGGTAGGGGCGTACGCCGCCTTCGGGAAGCGCATCACCGCGGAAGAAACCCGGCGCCGGCTCAGGGCCGCCGTCGAGATGCCCGAGACAGAAACCAAACCGACGGGAGGCACCCTCAGCGGCCGCAGGTAGCGGCAAACCACCAGCAACGAAAGGACCAATCATGCAGCCACCCTCTTTCCCGCCCGGGACGCGGAACACCACACGAGGCAGCACCGGGGCCAGGCCCTGGAACGCGGCCGTCATCCTGGCCGGCGGCGTCGGAGCCCGGATGGGCCTGGACATCCCCAAGCAGTTTGTTCCAATAGCGGGGCGGACCAGCCTGGAACACACGGTGGAGCTCTTCCAGTCCTGCGAGCTCGTGGACGAAATCATCATCATGATGACCCCCGGCTATATTCCGAAGGCAAAGGAACTGCTGGAGAAGCATCCCAACGGCAAGATCGCTGCGATACTTCCCGGCGGCGCGGACCGCAGCGAAACCTCCCGCCTGGCACTGGCGGCCATTGCGGACAAGGACGCGAACGTCATCTTCCATGACGCAGTCCGACCTCTGCTGGACGGCGACATCATCGGTGCCTGCATCCGCGCGCTCGACGTCCATGCCGCCGTCGACACCGCTATCCCCTCGGCGGACACCATCATCGAAGTGGACGAGCACAATTTCATCCGTGCCGTGCCCCCACGAGCTAAGCTGCGGCGGGGACAGACACCCCAAGCCTTTCGCCTGCCGGTGATCGAACAGGCTTACGAGCGCGCTGTCCGGGACCCGGACTTCGCGGCCACGGACGACTGCTCGGTGGTGCTTAAGTACTGCCCGGACGTCCCCATCTTCGTGGTGGACGGGGACGAGGCGAACATCAAAATCACCCAGCCCATCGACATCCACATCGCCGACAAGCTGTTCCAGCTCAGGCACAAGACCGCCCTTCCCGGCGCCCACGCCGAGGGGCTGCGCGGCTCCACGGTCCTGGTGTTCGGCGCCAGCTCAGGGATCGGCCTGGAGCTGGTCCAGCAGCTCGAGGCGGAGGGTGCGCTGGTGGTGGGGCAGAGCCGCACCGGCAACGGCACTTATGTGGAGGACCGGCAGTGCGTGGCACAGGCGCTCGCAGATGCCGCCGCCGCCCATGGCAGGGTGGACCACGTCATCCTTTCCGCCGGCGTCCTCAGCGTGGGTCCGCTGGCCCAGCTGACGGACGAACAGTTGCACCATGACGTGGACGTGAACCTCACCGCGGCGTTTATCGTGGCCCAGGAATCTCACAAGTACCTGGCCCAGAGCAAGGGCTCATTGACGCTTTTTGCCTCCAGCTCGTACACGCGCGGCAGAGCCAACTACACGGTCTATTCGGCCACCAAGGCAGCCATCGTCAACCTCACCCAGGCGCTCGCGGACGAATGGAGCGCCGACGGGATCCGGGTGAACTGCATCAGCCCCAGCCGGACCGCTACGCCCATGCGGACCAGGGCGTTCGGTGTGGAGGAGGAAGGATCCCTGCTGCCGGCGGCGGCGGTGGCCGGAGCCAGCCTGCAGGTCCTGGCTTCGTCCATGACCGGACAGGTGGTGGATGTGCGCCTCCCATACACGGACGCCAGCAATGATCCGGCGCTGGTGGCGCAGCCATGAGCCAGGATGTGGAGACATCCAAACTGAGCGCCGGCAGCGTCCATACCCACACCATTCGGGCGGACAAGTGGTCGCTGACCCTGGCCGGGCCGCCGATTCCGGCGGACGTCACGCTGTCCATCCTGCTGGACGGCAGGCCCATCTGGAACGTCCGTGCCGGAGACGCCGCCCGGCCCGGACCCGGTGGTGGCTGCGTGATCGACTGGCCTCCGGCGCTGTCCGGGCGGCTTTCCGGCTGGGCGCCGCTGGCGGTGCAGCAGGGGGGAGCGGCGTTATGCCCGACGACGAGGATCGCCTTTGATGAGGCCCCGCACCAGTTCACGCTCGAGGAACCGGGCACCGGGATGCCGCAGATCGTCAACAAGTGGGGCCGCATCGCGCGGAATTTCGAGGGGCAGCGGGCGTACCTGATCGATGAGGCGCTGGACGAGGCCTGCCTGCTCGTGGAGTGGGCGCGGAGCCGCGGACTGCAGCTGTTCGTCACCGGCGGCACGCTGCTGGGACCGGTCAGGGACGGCCGTGTCATGCCCGGCGACGACGATGTGGACCTGGCGTACCTGAGCCGGTACGAGAACCCGTCGGACATTGCACTGGAAGGATTCGAGCTGGAACGTGCCCTGCACGCCATGGGCTACGAAACCGTCCGGCACTCCGCCGGGCACCTGCAGCTGCTCTTTCCGGGCGCGGACGGCACCGACCGGTTTTACCTGGATATCTTCACCTACTTCAACACCGGTGGCTGGTTCCACGGCACCTTCCATGCCCGGGAGCCAGCTGAAAAGGTCGCCATTTTCCCGCTGTGCAGCATCAGCATTAACGGCAGGGACCTGCCGATGCCGGCAGAACCGGAGCAGATGCTGGCCGCGATTTACGGCCCGGGCTGGCGCACCCCGGATCCGGCGTTCCGTTTCGTCACGCCGCCGCCGGCCCGTCGCCGCTATGACACCTGGCTTGGCGGCCTGGACTGGGACCGGGAGAACTGGGAGGACCACCATCGGGCGCTGCTGCAGGGTGAAGGAAGGCACCATGCAGGGCACATGCCGTCGCCCTGGGCGGAGGAACTGGCGCGGGAGCTTCCCCCGGCATCACGGATCCTGGAACTCGGCTGCGGCCTCGGTGCGGACGCCCGGCACTTCTCCGGGCAGGGTCATCATGTGGTGGCTGTTGACTACAGCCGCCCGGCGATCGGAAACCTGCGCGGCGTGCGGGCCGGGCCCGGGACCTTGGAGTTCCGCCGGGTCAACCTCAACTCCCTGCGCGAAACGGCCCCGCTGGCCAAACTCGTGCACCAGGGCGCTGGACCCTTGCATGTGTACGCGCGGCTGCTGCTCAATTCCTTGGATTGGCAGGGGCGGGAAAACACGCTGGAGCTGATTCGGCAGCTGCTGAAAAACCAGGTCCAGGCTGCTGCGGCTTTCCTGGAAGTGCAGGTGGGCGGATCCGAGGCCGCCTTCCCGGAGTGCCGTTTCTACGGCCCCATGGATGCTGCCGACCTGAAGGGCAGCATCACAGAACAGGGGCTCCAGGCAGAAGATGTTCCACAACCTGTGCGCCAGGACGATGGCGCCATAACCACCTACCGAGTGAAAGTGAGGGCCCTGCCATGAATGATCCCCTGATTGACGCCATCCACGAGCACGAGCCCTTCGACGACCCGCTGCAGGAGGTCAACATGCGGCTGGCCATCGCGGCGTCGGACATCGCCGAGCTGAAGGCGGAAGTTGCCCGGCTGGACCGGGACCTGGACGAGTCCCGGCGGCTGAACCGGAGGGCGGCTGAACTGCTGGACCTGGTGTACGAGCACCTGGCGGACGGCCGCCGTCCCGCCGTAAACCCTGCCCTGCAGGGCGAGGGGGCCGGCATATGAGCGGACTCGAGATCATCGGGGCATTCGAAAGCACTTACCTTCCCCGGCACGATACGGACATCTTCGAATCCACGGCCCATGACGTGCACTGGAAGAAGGACCTGGACCTGTTGGCCAGCTGTGGTGTGAGCAGGCTGCGGTACCCCGTCCGCTGGCACCGGGTGGAGGCCGAGGAAGGGGTGTTCAACTGGGCGGATACGGACAAAGTCCTGCACTACCTCAGGGACCATGGATTCCGGCCGATCGTTGACCTGGTCCACCACACCAGTTACCCCAAGTGGCTGGAAGGCGGCTTCGCCGATCCCGGGTTCGGGACCGCCTACCTGCGGTACACCGAAGAGTTCGCCAAGCGGTACCCCTGGGTGGAGGAGTACACGCTGTTCAACGAGCCCTTCTCCACCCTGTTCCTCACCGGGCACGAGGGCATCTGGCCGCCCTACCAGAAGGGCCTGGACAACTTCGTAGCCCAGGTCCTGAACGTACTGCCGGCAGTGGCGGAGGCCAGCCGGGCGTACGCGGACCTGCTGCCGGGGGCAAAGCACGTGTGGGTGGACACCTGCGAGCACCACACCGGGGAAGGGGCAGGCGGCAGCGCCTATGCCACCATGGCCAACGAACGCCGGTTCCTGGTGCTGGACAGCTTCCTGGGCAAGCACGACGGGAAGGGCTACGACCCCCACGGCCCCATGGGGGAGCTGCTCCGCGAGGCCGGAGGAGAAGCGCTGCAGGACCTGGAACCGGGACGGATCGACGTGCTGGGTTTGGACTACTACGCCCACTGCCAGTGGCACTTCGATGACAAGGGCGGTGCGCCCAACACGCCGTTTCCGCTCCCGCTGGCCCAGCAGATCTACCTGTACTGGGACCGGTACCGGCTGCCGTGCCTGCTGACTGAAACCAACGTCCGCGGCCGCACCTCGGACCGGGCCACCTGGTTTAAGTACGTGCTGGAACAGTGCGAACGGGCCCGGCAGATGGGCGTACCGCTGGAAGGCCTGTGCTGGTTCCCGGTGATCGACTCCACGGACTGGAACTCGCTCCTGTTCCGCAATGACGGCCACATCGATCCCGTTGGCGTTTACTGGCTTGACCAGGAACTGGCCCGCCAGCCCTCCGTCATGTCCGAGTCCTACGCAAAAGCCGCAGCCGGCACGCCGGCGAAAGACCTGCCGGCTTTCACGCTTGGCGAACCCGTGGCCAGCTGGCTGCGCGGTTACGGGCCGCAGATGTCCCACTGGAACTGGATGGAGGCCCCTGACGCGGATCTGGGAAACAGTCTGCCCAACACGCAGACCCGAATGGAATTGAGGATTGTCAATGCAGAGTGAACTGATCGTCTTGTCGCATCTCCGCTGGGATTGGGTTTGGCAGCGTCCCCAGCACCTTGTTTCACGGCTGGGCTCCGGCTGTTCCACCTGGTACGTGGAGGAACCACTGACGCCGTCGCCCGGGTTCAAAGGGCAGAACCGGATCAACTCGGCCAAGGTGGACGGGCTGAACCGGGTGTGGCTGGAGATTCCGGAGCAGGGCCACCACGTGGGATTCTTCGATGACGTCCTGCCGGACTACATCGAACAGCTCCCCGAACTTGTGGGCGAACCGGCCGGCGAGCGGGTGGTGTGGCTGTACACTCCACTGGCCCTGGAATTGGCCCTCGCACTCAAGCCGACAACCCTCGTTTACGACGTGATGGACGATCTTGCGGCGTTCAAGGACGCCCCGCCGGAACTGGTGGTGAGGCAGCGGCAGGCGCTGCGCCGGGCCGACGTCGTGTTTGCCGGCGGCCGTTCGCTGCACAAGTCCATGGTCCGGCAGGGGCGTGCGGACACGCTGCTCTTTCCCAGCGGGGTGGAGCCGGAGCACTACAGGCTCCGGACGGCGGAGCCGCGCGAGGAAGGGTGGCGTCCGGTGGCGGGATACGTCGGGGTGCTGGACGAGCGGCTGGACCTTCAGCTGATCGCCGGCCTGGCCGCCGCGCTGCCGGAGTGGGACATCAAGATGTACGGGCCGGTGGCCAAGATCGATCCGGCCAGCCTGCCGCAGGCGCCCAACATCAGCTACGAGGGCTACACGTCTTATAAGGAGCTCCCGGAGGCCATGGCGGGCCTGGATGTGGCGCTGATGCCGTTTGCCCTGAACGAGGCAACGCGCTCCATCAGCCCCACCAAGACCCTCGAATACCTGGCCGCCGGACTGCCGGTGGTGTCCACCCGGGTGCCGGACGTCGTCGCGGACTTCCCGGGCGTGGTCCACCTGCGTGACGACGCCGCCGGCTTCGCTGCCCTGTGCCGGACGCTCGGCCAGCGGGATCCGTCGCGCGGGCCCAAGGTAAAGACCCGTGAGCTGCTGAAGAAGTACCACTGGGATGCGATCGCGGCCCGGATGGCTGAATCAGCGTTCAGCGGAGGCCTGCAGCGGCCCGACCCGTCCGAGGCCACCGCCTGACGGCCCGGACGCCGTCGGCACCGCGGTATATCGCGACCCCTGTACCCCGGCGGCACATCCCGGTACCGTGAAACAAGTAAGGCTACTTACTATCCTGAGGAGGACCAATCGTCATGAATGAAGTACCCCTGCACAAGGACCTGCCGCTGCCCGACTATGACCACCTTCCGGCGGGGACCCTGCCCACCCGCATCTCCGGGCTGGAAGAGGCGGACGTGGCGCAGCTGATCACCTACGAGAAGGCGCACGGGAACCGGCTGCCCATCCTGCAGGTCCTGGAGAAGAGGCTGCACGACCTGCAGGGAGGCGCCGTTCCACGTGGACCACAGGCGCCGGACACTCCGGAGGTGAACACGGGCCAGCCGGACACGCCGCAGAGCGCCAGCGTGCCTGGCCCGCCGGTCAATCCTCCGTCGCAGGGCGACCCCACGAATCCGGCGCAGCCGCGGGCATGATCCCGCGTGAAATGAAACGGATCGACTAACGGGAAGGGTGCGGGCATGGACAGGCAGGACGCAGCAGGCGGGGGCGCCGGAGGGGACGACGCCGAAGCGGACCTGCATGCCCGTATCCGCTCCCGTCGGGGCGAGGTGGAGAGGCAGTTGGCCGAGTGGGTGCGCGTGCACGGCGTCTTCGGGATGCCGGAGCACCAGCAGGACCTGCTCCGCTCGGCCAACTGGCTCGCCGGCGCCTTCCGCGAACTCGGCTTCCCGGTGGTGGAGGTGCTGCCCACCGGGAAGTCCCATGCCGTGTACGCGGAGTGGTGCGCCGCGCCGGGTGCCCCCACCGCACTGGTGTACAGCCATCACGATGTCCGGGCAACCAAACCGGACAACTGGGACCAGACAGAACCGTTCGAGCCGGTGGTCCGGGAGGGCAGGCTTTACGGCCGGGGCAGCTCGGACGCGAAGGGTCAGATCCTGGCGCACCTGGAGGGAGTCCGCGCCCACCTCCACCAACGCTCCATCAAGTCCCACCTCCACACCCATGACGCTCTCTCACTTGATGCGCTTAAATCCCCAACGCTCTCGCACTCCACGGCCCCTGCCGTCAACCTGAAGTTCCTCATCGAGGGCGAGGAGGAAGGCGGCTCCCCGAACCTGGCCAAGCTCCTGGAGGAGCAGGCGGACAGGTTCCAGGCCGACGTCGTGGTCTTCTCCGACACCCTGCTTTGGCACCAGGACCACCCGGCACTGTGCGTGAGCCTGCGCGGGATGCTGACCGCCAAACTTGAGGTGTACGGGCCGGAGAGGGACGTTCACAGCGGCGCAGTCTCCGGCAACGCGCCCAACCCCGCCTTCGAGCTGGGCCGGCTGCTGTCACTCCTGCACGACGCGGACGGGCGGATAACCATTCCGGGATTCTACGACGACGTCGAGCCGCTTCCGGAGGACCTGCGGCAGGCGCTCGCGGACCTTCCGTTCAGCGAGGAGGACTGGCTGAAACGGTCCGAGACCGGCGCCATCACCGGCGAGCAGGGGTACACGGTACTGGAGCGGCTGTGGCTGCGTCCCGCCGTCGAGGTCACTTCCATCATCGCCGGCGACCCGCTCGGTGTGTCGCGTGCGGCAGTACCGGCAGTTGCAGCGGCGGACCTCAGCTTCCGCACGGTCCCGGGGCAGCATGCGGAGAAGCTGGCAGAGCAGCTGCAGCACTGGGTGAGGACCACTATCGGGGACGCCTTCGGACATTCTCTGGTGCCGGACCTGCGGACGTCACAGGAGCCGTACCGCACCCCGGACCACCCCGCCGTCGCCGCCCTGGAGCGGGCCATGGCGGCCGGGTTCCGCGCTGAAAAAGTGGGCCGGATGGGCAACGCCGGCGGCGGACCGGCAGAGCTCTTAGCCCGCACGCTTCAGGCGCCCGTGGTGTTCTTCGGCACCGGACTGGTGGAGGACCACTGGCATGACAGCGACGAAAGCGCCAGCCTGGACGTCCTGATGAAGGGCGCGGCAACGCTGGCGTGCCTCTGGGACGAGCTTGCGATGATGCAACGAGCAAAGGACGACGGCGATGGACATCTACGGCAATGAAGGGACAGGCGGGGCAGGGGCAGGGCCACGGACCTTCGGAGTCGAGGAGGAGCTGCTCCTGGTGGACCCGGCCACAGGGGAAGCCGTGCCCATGGCGGGGGCGCTACTTGACCTCTACGTCCGTCCCCTGGCTGCCAATGCCGGACCCGTCCTCACGGCCGAGTTCCAGCAGGAAATGATCGAGGTGGTCACGCCGCCGCACTCCACCATGGCTGGGCTCAAAGCGGACATCATCGCAGGCAGGACCATCGCCCGCCAGGCCGCGGAGGACATCGGGGTCAGGGTTGCCGCGCTGGGCACGTCGCCGCTTCCGGCCGATCCCCATCCCGTGCAGCTCCGGCGATTCAAAGCCATGGCGGAAGAGTATGCGCTGACGGCCCGCGAGCAGCTCACCTGCGGCTGCCACATCCACGTCTCGGTGGAATCGCCGGAGGAAGCCGTCGGCGTGCTGGACCGGACGCGGATCTGGCTGCCCGTGCTGATCGCACTCAGTGCCAACTCGCCGTTTTGGCACGGGAGCGACTCAGGCTACGCCAGCTACCGCTCGCAGGTGTGGAACCGGTGGCCGTCGGCCGGACCCCTGGAGGTCCTCCGTACGCCGGACGCCTACCACCAGTTGATTCATGACATGGTGAGTACCGGAGTCGTGCTGGACGAGGGCATGATCTATTTCGACGCCCGGCTCTCCCGGCACTATCCCACGGTGGAGGTCCGGATTGCTGATGTATGCCTCCGGCCGGAGAACACCGTGCTGCTGGCCGGCATTGTCCGCGGCCTCGTCGAGACCGCAGCCCGGGAATTGCGGGCAGGGACCGAGCCGCCGCCCGTGCCCGTCGCACTGCTGAGGCTGGCCGGCTGGAAGGCGAGTCGCTGGGGGCTGCGTGCTGAACTTTTGGATCCCGTGACCGGCCGCCCATCCCCGGCGCTCGGCGTCGTAAACTCCCTACTGAACCACATCCGGGAAGCGCTGCAGGACCTCGGGGACCTGGACCATGTGGAGTCCCTGGTGGACGAACTGCTGGGCACCGGCACGGGGGCGGTGCGTCAATTGGAGGTGCTGCACCGTACCGGGAACCTCGAGGACGTGGTGGCGGACGCCGCCAACTGCACGGTGGCCGCGACGCAGCGCGGGTGGTGACTAGATCCCCGCCGGGCGCACCTTGATGCCGCCAAGGGTGCGGAGAAGTGCGACGGCGGTGATGGCACCTGCCGCGAGGATCGCGGCCAGGACCACTACCTGGAACCGGCCGGCTTCCAGCGGGGACGCGCCGCCGAAAATCGCGCCGACAAATGCGCCGGGCAGCGTGACCAGCCCGGTGGTCCTGGTCTGGTCGATCGAGGGGATCAGCGCGGAGTGGATGGACAGCCGGGCCTGGGTGAGCGTGGCCCGCCGGGGCGCGGCGCCAAGGGCGAGCCAGCCCTCCACCTGGTCCCACTCGCCGTGGACCGCCTCAAAGAAGCGGCGACCGGCGAGGACGGCGACGGTCATGCAGTTGCCGATCACGATGCCGCCCACGGCCAGGGCATACCGCGGCTCCGGCGCCACAGCGCCGGTTCCGAACACGACCATCAGTGTCACTGCAACGCCCACCGCCATGGTTGCTGCCACTGCAGCGAACCGATGCCAGGACCACTTGAGCCGGCGCGTGGCCGTCACCGCCGCCACGTTGAACATGACCAGCAGGGCCACTGCCACCCAGAAAGGGTCGGTGATGATGCCGCCCAGCACCAGGCTGATGAGGGCCAGTTGCGCTGCCCCGCGGAGTACGGCCAGTGACGGTGCAAGGAACGACGGCGAGTGGGCGCCCCAGAGGACCGCCGTTGCCACTGCCATCAGGATGGCAAGGGCCGCCAGTGTGGGAACCAGGGCATGAAGGTTGGGCACCGGTCCAGCCTATCGACGCCGGGTGTGGTTACGATGGAAGTGTTAGCCGCCGGCGGCATGCCGGCGGGAGCCGACCGTAGGGAGAAACACCATGGGTTTGGACGACAAAATCGGAAACGCCGCCGAGAAGCTGGGCGGCAAGGGCAAGGAAGCCACCGGCGAGGCAACCGGCGATGAAAGCCTGGCCGCGGAAGGCCGCGGAGACCAGGCCAAGGGCGACCTGAAGCAGGCCGGCGAGAAGGTCAAGGACGCGTTCAAGAAGGACTAACCGGTATCAGAACTGAAGGGTGCGGCTTCCATGGAGCCGCACCCTCCGTCTTTAAGCAGCCCAGCGCTCTGTAAAGCGGATGATAGTGCTGGCAACAGCTTGACGGAAAACGGTTCCGGCGGCTGAAGAGGGGTACCTGTTGACCATGACCGTGAAATCCCAGGCAGACCGGAAAACCGTCGAAGTGAAGGGGACCTCCCTGTCCTACCTTGATGCAGGAAGCCGGGATGCACCGCCATTGCTGCTTCTGCACGGGACTTTCTGGAGCCGGGTATGGCAGCCGGTTCTGCCGCTGTTGGCGGGCAAGTTGCATTGTATGGCGCTCGATTTTCCGGGCTTCGGCCGGAGCGAAGGGGAGCTGCATATTGAAGATGCCAGCGTCCCGGCGCTGGCCCAGGTGGTGGAGGACGCCGCGGATGCGCTCGGACTGGACACCTTCGCTGTGGCCGCCCACGACATTGGTGGGGGAGTGGCCCAGCACTTGGCTGCCTACTCCGGCAGGGTGACGAAGCTGGTGCTGGTCAACGCCGTGATGTTCGATTCCTGGCCCGTGCCGGCGGTGGAACGGTTCCGCGACCAGGCTCTCCGTGCGGCCACCAGCCCGGAAGAACTGCTCGCGGCACGGACCAAAACGATGCAGCTCACCGTGAAGCGCCCGCTCAGCAGCGAAGAAATCGACGAGTACGTTTCCCCGTGGCAGGACCCGGCCCGGGGCAGGTCCTGGATGGCCATGGCGGGTGCGGCGGACGCACGCTACACCCTTGACCTGCTGCCGGCGCTGAAGGACGCAGCGGTGGCCACGCGGCTGATCTGGGGCAGGGGCGACGACTTCCAAAAGGTCAGCTTCGCCCGCCGCTACGTCTCGGAGATACCGTCCAGCGACCTGGTACAGGTGGCCGGCAGGCACATCCCCATGGAGGACTCTCCGCGCGAGGTTGCCGCTGCCATGCTGGAGCATCTGGCCTGACATACCAGCACCACCCCCTGCTGCTGGTATTGCACATGAGAATGGTTCTCAATAGACTGTCAGGCATGTTCGTTACCGTTGTGAGTTCCCTCGACGTCTTTGCCCGGCAGAAAGCGTGCGCCGTGCTGGCCGCGGAAAGGCCCGGCGCCCTGGTAGTTTTCCATGACCTGCTTGGGGGCGGAGTGGTGGTCCGCCGTGTTTTTAAGGAGGGCCGTTGCCTGGAGCGGCAGGAGTCCACCCTTGAACACGGCTGCCTGAGCTGCACGGTCCGGCTGGATGTGGTGCCGGCCCTGCGGCGACTGGCTGTGCAGGGAACGCATGTAATCCTGGGGCTGCCGGCGGCGGTGGAGTCATCCATGGCAGTGGGTGCCCTGCTGAAGGGGCTGGGCAGCGCGGTCACCGTGACTTCTGTGGTGCTGGCCTGCGCGCCCGACGCGGTGGAAGACCAGATCTGGGACCATCACACCCTCTTCGAGTCCGGGTTCACCCCCGTGCCGGAGGATGACCGGACGTCGGGGGAGTTCCTGGTAGGGGAGTTGTCCTTCGGCGACACGGTAATGCTGTCCGATCCTGCCCTGGTTCCGGTGGATCCGGGACTGCGCGTCCGCGGCGGCCAGCTGCTCAAGGAGCTGGCTCCCCATGCGGTGGTGGCAGACGCGGACGGCGCGGTCAAGCAGGGCAGGCACCGGCTGGCCAAAGCCATGGGGCGAACGGTTCCTGGCTCGGTGCGCGTCCCGGACCACCCGTCTGCCCCCTTCTCGACCGTGGTGCACAGGATCCGCCGGCCCTTGCATCCGGAGCGCTTCCGCCATGCGCTGAAGGCGCTCGCGGAAGGTTCCTGCTGGCTGCGCGGAACGCTCTGGGTGGCATCAGCCCCGGGCTGCCGGATCGCCGTCCAGGGCATCGGACCCAGGGTCTGGCTCGAAAACACCGGGCCCTGGCAGGCGGACCGGGATCCGCTGCTGCGGACGCCGCCGGAAGGCGGCGGAGCCGGGCTGGACTGGCATCCCGAATATGGCGACCGCGGAACAGTCCTGGCCGTCACCGGTGACGCTGTAGACGCCGCCGAAGTCGCCGCACTACTGAACGCGTGCGAGCTGACCGACGACGAGATGGCTTCGGCCGCCGCCTCGTTCGAGGACCCGCTCGGGCTGAATGAGCCAACCGAAACACACCAAAGGAGTAACTGATGAAAGTACGTAATTCACTGCGGGCGCTGAAAAAGATCCCGGGCGCGCAGATCGTTCGCCGCCGGGGCCGCACTTTCGTGATCAACAAGAAGAACCCGCGCATGAAGGCGCGCCAGGGCTAGCAGGCAGAAGCACCAGCAAACAAGGGAGCGGGCGGAGTTATCCACCCGCTCCTTTGGCGTACCCTGAACCGTGAACGATCGCGGAGAGCGCGCGCCCTAGGCGAAGCCCTGCAACCTCTTGATCAGTTCATCCGCCTGGGCCAGGTTGCGGGCCATCTTTGCCCGTTCAGCCACGGCTTTCTCAAGGAAGCCGGCAAGTTTGGCCTGCGTTTCCTCGCCTGGACCGCCGTCCTTCGGTGCAGCGAAGATCTCCAGGATCTCTGCCATTTCCTCCAGCGAGAACCCCAGCGGCTTCATCTGCTTGATCACCATCAGGCGCTCGAAGTCGTCCTCCGAATAGACGCGGAAGCCGCCATCGGTGCGGGCCGTGGCTGGAAGCAGCCCCACGTCGTCGTAATGCCTGATGGTGCGGAGGGACAAACCTGTACGTTCGGCGAGCTCCCCGATGTGCATAGTGGAAGTACCGGTTCGTGCTGCCATGAGTGCTCCTCCATAAGTACGCACGGGAAACTCTACCATCACGTTAGGGTAAAGTTAGCGCTGGCGGTCAGACCTCTGTGCGTACTCCCGCCACACCGGCGCGGCGCTGCGCCCCCTTCATTCTTCGAAAGAGCGAGGGCGCTGACGCGCGTCTTCCTGACCATGAACGGAGCCAGCAATGGCCGTCAAAACCGCCGGGGACGCCCCCGCCTACACCCCGGAACAGTTGCAGTCAGTCCGGGAAACCCTGAGGTCCCCGCGCCGGCTGAAGACTGAGGTCCTCGGCGGGCTCGTCGTCGCGCTGGCACTGATCCCGGAGGCCATCGCCTTCTCCATCATCGCCGGGGTGGACCCCCGCCTGGGCCTGTTCGCCTCCTTCACCATGGCCGTTACCATCGCCTTCGTGGGCGGCCGCCCTGCCATGATCTCGGCCGCGACGGGCGCCGTGGCCCTGGTCATTGCCCCGCTCGTGAAGTCCCACGGCGTGGACTACCTGATTGCCGCCGTCGTCCTGGCCGGGATTTTCCAGGTCATCCTGGGTCTATCCGGGGTGGCCAAGCTGATGCGCTTCATTCCGCGGTCGGTGATGGTGGGCTTCGTCAACGCCTTGGCCATACTGATCTTCATGGCCCAGGTTCCCGAACTGCTGGGTGTGCCGTGGCTGGTGTACCCGCTGCTGGCGCTGGCCCTGCTGATCGTGTTCGGCCTGCCGAAGCTCACCAACGCTGTCCCCGCCCCGCTGGTGGCCATCGTGGTCCTCACCCTCATCACCGTCCTGGCCTCGCTCACCGTCCCTACCGTGGGGGACAAGGGCGGGCTGCCGGACTCGCTTCCGTCTCTGTTCATCCCCAACGTGCCGTTCACGCCCGAGACCCTGCAGGTGATCTTCCCGTTTGCGCTGGCCATGGCCTTCGTGGGACTCCTCGAATCGCTTATGACCGCCAAGCTGGTGGATGACATCACGGACACCCGCTCCAACAAGACCCGCGAGGCGTGGGGCCAGGGCGTGGCCAACCTCGTCACCGGGTTCACCGGCGGCATGGGCGGCTGCGCCATGATCGGCCAGACCATGATCAACGTCAAGGCCTCGGGCGCCCGAACCAGGATCTCCACGTTCCTGGCCGGCGTCTTCCTGTTGATCCTCGTGGTGGCACTGGGAGGGATCGTCTCCGTCATTCCCATGGCCGCGCTGGTGGCGGTGATGATCTTCGTTTCGTGGGCCACCTTCGACTGGCACAGTATCCACCCCCGCACCCTGAAGATGATGCCCAAGAGCGAAACCCTGGTCATGGTGGCCACCGTGATCGTCACCGTGGCCACACACAACCTGGCCATCGGCGTCGGCGTTGGGGTCCTGGTTGCCATGGTGCTGTTCGCGCGGCGGGTGGCCCACTTCGTAACCGTCGAGCGGACCGTCTCCAATGCGGGGGGACAGGAGACTGCCACCTACGTAGTGAACGGAGAGCTGTTCTTCGCCTCCTCCAACGACCTCTACACCCAGTTCGAGTACGCGAGGGACCCCGGGCACGTGGTGATCGACATGCGCGCCTCACACCTCTGGGACGCCTCCACGATCGCCGCCCTGGACGCGATCACTGAAAAGTACCGCGCCCACGGCAAGGACGTGAAGATCACAGGCCTGAACGACGCCAGCACCACCATGCGCGAACGCCTCGGCGGAAAGCTGGGCGCGGGGCACTAAATTTCAGGTCAAGCGTCGAAGTGCGTCAGCACTTCCGGGTCCTGCGAGATGGACGAAACCACTGCCGCTGCCACCTCGCGGAGCTTCATATTGCGGGAGCTGGAGGCGATCTTGAGGATCTTCATCGCAGCGTCCTGCCTGCAGCGGTTCTGGGCCATGATTGCCCCAACGGCAATGTCGATGGTGGTCCGCGATTCCATCGCAGCCTTCAGGTGCCGGCGGTCATCGCTCAACTGGCCGATCCGGACTGCCAGTCGCAAAGTTTTGGAGGCCTGCGCGGCGTAGGTTTCGGCTTTGTCGATGTCCGCGCCGCTGAAGGCATGGGTGCGGGTGGAATAGAAGTTGAGCCCGGCGTTCGCCTCGCCTTCGAGCGGGAGCGGAACGGAGAGGATGGACCCGATTCCCTCGGCCCAGGCGGCGCTGCAGTAGGGGCGCCAGTGCGGCTCCTCCCGCAGGTCGGGTACATGGGTGGTGTTCATGTCGGTAACAGCTGCAAGGCAGGGCCCGTCGCCGAAGCCGTACTGCACTTCATCCAGGGCCCGGACGCGGGGGTCACTGGTGGCCACGGTGGTCGGCTTCTTCCGTCTCAGCAGTGTCACCCCGCACAGGAGGTCGTTATGCCCCGAAAGGCTCGTGGCGGAGAAGACGGCGAGTTCGTTGAGTAATTCGTCCACGTCCTCAGTCCGGAGGACGAGGTCCTGGAGCTGGTCCGCCACACTGGTGCCCTGCTGCGTGCTGCTGTCCTGGGCCATGCGGCCTCGTTCCCTTGTCATGCCATCCATCAACGGCCATTGGCATCGGAAAGACTGCCGCCCGCCCTGTTGGCGGAAGTCCAGTCTATTGCTTATTGACCTTTATGGCGTGTATCCCCACCCCCTGTTCGTTCCTGCCCGTTGCTTCCCCCGGACGGGCCTTCCAAGCCGGGACACGCCGTCGTGCACGGCGCGGCCGCCTCCACCTGCGAAAGGTAACCGGACAGGAATGGACGACGGCGGCACAACAGGCAGCGGGGTGACGTTTCGCTGCTGCGGCGGCCGGGAGCCGCCTCATGAGGGAACGTGGTTTGGCCGCGTGAGCGCGGCGCGAACGTGGTGCCCTCAGTCCGGGTCCATTGCCAGTGCAGGGGCCAGCTCAGCCAGGGAGGACACGGTATGGTCCGGCGCCTGGAAGTAGTTCGGGTAGCGGCCGCCTGAACGGTTGAGCCACGCCGTGGCGAGCCCTGCCCGGGACGCGCCGTGGATGTCCCAGGGGTGAACGGCCACCAGGAGCATCTGCTCCGCTGTGGCACCGCAGGCCTCGGCGGCGTAGTGGTAGGAAGCTTGTCCTGGCTTCCACCCCGGCGCGTCCTCCACGGACAGCAGCAGCTCAAAGCTCCCCCGGATGCCGGCGTCCGTGAACAGCTGCTCGGCCACCTGGGTGGAACCGTTCGTGAGGGTGGTCAGGCGGTAGCCGGCGGACTGAAGCGCTCCAACACCCTCAGCGACGTCGTCGTGCAGTCCCAGACGGGAGAAGCCAGCCAAGACATGCTGCACCGCTGACTCGGTGTCCCGGTCCAGATCCTGGCCGGTGAAGAGGCAGCGCAGGGCTTCGGCGCCAATTGTCGCGAACGTCTGGTTGTCTCCGGCGGCAGTCAGGGCGAAGCCGTCCCGCAGCAGCGTGGCGAACCACAGCTTAGCCAGGTGCCCCGGCGCGCCAACCTCCACGAACCGCTGGGCCATGGGGGACATGTCGGACAGGGTCTCGTTCACGTCGAAGACAATGACGGCCGGTCTCACTCAGGCTTCCTTTTGCGCGGCGGAAGCCTCGGCACGGCGCGGCTTGTCATTACGTCCTGGCGTTCCGCTTGAGCCAGCCCCACACTGCCGTGGCGGCGAACAGCACCAGAGCTAGGAAGGCCAGCCACAGCAGGCCCTCGATAATGAAGCCCAGGACGGAGAGAACAAGCCAGATGATCAGCAGTGTGATGATGAGTCCCATCCACGAATCCTAGCTCCCGCACCCTTTGACATATGGGGGCTCCCCGGGAGTTAAATGGGGGACTGGAATTATTGACAGCCGCGAGGCGGGGGCGCAGTCTGATACCGCTGGGTGCCAGTGTTGGCTGGCATCAACGCTTCAGCGCAAGCCCGCCAACCGACCCCGGAGCTGTCTGAAGGCTCCGGATGAACAGTTCCACACACTCCTTGCCAGGAGACCGAAATGACCGCAGTAAAACTCGATGCAAAATCGTTCGACCAGCCCGACGAAAAGCGCCGCCCGCCGAAGACGCAGGTGGATGTAGTAACGCTCGGCGATGCCACACTCGGCAGGTTCACGTTCGAACCGGGCTGGCGGTGGTCCGAAACCGTCAAGACCGTGGTCCACACGGACAGCTGCCAGGTCAACCACGTGGGCATCTGCACCGCCGGAACCCTGACCGTTCAAATGGAGGACGGGTCGCAGGTCACGGTAACCCCGGGCCACGCCTACACCATTCCAGCCGGCCACGACGCATGGGTTGAAGGCAACGAACCCTTTGTTGGTTACGAAGTGATGAGTGCCGCCGTCTTCGCCAAGCCCGCCTGAGCCAGGCAGTTAAACCTGATCCAAGCGGCTGAAGAAGTACACCAACAGCCCCGGCGCCGCAGCACCGGGGCTGACTTAAGCCCTTAACCCGCGGGGTAGCCGTCCTTCTTCAGGGATCGGGCAAGGTGCGCGGCGTTGCGCGCGGCCCCGGCGGTAGTGGCAGCCACCTTTTCCGGCACCGTGTCCAGGTCCTTGTAGTCCACCGTCTGCATTGCCTCGCCCACCCAGTACGTGGCGCCCTGCGCTGGAAAGGTGAAGCCGACGTCGTTCAGCGCCTGCTGCGTATCCGCCACGGTCTTGTGGGCGCCGTCCTCATTTCCCACCACCGCAACAATCGCCACTTTGTCATACATGATGGGCCGCCCTGCCTCATCAGTTTCGGCAAGGTCGGCATCGAGCCGCTCGATAACCCGCTGCGTGATGCTGCTCGGATGCCCCATCCAGATGGGCGTGGCGAGGACCAGAATGTCCGCAGCGAGGATCCGTTCGCGGATTCCCGGCCAGGCATCTCCGTCGCCCATGTCAGTCTGGACGCCGGGCATCACGTTGTGGTCCACCACGCGGAGCGAGGCGGTGCGCACGCCGTGGCTCTCGAGTTCGCCCAGCAGGTGCCGGGCTATGAGTTCGCTGCTGGACGGCTCGGGCGAGGGGGTCAGGGAGCAAATCAGGGCGAGTGCGGTGAGGTCAGCCATTGGTCATCCTTCTGCTGGGAGTTCGAGGTGCCACTAGGGGATTCGAGGCTGGAGGCAGCAGGGATTGGCCGGAGGCGTGCGCTCCTGCCCAGTTGCTCCTGGGACCATCGCGCACCCCGGGTCGGGACACGCCGTCGTCCGCGGCGCCCCGCTGCCGGCGGACAGCGTGGCCAAAAAGCAACTGGGCAGGAAGGTACGACGGCGGCAGGCAACGGGGCCGGGATGTCACGGTCCGCCCCTCCAGGCAGGAAGGGCGGACGGAAGGTGTCTGGGCTATGCCGGCTCAGGAGCTGCTGTCGGAGACGGCCGAGCTGACGGAGGTCGGGCTGTCGTACTCGCGGTCCGGGATGGCTTCAAGGGCCTGGATCACGTTCTCGTCGGCGCCGGAGTCCTTGGCGCTGGACAACAAAGTGTCACGGCTGGCGGGATAGTCCACGCCGCCGAGGAACTTCTGGATCTGGATAGGGTTCGGAGTTTCAGCCATCGTGCAAGTTTCCTTTCTGATGTCAGCTCTCAAGTCCGCAGCTTCTTCTGGAGTGGGCCACGGAGATGTTCATCCTAGGCCTGTGCGTTCCGATAGGAAAGGTGCTCACTGCCTTGCGGGAAGAATAACAAGTGTGCTTAGTATCTATTTAGTAACCTTACTTATTATCTGGTTCCAGGGACCAGTTGCCCCCTCACTGAAAGCGAGCGAATGATGACGGAGAGCCAGCGGCCTGAGGCTTCTGCCCGAAGCTTTCTCGACCAGTACGGCAACGCAGCACCGCAGGAATTTACGGCGGAGGCGGGAAGTTCCGGATCCAAGAAGGATGCAGCCAAGGAAGAAGCGTCGGGAATCGCCGGGCAGGCGGCCGGTGGAGCCCAAAATGTGGTCCAGACCGCCAAGCTCGAGGTTGGAAACGTCGCATCCGAGGCTAAATCCAGCGCCACGGACCTCCTGCGCCAGGCGAAGTCGGGCTTGAGCAGCCAGGCCTCCAGCCAGCAGCAGCGGGCTGCAGACGGCGTCCGCACCTTCTCCAGCCAGCTGCACACAATGGCTGACGCCCCCGAGCAGCAGGGTGTGGCCAGCGCTCTGATCCGGCAGGCTGCCGAGCGTGCTTCAGCGGCCGCCTCGTGGATCGAGGGCAAGGATCCGGCAACGTTGCTGGGCGACGTCCGGTCCTTCGCCCGGCGCAGCCCGGGCACGTTCCTGCTCCTGGCTGCCGGCGCAGGCCTGCTTGCCGGCCGGCTCGTGCGGGGTCTTCAGCCGGAGGCCCCCGCCCGCGGTGATACGGCCGCGGTCCCGCCAGAGCAAGCGCAGAGGCCAACAGCAACGTCAGCTCCGCAGCGCAGCGGGGAGCCGGTTCACCAGGATTCGGTGACGGCGCCTGCAACCTACGGAGAAACCATCTACGGGGAGCCGGCCCGGCCCGCCTATTCCGGCACGGAAGCCGGCGGAGTCCCGCTGAAGAACCTGGACGATCCGTTCAGCGACGTCCGGGCTTCCGAGAGTCAGCCGTGAGTACTGCGCGGACGTGACGTACGCCTTACAGATCCCGGAAACATCAATCAAAGGATAAATATCATGAAGAAATTGCTCATCGCCCTGCTGCCCACCATCATCAGCAAGGTCCAGAAGGCCCGAAAAGCCAAGCAGCTCCGTGCGGCCGGGCAGGCAAGGCCGCCGCGCAACCGCTTCTAGGCCCAACCGCTTTTCAGCCCCACCGCTTTTGAGCGCAACCGCGTCTAACAGTGAGCCGTGAGCATGACCGTCCTCCATCCCGGGAGGGCGGCCCTGCTTTGCCGGTCTCAGCCGCCTTGGACCGGGCCGGCTTCAGGCAGGGGGAGCGGGTGCAGATCGGCTATCAGTCCGGTGGACTCGTAGGACAGCTTGATGTTCACGTTGTAGGTTCCGGGGCGCTTCAGGTCAGGCACCCAGATCTCTGCAACCCCTGCATCGTGCGGGCTGGCACCCACCACCCGGTAGGCGAGGTTCTCGGCCATCCACGTGTCCGGCACGTCCAGGCCGTCCAGGGACCAGGTCAGGAGCAAGGGAACCTGCGCGAGTCCCTCGAGGTCCACCCTCACCGCCACTGTCCAGCCCAGCGGATCCTCGCCCTCCGGGCTGTTGGCCGACTCCACCTCCGACAGTGCCTGCGCAAGCTCTTCGGCCACTTGAGCCGGCGGCAGGGTTTCGCCTTTGGCGTCAACTGCCTCAATGATCAGCAACTGCGCGGCGGACACCCCTGCCGGGGGCGCATATGTCTGCATCGCCGGCTGCTTCACCACCTTGTCGATGAAGTCATCAGGGATGGACGAAGCTGCGCCGAACACCTCGGGCGACACGGACAGGAAGGTAGCGGTGCCTGTTGGAGTAGGGCTTTCCGACGACGGCGATGAGCCGGACGTGGGCCAGGTGGAAGTTGGTGTGGGGCTGGGTGTTGTCCCAGTCGGTGACGGCGGCGGGTCGGTTGAGGTTGGCGGGCCCGGCGTTGGCGGATCCACCGTGGATGCCGGTAGATCCGTTGACAGGGGCTGGGCCGGCAGGTCCGGGCGGGCCGGCGGCGTTACTGCAGGGACGAGGACGGACAGGCGAATACTGGCTCCCGCCCCTTCCGGAACCGGGGTCAAGGTCAGTTCCCTCCCGATCCCGGACCCGGCAAAGCCGGTCAGCGGGGTGCGTTTGATGATGTTGACCGATTCGATCCGGGCGACGTCTTCGTCAGGGGGAGGGAAAATTCTGTCCCAGAGGTTGAGGACACCGAGGATTGCGGCTGCCAGGGCGCCGGCGCCGATAATGAGGGTCTTGCCGCGCTTGTACCAGGGAACCTTAGTTGGCGGCTTACGTTTCTTGGGCACACCACACCTCCCGGCCACCATCAGAAGCGCTGGCGCGTTACCGCGGCGTTACTGCCCGGCGGGACCCACCCGGGAAGCGCCGACGTGGTGCGGAACCAACGGGTGGCCGCGGCGCGGAGACGATAAGAACCGGGCCCGGCAGCAGCAGGGTTAAGCTTTTGGGGTTGCGTTTATGGGTACAGTCACCGCATTAATATTGGACGGAAACGAACAGGGGCTTGATTTTGGCAGGGAATGCAACGTTTCGGCACAGCAACACCGGGCTCCTTTCGGTGAGCAGTGTCGAGGCCCCGCGGATCGTGAGTTCGACGGATTTCGACCGCAGGTTGGCGGACACCCTGCAGCGGCTGAAGTTCCCGCCGCGGCTGCTGGAGCGGGTTGCGGGCATAACGCACCGCCGCTGGTGGGCTCCGGGAACAGCCTTCGATGACGCCGCCATTGAAGCAGGGGCCAAGGCCCTGGCGGAGGCAGGCGTCGAGGCATCAGAGATTGGCCTGCTGATCAACACCTCGGTCACTCGGCGCAACCTGGAACCGTCCGTAGCGGTGAGGATCCATCACGGACTGGGGCTGCCGTCGTCGGCCATGAACTTCGACCTGGCCAATGCCTGCCTCGGCTTCGTCAATGGCCTGACGCTGGCGGCCAGCATGATCGACTCGGGCCAGATCAAATACGCGATGATCGTCAACGCCGAGGATGCAGAGGCAACCCAGGAGGCCACCCTCGCCCGGCTGCAGCGGCCCGAAACCACCCGCGAGGACTTCAACCGCGAGTTCGCCACCCTCACCCTGGGATCCGGTGCTGCTGCTGCCGTCCTGGGCCCCGCAGACCAGCACCCCGGCGCCCACAGGATCGTCGGCGGCGTGATGCGTGCAGGCACCCAACACCATGAACTGTGCGTGGGCGGCATCGACGGCATGAACACGGACACCAAGGGACTGCTCGACGGCGGCCTGCAGCTCGTCGTCGACGCCTGGCACGAAGCCCAACCGGAATGGGACTGGGCCGCCATGGACCGCTACGTCACGCACCAGGTGAGCAACGCCTACACCCAGGCGATCATCGACGCCATTGACCTGGACCCTGACAAGGTGCCCATCACCTTCCCGCACTGGGGCAACGTGGGCCCGGCCTCCCTCCCCATGACCCTTGCTGCCGAGTCACAATCCCTCGAAGCCGGAGACCGCGTGCTGTGCATGGGCGTCGGTTCCGGGCTGAACACCGCCATGATGGAAATCGTTTGGTAGCCGCCGGCTGGCCGGGCGTGGACCCGGAGTGGTCCCGCGAAGTGGATGTGCTGTCCAGCTCGGGCGCAGATGAGCCGGGAACGGTGCACCGGTGGCACCTGCTGGACAACGGCGCCCAGCTGTCCCGCCGGGGCCTGGTCCCGCAGGGCACCCTCCTGTGCGTCCACGGCAACCCCACCTGGTCGTATCTGTGGCGGACGCTGCTCAGCGCCGGGTCAGAGCCGGCACACCCGTGGCGCGTGGTGGCCGTGGACCAGCTGGACATGGGCTACTCCGCACGGACCGGCAGGTTCCGGCGCCTGGCGGACCGGATCAACGACCTCAGCGACCTCACCGCGGCGCTGGGCCTGGACGGACCGGTGGTCACGGTGGGCCACGACTGGGGCGGCGTAATCAGCCTCGGCTGGGCATTGGCGCACCCGCAGCAGCTGGCCGGCGTCGTGCTGACCAACACGGCCGTCCACCAGCCCGCAGGTTCGGGGATCCCGCCGGCGCTGCAACTGGCCCTGCACCCTGCAGTGCACAAGTGGGGAACCACCACGTCGGATGCCTTTTTGCGGGTGACCCACTCGCTGGCAAACCCGCCGCTGCCGGCGGATATCCGGAAGGCCTACATGGCCCCCTACCGCGGCGCCAGCCGCCGGACGGGGGTGGGGAACTTCGTTGCGGACATCCCCGTGGACGCCTCCCACCCCAGCTTTCCGGCGCTTAGGGGCGTGGCGGAAGGGCTGCGCGGCCTGAAGGTACCGGCCCTGATGCTCTGGGGCCCCCGGGATCCGATCTTCTCTGACCGTTACCTCAAAGACCTCATCAGCCGGCTTCCGCACGCACAGGTGCACCGCTTCGAAGGCGCCGGGCATCTCGTGGCGGAAGACCGTGACATCGCGGCACCCATCTTCAAGTGGCTCGACGCGCAGGCCGATGCCGGCGGAAGAAGCGCACCGGAAGCTGCAAGCCTCGGCGGGGCGCATGCGGGCGCGGTTGGGCCAGTCGGGTTCCGGCCACTCTGGGAGCTGCTCGAAGAACAGGCCGCCGGGCCGGGCGGTGGTGATACCGCCGTCGCGGAAATTGCTGGCGACGGCACGATTGCGCGCTCGCTCAGCTGGCAGCAACTGGACCGGAGCATCCTGGACCTTGCTGCGGGGCTGCAGGAAGCCGGGGTGGGCAGGGGCAGCCGGATTAGCCTGATGGTCCCGCCCGGAGTGGACCTCACCGTGGCCCTCTACGCCTGCCTGCGCGTGGGCGCGGTGGTGGTTGTTGCCGACGCCGGGCTGGGAACCAAGGGCCTAAGCCGGGCAGTGAGGGGCGCCACCCCTGATGTCATCATCGGCATCGAGAAGGCGCTCGCGGCCGCCTCGGTGCTCGGCTGGCCGGGACGGCGGATCAGCGTGCAGGACCTGCCGGCCACCCGCCGTCGGATCCTGGGCGTGGAAACCTCCCTCGCCGCCCTGGGGCGGCAGGGCGCGAACGGAAGCGAGGAACCGCCGTCGGGCGCTCCGGACCCGGATACCCCCGCCGCCGTCCTCTTCACGTCCGGCTCCACCGGGCCCGCCAAAGGCGTGCTTTATACCCACCGGCAGCTGGCGGCGATGCGGGATACCGTGGCCGCGACGTTTGGGATCCGTCCCGGCTCCCGCCTGGTGGCGGGCTTCGCCCCGTTCGCCCTGCTGGGGCCGGCGCTCGGAGCGGTGTCGGTGACGCCGGATATGGACGTCACGGCACCGCGCACCCTGACAGCCCGGGCGCTGGCCCACGCCGCGGCTGCCATCGACGCAACAGTGGTCTTTGCCTCGCCGGCGGCGCTGCGCAACGTGATTGCCACCCGGGATGAGCTGAGTGGGGCGGGGCACCAGGCCCTGGAAGCTGTGAAGTTGCTTCTATCCGCCGGGGCGCCCGTCCCGGAACCACTCCTGGCCGAGGTGCAGCGGCTCCTGCCACGGGCGTCGCTGCACACCCCGTACGGGATGACCGAGGCGCTGCCTGTCACGGACATCAGCCTCGAACAGATCCAGGCCGCCGAGGCCGACGCCGCCGCCGGTACTGTGCCGGGCGCAGGCAACGGCGTGTGTGTGGGAACCCCAGTGCACGGGGCCCAGGTGGCCGTGGTCCCGCTGACGGCGGACGGCACCGCGCCGGGAACGCATCCTGTCACGGAGGCGGGTGTGACCGGCGAGATCCTGGTCAGCGCCCCGCACGTCAAGGAAGCCTATGACAGGCTCTGGCTGACCCAGCAAGAGAGCATTAGCCTGCCGGGCTGGCACCGCACCGGCGACGTGGGCCATTTCGACGCCGCTGGCCGGCTGTGGGTGGAGGGCCGCCTTGCCCATGTGGTGACGGCGCCCTCTGCCGCGGTGACGCCCGTCGCCGCCGAGCAGGCGATTGAACGGCTGGACAGCGTCCGGCTCGCCGCGATCGCCGGGGTGGGACCGGCAGGCACGCAGGCCGTGGTCGCCGTCGTCGAAACCGTGCCTCCCGTCCGCAAAGCAGGCCCGGCCGCACCGGAACTCGCCGGGCGTGTGCGCGCGGCGGCTCGCGGTGCCGGCGTGGACGTTTCGGCTGTGCTTGCGGTACCGGCGCAGCCCACCGACATCCGGCACAACGCCAAGATCGACAGGACCTGCCTCTCACGCTGGGCCACACGGGTGCTGGCTGGCGGCCGTCCGGGTAAGCCATGAGGGTCCTCGTCACCGGCGCCAGCGGCATGCTCGGGCGGGAAGTGGCGCGGCTGCTGGTGCGCCAGGGCCATGACGTCGTCACCTTCCAGCGGCGGCCGTCGGGGGTCGACAGCGCAACAGACTTCCGCGGGTCCGTCACGGATGATCATTCGGTCCAGGAAGCTGTACGCGGGGCAGAGGGGATCATCCACCTGGCCGCGAAGGTTTCCTTCACTGGCCGCGCCGGGGAGTTTGACGAGGTGAACGTCGAAGGGACCCGCCGGCTGCTCCGCTTCGCCCGTGCGGCCGGGGTCCGGGACGTGGTGTTCGTTTCCTCGCCGTCCGTGGCGAATTCAGGTGCCGCCATTGCCGGGCTGGGGGCCGAACCGGCCGATCCGGAGCATGCGCACGGCGACTACTCCCGGACCAAGGCAAAGGCGGAGTTGCTGGCGCTCGCAGCGGACTCGCCGGACTTGCGGGTGGCCGCAGTACGGCCGCATGTTATCTGGGGGCCGGGGGACACCCAGTTGGTGGAACGGGTTCTGGCTCGCGCCGCGCGCCGCCGCCTGCCCCTGCTCGATGCCGGCGCGGCCCTGATTGACACCACCTACGTGGACAACGCCGCCTCGGCCATCGCCGCCGCGCTGTTCCGTATGGAACACATTCACGGCCGCGCCCTGGTGGTGACCAACGGCGAGCCCCGCCCGGTTGGCGAGCTGCTGGCCGGCATCTGCGCTGCAGGTGGCGTCCCGGCACCGTCTTGGGCAGTCCCCGGCAAGGTGGCACGGGCAGCGGGAGCCGTGGTTGAGCGGGTCTGGACCTGGGCCGGGCGCACTGCAGAGCCCCCGATGACACGGTTCTTGGCCGAGCAGCTGTCCACAGCCCACTGGTTCGACCAGCGTGAGACCCGCGAACTCCTCGACTGGACGCCCGAGGTCACGCTGGATGAGGGGCTTGCGCGTCTGGCTGAGTACTACGGTGGTGCGGACCGTACGGGAGCACGGGCGTCTGGCCGCGGGCAGGACGGCGGCGGTTCCTAGTCAGCGGGGTAAGCGGCCGGGGTCCTGGGCGTGACGTCCGCGTGGGGGTTGCCGTTCCGCGTGGCGCCGGTTTTCGCTGCGCAGGTTCCCTGGCGACACCCAGGTTCCCTTACGACCCCCGGTTTCACCGGCGACACCCAGATGCCGTGGCGACACCCAAATACGGGCTGCGCCTCCGAATATGCGCGTCACGTTCGGATTTGCGCGTCGACAACGGCAGAACGCGTACGACGGCGTGGCACCCCGGCCGCCGCCAGCTTGCGTTCGAGCGTGCCGGGCTCCATGAGGTCGGCCCAATCCCAGCGCACCACCTTCATTCCGGTGGCGCGGATCCGGTTTTCCCGTTCCTTCTCCGCCACCACGGCTTGGGATGCGGTACGGCCGTTCAAGTACTCGGGCTTGACATACTTCTCCTCACCGTCGAACTCCCCAATAACCCTGGGGTGCTTCCAGTAGAAGTCCGTGTAACCCACCAGACCGGCTGCGTCTGAAATTCCCTGCTGCAACACCGGGGCTTCGAAGCCGGCCAAATGGATAACAGCCCGGCTCAAGGATTCACCGGCCGAGCCCGAGGCCGGATCCGCAAAATCAATAACCGCCCTTATCCTCCGCCCGGCGGCAGCCGAATACCACGGTCCGATGCCGCCTTCCAGCTCAGTCCTGGTCAGGGCAGGCAGCCGCCGGGCATGGTCCGGCCGGAGTACGTGGTCCATGGGAACTACAGCTTCGGTGAAGGGCGTATACGCTGCCAGGTCCAGGACGGTCCGGATGCGGTCAGTGACCAGCAGGCCCTCCCGGGTGACCACTGCCAAGCCCGCCCGCGCCACAAAGAGTCGGCTGACACCCGCACGCGACCTGCCGCCGTCGTTCTTCAACGTCAGTGCTTGGACGGGGTGGTGCCAGCCAACCACGGGCAGACCCCACACGCTGGCGGCGGAACGCCGGGCGAAAACCGTGGGTTTCTCGAACGTCTCGGCAGCCGCCTGGACGCGGAGGCGGTACTGCTCCCACGGTTTCAGGTTCCGCCAGGTCTCCCCGTCCACGTACACGCCGTGCCGGACGCGGACCAGGGCGCCGGCCTTAACGCGCTTGGCGAGCTCGTTCGGGGTAAGCCCGTGCAGAATTCGGTCACGGGACAGCAGAAGCGGTGGAAGATCGGGCATATGCCGACGCTGTCAGCTCTGCGCCATCCGGCGGGAGGGGCAACTGCCGCTATGTGGAGAAGTGCCGGCGGCGTGGTCCTTCATTGGCGACCCGCAGTTTCCCTCGCGCAACCGGAATTTGGGCCGCGAAGAGGAGCGTCCGTAGCGAAACCGTATCTGCGAGTCGCGGGCGGAGCGGTTAAGCCGGGAGGTGTAACCAGACGTCCCATTCTGGAGGCCTGGTGCCGGGGCACCCGCGCTGCGCTGATTCCTTTTCGACCCGCACCTTTCCTGACGCACCCGAAATTTGGGCCGCGGAGCGGAATGCCCGCGTCGGAATCGAATTCGCGTGTCGTAGGCGGGGTGTGTCGCGCGGGTCGGCAGGGCAAGGGCAGGGGGCGTCGGAAGGGGGACGCACGCTTGACGCCCTGAAGCCCCTCCGCATATCCTGAACGAACGGTCGGTAAATAATTCCGCACGTCCCAGAAGGTCTTTGCATAGGAGCAACCATGGCAGCGCAGAACTTGCAGTCAGTGCCAGTTGAGCTATCCCCGGAAGAGGAGGCGGCAGGCAAGGCCACCTTCGACCGCATTATTGCCGAGGACTCACGCATCGAGCCCAAGGACTGGATGCCGCCGGCCTACCGCAAGACCCTCCTGCGCCAGATCTCGCAGCACGCGCACTCGGAGATCATCGGCATGCAGCCCGAGGCCAACTGGATCACAAGGGCCCCGAGCCTGAAGCGCAAGGCCATCCTCATGGCCAAGGTCCAGGACGAGGCCGGCCACGGGCTCTATCTCTACTCCGCCGCCGAGACCCTTGGCCAGACCCGGGACGAGATGATGGACGCCCTCATCGCCGGCAAGGCCCGCTACTCGAGCATCTTCAACTACCCGGCCCTGACCTGGGCGGACATGGGTGCCATTGGATGGCTGGTGGACGGCGCGGCCATCTGCAACCAGGTCCCCCTGTGCCGCGCCTCCTACGGACCCTACGGCCGCGCCATGGTGCGCATCTGCAAGGAAGAGTCGTTCCACCAGCGCCAGGGCTTCGAGATCCTCCTCGAACTCTCCAACGGCACCCCGGCCCAGAAGCAGATGGCACAGGACGCCGTGAACCGCTGGTACGCCCCGGCCCTGATGATGTTCGGCCCGCCGGATGACGATTCGCCCAACTCCAGGCAGTCCATGGCCTGGAACATCAAGCGCTTCAGCAATGACGAGCTCCGCAGCCGCTTCGTGGGCATGATGGTGGAGCAGGTCAGGGTCCTGGGCCTCACACTCCCGGACGATCAGGTCCGCTTCAACGAGGACACCAAAAAGTGGGAGCACGGCCCGCTGGACTGGCACGAGTTCCAGGAAGTGCTCGCCGGCCGCGGCCCCTGCAACGCCCAGCGCCTGGAGCGCCGGAGGGAAGCGCACGACGACGGCGCCTGGGTCCGCGAGGCAGCGGCCGCCTATGCAGCGAAACAGCAGGCAAAACAGTCAATGACGACGAAGGAATACGCAGCATGAGTCCCCACGGCAACCCGGAAGAGCCCGCCGGCTCCGCCACCGACATCAACCGCGACGCGCAGAAGGTGCCGGCCGGCCCGGACACCACGGCGAACACCACGGCTGACACTTCGGGCGGGGCAGCTCCGAACACGCCAGCAGCCCCGAGCGCGCCGGCAGCCCCGGCCGCTTCTGCGCCGCCGCAGCATCACGACCGCTCCGCCTGGGGCCTCTGGGAGGTCTTCGTCCGGTCCAGCCGCGGCCTGAGCCACGTCCACGCCGGCAGCCTGCACGCCCCGGATGCCGCCATGGCCCTTCGGAATGCCAGGGACCTCTACACCCGCCGCAACGAGGGCGTCTCCATCTGGGTGGTCCCGGCCGACGCCATCGCCGCCAGCGACCCCGACGCCAAGGGCAGCTTCTTCGAGTCGCCCCAGGGCAAGGACTACCGCCATGCCACCTACTACACCAAGAGCGAAGGGGTGAAGCACCTGTGAGCACACCCCCAACGAACACCGACGCAGCAGAGACCACCGGCCACGGCGACATCTCCACCGGCGTCGCAGCCCCGACCGGCAGCGGCGACTCCAACGCCTCCGCCACCCGCATCACGCCCGGCAACGCGCTCCGCCCGGAGGACATCGCGCTCGAGGTCCGCACCGGCCTCAAGCCCAGCGAGGACATCGCCGAGTACGCGCTCCGCCTGGGCGACGACGCCCTGATCCTCGCCCAACGCCTGGGCCACTGGATCTCCCGCGCCCCCGAGCTCGAGGAGGACATCGCCCTGGGCAACATCGCCCTGGACCAGCTGGGCCACGCCCGGAGTTTCCTCAGCTACGCCGGCGGCGCCATGACCAACGACGACGGCTCTGCCAAGACCGAGGACGACCTGGCCTACTTCCGCCGCGAGCACGAGTTCCGCTCCGTCCAGCTGTTCGAGCAACCCAACGGCGACTTCGCGGTCACCATCGCCCGCCAGTTCATCGTGAGCTACTACCAGTTCGAGCTGTACCGGCGCCTGACGGAATCAACAGACGGAACCCTGGCCGCCATCGCCGCAAAGGCTGTGAAGGAAGTGGACTACCACCGGGACCACAGCGCCCAGTGGATCCTGCGCCTGGCTGGCGGCACGGAGGAATCACGACGGCGGATGGTTCACGGACTGCGCCTGATGTGGCCCTACGTCGAGGAACTGTTCCGCGACGACGACCTGACGCGCCGCCTAGCCGAGGCGGGTGCCGCCGTCGCGCCTTCCAGCCTGCGGGAGGACTTCGACCGGCTGACCGGCGAACTCCTGGAGGAAGCCGAACTGGACGTCCCGGACGTGCCGGCAGCCCCCGGCGGCGGAAGGCGGGGCAGGCACTCGGAGCACCTGGGCTACATCCTGGCCGAGATGCAGGTGCTGGCCCGCGAATACCCCGGAGCGAAATGGTGACAGCCATGGCAATCTACGTCTCAGACTTCGAGCCGAAAACCAAAACCGCCCAGCAGAAGGCATGGGACATCGCCGCCACCGTGGTCGACCCCGAGATCCCGGTGCTCACCATCGAGGACCTCGGTATCCTGCGCAACGTGGAAGTGACGGAGGCCGGAAAGGTCATCGTCACCATCACCCCCACGTACTCGGGCTGCCCCGCCATGGACGCCATCCGTGACGACCTCACAGCAGCCTTCGACAAAGAGGGCTACCAGGACGTCGAGGTCAACCTGGTCCTGTCGCCGGCCTGGACCACGGACTGGATGACCGAGGCTGGCAAAGCCAAGCTGCAGGAGTACGGGATCGCGCCGCCATCAGGAAAATCAACAGCAGCACGCCACGCCGGCCCCATCCGCCTGAGCATGGCCGTCAAGTGCCCGCAGTGCTCCAGCCTCAACACCAAGGAACTCACCCGCTTCGGCTCCACGTCCTGCAAGGCGCTGTATGTCTGCCAGGACTGCAAAGAACCGTTCGACTACTTCAAGGTCCTGTAAGGAACCCCCATGCCTGTTGTCCGCCAGACGGCCGCCGAAGAGGCGCAGGCCACCGGCCGCCGTCGTCCGTCCTTCCACACCCTCACCGTGAAGGAGGTGCGCCGGCTCACCGAGGACGCCATCGAGGTCGCCTTCCACGTCCCAGCCGAGCTCGCCGGCCACTTCGACTACCTGCCCGGCCAGTACGTGGCCCTGCGCACCAAGCTGCCCAACGAGGACGGCGAGCTCCACGAGGTGAGGCGCAGCTACTCCATCTGCGCCGAGCCGCGCAGCTTCGAGGACGGCACCAGCGAGATCCGCGTGGCCATCAAGAAGGACCTGGGCGGCCTGTTCTCCACCTGGGCCAACGCCGAGCTGAAGGCCGGGGACACCCTGGACGTCATGAGCCCCATGGGCGCGTTCGTGTCCAAGCACGGCCGGGACGGCAAGGCCGTGGAGCAGAACCGGATGAACTCCATGAACAACCCGGAGCAGCTGGCCGGGGACGTCGCCCGCCAGGGGGAGGCCAGCTTCGTGGCCATCGCCGCGGGCAGCGGGATCACCCCGGTGATCGCGATCGCCCGCACGCTGCTGGCGGCCAGCCCGGAGTGCCGGTTCGACCTGATCTACGCCAACAAGGCCGCCATGGACGTGATGTTCCTGGAGGAGCTGGCGGACCTGAAGGACAAGTATCCGCAGCGGCTGGCCATCCATCACGTGCTGTCCCGCGAGCAGCGGATCGCGCCCCTGCTCAGCGGCAGGATCGACGCCGGGAAGCTCCAGCAGCTGCTCGGCACGGCCATCCACGCGGACGACGTGGACGAGTGGTTCCTGTGCGGGCCGTTCGAGCTGGTGCAGCTGTGCCGGGACACCCTGGCCGAGCGCGGCGTGAAGCCGGAAAACGTCCGGTTCGAGCTGTTCACGTCCGGCAAGCCGGACAAGCCGGAGGGACACGCCGGCCGGCCCGTGCTGGTGGACGAGTCCAAGGAGACGTACAAAATCACGTTCAAGCTGGACGGCCTGCAGGGCGAGGTGGCTAGCCCCACGCATGCCCGCGAGTCCATCTTGAACGCCGCGCTGCGGGTCCGCCCGGACGTGCCGTTCGCGTGCGCCGGGGGAGTGTGCGGCACGTGCCGGGCCAAGGTGGTCAAGGGCAGCGTGACCATGGACGAAAACTACGCGCTGGAGCAGGATGAGCTGGACAGGGGCTACGTGCTGACCTGCCAGAGCCACCCCACCAGCAAGGAAGTCACCGTCGACTTCGACGTCTAAGCAGTGCCCCGTCCCACCCCAAGGAGCCCCATGATTTCCCTTTCCATCAGCAACAACGTGGCCGAGGTTGTGCTGGACGCGCCGCAGAAGCTGAACTCGCTGGATGAGCAGGCGCTGCAGGAGCTGTCCCAGGCGTACGACGACGCTGCTGCCGCCGCCTCACGCGGGCAGGTGCGGGCGCTGCTGCTGAGGGGAGAGGGCCGGGCCTTCTGCGCTGGCCGGGACATCTCAAGCGTCTCGCCGGAGGACGACGACGCTGCCGCGTATCTGGGCGGGCTGGTTGAGCCGCTGCTGAAGAAGATGGCGTCCTTCCCGGCGCCCACCTTTGCGGCAGCCCACGGTGCCTGCCTGGGCGTGGGGCTGGGGCTGCTGCTGGCCACGGACGTGGTGTACGTGGCGGAGAACGCGAAGTTTGGGTCGCCGTTCGCCAAGCTGGGGGCCACGCTGGATTCGGGCGGGCACTGGTACTTCACCGAGCGGCTGGGCATGCACCGGACCCTGGACCTGATCTACACGGCCGAGCTGATGAGTGGCGCCGAGGCGGTGGCGCAGGGGCTGTTCAGCCGGGCCATGCCCGCGGATGAGCTGCTGGACAGGACCCGGGGGATCGTGGCTAAGGTGGCTGCGGGGGCCACCGGGGCGTTCACCGCGAGCAAGGAGTTGGTGGCGCACATCCGCGACCAGCGCCTGGGCCTGTGGGAGGCCATGGCCGAGGAGAACGCCGAGCAGGCACGGCTCTGCAAGACCGACGACTACGCCGAGGGTTTCCGGGCTTTTCAAGAGAAGCGGGAGCCGCAGTTTCGCGGTTGAATCCCTGGGAAGTCACCTCGCGTTCGCAGGTTCCGCAGACTCCCATGAGTTCGAGGGTGTGGGAGACTGCGGTGAAGCCGTGCATTCGGGCTTTCTTGTCAGCCCAGCGCTGGACGGTGGTTTCGGCGATTTCGATGGTGTGGCCGCAGCGGCGGCAGACAAGGTGGTGGTGGTGTTCTTTGCGCTGGCACCTGCGGTACTTGGTTTCGCTGTCCTGGCTGCGAAGGGCGTCAACTTCACCTTCGCTGACCATGGATTGCAGGAGCCGGTAGACCGTGGCCAGGGCGAGGGTCTCCCGGGTGTCCAGCAACTTGGCGTGCAGCTGCTGCGCGCTTTGGAACTCGGGGGTGCGTTTCAGCATCTCTTCCAGTGCTGAACCCGGGTTCGCCGTTCCATCTCAAGTGTTCTCGTGCAGCCGCACGTCGTCTTCGGCATCCAGGTGAGGGTCGGTGTCCTCGCTCGGGCGCCGGAAAAGCGGACGGATGAGGGCCACGGCGGCGTAGACACCGATCGCGAGAACCACGATGGTCGCCCCGGGCGAGAGCCGATGGAAGTAGGTAATGGAAAGCCCGGTGACGCAGACTGTCGCTCCGACCACCATTGCTGTTGTCATGGTGGCGCGGAAGGACCGTGCCGTGAGCTGGGCTATCGCGACGGGCACGATCATGAGCGCCGAGACCAGGAGCACGCCTACGACGCGCATGGACACGGACACTGTCAGTGCCGCGAGTACGGCCACGAGGATGTTCAGGGCGCGGATGGGCAGGCCGGTGGCGCGTGCGAATTCCTCGTCATGGCTTAGTGCGAACAGGGCAGGCCGCAGGCCCAGGCCGATACCCAGGATGAGTACGGCCAGCGCGGCGGTGAGCCAGACGTCCAGTTCGGTCACCGTTGAGATGGACCCGAAGAGGTAGCCGGTCAGGTTGGCCGCGGTGCCGCCGGCAAGGCCGATGAGCAGTACCCCGCCGGCGATGCCGCCATAGAAGAGGAGAGCCAGCGCGACGTCTCCGCTGGTTTTTCCCTTTTCCCTGACCAGTTCTATGAGCACGGCCCCGATGATGGCGGCGATGACGGCGCCGGGCACGGCGAGCAGGTCATGCGGGGTCAGTCCTGCTGCGCTGCCGGCGAGCCAGCCCATCGCTACTCCGGTCAGGGCGACGTGGCCGATCCCGTCGCCGAGCAGGGCGAGCCGCCGCTGTACCAGGTAGGTGCCCATGACGGGGGCGGAGATGCCCACCAGCACGGCAACCATCAGCCCGCGCTGCATGAGGGGGCTGGCGAGCATGGCCGCCAGCGTGTCGAAGAAAGCCATTACCACTCCGAACGCAGATCAGGGACGGTGTGCCCGGGAGAGGGCGTGTCCGCGTGGGCATGGACGTGGTCGTGTTCGGGGTGGTCGTGGCCTTGCGCGGCGGGCGGCGGTGGTCCGTCGTAAATGATCCGGCCGTGGCGCAGCACCACGGCCCTTTCGATCATGTCGGCGAGTTCGCCAAGTTCGTGCAGGACCACCAGTATTGTTGTCCCTTGTCCGCGCATGCGGTTCAGGGTGCTGGCCAGTGCCTCCTTGGAGGCCCGGTCGATTCCGGCTAAGGGCTCGTCCAGGATGATGAGGTCAGGGTCGCGGACGAGGGCGCGGGCGATGAGCACCCGTTGCTGCTGGCCGCCTGAGAAAACCTGCACGCTGTCATGCGCGCGGTCGGCCAGCCCGACCTGCTCCAGCGCCTCCACGGCCTTCCGCCGGGCGCCGCGGCCCGGGCGGAAACGCCTGTTGTCCAGCAGCCCGGAACCGACCACTTCAAGGGCTGTGGCCGGCACTCCGGAACTGGGGCCCAATCGCTGGGGAACATAGCCGATGCGTGACCAGGGCACCGATCCTCGTGCTGTGGTGATGTCGGCGCCATAGAGTTCTGCGGCGCCGTAGGTCACAGGGGCGATCCCCATGAGTGCTTTGACCAGCGTGGATTTGCCGGACCCGTTGGCGCCCAGCAGCGCCACGGCTTCTCCGGCGGAGACTGTCAGGTCGATGCCGTGCAGGATGGTTCCGGTTTCCACTGCCACACGCAGTTCCCGGGTCCGGATAGGCGGCTGGTTTTCAGGCACTTTAGGCGCAGTTCAAGGCTGTGCGCAGGGCTTCGAGGTTGGCACGCATAACCTTTTCGTAGTCTGAGCTTTCGTCAGTGAGGCCTTCGAGCGGGTCCAGGACCGCGGTCTTGACGTGCAGGTCCGCAGCGAGGGTTTCGGCGACCTTTGGGTTGACCAGGGTTTCAGTGAAGATTGTCGTCACCCCTTCATCCTTGACTACCTGGCCGATTTCGGCCAGACGTGCCGGGGAAGGTTCGGTGTCAGGTGCGAGGCCGGAGATGCCTGCCTGCTTCAGGTCATATTTATTCGCGAGGTAGCCGTACGCTTCGTGGGACACCACGATAGTCCGGGTCTCGCAGGTTGCCAGACCCTTCTTGAAGTCCTCATCCAAGGTGGTCAGCTTCCCAGACAGCGTTTCGGCGTTGGCCTCGTAGGCGGCAGCGTTCGCCGGGTCTGCTTTCCCCAGTTCCTCAGCGACGGCGTGGGCAGTGTGGGCCAGGCGCTCCGGGTCAAGCCAGAAGTGCAGGTCCTGCGCTGACTCTTCGCCCGCATGCCCATGGGTGTCTCCGGTCTCGTCCGCGTGTGCTTCTTCGGTGGCGGGACCATCAGTGTGTGTTTCGGCGGCGTGCTCCTCTTCGGAGTGCCCCGCCGGCAGGGTTGCTTCTTCGGAGACATCCAGGACGCGGGCCGGTGATGCCTGCTTGATGGCTTCATCAACGGCTGGTTGGAACCCGGAGAGGTAGACAACGGCCGTTGCGCTTTCCAGGGCAGCCACCGACGCCGGGGACAACTCCAGGTCGTGCGGTTCCGTGCCGGGAGGGGTAAGGGACTCGACCGAGACAAGGTTCCCGCCCACCTGCTGGGTCACATACTGCAGCGGATAAAAGGACGCCATCACCTTCAATCCGGAGCTTCCCCCGGTAGCTGCGGCAGAGGAAGAGGAGTCCGCCGGCGCCTCCGGGCTGCAGGCAGTCAGGGACAGTGCGGTCAAAAGGGGCATGGCAAAAGCAAGGCGGGTGCGGGGTTTCATGACACTGATTCTCACCCTAATGAGAATCAGTGTCAATTCGAGTGCACGGGTCGAACTAAAGAGGCGCTTCAAGTGCGTCCTAGTGGTCGCCGTGTTCGGCGTGGCGGTGGCGCATTCCCCGACCCTTTCCACCTCAACGAAACAGCCGACCACCTCACAAAGGAGCAACTCATGAACGTACGGAACTCGCTGCGGGCCATGAAGAAAAGTACCGGGCGCACAGATCGTCCGCCGCCGCGGGCGGACCTTCGTCATCAACAAGAAAACCCGCGCATGAAGGCCCGCCAAGGCTGATCCCCGGCTCGCCCTCACGGTGGCCAGAAGTGATGCAACGGGCGGTTAGGCCCGGCACCGAGCTGGTCCCACGTGACGGCAGCCCCTTACGGCTCCCGCAGGCCGCAATCGCCAGGAGCTGCCGGCGCTGCCGGTCCCGGTCAGCAGGAATGCTACTGGTCGGCGGGGTTGGTTCGCGCCGGAAACTGCACTGGCAGCAGGAGCATGCCCCGTTGTCAGTGTTGGCTTCCATGTCAGGATCAGGTGCGCGGTGTTCGGCGGCGTCGGCGGTTGCACCCCCACCGGTTTTCGGGCGCTTGCCCGAAGCGGGGGCTGGAACGTCGATAAACCGTGCTTTTCAGGCGAAGGTTTCGATCCTTTCGGCATCTTCTTTGCTTGTGCCCAGCGGAATGCTGCGGTGGGCTACAGCCCTGCCGAGGCCGCTGTCATGAGTGACGAGTACCAGCGCGCAGTCCTGGCGTTCCACCTGTTCCATGAGGCAGGCCATGGTTTCCTCCTGGGTGATGAGGTCAAGGCGTGAGGTGGGCTCGTCGGCGAAGACCAGGGTCGGTTCCAGGAGCATCGAGCGGATGATGGCCAGGCGTTGGAGTTCCCCGCCGGAGACCTGCCCGGGTTTGCGGGTCAGCAGCGCCGGCGCAAGGCGCAGTGAGCCCATGAGTTCTTCCAGGCGTTCCGGATTCAGGCGGTGGCGTCGGATCAGGTCGCCAAAGGAGTCTTTGAGGGGCACCCTGGCTGGAAAGGCCAGGGCGGGGTCCTGGTAGAGCTTTTGCAGCCGGCCGCCTTGCAGTACGTCGGAGTGCTGGATCTTTCCGGCATCCGGGGGCAGCAGGCGCAACAGCACGTTGCCCAGCGTAGTTTTGCCGCTGCCGCTCGGGCCGCTCAAGGACACCCGTTCCCGTGGATGGATCGTCACGTCCAGTCCGGAAAAAAGCTGTTGTTTTCCGAAGGCTTTCGACAGCCCCTTGCCGCGGATAAGAGCCGGACTTGTTGACTCCCCGGGTTCTGGCGCTGTGACCCAGGGGTGCCGCCAGTTGGAGGGTTCAGCTGCAAGCAGTCGGCGGGTGTAGGGGTGGGAAGGATGTGTTAGCACTTCCCGGGCCGGTCCCTGTTCGACGATGTTGGCTTTCTGCATGACCAGGACATTCCCGCCGAGTTTACGGGCGAGTTCCAAATCGTGGGTGATGGTCAGCAGGATCCCGCCGTCATTGACGTGCCGCTGCAACAGGGCTGCAAGCTCGTTCCGGGCCCCCTCGTCCAGGCCTTTGGAGGGCTCATCCGCTATCAGGATTTGAGCCCCGCCGATGGTGGCGGCAGCGAAGGCCACCCGCTGGGCCATTCCACCGGAGAGCGTATGCGGGAAGGCGGTGGCAGCCGGGGCCAGGCCCAGAGCGCCCAGCAGTTTTCCGGCGCCGGCGCGGGCGCTTCTTTTATCTGTCCTGAAACAGGTCGCAGCTTCGGCCACCTGTTCGCCGGCCCGCATGGTGGGATCGAGTGCGAGCATGGGCTCCTGTGGAAGCAGGGACATGACCGGGCCCCAGAGCCTGCGCCTGTTCCCGGGGTCGGCCAGATCGTAGGTGTGGCCGTCCAGGGTGAGGTTTCCCCGTGCGGTGAGGTTTGCCGGGAGCGTACCCATGATTGCGTGGGCGAGCAGCGATTTACCCGAACCGCTCTCACCCACGATGGTGACGGGGTGCCCCGGCACAAAGTCCAGGTCGGCGGCTTCCACTAGCGTCGTTCGGCCGTGGGTTACCACGAGGTTGTTCAAGCGCAGTGTCACGGGCGGGACTCCTTGTTACGCAGGCCCAGGAGCCCGGTGAGGATGGTGACGAGGACCAGGACAGGTGCCAGGGACATCCAGGGCGCCTCGTGGTAGTAGGGGAAGGCTTCGGTGACCATTTGCCCCAGTTCCGGCGTGGGTGGCCGGACCCCGACGCCGACAAAGCCGAGGGTGGACAGGGCCAGGATCGAGGAGCCGATCCCGAATGTTGCCATGGTGGTCAGCAGGGGCCGCAGTTCGGGCCAGAGGTGCCGGCGCACGATGTGTACGGGTCCGAGTTTGAGCAGCCCGGCCGCCTCGACGGCAGCACCGGCAAGTACCAGGCCGCTGCGTGAGCGGATCATCCGGAAGTATTCCACCCACTGGGCCAGGGCGAGCCCAATGTACAGCGACCACAGTTCACCGTTGGCAAGAGCGGAGAAGATAAGGACCACCAGCAGTGCCGGAAGTGCGATGAAGGCTTCGGAAAGTCCGTGCAGAACGGTGTCTGCCCATCCTCCCCGCCAGGCGGCGGTGATGCCGGCCAGTGTTCCGAGCAGCAGCGCGGTCCCGACGCACAGCAGGGCCATCAGCAGGGAGAGCCGGGTGGCGTGTGCGAGACGGGCGATGACGCTGCGGCCCAAGTGATCAGTGCCCAGCGGCTCAGCCAGGCTGGGGGCTTCCAGGAACCGCGCCAGGTCCTGGGCTGCGTGGTCGGGCCAGGCCAAAGGTCCGGCCAGGGCAAAGAGCGCCAGCGCAGCCAGCAGCACGGTCGAGGCGCGCTGCGCCCGGGTGAGGGCGGAAAACCCCCGGGCGGGTGCCGGCACGGCTGCCGATCCCCGATCCTGTTTGCTGTCCCTGTTGGACTGGCTGGTTGCGGGGGCCGTCACAGGACCACCTCCCGGCGGCGGGGCCGGGGATCGATGGCGGCAGAGCCAAGGTCAACGGCAGTGTTCAGGACGACGACGAGGAGGGCCAGTGCCACGGCGGTGGCCTGGATCATGGGAATGTCCCGCCAAAAAATGGCGTGGACGAGTGCATGTCCCAGGCCCGGCCAGGCGAAGAGGCTTTCAACGATGACGACTCCTTCGATGAGGATCAGCACCTGGACACCGACGTAGGCGATCAGTGTGACCCCGGTGTTGCGCAGTATGTGCCGGAAGAACACCAGTCGGCCGTTGAGGCCCTTGGTGTAGGCGAAGTGGACGTACCCGGATTCCCTCACCTGTACGACCGTGTCGCGGGTGACGCGGGCAAAGAGCCCGGAAAGCCCGACTGCAAGGGTCACGGCCGGCAGCACGATGTTGGTTGCTTCTCCGTGGCCTGCGGCCGGGAGCACGCCAAGGTGGACGGAGAAGACCAGGATCAGGACCAGCCCGAGGAGGAACGGAGGCAGTGCGCGTGCACCCGAAACCCAGAGATTGGTGACCCGGTCCAGCACCCCGCCGGGCCGGGTGGCGGCAAGGGCGCCGGCGGTTGCACCTGCCACGAAGGCGATGGCCAGGGCCACTGCGGCGAGCTGGATGCTGCTGGAAAGATAGAACGCCAGCTCGCCGGCGACGGATCCTCCCGTCACCAGGGAAGTGCCGAGGTTGAAGGTGAGCAGGTCTGTGAGCCAGTCGATGAGCTGCTGCCAGACGGGCCGGTCCAGTCCCAGTTCAGCGCGGACGCTGTCCGCTGAAGCTGCGGTGACTTGGTCATATCCGTACCGGCCGGCGGCAATGCGGAAAGCGATGTCTCCGGGCAGGTTCTGCACAATGGCGAAGCATGCCGTGGAGACCAGCAGTACGACGGCGACCGCCTGCACGGTGCGCTGGCGAAGGATGCGGGCGGCAGGACCGGAAGGAATCGGGAGCCTGGCTGAGGGTGTTCCCATGGAAGCTTTTCCGCCCCTTCTACTTCGACCAGGTCAGGTCGGTCAGACGCCAGGAGCGCTCAAGGGGATCCAGGACAAGGCCCTCGACTCTGTCACTGACCACGGCGCTTTGCCGGTACCACGCGACGGGGATCACCGGGAGCTCGCTGTGCAGGATGTCGGTGACCGCGCGCCGGTTCTCCTCCAGGTTGCCGGTGTCGGCGCCGGTGGCCATGTCCTGCAGTGTCGAGGTCAGCTCTGCATTGTTCCAACCCATGGCGCCGTAGTCAGCACCGCCGGGCCTGAAGTCGTCCGCGAGGGTTACCAGCGCGTCAGGCACAAGTGCGTAGTTCCGGGAGTACAGTGCCAGTTCCAGTGAACCGTCCTGGTGTCCGGCAGGGATCTCGCTCGAGTTGCCGATTTTCACGTCCAGGGCGATTCCCACGTCTTTCAGCTTTGCCTGGATGGCGGTGGCCAGCAGTGGCAGTTCCGGGCGGTCAGGGAAGGTGCGCAGGCTGACCGAGAACTTTTTCCCGTCGCGCTCAAGGATCCCGTCGGTCCCCGGGGCCCAGCCGGCCTCGGCCAACAGCTTCTTCGCTTCGTCCGCATCGTGGCTCAGCGGCGTGACATCATCCTGGTGCCACTCCGGCAGCGAGGGCGGGAACAGCTGGGTGGCGGCCATTTCAGGATCTCGAAGCAGCGCTGTTGCCATCGCTTCGCGGTCCAGGGCCAGGCTCAGTGCCTGGCGGACGCGGGCGTCGCTTAGGATCTCGTGTCCTGCATTGGCCTTCATCAGGATGGTCCTGGGGAGAGTTACCGCTGCGATATCCAGTTTGCCGGCCTGTTTGATCCGCTGCAGGCTGGTGGGGTCCATTCCGAATGTGACGTCGGCCTGTCCGCTTTCGGCCATCAGTGCACGGCTTTCGGCCCTTCCCACCGCCTGGTAGTGGACCTCCGCAATCGCCGGCTTTTCGTCCTGCCACTGGTCAGAGACAGCCAGTTCGATGGTGGCCGGCTGCTCCAGCCGGGTCACCTTGTAGGGGCCGGAGCCCACGATCTCGGTGACTGTCCGGTCGGCTGCGTATGAGCTGGGGGCAAGAATCTGTGTGCTGGTGTGGGCGAGGACGGCGGGCAGCGGGGCGTACGGCTGCGTCAGGTCCACGCGAACTGCCGCGCCCTCGGCCGTGATGGACTTGACCGGGACGGCTGCAAGGGGACTTGCCGCCTTGGTCCGTGCGGTCTCCAGTGCGCCGACGACGGAATCAGCAGTCACCGCGGTCCCGTCGTGGAAAGCGGCACCCTCGCGCAGCGTGAAGCGCCAGGAGAGCTTATCCGGGGAAGCCTCCCACGCCGTGGCCAGCCCAGGCTGCAGTGCCCCCTGGTTGTCCGCGTCAACCAGGGTTTCAGCCACCTGCAGGCGGGTGAAGAACCCCCCGCTGGTAGACGGGTCAAGGCTGTGAAGCTCGAACTGCCCCACCACCTTCAATGGCTGCTGTACGCCCTGGTTCTTTGCTGGGCTTTGCCCGGCACATCCGGCCATCATCAATACCGCGGCAGCTGACGCCCCCACCATTCTTATCCTGCGCCCAAGCATGGGTCCGCTCCCTCTTTGGTTGCCAAGCTGTTCGGTTCCGACGCGTTACACTAGTTGCAACCGATTATCATTAGCAAATGTCTGGCTTGGGTCTCGTAAAGCAACAACCTAGGGCCGCCGAGCACACCAGTGGATTATCCAGCCGCTCGCTAGAGTAAGTCGCGAGGGAAGGCAGGTGTGCAGTGACCTACAACAGGGAGACCGGTATGGCCGGCACCGTGCTGCGCGAGCGGTACCGGGTAGGCGAAGTGCTGGGCCACGGCGGCATGGGGAGCGTGTACCGCGGGAAGGACCTTGTCCTGGACCGGGACGTGGCGCTGAAGATCTTCCGCGACGACATCTCCAGCCCCGAGGAACTGGCCAGGCAGCAGGCAGAGGCCCGGATGCTCGCGCAGCTGAACCACCATGGCCTGGTCACGCTCTTCGATACCGGCACGCTGCTCCGCGGCCAGCGGGAAGTGCCGTTCCTGGTCATGGAGCTTGTTCCGGGAACAGATCTGCACCGGCACCTTGCAGCCGGACCCCTGACCGGTGCTGAAACGGCACGGCTGGGCGCTGAACTGGCCGAAGCGCTGCGGTACATCCATCACCGCGGCGTGGTGCACCGCGACGTGAAGCCCGCCAACATCCTCCTGACCCGCTACGCGGCTGATGCGCCGCTGCGGCCCAAGCTCGCGGATTTCGGCATCGCACGGATGCTCGACGGCGTCCGGGTCACCGCCACGAACATGGTCCCCGGAACGGCTGCCTACCTCAGCCCTGAACAGGCCCGCGGGGACAAGGTGGAGCCGCCGGCGGACATCTACTCCCTGGGGCTGGTGCTGCTGGAGGCCCTGACGGGCACCGTGGCGTTTCCCGGCCCTCCGCTGGAAGCCGCCGTGGCCCGGCTCTCCCGCGGTCCCCATATCCCTGATTCCCTGGGCCGGCAGTGGACGTCCCTGCTCGCGGGCATGACAGCACAGGACCCGCAGGACCGGCCTGATGCGGCCACTGTCGCTGCAGCGCTGGGCACCGGCGTCGGCTGGGGATTGCCGGCGGAAGAGGCGCCCGAAACGGAAGCAGCCCCCGCAGCACCCGCGGACACCAAGGTCCTGGACCCGCACGCAGCCGGGATGACGCCCACCGCCAGGCCGCCGAAGCCGTGCGGTGAGCGGCTGCCCGCGCTGCAGGAGAGCCAGGCAACCAACGCCACCTTCTGGCAGCCTGCCCCGCAGATACCCGCCCGCGCCCCGGCCTCGGCGCAACCGGCCTCGCAACCAAAGCCGGCCAACCAGCGCCTGCGGGAAAAGTTCGGGCAGGTGCGTGGACGCCGGTGGTTGGTCCTGGCAGCGGCAGCCGCGATCGCCGTCGTGCTGGGAATCGTGCTGCTGACCACCATCCAGCGGCCGGCCCCCGCCCCGGTGGAGACGCCGGGACCAACCATCCCCGGGCAGCTGGGCGAGCACTTCAAGGAACTGGAAGAAAGCGTCACCCCATGATCAACGACCCATTGCGCAGACTCCTGACCGGCTTCCTGGCCGCCGTCGTTGCCATACTTGTCCTGACTTCCTGCGCCGGGCAGCCTGACCTGGACGGCGGTGTGGCATCGCAGCTGCAGCAGCGGGTGGCCACGGCAAAGCAGCACGCCGCCCAACAGGACTTCCCGACGGCGCTGGCAGAGCTCGACCAGCTGGGCCGGGAGGTGGCGGCGGCTGCTGAACAGGGCCGGATGTCGGAGCAGCGAAAGAACAGGATTGAGGCTGCCATCGGCAGCATCAGGAGTGAGCTGGAAGCAGCGATGGCCCCGGCACCGGAGCCTGCCCCCACCCAGGATTCCCCGGCGCCTGCTCCACCGGAAAAAGAAGACTCAAAGAAGCAGGAAGAGGAAGCGAAGAAGCAGGAGGAAGAGGCAAAGAAGGAAGCCGAGAAGCAGAAAGAGGAGGAGGAAAAGGAGTCCGACAAGGACAAGGAGGAGGACAAGGGCAACGGTTGAGTGCCGCCACCTACGCGGCGGCCGGCCTGGCGCGGAGCGTACGTGACGGGGTGGCCGCGGCAAGTATCCCCAGCAGGACGATCACGGCGGCGACCCGCTGCCACTCGCCGTCGAACACGTCAAGCTTCGTGGATTCGGAGGCGTTGAAGGAGGCGTGCAGGAGCCCCGCGATGAGCACGGTGTAGCCCGATCCCACAGAGGCGATCCCATCAGCAGGCGGAAGAGCGGGGCGAAAAGGAACAGCACCGCCCAGGAGAGAGCGGCGTCGGTCCAGGGCGTGCCGGTGAAGCCCTTCTCGGCGAAGGCGAAGGGCAGATGGATGAGTGCAAACGGGCTGATGCCAGCGCCACCAGCAGCAGGGGCAGCCAGACTAGGGGCGGTGCCTCCGTGATGAGGGGCAGCAGCACCACCGGCAGGAGCACGACGACGGCAGCCAGCAGCGTAAGCGCTGTCCTCCAGGCAACGGCCCGACGGGGGGGCGCTTCGGTGGCGGTTGCGCCGTGGGCCGGCCATATCCAGTGGGAGTTCATGGCATAGGGGGAGGGGTGGCTGGGGAACTTTGTATGAGCTGGTCAGTCTTTTTCGAGGATCCGCCCAAAGACAATGGCCTTCTAGGGCTGAAGGTCCTTCTGATCCCACTAGCTCGGGCTTCAGCCAGACCCGCTAGGCCCTACAGTAATCGGTAGTGCTGCTGGACCGCGTCCAGGGTTGCTACGCGGCACCGTACTCGAGACGGTCCCCCTCGCCGACGCAGTACTTGCCCTGATCCCCGAGCCGTCCTCGCAGGGGGAGAACCGGGAGCCGCTGCAGTCGCTCTGCCGCCTGATCGACACTTCGGGGGGAACCTGGCAGGGCGACTTAGTCGGAAGCCGCAGCCTCCCGGCCGTTCTGTCGCCGTTGTTCAATGGGCAGCCCAGGTCGGAACAGGAATGGGAAGCGCTGCCACTGAGGGACTCCCGGCCCGGCTACCTCCAAGCCAAGGCTGTCCCGCACCGCTGGGCCTGACCCCGGTAGAACCTTTTGCCTATACTCCGCACCGGAGACCTCCTCCGGCTGCAAGGAGAAGAATTGCCTTTGTCCACCGCTGATTTGTAAGGTTCAACCTATGACTATGGGCAAAGCCATCACCAAAGCCGTCATTCCTGCTGCCGGATTGGGGACTCGCTTCCTGCCCGCCACCAAGGCAATGCCGAAGGAAATGCTGCCGGTCGTAGATCGGCCGGCCATCCAGTACGTTGTTGAGGAGGCCGTCAACGCCGGCCTCAAGGACCTGTTGATGATTACGGGGCGGAACAAGCGCTCCCTCGAGGACCACTTCGACCGCGAACCGGGCCTGGAGCGTGCTCTCGAGGCCAAGGGTGATAAGGACAAGCTTGAGTCTGTGGAGCACGCCTCTGAGCTGGGACCCATCCACTACGTCAGGCAGGGTGAGGCCAAGGGCTTGGGCCATGCGGTGCTGTGCGCTGCTCAGCACGTCGGGAATGACCCCTTCGCCGTGCTGCTGGGCGACGACCTCATTGATGAGGCCGAGGATCTGTTGAGCACCATGATGCGGGTTCAGCAGAAGACTGGCGGTTCCGTTATCGCACTGATCGAGGTGGACCCGTCCCAGATCAGCGCTTACGGCTGCGCGGACATCACTCCGGTCGACGGCGAGGATTACGTCCGCGTCAACAGCATGGTGGAGAAGCCCGCAGTGGGGGAGGCGCCATCGAACCTTGCCATGATCGGCCGTTACGTGCTGCACCCGTCGGTTTTCGGTGTCCTGGAGAACACCGAGCCGGGCCGCGGCGGCGAGATCCAGCTGACCGACGCACTGCAGACCCTGGCCGCCGGCGATGGTGAAGGCTCCGGCGTGTATGGCGTGGTCTTCAAGGGCCGCCGTTTTGATACCGGCGATAAGCTGAGCTACCTCAAGGCCGTTATTACCCTGGCCTCCGAGCGCGTCGAGTTCGGTGAGGACCTGAAGACCTGGATGAAGGGCTTCGTGAACTGACTGACGCTCCGCTTATTGAATAGGGCCCCGCGATCTGCAAGGGCCCTATTTCATTGCCGGGTAACTAGTAGGTGAAGTTTAAGACCGTCACTGTGCCTGCCGTGAGCTTGATGGTCTGATCCTGGGACCCATATTCGAAGCCGGGTACCGTCGGCCGTTCCGGCACGGGGGCGGGGCCGGAATCGGCTCCGTCAATAACCGTTTGGTCTTCGGCTTCGTAGCTGGGACCGGACAGCTGAGACATGGTGCCAGTTACGGGCTGCTGCGGAAGCCTAAGTTGTACTTCAGTTTGCGCCGCGACTTGCGGGTCGTTCTGGTTCACGATCACCACTGTTGTACTTCCGTCCGGGCTCTTCAAAGCGTAGTTGTACACGAGGCCCCCTCCCGAACTCTGCAGTTCGAGGAACTTTCCACCCTCGAGATCCGACACCATAGCTAGCCCGAAGAAGTTTGCGCGGGCCGCGAACTCTCCGTTTGGCTTCAGGTAGGGACCACCGCTGCACAGCATGGACATAGGTGGGCCACCTGTGCATGTCAACAGGGAGCTGTGGAAGCCGATCCGGGTGATTCCCAGCTTGGCGGCGTTGAGGACGTAGTCCGCCGTCCAGAGGGCGGAGGCGTGGGTCCGGGACGTTTCGTTCGACCCAGGACATGCAGCTATCCCGGTTTCCGAAAGCCAAGTTTCAAGCGCTGCTGCTTGTGCCGCCTCAAGAGCAGCCTTTTGATAGTCCTCTGCACGTATGTGCATCAGCGGGGTCATGAGGTTGGCCAGGGTCGGTGATGCCTTCGGATCGACGGCACCATCGCAGCTGTACAGAGGATAGTTGTGGAAGGTGAAGATCTTCTTCTGGGGTATGTCGGCGTCAATGAAGGGCTTCCACCATGCCTGGCTATATGCACCAGGACCAGCGATTGGAACGTCAGGGGCCACGGCATGGATAGCCTTTGCATAGGCCTTCAGCTCCCGGACGTAATCCTCAGGAGTGTATCCTTTCGGCCGGAGACCGTTCGTACCGTACCCGTTGGGCTCATTGCCGATGGTGACGCTGAGCAGCCGATCACCAAGAATTGCGTCAGCATTCTTCACCATGTCGGCAGCACGGTCCGGCTCGTAGTGGCCCAGATCCACAGTGAGGGCAACCTGCGCATCGGCGGCTTCCAGCAACGTGTTCACACGAATGAGGTCGTCAGGACCAACGGCACGAACCGGGTGAGCCTTATCGCCCTTATATGAACCCGGTGCTGCTTCGCCGGTCGATGTCCAAAAAAAGCGGCGGTCCACTGCATTTCCGCCGAAACGCAACACGGGCCCGTCCACCTCGCGGAGAAGTTTCACCATGGATGCGTTCTGGCTGCTGAGCTGGAGGTCCGCCAAGTCGGTCGCCTCAAGAGAGATGCCAGCCATGCCCTGCGGCAGGGAGGTGCCCGTCTCCCGGTCAGTGACCTCTATAGTAAGCGGTTCCACCTTCTTCAGGGGGGATCCCGTCGGTGGGCCCGACTGTTCGTAATAGGTAACAGGTGGTGCCGGGGGAAGCGAACGGGTGGGCGGTGCAGTGGGCTCCGCGGAGGAAGGGGCGGTGGAGGATTCCGGGGTGGAGGGTGTGCAGCCCGAGACGATCAGTGCCAGTCCGAACAGCGCCGTCAAGGCAGCGCGCGGACTAACAGTGGAGGTTCTCGGCTTCCGTTCGATCTTCGCCTTCGCCCGATCCTCGTGCCGGGTATCGGGGAGATCGGGATTAGGGCTGGGCATGAAGAATCTCCAGGGTCAACGGGTGGGTGTGGACTTAGCTTAGCGAACCTACGAGGCTCCATTGCCCATGTCCCTTTCTGCCGCGACTGAATCCGCTCGGCGCCCGGGTGGTGCTTAGCAGGGGCTGTTCAAGGATCCTGGCGGAACCTGAAGGATGAGGGAAGTCGAGTATGCTGGGGACGAAACTTCAACTTGACTCGGCTTGCCTCAGATTCTCATCATTTTGATTCTGAGGCACTGTCAACGCTTTGCCGGGGGACCAACCGAGCCGTGGGGGGCGCGAACATCGTGAGCAAACAAGCATTGATCCGCTGGCTTTCCAGTGGCGTAATGTGTGGGCTTTTGGCTTTGCTCACGTTGCTGGGCCCGGTACAGGCGGCTAAAGCCGACGATGGTTCCCCTGCTTCCGAACCGGCCGTTACTGCCCCTCCCAGCACCGACCCTGCACCTGAGCCGGGCCTCCCTACCTTCGGTCCTGTTGAGCCGCTTCCGGATCCTGTCGTTCCGCCGCCTGTGGAGGAGGTGGTTCTGCCACCCGAACCGCCCAGCGAGGTCCCTGCAGAACCTGTTGCTCCGCCTGCCCCTCCTGCTTCCGCAGTGGTCATGCCGGGGGTTCCGGCCGCCACTACGCCGGCAGTGGCGCCCGGAGCGGACGTACTTCCGTCGCCAGTACAGGCAGCGGAACTCTCTACTCCTGCATCCGAGCCTGCCTTGTCCACGAGTGAGCCGGAAAGTTCGGCAGCAGTTGTCGCCTCGCCAAGCCCCTCGTCATCCTCATCTGCGTCAAGCGCCCCGTTGCAGCAAGTCAACTCCAGCCCCGTGGAGCAGGTGGTCTCGGCAGCCGCCGGAAGTCCCCTCGGAGTTCAGATACTAACTGTTGCCATACTCATAGGTGCCGGCATCTTGTACTTCAGGGCCCTCGGTTCCAAGGGTCTGCGGACTCCGTCCAGACCCGCTAAGTAACCGCGAGCCGAATTGAGTACTGAAGGTCGTTCTGACGAGTTGCGCCAAAAAATAAGGGTTTTGCTTCTGACCCATTCCTACTGGCCGGAGACCAGCCCGCCGCAGCGCAGGTGGAGTGCATTCGTGGGGGAGTTCCGTAAGCAAAGCTGGGAAGTCGACGTGGTGGCTCCCGTCGCTCATTCGCCTGCGGGTAACCGCAAGTCCTTTGCGGGCAAGGCGGGGAAGGCCTTTCGTTCTCAGGCAGGGCCGCACGGCGAAACCATTTACCGTGTGCCGTTCCTGCCGCACGGAAGAGGGCATGTCTGGCGGCTCCTGGATCAATGCTTCTCCGCGTTGTGGACGGTCCCCGTGGGGATGTTTACCCGAAGACCTGATGTGGTTGTCGTCACCGTGCCGAGTCTTCCCATGCTGGCTGCTGGCTATGCGCTTGCCCGCCTGCGCGGGGTGCCGCTCGTGCTGGAAATGCGGGATGCGTGGCCTGACTTGGCCCGCGATGCTCGATTGGTACAGGGAAGTGTCAAGAGCGGATTTGAGATTGTCGCGGACTTCGTGCAACGCCGTGCCGACCTCGTGGTAACGGTTACTGATGGATTCGCCGACGTGCTCCGCCGCAGGGGTATTTTGAACGTCGCGACCGTTTCCAACGGCCTCCATGTGAGCTCCCTGCCAGCGCTGCCTGCACCTCCGATAAACCGCGAGGTTCTGGAGGTGCTGTACTTGGGGAATCACGGTGAGAGCCAGAAACTGGAAACCTCCATTCGTGCCAGCGCGATGCTGGGCAACCGGATGCACCTCCACATGGTGGGCTCCGGATCCCGGAAGCCAGCGCTGCAGAAGCTGGCACGCGAACTCGCTGCCCCCGTTACCTTCCACTCCTCCCTGCATGGACAGGATGTTCTGGATCGGTACGCTTCCGCGGACACCTGCATCGTGTCCCTTAGGGATGACTGGAAGTCCTTTGAGACCACAATTCCGTCCAAAACGTACGAGGTCCTCGCTCTCGGACGGCACATGACCGCCATGGTTCTGGGTGAAGCAGCCCGAGTGGTAGCGGAGGCAGACGCTGGCGACATAGTGCCAAACAATCCTCACTCTTTGGCTGCTCTGTGGTTCGAACTGGCGGAAGACAGGAGACGCCTTGTACGGACCGGAACCAGCCGTTCCTGGGTACAGAACCACGCGGACTACGGCGTCCTTTCCCGGCGTTATATGGACCTTATCCGGGATCTTGTTTCATGAAACAGCCTGTCGATATGACCTTGCTGTTCCGGAATCTACGCCTTACATGCCAGGCCGTTGCTGACAACCTAGGGGATGACCCCTTCCAATTTCTTCTCCAAGTTTCCCGGAGATTGCCGGCTGGCGTCGTAACACCGGCTGTGCGCCTAGTCCTAACTGCCGCCCCTGCCGGAGCCACGTCCACACCTGTCGTGGTGGCCGAGATGCTGAGCGGTAACCTCGCCGGAGTGAAGCGGCGCTTGCAGTTGGCTCTGGAGCGGAATAAGTCCCCGCGCGTGGCTGTGAAGCTGGCCGAAATCGCCCTCGCCGCCAACGAGCCTGCATATGCAGACAAATTCCTCGCTCTCTCCTCCGGATCCACGGGGCATGCTGCTGCACTCGCCCGCCGTTTCTGGTACTCCGGCGCAGTCACAGAAGCGACCGACGTGCTCGAAGGAGCACCGGGCTCGGCGACCAGACAAAAAGGACAACGCGCGCGTCTGAAGTCGGAACAGGCATTGCTTAGCGGCTGGGCACCCACCCTCCCGCATGCACCGATGGAGCCGGTTCCCGACCGGGTGCTGCACTTGCTCACCAACTCCCTTCCCCATACCCGGAGCGGTTACGCCGAAAGGTCCCACTCAGTCTTGTTGGCTCAGCAGGATGCAGGCTGGGAAACCCTGGCGGTCACACGCATTGGCTACCCCTTGCTGGTTGGAAAACTGGGCGCCCGGCAGGAAGACTCAGTTGATGGAGTCCGGTACCGAAGGTTGCTTCCCGCGAGCCTTGCCGCCAATCCCGCGGGCCGTCTTCAGCAGCAGGCAGAAGAGACACTGCGGTTAGCACTGGAGTTCCGGCCCAGCGTTATCCATACAACAACCCACTTCATCAACGGTCTTGTCGCCAAGGCTGTGGCCGATGCGCTGGGAATTCCTTGGGTTTATGAGGTCCGTGGGCAGTTGGCCGATACGTGGGCGTCCACGAGGGGCCCGGAGGCCAAGGAGAGCGAACGTTACAAGCTGTTCCGGGAGCGCGAAGCTGGAATCATGAGGTCGGCTGACCTGGTCATCACGCTCGGTCAGGCCATGAAGGACAACATCGTGGCTGCCGGTGTTCCGGAGGCGAAAATTGTCATTGCTCCCAACGCCGTGGGCGGGGAGTATCTGGTTAGGCCCCCGGAGGTCAGCGAAGCCCGGACTCTGCTGGGATTGGAACAGGACGTTCAGATCATTGGAACGGTCAGCAGCCTCGTGCCCTATGAAGGGCTCGATGACCTCATCTCGGCTTTCACATTCCTTGCCCCAACAAACCCACACCTGCGGCTGCTGATTGTCGGATCCGGGGTCTCCCTTCCGGCGCTCCAGGACCAAGCGCGGAGGAGCGGGTTTGGTGACCGCGTTGTCTTTACGGGGTTGGTACCAGCGGGTCGCGCCCGTGCGTACCATCAGGCACTGGATATCTTCGTCGTCCCGCGTAAGAATCTGGATGTCACCCGATCTGTGACACCATTGAAGCCTGTGGAAGCAATGGCTAGCGCCCGGCCGGTGGTTGCAAGCGCGCTTCCTGCCTTGTCTGAGATCGTTGAAGACGGCCATACTGGTCTGCTGGTGGCTCCAGAGGACCCAGCCGCTTTGGCGAAAGCCCTGGATTCCCTGCTCGCTGATGCCACGCTACGCAAAGCGATGGGAAGGCATGGACGGGATCGAGTGCTCGCCACCCGTACTTGGGCAGCGAACGCAGCGGCCACTGTCCAGGCATACCGCTTCATTGCAACAGAACAGTCAAGGAGAACTCACTAGTGTCCGCAAAGAAGGCCAAGCTGCCTGAGCCCGCGGGCATCCAGCCGCTCTCGGTGGATATGCGGAAACTGACCCGCGTGGGATCCCGGCCGAATTTTCTTGATTATCTCGTCAAGCTCTGGGACTTCCGGCAGTTCATTTTTTACGATGCCCGGGCCCGCGTCCAGAGCGGCACCCGCCGCGACCGGCTCGGCAGCGCCTGGCTGCTGCTCAACCCAATTTTCAACGGGCTGACGTATTACCTCATTTTTGGGGTCTTGCTGCAGACCAGCAGGGGTATCGACAACTTTGTTGGGTACCTCGTGGTCGGCATCTTCCTGTACCAGTTCAGCTCAGGTGCAATCACTGCAGGTGCCCGCTCAATTCGTAACGGCAAAGCCGTGGTTCAAGCGTTCAATTTTCCGCGTGCTGCGCTTCCACTCGGCGCAAATATCCGGGAACTGCTGTCAGCGGTGCCGTTGGTCCTCGGGATGCTGCTGATCATCGTCGTGTTCCCTCCGGCCGAGACCATCTCGTGGCTTTGGTTGCTGGTTATTCCAGCAGTTCTTCTGCAAGGGCTGTTCAACCTTGGCATCGGCATGATCCTGGCCAGGGTCATAGCTCGGGTCCACGATGTGACGCATCTGCTGCCGTTTGTCCTTCGCGCGTGGATGTACGCCTCGGCGGTCTTCTATTCTTACGACCGTTTCATCAGTGACCCCACACTCCTTGAGGTAATGACACTGAATCCACTGTTTAACGTCATTGATATCGTGCGGAGTTGCGTGCTGTATGACACCCTCCCGGCGTGGGAATCATGGGCAAGCCTGGCCTGTGTCGCCCTGGCTGCCCTTCTCGTAGGCTTTTTCTTCTTCTGGAAGGGGGAAGAGACGTATGGTCGGGATTGACGAGACGCTTTTCCTCGATGGTCCCCCCTGCGTCGTGATCGACAAAGTCGCAATGACCTACAAGGTCGAATCCTCGAACGACAGATCCGGCTCTACGCAGGGGATGAAGGGTGTCCTCCGGAATGTCCTTGGACGGTCCAACCGTGTGACCGTGAGCGCCCTGAAAGAGATGTCCCTGGTGGTGGAGCGCGGCGAGTCGGTAGGAATCATTGGTCGCAATGGGTCCGGGAAGAGCACCATGATGAAGCTCATCAGCGGGCAGGTGGCACCAACTGAGGGCGGTGTTTATGCCTCCAGCACGCCCATCCTGCTCGGCGTCAACGCGGCACTTGTCCCGGAGCTCTCGGGAGACCAAAACGTGGTCCTGGGCTGCCTTGCGATGGGCATGAGCATGGAGCAAATTGATGAGCAGTTTGACAGCATTGTTGAGCTTTCAGGACTGGATTCCGCTATCTACCTCCCCATGAAGTCCTACTCCTCGGGCATGGCATCGCGGCTTCGCTTCGCTATCGCCGCTGCAGTCAACCCGGAAATACTCCTGGTGGACGAGGCCCTGAACACTGGCGACGCCCAGTTCAGCAGCCGTAGCAAGGCCCGGATGGATGAGCTTCGGGCCCAGGCTGGGTGCGTGTTCATCGTGAGCCACAGCCTGGATACCATCCGGGACATGTGCAGCCGCGTGATTTGGCTGGACAAGGGCGAATTGATCATGGACGGGAGCCCCGAGGAGACCACGGAACTGTACCGGGATTTTTCAGCGCATCTGTCCAAGGGGAACAACATCAGCGCCACGAGGATCAAGGACGACGCCCGGGCCAATCTTGTAGCCACGCAGGTTCTGGAACGAACCACTGGCCGTCGGACAGAGCGGCGCTGAGATGGCTGCTGTCATGACGGACGTCCGCACAGCCCTGTGGCACTTGCGCCACGGTGGCCCGGCCCAGGTCAAAGAGTGGATACGGCGACGGAAAATAGAAGGCCCTGGCCGCCGAAGCGCCGTCATCAGGACGGCTTCCGGCAAGGGGCACCGGGATTACAACCAGCAGCTGTCGTTTGCCCCGTACAGGGTTCCCGACCGGGCTCCGCGGCGGGGCGATCTCAGCGTCGGCGTCATATTGGACGAGTTCTCTTCCTCAGCTTTCTCCTTTGAGTGGAATCTCCTACCCCTCCGCAAGGACTCATGGCTGCAACAACTGACTGAGACCAAGATCGATTTTCTGTTTGTGGAGTCCGCCTGGAACGGCAACGCAGGTTCCTGGAAGTACCAGCTGGCGGGCACAACGGGACCCAAACCGGAGTTCCTCGCCCTTCTGGACTGGTGCCGTGAGCACTCCATCCCCACGGTCTTCTGGAATAAGGAAGACCCGCCGCACTATGATGACTTCCTGCCCGCGGCGCGGCAGTTCGACGTCGTCTTCACCAGCGACTCCGACCGCATACCTTCTTATTTAAGGGACTTGGGGCACCACCGCGTCTCTACCTTGCCATTCGCCGCGCAGCCGGCCCTCCACAATCCAATCAGGAGCAGCGCCGACCGGCATTCCCGTGGGGTCGCCTTTGCCGGGATGTACTTCGCGCACAAGTATCCGGAGCGTCGCCAGCAGATGGACATGCTGCTGACCGCGGCCAGGAGCGCCACCGCACACAGTGGCTTGGAGTTGGAAATCTTTTCCCGGCAACTCGGCGGGGATTCGAACTACCAGTTCCCCGTGCCTTTCAGCGAGAACGTAGTGGGGACCCTGGACTATGCGCAAATGCTCACGGCGTACCGGATGTACAAAGTGTTCCTCAATGTCAATTCGGTGGTCGGCTCACCCAGCATGTGCGCGCGGAGGATCTTCGAGATCACTGCCTCCGGAACTCCCGTAGTCTCGGCTCCCAGCGCCGCCATCCGCTGCTTCTTCGAACCGGACGAAGTAATGGTCGCCACCACAGAGGAGCAAGGCGAACACCAGATCCGGATGCTCGCCCGGAGTCCCGAATTGAACGACCGCGTGGTTCACAAGGGGCAACGGCGCATCTGGAAGGAGAACACCTACGCCCATCGGGCTGAGGCAGTTGTCGCAAGCGTGTTGCCCCAGCGCAGTGAGGCAGTTGCCCTGCCGTCAGTAAGTGCGCTGGTGTCCACTGTCCGGCCACATAAGCTGGAGCAGGTCTTCGCCGCAGTGGGAAGTCAGGTTGGGGTGGAGGCCGAACTGGTGCTCCTGACGCACGGCTTTGAGGCGGACGATGTACAGGTACATGCCTTGGCCCACCAGTATGGCGTTGGGCGTTACCAGGTCCTGACCGCACCCCGGGAACTTTCCCTGGGGGAGTGCCTCAACAGATGCGTCGCTGCTGCCACCGGGGACGTCCTTAGCAAGATGGACGACGACGACTATTACGGTCCCAATTACCTTGCCGATCTGCTTCATGCATTGCAGTTCTCAAAGGCAGATGTGGTGGGGAAACTTGCGCACTACATGCACTTCTCGTCGAATGGGGCAAACGTGCTGCGCATGCAGCATCTGGAACACACCTTCAGCCGGACTGTCATGGGTCCCACTATCACAGCGAGGCGGGAAGTCTTTGAGGCCCACCCATTTGAGGCACTGAACCGTGGCGAAGACACGGCCTTCCTCAAGGCAGTGACGACGGCGGGCGGCACCATCTACTCAGCCGACAGGTACAACTTCTGCCAGATGCGCAGTTCCAAAGGTCATACCTGGGACGTGTCAGAGGAAGAGCTGGCCGCGTCTGGAGAAATCAGGTTCTTCGGGGATCCCACAAAACACGTCACACTTTAAACAACAAGGGGAAAAATGACAAATATCAAAACCGTCGCCGTTGTGGGCCTCGGCTACATCGGCCTGCCCACGGCAGCCATTCTTGCCACTAATGGCATCAACGTTATTGGCGTGGACGTCAACCAAAACACGGTGGACTCCGTTAACCGTGGCGAGGTGCCCTTTGTGGAACCGGACCTGGGAGTGCATGTTGCCGGCGCCGTCAGCCAAGGGCACCTCAGTGCCACCACAAGCACGCCTGAAGCGCAGGCCTATATCGTGGCCGTTCCCACCCCTTTCCGGGAGGATCGCTCGGCTGACCTCAGCTACATTGAGGCGGCAGCCCGGGGGATCGCGCCGCGCCTGAAGGGCGGTGAACTGGTAATCCTCGAATCGACCTCCCCGCCCCGGGCAACCAGGCACATGGCCGAGTACATCCTGGGGCTGCGTCCGGACCTGTCCCTTGACGGCGCAGATGGTGCACCCGTGGTTCACTTTGCTCACTGCCCAGAGCGCGTGCTGCCCGGCCGGGTCATGATCGAACTGGTGACCAACGACCGGATTGTCGGAGGCATTACCGCCGAGGCTGCCAAGTTGGCCAAGGACCTCTACGCGGTATTTTGTCAGGGTGAAATCCTGGTCACTGACGACGTCACTGCCGAAATGGCGAAGCTCGTGGAGAACTCTTACCGCGACGTCAACATCGCCTTCGCCAACGAACTCTCCGTCATCAGCGACAAGCTCGGCATCGACGTATGGGAACTTATTCGCCTGGCCAACCACCATCCGCGCGTGAACATCCTTCAGCCGGGGCCCGGCGTCGGCGGGCACTGCATCGCTGTTGATCCGTGGTTTATCGTGGCAGCCGCTCCCGAGACGTCACACCTGATCCGCACCGCCCGTGAGGTCAATGATGCAAAGCCTGAATGGGTTGTTGCAAAAGTCCGGGAGGCTGCGGAAGCCCTCGAAACCCAGCCAGTCATCGCGACCCTGGGCCTGGCCTTCAAAGCGAACATTGACGATCTGCGCGAGTCCCCGTCCATCGGGATTACCGCTGCGCTTTCAGATCAGCTCACCGACGCCAGGCTTCTTGTTGTCGAACCGCATGTGAAGGCACTGCCAGAAGCCCTCCAAGACCGGTCAAACGTCGAGCTGGCAGAAACAGATGCTGCAATTGCGCAGGCAGACGTCATTGTTGTGCTGGTGGACCACGACGAGTTCAAGAACGTGCCGCCGGCCGCCGTCGCGGGCAAAACGGTCATCGACTCGCGTGGCATTTGGCGTGCCGACGTCGAACGGGACCTTGCCATCGCCGCTGCTGCAGCGGCACTTTAAATCTAATGTCGGCTACCGCAGGGAAATAAAGGCAACTACACAGTGATCCCCGAGAGTATCGATATGGAGTTGGTGCAGCAAGGCATCACCCGGGCAGCCCTTGCCCATAACGCGGAGATCAACAGACTGCAGGCCGAATTGCAAGCGGCCTATGCGGAATTAGAAGCCTCCTTTGCGGTAGCCGACAAGAAACGCCTTATCGACGAATTGCATGATGCCCGCACACAGCTGGAAACGCACCGGAAGAAGCTGGACCAAACTGAACGGAAACTGACTGCCTTGTCCCGGTCCCGGCTGGGTTCCTTGCAGCTGCGGTATTGGCGGCTGCGCAGGGGACAGAGGAAGGCATGATGCCTGGAGCGGGTGGCCAACACCAGGAATCCTCCCTGGCCAAAAGACGCCTTGAGGAGTTGCAGTACGCTGAACAGACCTTGGAGTCCAGGCAGCACTACTACGTCTCCTCCCATTACCTGAACTCCGTGCTCGCGGGTAAACCCGAACTCCCGTCACGGAACCCGCAGGAATATTTGATGCGGCGGAACACATCGCCGGTCCGGGATTACGTGGAGCACCTGCGGCCGATGCTGGACAGTCTCCCGCAGACACTGGGCTCCCGAGCCCTTCGCCCGCATCCAGCAAAGGTGGGCATGATTGCGGACGAGTTCTTTTACAAAAGCGTGGACTCCACGGCTGCACTCACTTACGTCACGCCGGATAACTACGTGGACGCTGCCGAAAACGTCGAGGTTCTGGTTGTGGCCAGCACTTGGCGGGGCCTGGATAACGAATGGTCCGGACTCGCTACCCCGGAATCCAAGAAACGCGGGTTCCTCCTGGGACAAGTGCTGCCGCACTTTCGCGCCAAAAACATTCCCATAGTGTTCTACTCCAAAGAAGACCCGCCTAACTACCAGGAGTTCCTGGCCATCGCGCAAGCGGCGGACTTCATTTTCACCAGCGCTGCCGAGGTTGTTGACAACTACCGGCGCGACTGTACACAGGCTCTTTCGGTCGGTGTCCTAAGCTTTGGGATTAACCCGCTCCACCATTCGCCGGTCTATTCCAGACAGCACCGACTCCCGGATGTTCTTTTCGCCGGCTCCTGGCATGCCCACAAGTATCCGGAACGGAGATCAGGGGCGCGAAAAATATTCGAAGGGGTAGTCGCGTCCTCGAGAAATCTCATCATTCTTGACCGGAACTGGGACCTGGAGAACAGCCGTTACTTCTTTCCTGATGAGTACACGGGGCACGTGGCACCGGCGGTCGAGCATGACCTTCTCCTGAAGCTCCAGCGGATATCCGACTTCAACATAAACCTGAATTCTGTGATTTCGAGTCCATCCATGTACGCCAACCGGGTGGTCGAATTACAGGCCATGGGCTCAATGGTCATATCGAACTACAACGCCGGGATCAACAACAGGTTTCCTGCTGTCCTGACGGCGGAGACCAGCGCCGATGTATGCGCGGCACTCGACCGGATGTCCGGAGTCGAACTTTACGAGGTTCAGATGGAGGGACTGCGGCGGGCTTATTCCGAACATCTGGCGCATGACCGCATGGCGGAGATCCTCAGGGCGGTGGGGGTGGCGGCGACCAGCGGGCCGCCCCGCGTATGCGCCGTCAGCGAGGGTGCAACCCACGGTGCGGCACAGGTGGCAGAGAACCAGACGCTTGAAGGCGTTGCTGTAATCACCCCCGCAGAACTGCAGCGCCGGCGCGGCGAGTTCGATATCGCTGTTCCGCTGTCGGACCGATACAGCTACGCGGCAACCCACTTCGAAGACCTGGTCAACGGCTTCAAGTATGCAGATGTCGACTTTGTGATGAAGTCGTCTCCAAACGGAGCCGGAACGAGTGATGTGCCCGAACATGAAGCCTCGGCGAGCATGCCGGAGCTGGCAGTGGGTGCTGTCTGGGTGGCGTCTGAAGCCGGTGACAAGTATTTGCTGGGCCAGCGTGTGGAAGGCTCTGGCTACGCCATGGACCGCCTGGGGGTACGCAGACGTCAGGAGACCATCGGCGTCATAGGGACGGGCACGGAAAAGGGACAGGAGTTCCTTCTCTCAGTCATCATTCCCGTCTACAACAACGGCCCGCACCTCCTGAACAAGTGCATACGGTCGCTGTCCCGGTCATCGATCTTTGACCGTATGGAGATACTGCTCGTTGATGATGGCTCGAGCGATCTCCGGACCCGGCAAATATTGGAGGAGATAGCCCTCCGCCATCGTCAGGTTCGTCTTTACCGTTTTGAGGTCGGCGGCTCAGGCAGTGCTTCAAGAGCGCGGAATAAGGGCCTGGAACTGGCAACAGCACCCTGGATCACGTATTTGGATCCGGACAACGAAGCAGTCGAGGATGGTTACGCCAAACTGGTGGAGTTGTGCACCAAAAATTCCCTGGATTTTGCACTCGGCGACATGCTGATGTACGCGGAGACCGCAAAACATCTCGAGAACGCGCGGATTTTGGCACGCCACCTCCAGGACCACGAGGGACGAAAAGTGGTTCCGTACCCGGACATCCTCCAGCGGCTCGCGTTTTATCCGATGAGTATCCAAGCCATGGTGATCAACGCGGAATGGCTGAAGAGCCTGGGGCTCGAACAGCCTGTGGGTGCGCTGGGCCAGGATTCCTTCTTCTTCCAGCAACTGGTCCACAAGGCCAGGCGGATCGACGTCCTTTACCAACCCGTCCACATCTACTACGGATCCGTGCAGGGTTCGGTAGTGAATACGGTAGGTCCGGACTTCTTCCGCAAATATCTTCCCCTGGAGGCTGCCCGGGCAGGGTGGCTGCGCGGAATTGGCCAGATCGAGGAGTACAAAAAAACCCGCGCGCAGTCCTTCATGAAGTATTGGTATCTACCGAAACTGAAACTGGTTGAGCCGCAGGACTACCCCGAGGCTGTCAGCATCCTGCACCAGCTCGCAGCGTTCTACGAACCAATTACGTGGGAAGATGCCGAGGTGGCAGCTGTTTTGAAGGGCCACTAAAGGCAGTAGGAGCGGAGATAAAGTTCCAGGCGCCCCGTCAGGGAGTCCGGATGGAAAGAGTCGTCTGGAAAACGTGGTGGCGGGTACGCTCCAATTCAAGTCCTACCGACCAGGCCCCTTCGCGGGTTCCATCCGTCACCGATCTCCATCCCCTCAAGGGACTCTCGGCAGCCCGGACAGGCGGCACCAGTGCCGCCTGCGTATGCTCCCGCAGCTCGAGTTCCCAAGCAGACCCAGGACATGTCCAAGCGGCCCTTCCATCTCCGTGGTCAATGAGATCCAGCCGGCCGTTGAGGTTGAACCACAGGCAAAAGTCGCGTTTCACCGCGTCCGTGGACTGCACATCATCCGTGACGCGGATTCCCTGGCCAGGTGCAAACCTGATCGTCCGGTAATGGGACCAGCCCGCATGGTGGGCGGATCCGCGAAGTGTGAACACGCCGTCGCTTTCATTACAACTACCTAGCCCCGAACCAGTGGGATCACGCCTACGATCGTGGTCACGGCCGTCTGCGCTAACCGTGTTGTGGGCCATGGTGGACTCAACGTACTGGCGGAATCTGTCCGCGTAGTAAAAGCCCTGGGCCCGTAACGGTGAATCCAGGGGAAGGAGGGGCCCGTACCCGTACCGGCCACCGTCCACCAGGATTTCGAGGCCAAGGTCGAACCACGTGAAGTGGAGGTCGTCAGCGTGCTTGTGCGCCCGCCCATGAAAGGCCGCCAGGAATGCGAGATAGGAGGAACCCGAATGGGCCTGATCCGTCTTTGGCTGAGGTGAGCGGACAAATGCGTAACCGGACTCGGGGAAGACGGCAAGGCGGTCACCAAGGGGCTGCCCGGTCCTTCCTTCAGACATGAGGAAGTTCGTGCCGGGGCTTGCGGTAGGGAGGTGGCTGCCATCGGTCATGTTGACATAGGGAGTGTCGCCGAACGGAACCAAGGACCCGTTCGGCTGAATCATCCACCCCAGAAGATCAGCTGCTTTTTTCAGGCGCCCCGTAATTTCCGGTTCAACAATCAGGCCATTGTCCACAGCGAGTTCGAAGGAGCGCATCAGCATCCTGTGATACTCCGGGGAATGTTCGCTGTGGCCCCCGTCGGCCAGGAACTGCGTGGAGGCCATAAGGGTAAGACGCTCACGGCCCAGTTCCGCCACCTGCCGCATAGCAGGCAGGAATTCGAGGGCTGTCCCCAGCACCGTCTGGCCGATCGCCACGAAGTACCCATGGTTGGTTCGTGGATTGAAGGATTTGTCCGAAAGCAGTCTCCGGCCGTGCCTGTTGGCCGCCCGCACCAGCACAGCCAGGTTGTCACAGGATATGCCGTTGTGAGCTGCCAGGTGGATCAGGGAAGCCAAGCGCAATGCACGCTGCCCCAGCGCCATGTTGTACCAGACAATGTCGTTGTCGGTAGTTTGCTCGGTGTACCGTTCCGACCAGGACACGGCTCGCTCAATGCACCACTCAAGAAACTGTAAATCCTGTGTTCCAACAAACTCCTGCAGGGGCTTGTCCATGAACTTCCACGAATGGAGCTGTGAGCCCCAGCTTCGATCTGTGGTGCACAGGGCGTCCCACGCAACGGGCATTGATAAATCAACCCGCTCACGGTCGGGGCCAGCCCTCCAACCGCTGGCCATGATATCCAGCGCAGCATCCTTCGTGGGGGTGTCAAACCACGCTCCGCCAGAGAGATCAGAGCGCTGGTTAGACCTCAGCCAATTAATGAGGGCCGGGACATCTTCAGCCGACAGCTTGCCGAAGACGGCATCACGTTGGGATTGCATCCAGTGCCAGACTCTTATACTGCACGTTATACGTGTCTGCGTTTGCCTCCCAGGACCGGCTCTGCCTAACCCAGGCCGCTCCTGAATCTGCCATTCTCTTCCTGGCCTCGGGATCGCCCACGAGCTCAATGAGTACATCAGCAAGGGAAGTGCTGCTGCCAGCCGTGAAAAGTGCTGCCGAGCCACTTGCTTCCGCGATTTCCTTGAGCGCATCCACGTCTGACATCACCACGGAACGGCCGGTAGCAAAAGCCTCGAAAGGCTTCAGTGGCGTGACCAGCTGGCAGACCGCTGCGGTGGTGCGGGGAACAACAAACAGATCGATGAGGCCGTAGTAGCTGAGTATCTGCTCGTGGGCCACACGTCCGGTGAAAATAGCATCTGTCAGACCAAGGGATTCAGCGGTGGCTTTGAGGGAGCCAAGAACCGGACCGTCACCTACTATGAGAATCTTCACCGGGATGTCCAGGCGCTGACGGAGCTTGCTGAACGCTTCCAGCAGGACGGGCACGCCTTCATACTCAAGCAGCGATGAGATGTATCCGATGACGATTTCGCCGTCTTCGATCCCGAGGCTGCTGGCCAATTCCGGATTGCGGGACTGGACCGGGAACTGGTCTCCGCTGACTGCATTGGGCACCACCGAAATCTTCTCGGGCGGGCACCCTTCCCCTGTGATGCGGCGTTTCATCACTTCCGCGAGAGTGAAAACGTGGTCAGCAGCCATCCGGCTCGCATGCTCCAGTTCCCGGCGCCATGCGTAGGTGTCGGGAACGCCCCACCGTGCGCTGAACGCGTCGATGTCCTTAATGCCGTTCGTTTGGGCCATCCGCGAAAGCCAGGACTCCTCCCAGAACCCGCGGGACTCATAAATAACAGGTATTCCGAAAAAGTCCCCCACAGCCCTTGCTGATAGAGCATTGAAGAAGTCGGAATGGGCGTGGAGGACGCTTGGACGAACCTCTGCGACGACCTGTGCCAGTTCCTCAACGTTCGCACTAAGCCACTGGGTGAGGGAAGTGCTGAGGCGTGCGGGACCGGCAGGGAGGTGATAGGTGACGCCCCCGAGCTCCACCCTCTCGTAGGCCTGCGGGCTTGCGACGTCGCCTACTTGATTGCAGACGTGGACTTCCAGGCCTGTCTGGATCTGGGCCAGAGCGGTGTAGTGCGTGCGCAGGGTGTAGCCCGACTGTGTGGTTGGCAGCACCTTGCCCACCACATGGAGGACGCAGTTCGGTTTTGCTTCGAAGGGCTGCAGCAGGCCTTGCACCTGTGGTTTGAACGCACCGGAGAAGACCTTGACTTCTTCTTCCCGGAGAGCGATGGCTGCGGTCAGCTTTTCGTTTGGGGTACGTTCCAGGACAACCTTGAGAACATGCTGGCTTTTTGTTGTATATCCCAATTTGCGCAGCTCGGTAGCCAGTCCGCGGAGGGCCGCGGTGGTGATATCGGAAAAGCAGTCCTGCACTTCCAGCATTTCGTAGACGGCAAGGGGCGCGGAACTGTATTGCGTTTCCGCCAGCATCTTGGTCTCAGGGGTGGAGAAGATATCCCAGGATTTACCCTCGGCAGCGACCAGGGCAAAATGGCGCGCCAGCGAACGGTTTTCTGCAGCCTGGAGCCTTTCGCTATAGGCTGCCTCCAGGTCATTGATCCTCTTGATAATCTCTATCGAAGCCCCCTCGTGCTGCGCCACTGCTTCCTGCCTCAATGCCAGCGGGCCGGAACCGCCGCCCTTCGCAACCTCAGGCCCAGCGGCTCTGCTGTCCTTGATTTCACCCAGTTGGCGCTGGATTGCCAGGAGGTACTTCTTGATTGAAGCCTGGGATTCCCGTTGGTGGCGCCGGTTTTCTTTCGCCCGGAACAACAGGCCGGCGCCTGCAATCACAAATGCGGCTGCACCGACAAGCAACAGCACCACGGTGGCAACGGGTTTTCCGGCAAAGGCCTGGGATCCAAAAGCCAGTGCCGCCCCCGGGAACATCAGGGCAGCCCCTAAAAATCCGAAACCTGCAATGGCTTTGTCGGAGCTGAACTTTTTGCTAATGCGCACGATTGTCCTTTGATGGATTTGCACAGTTGTCCACGTGAGGGGCGGAGAGGTTCTGTAAGAGGTGGTTACTGAAAGGCATTGAGGGCCTCGCCGCGGTATTTGGCTTGAAGTTCCGCTGTGGCCGCTACATGGCCGGCTCCCCAATCAACGTCAATGAACTTGATCCGGTCGCTATAGTTCTCGTGTTCAGATTCAAGCATCTTCAGAAACGGGTCACGATGCTTGAGGACGTGATGTTTGTCGCCGGTATTTTGCACGTAAAGCACCTGCGGCAGCTTCTCCAGCATTGAGTAATTTGAAATCACCGAGGTGGACTTGCTAAAGTCCATGGGCCCGTCAGTGCCGCCATTTTCCTGAAGGCAACTGGCAAGGGCGGTATCTGCGCTGGTACGGAAATACTCCTTGACATCAGTTTGCGGATTGAAGACCAGGGCAACGGAGTCCGGGAGGTAGGACGCAACCTGCATGGCCGCGAATCCGCCGCCGGAACTGCCGGACAGCAGCACACGGGCCGCGCCGGTTTCCGACTGTATTTTTGAAATGCATTCAGCCATGTACCGGTGGATATCAGTGGTGCCGTCTCCCAGATACCACGCCAACGTCATGCTCTTGTTGAGGTCCAGGGACGGATCCTGGAATAACGCGTAGTTGTCATTTCCTGCGGCCTCGGACGTCAGGCCTTGGAAAAAGGGAAGGGTGGTCTTGGTTCTGTTGATGGCCCCGTGAAATCGAACCGTCAGGAGATCTGTCGATCCGCGGCCAACAGCGAAGGGCAGAACAAGTCCTCCTCGGCTCGCAGCAAAGATGGCGGCTGACTCGCCGTCATTCAGGACGATCTCGTCAACCGTTTTAATGGTTCGGATATCACATTTGTACGTTTTCGAATGGAGCTCCGCCCCGCCGCTCCAGGCAAGCAATGGTTCACGCAGAATGCCCACATCCGGGGGAGCCAGGCCCACCTCTTTACCCAAGTCTGTTCCGAGCACGTCGACCACGGCCGCGCGGAGGCCCTGGTCGTCCCCTGAATCGGCGGGTACGTCCAGCAGCAGATCCAAAAGGATCCCCAGTGCCTCCAGCCGGGCACTCCTGCGGTTGGGTTGGTCCTCGATCCAGGTCTTCAGCCTGTCCCAGTAGCTGGTTCGGAAGGTGCCCTCCGCGGGCTTTGGGGCGGTCCAGGCTACTTCTGCTTCCCGGCACAAATCCAGAGTTTTCAGCCAGGCGGACTTCACATCCTGAACGGCCGGCGGCTTGTCGCTTTCATCCCCGAGGGTTACCCGCGCTCCGTCCTCGTCCACTGCCAGATTGAACTGGTGCCTGCCGGACTGGGCGGTTACGGACATGCGTCCGGCGGAAGCCTGAAGCTTCTGCAGCGAGAACTGACCGGACGCAGGTGATGCGATGACGGTGATGAACCTGAACCGCAGGCCGGTTTGTGAAGCGGTGATGACCGGGCTTGCCTTCTTGTCCATCCACTCGCGTGCCATCCACCCGTCGAAGGGTTCTTCGGACCCGCTGATAATGGACAAGGCAGGCATGTTTCCCTTCCAGAGGATCCAGGCTGACGCGTCACTTTTTGTCAGCTGGAATCCGCCGGGCACCGGGTCCACCTCTGTTTCGGCGTCGATGTGCCACCGCTGGCTTGCCGTTATTTCTTCCTTGCTGAAAACGCTGTCTATCACCACAAGGAACTCGCCGCCGCGGCAGTAGACAACACGCCGGTTCAGCTTGACGTCCTGGTATCCCGAATCCACAAAAGTAAAGTCGTCTACTTCGTCGCTCGTGTACGAGCGGACCAGGGCGACGTCGGCTTTTCGGTCGTACGTCCGGCCGTCTATGTGGACGACGTTGTGCCCAAGGCGGGAGAGGCAGTAGTCCCGCATTGCGTCCTGCTTGTAGGCATATTTCCCGGCATCGATGAGCCAGGGATGGCCGTTGGAGTGAAGAGTGAGGGAGGCGCCGTCCTGATGGCCGTGGACCCGGTTAGCCTTGCCGAAAGACAGGGAGTAGAAGGTTTCTTTTCTGAAGTCGCGTTCGTGGTCTCCCCATCCGCTCCGCCCAAAGACGTAGCCCTGGCGGTAGATCTTGGTCAGGTCGGAAGGCGGTTGCCCCATGGCACCCTCTGTCCGGACATAGTCCAGTTCGGGTGAGGAAAGTCCTGTTGGTCCGTTGAGTTCTGTGTCGCCGATGAGTTCGAAGGTACCGTCGGGCTTGGTTGCATGGGCCAATTGGAGGTGCGCGAGTTCCAGCCTGGACGCGGATGCGGGCCGGGGAATTCCTTCGACGTCCAGCCGTTTGAAGGCTTGTTCCCACCAGATCAGGTTGTTCTTGTGGTAGGCGATGGCACCTTCGACGTTAACGCCTTCGTCATCGTAGTTTTCCTCGAAGAGTTCCGTCAGGCGCTGGATGGCAAGCTGTGTCCAACTGTTGTGGCCCAGTACAAGGCCGATAACGAACAGCGCCTGATGCTGGTGGAGGGCGTGGTTCGAATGTCCTAGGTGCTTCGGATCGGCGAGCCAGGTCCCGTGCTCGACGATGGAATCCAGGAGCCACGTCCGGTCATCCTCTTCGACCAGGGGCAGCCCGAAGGTCAAAACAAGGGCACGCATGGCCTCCACCATGTCTGCCCACGCATAACTCGCCCCGCCGTGGGCATCCTTGGGCTGATAGCCGGAGGAAGGATTGCCCGCCACCCAGGATTTGCACATGCGGATCCAGAACTGACGGGCTTTCTCGTCACCGTCCATGGCCACACGGCGCACCGGTTCCAGCCACCGCAACATCTGCAGTTGCGCCTGCCAGTTGCGCTGCCCAAAAGGATTCGCCTGCCAGTCGACGTCGTCGTCAAACTCCCAGACAGGATGTGGGCGGAGAGTTATTTTGCCGCTGAGGATCTCGTCCGCCGCTGCACGGTCCCGTGCACTTCGATCAAACATCCCGCCGAAAGTTTGCCGTCGAACAGCGTCGAAATCTACTGAATGGGTGGTCATTTAGTTCCTTTCCCCTTGGGGGCAAGGCCGACTGGAAACGTGCGGGGCCCGCGGCAACGAACAGTTACGCAACATTCGGCAGGTGGTTCCCGTCTGTCAGGAACCGAGAAATTCCTGTATCCGCGAACCCACGCCGAGCAGTTCGGCCACAGCTGCCACGGTCCGCTCTGCCGCCAATCCATCACCATAGGGGTTGACTGCGTTGGCCATTGCATCGAAATGCGTTTGGTCGTTCAGCAGGCGGTCCACCTCTTTGAAGATGCGTTCTTCGTCGGTGCCAATCAGTGCCACCGTACCGGCGTGGACTGCTTCGGGCCGTTCAGTATTGTCCCGCATGACCAGCACCGGCTTGCCCAGGCTTGGCGCTTCTTCCTGGACCCCGCCGGAGTCGGTCAGCACAACATGTGACAGGGAGAGCATGCGGGTGAACTCCCCATATGACAGCGGCTCCGTTACGATCACATTGCTCCTTCCCTCGATGGCGGGAAGGACGGCTTCACGGACTACAGGATTCCGGTGCGCAGGCAACACGATGGTCAGTTCAGGTTCCGCGTCGGCAATCCGGGCCAGTGCGCGCCCCATTCCGCGCATCGCGTCACCCTGGTTTTCGCGGCGGTGGGTGGTTACCAGCAGAATCTTCCGGCCGCTGGCAGCCAGCTCCTCGAGCTGCGGGTCCCAGAAGGGGATAGGCTTGTTGACGGTTGTCATGAGCGCGTCGATAACGGTGTTACCCGTGACCACGATGTCACCCTCCGTAATGCCCTCGGCCAGGAGGTTGGCCTTGCTGGTGCTAGTGGGGGCCAAGTGGAGGCTGGCGATCTGGCTGGTGATTTTCCGATTTGCTTCCTCCGGGAAGGGGGAGAATAGATTGCCGCTGCGCAGCCCGGCTTCGACGTGAACAACGGGAATGCCGTGGTAGAAGGCGGCGATGGCACCGGCTGTTGACGTTGTTGTGTCGCCCTGAACGATGACCGCGTCAGACTTGCTGGCCGTGAAGAGCTTGTCCAGGCCGTCAATGGTGCGGGTCATGATGGCGGACAAGGACTGTCGCTGCTGCAGGATGTTGAGGTCGTGGTGCGGAACGATGCCAAACAGTTCGTTGACCTGGTCCAGCATTTCCCGGTGCTGCCCGGTCACCGTCACCGTGCAGTCGAAGTCAGGGGATTCCTGCAGGGCGGTGATGATGGGTGCCATTTTGATGGCTTCTGGACGGGTGCCGTAGATAGGCATGACTGTAGGCAAGGATTCCCCCAAGAAAGGATGTGAGTAACGCCCTGATGCTACAGCAAACGCACTTCGGGGACGTATTCGTTGAGGTTCACCTGGTGTCAGGTGATAAAGATCAAAGCAAACGCGAGCACAGGAATGCTGATGGCGACCAGAGTCACTAGGATCAGTGCCACGATGCGTTTGCTCCGGTGGCTGGTTTTTCTACGAACGAGTGGACTTGGATCAGTTTGGGAAACCGGGGTGCGGAGCGGCGGGGAGGTTGGAGTTTCCCGGCGGAGACGCCGTGAGCGCATATGCCTGGGAGCAGGTGCAATCGGCTCCGGGGGGTTGGCAGTCACCATCTGTTATTCACTCCTCCCTGCACTTGGATTTATGCTGGCTGTGGAATTCCCGCCACGGCGAACGTCACCGGCATTCCGGCCGCAGTGTTACATCCAACAGGCCGCCGGTCTCCACCACAAACCTGTCCACCCATTGTTTCAGGTTGAAGTCCGGAGTTGACCCGAGCAATTCAACGTGTGCTGTGGTGCACTGACCGATCAGCAGCCCCGCGCGCGCCATGTGGTAGCGCGACGTAACCACGGTAATAGTGGTCCAGCCTTCGGCGGCTACCAGGTCACTGAGGGCACGCGCCTCCCCTCGGGTGTCCTTTTCGTCTAGCGTCAGGCAAAGCAGCCCGTCAGGGCGGAGGGAATTCGTGTGGCACAGAGCATCCGCAGTGGCGTTTCCCGGGGTGTCCGTGTGCGAAACCACAAGCACTGGGATATCAAGAGATTCTTGTAGTCGTTGAGCCACGGGAAGACGCTCCGTGCTGGCGCCTCCAAGCATGATCACCGCGTCCGTCCTCGTGGGCGGCGGATGCTGGACGTTATAGAACAGCTGGAAGGCCATGATCAACCACAGCACCAAGGCCACCCAAACCGCGGCGAACATGCGGCGCGCGAACAGCACGAAGGCTACGGAATCAGGCACGGTCCAGTGTGCCACGAGTTCATGTCCGCGGCCGAACCCACCTGGTGCATTAGGCGGCGGGGAAATCCGATCGTGCCTGCTCCACCCAGTTTGTTCCGTCAAAACCTAAAGTGATCGAGTCCCTACCTGAGTCCAGGGTGAAAGCAGAAACGGTGCGTATGTTGCCGGTTCCTAGCACTTTTATATCCCGCGCGTTGGCCAGCGTCCTGATGGTGATTATTTGACCTTTTGATCCCCCGTTGATTTTGAGCAGGTTATCGGTGACTGCGCCTGATTCGGTGTCAAGGACCACGTATCTGGCGGTGGGGGTCACAGTGACAGTGTCGGCGGAAAGAACCCGGTGCAGGTAGCCCGGATCGTCTCCGGAGGAAGGAGCTAGATCGGTTACTGAAACGGTGGTGGTGCCTTCAATCCCCTTGTTGTGCGCCGCCGACACGCCCCGTGCATTTGTTATCAGGCAGGCATAGTTGCCGCCAACCCGGATCGCCGTATTACCAATTGCTGTCACCCCCAGTTCAGGTCCGGTGGTGGCCGAGGTGCCTCCGATGACAACTCCGTTGCCGGTGATATCGGCTACGACGTTGTTCGATACATTGATGTATTCGTACACTGCCTTGGTTCCACGCGCCCCTGACCGCACATGGATGGCCGCGCTGCCGCTGTGGCGGACTTCGTTGTCGGTGACATTGATTCTGCCTGGCAGGTCGGATTCGTTATGCACGCTGATGCCGTTGGACACTGTGTTCTTGACCTTGTTGCCCACGATGTGCCCGGACCGGGCCTCGAAGTTGATGCCCTGGCCGCTGGAACTTAGGACACTGTTGCGTTCAATCCAGATATCTTCGGCTGCCGTGTGGGTGTCGATGGCATCACCTCCGCCTTTCGAGCCAGCGAGTGCGGTGGATGTACTGCGGACAGTATTGTGGCTGAACAGTATTCGCCGCGGAATCCCGGGGTAGGCCGTTTCGTTGTTGGTGGTGAACGCGTGGCGGACGTAGTCAATGTCGTTATAGCGGGCGCCGCAGTCATGTGACGCATTGGCAATTGAAATGGCGTAGGCCATAGTGTTGTCCACCGCCCATTTGAGGGTGCAACGTTCAGCCCACGCGTTGATGCAGTCGGAGAAGTAGATGTGGCGTCGGTCAACGTTTTCGATTGTCACACCGGATATGCGGACGTTGTTGCCCATCATTACGTCGATACCGTATTGGCCCATGGCCGCTGACCGCATTCCCCGGATAGCGCCGGGGCCAAGAATGGTCACGTTCCTCACGGGGCTGATTTTCTGGACATAGGCAGCGTCTGCAACCGCGTAAGTGGAGCCGGAAATTGGCGCGCTCGTCGTAATTGCGTCCCCGGCCACGGACGCCACGACGCAAAGCTCACCGTATTTCACGCTGGTTGAGTAGGTATCAAAAACTGCGTTGGAGGCGAGCCGGAAGATGTCACCGGGCTGCAGGCCGTGCCCGGGAACTGTCACTGTGTACGAGCCGCCGGGGGAGTTGGCCGTGAGGAGTGATTTACGGGTGTCCTGCGTGCCGCTGGCCTTCAGGACTGCGCCTGGGTTTGAGTGGACGATGACCGCTCCGGCGTCGATGACGAGCGTGGTGTTGCTGGCAATCGAGAGTTGGCTGACTTTGTACGTGCCGGATGTGAATCGCACGGTGGTGCCAACTGCGGCGTTGATGGCGGCTTGGCAGGCTGCTGTGTCGTCAGTGGTGCCGTTCCCGACGGCGCCGAAATCTTTGGCGATGAAGGCGAGGTTTCCTTTGGCCACGTAGGTAGTGGAGAGGTCGGGCAGTTGTGATGTTGGGATCTTCGCCCCCGGATCAAGGGTTGCCACTCCCGAGGCTGCTCCCTTTTCCGCTGTGGGAACATACGTGGTTTGATTCCTGTCATCTGCCGCGGCGTTGGCGCCCTGTGCGCTGACAGCTGTGATGGCTGATGCACCCGTAAGTGCTGTCACCAGTGTTCCCAGCCTGAGAAGTCCGCGCCGTTCTATTCCAGCGGTGGCTTCGAGGGCCAGTTGTTTGGTTATTCTGTTGAGCCTAGACACGACTACACCTCCATTGGCGAGAACCTGGGAGCGCCCTGGTGTAGAAGCTATGTATTGGGAAACCCTGAAACTAGCGTGTAGGCTACGCGTTTAAATTGCCGGGAGTACTGGTCCGTTCGGACAGGTACTCATGCTGGAAGGTAGACACACCGAGTTGGCCGCTGCGCTGCTGGCGGACATTTTCCGGAACAAGCTGGGCGGGGAGGCGTCCAACGGGGGCCTGACTCACGCCATGGAGT
>NZ_VAHM01000011.1 GCF_005796185.1 Pseudarthrobacter sp. NamB4
CGCAGGCTACAGCCCTCAGTTGTGGAGGGCAGCCCGCCAATTCAGGGTGGACGCGAAAGAACACCGGGGTCCAGACAAGGTTCAGGCCAAGCTGCACCGCCTAAGCCGTCAGCGCCCGCCTGGTCCGCTGGGTCCGCTTCTGCCACACCAGCCACGCGGCAACCGTCAACTCTTCGTCGTAAGGCTGCATGGTTCCACATTTGCCAACCCCCGCACCCCCGTCAAGGCAGTCCGCCGCACCCTCCCCTGATAAGGCTGCACCGATCCAGGCTTTAGACTTGAGGCTGCATGTCCGCACGCAGACACGAGTACCGAACCGCGCACGAAACCGATTGGACACGTCCCCCTTGCGAGAATTCACCGCACGATTTGCCACCGCCGAGGAAATTGAAAACTGGGACAAGCACGTCACGGCCAACCCCAACGGCGGCAACATGCTGCAGTCGGCCGCGTACGCCACGGTGAAGAACGGCAGCGGCTGGAAAGTCCGCTTCCTGGTGCTGGAAGGCGGGGAAACCGCCAGCTACAACCTCGTGCTGGAAAAGAGCTTCCCGGTGCTGGGCCGGCTCTGGTACCTGATCAAGGGACCGGACCTGGCGGCAGTGCAAGACCTGAAGGGAGCACTGGAGGCCTGTGCTGCCTTTGTCCGCAGCCGAAAGCTGAATGTCTTCACCATCAAGATCGAGCCAGACATCGTGGACTCAGCCGAGGCGCAGGCGGAGCTGGCGGAAACCGGCCTGATCAAGGCGCCCAATATCCAGTCCAATGACTCCACCGCACTGCTGGACATATCGGGGCCGGAAGAGGCCGTGTTCAAAGCCATTTCGTCCCGCGCCCGCAACGCCATTCGACGGGCCGAGCGGGAAGGCTGCGAGGTGGTCCGCAGGGAGCACGGCCTGGAGACCTACCGGGACCTGTACGACCTGATGGCGGACACTGTGAAGGCCAAGGGCTCCATGCCGCTGCGCAGCTACGGGTACTACGCCGCCTTTTGGGAGGAGTTCTGCACCAGGGGCCAGGGCAACTTCTTCTTTGCTTACGAGGACGGAAAGCCCAGCGTGGGCGCCTTCGTCATCAACTACGGGTCCAAGGCCACGTACAAGGACGGCGGCTCGCTTCAGAACCGCAAGCAGTACGGCGATTCACATCTGGTCCAATGGGCAGCCATCCGCCGCATGCAGGAACTGGGCTGCACGGAATACGACTTCTGCGGCACGCCGCCCGCTGCCCGGCTCAAGGACAAGACCCACAACCTCTACGGCATGGGGATGTTCAAGACCAGCTTCGCCAAGACCGTCACCGATTTCGTGGGGTGCCAGGACTACGTACTTGTGCCCTGGAAGCACCGGCTCTGGGTCAAGGGAGCAGAAAGAGTGTTCCGGCGGATGGAAACTGCCCGCACCGGCCAGCAGTTCTACTGACCTGACCCCGGAACAGCCGCCGCAGCTGTACTTCCGGTTAGTCCATCAGACCCACCTCGCCCACAGCCTGCGGCGGGCGGGCCGCCCATTCGTGAAGAAGGTATTTCCCTTGAACGCAATCACCGCCGCCGACCTTGAGTTCGCCGTGCTCAGCGACGCCGACTTCGAGCAGTTCGCGCTGAAGCACCCCCAGAACAGCTTCCTCCAGTCCGTTGACTTCGCCCGGTTCCAGCGTGCCAGGGGGCAGCAGGTGGAGCTCTTCGGAGTACGCCGGGGCGGGGAACTGGTGGCGGCCGGAAAACTCAACTACACCACCACCCGCCTGGGCTACACCATCTGTGAATGCGCCAAGGGCCCCCTGATGGACTACACCGATCCTGCCCTGGTGCGCGCCGTCGTCGAACTTCTCCGCAAGCGTGCCGCAGAGCGCAAGGCGGCGGAACTGCGGATATCGCCAAACCTGAAGTACATCGCCCGTGACGCCGACGGTGCGGAGCACCCGGAGGTCGAGGACAACCGGCCGCTGGTGGCAGAGCTCGCCGGGCTGGGCTTCCAGCACCAGGGCCTGGACATGAACTTCGTGAACGTGAACTGGATGTTCGTCAAGAGCTTGGAAGGCATCCAGGACGCCGAAGAACTGATCATGGGCACCAGCTACCGAACCCGGAAAGCGATCCGCAAGGCTGAAAAGAACGGCGTCTTCCTGGAACAGGCCACCCTGGACACACTGGACGAGTTCTACGGTGCCCTGAGCAAGGCGGGTGACGAGAAGGGATTCGTCTACCGGGAGCGCGAATACTACGAACAGCTCCTCCGCACCACCTCGCCCGAGTTCACCAAACTCATGATGGCCAAGATCGATATCCCCGCTTACCGGAAGTCCATCACCGAGCGGATGGCGGCCGAATCGGCCACTGCCGCGGAACTGCGCCGCGAGGTGGAAGAGACGGGCAGCAAGAAAAAGGCCAACCGGCTCAAGGTGGTCCAGGACCTCGTGGACAGCTACGAGCGAAGCCTGAAGGACATCGAGCGCTTCCCCGATTCCGTCGGTGTAGCCACCGTGGCCGCCATCCACTTCGTCTGCTACGGCGACGAGGTGGTGTGCGTCATCGGAGGAACGGTACAGGACTACATCTACTTCAACGGCGCCACATCCCTGTATTGGGGATTGATGCTCCATGCCCTCGAGAAGGGGTACCCGCGGTACAACTTCTATGGAACGTTCGGCATTTCCGGGCAGGACGAGGAAGGCCATGGCGGCTACGAGTTCAAGAAGGGCTTCGGTGGAGAAGTGGTCCAGCTGGTGGGCGACTTTGTGATGCCCGTCCGCCCCGCGGTCTACCACGCCCACCGGCTCGCCCGGGCAGCAGCAGGCGCCGCCCGCCTCCTGTTGGGAAAACTTCCCATCAGGCGCTCCGCCTGACCCGCCAGTAAACCACCACCACGGGAGGAGGGACCATGACCGACCGCCCCGGCCAGCCCGGCGCCGGTTCCCCGAAACGCAGGCCTCACACTGACGGCCTGCCCAAGACCGAGCCACTGACTCCCTCCCAGCTGCGCCAGAACGCTGCTGCCAAGAGGATGCTGCGGCGCCTGGTCCAGGGCGAGAACCCGCCTACGGCACCCCTGAGCATCGTGGACAGGCTCACCGGCAGCCCGTACGCCAATCCCACGATCCAGGTGGGAGGCATGGACACCTCTGCCCGGAAGACCCTGGACTTCGCCCTGCACCTGGCCGAAACCATGTTCCGGTACGGTGCCGGTGCCCTGGAAGTGGAGACCAGTATCATCGCCGTCACCGCGGCACTGGGGCTAAAGAACATCGAGGTGGACATCACTAACCAGTCCGTCGGCATCAACTACGCCCCGAAGGACCAGACGCCCATCTCGCTGCTGCGGGTGGTCCGCTCCTGGACCAACAACTACGCAGGCCTTGCCAAGGTCCACCAGCTGGTGACGGACATCGTGGCCGGGGGAGTGGGGCGGGACGAGGCGATCCGGCGGCTGGACGAGGCCATCACCAGCCCGAAGCCGTTTCCGCGCTGGATGGTCACGGCGGCGTTCGGCACCTTTGCCGCAGCCTTCGTGGCGGTGCTGGGCGGCGGTCCGGTGTCTTCCGCCATCGCGTTCGTGGCCAACATCGGCGTCAGTCTGCTGGCACGGCGGCTGGGGCGGTGGCGGGTGCCGGACTTCTTCATTACCGCCAGCTGCTCACTCGTGGTGACACTGCTGGCACTGCTGCTGTGGCAGTTCGGACTGACCAACTCACCGGCCATCGTGGTGGTGGGCGGAATCCTCCTGCTCCTGCCCACGGGCCGGCTCGTCTCATCGGTCCAGGACGCGATCAACGGCTTCCCTGTTACGGCAGCCGGGCGGTTTCTCTCCACACTGCTGACGTTTGGCGCGATCGTGGCGGGAATCGCCGTCGCCTTGGTCGTGGGCCAGCTGACCGGGATGCCGGGCATCGACGTCACCCAGACTTTCCCGCCTGCCTACGACCTCTGGGTGCTGGTCATCCTGGTGGCCGTGGCAGTCATGGCCATCGGGGTTACTGAACAAACCACCTGGCAGCTCCTGCTGCCCACGGCGGCGGTGGGCGTTGCGGGTTACTTCGTGCTGCTGGCCGGCGGGCTGCTGGGCATCGGCGACCGTTTCTCCCCGGCGCTCGCTGCCGTGGTCATCGGCCTGCTGGCCCGCGTGGTGGCCTTGCGAATGGGTGCGCCCCAGTTGGTGGTTGCGGTTCCTGCCGCGCTGATCCTGCTGCCGGGCCTTACCATTTTCCGTTCGATGTACGTGCTCACCATCGAGGAAACCGAGATCCTGCTCGGTGCCGGCGGGATGCTCAACGCCGGTGCAATTGTCCTGGGCACTGCGGGCGGGATTGTCCTCGGCGACACCCTGGCCCGGCCGCTTACCCGCAACCTGGCCAGCAACGAGCGGCGCCGTGCGCGCCGCCGCTGACTGGGCCTAGATCTGCCCTACGGGGAGTTTCTTTTCCGCCTGGAAAACATCCTCAACGCGGCCCTTCGCCCAGTATCCGGAGAGGGACACCTGCCGGCGTTCGAGGCCCCGCTGTTTGAAGAAGACGTCCCGCAGTGCCTTCATGTAGCCGCGCTCGCCGTGGGCAAAGGCATCCACCCGCCCGGCCGGCCATTCCGCCTCCGCAACCGCCTGCACCAGGAGGCTGCTCTCACCCGCAGGGACACCGTTGCGGGCAAGCCAACGGATATCCACTCCGGCCGGGGCGGCAATCGGCTGGATGTCGGCGTCGGAATCCACCTCGAGGAAGGCGACGCCGGCTGCTTCCGAAGGGAGCGCCTCCAGGCACGCGGCGATGGCAGGCAGCGCCGCCTCGTCCCCGGCGAACAGGTACCAGTCGGCATGGGGGTCCGGGTTGTAGGCGCCGCCCGGGCCGGTGAAGGTCAGGGGATCACCGGGCTGGGCCTGTGCTGCCCAAGGACCCGCCAGTCCTTCGTCCCCATGGACCACGAAGTCAATGGCCAGTTCCCGGGCCGCGGGGTTCACCCAGCGGAGGGTGTAGGTGCGCGTGTAGGGCCACTGTTCCCGCGGCATCGTCTCGCGGATGCTCCACAGGTCCAAAGGGGAGGGGTACTGGACCCCGGGCTGCGGAAAGACGATCTTCACGTACCGGTCGGCGAACCCGTTGTTGACAAAATCCGCGAAGCCTTCACCACCGGCAACAATGCGGACCATATGTGGCGAGAGCTGTTCCCGGCGCACCACGGTGAGGTTGACCTGAGGGCGGCTCTTCTTGTTGGCGCTGGTAGCGGCGGGAACAATGCTCATAAGGTAAGCCTAAGCTAGGCTGATGGCGGAAGCTCCCACATTACTTCGGCGGCACCCTGCTCCCGAAGGAGCGAATTGATGCGGCTGAACGGCCGTGAACCGAAGAACCCGCGTGAAGCGGACAGCGGGCTCGGGTGGGCGCTGGAGACCGCCGGGACTCCGGGCAGAAGCGGGCGCACGCTCTCCGCGTCCTTACCCCACAGCACGGCAACCAGCGGCAACGGTGACCCTCCCGGCCTCCGCCGGTTGGCCAGGGCCTCGACGGCCGCCGTCGTAATCTCTTCCCAGCCTTTCCTGCGGTGGGAACCCGCCGCTCCCGCCCGTACGGTCATCACGCGGTTCAGGAGCAGCACCCCCTGCTGTGCCCATGCCGAGAGGTCGCCATGGACCTTCGGCGGGAGACCGAGGTCCGTTTCCAGCTCCCGATAGATGTTCGCCAGGCTCCGTGGGATCGGCCGGACATGCGGATCAACGGAGAAGGACAGGCCCACCGGGTGGCCCGGCGTTGGATAAGGATCCTGCCCCACGATCAGCACCTTCACCTCATGGAGGGGCTGGCGGAAGGCCCGGAGGACGTTCGACGGCGCCGGCAGGACCTGGTGCCCGGCCGCCACTTCGCCGGCAACGAAGGTGAGCACGTCCCTCAGTTGCTTTTCCACGGGGGAGAGGGCGGCGGCCCAGTCGGGAGCCATCAGTTCCTCGAGCGGAAGCTGTGCCATTTCGGCGAAGCCAACGCTGCCGGCGTGGTCCTGCTCCTGCTCCAGCTCGAACAAGGCATCAGATTCAAACATCGCTCCATTCTTGCAGGGGCCGCAAATGACAATGCTGTTATTCGTCCGTAGCATGGGGGTCAGACATTTACGTAAACCCAGCGAAGGAGAGTGTGCGCCGTGGCGGAACCAGCTCGGAAGCACCTGCCGGAGCAGGATCCGCGGAGCAGTCTGCTGCCGGATTTCAAGCTGCGGGACTCGCCGTTGAGCGAGCGGGACCAGCAGATGCTCGCCCTGGAACGGCAGTGGTGGAAATATGCCGGCGCCAAGGAACAGGCCATCCGCGAGCTCTTCGATCTCTCCGCAACCCACTACTACCAGCTGCTTAACGCCCTGATCGATACAGAGGATGCTCTGGCGCATGACCCCATGCTGGTCAAGAGATTGCGTAGACTACGTACGTCGCGTCACCGTGCACGCACTGCACGCCGCCTGGGGTCCGACGCTTAAGACGCTCACGCTGAATCCTCAGCGGCAACACACAAGGATGTCTTTTTCCCATGACCAAATACGCCCGCGATGAGTTCGACAAGGTCCCCGAGGCCGCGTCGCGACAAGGTGTTCACCGCACAGCCTCTGCTCCGTCACGGGTCCGGCTCTGGCCCATCCTAGCGGTGGGATGTATTGCTCTAGCCATCGGCCTGGTGTCCTTCCTGATCCTTCCCAAGCTTGGATTCGGCGGACCCGCCAGCCAGGCCTCGGCAAGCCTCGAAGCGGCCCCGCTGGCGCAGGCGGGTGCAACGCCCTCCGCCACAGCCAGTGCTTCAGCCACACCCTCCGCCGAGCCATCTCCGTCCGCCTCTTCTGAAGATGCCTCGTCTGAAGATGCTTCCGTTAGCGGGAGCACCGAGGCGGGGACGGGGACCGGCTCCAGCACCCAGCCGACGGCGCTGGCGGCAGTGGACAGGACCCAGGCCGTGGCGGTGTACAACGCCGCCGGAACCTCAGGACTGGCAAGCCGCGTCGGTGGGACGGTGCAGTCGGACGGCTGGACCTTGGGACAGGTAGGCAACTGGGCCGGCTCGCCGCAGCAGGGCTCCACCATTTTCTATGCCGGAGCGGACCAGCTTGCCAATGCGCAGGCCCTGGCCGAACTGCTGGGCGTCCCCACCGTAGTGAACAGCCCAGACTTCCAGGTTCCGCTGGTGGTAGTGCTGGGTCCCGGCTACCGGTAGTCCACCAACTTCGCCCCGCCAGCGGCGGTTACGCCTGAATAACGTTTGAGCCTGGCCCCGCCGGACGGCAGCACCGCCTGCGGGCATTGGCTAGAGTGAGCCGCAGGCGCCGACGGGGCCGGCGGCACCGGTGCAGCTTCCCGGAACTAGCGGAAAGAGTGGTCATCATGGCACGAGGAACCGTCAAATGGTTCAACGCAGAGAAGGGCTACGGCTTCATTACCGTTGACGGCTCGGGAGACGACATTTTTGTCCATTGGTCCGCTATCCAGGGCGAGGGCTACCGGGCGCTGGACGAGGGGCAGCGCGTGGAACTCGAAGTGGGCGAAGGCGACAAGGGCCCGCAGGCGGAAAGCGTCCGGCCGGCCGAGTGAAGCATCTGAACGTACCCGCCGCACGCATGCGCCTGGCGGTCACCGCAACCCTCTGCGCCACGCTGGCGCTCACCGCCTGTTCCGGGGTGACCGGAAACGCCAGGGTGGAAACAGTGGAGGCATCGGGTGACGGAACCCTCCGGATCGGCCTGATCCTGGACAGCGCAGGCGACAGCAGCTTCCTCAACGCTTCCCAGCTGGCCGCCGCAAAGCTTGCCGTGAAGGAGATCAACGACGCCGGTGGCCACAAGGGCCGGCCCGTTGACCTCCTGCCCGTCGAGCCCGGCAAGGATTCGGCGGCCCAGGCACAGGCCCTGGTCCAGGGCAAAGCGGACGCCGTCATCGGTCCCACTGACTCCAGCAACGCGACCGCTGCCGTCGACATCCTCTCAAGGGCGCGGACCCCGCTGATCTCGCCGGCCAACACTGCGGCCGGCCTGAGCAGCATTGCCAGCGGTGGCTACTACTTCCGAACTGCCGCCGCCGACGTCGCGCAAGCGCCTGTGCTGGTGAAGCTGGCCAAGGACGCCGGTGCCGCCAGCGTCTCCGTGCTGCACCAGGAAGGGCCCTACGGCAGTGGCGTATCGGCCGCCGTGTCCGAGTCCGCCCAGCAGGCGGGGCTGGAGGTGGCAGCTACGGCAGGGTTTGAGCCCGGCGGGGCGGCAAGCGCCGCTGCCACCGCCCGCAGGGCGGAAGCGGACGCCGTGATCCTGATCGCCCGTGACGGCGCCCAGGGCGCCCTGGCCGAACTGGACAACGCCGGCCTCGCGGGGTCGAAGATTATCCTCAGCGAGGGCGCTTTCGCCCGGTACGGGTCCAGGCTCGGAAGCAAGGCCTTGGCGGGGGCACGTGCAACAGTTCCGGGACAGCTTCCGTCCTCCGGGTTCCAGGACAGGCTCCTGGGGATCGATCCAACGCTTAAGGACGTGTCCTTCGCAGCAGAAGCCTATGACGCCGTCACCCTTGCCGCCCTGGCTGCCGCCAAGGCAGAGGACGACGCCGGACGTTCCATCGCGGCGAACCTCATCGCGGTGTCCGGCGGGACCGCCGGTACAATGGCGGGCGGCACGGGGTCGGCGCCGGGGGCGCCCTGTCCCACGTACAAGGACTGCATCTCAGGAATGTCCTCCGGCGCGGATATCAATTACGACGGCGAGTCGGGGCCGGTTGCCTTCGACGCCAATGGCGACATCACCACAGCCACGTTCACGGTGTTCACATACGGGGAAGACAACAATCCAACGGCCACTGGCGTCGAAACCGCGGGGCGCCCCGCCAGGTGATCGCCCTTGGCGAAGCGAAGCAGGTGAGGGCGCTTCCGCCTGCGGATTCGCTTGCACTCTCACGTGGGGAGTGCTAATTATGGAGTTAGCACTCTGACGTACCGACTGCTAAAGCAAAGCCTGGTTCCGGCCGGCGGCGCGCGGCACCGGGCGAGGAGCGAAGAAACACCTAACTGGAGTGAGACCCCCATCCGTAGGCATACAGAGGCCGCCGGCGAAGGGTCGTCCGTCGCGGGCACTGCAGCGAAGGTTCATTCTTAACGACTGTCCCGAAAGGACTACTGCCGTTATGGCCAAGATCATTGCATTTGATGAAGAGGCACGCCGCGGCCTTGAGCGGGGCCTGAACACCCTCGCCGACGCCGTTAAGGTCACCCTCGGCCCGCGTGGACGCAACGTCGTCCTCGAGAAGAAGTGGGGCGCCCCCACGATCACCAACGATGGTGTTTCCATCGCCAAGGAGATCGAGCTGGACGACCCCTACGAGAAGATCGGCGCCGAGCTGGTCAAGGAAGTCGCCAAGAAGACGGATGACGTCGCTGGTGACGGCACCACCACGGCTACCGTTCTGGCCCAGGCCCTGGTGAAGGAAGGCCTGCGCAACGTTGCTGCCGGCGCCGACCCGCTGTCCCTCAAGCGCGGCATCGAGAAGGCCGTTGACGCCGTTACCGCCGAGCTGCTGAACTCCGCCAAGGAAATCGAAACCAAGGAAGAGATTGCCGCCACGGCATCCATCTCTGCCGGTGACGACGAGATCGGTGCCCTGATTGCCGAGGCCCTGGACAAGGTTGGCAAGGAAGGCGTCATCACTGTCGAGGAGTCCAACACCTTCGGTCTGGAGCTTGAGCTCACGGAGGGCATGCGCTTCGATAAGGGCTACATCTCCGCCTACTTCGTCACCGACGCAGAGCGCCAGGAGACGGTCCTTGAGGATCCGTACATCCTGATCGTCAACTCCAAGATCTCCAACGTCAAGGAACTGGTTGCAGTCCTCGAAAAGGTCATGCAGTCCAACAAGCCGCTGCTGATCATTGCCGAGGACATCGAGGGCGAGGCCCTGGCCACGCTGATCGTCAACAAGATCCGCGGTACCTTCAAGTCCGTCGCCGTCAAGGCTCCCGGCTTCGGTGACCGCCGCAAGGCACAGCTCGCCGACATCGCCGTCCTCACCGGCGGCCAGGTCATCTCCGAGGAAGTTGGCCTCAAGCTGGAGAACGCCGGCCTGGAACTCCTGGGCAAGGCACGCAAGGTTGTTGTCACCAAGGACGAGACCACCATCGTCGAAGGTGCAGGCGACGCCGACCAGATTGCCGGCCGCGTTTCCCAGATCCGGGCCGAGATCGAAAACTCCGATTCCGACTACGACCGCGAGAAGCTGCAGGAGCGCCTGGCCAAGCTGGCCGGCGGCGTTGCAGTCATCAAGGCCGGCGCCGCAACGGAAGTTGAGCTCAAGGAGCGCAAGCACCGCATTGAAGATGCAGTCCGCAACGCAAAGGCTGCTGTTGAGGAAGGCATCGTTGCCGGTGGCGGTGTGGCCCTCATCCAGGCCGGCGCCAAGGCGTTCGCAAACCTGCAGCTCTCCGGAGACGAAGCAACCGGCGCCAACATTGTGCGTGTTGCCATCGATGCTCCGCTGAAGCAGATTGCCTTCAATGCAGGCATGGAGCCCGGCGTGGTGGTTGACAAGGTCCGCGGCCTGCCCGCCGGCCACGGCCTGAACGCCGCAACCGGTGAATACACCGACCTGCTGGCTGCCGGCGTCAACGATCCCGTCAAGGTGACCCGCTCTGCCCTGCAGAACGCGGCCTCCATTGCCGGCCTCTTCCTCACCACCGAGGCCGTAGTCGCCGACAAGCCGGAAAAGAACCCGGCACCCGTCGGCGGCGGCGACGAGATGGGCGGCATGGGCGGCTTCTAAGCCTCCCTGCCGGGACCCGTCCCGCCTGAGCAAAAAAGCGGCCCCCTCCCTCGAGGGGGCCGCTTTTGTTTCTTGCCGTGCAAAGTTTTTGTCCAGATATGCAGGGCTGAACTGCCCGGACGCCGGTTGACCTGCACAAAACTTCCGGATGCCCCTACTTGCTGGCGCCGGAGATCATCCCTTCAACTTCCTTCTTGAACGCCTCGGCGGCGGCCTGCGGGCTTAGCCGGTCGTACAGCACTTCGTCAGTGAAGCGCTTGATCACGTTCTGCACGCTGCCTGCACCTACAGGTGGGACCGGCGGAGCTGCCTTGATATCCGGCTGAATGTCCTTCAGGAAGCCCACCACGGTGGTGTCTGCCGGCTTCAGGGACGGAGTGATGCTCTCCACGATCTCCGAATTGGTGGGCACCCCACGGTCCGTCATCAGGATCGCTCCCGCCTCCGGGCTGTTGGCAAGGTAATTGATGAAGGTGGAGGCTGCCTCCGGGTGCTTCGAGCGGGAGGAAGCGGACCAGAACATCGTGGGCTTGTAGTACATGCCGTTATCCGCAGCGCTGCCGTCGATGCTGGGTGCCTGGAGCATCTTGATGCTGCTGCCCGTGGTGGCCTCAAGCGATCCGAGCTGGTTTGTCCACCACCACGCCATGCCCACCCTGTTGGTGCCGAACAGGCTTTCCTCCAGGCCTGCGCCGGCGTCCTCGGTGGCCACGGTGGCCGGCGGGCTTGCCTTGGAGTCCCGCTGTTCCTTCAGCCGCTCCCAGAAGGCGGCTGCTGTTGCAGTATTGAAATCGAGCTTGCCATCCCCGGAGTAGAGGTTCTCCCCGTGCTGGCGCAGCCAAATGATCAGGTCCGCCTCGTTGCTGCCGTACGCGGCGCCGTAGTTTTTGCCGTCGCCGGCGGCGCTGATCTTCGAAGCTGTTTCAATGAAGTCATCCCAGGTCCACGTGGTGTCGTCCGGGATGGGAACACTGGCCGCTTCGAAGACCTTCGTGTTCGCCATGATGACGTAGGCGTTCTGGCCGGTGCTCAGGCCGTACTGCGCGCCGTCGTACTGGCCGGACGCCAGCGCCTCCTTGTCCAGCTTTGATGTATCGATTCCGCTCTGCTTCGACAGGTCAAGGAGTGCGCCGCGTCCGCCGTACTCTGCGATGTACTTCTGGTCCATCTGGATGATGTCCGGGGCGTCGTTGGCTGCGGTCTTGGTGGCCAGCTTGTCCCAGTAGCTGCCCCATTCACCCGGCTCGGATTCGATCTTGATGTTCGGGTGTTCCGCCTCGAACGCGTCAATGACCTTTTCGGTCTGCGCGTTAAGGTACTCGTTGCCCCACCAGGCGAACCGCAGGGTCACTTCCTCACTGTTGCCGGCGCCTGAGGAACTGCCGCAGCCCGTCGCGAGGAGGGAAAGGGCCACGGCTGCCGCGCCAAGCTGGAACCGCCTGCGGCTGAGGGTGGGGATCGTCATTGATGTGCCTTCCTGGTGCTGATCGCTTTCTCCGACCGGCTGCTGCCCCTTGCCTTCAGCCGCTCCAGAAAACGCTTTCACGTTTCGTAAACCCGATTCTGCCCCCACCAGCGGGCAAGGTCAAGAGTTTCGGTAAACGCTTTCCTGCTACTGGTTTCCCGCGGGTCGGTGATCGGTGCTACGTGCCGCCCGCGGGCAGTCCTGCCAGTACTGCAGCCGCGGGCTGGCAGACCTCCGGTTTGCCGGCCCGGTCTGGCAGGATGGACCGGTGACGATTACTGCAGCGGCTGACGGTTCAGCCTTGGGAAACCCGGGTCCTGCCGGCTGGGCCTGGTTCGTGAACGATGACTGCTGGCGTGCCGGAGGCTGGCCCCACGGGACGAACAACCAGGGCGAGCTGATGGCTGTCCTGGATCTGCTGCGCGCAACCGCCCACCTGCCGCAGGAGGACCTGCGCATCCTTTGCGACAGTCAGTACGTCATCAATTCGATCACCAAGTGGATGCCGGGCTGGAAGCGCAAAGGCTGGCGCAAGGCCGACGGCAAGCCCGTCCTGAATGTGGAGCTGCTCAAGGAACTGGACCGGGAGCTCGCCGGCCGGAAGTACACCTTCGAATGGGTCAAGGGGCATGCCGGGCATGCCCTGAATGAAGCTGCCGACGAGCGTGCACGGGCTGCCGCGACTGCCTTCCAGCAGGGTGTGGCCGCCCGTTCAGGCCCCGGATTTCCCGGTGCCCACCATATACCTCCGGCCACGGGAGCCAAAGCGGCGGCCCAGGCCACAGAAGCCAGGGACGTCAGCGAAGCCAAATCCGCCCACCAGACGCCTTCGGCGACGCCGGCACGGGCAGACGCCTATGAAGAACCGGACCTCTTCAGTCAACTGGGCAGCGGGGCCTTCGACGCGGACGGCACTGCCATCCGGGCAGCGTCAGCCCCGCCAGAGGCGCTGGTTGAGGAACTGGAGCGTGAGCTGCTGGGCCCGCTGGTCCGGGGGGATATCGGACGGACAGCCGTCCTGCTGCACCCAGATTTCATGGAGTTCGGCAGCTCCGGCAGGGTATGGACCCGCGACGCCATGATGATGGCGCTGGAGGAAGACCCGGGGGAGCGGACCGACATTGAGATCCTCAGTGTGGACCGGATCGGGGCCGAGGCAGTCCTGCTGACCTATCGCAGCCACGCGCGCTCCGGCACGGTCCTGAGAAGCTCCTTGTGGGTGTTGGATGGGGGCCGCTGGCGGCTGCGTTTCCACCAGGGCACGCCGGAGGCCTGATCCGTTCCAGCCCTCGCGCCCGGTTGGAGACGGCTCAGCTGAATCGCTGGGTGTTGCCCTGCTCCGCCTGGGCGTAGGTGGCCGCCGCGGAGGCGAGCGCCGCGTTGATGGAAGCAAGGGAAGCCTCCACCCGACCCTGCGTGATGGTCCACTCGGTGATGAGCGCCTGGAAGTTGGTGGCAGCGGAGCCCCGCCATGAGCCCTGGAGTTCGTCCAGTCCGCGTTTCATGGTTTGGACGTCCGCGCTGATCCTGTCCACTGTTGCCTGGACGCTGGCGGACTTCAGCTGCAGGAGTTCGGTATCGACGGAGATGATGCTCATTGGCCGTGCCTTTCGCTGTGACGGGCAGCGCAGGCTGCCCCGCCCGGCTGTTCCGGGCTGCTGCAACGAGCCTAGGGAAACGGCTGCAGGCACGGCCACAGTCCGTGGCTATATGTGGACAACCTCGCCGCCGCTGCCGGCGGCGCCGGGCTCCGCCGGTGCTTCCTCCCGGTGAGGCAGGCTGACCACCAGGGTTGCGCCGCCGCCGTCGGTATCTTCCACCCGGACGGAACCGCCGTGGGAGCCGACAATCGCCGCGACGATGGCGAGCCCGAGCCCGCTCCCTCCGGTCTCCCTGGTCCGGGACGTATCCGCCCGGTAGAACCGCTCAAAAACCTTGGAGGCATCGTCCGCGGATATCCCCGGCCCGTGGTCGCGCACCTCAATGACGGAGCGCCGCTGCCCGTCCTCCTGGCTCCGGACTCCTACGGCCAGTTCAATGGGGCTGCCAGCCGGCGTGTAGCGGAGGGCGTTGCCCATGAGGTTGCCCACCACCTGCCGGAGTTTGGCTTCGTCGCCCAGCACTGGTGCGGGCGCAGGAGGCCCCCCGTCGAGCCCGGTGAGGGTGATGGCGCGGGAGCGGTCGCTTGCCTGCGTGTCCACCACGGCGTCGTGGGCAATGAGCTGAAGGTCCACGGGCTTCTGCTGCAAAGGCCGCTGCTCGTCCAGGCGTGCCAGCAGCAGCAGGTCCTCCACCATGGAGCCCATCCGCTTGGCTTCGCTTTCGATCCGGCCCATGGCGGTGGCCACATCCTCCTCGGTGGTCAGTGCCCCGTGCCGGTATAGCTCGGAGAACCCGCGGATGGTGACCAGGGGGGTGCGCAGCTCATGGGATGCGTCGGCGGCGAACCGGCGCATCCTCGCCTCTGACGCCGTGCGGGCTGCGAACGCGGTTTCGATATGGGCGAGCATGGCATTCAGCGAGCTGCTGAGCCGCCCGAGCTCGGTTCCGGGATTTTCCACCTCAACACGGCGGGAGAGATCGCCGGCGGCGATCGCGGCTGCTGTTTTTTCCACCCTGGCCAGCGGCCGGAAGGATCGGGAAACGGTCCAGCTGGCGATCAGGGAGGCCAGCAGCAGTGTCAGCAGCCCCACCCCGGTGACTACCAGGGTGGCGTGCTTGAGGACATCGTCCACGCTCCGCAGGGGCAGCCCGATGACCACTACAGCCGTGGTCTGGTTGTTCTGCACCGGCACAGCCACCACACGCCAGTTCTCCCCGTCGGTGCCCCGCGCCTGGTACGGGACAGCACCCCGTGCCTGCGCCTGCTCAACCGTGATGGAGCTGATGTCCGGCCGGCTGTCGGGGTCACCGCCGAAGGGGTAGGGGTCTTCTCCAGGCGCAAAGAGGATCAGGGAGTAGTCGGTGGGGACCATGGGGTTGGTGGGTGCCTGCAACTGCGTAAACGAGCGTTGTTTCCGCGCCAGGTCCACGGCCCCGTACAGCTTGTCGTCCACCTGCGCCTGCAGGTAGCTGTGGAGCAGTGCCAGCGTGCCCGCGCCCGTTACCGTGAGGGCAACTATCAGCAGGGCCATGATCATGGCCACCAGCTGCGTCCTCAGGGAGGCCGACTTCCATCGCTGCAGCAAGGTCAGCGCTTTTCTGCCGTCCGGAGCACGTACCCCACGCCGCGCTTGGTCTGGATCAGGGCCGGAGCGTCGGGGTCGATGTCCACCTTTCGGCGCAGGTAGGAAATGTAGGACTCCACGATGGAGGCGTCGCCATTGAAGTTGTACTCCCACACATGGTCCAGGATCTGTGACTTGGACAGCACCCGGTTGGGGTTGAGCATAAGGTAGCGGAGCAGTTTGAACTCGGTGGGGGAGAGCTCGATTACGGTTCCGCCGCGGCGTACTTCGTGGGCGTCGTCGTCGAGCTCCAGGTCATCGACGCGGATCACGGCGTCGTCGTCCAGCAGCGGCTGCGTACGGCGCAGCACCGCGCGGATGCGCGCCACCACCTCGTCCAGGCTGAAGGGCTTGGTCACGTAGTCGTCGCCGCCCACCGTGAGGCCCGTGACCTTGTCCTCGGTGTCGTCCTTGGCCGTCAGGAAGAGGACCGGGAAGTGCTTTCCGGAGGCGCGGAGACGGCGGGTGACTGTGAACCCGTCCATGTCCGGGAGCATGACGTCCAGCACGGCCAGGTCGGGCGCCTGTGCATCGGCGGCGGCCAGCGCGTCCCTGCCGTTCGCGGCCGACACCACGTCAAAGCCGGCGAACCGCAGCGAGGTGGAAAGGAGCTCCCGGATGTTGGGTTCATCGTCAACAACAAGGAGCTTCGCTTCTGGACCGTTCTTGTTCATGCTCCCATCATGCTCCCAGACTCTGGGAGTTGTCTGGAAGTTCCATGGGAGAACATCCAGCCGGGTGCCGCAGGGGAAAGTGCTACTCCGCCCGGTTCCCCGCAGGCCCGCCGTGCGTAAAGGGGGAGGAGTAGCCGCGGTACTGAAGGTGCATCATCATCCCTTCCGCGGCGTGATCCAGGTTGTGGCAGTGGTCCACCCAGATGCCGGGGTTGTCGGCGGTGAGGAGCACTTCCCAGACTTCGCCGGGCAGGACATCGAAGGTATCCAGGACCAGGGGCATGCCTGGCGGCTGTCCGTTCCTGGCCAGCACCTGCACATGGTGGCTGTGGGGGTGCATGGGATGGGGCTCCGAGGTCCTGTTCACCACGGTCAGTTTTACCGTGTCGCCTTCCTGCACCACGAGGGGTTCTATTTGCGGAAATGCGGCCCCGTTGACGGTGTAGGCGTAGCGTGGGACGCCGTCCACAAACCGGAGCTGCCGGTCCAGGACCATGACTGCCGTACGGTTCCAGCCGGTTCCGGCAGCCGGCAGCCCTGCCGCCCGGACGCCTGCCCAGAGGCAGCAAGGAGGTCCAGTTCGGTGCCGGCGCGGAAATCAGCTGTTGCCGGGGTTGGTGCTGCGCCATGGGCGGCAGGGGGTGTTGCACCATCGGCGGCAGGAACAAGGACGACGGCGGCGCTGGAGCTGCCTTCCGTCCGCAGCGTCACCGGATGATCCGGCACCGTGAACGTAAGGTCCATCCTGCCGCCGGCGGGCAGCCGGAGGATGGTTCCGGAGGCCTCCGCCGCTGGAACGCCAACGCCGGCCGCCAGTTCGGCCCCGTCCACTGCAGCCACTGAATAGTGCGTACCGAGAAGCTGGTACCGCTGGGGGAGCGAGTCGGTGTTGACCAGCCGCAGCCTGGCATCGGTGCCGGTTCTGGCCTCATGGACCTGCACCCCGTCAGAGCTGCCCAGGAGGGTCAGCGACGCCAGCGAATGTCCCGCCACCACCAGGTCGGTGGCGGCCCGGGGCACTCCGGGGTCCCGGACCACCAGCGTGCCGTACAGTCCTTTGCGCACGCCCTCGGCGGACATCTGGTGCGTGTGGTACCAGTAAGTGCCGGTTTGCCGCGCCTCAAACCGGTAGGTTATTGCCTGCCCCGGCCGTAGGGTGTCCTGGGTGCCGCCCGCCACGCCGTCCATAGCGTTGGGGACGTCGTAGCCGTGCCAGTGCAACGTCACTCCGGCGGCAACGTCGCGGTTGGCGAGAACGACTTCGATAATGTCCCCAAGCTCCGCTTCCAGCGCCGGGCCGGGGAGCGAACCAAACGTCCAGGCTTCCACTGTCTTTCCAGCGGCAGACGTGATGGTCTGCTGCCTTGCCGTGAGCTCAAAATGCCGTACCGGGGCGCCCTGTGGGAGCTCGCCTGTGAGCTCGGTGACGGGGCGGAGTCCGGGATCTGCGGCTGTGCTGCCGGACGCAGCACCGCCGCCAATGGGTCCGGCGTGGTGGCCGACGGGGGCTATCACCCTTCCCTCGGCGCTGCGGCTGCCGAGCCAATCCAGTGCGGGGCGGCCAGCACGGTGCCGAGCATCAGCACCCCCACGGCGGTGGCTGCCCGTGAACGCCGCCGCGCGCCGGCCGGCCCGAAGAGGATCCAGCACATCAGGGCTCCGCAGGCAGCCACGGCAAGGAGGGCGGCGGTAGCGGCGGGGTGCGGGTCAAAACCGAGGACAACAGGCACCAGCAGGGAGGCAGACGCCCCGACAGCCGCCCCGAGGACAAGGACGGGTGCGGGGAGCCGCAGGTACGTCCCGGCCTGGACGTCGGGAACGCCCCGCCGGGCAAGGCAATGAAAGGGGGCAATTCCGCTCGCCAGCGCCGGGAGCACCAGCAGGGGAAGTCCGACGACGGCGCGTTCGCCGGCGAAAAGCCATCCTGCGGCCGTAAGCGAGGCTACGGCCGCGACCTTCGACGCTGTGAGGACAAGGGCTGCGACCAGCGACGGGAGTGCCAGGCGCGTACCGGAGGCAGGAGCCGCCGTCGGACGCCTGCCCGCCTCCAGGACAACCGGGGCACCGCGCACCATGCCGCTGCCGTCAGGACCGACAGGACAAGGTCAAGCCCCAGCAGCTGCGAGGCGCCCATGAAGGCCCGGCTTAGACTGGGCGGTGCTGCCGGCCGCAGCCCTGGCGACGGCCGGCTGGGCAGCGCGCAGGAGGGCGCGGGAACGGAGAAAGAGCCTGTAGGACATGAAGATGATCAGCATGCCCGTGACAGGATGGATGCTGGCAACCCAGGAGCCGGCAGGCGTGACATGCTCCTCCGACGAACCCGTCAGCATCCCGCCCACTATGAAGATCAGCAGCTGAACAAGGGACATCACGAAGATTCCGACAGCCAGCCAGATGGTTCGCTTCCCTGCCCGCGCAATTGCCGTCAGGATGATGGCCAGGAGTGCCAGGCCCCGCAACACGTATTGTCCGTTCAGGGAATGGAACACGGACGCGTCATCATGTCTTCCACGGTGTTCTGGAAGAACATGTACCCGGCGAAGAACAGCTGCAGTACCGCGGATGCCAGCAGGAGGGTTGGACACCCCCTACCAAACGGTATTTCCCCCTATTCATCCATTTGGTGTGCGGGGCTTCACCAGCCAAGCGTTCCTGGTGCACCCTTGAAGGGGCCTACCACCCGCAGAAGCTGCTCCCCGGCGCTGGCTCCAGCGCACCCGGCTTGAAGGCCGAGCGGGGCAGGTAATAGACGGGCGGATGGCTCGTCTGCAGGACGCGGAGCGAGTCCACGGTGTCGACGATCAGCCCTCCTGCCCAGGAAGATCCTGGTCCGTTCACTGCGCGGCTCAACGCGCGGCGGGCGGGGATGGTCCCAAACCGACTCCTGTCCGCTATTCTGCTGCCTGCACATCTTTCGCATCCATGATCCGGTAGGCATACCCCTGCTCTGCCAGGAACCGCTGGCGCTTGGCGGCGAAATCCTGGTCCAAGGTGTCCCGGGCCACCAGCGAGTAGAAGCGGGCTGCCCTGCCGTCCTTCTTGGGCCGCAGCAGCCTGCCCAGCCGCTGTGCCTCCTCCTGCCGCGAGCCGAACGAGCCGGATACCTGGATGGCCACCGAGGCTTCGGGCAGGTCAATGGAAAAGTTGGCCACCTTGGAAACCACCAGCGTTTGGACCTCCCCGGCACGGAACGCATCAAACAGCTTCTGGCGCACCTTCACGGACGTGTCCCCCTTGATGACCGGGGCCTGCAGGCGCTCGCCAAGGTCGTCCAGCTGGTCGATGTACTGGCCGATCACCAGCAGCTGCTCACCGGCGTGCCGCGCCACCAGCTGTTCCACCACCTGCGTCTTGGACTCGGAAGTGGAGCAGAGCCGGTACTTGTCGGCATCGTCAGCCATGGCGTAGGTCACCCGTTCATCCTTGGGGAGGTCAACGCGGACCTCCACACAGTCAGCGGGAGCGATGTAGCCCTGTGATTCGATGTCCTTCCAGGGCGCGTCATAGCGCTTGGGCCCTATCAGGCTGAACACCTCGCCCTCGCGGCCGTCCTCGCGGACGAGGGTCGCAGTAAGTCCCAGCCTGCGCCGCGCCTGGAGGTCCGCCGTCATCCGGAAAATCGGCGCGGGCAGCAGATGGACCTCGTCGTAGATGATCAGGCCCCAGTCGTGGCCGTCCACGAGTTCCAGGTGGGGGTACATGCCGCCCCGCTTCATGGTGAGGACCTGGTAGGTGGCAATAGTGACCGGCCGGACCTCCTTGACCGCTCCCGAGTACTCGCCGATCTCGTCCTCGGTCAGGGAAGTGCGCTTCAGCAGCTCGTCCTTCCACTGGCGGGCCGCCACCGTGTTGGTGACCAGGATCAGGGTGGTGGTGGACCCCGTTGCCATGGCCGCCGCACCCACCAAAGTCTTGCCTGCACCGCAGGGCAGAACCACCACGCCGCTGCCGCCGGCCCAGAAGTTGTCACTGGCCATCTGCTGGTAGGGGCGCAGTTTCCAGCCGTCCTCATTGAGCGCGATCAGGTGCGGGGTGCCGTCCACGTACCCGGCCAGGTCCTCCGCCGGCCAGCCGATCTTGAGCAGGAGCTGCTTCAGCTGCCCGCGCTGGGAAGCGTGCACTACCACAGTCTCGCCGTCGATCCGCGGCCCGAGCAGGGGCTGGATTTTCTTGGCCCGGATCACTTCCTCCAGCACGGGGTAGTCGTCGGTCCTCATGACCAGCCCGTGCTGGGGGTCCTTCTCCAGGCGGAGCCGCCCGTACCGGGACATGGTTTCTTCGACGTCGATCAGCAGCGAGTGCGGAACCGGGAAGCGCGAGTACTTCAGCAGCGTATCCAGCACCTTCTCCGCGTCCAGCCCGGCGGCGCGGGCATTCCACAGCCCCAGCGGCGTCAGCCGGTAGCTGTGCATGTGCTCCGGCGCCCGCTCGAGCTCGGCAAAGGGCGCGATGGCATGGCGGGCTTCGGTGGCCAGCCCATGGTCCACCTCAAGCAGGATGGTTTTGTCGCTCTGGACGATCAGCGGTCCGTCGTTCACGCAGGATGATCCTTCACTGGTGCAGTTCCTCTGCAGCCTCGATATCGATGATGCGGTGGATGGACAGCACCCGCTCTGTTTCCCTGGCAGGGTCGTACACGCGAACCCGTCCGCCGCTCACAGATAGCGGAACAACAATTTCAAGTGTTGCATTCCCCATGCTGTCCACGACGTTCATGCTGATCCGCTGCTTGAGCCTGATGGCCCGCTGCAGGGCCTCCAGCCCCAGCTGGGTACCCACTTCCCCTGCAAGGTGCGCGGCGCTCCCGTGATGTCCGACGGCGGAACCTCCCTGCCGGAGGACTGCAAGCTGGGCGTCCACTTCCTCAGCCCCGGGCGCCATCCGCGGGGCCGTGTAAACAGGACGCGCCGCGTCCGGCGGCGCAGTTGCCCGCAGCCGGATCACCGGTTCGTCAGCGCCGTCCAGGGAAGGCGAGAGGCCAAGGCTCCGCAATACCTGGGCGGCTTCGCGCGGCGGTGCTGAGGACACCAGGACGGTGGGGGCGATTCTCACCAGGTTCAGAACGGCTGTCTTTGGCCCGGACAAAAGTTCCTGCAGCGCGCCCTCGTCCTCGCTCTGGATAAAGCTTGCTGCTGCCCCCACCCGCAGCCTGCCGTGCCGCAGGGCCGTATCCTCCACCAGGTACTCCAGCGGCTGGGGCACCGCTGTGGCGGAGTGCTCCCGGAGGAACGCCAGGATGCCCGCGGGGTCATAGCCGTGATCCAAAGCGCGCTTGATGGACCCGGTGGAGAACCGGTAAATGGTGGCCGGCCCCTGCCCCTCGGCATCCGCCATGAGGACCAGTTTCGCGGTCAGCTCCGGGGCAAGGTACCCCGGGGCGACAGCGGTCAGGTCCGCCTGGAGCAGCACGTGGTTCAGGGCAGCGGGGAGGTGTTCGCCCAGGATGGCAAGGGCGGCGTCGGGCTTCTCTTCAGCCAGGGCGGCTCCCAGCTGGCTCAGTGCCCCCGAACCCACGAGGCCAAGCAGTTCGGCTTCGGCCAGCACGCCGCGGATCATCGAGCTGAAGCGGCGCGCCATCCTCGGCTGCGCCCACTCCGCACGCTGGAGGACGGCGGCAGCGTCCAGCACCGGCGCCGTACCGTCCGCGAAGCCCGCTTCGTCCGTCAGTTCATGCAGGATCTCCAGGATGCGCCTGCGGACCACAGGAGCGTCCGGCCGCTGTGCCTCCGCCGAGAGGGGGACGACGGTGCTTCCCGAGGCTGAGCGGTGGGATGGCGGGCCGCCGCGGTTTCCGTTGATTGGCTGGCCCACCATTGACGGTACGCGCTCGCTGGTTAACCAGGCGTTGACCAGCCAGAGCCACTGTTCCTGCCGGGCCAGTACGAGCCATTCCAGCTGCGGAGGCCGGATCCAGGCGGAGGTATCAACGTCCAGCCGGATGAGGCCGGCCAGCGCGGACAGCTCCAGCAGGAGCCCCGCCTGCTGCTGGCTGACGCGCAGCAACTCGGCGAGGCGTCGGGTCTCGCGTACCCCCACCCCGCCGCTGCGCAGCGTGGCCAGGGGTTGTTCACCTACTGCATGGAGCAGTTCGGCAACCAGGCGCAGGGTCTCCGAAATGGCGCTGAGTGCCGCGTTCCTCCGCAGGGCCGCGGTGGTCCGGCCAAGCTCGGGGACCGGGGGCGAGAGGGTGAAGTCGTTGATGATGGCGCCGCCGCGCAGTGCCAGGCCCACGCTGTGCGGCAGCTCCACGTGGGCCGCGTCCAGCGGAACCAGCAGGCCCCGCGCCAGGAGCCAGTCAACCGGTCCGACGTCGGGCCCCTCCTTGTCGATGGAGGCTTTCCTTTGTGCCTGGGGAACGGCACCCATGGCCCAGTTCCGGAACCTGGCGAGCAGCGCCGTCGTCCGTTCCGGTGCGCTGGAGAGGATCTCCTGTAGGGCTTCGGCGGAGGATGTCCACTGCTGCAGCGCGAGCGCTGCTTCCATGGGGGTGGTGGCGTCGTGGATGGAAGCGCCGCTGCGGCGCAGTTCTGAGACCAGCTGGACCGCCCGCTGGGCGAACGCCGGCTGGAGGCGGACCAGTTCGGTGTAGCTCCTGCCCAGTCCGGCAGGGTAGATTCCCACCACGTCCTTGAGGGAACCGACGGGCAGGTAGTGCCGCTGCCTTGCTGTGGCGGCCGGGGTGCCGTGCGGAGGTTCGGCGCGGTGCACCAGCGCCAGTTCCTGGAGCGAGGCCAGGATCCGGTCAAGGGCTGCCGCCGACGATCCTGGGATCAGCTTGCGGAGGCCGGCGGCGGAGGCGCTATGGCCGGTGTCCGTGTTCGTGCACAGATGAAGGGTTTCGAGGACCTGCATCTGGGGTCGGTTGAGCCGTTCCAGGGCGCGCTGGACGCTGAGCCGGGAGCTTGCCCTCGCGGCAAGGGCGGGGAAGTCCGGGACAGTGGGCGTGACGAGGTCCGGCCGCGCGGCGAACAGCGCACGCAGCGAATCGTCGCTGCGTGCCTCCAGCTCCTTGCTGAGCGCGCGAATGAGGGACATCAGTCCAACGTTACCGCCGGTCAGGCTTTCCTGCCCGGCGGCGACCGGCGACGCCGTCCAGAACCAGGAAGAGCATCAGGAGGAAAGCCAGTGGCAGGCCGTACAGTGCGGAGTAGGTGATCCATGCAGGGGCAACTGTGCCGGCGAAGGCAAAGGCCATCACAGCGGCCACCGCAAGCAGGGAAAGCACGGCGATGGCTGCGGCCGCGATCATAACGGGCCGCCGGTAACGCGAGGGTGTCATGGACGTAACGCTACAGCTCCATCAACGAGGCCGGAGAACGGCGTTTCCGTGGACTCATGGCCGAGGTCGCACAGCGGCGCTGAAAGCGGGATTAGGCCGCCGGGCAGGATAACCTTGAAGGATACAGACCAACGCGGTCTGGAGCTGCCATACCCTGGACCCGCACAACAAGGCGGATGCGGTGGCGGCCGGCCGCGTCTCATGACAGCAGAACGAAGAAGGTTGATTACGTGCCTACCGGCAAGGTCAAGTGGTATGACAAGGAAAAGGGCTTCGGGTTCCTCGCGGGCGAGGACGGCCAGGAGGTATTCCTGCCCAAATCGTCGCTGCCCGAGGGTGTGACGGAGCTCAAGGCCGGGACCCGGGTTGAGTTCGGCGTGGCTGATGGCCGGAAGGGCGCCCAGGCACTGGGCCTGCGCGTCCTGGACAAAACGCCCTCGATCGCCAAGGCCAAGCGACCCAGCGCCAGGGATCTCGCTCCGCTGGTACAGGACCTGGTGACAGTGCTGGACAACCTGTCTGGGACCCTGTCCAAAGGCAAGTATCCGGAAGGCAACAAAGGCAAAGCCATCGCGGCTGCCTTGCGTAAGGTTGCCGACGAGCTGGACGTTTAGGCACCGATGAACCCGGAAGCTGAACAGCCGGTATCAACGGAGCGGGAACAGCAGGCTCCGGCCGCCGGAACCTCCGGCACCGCCGCAGCTGCCAAAGCCGTCTCCACGCGCCGCGCCGGTGTGCCGGTCTGGCGTACCGGCAAGCCCGACGCCTTCCTGGCCGCCGCCGTCGACACCGCGCGCACCGCAATTGAAGGCATCACCGCGGCGGCGAATATTGGCCCGCACCTTGCGGCCAAGAGCGAGGGCGACCGCCTGGTGACGCACCTGTTTGAATCCAGGCTGCCCGGTTACGTGGGCTGGCAGTGGTACGCGGTGCTGACCCGCAATTCCCGGTCCAAAGTTGTCACGGTCAATGAACTGGGCCTGCTGCCCTCCGAGGACTCCATCCTCGCCCCGGAGTGGGTGCCGTGGGCGGAACGCGTGCGTCCGGAGGATGCCCAACAGCAGGAGCCTGAAGGGGTTGAACCGGAGGAAGCGTTGGTGGAAACAGGGGAAGAGGCTCCGGCGCGGGATCCGGAAGAGGCCGCGCCTGCCGGCGGCGATCCGGAGGCTGCGGATTTTGACGCTGACGTTTCGGACGTTGTGGATGGGCCCAGCGGGGACGACGCCGGCTAGGAGTAAAGGCGGAGGTCTCCCTGTGCAGGGAAAATGTTCCCTGCCGGGCTAAACGAAACGGCGCCGCCCGGGCAGGACCCGGGCGGCGCCGTCGTACATCAACTCCTGGTTGGACCTTACTTGCGCAGTTCGCCCACGACGTAGTCGATGCTTGCCAGCAACGCGGAGACATCTGCCGGTTCGATGGCTACGAACGTTGCGATACGAAGCTGGTTGCGGCCCAGCTTCCGGTACGGCTCAGTGTCCACGATGCCGTTGGCCCGGAGGACCTTGGCCACCACGGAAGCATCCACGGAGTCGTCGAAGTCGATGGTTGCGATGACGTTGGAGCGCTCGTCCGGGTTAACGACGAAGGGCGTGGCGTATTCGGAGGACTCCGCCCAGCTGTAGATGCGGCCGGCGGAGTCGGCAGTACGTGCAGAAGCGAAGTCCAGGCCGCCGTTGGCGTTCAGCCACTGCACCTGGGCATCCAGGGTCACCAGCGTGGACAGTGACGGGGTGTTGTACGTCTGGTTGAGCCGCGAGTTGTCGATGGCGGTCTGCAGGTCCAGGAAATCCGGGATCCAACGATCCGTGGACTTGATCCGCGCCGCGCGTTCCAAGGCGGCGGGGGAGAACAGGCCAAGCCAGAGCCCGCCGTCGGAGGCAAAGTTCTTTTGCGGCGCGAAGTAGTAGACGTCGCTCTCCGTCACGTCCACATCCAGGCCGCCTGCAGCTGACGTGGCGTCAACCAGCACCAGGGAGCCTTCATCCGCGCCCGCCACTCGCTTCACGGGAGCGAAAACGCCGGTGGACGTTTCGTTCTGCGGCCAGGCATAAACGTCAATGCCGGCTTCCGCCTGCGGCTCGGGGCGGGTGCCCGGCTCCGACTTAATGATGGAGGACGCTTCCAGGAAAGACGCCTTGTTGGTGGCGGCCGCGAACTTCGATCCAAATTCGCCAAAGGAGAGGTGCTGCGCCTTCTTCTCCACCAGGCCGAAGCTGGCAACGTCCCAAAAAGCAGTGGAACCGCCGACGCCGAGCACCACCTCATAGCCCTCAGGCGCACGGAAGAACCGGCTCAGGCCTTCACGTACTGATCCCACCAGGTTCTTGACCGGAGCCTGCCGGTGGGAGGTGCCGAGGATGGATTTCGATGCAGCGGACAGGGCATCAATCTGCTCCTGCCGGACCTTCGACGGGCCAGCACCGAACCGCCCGTCCTGGGGCAGGAGGTCGGCGGGAATAGTGATGCTGTTTTCGCTCACAGGTGCTCCAATTTCGGCGTGGACGCGGCACGGGTCCGGGACGGTTGTTTGCTGGCAGACAGTCGGCGGTGACGGCGACTCGGCCCTCCTCATTCTGCCCGAACAGCTGTTGCGGCGGGAACCGGGACCGTCATAGTCCAGACATTGAGACGGAGTTCTGTGACCCCGCCCAACTATTCGGACAAAGTCAAAATAGGCTAAGCTTTCCAACGGACTACGTCGCCCCTGAAGGCGATACGGTGGGACAACGCAAGGTACTGCGCTCGAGGAGCTGAGCTGGATGACGGATCTGATCGACACTACGGAGATGTACCTTCGGACCATCCTGGAGCTCGAGGAAGAAAACATCGTCGCCCTCCGCGCACGGATCGCCGAACGCCTGCGCCACTCGGGGCCCACGGTCTCGCAGACCATCGGAAGGATGGAACGTGATGGCCTTGTTGTTGTTTCCGGCGACCGGCACCTGGAACTGACGGAGGTGGGCCGGAAGCGCGCCACCGAGGTGATGCGCAAGCACCGGCTCGCGGAGCGGCTCCTGGCCGACGTCATTGGGCTGGACTGGGCCTACGTGCACGATGAAGCGTGCCGCTGGGAACATGTCATGAGCGAGCGGGTGGAGCGCCGCATCTACGAGATGCTGGACCACCCCACCCAGTCGCCGTACGGCAATCCCATTCCCGGCCTGGCGGCCCTGGGCGGCGAAGCAACTGCGCCCCATGCTGACGCAGCCATCAGCATGCTTGAGGCGATGAAGTCCTACGGGCCGGCGTCCGCCGTGACGGTCAGCCGCCTGGCTGAGCCCATCCAGGTGGAGCCTGAGCTTCTGGTCCAGCTCGACGAAGGCGGCATCCGGCCAGGGGCGGCGGTATCCCTGGAGCGGGTGGGCGACTACATTTCAGTGCGGGTTCCGGGCATCGAAGGCGCCTTGGAGCTGCCGCCCGAAGTAGCCGCACACGTGTTCGTGGCAGTCCGCTAGCGGGCGTATATTCGGGCGTCCACCTACCCCTTGTGCGCCCGGTCACGCGAAGATAACGGAATTGTTACTTAGGGTCTTAAGGCCCTATAGTTAACCGCAGCGTTGATACACAAGCGTTACCTGATCTGAAGCCGAGCTCTGCCAGCGGATCAGGTGTACGAGTCATTACTGGCAGAGGCGGGGGAACCACAAACGGCAGCGGGGGACTGCCTTGGGGTGAAGTCCGTCAGCAGCAAGCCTCTTCCAGTGAAGGATCCTTCCGGGGATATCTCTGTGCCGAAGCTTGCCCGCGGCGGACCGGGTCTTTGAACTCTCTGACCCGAATCCGACAGCTAACTTCGCAGGCTTTTCAGAGAGGAACCCTTCTTGACCATGCAGACCCCCAGGGGACGCCGCCGTGCGGCCGTCCCCGGTTCGACGCCGCGCGTTGTCGAAGCCGTCACGACGGAGCGCCCGCGCGATCCGCACCGTGATGCGCGCCGCCGTCGAGGTCCTTTCCGTCAGATCACCGAATTCGCGGCAGCCAGCGGAATCGGCCAAAAGGCCGGAATTGCGCTTGCTGCGACAGGCCTTGTGCTGACCGTGACCGTGCCGGCCACCAGCCCTGTCATGGCAGACGAGGCGGCAGGCGTCACCCCGGTCGCAGCCACCGCTGCCACGCCGCAGCCCCAGATCACGGCCGAAGCGGCCGCCCAGATCGATTTCAGCCGCTCCGCCGTGGTCACCCAGGCAGACCCTGACGGCAAGCTTAAGCAACTGCTCAGTGCGCAGTCTGCCGGTGCCGTCAGCCGTGCCGCCTCAGTGGGCAGCCTGGGGGCTCCGCTGGCCACCCTTTCCACCGCTTCCCCGTTTGGATACCGCGTCAGCCCGATTACCGGCGGCTCCGGAGACTTCCACCGTGGCCAGGACTACGTGGCCCAGTGCGGCACCTCCGTTTTGGCCGCCGCCACGGGCACCGTGACCTTCGTTGGCTGGCACCAGTACGGCGGCGGGAACCGGGTGGTGGTGGACCACGGCAATGGCCTGGAGACCACGTACAACCACCTCTCGTCCTTCAACGTAACGGAGGGCCAAACGGTCTCCCGCGGCGACGTTCTTGCCCTCAGCGGCACCACGGGCGCCTCCACCGGCTGCCACCTCCACTTCGAGGTGCAGGTCAACGGCGAAGTTGTCGATCCCACTGGCTGGCTCTAGTCAAACGATGGCGTGCTATCAATTGACCGTGACCTGTCGTGACCTGAATGTGACATTTCCAGAAAACTGCTGTACCGTCTAACTCGCGTCAACTTTTCCGAAGTTGACGCTCTTGTGCGGATTGCCTAACTCTGCCACCGCTCAAGGTCCGTTCGCATTTCATCGTCTGGCAGGGGCGGGGGAACCAATTTTTGGTCTTGGCTTTGGCGAAGACCTTGGGGTTAAGTCACAAAGCTTCCTGGGGAAGCAGCGTGGCCGGGTGACTCCCATCCGAATCCGACAGCTCACCTCGCAGGCATTGGGAGAGGCTACCTTCGTGTCTTCACGCCATAATTCTGCGCGCCACCGTGCCCATGCGGTTCGCACCAACCCCTTGGATACCGTCTCCAAGGCGGTTAGTGCCAATGCCGGGGCAGTAGGTCGCCAGGCTGCAGTTATCGCAGCTGCTTCCGGTCTCATCCTCAGCGTCGGACTGCCCGCCAACGCAACGGACACCACCGCCGGTATTTCCGCTTCCGCCGAGTCCGGGTCTGCACAGACCGCCCTGGCAGTGACTGCGGCGCCCACGGCCACGGTTTCCTTCGAGCGTCCGGTGGTCAAGACCACGGCAGCTCCCAAGCCTGCACCGGTGCGGGCACAGTCCACCGCCTCCCAAACCAGGGAAGCCTCCACGGCGGCGGCTCCGGCGTCAACGGCGGACAAGCTGGCTGAAACCGCCTCCTCCGCTGCCACTTCCGGGCTGGCCGCCGTCGCCTACACCGGCATCGGCAGCCCCTACGTTTGGGGCGGCACCAGCCCCACCAGCGGCTGGGACTGCTCGGGATTCACCCAGTGGGTCTACGCCCAGGCCGGCATCAGCATCCCCCGCGTCAACGCCTGGACCGCCATGACGCCTACCTCCACCCCCCAGCCGGGTGACCTGGTGATGCAGAACGGTGGCGCACACGTGGGCATCTACGTCGGCAACGGCATGATGGTCAGCGCACTCAACCCTTCACAGGGCACCCTGCTCCACTCGGTAGCCGCCACCGGAAGCTCGGCTTTTTTCACCATCGACAAATAGTTCTTGGACCTTCGGGTCCAAGAGCTTTTTCTTTGCTCCACGCACTTTCCGCTCCACCACATCCCCGTTCGGGACGTGCCGGCGTACCCCCAAGATGCCGGCGCCTCCAAACCCCTGTGTGCCCACACGGCGCTGAGGACAACGAAAGAGAGAACTGATGACTACTCGTGCTACCGCACGGCACCGTGCCGAGGTCACCAAGACCAACTCGATCGCCATCATTGCGAAGGCCGTCGGCGACAACGCCGGTGGCGTAGGACGCCAGGCAGCGGTCATCGCGGCTGCCTCCGGCCTGGTGCTGACCAGCGGTATTGCTGCAAACGCTGCCGACTCCAGCGTCCAGCGCGACTCCGCTCCCGCTTCCACGCTGGAAGTTGAATCCACTGTCGAGGCACCGATCTCTGCAGCCTCCACCATCGCCATCACCTTTGAGAAGCCTGCCGTCACCACCACGCCGGCGCCTGTCATCGAAGAACCCGAGCCTGTTGAGGTCGAGGAAGCCGAACAGGCTCCCGTAGCCGAGCCGGTGGCAGCCCCGAAGGTCACCGCCAAAGTTTCCACCGCTTCCGCTCCGGCTCCGGCCGCAGTTCCTGCCGCTTCCGCCAGCGGCAAGGGTGCAGCCATCCTGTCTGCCGCCTACGCCCAGCTCGGGGTTATGCAGGACTGCACCATGCTGGTCACCAACTCCCTGGCGGCAGTGGGGATCAACTTCCACGACTGGCCCGCAGGATACCTCTCCCTCGGCCGCACGGTGAGCGCTGCAGAGGCCCAGCCCGGCGACCTGATTTACTACGCCGACGGCGGCTCGGGCATGGCCCACATCGCCGTTTACGCAGGCAACGGCCAGGCCGTGCACGGCGGCTACAACGGCAACCAGACCGTCGTCTTCAGCGCCAACGTTGGTTCAGGCCCGGTCTTCATCCGCGTGAACTAGTTCACTCCGGCTCCTGCCGGGCTGGATAAACTTTGCGGAAAACCCCTGCCCTGCGGCGGGGGTTTTCCGCTTTTTAACCCTGGCAATGAGGGATGCGCCATCGCGGGGGTAACGGATGTGCGATGCTCCGAAGACACCGTGACAAAACCGACACGGTGGTTTCGCAAATCTGCGATTAGCTGATAGTGCACTTCTTTGTTTACTCTTGTGGTGTCGATCCATAGCCCGGACATGCCGAGGGCAGCCGGCCCTCGTGCCCCTGACGGGTGCGGCCGTGAAGAGGTACGTGCATGCGCACTCTCGTTCTGAATGCTGGATATGAACCGCTGGCGGTCATCACTTTCCGCCGGGCGCTGGTGCTTGTGCTCACGGGCAAGGCAAGTGTGGTTGCCGAAGGCGACGATCCCGTGGTGGGGCCGCAGGAGATTCTGGGCCGCCCGTCCGTGATCCTGCTGAATCGCTACATCCGTCCCAGGTACAACCAGCCCACGGCTGTCAGCCGCCGCGGGGTCCTAAGGCGCGATGGCCACAAGTGCGCGTACTGCGGCAAGGCAGCCCATACCATCGACCATGTCCACCCCAAGTCCCGGGGCGGCGCCGATTCCTGGGAGAACCTGGTGGCGGCCTGCCTGCGCTGCAACAACGTCAAAGGCGATCACACCCCGGCGGAGATGGGCTGGAAACTGCGGATCGTCCCCGAACCTCCGCACGGAACCATCTGGCAGATCAAGGAACTCGAAAAGCCGACACCAGCATGGGATCCCTTCCTGTTGCCGGAGCGCGCTGCCTGACCGGAAGTGCCGGACGCTTCCCTGAAGCTCCTGATGGCTAGGCTGGGAGAGTGGAGCAGAACGCTGTGGACTTCGATGCCGTAATTCTGGCCGGCGGCCGGTCTTCCCGCTTGGACGGTGTTCCAAAGCAGAGCCTGGTGTTCCACGATGCCACCCTCCTTCAACGGGCACTGGCTGCTGCTGCGGGTGCCGGCCGCACGGTGGTGGTGGGCCCCGAGACCGCAGTGCCGGTGCCGCGCGTGCTTTGGTGCCGGGAAGAGCCGGAGTTCGCCGGCCCGGCAGCGGCCGTCGCCGCGGGACTGGAGACCTTGTCGCAGGATGGGAACGACTCCGAATATACACTGGTGCTGGCCTGCGACATGCCCAGGGTCCAGGACGCCGTGGCGGTGCTGAAGGCAGCGCTGGCCACCACTGGTGGAGACGGCGTCATGGCCCGTGCCGAGGACGGCCGCCTCCAACCTCTGGCCGGTCTTTACCGCACAGCACTGCTGAAAAGGGCGGCAGCGGAGCTCGCCTCCCGCGGCTCCTTAATCAACGGTTCGGTGCGCTCCCTCCTTGCTAGTCTTGACGTGCAGCCTGTCACCGTCCCCGCCGGTTCCACAGCAGACGTGGACACTTGGGACGATGCCGCCGCACTAGGGATTGCCGCCGGACGCCAGGACCAGGACCGGCGGAGCCGGAGTCAATTTGGGAGGCAAGTTCATGAAAAGCCAGGATGAAACACTCGAAGAGTGGTGCAGGTCCCTGCTGCAGGCCTATGAACTCGAGGATGTCCAGGTGGACGTCAATGCCGTACTTGCCCTGGCCGGCGTGGCTGCCCACTCAGTGGTCCGTCCTGCTGCACCGTTGACCACCTTCATAGCCGGGTATGCCGCTGGCCTGGCCTCAGGTTCAGGGCAGGCCACCAATGCTGCTTCCATGGAGTCCGCACTGGCAGTGGCGCGTTCCCTGGCCGTCGACTACGACGACGAAGCCGCCGGGACGCCCCGCGAATGACGACGGAAGCACAGGACGAACCAAGCCCTCCCGAAGCCCGGCCGCCGCGGCACCTGGCGCACACCTGGGAAGAAGCACGCCAGGCCGCTTTTGACGCCGCTACGCCAATTCCTGCCGGCCCTGTCGCCCTGGAACTGGCGCTCGGGCGCAGGCTGGACCGCGACCTTGTTGCGCTGCACGACATGCCTCACTACGCGTCGTCGGCCATGGACGGTTGGGCAGTCAACGGCACCGGGCCATGGATCCTGGTGGAGCCAGGCACACCGCTGGCCCCGCACCAGGCAAGTCCCATCGTCACGGGCGGCCTCATCCCTCCTGGCGGTAAATCCGTACTCCGCAGTGAAGCTGCGGTTCTGGGCGAGGACGAGGAGGGACTGCCCATCCTCATGACCGGTGGGGCGGCGCGCCCAGGTGAGCCCCGCAGCGGCCAGCATGTCAGGAAAGCAGGGGAAGAAGCCCTCGAAGGGGACGTCCTGGTCAAAGCCGGCGTAGTGCTTAACCCCGCACACCTGGCCCTGGCTGCCCTCGCCGGGTACGACGAACTCGTGGTCCAGGGAAAACCGCTGGTGCGGCTCCTGCTGACCGGTTCAGAGGTGGTGGAGCATGGCCTTCCGCTTCCCGGACAGGTGCGTGACACGTTTGGCCCGCAACTGCCGGCAGTAGTGGAAATGCTCGGCGGGATCGACGGCGGTCAGCAAAGGATCGGCGACTCCTATGCGGACTGGCTCACCGCGCTGGAGGACGTGGTACCTGAGGCGCCGAGCGCACCGGACCTGCCCTCCGACGTCGTTATCACCACTGGCGGGACGGGACGGTCCCGCACGGACCATCTCCGGCGGGCAGTGGCTGAACTGGGTGGGCGCCTGATCATCGACGGCGTGGCCATGCGTCCCGGGCATCCGTCTGTTCTGGCGGAACTCCCTGACGGCCGGTTCGTCCTGGGGCTGCCGGGCAATCCGCTGGCTGCGATGATCGCCCTGTCCACAGTGGGCGCTCCGCTGCTGGCGGGCTTGGGGCATGCTGCCCTTCCGGCAGTGCAGGAGGTTCCCTGCGGAACGGTCCTCGAACCCGAACAGGGACGTACGCGCCTGATGCCCTTTCGCCTGCTCTACGGGATGGCCTCCCCGGCGCAGCACACAGGCCCTGGCATGATGCGCGGGCTGGCTGCAGCCGACGGCATCATGGTCGTTCCCCCGCACGGGGTCCAGTTGGGGGAGTTGGTGCCTGCCTTCGCGCTTCCCTGGGGGGCCCCGATTCCGGCGCCGCCCGACTCGTCCGCCAAGGCCAAGCCACACAGCGGCGGGCGGAGGGGGAGGACCACGGCCAAGCCCGCAGCGCCCGGACCGGTTGACTGGAGTGGGCTCCTTGGCTGAGGTGATCCTGCGCCATGTGCTGGTATCACCCCGGGCCGGTTGCGATGATGGAGGGATGAACAGGGAGAGTGTGGGATGGGACGCGTAACGCAGCGCCGCAAGGTGCATAAGTATGTGTTGGATGGTTCGCCGAACGCACTGGAGTTCCCGGTGAGGTACCGCGAGGATGTGCTGGCAGTGGAGGAGCCGCTGGAGATCCGGCTGGGCAACCTGTCCTACTCGGTCACGATGCGTACGCCCGGTGACGACTTCGACCTGGTGGCAGGGTTCCTGGTGGGCGAGGGCGTCATCTGGGACTCCGGGCAACTCGTCTCGCTGAGGTTCTGCGCGGGGGAAGACGAAAACGGAGTGCAGACCTTCAACGTGGTCGAGGCGCAGTTGCGGCCGGATGTGGAGATTCCCTCCATCGGCCGGAACGTCTACACGTCCAGCTCGTGCGGGATCTGCGGCACGGACTCCATCGAGGCCGTCCGGAAATCCTCCCGCTACAGTCCTGCGGCGGATCCCCTGACCGTATCGGCGGAGGTATTGGCGTCGCTCCCGGACATTCTTCGACAGTCCCAGCGGCTCTTTGACGATACCGGTGGTGTGCATGCTGCCGGACTGTTCAAGCTTGATGACGACGGCGGGGTGCAGCTTCTGTGCCTCCGGGAGGATGTGGGCCGGCACAATGCAGTGGACAAGGTGGTGGGGTGGGCCCTGCGTGAGGGGTTGCTGCCGCTGAGCGGCACGGTCCTCCAGGTTTCGGGCCGGGCGTCCTTTGAGCTCGTGCAGAAAGCCGCGCTGGCCGGAATTCCGGTCCTCGCCGCAGTGAGCGCGCCGTCGAGCCTTGCCGTCGAGCTGGCGGAGGCCAGCGGCGTCACCCTTGCAGGCTTCAGCCGGAGGACCAGCCTTAACGTTTACGCCGGGGACGCGAGGATCCTGCGGCCGAAGGCGGCAGCCCCGCCGTCGTAAGAGCTGTCCCTGCTGGTTCCTGTACCGCAGGAAACAGCAGGCGATACGGTTGTGGAAAGGGTTGGTAAAAGGGCTACCAGCCGGTAGATTTATCCATCGAATGGACACCTTGATCCAGTCCCCAAGCGCTAAAGAGGGCCAACATTGCATGACGACCGCCGGGTCACGGAAGTCCGCCTGCAGAGGTTTGTGCGTGAACGCATTGACCCTGCCCTCTACAGCCGCAGCCTTCCGCTGACGCTGAGCAGCTGGGACGTGCCGGATGAGCCAGTTCCCGCGCTGGAGGCGATGCGGCAGGAGTTCCAGCCCCAGGAGCAGGGCGCCCTGTGGGGAAAGCCGTGGGCCACCAAGTGGCTCCGGCTGCAGGGCGAGGTCCCGGAATCGTGGGGCACGGAACCCGACACCACGGTGGAAATACTGGTGGACCTTGGTTTCACCACTGAGATCCCAGGCTTCCAGTGCGAGGGCATGGCCTGGCGTCCGGACGGCACCACCATCAAAGCCATCTCGCCCCGGAACCAGTACATCCCGTTGAAGCTGTTGGGCAGCGGGATGGCGGTGGACTTCTACGTGGAGGCCGCCGCAAATCCCGACGTGGCGCAGGGCTGGACCTTCGCGCCCACTCCCTACGGCGACAAGTCGACGGCTGGAACAGCGCCCCAGTACAGGCTGGGAAGCATCGCCATTGCAGAACTGAACCAAAACGTTTGGGAACTCCAGCAGGACATCCGGACACTGGCCGGGCTGATGGCCGAACTGCCGGTGGAGTTGCCCCGGCGGCACGAAATCCTCCGGGCCCTTGAACGCATGATGGACCTCATGGACCCCGACGATGTTGCGGGGACCGCGGCGGCGGGGCGTGACGCCCTGGCCGCAGTATTGGCGCGGCCCGCCTACGCCTCGGCCCATCAGCTCGTTGCCACCGGGCACGCCCACATCGACTCGGCCTGGCTCTGGCCGGTCCGGGAGACCATCCGCAAATGCGCCAGGACGTTCTCCAACGTGGTGGCGCTGATGGATGAGAACTCTGGCTTCGTGTTCTCCTGCTCTTCAGCCCAGCAGTTCGCCTGGATCAAGGAGTTCTACCCCGAACTCTTCAGCCGCATCCGGGAAAAGGTCCGGACGGGGCAGTTTGTCCCGGTGGGCGGGATGTGGGTGGAATCGGATACCAACATGCCCGGCGGCGAGGCCATGGCGCGGCAGTTCGTGGAGGGCAAAAGCTTCTTCCTGTCGGAATTCGGCGTCGATTGCCGGGAGGCGTGGCTGCCGGACTCGTTTGGCTACTCAGCCGCACTGCCGCAGATCGTCAAGTCTGCAGGCAGCCGATGGTTCCTGACCCAAAAAATTTCCTGGAACCAGACCAACCGTATGCCGCACCACACGTTCAACTGGGAAGGGATCGACGGCACCCGCCTCTTCACCCATTTCCCGCCCGTTGACACCTACAACTCTGAGCTGAGCGGCCGCGAGCTGGCCCACGCGGAGCGGAACTACCGCGACCACGGCCGCGGAACCGTGTCCTTGGTGCCCTTCGGCTATGGCGACGGCGGCGGCGGGCCCACCCGGGAGATGCTTGCCGCGGCGTCGCGTGCCGCTGACCTGGAAGGCTCTCCGAAAGTCCGGGTTGGCTCTGCTGAAAGCTTTTTTGCGCAGGCCGAGGATGATTACCCTGTCCTGCCGGTATGGGTGGGCGAGATGTACCTTGAGCTGCACCGCGGAACCTACACCAGCCAGGCCAGGACCAAAAAGGGCAACCGGCGCAGTGAGCACCTGCTGCGGGAGGCGGAGCTGTGGTGCGCCACCGCTGCAGTCCGCACGGGAGGCGCTTTCGCTTACCCTGCCGCCGAGCTGAAGCGGCTGTGGCGGCTGGTCCTGCTGCACCAGTTCCACGACATCCTTCCCGGCAGCTCCATCGCCTGGGTGCACCAGGATGCCGAGCGCAACTACCAGGCCATCAGGGAGGGCCTTGAGGACATCATTGCGCAGGCGGCTGCTGCGGTCCTGGGCGCTGGGGACCGGACCTTCCTGCTGAACGCGGCGCCCCATCCCAGGGATGGCGTGCCAGCCCTGGCCGCCGGCGAACCTGCCTCCCGGGCAGAGCCGGGTGGCCTTGCACAACCGGCGACTGCGGCCGCTGACCACGGCGGCTATGTCCTGGACAACGGCGTGATCCGGGCAGTCCTGGACGCTGATGGGCTTCTCACCTCGCTAATGGACCACGCCAGCGGCCGGGAAGCCATTGCTCCCGGCCAGCGGGGTAACCTGCTTGAGCTGCACCGCGATACGCCCAATGAATGGGACGCCTGGGACATCGATGAGTTCTACCGGCGCAACGTCACTCCACTGACCGGTGCAACCTCCCTTCGCCTGGCAGGTGAAGCGGCAGAAGCCGCTGTGGTGGTGGAGCGGTTTGCGGGCAGTTCGGCCGTCACGCAGCGCATCAGCCTTGCCCCTGGCAGTCCGTCGCTTGCCATCACCACCTCTGTGGACTGGCAGGAGCGGGAAAAGCTGCTGAAGCTCGGCTTTCCCTTGGATGTCAGGGCTGACAGGTCGGCTGCGGAGACCCAGTTCGGGCACGTTTTTCGGCCCACGCATACCAACACATCCTGGGAAACGGCGAAGTTCGAGGTGTGTGCACACCGGTGGATCCACGTAGCGGAACCCGGCTACGGCGTGGCGATTTCCAACTCTTCCACCTACGGTCACGATGTCATGCGCAACATCAGGGATTCCGACGGCGGCACCACCACCACGGTGCGCCTGTCACTGTTGCGCGCCCCCAAGTTTCCGGACCCGGAGTCGGACCGCGGGCTGCACGAGCTGGCGGTGACCATCCGTCCCGGTGCCGCTATCGCCGATGCAGTGGAGGAGGGCTACCGTACCAACCTTGCTCCCCGGCTGGTCCGTGGGTGTTCCCCGGTGAAACCGCTCTTCTCCGTCAGCAACCCTGCACTGGTCATTGAAGCGGTGAAGCTGGCAGAGGATGGATCCGGAGACGTGATTGTCCGGCTGTACGAATCACTGGGCCAGCGGTCGGCGGGCCGGCTCACCGCGAACTTCCCTGTCCACGAAGCGCGTTCCGTTGACCTGCTGGAGCGCCCGGTCCAGGCCCCTGGTGTTGAAGCCGGCGCAGATGGTGCAGACCTGCGGTTGCGGCCGTTCCAGCTGGTCACGTTGAGGTTCGCCCGGAGATAGCGGCTGACCGGCCGGCGGAGTCCGGGGGCATTTCGGAGCGCCGGGTTGAGGATCCTAGGCCTTAAATAGGCTGAGTGGGGGCGGTCCCCAACGGCCGCCACCACTCATCCCCCCAATGCATGCAAAGGCCCCCGGAGCGGATAACGTTCAAGAATTTATCCCCGTTCGAAAACGCCCTGCGCTCCACCTTCACACATTCATGATTGTTTCATAATCTAATGATTTTGTGAAAGCCGGGCAGGTTACTTTGCGGTATATGTCCTTTTGGTGGAGATTCTTTTCCCGCTGCGCACTCTTGCTGCCCAAATCAGTGCCAGGCCAATGACGTAACACAGGACGGCGGTGTAGTTGATGACGAACTTGATGCTGCCCCACTCCGGCGGCACCACGGGAAACAGCAGTGTCAGGGCGACGGCTACTGCACCCAGCGCCAAGAGCCCGGCGCCAGCCCGCACCAGCAGCGGCAGGCGGTGGGTGACGGTGCGCAGCATCGCCGGCAGCAGAACCAGTGACACGTATGCCGGATAGGCCCTGCCGGCGGCGCCGTAGTACTCCACCAGGACAAAATTACGCTCACTCTTGCCAGATGTTGCCAACAGTCCGGCGGAGGAGCCTGCAGTGTCCATCATGAAGAACAGCACCACCAGCAGCAGGGAGACCACCAGGAGCACGGCCATGCCCGGTTTCCCCGTGATGAGGCGGATGGCCCCCTCTGCACCGAACCCCCGGCTGACGCGGATCCCCACGAAGTAAATCGCTGCAAAAATGATGAAGCGCAGCAGGAGGTTGGCCAGGTTGATTCCGCCCAGTGCCTGGTCGATGGCGACGTAGGGCGCCTCGATACTTAGCAGGATGGCCACGGTCAGGAGTCCGAAGATGTAGAACAGCGACCTGTTCTCCCCGCGGATGGCACTGGGCACCCGGGCTGCCGCGACCAGGCCGCAGATGGCCAGCGTCGACCACTGGAGTATTTCGATCATCCCAGGTTCTCCCAAATCTTTTCTGTTTGTGCTTGGTCCTGCTCCTGGCGCCGCAGCACTTTGCCCAACGCCTGCAGCCTGTCCCCGGCCAGGGCGGTGAGGTCGCCGTCGGACAGGCTGTCCAGGGCGCCCTGCCGGGCTCCGGGCGGCCAGCCTGCTTCTTCCTCGGTGATCAGTCCGGTAGCCACCAGGCCGCCAGTGGGTCCAACGCCCGCTGCATGCGAGGTGGCTACGGCAAGTTCCGGTGACAGCCGGTTCGCCGTCAACTGGGCAGAGTAGTTTTGGGGTGCGATGCCGGTGGCCGCGGAGACACGGTGCCGCACCTCGCCGTCGTCGATCGCATCAACCCAGTTCTTCACCGAGGTGGCGTGCGGGGCCGGCGACAGCGCCGGCGGGGTTTCCCCGCCGGCGGCCGGATCCATTGCAGGACGCGCCAGCACTGCCCGCAGGAGGTCTGCAGTGGAGATTTGGCTTACCAGTTCATCGCGGGTGGGCGAAGGCAGGGGGTTGGCCAGGGACCGGTATGGTTCGAAGGTGGCCAAAGCCTCAACCGGGTTGATGTTGTAGGCGCGGCTGATGCTGACCACCGTGCTGACGGCAACCTTCCCGCGTACGAGCTGCTGGGCGAGCGTGGTCCTTTTGATCCCGGAGATCCTGCAGACATCTGCCGTGCTGGCGTCCGGCGCAATTCCTTGCAGCCAGCGCTGGAACGCCTTGGCGGGGAGGGTCATGGAGGGCTCTCTGCAGAACGGGTGATGTGATGATTTTATCCTGCCTTTCGCTGCCTGGTTTTGCGCCCGCTGCCGTTTCGACTATGCTTGATGGTCGAGCCCGCTGGTCCGTACACCCCCCAAGTCCGGACCAGCGGGTTCTTTCATGTCCTGCGGCAAGGACGCCTTCCTGCCGCGCTGGGCATGCCCCGGCCGGGTTCCGGCAGGACACCCGCTGCCGGCGCAGCGGCGAAAGGATGATCAATGACTGCAACGCTTGTAGCGAAGGACATTTCCGGCGGTCACGACCATCGGCAGCTCTTCTCGGGCCTTTCCCTGACAGTGGCGCCCGGGGACGTAGTGGGCGTAGTAGGCGCCAATGGAGCGGGCAAGTCGACGCTGCTGCGGCTCCTGGCCGGCGTCGACCAGCCCCAGGAAGGTTCGGTCAGCCTTGCCCCCGCCGATGCCTTTGTTGGCTGGCTGCCCCAGGAACACGAACGCGTGCCGGGTGAAACGGTGGCAGGGTATGTTGCCCGCCGCACGGGTTGCGCGCAGGCAACAGCTGACATGGAATCCACGGCCGAGGCGCTGGGCTCAGGTGCCCCCGGCGCCGACGATGCCTACGCACATGCTTTCGACCGGTGGATGGCCTCCGGTGCTGCTGACCTGGACGACCGCCTTCCTGCCGTCCTGGCCGACCTGGGGCTGGAAACCGGTGCCGGTGCGCTGATGACTGGGCTGTCAGGTGGGCAGGCAGCACGCGTTGCGTTGGCGGCGCTGCTGCTGAGCCGGTTCGACGTAGTGCTGCTGGACGAGCCCACCAACGATCTTGACCTTGAAGGCCTGGCCAAGCTGGAGGACTTTGTGCGGGGACTGCGCGGCGGCGTGGTGGTGGTCAGCCACGACCGGGAGTTCCTGGCCCGCTGCGTCACCACAGTGGTGGAACTGGATCTGGCGCAGAATGCCGTAGCAGTTTACGACGGCGGCTACGAGGCTTTCCTGGAGGAGCGCGCAGTTGCCAGGCGGCACGCCCGCGAAAAATACGAGGAATTCGCGGCCACTAAGGCCGACCTGGTGTCCCGGGCACGGACCCAGCGTGAATGGAGCTCACAGGGCGTCCGGAACGCCATGAAGAAGAACCCGGACAACGACAAGATCCGCCGCGCCGCGAGCACCGAGTCATCCGAAAAGCAGGCCCAGAAGGTCCGGCAGATGGAGTCCCGGATTGCGAGGCTGGATGTGGTGGAAGAGCCGCGGAAGGAATGGCAGTTGCAGTTCTCCATCGGCAAGGCGCCGCGCTCCAGCTCTGTTGTAGCCACCCTCCGCGACGCAGTGGTCCGTCAGGGCAGGTTTACGTTGGGCCCGGTCAACCTCCAGCTCAACGCGGGGGAACGGATCGGCATTACCGGTCCCAATGGTGCAGGAAAGTCCACGCTGCTGCGGCTGCTGCTGGGCGGCATCGAGCCTGAGTCCGGCAGTGCAGCCCTGGGCGCGTCCGTTGCCATCGGGGAGATCGACCAGGCCCGCAGGCTCCTCGCCGGCCACCTCGCACTGGCCGATGCGGTGGAGGCTGTCCTCGTGGACCTGAACCCTGCGGAGGTGCGCACGCTGCTCGCCAAGTTCGGGCTCAAGGGGGACCATACGTCCCGCATCGTTGACTCCCTGTCACCGGGTGAGCGGACCCGTGCGGCGCTCGCACTGCTGCAGGCCCGCGGGGTCAACCTCCTGGTGCTGGACGAGCCGACCAACCACCTTGACCTTCCGGCCATCGAGCAGCTTGAAGAGGCCCTGGAGAGTTATGACGGAGCGCTGCTGCTGGTCACCCATGACCGCAGGCTGCTGGAGAACGTGCGGCTGGATGTACGTTGGGTTGTGGAGAGCGGAATGGTAGAGGAGCAGCAGCAATGAGCATGGAAGGGGTGGCCTGGAACTCCCTGTACAAGATCACGCGGGCCAAGAGCGGGTCCAAGCCTTTCTCCAAAGCAACGTTGAAACGGGTACTGGCTTTCGCCCGCCCGCACCGGGGCAGACTTGCCGCCTTCGTGGCACTGTCCGTGGTGATGGCATTCCTGGCCGTGGCAACGCCGGTCCTCGCCGGGCAGGTGGTGGACGCCATCGTGGCGAAGGCCGCAGCGGAGGAGGTGATCCGCCTGGCCGTGCTCATCGCCGTCGTGGCTTTGGCCGAGGCAGGCCTGGGCCTGGTGAGCCGCTGGCTCTCCTCCACTATCGGTGAGGGCGTGATCGTGGACCTCCGCACCAGGGTCTTTGACCACGTTCAAAAGATGCCCATCGCCTTCTTCACCCGCACCCGCACCGGTGCCCTGGTCAGCCGCCTGAACAACGACGTCATCGGCGCCCAGTCGGCGTTCGCCGGCACCCTGTCCGGCGTGGTCAGCAACGTTGTGGCACTGATCCTGACGCTCATCGTGATGCTGGGGACCTCCTGGCAGGTGACCGTACTGGCCATGATCCTGCTGCCCGTCTTCCTCATTCCCGCGCGGCGAATGGGATCCAGGCTGGCCGACCTGCGCCGGGAGGCGGCGGAGCACAATGCCGCCATGGGAACCCAGATGACCGAGCGTTTCTCCGCTCCGGGCGCCACCCTCGTCAAGCTCTTCGGCCGCCCGGACGAGGAATCACGTGAATTTGCCGCCCGTGCGGGACGTGTCCGTGACATCGGCGTCCGAACAGCCATGCTGCAGTTCACCTTCGTCACGGCACTGACCCTGGTTTCAGCGCTCGCGCTCGCCCTGGTTTACGGCCTCGGCGGCTGGCTGGCGATCACCGGCCAGCTCGCAGCGGGCGACGTTGTGGTGCTCGCCCTGCTGCTGACCAGGCTCTACGCGCCGCTCACTGCACTGTCGAACGCCCGGGTGGAAATCATGAGCGCCCTGGTCAGCTTTGAACGGGTCTTCGAAATCCTGGACCTCAAACCGCTGATCCAGGAGAAGCCGGACGCTGTGGCAGTTCCTGCCGGCCCGGTTTCCGTGGAGTTCGACGACGTCCGTTTTGCCTACCCGTCCGCAGACAAGGTCTCCCTCGCGTCGCTGGAGGAGGTGTCCACGCTGGACACCCGCGGCGGGGAGGAAGTGCTCCACGGCATCAGCTTCCGGGTTGAACCCGGGCAGACCGTGGCCCTGGTGGGCTCATCAGGCGCCGGCAAATCGACCATTGCGCAGCTGCTGGCCCGGCTCTATGACGTCGATTCCGGCGCCGTTCGCCTGGCCGGCAGCACACCCGGCAGCGGTTTGGACCTGCGTGACGTGACGTTCGAGTCCCTGCGCGACACCCTGGGCATGGTGACCCAGGACGGACACCTCTTCCACGAAACCATCGCCTCGAACCTGCGCCTGGCCCGTCCGGATGCGACTGAAGCGGACATGTGGGAGGTCATCCGGCAGGCCCGGCTTGAAGGCATGATCCGTTCCCTGCCTGACGGGCTGGACACCGTGGTGGGGGAGCGCGGCTACCGGCTCTCGGGCGGCGAACGGCAACGCCTCACCATCGCCAGGCTGCTGATCGCGCAGCCGCGGGTGGTTATTCTCGACGAGGCAACGGCCGCGCTCGACTCCACGAACGAAGCCGCCGTCCAGGCAGCCCTGGGCGCCGCGCTTGAGGGGCGCACCGCCGTCGTGATTGCGCACCGGCTCTCCACCGTCCGCGCGGCAGACGCCATCCTGGTGGTGGAGGACGGCAGGATCGTGGAACGCGGGACGCACACCGAACTTCTGGCTGCGGAAGGGCGTTACGCGGAGCTTTACCGCACGCAGTTCAATGAAGCCACGGCAGTGGCGCAGGAAGCTGTTCCCGAGTTCTAGTCTCCGCTGCGGGCAGAACTCCGCGCGCTGGCCAGTTCGGGCAGGATGTGGTCGGTCAGCAGCGGCGCGAGGTCCTGCGGCAGGGCCGCGCCCCGGTCGAGGGCAGCGAGGTCCAGCCATCGTATCTCCGCGATTTCTCGGGACGGACTGGCCTCCCAAGTGCCGGGCGCGGCGAACACGGTGGCTTCAATGTCGGTGGCCGCCTCGTTCGCGGCGGCGGCAATCCAGACACCCATCAGCTGCAATTCCCGCGGGTCCACGATGATGCCCACCTCTTCAGCCAGCTCGCGGGCTGCCGCCTGGACGGCGGTCTCGCCCGGCTCAGGCTTGCCGCCCGGATGCATGAACATGGACGTGCCGCGCTTCCTCACCGTGAGCAGCCTGCCGGCGTCATCAAAAACGCAGACAGCAGAAACGACAATGCGGTTCTTCATACCGCCGTGCCCTCTGCCCGCGTCAGGTGTGAAGTCAGCAGCAGGTCCTTCCGCGGCCCTTTCACATCCCAGGTGTAGCTGAACCTCTCCGGGCTTTCATAAGCGTAGGAAACCCGGTACGTATCCGGATCACACCAGTGGCTGTCCAGGCTGGCTTCCGGGGAAAAGCTCATCCTGTGGAAGGGGCGGCTGTCGGGGAAGAACACGTCAAGGGCATCAGGGCGTTCGGTGGCCCGCAGCACGTATTCACGGGAGGCGGGGCCGGTGAAGGACGGCCAGCGCATGGTGCCTTCCTCGCGGAGGGCCAGGTTGCCGTCGGACGTTGGAAGAAAAAGTACGACGCCGGAAAAGGTTCCGCGGGTGCCTTCCGCGCGGTCCAGCAGGTCTCGCTGGATGGTCCAGCGGCCGGCCCCGGCGCTGCCGGCCGAGGGGCCGGGGCGGCCGGCACTCAGGAGGTAGGAGCGGAGATCTTGCTCCGGGGAACGAAGGTTCAAGTGCCCTCGATTGGAATCGAACCAACGACACCGGCTTTAGGAGAGCCGTGCTCTATCCACTGAGCTACGAGGGCTTGGTCCGTTGGGCTGGCAGACCAGTCCGGCCGGACACGGTTACAAGCATACAAGGTGCAGCACCGTACTACGCTCAAGGCATGACTTCAGTGCCGTCCGCAGTCCCAGCAGTGGCCTTCATTCCGGACACCATGTCCACGCGGCAGTACATCGGAGCGTGGTCGGTGCTGAGCGTGCTGCAGTATTTTGCGGCGGAGGCGGCGGTGATTGGAGCCTGGGCGGGGCCGCGGCCCTACGACCTGCGCACCGGCTACATCAGCGACCTCGGTGCCCTGTACTGCGGCGTGTTCGACGGCCGTGAGGTCTGCTCGCCGTTGAACTGGCTGATGAATGCCTCGTTCGTGGTCCAGGGCATGGGAATGCTCCTGGGCGCTGTCCTGCTCAGCTCCGGGCTGTTGTGCGTTGCGGCACGGGCGGGGATACGGGTCCAGGCTGGCCGCCGGAAGCCATGGCTCGCGGCGGTCTGGGTGCGCCTGCTGACTGGAACGGCCGGGGCGGGGACCGTCATTGTTGGGCTGGTGCCAGAGGATGCCGGCTCCGGCTGGCATTACGCGGGAGCGGTGATGTACTTCCTTGCCGGGGCTGCCGCCCTGCTGGTGCTGGGCGTCCTCTGGCTGCGGAAATCGGGGATGGCCTGGTTCATCCTGGTGTGCGGCGGAGTTTCCCTCGCTGCGCTGGTGACCGGCGGTGTAACCGGCATGGACATCCCGGAACCAGGGACCCTGGAACGCCTCATGGCGTACCCCGTCACGGTAGGAATGGCAACCGCGGGCCTGGTGATCGCCGGCCGGGTGCACCAGCACCGGAAGCAGGCGCGCATGGCGGCAACCGTCACGGGGTAGCTTTCGGCCTCCGGGCGCCCAGGAATACTGCAACAGCTCCCGCCACCAGGCTCAGGACGAGCAGGACCCACCCGGCAACGGTGAGGCCGGACGCCAAAGCCACCTGTCCGGGGTCCGGAGCATCTGTGGCCAGCACGCCGTCGATGGCCACATTGCCCCAAAGCCGGACCACAACGAACAGCAGCGGCAAAGCCCAGAGCGCCCAGCGGAGGGTCTTCCGGGCCACGTTCGTCCCGATCAGCAGCAACCAGGTGAACGCGAAGATCAGCGGGAACAGGGTGCCTGCGGTTTTGTGGACGTAGTTGAGCTGGCCGCGGGCGTCTTCATCCATGGCCGCGTCCAGCTGCCCGATGTAGGCGGGGTCGAAGCCGCCGATGAGCGAGTCCGGCATGGCCAGGCCGGTGGACAGCTGCCGCAGCTGGTCCAGGGTCAGCAGGTGCAGGTACCAGAACAGGAAGAGGCTGGCCACCACGCCGGCGATCACAATGAGGTTGCTGTTGCTCCTGGCCTTTTCCGGCGTCCGGGCCGTGGTGGGATTCACCGCCGGTGGAAGGTGGTGCTGCGGGACAGCTGCCTTGGAGCCGTGCTTCTTGATCCGCTGCGCAGGTGTCTTGGCCATGGCACCATTATCGCGCCCCATAAACTGAGAGCATGACCATTGGCCGGCACAGCGCTGTTGAACTTGATCCCTCACTGGACGACTACCAGCTGGCAGCAGCCCTGGTGCGTGAGGCCGGGCAGCTGGCGCTCCTCATGCGGATGGCGGGTCTGCAGTCACAGCAGAAGACCTCCATCTCCGACGTCGTGACGGCGGCTGACCATGCGGCCGAAGCCTATGTGCTGGAACAGCTGCAGCGCTGCCGGCCGAAGGACGGCATCGTGGGTGAGGAGGGCGCGTCGGTGCAGGGCAGCAGCGGCCGGACCTGGGTGATCGATCCGGTGGACGGCACCTACAACTTCCTGCACGGCTCCACGTACTGGTGCTCGGCCATCGCCCTGAAGGATTCCGCCGATGTGGCGCTCGGTGCGATCTTCCAACCGGAGGAAGACAAGCTTTGGCTCGGCGGCCGGAAGTACCCTGCAACCCTCAACGGCGAGAAGCTGACCGTTTTCCAGGACAACGGGGGAGAGCGGAACGCTACCGCCGTTGCCGAGCTCGGGGCGGCAACCTACATCCACCCCAGCTGGCTGATGGACCCGTTGTGCGCCATGCCGTGGCACGCGGCGGCAACCTCGGCGGCAGCGCTTCGGATGCTTGGTTCTGGCTCCTGCGATCTTGGTCGGGTGGCGGACGGGCAGATCGGATGCTGGTTCCAGCACAGCTGCCCAGAGTGGGACTGGCTCCCGGGCAAGGCCATTGTCCGCGCTGCAGGCGGGGCCGTGGATACCGTCCGCGTCAACGGCCTGGAATGGTTCATGGCAGGAGGCACGACGGCGGTCCGCGAGTTGCGTGCGGCATTGGAGTCCGGGGCAGTCGACTAGGACAGGCGGGCGCAGCTTCTGCGGATTAAGCCGTAATCCACAGGCTGGAGCGGGCCGTCAGTCCCACCGCCTAGACTTGTAGGCACCATGGATATGTTGTTTGACCCGTACTCTGACGGACCTTTCAAAGCCGCTCCCACCGCTGCTGCCCGCACCAAGTCGCCCGCTGAGGGCGCAGTTGCGGGGCCGCGGACCGGCGGCAGCGTCCGCGGGAACCGGGGGCCGGAAGGGCAGGGCCACCGCGGCCACCGCCTCGACGCGGCCGCGCTTCTTGAAGGGCTGAACCCTCAGCAGGAGGAAGCCGTCAAGCATGCCGGCTCCGCACTGCTTATCGTGGCGGGCGCCGGTTCGGGCAAGACCCGCGTGCTCAGCAACAGGATCGCCTACCTGATTGCCACCGGCCGGGCCCACCACGGCGAAATCCTGGCCATCACTTTCACCAACAAGGCTGCCGCCGAAATGCGGGAACGCATCGAAAAGCTTGTGGGCGGCCGGGCCAAGATCATGTGGATCTCCACTTTCCACTCATCGTGCGTCCGGATCCTCCGCCAGGAAGCGGCCAACGTTGGCCTGAAGGCGAACTTCTCCATCTACGACTCCGCCGACTCGCTGCGGCTCGTCACGCAGGTGTCCAAGACGCTGGACCTGGACCCCAAGAAGTTCGCGCCCAAAGCCATCCAGCACAAGATCTCGGCATTGAAGAACGAACTTATCGACGCTGATTCCTACGCTTCCGCCGCGAACTACAACGACCCCTTCGAGCAGGCAGTTGCGGACGTCTACAAGGGGTACACCCAGAGGCTGCGCCAGGCGAACGCCATGGACTTTGACGACCTCATTGCCGAGACCGTCTACATGTTCCGTGCCTTCCCTGCCCTTGCCGAGTCCTACCGCCGGCGGTTCCGGCACGTGCTGGTGGACGAATACCAGGACACCAACCACGCACAATACGCTTTGGTCCGCGAGATCGTCGGCGAAGGGCCGGGGGCGTCGGAGCTCACGGTTGTGGGTGACTCAGACCAGTCCATCTACGCCTTCCGCGGAGCCGACATCCGCAACATCGTGGAATTCGAGAAGGACTACCCCGAAGCCCGGACCATCAAGCTGGAGCAGAACTACCGCTCCACCCAGAACATCCTCAGCGCGGCCAATTCCGTGATTTCCCGGAACCCCAACCGCCCCGAAAAGCGGCTGTGGACGGCCGAGGGCGAAGGCCACAAGATCATCGGCTACGTGGGCGAAAACGAGCATGACGAGGCCCAGTTCATCGCCAAGGAGATTGACAGGCTCCAGGACGAGGACAACCTCCGCCCCGGGGACGTGGCCATCTTCTACCGGACAAATGCGCAGTCCCGCTCCATCGAGGACGTGCTGGTCCGGGTGGGCCTGCCCTACAAAGTGGTGGGCGGCACGCGCTTCTACGAGCGCAAGGAGATCAAGGACGCCCTCGCGTATCTGCGCGTCCTGGTTAATCCGGACGACGACGTCAACCTTCGCCGGGTGCTTAACGAACCAAAACGCGGCATCGGTGACCGCGCCGAGGGTGCCGTGGCGGCCCTCGCCCAGCGGGAACGGATCTCGTTCATGGCGGCCGCCCGCCGTGCTGAGCAGGCTCCGGGGATGGCCACCCGTTCCGTCAACGCGGTCCTTGGTTTCGTGAAACTGCTGGATGACCTTGCCGAGGTAGCTGCCGGTTCGGGCGCAGCGGCGGCACTGGAAGCCGTCCTGGAGCAGACAGGCTACCTGGCGGCCCTGCGCTCCAGCGCCGACCCTCAGGACGAGTCCCGGGTGGAGAACCTGGCGGAGCTGGTCGCCGTCGTCCGTGAATACGAACAGGAGAACCCGGAAGGATCCCTGGAGGCCTTCCTGGAGCAGGTGTCGCTGGTGGCTGATGCCGACCAGATTCCCGATGCCCCCGGAGCCGACATTGATGCCGCCGTCGCCGAGGCCAAACGGCTGGGCGTGGTCACCCTGATGACGCTGCACACCGCCAAGGGCCTGGAGTTCCCGGTGGTGTTCCTGACGGGCATGGAGCATGGGCTGTTCCCGCACCAGCGCTCGGCCACAGACCCCAAGGAACTGGCGGAAGAGCGCAGGCTTGCCTATGTAGGGTTGACCCGTGCCCGGAAGAGGCTCTACGTTACACGCTCGGAGGTCCGCAGCATGTGGGGGCAAAGCCAGTACAACCCGGCAAGCCAGTTTTTGGAGGAAATCCCCGCCGAACTCCTGGAATGGAAGCGCGAAGGAACCAGCAGGCAGTCCGGCGGCTGGAGCAGCGGATCCATCAGCTCAGGCCGCTACGGCGGATCCTTCTGGGGTGCCGGAACCGCCCGCGGTGGCGCTGCGGACTCCGCAGCCGGGTTCAACGCGGATGTCCCTGCTGCTGTCGCGCGGAACCGGGTGCAGCCGCAGAAGGAGATCGTGGCCGTCAGCGTGGGGGATAAGGTCAACCACACCAGCTTCGGCAACGGTACTGTCCTGGCCCTCGAAGGCGCGGGGGACAAGACCGTGGCAAAGGTGAAGTTCGACGTCGGCGAGAAGCGCCTGCTGCTGCGGTACGCGCCGCTCACCAAGCTCGACGCCTGACAGTCCCGGCCTGAGGGGCGGAGACGGCCGCAGCCCCGGCGTCACACAAATGGAGGCAACCTACGGTCCGAACGGCAGCAAGGCCGCCCCGCTGGCCGAACTGCCGGTCCTGGCCGGGGCCAAAACCTCGAAGGGAACGGACTTCGCTGTTTCGCTACAACGGGGGTGTGGCATGCGGAAATGTGCCTGCCCGGCGTCGGTTGCTTTGTTTCCGCAGAGCGTTACGAACTGACCCCCGCCCTCCCGCGAACCATGCAGCCGGGCCCTTCAGAGCCCTCAAAAACCCCGTAATTCCGCGGTTTTTCTACGCCTCATAGAATAGTGTCCTTACTCACATAAGAGGTAGTCTGGGACGGCCCGGTCCTTCCAAAGGACTAGAGTTCCCCATGGAGCATTACGCCGCGTGGCTCGTTTCCAGACAGGCCGCCGGTGCGTGCATTCCGCAGCCCGGTCATCGTCTTCGATGGTGTCCGACTGTACAGAAACTACTTCGACGTAGAAGGACACTAAACCGTGGACCTGTTTGAATACCAGGCGCGCGATATGTTCGAGGCGCACGGTGTACCCGTGCTTGCCGGCATCGTGGCGCACACCCCAGAAGAAGCAAAGGCAGCTGCCGAAAAGATCGGCGGCGTGACCGTCGTCAAGGCACAGGTCAAGGTCGGCGGCCGCGGCAAGGCAGGCGGCGTGAAGGTTGCCAAGTCCGCCGACGAGGCATTTGAGCACGCCACCAACATCCTGGGCATGGACATCAAGGGTCACACCGTCAATAAGGTGATGATCGCCCAGGGCGCGGACATTGCCGAGGAATACTACTTCTCTGTCCTGCTGGACCGGGCCAACCGCAACTACCTGGCCATGTGCTCGGTTGAGGGCGGCATGGAAATCGAACAGCTCGCCGTCGAACGCCCGGAAGCACTGGCCAAGATCGCCATCGATCCTGCCGTCGGCATCGACCAGGCCAAGGCCGACGAGATTGTTGCAGCCGCAGGCTTCGCTGAGGAACTGCGCGGCAAGGTCGCCGCCGTGATCCTCAAGCTGTGGGACGTCTTCAAGAAGGAAGACGCCACCCTCGTGGAGGTCAATCCGCTGGTCAAGACCGGCGCCGGTGAGATTGTCGCCCTGGACGGCAAGGTATCCCTCGATGAGAACGCCGAGTTCCGCCACGCCAAGCACGCCCTCCTTGAGGACAAGGATGCTGCCGATCCCCTGGAGGCCAAGGCAAAGGCCCAGGACCTCAACTACGTCAAGCTCGACGGCGAAGTAGGCATCATCGGCAACGGCGCCGGCCTGGTCATGTCCACTCTCGACGTCGTCGCCTACGCCGGTGAAAACCATGGCAACGTCAAGCCCGCCAACTTCCTGGACATCGGCGGTGGAGCCTCCGCCGAGGTCATGGCCGCCGGCCTGGACGTCATCCTGGGTGACGAGCAGGTTAAGTCCGTGTTCGTGAACGTCTTTGGCGGCATCACCGCCTGTGACGCCGTCGCCAAGGGCATTGTCGGTGCGCTGGCCGAGCTCGGCCACACCGCGAACAAGCCGCTGGTAGTCCGACTCGACGGCAACAACGTCGAGGAAGGCCGCCGCATCCTGAACGAGGCCAACCACCCGCTGGTAACCCTGGCCGCCACCATGGACGAGGGCGCCGACAAGGCCGCCGAGCTCGCCAACGCAGCGAAGTAAAGGGACGCACCATGTCTATTTATCTGAACAAGGACTCCAAGGTCATCGTCCAGGGCATTACCGGCGGCGAAGGCACCAAGCACACGGCCCTGATGCTGAAGGCCGGCACCAACATTGTGGGTGGCGTCAACGCCCGCAAGGCCGGCACCACCGTCCTGCATGGTGACAAGGAAATCACCGTCTTTGGCACCGTGAAGGAAGCCATGGCAGAGACCGGCGCCGACGTCTCCATCGTCTTCGTGCCGCCGGCATTCACCAAGGCCGCAGTGGTGGAGGCCATCGAGGCCGGCATCGGCCTGGTGGTTGTCATCACCGAAGGCGTTCCCGTCCAGGACTCCGCTGAATTCTGGGCCCTCGCCCAGTCCAAGCTGGACGCCGACGGCAACCAGGTCACCCGCATCATCGGCCCGAACTGCCCCGGCATCATCACCCCCGGTGAAGCACTGGTGGGCATCACCCCCGCCAACATCACCGGCAAGGGCCCCATCGGCCTCGTCTCCAAGTCGGGAACCCTGACCTACCAGATGATGTACGAGCTGCGCGACCTGGGCTTCTCCACCGCCATCGGCATCGGCGGCGACCCCATCATCGGCACCACGCACATCGACGCCCTGGCCGCGTTCGAGGCTGATCCCGAGACCAAGGCGATCGTGATGATTGGCGAAATCGGCGGCGATGCCGAAGAGCGTGCCGCCGACTTCATCAAGGCCAACGTCACCAAGCCGGTTGTTGGCTACGTCGCCGGCTTCACCGCCCCCGAAGGCAAGACCATGGGCCACGCAGGCGCCATCGTCTCCGGTTCCGCCGGTACCGCCCAGGCCAAGAAGGAAGCCCTCGAAGCTGCCGGCGTCAAGGTCGGCAAGACGCCTTCCGAGACCGCCAAGCTGCTGCGCGAGGTCTACGCAGCCCTTTAGCACCGGCGCATCGAAACGCGGGGCCGTTCCAGCCCTTCCCTGACGGGAGGGAAGCAGGAGCGGCCCCGCGTTGGTGTTTAACCCGCTAAGACGCTAAAGGCACGACGGCGGACTGGCAGCTTGCGTCCCGCAGTGCGACTGCGGTGGGCTGCACCTGCAACATCAGGCGCGCGAGCCAGGCGGTAGCGCGCACCCGGAATACCTTCCCGCTATAGGATTTCTACATGGCAACCAAGGATCAGGCCTCAGGCGGCGTGAGCAGGCAGGTCCTCGCCGACCACGTTTACGAGGCCCTCCTTGTTGCCTTGATGGATGGGAGGCTCGAGGCCGGAACGCCCGTAAGTATCGACGGGATGGCGCGGGAGCTGGACGTTTCACCCACCCCCGTGCGCGAGGCGCTTGCCCGTTTGGAGGCTACCGGCATGGTCCGGCGGATGGCCCTGAGGGGGTACCGGGTGGCGCCGCTGTTCTCTCCGGATGAGTTGGCCGACCTGATGGATGCCCGATTGGTCATCGAACCGGCCAATGCCTTCATGGCCTGCAAGCATGCTGATTTGACGTTGACCGCCCAGTTGACGGAGGCTATCGAGGACCTGAAGGCAGCTCCCAGAGGGCCGTCCTTCTCGGAGTTCCGTGCCTACTGGGAGGCTGACGAGCGCTTCCACCGGCTCATTGCGGAGTCAGCTGACAACCAGTTCCTGCTGTCCGCATACAACGCGCTGGGCGGCCAGGTGCAGCGTTTCCGCTTCTTCGGCGGCCTCGGCGTGACGGATGCCGACTTCGCCATTGCTGAACACACCGAGATCCTCCGGGCTTTTGAAGCAGGTGACGCCGACCTCGCGCGGCAGAAGATGATCGACCATATCGAGGGCGTTAAACAGCGCTCGCAGCACGATAGCCAATTGCGCAGCTAGCAGCAGTCCGCTCGCGCCACAGGGCAGCCCGGCCCTTCTTTTTCATCCACCTTCCGGCCAGGAGGCAAAGAAAACCCTTGACAGTCCTAGGGTTCGACGTAGATCCTATAGGAAATGTGATCATAATTTGGAGTGACAATGCCGTACACCGCTGAAGACTGGCCCATCGCCGCCGCCCTGCTGCAGTTCCCGGGCACCAGGCCGGACGGAACCCTTGTCCAGGACGCTGCCCCCGGCGACTGGCAGCGCGTTTTCGAAGAAGTTGCTGATGCTGGTTTCACGAATGCCGACCTGACTGACAGCTGGATCCGCCCGGGTGACCTCACCCCGGCCCGGCTTGATGAACTCGCCACCGCGGCCCGCACTGCCGGACTTGGGCTTCCCTCCATCTCCGCCATTCGCCGCAGCGTGATCGAAGAAGGCCGCTGGGAGGAAAACCTGGCCTACACGCACCGCACCCTTGAGGCTGCAGCACAGCTCGGTTGCGAGGTTGTCTCGATCGGCCTGCACCAGGCCATTACTCCCGAGCAGCAGAAGCAGCTCTGGTTCTGGACGGTGGAAGGCCACAAGGACCCTGCAGGGGACAAGGAAACCTGGAACAACGCTGTCACCCGCATCCGGGAAGTCGGCAAGCACGCAGCCGAACTCGGGCTCCTGGTATCGCTGGAAATGTACGAGGACACCTACCTTGGCACTGCGGACTCATCGGTGCAGCTGGTCCAGGACATCGACCTGCCCAACGTCGGCCTGAACCCCGACCTCGGCAACCTGATCCGCCTGCACCGCCCCATCGAGGACTGGCGCGAACTCGTTCACAAGACGCTGCCGTATTCCAACTACTGGCACGTCAAGAACTACATTCGCGACGAGGACCAGGCCAGGAATTACTACGTCGCCATGCCGGCTCCGATGGAATACGGCCTCATCAGCTACCGCGAGGCTTTCCAGTTCGCCCTCTCGGTCGGCTTCCAGGGCATCATCTGCACCGAGCACTATGGCGGCGACGGACTGAGTGTCTCGGCCGCCAACCAAAACTACCTGCGCCGGCAGGTCCTGCCCAAGCGCGACGGCTACGTCCTGGGCAGCAGCCTAGTGGCCCAGGGGCGGCAGGCGCCTGCGGCCGTCCCCGCACGCTAAGCGGCAGCATCCCAACCGACCCAACCGGTTCAACGAGGAATCATGACAAAGATATTTGACGATCCAGGGCAGTTCGCGGACGAGGCCCTGGACGGCTTCGTGGCGGCAAACAGCCAGTACGTGGCACGGGTTGACGGCGGCGTTGTCCGCGCCACCGAATTTCCCGCGGGCCAGGTGGCATTGGTCATCGGCGGCGGATCCGGCCACTACCCGGCCTTTGCGGGCCTGGTGGGTGCCGGGCTTGCTGCCGGAAGCGCCTGCGGCAACATGTTCGCTTCCCCCTCAGCGGGGCAGGTGTACCGCGTTGCCAGGGCGTCCCAGGCCGGCGGCGGTGTCCTCCTCAGCTACGGCAACTACGCAGGCGACGTCCTCCACTTCGGCCAGGCGCAGGAGAAACTGAACGCTGAAGGCATTGAAACCCGGACTGTTCTGGTCACTGATGACATCGCCAGTGCGCCCCTCGAGGAGATCGGCAAGCGCCGCGGCATCGCCGGCGACCTCACGGTCTTCAAAGTTGCCGGTGCAGCGGCCGAGGCCGGGCTTGACCTGGACGAGGTGGAGCGGCTTGCCATCAAGGCCAACCACCACACCCGTTCCCTCGGCGTGGCCTTCGCCGGTTGCACCCTGCCCGGAGCAACCGAGCCCCTGTTCACTGTACCGGAGGGCATGATGTCGGTGGGACTCGGCATCCACGGCGAACCGGGTATCTCCGAACAGCCCCTGCCCAGCGCCAGTGAGCTGGCGCAGCTCCTGGTGGACGGGCTGCTGAAGGACAAGCCCGAAACCGCAGGCCGCAGGGTGGTGCCCATCCTCAATGGGCTTGGAACGGTCAAGTACGACGAACTGTTCCTGCTGTTCGGCAAGATCGAGGCCCTCCTGACCGCTGCCGGACTGGAGATCGTCGAGCCGGAATGCGGTGAACTGGTGACCAGCCTGGACATGTCCGGCTTGTCCCTGACGCTGTTCTGGCTGGACGGGGAACTGGAAAAGTTCTGGGCCGCGCCGGCTGACACTCCTGCATTCCGCAAAGGCAGCCTCGCGCCACGCCGCGCCCGCTCAATCGAGTCCCTGGCCGAGACCGGAACCATGCCGGCGCTGGCCGCCAGCCCGGCGTCGATGGCCATCGCCACCACGGCACTGGAAGCGCTGAAGGAGGCGCGTGCCGTCGTCGTGGAACACGAGGAGGCACTCGGGAAGCTGGACGCCATCGCGGGGGACGGCGACCACGGCATCGGCATGCGCCGCGGGGTGGATGCCGCCGTGGCCGCCGCTGAAAAGTCCCATGCCGCCGGTGCGGGACTCGAGGAACTCCTCGCCGCGGCGGGAGAGCAATGGGCCGAGCGCGCGGGCGGCACCTCCGGAGCCCTCTGGGGCGCGGCCGTCACCGCCGTCGGACGGACCCTTGGGAGCAAGGACGCGTACACTGCCGCCGACGCAACCGCTGCCGTCAACGCCCTGCGCGACGCCATCGTCACCCTCGGCAAGGCCGAGGCGGGAGATAAAACCATGGTGGACGCACTGCTTCCGTTCGCTGACACCTTCACCAAGGCAATTGACGACGGCGGCAGCCTGGCCGGGAGTCTTTGTGCAGCAGCGGAGGCTGCAGCACGAGCCGCTGACGCCACTGCCGACCTCACCCCGAAAAAAGGCCGCGCGCGGCCACTGGCAGAGAAGAGCCTCGGCCATCCGGACCCCGGCGCCGTGTCGTTCGGACTCATCGCAAGCCGGGTGGCTGACTACGCCGCCTCGATCGAAAGCCGTTAGAAGGAGAACCCCATGACTGAGCAAACCCAGCCAGGCTGGCGCATCGTCGTCGGCAACGACGAAGCGGGCGTCGAATACAAGAACGCGCTGCGCGAACTGCTGGAGGCGGACCCCCGCGTTGCCTCGGTGGAGGACGTAGGAGTGGCTTCCAATGACGCCACCGCCTACCCGCACCTGGCCGTCGCCGCGGCCCGAAAGGTAGCCTCCGGGGAAGCGGACCGGGCCCTGCTGATCTGCGGAACCGGGCTCGGCGTCGCGATTTCAGCGAACAAAGTGCCTGGAATCCGTGCTGTTACAGCCCACGACAGCTACTCGGTGGAACGCTCCGTGCTGTCCAACAACGCACAGGTTTTGACGATGGGCCAGCGTGTGATCGGCCTGGAACTGGCCAAGAAGCTCGTGGGCGAGTGGCTGGACCACCGCTTCGACGAAAACTCCGCATCCGCGGCAAAAGTAGAAGCCATCTCCTCCTACGAGGACGCGTCGGAAGGACTTGAGGACAAATGACCACCCGTAACATCGCCGTTATTGGCTCCGGCTACATGGGCGGCGGGATCGCGCAGGTCCTGGCCCTCGCCGGAGCCCGTGTGGCCCTGGCCGACGTCTCCGCCGAGGTGGCGCAAAGCAACTACGAACGCCTGCTGAAGGAATCCGACGAATTTGTCGCGGCCGGCCTGTTCCCGGCCGATGCCACCGAACGCCTCAAGGAAAACCTCTGGGCAGCCAAGGACATCGAAGAAGCAGTGGCGGACGCCGAATACATCGAGGAGGCAGTGCCGGAGGTCCTGGAGATCAAGCACGGCACCCTGGGCCGGATCAGCGCCGCCGCCCGCCCCGATGCCATCATCGGCTCCAACACCTCCACCATCTCCATCGCCAAGCTGGCCGAAGTGGTGGAGAACCCGGAGCGGTTTTTGGGCGTCCACTTTTCCAACCCGGCACCCTTCATCCCGGGTGTGGAGGTCATTCCGCACGGGGGTACTTCCGAAGCCACGGTCCAGGCCGCCCGCGAGATCGTGGGGGAGACGGGCAAAGAGACGGCCACCGTCAAGGATGTCACCGGCTTCGTGCTGAACCGGCTCCAGTACGCACTCTTCCACGAGGCCGCCCAGGTGGTGGAGGAAGGCATCGCCACCGCCGAGGACGTGGACACCCTGGTGCGCACCACCTTCGGCTTCCGGCTGCCGTTCTTCGGACCGTTCGCCATTGCGGACATGGCCGGACTGGACGTGTACGCCTTCTGCTACAAGTCACTGCAGACCGGCTTCCCGGAGCGGTTCGCCACCCCGCGGATCCTCCAGGAGAAGGTCGACGCCGGGCAGTTGGGTACCAAGACCGGGTCCGGCTTCCTCGACGTCCCGGCCGAAAGGACCGCAGCCCTGGTGGCCTACCGGAACAAGGCGTACGTCGCCATGCAAAAGCTCATCGAGGAACTGGGACCGGCACCCCTGACCTAGGGCAAGGCCTATCAACGCAGCCACCGCCGCAACAACCCACCCAAGGAAACCGATGAGTACCTCCGGCAGCAGCGGCACCACCTACGTCGGTGTCAGCACCAAGATGTATCTGGGTTACCAGGCAAGCCTGCGCTGGCTGTCGGAGGTGCGCTCACTGGTGGACGCGAGGCCAGGACTGGGCAACGGTTCCCCGGTCCGGGTCTTCGTCATCCCCTCCTTCCCGGTCCTGGAACCTGCCGCACGGATCCTGGCCGGCTCACCCGTGCTCCTGGGAGCACAGAACTGCGCATGGGGGGACGGACCCCTGACGGGGGAGGTCAGTCCCGGCATGCTGGCTGAACTCGGCGTCTCGCTGGTGGAGATCGGCCATGCCGAACGGCGAAGGTTCTTTGGCGAGGACGACTCCGTCGTTGCGCGCAAGGTGCGTGCCGTCGTCGACCATTCCCTGACTCCGCTGCTCTGCGTCGGTGAGCCGGAGATGCTCGACGCCGGTGCTGCGGCAGACTTCTGCCTGGGGCAGGTCCGCGCTGCCACCGGCAGCGACCCGGCCCTGCTTCGCAGGATGGTCCTGGCCTACGAACCGGTCTGGGCGATCGGGGCGGACCAGCCGGCCGCCCCGCAGCACGTGAATAGTGTCCTCACGCTCATCCGCTCCGCGCTGCAGCCGTTCTGTCCGGTCATCTACGGCGGCAGTGCAGGTCCTGGACTGCTGCCGCAACTAACGGCTTCGGACGGACTTTTTCTGGGCCGCTTTGCGCACGATGCGCCGAACCTCGGCCGCGTGCTGGATGAAGCCCTCGGCCTGCGTCACACCGGCGCTCCAGCCAGCAATTCCTCGAGCCGCTCGTAGCCTTCGCTTAGGCCGCCCTCCATCCCGGACTGCGCCATCCCGTCACGGGCCTCTATGCTGGGGTAGACGGAGTGGCCGCGAAGCCTGGTACGCCCGTTGCCCAGGTCTTCAAACGACATGAACTCCAGGCTGACGATGTCCGGGTAGCCGCCGAACTCGAACGTCTGGATGGCGAACTCGTTCTCGCGGACGGTGTGGAAGATGCCCCTGAACTCGTAGGGAACCCCTTCCGGGCCGGTATGGAGGTAGCTGTAGCTTCCCCCGGTCCGGAAATCGTAGTGGTCAACATTCATCTTGTAGCCCCTCGGGCCCAGCCACTGGACAAGAAGGTCCGGTTCTTTGTGCGCGCGGAACACATCCGCCACCGGGAAATCGAACTCACGTTCGTAATCGATGAAGGGGACGCCCGCAGGAACGCTGAGTTTCAGGGAATTGTTCATGATGACTCCTTGGACATTAGTCGCTGCTGTCCGCAGCGTTTGATCTGAGTACGGCGTCGAGGCTGCGGAACTGTCCTTCACGGACCAACCTGTACTGGTCGATCCAGGCGGTCAGTGCCTCCAGCCGCGCCGGGTTCAGGTGCACGGGCCTGCGCTGGGCATCCCTGGTTCGGGTCACCAGCTGTGCCTGCTCGAGTACCTGGATGTGCTTGGAGACCGCCTGCTTGGAGATCTCGAACGGTTCTGCCAATTCGTTCACAGTGGCCGGGCCCCGGCTGAGCCGGGCAATAATGCTCCGCCGCACGGGATCGGCCAAGGCCATGAAAGCCGAGTCCAGTGCCGCACTTTCAGAGCCCATTACCTGTACCTTCTTGGTCAACCTTTTCTTTTATCAACCTTTCGGTTGTTTAAAGGTAAGCCCGGCGGTGGCCCTTTTCAAGCCTTCGACTCTTGTTTTCTCAAAAAGGGCTTTGTTAGTATGTCAGTACAAACTTTCAAAGGAGAACCGTGCCACTTGTACGCATCGACATCAATAAAGGACGAAGCGCCCAGGAGCTTCAGCAGCTGAGTCGGGGGATCCATGACGCGATCCTCGCCGAATACGGCATCCCGGAGCGCGACTACTTCCACATCCTTACCGAACACCCGGAGGGGCAAATTTTCGCCCAGGATGCAGGACTGGGTTTTGAGCGGACCGGCGGGGTGGTGATGATTCAAATCTTCACGCAGGGCGGGCGGTCCCAGGAAGCCAAGCAGCGCCTGTTTTCCGCGGTGGCTGAAAAGCTTTCCGAGGTGGGCGTGGCCGGCGAGGACGTCTTCATCGGTTACGTGGAAAACACCGCCGGCGACTGGTCATTCGGCTATGGCCGCGCCCAGTACGTCACGGGCGAGCTGGCGGTTCCCAAAAAGTAGCAGCCGGCCCGCTGTTGGGGGCGGACTGGAAGTAAAAGTTGCGTTGTAAGCATGTCAGTACAAACCTTTGACAGGACATTGAATTTCGGGCAAAGTAGTGCGTGTGGCCCCCGCCACGGCCTGCCAGTCCGGAACTGTTGCCGCAAAGGTTTTGAGTTCCACATCAGAAAGGTCCACGATTACCGTGACCCACGAGCTTCTTACGATCGGGCGCATCAGCGTTGATATCTACCCGAACGACATCGGGGTTGGCCTGGAGGATGTTACGTCCTTTGGCAAGTACCTGGGCGGATCACCGTCCAATGTGGCTGTGGCGGCTGCCCGGCATGGCCGCCGCACCGGTGTGATCACCCGCACCGGGGATGACCCCTTCGGCACTTACCTGCACCGCGAACTGGAAAAGTTCGGCGTGGACGATTCGTTCGTCACCCCGGTGCCGGGACTGCAGACGGCGGTCACGTTCTGCGCGATCAAGCCGGCGACGGACGAGTTCCCGCTTTACTTCTATGGGCGTTTTCCTACTGCTCCGGACCTGCAGATCAGGGCTGAAGAGCTTGCCCTTGACGCCATCCGTGAGGCCCGGATTTTCTGGTCCACAGTGACGGGCCTGTGCCAGGAGCCGAGCCGCGAGGCGCACATCAAGGCCCACGGGGCCCGTCCCCGCACCGGCCTGGCCGAGGGCCAGTTCACCATCCTTGACCTCGACTACCGGCCCATGTTCTGGGCCTCGGAGGAAGAGGTGCGGGCCGAGGTCGCCAAGGTCCTGCCACATGTCACGGTCGCCATCGGCAATGACAAGGAGTGCGCCGTGGCGGTCGGGGAGGGAACCCCTGACGAGCAGGCGGACAGGCTGCTGGCCGCAGGCGTGGAGATCGCCGTCGTCAAGCTTGGCCCGGAGGGCGTCATGGCCAAGACGCGCATGGAGCGCGTGGTTTCCGCCCCGGTCCCCGTTGAGACAGTCAATGGCCTGGGCGCCGGAGATTCCTTCGGCGGGGCCTTCTGCCACGGGCTGCTGTCCGGGTGGCCGCTTGCCCAGGTCCTCGATTACGCGAATGCCGCAGGCGCCATTGTCGCCTCCCGCCTGTCCTGCGCGGATGCCATGCCGACGCCGGACGAGGTCACCTCGCTGTTGGCCGAACGCGGCCGCAATGTTCCGGGCACTGCCCCCGGCTCAGCGACTGCCTCCGCCCCGCAGCTTGCCACCGAAGGAGCAGCACTGTGACACTCACCCCCATCGCTTCGAACCACGCCGTTGATGACGATCCCCGCCGTTATGAGCACCTCAGCACCGTCCGGCTGGAAGACCCGGAAGCTGTGGCACGCGCCGCCAAGGCCCGTCGCCGCCACGCGGGGGTCAAGGCCGGCCGGCAGAACTTCATTGTCGCGGCTGACCACCCGGCCCGCGGCGCCCTCGCCGTCGGAAATGATCCGGTGGCCATGGCTGACCGCCGGCAGCTGCTGGACCGGCTGCAGATCGCACTGGCCAATCCTGCTGTAGACGGCATCCTGGCCTCCCCGGACATCATGGACGACCTGCTCCTGCTGGGCGCTCTGGACGGCAAACTGGTGTTCGGCTCGATGAACCGCGGCGGGCTGTCCGGCCTGGTCAACGAGATCGATGACCGCTTCACCGGCCACACTGCAGCCGCGCTGGAAGCCCTGGGCGCAGACGGCGGCAAGATGCTGACCCGCATCTGCCTGGGTGACCCGGACACGGTGGTCACCCTTGAGGCGACGGCCAAGGCAATCGATTCGCTCGCCGAGCGGAAGCTGATCGCCATGGTGGAGCCGTTCCTGTCGGTCCGCGAAAACGGCAGGGTCCGAAACGACCTGTCCACTAACGCGGTGATCAAGTCGATCGCCATTGCCGAGGGCCTGGGTTCCACGAGCGCCTACACCTGGATGAAGCTGCCGGTGGTTGCGGAGATGGAACGCGTCATGGCTGCCACCACCATGCCCACCGTCCTGTTGGGCGGCGACCCGGAAGGAACCCAGGACGAGGTCTTTGCCAGCTGGCAGGCCGCCCTGGCATTGCCCGGCGTGCAGGGACTCACTGTGGGCCGCACCCTTCTCTACCCGGCTGACGGGAACGTCGCCGGCGCCGTCGCCACAGCAGCCTCGTTGCTGAACCACACCGCAGAAGTATCGGAGTAACACCCATGGCATCAGTACAGGGAACCCGCCGCATGACGGTGGCCCAGGCCGTCGTCGAATACCTTTCCAAGCAGTACACCGTGGACTCCATTAACGGCGTCGAATACCGTGAACGGCTCATTCCGGGCACGTTCGGTATCTTCGGGCACGGCAACGTGGCCGGTGTGGGCCAGGCGCTGAAGCAGTACCAGCAGCTGGATCCGGCCATCATGCCGTACTACCAGGGCCGGAACGAGCAGGCCCAGGTACACCAGGCCGTGGGGTACGCACGGCACACGCGCCGCCGCCAGACGTTCGCGGTCAGCACCTCGATCGGTCCAGGGTCCTCCAACCTGCTGACGGGTGCGGCTTTGGCCACCACCAACCGGCTCCCTGTGCTGCTGCTGCCCTCCGACACGTTCGCCACCCGCGCCGCAGACCCGGTGCTGCAGCAGCTGGAGCAGCCCTACGCGTACGACATCACCGTCAATGACGCGTTCCGGCCGCTGTCCAAATTCTTCGACCGGGTGTCCCGGCCCGAGCAGCTGTTCTCCGCGTTCCACCACGGCCTCCGGGTCCTGACGGACCCGGCAGAGACCGGCGCGGTGACCATTTCGCTGCCGCAGGACGTCCAGGCCGAGGCCTTCGACGTGCCCGAGGAGTTCCTGGCCGAGCGCGAGTGGCGGATCCGCCGCCCCGACGCGGACGACGACGACATCGCCCGTGCCGCAGAGGCCATTCGGAGTGCCAGGCGGCCGCTGATTATTGCCGGCGGCGGTGTCCTCTACGCCTACGCGAACGACGAACTGGCAAAGTTCGTTGAGCTGACCGGCATCCCTGTGGGCTACACCCAGGCCGGCGTCGGCGTCCTGCCCTGGGACCACCAGCATTCTTTGGGTGCCATCGGCTCCACCGGCACGACGGCGGCCAACGCCATCGCTGCCGAAGCGGACCTGATCATCGGCATCGGCACCCGCTACGAGGACTTCACCACCGCGTCCCGCACCGCCTTCCAGAACCCGGACGTGAAGTTCGTCAACATCAACGTCGCACCCATCGACGCGTACAAGCACGGCACCACGCTGCCGATCGTCGCCGACGCCCGCAAGACACTGGTCAAGCTGAACGCCGTCCTGGGCGGCTACCGCGTCGGCGCCGACCTTGAGCAGAAGGTAGCCGCGGAGAAGAAGCGCTGGAACGCCACAGTGGACGAGGCGTTCGACACCCGCCACACCCCGCTGCCGGCGCAGAACGAGATTATCGGGGCCACCTCCCGTGCCATGGACGCCCGCGACGTGGTGATCTGCGCGGCAGGTTCGCTGCCCGGCGACCTGCACAAGATGTGGCGCGTCCGGGATCCGTTTGGCTACCACGTGGAGTACGCCTACTCCTGCATGGGGTATGAAATCCCCGGTGGGCTCGGCGTCAAGCGCGCCGCCCTGGCCGAAGCCGCAGCAAGCACGACGGCGGCAGGCACGGGACGCGCGGACGTGCGGGACGTCGTCGTGATGGTTGGGGACGGCTCCTACCTGATGATGCACACTGAACTGGTTACCGCGGTCGCCGAACGCATCAAGCTGATCGTGGTGCTCATCCAGAACCACGGCTACGCCTCCATCGGATCCCTCTCCGAAATGCTCGGCTCGCAGCGGTTCGGCACCCAGTACCGGGCACTGAACGAGGAACAGCACAGCTTCGATGAGGGCGAGACCCTGCCGGTGGACCTGGCCCTGAACGCCGAGTCCCTGGGCGTGAAGGTCATCCGGATCGAACCGGGGGAGAAGGTCATCGCCGAACTCGAACAGGCCATCCGCGACGCCAAGGCAGCCCCCGAAGGCTCCGGGCCTATCCTGATCCACGTCGAATCCGACCCGCTCCTGGACGCACCGTCCTCGGAATCCTGGTGGGACGTGCCCGTCTCCCAGGTCTCCGAACTGGAATCCACCCGGCAGGCGTACCAGAACTACACCGAGCACAAGTCACGCCAGCGCAAACTGCTCGGCTAAAACCCCCTTTCCACCACTCAAGGAAGAGTCCCCCATGACTGCCACCACCACTGAGGCCACCGTCATCAACCACTTCATCAACGGCGCTGAGACCGCAGGCGTTGGTGACCGCACCACGTCCGTGTACAACCCGGCCACCGGCAAGGTCACCGCAGAACTGCGCCTGGCCAACCGTGCCGACCTAGAGACCGCTGTTGCCGCCGCCCGCAGGGCCGCCGACACCTGGGGCGACATCTCGCTGGCCAAGCGCACCGCGGTGCTGTTCAAGTTCCGCGAGCTCGTCGCCTCCCACGTGGAGGAGCTGGCCCAGCTGGTAACGGCCGAGCACGGCAAGGTCCTCTCCGACGCAAAGGGCGAGATCGGCCGCGGCCTGGAAGTCATCGAATACGCGTGCGGGATCCCCACCCTGCTCAAGGGCGACTACTCGGACCAGGTCTCAACCGGCATCGACGTGTTCAACTTCCGTGAACCACTCGGCGTGGTCGCCGGCATCACGCCGTTCAACTTCCCGGTCATGGTCCCGCTGTGGATGGCACCCATGGCGATCGCCACCGGCAACGCCTTCATCCTCAAGCCCTCCGAGCGCGACCCTTCCGCCTCCCTGCTGCTGGCCAAGCTGTGGAAGCAGGCCGGCCTGCCCGACGGCGTGTTCCAGGTTCTGCACGGCGACAAGGAAACCGTGGACGGACTGCTGACCCACCCGGACGTGGACGGCATCTCCTTCGTCGGCTCCACCCCGATCGCCCAGTACGTCCACGAAACCGCCACCAAGCACGGCAAGCGCGTCCAGGCCCTTGGCGGGGCGAAGAACCACGCCATCGTCATGCCCGACGCCGACCTGGACAACGCCGCCGACCACCTTGCCGCCGCAGCGTTCGGTTCCGCCGGTGAACGCTGCATGGCCATTTCCGTCGCCGTCGCCGTCGGGGATGCTGCCGACCTGATCGTCAAGAAGGTTGAAGAGCGCGCCCTGGCCGTGAAGGTCAACAACGGCACCGCCCCGGACGCGGAAATGGGCCCGGTCATCACCCCTGCCTCCAAGGAACGGATCGTCAGGATCGTCACCGAAGCCGAAGCCGCGGGCGCTGCGATGGTGGTGGACGGCCGCGACTTCGTGGTCCCCGGCCACGAAGACGGCTTCTGGGTGGGACCCACCGTCATCGACCACGTCAAGACTGAGATGTCCGCCTACCAGGAGGAGATCTTCGGCCCCGTCCTCGTGGTGGTCCGCGTCGACACCCTGGAAGACGGCATCAAGCTCATCAACGCCAACCCCTACGGCAACGGCACCGCCATCTTCACCTCCTCCGGCGCTGCGGCGCGGAAGTTCCAGCGCTCCGTGACCGTAGGGATGATCGGCATCAACGTGCCGCTGCCGGTGCCGGTGGCCTACCACTCCTTCGGCGGCTGGAAGGCATCCCTTTTCGGCGACAAGCACATCTACGGCCCCGAAGGCGTCTCCTTTTACACCCGCGGCAAAGTCATCACCTCCCGCTGGCCCGAAACCCACCACGCCTCCGGCGCCTCCTACAACTTCCCCTCCAACTAGTACTGGAAGAAAGACAACGCTGTCATGACTGAGAACAAACTGATCATCGGCACGGCGCCGGACTCCTGGGGTGTCTGGTTCGCAGACGACCCCAAGCAGACCCCGTGGGAACGCTTCCTCGACGAAGTGGCCGAGTCCGGCTACAAGTGGATTGAACTGGGCCCGTACGGCTACCTGCCCACGGACCCCGCCCGCCTGGCCGAGGAGCTCAAGCAGCGCGACCTCAAAATCTCCGCCGGCACCGTCTTCACCGCTTTCCACCGTGGCCTGGACCAGTGGGAAACCGCGTGGGAACCGGCCCGCAAGGTGGCTGAACTCACTGCGGCCATGGGCGGGGAGCACATCGTTGTCATTCCGGCAATGTGGCGTGACGACGTCACCGGCGAGGCAGTCGAAAGCGGAACATTGAGCGGGAAGGCCTGGGACGACCTGTTCGCCGGCCACAACCGGCTGGGCAAGACCCTGCTGGAGGACTTTGGCCTGAAGCAGCACTTCCACTCGCACGCGGACTCCCACGTGGGTGCGCAGGAGGACATCGAAAGCCTCCTCGGCGCAACTGATCCCCAGTACCTCAACCTCTGCCTGGACACCGGCCACGCCGAATACTGCGGGGCATCCAGCCTGGAGCTGATCAAGAACTACCCGGACCGGATCGGCTACCTGCACCTGAAGCAGATCAACCCGGAGATCCTCAAGAAGGTGAACGAGGAAAACATGACCTGGGCCGCCGCCAACCTGGCCGGCGTCATGACCGAGCCGCCGAACGGCCTGCCTGACCTCCGCGCGGTCATCGAAGCCGTGGAGGGCCTGAACCGGCCCATCTTCGGCATCGTGGAGCAGGACATGTACCCCGTAGCGTTCGACGTGCCCATGCCCATCGCCAAGCGGACCCGCAACTACCTGCTGTCCTGCGGCTCGCACACCGTCGTCAGCTGACCTCACCCACCACAGACACCAAAGGACAGAACAATGACTGAAACACTCCGCGTAGCCGTCATCGGCGCCGGGCGCATGGGAGCCGACCACATCCAGCGCCTCAACAAGCGCATCCACGGAGCCGAAGTGGCCGCCGTCGTGGACGTTGACCTGGCCCGCGCGCAGGCCGCCATCAAAGGCATCCCGGGCGCCGTGGCGCTCGCCGATGCCGAGGAGGCCCTCAACAACGGCGACGTCAACGCGGTGCTGATCGCCACCCCCGGCTTCCTGCATGAGGACATCCTGTTCAAGGCCCTCGCCAAGGACATCCCCATCCTCTGTGAAAAGCCCCTGACGCCAGACGCCCAGTCCGCCTGGAAAGTTGTCCAGGCAGAGGTGGAACTGGGACACAAGCGCATCCAGGTGGGCTTCATGCGCCGCTTCGATGCCGAGTACGCCGCGCTGGGCGGGATCATCAGGAACGGTGAACTGGGCGAGCTGCTGATGCTGCACCACCAGCACCGCAACCCCAGCACCCCGGAGGGCTTCACCAACGAGATGCTCATCAACGACTCCGTGGTGCACGAGTTTGACGCCATCCGGTATTTCACCGGTGAGGAAATTACCAGCATTCAGGTCCGTCTGGGGAAGGCCACCAGGAACGCCCCGGCCGGCCAGCATGACCCGCAGCACGTCCTGCTGGAAACCGAGTCCGGCGTCCTGGCCGACGTCGAAATCTTCGTGAACGCTAAATTCGGCTACGAAGTGGCCACGCAGGCCTCCTTCGAAGAGGGCATTGTCAGCATCGGCGGCGACAAGGGACCCTACACCCGCAGCGCCGGCCACTGGGGCGGCAACGTGACCCCCGGCTTCGAGGAGCGCTTCGGCGCGGCCTACGACGTCGAAATCCAGTCATGGGTGGACGCCGCCCTCAAGGGTGAAATCGGCGGCCCTACCGCCTGGGACGGCTACGCTACGGCAGCCTGCTGTGAAGCCGGCGTGGAAGCACAGAAGAACGGTGAAAAGGTGGCCGTGAATCTGGCGCCCAAGCCAGACCTTTACAAGTAGGACAGGTGAAAGGGGACGGAGGGCCATTCGTCCCCTTTCCCATGTCTGCCCCTGACTGATCCACAACGGAGTGTTTAACTTGAAAATCGCACTTGACCCCACACCTTTCCACCACTCCCACAGCCTGCTGGAGTTTCCCAAGGTGGTAGCGGACCTCGGCTACAAGTACATGCAAATGACGCCGCACGCGGACTTCATCCCGTTCTACAACCACCCGAAGGCCGACGACGAACTGGTGGGCCAGCTCAGCAAGGCCTGCAAGGACGCAGGGATTGAGATTGCCTCTGTCCTGCCCGTACTCCGCTGGTCCGAGCCGGACGAAGACGCGCGCGAAGCTGCCGTCCGCTACTGGAAGCGGGCCATCCAGATCACCGTGGACCTGGGCGTCAGCACGATGAACACCGAATTCAGCGGACGGCCGGAAAAGGCCGAGGAATCCGAGCGGGCGTTCTACCGCTCCATGGAGGAACTGCTGCCCATTATTGAGCGGGAGGGCATCGACCTGCTGATCGACCCGCACCCGGACGACTTCGTGGAGGAGGGCCTCGCCGCCATCCGCGTGATCCGTGGCCTGAACTCCAGGAATGTGGGCATGGTTTACGTGGCCTCGCACAGCTTCCACATGAAGGACTCGCCCCTGGACATCATGCGCGCCGCGGGGGACAAGCTGCGCCTGGTCCACGTGGCCGACACCATGAACCACCACGCCTCGCACGGCCTGCGGTACATCACCAACCCGCCGGGCAATCCTGTCCGCGTCCACCAGCACCTGAAGATCGGCGACGGCGACGTCAACTGGGACGAGTTCTTCGGCGGCCTGAAGGAAATCGGCTTCCTGGACCGGGACAACAGTGTCATGGTGTCCAGTGTCTTCGCCGAGGACGAAAAGGCCCAGGACGTCTCCCGGTACCAGCTGGAGACCATGAAACAGTACGTCCAAAAGGTCAGCGCATGAGTTCCCCTGTCCCGTCCGGCACCGCCTCCGGTACCGCCCAGGTGCCCGGGAACCACAAAAGGGCCCTGCGGACCGTCACGATCATCTCCACGTTCGGCGGCCTGCTCTTCGGTTACGACACGGGCGTGATCAACGGTGCGCTGCCGTACATGCAGGAGGATCTGGGCCTCACCCCGCTGACGGAAGGCCTGGTGACGTCCTCCCTGCTGTTCGGTGCGGCCTTCGGTGCCCTCTTTGGCGGACGGCTTGCGGACCGCAACGGCCGGCGCAGAATGATCATGGTCCTTGCCGTGGTCTTCCTTCTGGGCACGCTCGCCTGCACCTTTGCACCCAGCACAGAAGTCATGATCGCCGCCAGGTTCGTGCTGGGGCTCGCCGTCGGCGGCGCCTCGGTCACGGTGCCCGTGTACCTGGCGGAAGTGTCGCCAAGCGCGCGGCGCGGACGGATCGTCACGCAGAACGAGCTGATGATCGTCACGGGCCAGTTGCTGGCGTTCATCTTCAACGCCTACCTCGGCAACACCTTCGGTGAGTCCGGCGGCATCTGGCGGTGGATGCTGGTTATCGCCACCCTTCCCGCCATCGCGCTGTGGATCGGGATGAACTTCATGCCCGAAAGCCCGCGCTGGCTCGCCTCCATGGGCAGCTTCGGCGAAACCCTCAGCGTGCTCCAGCGCATCCGTTCTCAGGCCGATGCACGCACGGAGTTCGAAGAGGTCAAGGCCATGGCCGTCGAGGACTATAAGTCCAAAATGGGTTCCTGGAAGGACCTGGGGATTCCATGGCTCCGCCGGATCTTCTTTGTGGGCCTCGGCCTTGCGGTGATCCAGCAGATCACCGGCGTGAACTCGATCATGTATTACGGCACCCAGATCCTGGCGGAGTCCGGATTCGGCCGGGAGGCGGCACTGACGGCGAACATCGCGAATGGCGTGATCTCGGTGCTGGCCACATTCGTGGGAATTTGGCTCCTCGGCAAGGTGGGACGCCGGCGGATGCTGATCACCGGACAGGTGGGGACGACGACGGCACTCCTCCTGATCGGGCTCTTCTCGCTGATTCTGCCGGAAGGCTCTGTCCGCGGTTTCGTGATCCTCTCGCTCACAGTAACGTTCCTGGCGTTCCAGCAGGGCGCTATCTCACCCGTGACGTGGCTGATGCTGTCAGAGATCTTTCCGCTGAAGATCCGCGGCCTGGGCATGGGCGCGTCTGCCTTCGTGCTTTGGATTGTGAATTTCCTGGTGGGCTTCGGCTTCCCCCAGCTCCTGGCTGCGATCGGGCTTTCCAACACGTTCTTCGTGTTCGCCGTGCTGGGTGTTGGTGCCATAGCCTTCGCAGCCAAGTACGTCCCGGAAACCAAGGACAAGAGCCTTGAGGACCTGGAGCACTACTTCAAGAACATCACACCCGGGAAGCACGAGGTTCACGTGAGCCAGCGCGCCTAGCTGCCCCGCAATCAACCCTGATGCCCCGTCGAGACTGTTCCCGGCGGGGCATTTTTGTGCGCCGGTAGTCCTTCTGGGGGAGGCCAGGCGGCGGCCCGGAACCGGCACGAGCTCGACACAAAACAGGCTTTCCCACGTCAGAACATGCTGATGACAGGACAAAGTGTTGACTTTTGTGAGTCCGGTCACGATGATTTTGTATAAAGGCTGGTGAACGGGCGTAAGGAAGCGTGCTGTTCGGCCCGAGAAATCGAAGGAGATTTATCGTGAAGAAGTTTTCCTGGCGGAAGGCCGCTATCCTCGCCGCGGTCGTCCCAATGGTGGCGCTCAGCGCCTGCTCAAGTGAAGGCGGCCGTTCAACCGAAGACAATAATGCAGCCGGCGGAGGCCAGGTTGCCACCACCGAGCGCATGAAAATCGCCCTGATCACCCACGCCGCTCCGGGAGACACGTTCTGGGACATCGTCCGCAAGGGGGCCGAGGAGGCCGCCGCGAAGGACAATGTCGAACTGCTCTACACTTCCGACCCCGAAGGCGGACGCCAGGCACAGCTGATCCAGCAGGCGATTGACCAGGAGGTAGATGGCATTGCCGTGACATTGGCCAAGCCGGATGCGTTGAAGGACTCCCTGAAGAAGGCTAAAGACGCCGGAATTCCCGTGGTCAGCCTCAATGCCGGCGAAACGGTTTCTGCCCAGTTGGGCGCTTTCACCCACTTCGGGTCCAATGAAAAGCTCGCCGGCGCGGCCGTCGGAATGAAGCTCAGTGAACTGGGCCTCAAGCGCCCCATCTGTGTTATCCAGGAGCAGGGGCACGTGGGTCTGGAAGCCCGCTGCGCTGGGGTTAAGGAAAAGGTGGCCGCAACGGAGATTCTGTACGTTCCCGGTACCGACATGGCCCAGGTCTCCTCTACGGTTACCGCAAAACTCCAGGCTACTGCTGATGCCGATGCCATCATTGGCTTGGGTGCGCCCTATACGTTGACCATCCTGAAGGCCGTGAACGGCGCCGGCAGCAAGGCCAAGGTGGCCTCCTTCGACATGAACCCTGAGCTCGCCCAGAAGATCGCTGACGGGGATGTCATTTTCACCGTCGACCAGCAGCCATGGCTGCAGGGCTATGGCGCAATTGATTCTCTGTGGCAGGCCAAGCGCGGCGGCTTCACTATCGGCGGCGGGCAGCCTGTGCTGACCGGCCCCTCAATTGTCGATCAGGCAACTGCTCCCGCCGTCCTCGAGTTTGCTAAGGAGGGTGTCCGCTAGGACACCCCTCCAACCGGTCCGCGGCCGCAGGCCGCGGATCCGGTCCTAGGTAGGAGAATCATCATGACCATCACCCAAAGTGTCACCAAGCCCCCGGCGCTGCGCGACGAACGCGTCACCAAGCGCAACCCCTTCCAGAAACTCCTGGCACGTCCCGAAGTGGGCGCCCTCGTCGGCGCAATCGTCCTCTTCGTCTTCTTCGCCTCCGTTTCGCAGACATTCATCCAGCCGAACGCCTTCGCCACAGTGCTCTACGGCAGCTCCACCATCGGCATCATGGCCGTTGGAGTGTCGCTGCTGATGATCGGCGGAGAGTTCGACCTTTCCACCGGTGTCGCCGTGATCAGCTCCGCCCTGACGGCCTCGATGTTCAGCTGGTACTTCAGCATGAACGTCTGGGTCGGCGTGGTCCTGGCCCTCGTCGTGTCCCTGGGCATCGGCTTCATCAACGGCTGGATCCTGATGAAGACCAAGCTGCCGAGCTTTATCGTCACCCTCGCAACATTCCTGATGCTGACTGGCCTAAACCTCGGCCTGACCCGCATGATCGGCGGTGGCGTATCCTCCCCATCGATCTCCAGCATGGATGGTTACCAGGCCGCCCGCGCCATCTTTGCCTCCTCGGTCAACATCGCCGGCGTGGACGTCAACAACACGGTCTTCATCTGGATCGCGCTGGTCGCCGTGGCGTCCTGGGTACTGCTGCGCACCAAGGTGGGCAACTGGATCTTCGCCGTCGGCGGTGACGCGAACGCTGCACGCGCTGTGGGCGTTCCTGTCAAAGCCACCAAGATCGGCCTCTTCATGGCCGTCGGTTTCTGCGCCTGGGTCCTGGGCATGCACAACCTGTTCGCTTTCGACGCCGTGCAGTCCGGTGAGGGCGTGGGCAACGAATTCCTCTACATCATCGCTGCGGTCATCGGCGGCTGCCTGCTTACCGGCGGCTACGGCTCGGCGGTCGGCGGGGCTATCGGTGCCTTCATTTTCGGCATGGCCAACAAGGGCATCGTCTACGCCCAGTGGAACCCTGACTGGTTCAAGTTCTTCCTGGGCCTGATGCTGCTCCTGGCCACCATCGTGAACCTGTACGTCAAGCGCCGCGCAGACGCGAGTAAGGGCTGATAACCATGAATACCAGGCAGATCGACCAGCAGCAGCTCCTCAAGGATGAGAAGGACCCGCTGACCCACACCCCCGTGCACCTGCTTTCCCTGGAGAGCGTGGGCAAGCACTACGGAAGCATCGTCGCCCTTACCGATGTCACGATGGCCGTGGACAACGGCCGCGTTACCTGCGTCCTCGGTGACAACGGCGCCGGCAAGTCAACCCTGATCAAGATCATTGCCGGGCTGCACCAGCATGACGAGGGTGTCCTGAAAGTTATGGGGGAGGAGCGCAAGTTCGGCTCTCCCAGGGATGCCCTTGACGTCGGCATCGCCACCGTGTACCAGGACCTGGCCGTGGTGCCGCTGATGCCCATCTGGCGCAACTTCTTCCTGGGCTCGGAGCTGACCACCGGCGTCGGGCCGTTCAAGAAGCTGGACGTCCAGCAGATGAAGGACATCACCAAAAAAGAGCTCGCTGACATGGGCATCGACCTGCGCGACGTGGAGCAGCCCATCGGCCAGCTCTCCGGCGGTGAGCGGCAGTGTGTTGCAATCGCCCGCGCAGTCTACTTCGGCGCGAAGGTCCTGATCCTTGACGAACCTACTGCAGCCCTTGGCGTCAAGCAGTCCGGAGTGGTGCTCCGCTACATCCTGCAGGCCCGTGACCGCGGACTTGGCGTCATCTTCATTACCCACAACCCGCACCATGCTTTCCCCGTCGGTGACCGTTTCCTGCTGCTGAAGCGCGGCAGGTCGATCGGCTACTACGACAAGAAGGACATCACGCTTGACGAACTGACGTCCCAAATGGCCGGCGGCGCCGAACTCGCCGAACTGGCCCATGAGCTGGAACAGCTGGGCGGCCACGGTGACATCGTCAAGGCAGTACAGGCCGAGGTGGCTGACGTCGGCGACGCGCGCTGACGCTGCGCTATCGGGGCATGTCATACCCCACCATCCGCTACCGGCTGCTGCCGGGGTCCGAAGCAGTTCCTGCGGACCCCGGCCGCCGTCCCGGCGAAAAGAACTCCATCAGACGGGAAACAGTATGCCGATCCGGGTTGGCGTCATCGGCGCCGGCGTCATGGGCGCAGACCACATCAGGAACCTCTCCACCACCATCAGCGGCGCGGAAGTCACCTTCGTTGCCGATCTCGACGCCGGCCGCGCGGCCGCTGCAGCGCCACCATCGGCGCGTATCACCACCGATCCATCCGAGCTGATCAATGCCAGCGACGTTGACGCAGTAGTGGTTGCCTCACATGACTCGACGCACCCCGGGCTGGTGCTCGAGTGCTTCGAAGCGATGACACCAGTCCTCTGCGAGAAACCACTCGCGCCCTCGCTCCTGGAAAGCCTGGAAGTGGTGGAGGCAGAGGCCGACATTATTGCTGCAACAGGTACCCGGCTGCTGTCCATGGGGTTCATGCGGCGCTTCGACCCCGGTTACGTGTCTTTGCGCCAGTCGGTGCAGGACCGGGTCCAGGGTGAGCCGCTGATGGTCCACTGCACCAGCCGCAACGCCTCGGCCGGCCCAGGAACCACGGCCGAATCCGCTATTACCAATTCCGCCATTCACGAACTGGACATCGTCCCCTGGCTGCTGCAGTCTCCCATTACGGAAGTCTCGTGGCAGGCGGGCCGGAGTTCACGGCACGCGCAGGGGGGCCTCCAGGACCCGGCGTTCATGCTGTTCCGCCTGGCGGACGGCACCCTGGCAACCCTTGAGCTGTTCCTCAATGCGCGCTACGGCTACACCACCGCTTGTGAGGTTGTGTCGGAGCGGGGCTGCACGGCCCTGTCGGAACCGGCGGTTTTGGCGGTCCGGGAGGAAGGCCAGCGGCGCTCCGGGATTCCTGCCGACTGGCGTCCTCGCTTCGCCGATGCCTACCGGCTCCAGCTGCAGGCGTGGATTTCCGCGCTCGAACACGGCGAAACCTCCCCGCTTGCCACGGGGGAGGACGGACTTCGGGCATCGCAGGTGGCCCAGGCAATGATCCGATCCTTGCACAGCGACGGCGCCTACACGAAGGTGATCTACTGATGCCCCCTGCACCCCTGCCGGCCGCCCGCGTGCCGGACTCACTGGACGCGCCCGCACTGCGCTGGGGCATTATGGGTCCGGGCTGGATCGCTGAACGCTTCACCGAGTCTGTGCAGGCGCATTCGCGCCAGGTGATTGCCGCCGTCGGCTCCCGCTCATTGGCGAGGTCGAAGGCTTTCGCCGAGAGTTTTGGGGTGCCTGCAGCGTACGGAAGTTATGAAGAACTGGCGGCGGCTCCTGATGTTGACATCGTCTACGTTTCCACGCCCCACAACTTCCATCACTCCGCGGCCTTGCTCGCCATCGAAGCAGGCAAACATGTCCTGGTGGAAAAACCGATTGGCCTGGACGCAGTACAGGCGCGGGACATCGCCGCGCGGGCAAAGGCCGCCGGTGTTTTCGCCGCCGAGGCGATGTGGAGTTTCTTCCTGCCTAAGTTTGACATCGTCCGCCAGATACTCGAGGCGGGAACACTCGGGACAGTGACAACGGTCCTGGCGGAATACGGGGAACACTTCCAGCGCAGCCACCGCATCTTTGATCCTGCCCTGGCGGGCGGGCCGCTGCTGGACCTCGGAACCTACCCACTGGCTTTGATCACCGAAGTCCTGGGTGCTCCACAACAGGTACGCGCCCTTGGCCAGTGGCACGAATCCGGAGTCAACGCACAGCTTTCCGCCGTCATGGAATTCGCCGGCGGAAGCCACGCCGTCATGAACACACACCTGCACAACTTCACCCCCGCGGCGGCAACGATCGTTGGCTCCGAAGCCACGCTGGCCCTGGACGGCCCATTCAACATGCCCGGCGGATTTGAGCTGCGGTTTCCGGACGGATCACGGCTGCGCCATGACGAACCGGCGGGAGCACACTTCGAGGGCCTGCATTATGAAGCGGCCGCCGTCGCCCGCTCCGTCACGCACGGCCTGTCCGAGGTCCCCGAGAGGACCCTTGACGCTTCCATCCGCACAATGGAGGCCGCCGATGCCCTCCGCTGGCAGCTCGGAATTGAATTTCAGGGTGAAGGCAACAGCCCCACCTGATCCACCCCTGTACCCATCATCGAAAGGACGAGCCATTGGCTTACATCTCCCAGCACCCCACGGCAGCGCCGGTACCGGTACGGATCGGACTCATCGGCTCCGGCTGGATGGGTGCATTCCATGCCGAGAGCATTGCCCGCCGTGTCCCCGGAGCTGACCTGGCCGCCATCGCGGACCCCAACATCGAATCCGCGCAGAATCTTGCCCTGGAATTGGGTACTTCCAAGGTGACGGCCAGTGCCGACGACATCTTTGCCGATCCGGAGATTGACGCCGTGATCATCGCCAGCCCGGCACGTTTCCACTCCACCCTGGTTGCCCAGGCCGCCGCCGCCGGGAAACACGTCTTCTGCGAGAAACCGGCCGGCCAGTCCCTGGCCGACCTCGACGCCGCGTTGGCCGCCGTGGACCAGACCGGCGTCCTGTTCCAGATCGGCTTCAACCGCCGGTACGCCAATGACTTCCAGGCAGCGAAGAAAGACCTGGCCGCAGGAGCGGCCGGAACCCCGCAACTCCTGCGCTCGCTGACCCGCGATCCAGGGACCGGAAGCATCCCCAACGCCGCCAGGATCCCGGCATGGACCATCTTCCTGGAAACCCTCATCCATGACTTCGACACCCTCAACTGGTTCAATGAGGGGGCCGAACCTGTGGAGGTTTACGCAGTAGCCGACGCGCTCGTGGAACCGTCCCTGCGCGAACAGGGTTTCCTGGACACGGCCGTGGTGACCATCCGATACAGCAACGGCGCCATTGCTGTGGCCGAAGCCAACTTCAGCGCGCTGTACGGATACGACGTCCGTGGCGAAGTCTTCGGTTCAAAAGGCATGGTCCAGGCCGGACGGGCCACCGAGACAACGGCCCGGCGCTATACCTCAGAAGGACTTTCGGCGGACACGCCACGGCTCAACGTGGAGCTGTTCCGCCAGGCGTACACGGACGAACTCGTCGACTTCGCTGCGGCGGTGCGGGCAAAGCGCGACGGCGGGCCCTCGCCATCGGATGTCACCCTCACGCCCGGCGCCGCCGACGCCCGCCGCGCCCTGGCAATGGCCCTTGCGTGCATCGAGTCGGTCAAACGAGGCGCCCCAGTCGCCGTCACTGAGAGGGCGGCCCTTTGATGCGCCTGGCGGTCTGCGCCGAAATGGTCTTCAGGGATCTTCCTTTCGTGGAACGGGTGCGGCGGATCCACCAGTCGGGATTCGACGTGGAACTGTGGGATTCCCGGGACAAGGACCTCCAGGCGCTGAAGGCGACTGGAGCCGTCTTCTCCTCCATGACGGGATACACGTCCGGCAGCCTGGTGGATCCGGACACTGCGCACGATGTGGTGCGGACAGCTGAAGCGCTGATCCCCACCGCGGTCGAACTCGGCGTGAGCCGCATGGTGGTCCATCCGGCGGAACTGGTGGCTGGCCGCGCAGCCCGCCCCGTCTTCCGGTCCACCGGCCGGATGTGGGCTACCGGTGCCCGCACCCTTGAGAGGTTGGGCAGCCTGGGCGAAAGGCACGGCGTGACATTTTGCCTGGAGAACCTGAACACAATCGTTGACCACCCAGGTATCCCGCTGGCACGCGCCAAGGACACGCTGGCACTCGTGGAGGCCGCGGGGCACCCGAACGCCAAACTGATGCTGGATCTCTACCACGCGCAGTTGGGGGAGGGGAACCTGATTGAACTGGTGCGCAGCGCGCTTCCCTATATTGGCGAGGTGCAGGTGGCTGACGTTCCCGGCCGTTGCGAGCCGGGTACCGGCGAAATCAACTACACCGCTGTCGCCCGGGCCCTGACAGAGGCCGGCTATGAGGGAACCGTGGGCATGGAGGCCTACGCCAGCGGCGACGACATGGCTGCCCTTGAGGCCTTCCGGACCGTCTTTTCCGTCTATGCAGAGGACAAACGATGAAAAATGTAGTGCTTGGTTTGGTGGGCGTAGGCCGGATCGGCGTCATGCATGCCAATAACATCACCGCCCTCAACGGAGCGCTGAATCCGAAGGGAATCAACGTGAAGCTCAGCCTCACGGACGTGGCGGAAGAGCACGCCCGGAACGTGGCCGCGGGCCTGGGCGCTGAGTACCTTAGCTCCGTTGACGCACTGCTCGCCTCGGGCGTGGACGGACTGGTCATAGCCACCGGCACCGCCACCCATCCGGAGCTGATCCGCGCCGGGGTGGACGCCGACCTCCCGGTGTTCTGTGAAAAGCCCGTCGCCATGAACGTTGCGGACGCCCTCCCGGTGCTTGACTACGTCCGGGACAGGAACGGAGTGGTCCAGATTGGCCACCAGCGCCGTTTTGATGCCGGCTACCTGGAGGCCAGGCGGGCGTACCAGGCCGGCGAGCTGGGCTGGATCCACTCGCTTCGCGCGGTCACCTGCGACATGACTCCGCCGCCGGTGGAGTTCCTGGCAACTTCAGGCGGGCTTTTCCGCGACTGCTCGGTCCACGACTTCGATATCCTGCGCTGGCTGACGGGGCGCGACATCGTAGAGGTCTACGCCAAGGGCTCGAACAACGGCGATCCGGCGATCGGCGAAGTGGGGGACGTTGATACCGCACTGGCGCTGGTGACTTTCGACGACGGCACGGTAGGAACAGTGTCGGCGTCACGTTACAACGGGGCCGGTCACGATGTGCGACTGGAAATTCAGGGATCCAGCCGGTCGCTGATGGTGGGCCTGGATGACAAAACTGCCATGGCATCGGCCGAACCCGGCGTCGTTTTCCCTTCGGGTGAGCCGCACAGGACTTTTGCCGAGCGTTTCGACCAGGCCTACCGTTCCGAAATGGCCGCCTTCGTTGAGCTTGTCCTGGGCCAGCGGGACAACCCCTGCACGCCCGAGGACGCGGTGGCCGCGTCGCGGGTGGCCGACGCCGCCCAGGAGTCCTTGGTTAGCGGCCTTTCGGTCCGGGTGGCAGGAGCGGTCACCAGCCAGGTGCCCTGAGCGGCACGGAAGTTACAGCTCACCGATCTGCAGTGGAACCACGGAGTCCCGCGCCTGCTTGGAGGAGCGCCGGACCATCAGGGCGGGTTCGAGCTTGCGGGTTACGGCCGGTCCTGAGCCTCCAGCCAGGCGCTCCAGCATGACCTGCGCCGCCAGCCTTCCCGGCGGGCGGTGTATGGCAGCCAGTCGGAGATGTCCACATGGGCAATGTGCCTGTGCCCCAGTCCGTGCAGGTGCTCCACCGCGAGCGCTCCGGAACCAAAAGTCATCCGTCAGGACGGAATCGACGCCGTCGACCTCCATCTCCCGGGTGATGACGACGGCGGGTGTCCCCCGCAGTGCCGCCTCCAGCTCCTCCGGTGAGCCGATGTAGCCGGCAAGGAGGATCCCGTCCACCCGCACGTCGGCGAACGAGCGGATCGCCTCCAGCTCTGTTCCGGGATCAGCGGAGCCGACGGCGACCATCACCTGGTTGCCGCTGCCGGCGAGGCCCCCGGCGACGCCGCCTAAGCCCCGAACGGCAGCCGCGGGTCGATGTCTTGGCTGTCCCAGGTCTGCCGGACCCAGCCGTGGTGCGGGTCGTCGCTGATCAGCCACTGGCGCACGGGACCGGGGCCTGCCATGACGTTCAGGTAGTACAGGTCATAGCCCGGTGCTGCCATGGCGGGGCCGTGCCAGCCGTAAGGCACCAGCACGACGTCGCCGGTGCGTACCTCGGCCGACACGTCGATGGGGCGCTCGTCCGAGGCGTACACCCGCTGGTAGCCGATCGCATCGGCATCTGCGGGGGCTGCTGAACCTGCGGCCACCTGTGTCTCGAAGTAGTAGATCTCCTCGAGGTGCGTCTCGCCGTCCTTCTCCTCGTCGTGCTTATGGGGAGGATAGGAGGACCAGTTGCCGGCGGGGGTCAGGACCTCGCACACGATGAACCGGTCTGCCTCCAGGGCAGCTGGCGTGCCGAAGTTGTGGACCTGCCGTGAGCAGTTGCCGGCCCCGCGCAGCTCCACCGGGGTCTCGGCGGCGGGAACCAGCCGGGTGGGGTACGAGGCGCTGGCGGGCGCCGTGGCAACTGCCACCCGGCCGCCGTCGGCAGAGCTGATGGTAACCGCCCGTCGGGTGCCGGAGTACAGGACGTCCGTGGGGCCGCTGAAGACAGAGGCCCGTCCCGCAAGCTGGTATTCCGTGCCGTCCACGCTGACGGTGAAGGATCCGTTGAGCGGCACCACGATGCGTTCCTCGTCCGCGGCGGGAAGGACGACGTCGGACCCTGCGGCCAGGGTGGCAACCTTCAGTCCGGTGTGTGTCCACCCGTCGACTGTGAGGGAGGAATCGGACGTTCCGATCGAAACATCCCACTTGCCGTCGGATGCGGTGCCAAGGGGATAGACCCAGTTGGTCATGGAGTTGGCTCCTTGAATTAGCGCTGTACGAGAGTCATTTCAAAGCTGTAGGAATCGGCGCGGTACACGTGGTGGCCCGTTTCCACGCGGCGGCCGGTATCGTCCACGGCCGTACGTTCCATGGTGACCAGGGCCGAGCCAACGGGTGTGTCCAGCATGCTGGCCTGGTAGTCATTGGCGGTCATGGCCCCGATCCGCTGGGTGGCCAGGCGGAAGTTTACGCCGCCGCGGCGAAGGATGGCATAGAGTCCTTCGGCCGACAGCATTGCCTCGTCCATCTCGGCGATGTCATCCCGGACCCAGTTCTCCATCAGGGCCAGCGGCTTGCCTCCGACCTTACGGAGGCGGGTGAAGTGGTAGACCTTGGAGCCGGCGGGCAGCTGGAGGGTGGCCAGGGTGGCGTCGTCCGCCTCCACGTGCGAGAAGCTCAGGACTTCGGTGGTGGGCTTCTTGCCGTTGTTGGTGAGGTCGTCATAGAGGCTGGAGAGCTCCAGCGGACGGCGCACCTGGCTAGAGACCACCTGGGTTCCAACACCGCGCTTTCGGACGAGCAGTCCGGACCTGACCAGCTCATCCATGGCCTTGCGCATTGTGGGGCGGGACAGGTTCAGTTGGGCGGCGAGGTCGATTTCATTATCCAGGCGGCTGCCCGGCTCGAGTACCCCGCTGTAGATTGCAGCTTCAATACCCTGCACCACCTGGTGATAGAGGGGCACCGGTGAGGAGCGGTCAATGCTGAGACCGAGGTTGTTCGCCACGTTCGTTCCTGTTCCTTGATGCAGCTGCAGCAGGCTCCGTACGGCACCGGCCACTTTGCCTTCGTATGTTCTCTTGATAGGACATACTCTGCCTTCGATCGTAGCAGGAGCGCCGAACCGGTCAAGGCATTCCCGGCTACATCATCCTCGCCGCCATGATGCTCTTCGTTGCCTTCGTCCAGTGCTTCATCGGCACCTGCGTGTGGCTGCTCCTCTCCGAGATGTTCCCGCTGGCCATCCGGGGCTTCGCGATGGGAATCGCTGTCTTCGCGCTGTGGACGGTCAATGCCGCCATCTCGATCCTGTTCCCGATCGTCGTCGAGGCGCTCGGCTCCACCGTAACCTTCGGCCTGTTCGTCCTGGTGAACCTCGCGTCACTGATGTCTGTGAGCCGGTTTGTCCCGGAAACCAAGGGACAGTCGCTCGAGGATGTTGAAGCACACTTCCGCCACGGCGAGCCCGTCCGGGTCCCTGCCTGACAAACCTGTCCTTCCCGGTGACCCGATAAACGGGCCTGCTGCAGGGGATGCAAGACGGCGGGTGGCCTACGCTGGGTGCATGACCAACCGGCGCAGGGATGCGAATCAGCCATGAACCTCTCCGGAAACCTGGGTCCCAGCCCCCACAACCTGGAAGTGGAGGACCTGGAAAGCTTTGACCGGCTGGTGGGTGCCGGTGCAGCGGATATGCATGGCTGGCACGCCCAGTCCCTGGACCTGCGGGGGAGGACCGCCGCGCTGGAAGGAATGCACGTCGAAGGTGCAGTCTTCCTGGGCTGCACCTTCGACGAGGGGGTGGAAGACCTGCTCCGCCGAAGGGGAGCGCTGATCTTCCCGCGGCTGGAATCCGTCCCGTTCAACCCCTACCGCTCCACCCTCTATGCCCCGCAGGAGCTCTACGCCGGACTGGCCGGCTCTCCATACGAGGACCTCCCGGATGCACGGATCTACGAGTGGAGCATCCAGCCCGGCCAACGCCACCGGCTGGACGCAACCCTGGCGTCCGCCCTGCACGACCATGCCATCGGCGACGCCTTAGAGGAGGCGATCCGGACAGGGCGGTGGCAGGGCCGGCCCATGGTCGGAGTGATGGGCGGGCACGCGGCGCAGCGCGGCACGCCTGAGTATGCAGAGGCGGCACTGCTGGGCAGGCTTCTCGCCCGCGACGGGCATGCCGTTGCGACCGGCGGGGGACCCGGGGCCATGGAAGCAGCGAACCTGGGCGCGTACCTCAGCGGGGCGGCCGACGGCGACCTGCAAACCGCGCTGGGCATGCTCGCCTCCGTCCCCGGCTTCCGTCCCTCGGTGTCTGCGTGGGCGCGCGCGGCCGCCGCCGTCGTCGAACGTTTTCCGGACGGGATTCCCTCCCTCGGGATCCCCACCTGGTTCTACGGCCACGAGCCGCCGAACTACTTTGCCACGCACATCGCCAAGTACTTCGCCAACGCCGTCCGTGAAGCCATCCTGCTCGAACTGTGCACGGGAGGCATTGTCTTCCTGCCGGGAGCCGCCGGCACCGTGCAGGAGATTTTCCAGGATGCCTGCGAGAACTACTACGGGGCGCGGGAAAAGATCACACCCATGGTGCTGGTGGGCAGGCGCCACTGGGAACAGCAGTACCCCGCGTGGCCCATGCTGCGGAGCCTGGCGGCGGGCCGGCCCATGGAGGACCGGATCTTCCTGGTGGATACCGTGCAGGAGGCGGTGGAAGTGCTCCGGGGCCAGCCGCTGGCCGGCTAGTGCAGGCCGGCTAAGCGCAGAGCCGTGCGGGGCACTCATAGGTCCCGCGCCTGCTTACAGGTCCTTCCGGCACGGGGCCTTGCCCAGCTCGTACAGGCCGTTGAGATCCCCGGGGGACAGCCCTTCCGGCGTGCCGATCTCCGGGTACATCAGCTGCGCCGGATCGTCCACGTGGTCCAGGCCCATCACGTGGCTGAGTTCGTGCAGAATCACGGCCCTGGCGTAGAGGTGTCCGTCCGGGTTCAGGAGCTCATCCGCAATCTGCGGCGCATCCAGGTCCAGCCCGCCGGTCACAAAGGTTTTGGGACCGCCGTCGTAACTGAAATGGGTACTGCCGCCGGTGCCGATGACTTTGCCTTTCAGCTGCGGTGCCGTCTCAGGGGTTGTCCAGGCGATGAGCAGTGGGGCCCAGCGCTCGCCGTAGGCGTCCGGCTGGTACGGAGGCCGCTGCGGGGAGGGCTGCTCATCGGTCGCCCCGTCGTGCACGAACTGGATCCCGGTGGCCGCCGAAATGGTGGAGATGGCTTCGGTGACCAGCTGCTGCGCTCCGGCTGGCGCCAAGCGGTCATTGACCACGTAGTGCAGTGGACGGCACGGGGAATAACCCACGGGTTTGCCGTCAGCGTTGACGGCAAGGAACCGGTACGAGTCGCTGCCCATGGCCGGCGGCACGGCGGCAGTCAACGGAGCCTCTGCTTCTTCAAAACCGGGAGGCGGGGTTTCCGTCCGGGCCTCCGACGGCGGCGCCTGACCGGCTTCCCTCCCTGGGTCCCGGTCCTGCTGCCCGGCCGACTGGCCCTTCCCAGGGCCGATGCGGATATCCAGCAGGTCTTTAAAGCGGGGATCGTCCAGTGCCACCGCTGCTCCGAAGGCTGCCGCCGCAGTCATGGCGGCGATCAGCAGGAGCCGCACCATCTCCCATGCGCCACGGCGGACCTTTCTTCCCGCGTGGCGCGGCGGCCGGCCGTCCACTATCAAACCCCCACTGTCTGCCCGCTGCTAATGGACCACGGTGCCGAAGACAAGCCCCAGCAGGTACGTGACAGCGGCGGCGCCCAACCCGATAGCCAGCTGCCGAAGGCCGCGCGTCAGGGGGGAGGTGCCGGACAGCAGGCCCACGGTGGCGCCGGTGATCAGCAGGGCAATGCCCACCAGGACGCCTGCCACCACCAGGGCGGCCACGCCGGTCAGGCCGAATACGAACGGCAGGATGGGAACGACGGCGCCGGAGGCGAAGAAGCAGAAGCTGGACAGGGCGGCGCCCCAGGCGGTGCCCACTGCTTCATGCTGGTTCTCGACGTCGGGCAGTTCCGGCTGCAGGGAAAGGCTGGGATCGCAGTCGCAGGGGAGCAGGCCCATGCGTTCGGCCACCCGGTGCTCGGCCGCTTCCTGGGTCATGCCACGGGCCAGATACACCAGCAGCAGCTCATTGTGCTCGAGGTCAAGCTTGGGGGCCGCCAGCAGGGTGACCTGCGTGGGGCGCGTGGCGGCGAGAAGTTCACGCTGGGAGCGCACGGAGATGAACTCGCCCGCCCCCATGGATATAGCGCCGGCCAGGAGCCCGGCTATTCCGCTGAGCAGCACCACGCTGCTTGCCACGCCGGAGGCCGCCATGCCCATGACCAGGGACAGGTTGCTGACCAGCCCGTCGTTGGCACCGAAAACGGCGGCCCGGAAGGTGCCGGCCAGGCGGTTGCGTCCCCGGGTTGCCAGGCCCCGGACCACTTCCTCGTGAATCTGCTCGTCGGCTGCCATCGCATCCGTGGCGTTCGGGTCCTTGGCATAGGGGGAGCGGCCCTCGGCACGCTGGGCCAGGGCAAGGACGAACACCGATCCGAAGTGCCGGGCCAGGAACCCCAGCAGCCGGCTGCGGATCGACGCCGGTCGGGGCTTGCCCGCCCGGTCCCCGAGCAGTGCCAGCCAGTGCGCTTCGTGGCGGCCCTCCGCTTCGGCCAAGGCCAGGAGGATGTCACGTTCTTCGCCCTGGCGGTTCTGGGCCAGGTCCCGGTAGACGGCAGCTTCGGCGCGTTCGTCAGCCAGGTACTGCCGCCAGCGCTTGATGTCCGACGGCGCTGGCTGGGTTTGCTGCTTCTTGGGCCGGGCCTGCTGGCTGCGCTCTGTGTGCGGGCTGGGCTCTGTGTGCTGGCTGGATTCGGCGTGTTGCGACACGGACACTCCTGGGCTGGATGGGGCATGGTTCGGCCCCATTGCAGTGCCAGCTTACTGCGGAAATCCGCGGTTTTTTGGCTGGTGGGCCTGCCCCCTGCTTTTCGGTCCGCCTTAATTCCGTGCCCGCTGCCTGCCTGCTGCACCTGGCTCCGCCGCTATTGACCCGCCTGCCGGCCGGTGCTGTGATGAAGGTGTGGCGCGGCCAGCGCCCTCGCTGAAAGAGCACGTCAGGCGAACAAACGGAGGTTCAAACATGAGCACCACCGGACAGCACCCGGACATGCCGCATTTGGAGTCAGTAGAGGCGGACCCCGCCTACGATTACGCCGAAGATGCACCGGCAGTTGAGGACGACTGGGATACGGAGGACGAATTCCTGGACGAGGAGGAGCCTGTGGTGCAGGCGCCTCCCGTCGTGATCGATGCCGAGGACCGTCCAGTCCCGCTGGAGGACCCGGACGAAGTTCGCGACACCGAGTAGGACTGACGACGGCGGCCCTGGCCTTTGCTAAATAGCGAAGGCCAGGTGCCGCCGTCGTGCTTCCCCCGGAACGTGCCGTTACGCGGCGGGAATCTGTTCCCGGGAGTTTTCAACATCCTGCCCGGCCACCCGGCGCTGCCAGTTGCTCATCACCTGCGGGTCCGTGGGCTTGGTCAGCAGGGAAACCGCGATGTACACCGCGGCGGAGGCCAGCAGGCCACAGTAAGGGCGCCGGCAACGCCATAGAGGATGCAGTAGATGCCGGCAGTGGCACCGCCCTGGCGTGGAAGACGCGCTGCCAGATGTCCTTGGCCTATCAGCAGGCCAAGGGTGTAGACCACGAAGTAGGTGATGATCGCCTGGACGCCGATCCCGTCGATCTGGAAGAAGCTTTCGTCCACGCGGCTGCGGATGCCCTCCATGCCGCCGGCTGCGTTGAGCGTGAAGGGGAGTATCAGGAAGAAGATGCCCACTGTCTTGATGATGAACTGCACCTGGTCCGCCAGGGTGATGGACCACATGCCGCCCACAGTGGAGTAGACCAGCACAATGGCACCGCCCACGGCGATGGCGATGGCCCGGTCCCAGTCAAAGAGGACCACGAAGATTGTTGCGTAGGCGCCGGTGGAGGTGGCGCACAGCATCAGCGTGTAGGCGAGCATCACAATGCCTGAAGCTTCAGTGGCCCTGCTGCCGTAGCGCAGGGTGAGCATCTGCGAGACCGTGTAGATCTTCAGCTTTTGAATGGTCCCGGCGAAGAGCAGGCTCAGGAGCAGGACACCGGAGCCTATGGCAACCACCAGCCACCTGCCGGATATGCCGAACTTGTAGCCAAGGCCCACGCCGCCAACGGTGGAGGCACCGCCCAGGGCGACGGCGGCCACGGTACCGGTGTAGAGGAACGGGCCCAGCCGGCGGCCGTCACCAGGAAGTCGCTGTTGTTCCTGGTGCGGGACTTGCCCACCAGCCAAAGGCCAGCATTGCGAGCAGATACACCACCACGATGGCGATGTTGATGGGCGCTTACGTCTCTGTTGGGCTCCTTGGAGCATAAGGGCAGCGAGGCTCTACATCCGGTGACGGGAAGCGTCACAGAAGGGGCTGGCCACTAGTATTGCTCCAGAGCGGGGCCGGGCGGCCGGCACATGAAAGGTTCGTAGATGAAGGCACTGCCAGTTGAGCCCAGCAACGTTCCGGTAGCCATCGGTTCGAGGATCCGGGCAGCCCGGCAGTCCCAGCGGCTCACCATCGAGCAGGTTGCTGATGCCACGGGACTGACCAAAGGGTTCCTTAGCCGGGTTGAACGCGACCTGACGTCGCCCTCTGTCGCATCCCTGGTGACGCTGTGCCAAGTCCTGTCCATCTCCATTGGCGACCTCTTCGCCGCCCCTGAAACACACCTGACCAAGCGCAACGAGGGTCCCCGGATCTCATTGGGCGGCCAAGGGATCGTGGAGCGTCTGCTGACTGCCCGCTCCGAACGGCGCATCCAGATCATCCAGGCGATGATCGAACCGCACGGCCGCGGCGAGTCCGAGTTGTATGCAGTGGACTGCGATGTTGACGTCCTCCACGTAGTCAAGGGCGATATCCGGCTGATCCTCACGAACGAGGAATACGACCTCAGCACTGGAGATACCGTTACCTTTCCCGGCCGCGAGCCGCACACCTGGATCAATCCCACGGACAAGCCGGTCGAGGTGCTCTGGGTCCTGGTCCCGGCCGCCAGCCGCTGAGCCCTGCCTGCCCGGTTGGCCCGTTCTATCGGTGGCCAAGTTCTGTGGCTGGCCGCGTTGTTGGGGTGGCAGGGTTGTGGGGGCTAAGTCGTTTGGCTGGCCGGGCGTGCCGTTCTGCCCGGTGGGTAACCCGAAGCTCGTCTTTCAGGAGTTCAAGGGGCACGCCGTACAGCCTGATAGCCGCGGTGGCCAGTGGGCCAAATGAACCGGTGAGAGTAAACAAACGATGCACATAGGAAAACCGGGGTGTATGATGGCAGTCACATGAAGTCCCACAACTCCTTGAAGGAGAGGCCTCCCTTGGAAGAGCTGCGCATCGAAGCCAACGGCAACCTTGGCCCCATCGATTCATCCCGCATTCCCCGCTATGCCGGTGCTGCCACGTACGCCCGCCTGCCGCGGCTGGACCAGGTCGCCAAGGCTGATATCACCGTGGTGGGGGTCCCCTTCGACTCCGGTGTCTCCTACCGGCCCGGTGCCCGGTTCGGGGCGAACCATGTGCGCGAGGCCAGCCGCCTGCTGCGGCCCTACAACCCGGCGTGGGACCTCAGCCCCTTTGAAAACGTCCAGGTGGCGGACGCCGGCGACATGGCGGTCAACCCCTTCAACATCAACGAGGCCATTGAAACTGTTCAGCAGAACGCCCTGGACCTGACCCACAACGGCAGCAAGCTTGTGACCCTTGGCGGTGACCACACCATCGCCCTTCCGCTGCTCCGCGCCGCCGCCGAACGAGCGGGAGAGCCGATCGCCATGCTGCACTTCGACGCCCACCTCGACACCTGGGATACCTACTTCGGCGCAGAGTATACCCACGGCACGCCGTTCCGCCGCGCCGTGGAGGAGGGCATCCTGGACACGGAGGCCATAAGCCATATCGGTACGCGGGGACCGCTGTACGGCAAGAAGGATCTCGACGACGACCAGCGCTTTGGGTTCGGAATCGTCACCTCCGCAGACGTCTACTACCAGGGCGTCCTGGAGACCGTGGCAAAGGTCCGGGACCGCATCGGCAACCGCCCACTCTACATTTCGGTGGACATTGACGTCCTTGACCCGGCCCACGCGCCCGGCACCGGCACTCCTGAAGCCGGCGGCATCACCAGCCGTGAGCTGCTGGAAATCATCCGGGGCTTCCGGGGCATGAACCTCGTCGGCGCCGACATCGTGGAAGTGGCACCGGCCTACGACCACGCGGAAATCACCGGCGTCGCCGCCAGCCATGTCGCCTACGAGCTGGTCACCCTCATGGCGGACAATGCCATGGCCGGCGACCGGTTCGGGGCAGCGAACGGCTACGCTGCCCAAGCCCTTGGCCAGAAGGTCCGCCAGCCGGCGGGATTCGCCGCCGGCAAGGAGTAGGAAAGATGGGTGATTTCGAAGCGGGTACCGCTGCCGGAGTAAACGGCGAAGGTACGGGTGTGCGCAACGGCGGGGACCTCGTCGTCGAAACCCTGGAAGCGCTGGGCGCCAAGACTGTCTTCGGTATCCCCGGGCAACACGCGCTGGGGCTCTTCGACGCGATGGGCCGCGGCAACCTGCAGTTTGTTTCCTCCCGGGTGGAGAATAACTCGGCCTTCGCGGCGGACGGATACGCCCGGGCCACCGGAGAAGTCGGAGTTCTCTTCCTCTCCACCGGCCCCGGTGCGCTGACGTCGCTGGCCGGGTTGCAGGAAGCCTATGCCACGGGTGTGCCCATGATGGTGGTGGCCAGCCAGATCCCGCTCGAGGGCCTGGGGGCACGGCGCAAGGGCATGCTGCACCAGCTCGACGACCAGAAGGCCTCGGCCGCGAACGTCACCAAGAGCCAGCGGCTCATCCAGCACGCCTCGGGGATTCCCTCGGCCATCCAGGATGCGTGGACGGAGGCGATCTCCTCGCCGCAGGGGCCGGTGTGGATCGAAATTCCGCAGAATGTGCTGCTGGATCCCATCATGGTGCCGCCCGTTGAAGACGCGTTGGCCGAGGCTGCGGACAACCCTCCCCGCGTGGAGCTGGTCCGCGAAGCGGTGAAGTGGCTGGAGGCGGCGGAGCGTCCGGCGATCATTGCCGGTGGGGGAACCCGCCGTGGCCGGGCCGAGAAGCCGCTGCTGTCCATCGCGGAGAAGCTTCGTGCCCCGGTGATCTGTACTCCGGGTGGCAACGGTGCTTTCCCCTGGAACCACGAGCTGTCGCTGCAGGCCTGGATTGAGGACCGCTACATGACCGACCTGCTGGAGGACGCGGATGTCCTGCTGGTCATCGGCTCGTCACTCGGCGAGGTCACCTCCAACTACTTCACCTTCGAACCCCGCGGCAGGATCATCCAGATCGACGCCGAGCCCCGGGTCCTGGAGTCCAACCGGCCGGGCCTTGGCATCCGCGCGGATGCCGGCCAAGCACTGGCTGCGCTGGACGAAGCCCTTGTGCCAGAGAAAATGGCGGAACGAAGCTGGCACGGGCAGTCACCGGAAGATCTGGTGAAGGAGTCCCTGGCGAGGGTCCGCGCCCGCCTGGAATCGCAGGATTTGGGCAAGGAACTGAGGTTCATGGCCGATATCCGCGAAGCAGTCCCGGCGGACATGCAGACGTTCTGGGACATGACCATCGCCGCCTACTGGGCCTGGTCCTGCTGGGACGCCCGCGAGGGCCAGTTCCACTCCGCACAGGGCGCCGGCGGTCTTGGCTATGGCTTCCCGGCCGCGATCGGAGCGGCGGTGGGACTGCAGACGCTCGGCAAGCCGGGCCGCGTGCTCGCGGTTTCGGGTGACGGCTCTTCCATGTACTCCATCTGCGAACTCGCCACCGCGAAACAGCACAACGTCCCGGTCACTTGGCTGATCGTGGACGACGGCGGTTACGGCATCCTGCGCGAATACATGGTGGGAGCCTTCGGCAAGGCGACCGCCACGGAGCTCGCCCGGCCTGACTTCGTCAAACTCGCAGAAGCTTTTGGCGTGCCCGCCGCCCGCGTCGCGCCCGGGGATGTAGGGGACGCGCTTAAGGCAGGCTTCGCCGCGGACGGGCCCAACGTCGTCGTGGTGGAAACCCTCCTCAAGATGTTCGCGCCCACCCACCTGGACCACTAACAACAGCGGCCACGAAAACCCGGCTCCCAAAAGGGGCCGGGTTTTTTCGCGTGTGCAAGCAGGCAGCGCCCCGGGTCCAGCAGATAGTTTCCACAAGCAACCAATTGGAGGTATAGTTGCTTAAGGCAAACAAGTGAGGAGTTGGACACCATGGCGGTAGCGCCGGATACGGCAGCCGATCTCGTCCACCAGATCTTCGACCTCCAGCGCGCCGTGCGGTGCGTAGCTACAGCCAGTGTGCGGGGCCACGAAACGGGTGTTGCCCTGCAGGGCGTGCTGCGGTTCGTAGGGGAGGGGGAGTCCCGCGCCACCAGGCTTGCCGAGCGGCTGGGGGTTAGTGCCCCGGTTCTCAGCCGCCACCTCGCGGGCCTGCAGGAGCAGGGCTTCGTGGTCCGCCGGAAGGATCCCGACGACGGCCGGGCCCAGCCGGTAGGCCTCACCCCTTCCGGCGTGGAGGAGCTCCGGCAGATCGAGGAGCAGCGTGCAGCTGCCCTGCAGGACTACCTGTGCGACTGGAGCGAAGAGGACGCCGGCAACACCGCGCGGACGTTGTACAAACTCACTGAATCACTGAAGAAATCAGTCCGGGCAACGGCGGCCGGCACCCCGACAACAGCGCTCAAGGAGCAGAAACATGGCTAGCCAAACCGCCGCCGCAGCCGCCCCGGACGCGGCCCCTGAGATGTCCCACCGCCAGATCATGGAAGCCCTCACCGGGCTGCTGGCAGCCTTCTTCACGGCCATCCTCAGCAGCACCATCGTGGCCAACGCACTGCCCACCATCATGGCCGATCTCCACGGAACGCAAACGGACTTCGCCTGGGTGATCACCGCCGCGCTGCTGGCCAACGCCGCCACCACCCCCATCTGGGGCAAGCTCGCCGACCTCTTCAACAAGAAGGTCCTGGTCCAGCTCAGCATTGTCATCTTCGTTGCCGGGTCCGTCATGGCCGGGCTTGCCGAAAGCATCGCGCTGCTGTTGGTGGCCCGCGTTATCCAAGGCGTGGCAATGGGCGGCCTCACAGCACTGGCGCAGGCCATCATCGGCACCATGATCTCGCCGCGCAACCGCGGCAAATACTCCGGTTACATGGGTGCCGTCATGGCAGTGGGCACCGCGGGCGGGCCGCTGCTGGGCGGATTCATCGTGGACAGCCCGTTCGGCTGGCGCTGGACGTTCTTCGTCTGCGTGCCGCTCGCCGTCGTCGCCCTGATCCTGCTGCAGGTCACCCTCAAAATCAGCCACGTCCGGCGGCCGGCCAGGATCGACTGGCTCGGCTCCATCCTGCTGACCTCCGGCGTGAGCCTGCTCCTCATCTGGGTCTCCTTCGCCGGCAACCCGGCCTACTACGACTGGGTCTCCTGGCAGTCCGCCCTGATGGTGGGCGGCGGTGTCCTCCTGCTGGCGCTGCTGGTGCTGGTGGAGTCCAAGGTTGAGCAGCCCATCATCCCGCTGAAGATCATCTCCGAACGCACCACCGCGCTGGCCATTCTCGCCTCCGTGGCCGTCGGGGTCGCGATGTTCGGTTCTTCCACCTTCCTCGGGCAGTACTTCCAGGTGGCCCGCGGGGCCACCCCTACGGAAGCCGGGCTCCTCACCCTCCCCATGATCGCCGGCAACCTGGCCGGGTCCGTGGCCTCCGGGCTCCTGATCACCCGCACCGGCAAGTGGAAGGGCTACCTGATTGCCGGGTCCATCCTGCTGATTAGCGGACTGGGACTTGCCGGCACGATGGACCACACCACCGAACTGTGGCACGCAGGTGTCTTCACCGCAGTCCTGGGCCTTGGTTTGGGCATGCTGATGCAGAACCTGGTCCTGGCAGTGCAGAACACCGTCCGCGCCGCGGATATCGGAACTGCCAGCGCGTCCGTGGCCTTCTTCCGGTCGGTGGGCGGTGCCATCGGGGTCTCCGTGCTGGGTGCCATCCTTGCCAACCGGGTGAGTGCACTGGCCACCCAGGGGCTGTCGGCGGCCGGCATTCCGGTGCAGGGCGGATCGGCGGGCTCCAGCATGGACCTTGCCCGCATGCCGGAGCCGGTGCGTGAGATCATGCGGGCAGCCTACGGCGACGCTACGGCCGAGGTCTTCCTGATCTCCGCGGTGGTGGCAGTGGTGGCGCTGGTCTCCGTGCTTTTCATCAAGGAGAAGCCGCTGCGGCGCACGGTGGACATCCGGCCTGAGCAGGCACCGGACCAGGAAAGCATGACGCCGGACCGGGCGCTTGCCCAAAAGTGACGCCGGTAGCATGTGGATCATGAAAAGCGGAAGAAACGTGGAAGGCAGCCTCGTGGCCCTCCGGTGCCAGCGACTGTCGCAAAACCCGACGGCGGTGCACAGCTGAGCGTGCACGATGGCCAGCGGATCGAGGTTCCAGTGCCCATGCGCTGGGGTGACATGGACGCCTATGGCCACATCAACAACGTGCAGATCGTCAGGATGCTGGAGGAAGCCAGGATCGCCGCCTTCGGACCGCCCCGGGGTGCGGGACTGCCCGGCGTCGAACCGCAGGTTTCCCTGTTCAATGATGTCCCCGATGGCATCATGGCCCTGGTGGTGGACCACAAGATCCGCTACGTCAGGACCCTTGAATACCGCAACGTGCCCGCCGTGGTGCAGGTGTGGATCGGTGCGGTCAAGGGGGCCAGCTTCGATATTCACTACCTGATCCAGGACCCGGTTACCCGGGAGGACTGCGTGAAGGCCAGCAGCCACCTGGCGTTCGTGGACGAAGCCACCGGCAGAGTCCAGCGGCTCACGCCCGTCCAAAAGGACCGGCTGGCCCCCTATAGGCACTAAGCCCCTGTACAGGACAGACTGCACATACTGGACTGGAGCCACCACCACTACGAAGGGAAACCCGGATGGCCAAGAACAGGACCCGCGTCGCGAGGAAGAAGAAGACCTGGAAGGAGATGTCGCCGTCGTCCAAGGCCGGCACCATCCTGGTGGGCATTGCCCAGGTGTCGCTGCTGGTGGCAGCACAGCGGGACATTTCCAAGCGGCCGGCCTCCCTCATCAACGGGCCCAAGGCCGCCTGGCGCGCCGCATCCTTCATCAACTTCATCGGTCCGATGGGGTACTTCATCTTTGGCCGCAAGCGCGGGACGGGAGCGCCGTAGCGCCACCCCGGGAGGCAGCCGGGGGCGGGCTCCGGGCACAGTGCAGCAGGGACGCTTGGAGCGGCCGCCCAGCTTGACCCTGTAAATTTGAGTCCATGACCCCCGCCTCCACTGCTGCCATGACCCGCGCCCTCGGCATCTCACGGGAGATCGAAGATGCAGCGTGGTTTGTGCTGGGACCAGGGCTGTTGGGCAGGCCCTCCGCCCTGGACGGCAGGACCCTGACCTGGACGTCCGAGGCTGCGGCCGAGCTCCTGGAAAGGCTGGAACGGGGGACGCCGGACCCCAAGGCGCCCATGATGACCAACCTTCGCCACAACCTCGAGGACGCCTCCCGGGAGGCGAAGCTGCTGGCGGTGGAGCTGCTCTTCCTGCAATCCCTGCCCCTTGCCCATGAGGTGAAGTCACTGAAGGTCAAGCGTGCCCGTGTTGCAGAGGCTGCTTCCTGGCTTGAGCCTCCGCTTGAGCTGCCCGAGGAGCTGTATCAGGGCATGACGGACCACGGCGTCATACGCGACCGGACGGCGGAGTTCAACTGGACCATCTGGGACCACCTGAAATGGCTGTGCCGGTTCGTTCAGCACGTGGACCAGCATCCTCCCACAGTCATTTCAGCAGCACTGCAGGACCCGCTGAAATTCCACCGGCTGGCGGCCGCCACCCCCGCCGACCAGCCCGCCATCCGCCGCAGCATCGAGTTCCTTGCCTGGCCCAGCTACTTCGAGCCAGTGGTGGCCGATGTGGAACGGCAGGAAATCAGGGATGCCTTCGCTTCCCTGGTGGGCGGTGCCAAGGGGGACAGCGAAGAGGACATCACCGCGGACATCCACCGCATCCGCCTGCACCTGGATGAGCAGGCGGGCCAGCGCATCGACTGGTACGCGCGGCAGCTCGTCAGCCAATGGCGGAAGGTGGGCGACCCGGGGCACCGGGCCTGGCTGCTGCGGACCCATGGCGACAACACGGAACTGTTGACCGCCTGGCAGGCCGAGGAGAAGGTGACGCTCGACGTCGAACATCTCCGCCTGCTGGACCCGGGCGTGACGGCCGGCCTGGTGCAGCACGCGGTGGACGAGGACTACAAGCATCTCGGGTACGTGGAGCGTGAGGACACCAAAACGGCGGTCTTTGCGTTCCTCACTGTCATGAAGCCCGGCGACCTGGTGCTGTACCAGCACGCCGGGACAGTCCGCCTGGGCGGGGTGCTGGGCGAACCGGATTACAACGATGACAACCGGAGGCTGCGCCGCAAGGTGCGCTGGTTCGACGAGGGACACGGCACCGCCAGCCTGCCCAGGCATGTCCAGCGGCAGCTTGCCACCGCCGGCATCGTGGTGGACGTGACCCGCGTGCTGCAGGCACTGCAGGCACTGCTTCCTCCCGAGGCGGAAACCGAGCCCGACGGCGACGCTGAAGCGGCCGCCGTCGTACCTCCCGTCCAGGAAGGTTTCCGCCCCCTGACCCGCGAATTTGCCGACTCGCTGCACATGGAGCTGGAGCCGCTCCAGGAGATCGCAGGCCTGCTGGAGGAAAACCGGCAGTTGGTCCTCTACGGCCCGCCCGGCACCGGCAAGACCTACCTGGCCAAGCACCTCGCCGCGGAACTCGCGGATGACACCACCGACGAGCGCGTCAAGCTGGTGCAGTTCCACCCGTCCTACGCATACGAGGATTTCTTCGAGGGCTACCGGCCTGACAAGACGGATGACGGACAGGTGTCCTTCAAGCTGGTGGCCGGGCCTCTGCGGCGGCTCGCGGAGGAAGCCGCCAAGCCGGGCAACGAGAAGAAGCCGTACTTCCTCATCATCGACGAGATGAACCGCGCCAACCTGGCCAAGGTGTTCGGCGAGCTGTACTTCCTGCTGGAATACCGGGATGACCGCATTTACCTGCAGTACAGCCCCAACGAGCCGTTCACGCTGCCGGACAACCTCTACATCATTGGCACCATGAACACGGCTGACCGCTCCATCGCCATGATGGACGCCGCCATCCGGCGCCGGTTCTCCTTCATCGAACTGCACCCGCAGACCGAACCGGTGAAGGGCTCGCTGCTGCGGTTCCTGCAGGCCCGCCAGCTGGACGCCACCCCCGCATTGCTGCTGGACGCGCTGAACAGTGCCATCGACGAATGGGACCGCGACCTGATGATCGGCCCGTCCTACTTCATGAAGCCGGCAGCCCAGACCCCGGCCGGGCTGCGCCGCATCTGGAAGTACGAGCTGATGCCGCTGCTGGAGGAGCACTACCACGGCCAGCTCACCCGCGCCCAGCTGGAGGAGCGCTTCGGGCTGGACCAGCTGCTGGGACGCCTTGCAGGCCGCTGACCACGGAGCCCCTGTCCGGCACCTGGTGCTGGACGAGCTGTCCCGGGGGATCGTGGAGCGGCTCGACCCGGCCAGCGCCTCCTTCCTTAATTCCAGCGGTCTGGCCAAAGCGTCGCCGATGGGCATGGGACTGTACCGCATCGAGCCTTTGGGCAAGGTGGGTTCGGTGCGCACTGCCACAGTGCAGCTTGACGTCCGACCCAAGGACCGGCTGGGGCTCAGCCGGATGCTGTTCCTGCTCAGCTACACGGGGGAGCAGGGGTTCCGCCCCGATACCGTCAGCGCAGTGGAGGACAGGGAGCTGTGGAGCGCGCTGGCGGAATCGCTGGCGCAGCTGGCTGAACGGGCCCTGGGCCGCGGCGTCTTGCAGGGCTACCTCACCGTGGATGAGTCGCTCCGGACGGTCAAGGGGCGGATCAGGATCTCGGACCAGATTTCCCGCCGCCCCGGCATGCTGGTGCCGCTGGAGGTTTCCTACGACGAGTTCACAGAGGACATCGCCGAAAACCGGATCCTGCGGGCTGCGCTGGAGCGGATGGGGCAGGTGCCGCGGGTGCGCCCGGAGGTGCTGAGCCGGCTGCGCCAACTTAAGGGAAAGCTCGACGGCGTTACGCGCCTTCCAGCCGGAGCTCCCCTGCCGCGGTGGACGGCCACCCGGATGAACATCCGCTACCACGCCGTGCTGCGCCTGGCGGAGCTGATCCTGCGCAACGCCTCGGCTGAGGCCGGAAAGGGCCCGCAGCAGACCGCCTCCTTCGTGGTGGACATGGCACAGGTCTTCGAAGACTTTGTGGGTGCCGCCCTGCGGGAGGCGATGGCAGCTTATCCGGGAGAGCTGAGGCTGCGGTACGGCGCACTCCTCAGCGAGGCCGTCCATGAAGCCGACCGGCTCTCGGTCCGCCCGGATGCTGTGCACCTGCTGGGCGGGCGTCCAGTGGTGGTGTACAACGCAAAATACAAGGCCGCTACCGACCAAGGCGCGTCCCTGACGGCGGACCATTACCAAATGCTGGCCCACTGCACCGCGCTGGCTGTGCCCACCGCCTGGCTGGTCTACGCGGGGTCCGGCGAGATGAAACTCCGCCGCATCCTTAACACGGATATCGATGTTGTGGAGTTTCCCCTGGACCTGTCCCGGCCGCCGGCGGAAATCCTGGACACAATCCGTGAACTGGCCCGGCAGTCCTGGGGCGAGCTCATCCGGCAGCATTCCGCCGGTTAGCTGGACCCACGCCGCCAGGGGGGTGGGGACTAGACCGGCACGCGGAACGTGAAGGTGGTTCCTTCGCCCAGGCGGCTGTCCACCGCTATCGTCCCGCCGTGGGCTTCAATGATGGCCTTGCTGATCGGCAGGCCCAGCCCCACGCCGGGAATGGCGGTCCGCCGGACGCTGCTGGAGCGGAAGAACTTGGCGAAGACCTCGGAGGAGTCTTCGGGGCTCATCCCCATGCCGGTGTCGGCCACGCGGCATTCGATGTGGCCGTCGTCCTGTTCCAACGAGACCATGACCCTCCCGCCTCCGGGCGAGTACTTGATGGCGTTGGAGACGAGGTTGTCCAGGACCTGGGAAATGCGGGCTCCGTCCACATGAGCCTCAAGGCGCTCCGGCGTCTCGGCCTCCAGATCGACCCCCGACGCTGCTGCCCGGGGTACGGCCGACGAAACGCTGGAACGGACAAGCTCTGCCACGTCCACTGCTTCGGGCGTCACGATCAGCTGGCCGTTCCGGCTGGAGAGCAGATCCGAGACCAGTGTCAGGAGGCGCTCCGAGTTGCGGCGGATGATCTCCAGCATTGCCCGGTCCGACTCCTCCGGCTCATCCGCGAGCAGGATTTCCACGTAGCCCAGGATGGAGGTCAGCGGTGTCCGGAATTCGTGCGACACACTGGAGACGAATTCGTCCTTGGCCGCTAGGGCATTGACCAGCTCCGTCACGTCGCTGAAGGCGATCACCGAACCCGCAAACGCCCCGTCGTCGTCCTTCATGGCCCGTGCCGTGGTCACGAACGCCCGCTGCTCGCTTCCCGAGCCCAGCCACACCAGATCGTCAGTGAAAGTTTCCCCCAGTACGGCACGGCGGACGGGACGTTCTTCAACCGGAACCAGCGTCTTACGGTCCGGGCCGAACACCAGCAGCTGGGATTCGTTCGGATCCGCGATGTCATTGGGCCGCGCCAGCTCGTGGTTGATCCGCTGCTTCCTGTTCATGAGGACGTCATGGCCGTCGGCGTCAACGGCAAGGACGCCGAGGTGGACGGTATCGAGAACCGTGTTCAGCAGCGCCTCCTGGCGCTGGCTCGTCCGAAGATTGGCCTGCAGCTGGGCGTCTTTTTCTTCGAGCTCGCGCTGCTGTTTTGTCATGCTCAGGGTCAGGACGCTGACGGAAACCCCGATGCCGAGCATCATGACCGGCAGGAGCAGGGACCGCGCAAGGTCCTGCCCGGTCACATCGCCCTTGACCAGCAGCGGGACCCAGATGATGGCAAGCGGTGCCAGGAAAGACAGCCAGAGTGCTATCCGCGGGTAATAGCCGGAAGCGCAAAACCAGATCACCGGGAACACGGCCAGCAGGCTGATACCCGTCAGGCTGTCCTGCCCGCCTTCCCTGCCGAGGGCAATCGAGACGAAGTCCAGCAGCGGGATCACCAGGAAGCTCGTATACGGCAGCTTCTCCCACGGCACCAGGTAGCAGAGGGCCATCAGGGCGAGCTGTGAGACGAGGAAGGTGACGAACAGCGGGTTGTCCATGGTTTCGCGGAAAAACGCCCAGACGAGGAAGGCCGTCAGGAGTGTGGTCACGAACAGCGGCATCTGGCTCAGCGCCACGCGTTGCGTCAGCGTGTACTCGTGGAAGGGGCGCCGGAAAAACCTCAGCCGGCCCGCGGACCATGCTATGGGGTCAGTCATGGCGCGGAGTCATGTGGGAGCAGGGTGTGCGGGCCATACCAGCAGGATATCGGCAGCCAGCTATACTTCTGACGTTGGCTGCTGGAGGGGCGCTATGAGTGATGCACGAGTGGGACTTGTCATTGAGGATGACCACGACATCCGGGAACTGGTACGCACGGTGCTGTCCCAGGCCGGTTTCGATGTCAGCGTTGCCAGCAGCGGCGCGGAAGGCGTCCTGGCGGCCAAGAACATCAACCCTGATGTCATCACCCTGGACCTTGGCCTGCCGGACATCGACGGCTTTGAGGTCTCCCGGCAGATCCGCGAATTCTCCGACGCCTACATCGTGATGCTCACTGCCCGCACCGAGGAACTGGACACACTGATCGGGCTGGAATCGGGGGCGGACGACTACCTCACCAAACCCTTCCGGCCCCGGGAACTCCGGGCCCGGATCGCGGCGATGATGCGCCGTCCGCGTTCCGTCAGTGATCCCAGCGAGGCGCCGCCGGCTGCAGACGCCCAGGCTGAGGGAGCCGGCTCTCCCGAGCGGGGAAACTTCAGCCACAACGGCCTTGAGTTGAGCTACTCCTCCCGGACCGTGGTTGTTGACGGCAAGGAAATGAACCTTACCCGCACCGAGTTCGAGCTCCTCCACGCCCTCCTGGAGGCGGGGCGCACCGTCCGGACCAAATCGGATCTGGTGCGTCGGCTGAGGGACGAGGACTACGACGTCGGGAGCTACATCAGCGAGGCCGACGAACGGTCCGTCGAGGTGCACATGGGAAACCTGCGCAAGAAGCTGGGCGACTCGCCTCAGAAGCCGCGCTGGCTCCAGACAGTCCGCGGCGTGGGCTACCGTTTGGCGCCGGGCGAGCACTGAGACTGCAGGCGGTGCATGGTTTGCCGGCTGCACTGGTTGATCGGCCGGAGGAACGCGGCAGCAAGTTGCGGCAGGAGAACGGCCACGTTTGCCCGCCCGGACTCTGAACGGATCTCGCCCTCCAGGTCCATTGCGAGGTTGGCCAGGCGTTCGGCGCCCACCATCTGGCTGGAGGTTTTCAGGCTCAGGACAGCGTCTACTGCACCCTCCAGGTCTCCGGTGGTCAGCGCCAGGCGCAGGCGCCCAATCCGGTGCGGCAGATATTCGATGAAGTTCCCCACGAAGAGCCGGCAATACCCCTCGTCCTCCTCCAGTTCTTCCCGCAGCCTGTTGAGGACTGACTGGTCAACCAGGGGCCGGGGGGCATGCTCTGCGGGGCTCAATCTCGGTCCTCTCGGCGCTGGCTGTCCATTGCTGGACGGGGACTTTTATGTGGGGCATCGGGTTCACATCAGGTTAGGGGTGATGCCCTTGCTCAAAGAGACCCGGCGGGGAAGATTGTGGCTTTCTTGATGAGACTGCGGGTTTCACCGCACGTCACGGCGGGGCCGCGAGCCGCAGCGGCCGGCCTCCAGGAACTGCACCAGCTCATCTTCAAGAGCAGAGTGGTCCTTGAGCTCACATTCCCAAACGGTCAGCACGTCCCAGCCGGCGTCCTCGAGCAGGCGGCGCTGGCTGGCGTCGCGTTCGCGGGTCCGGGTCCGTTTAGCCGCCCAAAAGTCGGCGTTGGCCTGAGGCGCATGCTGGCCAACACGGCAGTCGTGGAAGTGCCAGAAGCAGCCGTTGACGAAGATGACCTTGCGGCGGGCGGCGAAGACCAGGTCCGGAGTTCCAGGGAGCCGGGTACCGCCGGACCTGCCGTGCAAGCGGTACCGGTAGCCCTTGGCGTGGAGCAGCCGCCGCACCAGCAACTCGGGTTTGGTGTTCTTGCCCCGGATGCGGGACATGTTCCAGCTGCGCTGCTCCGGAGTGAGCTTGTCCGCCATGGCTCCAGTCTAGGAGGGTGCTGGATGTCCCGTTCCGGCTGTTCGGCAAACTGGAAGTGCCGGCCGCTCAGGGACGTCGGAGTGGTCTCCACGTAGAAGTCCTTCAGGGTGGGCACCCAGGTCTTGAGCCCCAGCTCCTCCACTGCCTCCAACTCCGCCGAGTTGCTGAGCACGCGGGCGGTCCCCCGGAGCGCCACGGACCAGGCCTCTTCCGAAATCCGCCAGTGGATGGCTCAAGCTTGCATCTTCAGGAGGTCGCAACGCCATGACGTGAGCAGCTGGCCCGCCAGGAGTGCGGCGTCACCTGAACCTTGAGACGGCGTCCGCACTGCCGGCAATACCGGGGCGGTTCCAGCTGCAATCGCGCCCTGCACGCCCGGTGGGCATCGTCTGTCCCAGACGTGCAGGATGCCTGCTGAAGGGTCGACGGCGGGGCGCTCCCGCCGTCCAACAAGTCCCTTGCATGCTGATCGCCTGCGCGCGGGTCGCCATGCTGCGGCTCATTTTCCTGTGGCTCGCCGTCCTGGGGATCGCCGCAGAGGCTGCAGTAGGAAGCGGGCGTTGCATCCGCTGGGGGCTGGCTCACAGGGTCTTCTGGAGCTCTTTGATGGGCATCTTGAGGTCCACCAGGAGGTTGAGGTCCGCGGCCGCGGGACGGCCCAGGGTGGTGAGGTAGTTGCCGACGATGACGGCATTGATGCCGCCCAGGAGTCCCTCGCGGGTCCCAAGATCGCCAAGGGTAAGTTCGCGTCCGCCGGCATACCGCAACACCGTGCGGGGCATGGCCAGCCGGAACGCGGCAATAGCCCGCAGGGCGTCTTTCCCGTCCATCAGCTGCTGGTTCTCCAAGGGCGTGCCGGGCCTCGGATTGAGGAAGTTCAGCGGCACTTCATGCGGTTCCAGGGCAGCGAGCTGTGCGGCAAGCTCAGCCCGCTGCTCGAGCGATTCGCCCATGCCCATCAGCGCACCGCAGCACAGCTCCATGCCCGCCTCCTTCACCATGGCGCACGTTTCCAGCCGCTCCTCGTACGTATGGGTGGTGACCACCTGCGGGAAGAAGCTGCGGGCCGTTTCCAGGTTGTGGTTGTACCGGTGAACTCCCCAGCTGGCCAGTTGGTCCACCTGCTGCTGGGTGAGCATGCCCAGGGAGCAGGCGATGTTGATGTCCACCTCTTCGTTAATGCGGTCGATGGCGAACTTGATTTGGTTCATGAGCTTGATGTCCGGCCCGCGGACCGCCGCCACGATGCAGAATTCAGTGGCCCCGGTGACTGCCGTTTCCCTGGCAGCCTTGACCAGTTCCGGGATGTCCAGCCAGACGCCTCGGACCGGGCTGTCGAACAGGCCGGACTGGCTGCAGAAGTGGCAATCTTCCGGGCACCCGCCGGTCTTGATGGAGATGATGCCCTCCACCTCAACCTCCTCACCGCAATGCTCAAGGCGGACCTGGTGCGCAAGGTCCAATGCGGCAGGAACGGCGTGGTCGGGCAGGCGGAGGACCTCCACGAGCTCAGCTTCTGAGAGACCTACCCCCTGCTCCAGCACCTGGCGCCGGGCTGTCTCAAGGATGGGGTACTGCTGAATCTCCTGCTGTCCTGCCATAGCGGTCCTTTGCTCGTCTGATATTTCCTTTTGACCGTAATTCCGCGGATGAATGTCTTTTTTGTGGGAGGGCAACAATGGGCTGATGCCGCATTTGTTTATAGGTGCAGTCAAGGCTTAACGCGGGCGAAACATCGTCGTGATCAAGGCGTCGATCTTGCTGGATAGCGTCACAGCAGATCCCTTAGAGAGACGAAAGCGACGCATCCTATGAGCAACGACAAAGAGACAACGCAACTGCTGGAGCCAGCGTCACCGCCAGGCGCCGCCGTCGTCGGAAGCACTCCGGCGACCACCGCGGCAGGCAACGCCGCAGCGCTCAGCGCCACCAAGGAAAGCCTAGAGGATTACACGCTCCGCTTTGCGCCGCGCTCCTACCGGAAGTGGAGCGCCGGCGTGGTGGCCACCAGCGCGCTGGGCGGCATCGCCTACCTGGCGGATTTTTCCATCGGCGCCAACATCGGCATCTCCTACGGCACCGTCAACGCCATCTTCGGCATCCTGGTGGCAGCAGTCATCATCTTCGCCACCGGCTTCCCGTTGGCCTACTACGCGGCCCGGTACAACATCGACCTTGACCTGATCACCCGTGGTTCCGGCTTCGGCTACTACGGCTCGGTGGTCACGAACGTCATCTTTGCGACGTTCACGTTCATCTTCTTCGCCCTGGAGGGCTCCATCATGGCCCAGGGGCTGGAGGTCGGCCTGGGGATTCCGCAGTGGCTCGGGTACGCCGCCTCCACCGTGATCATCATTCCGCTGGTGATCTACGGGATGAACACCCTCGCAAAACTGCAGGTGTGGACCACACCGCTGTGGCTGCTGCTGATGGTGGTCCCGGTGGGCTACCTGCTGGTTTCGCACCCCGAGAGCATCAGCACCTTTTTCGCGTACACCGGAGAATCGGGCGACGGCGGGCCCAACCTTGCGTCCGTGATGCTCGCTGCCGGCGTGTGCCTGTCCCTGATGGCGCAGATTGCGGAACAGATCGACTATCTGCGGTTCATGCCGCCGCGAACCGAGGCCAACAAGGGTGCGTGGTGGCGGGCCGTGATCCTGGCGGGACCGGGGTGGGTGATCTTCGGTGCGATCAAGCAGATCGTGGGTCTGTTCATTGCCATCTACCTGATTGCGACGCTGGATCCCGCGGCTTCTGCCACTGCTAACGAGCCGGTGCACCAGTTCCTGGGCGTCTACCGCGAGATGATGCCGGCGTGGCTGGCCATGACGCTGGCGGTGGTGCTGGTGGTCATTTCACAGATCAAGATCAACGTCACCAACGCCTACTCCGGCTCGCTCGCGTGGACCAACTCGTTTACGCGCATCACCAAGACCTATCCGGGACGCATGGTGTTCGTGGTGGTCAACCTGGCCATCGCTTTGGTCCTGATGGAAGCCAACATGTTCGACTTCCTCAACACCATCCTGGGCTTCTACGCCAACTGCGCCATGGCCTGGGTGGTGACGGTGGCGTCCGACATCGCCATCAACAAGTACCTGCTCAAGATTTCCCCCAAGGTGCCCGAGTTCCGCCGCGGCATGCTCTACGCCGTGAACCCTGTGGGCTTTGTCTCGATGCTCGCTTCCGCTGGGATTTCCATCGCGGCCTTCTTCGGTGCCTTTGGGGCTGCCATCCAGCCGTACTCGCCGATCTTCGCCGTGGGCCTGGCGTTGGTCCTTCCGCCGCTGCTCGCGGTGCTGACCCGGGGCCGGTACTACCTGCGGCGGACGGACGATGGCATCGACCTTCCAATGTTTGACGTCGACGGGAATCCCAGCGACGCCAAACTCCTGTGCCATGTGACGGGGATTGAGTTCGAGCGTCCGGACATGCTCCGTTCGGCAAAGGACGCGCCCGACGGCGGCCCGCAGTATGTCTCGTCGCTCGCCTTGTCGACGGATAAGACGGGGGAGCTGGTGCTGCCGCCGCAGAAGTGAAACTCATGCCTATCGGCGTGAGCGGGTTATAAGGGAAGCCGGCGCAATTGGAGCGCTGGCTTTCCTTATGACTTTTTCCTGGAGTTTCCCCGGTGGGTACAGCCGCAGCGGACGGCTGTGGATAAGTTTGATCACCAAATTGTGACGTGGGCTACCCTTAAGTCACTGTCCGGAGCTTGCCGTCTTGAAACTACTACTGGGGGAATAGCGGCCCATGACATTGCACAAGGTCTTTACTTTTTCTCGTGCGCGTTTTTCTGGCCGGCATTACCGCGCCGTGGCACTGCTGGTTCTTGTGGGACTGACGCTCGCAGGGTGTGCAGGCGGTGCACCGGCAAATCCAGGCACAGCATCCTCGGCGGCTGCTGAATCACCCAGCCCGTCCCCGAGCAGTCCTTCATTGACGCCCACTCCCAGCGCCGTTTACAAGCCGGCGGACGCCTCCGGACCCGCCCAAAACGTCCCGGTCCCCGTGCTGCCAGAAGTGGCAAAGACGGAGACGAAGGAGGGGGCAGAAGCCTTTACAAGGTATTGGTTCTCAGTTCTTGGCCATGCATATGAGACGGGCGATACCGCAGTACTATCCAACCTTTCCAAATCTGAGTGCGCTTTTTGCCAAGGTCTCGTTAGCGACATCAAAGCTGCTTGGGCTGAAGGCAAGTGGATCTCTGGCGGCCAAATAGAGATTCCGGCTGCAACTGCAAACTCTTCCACTGATGGCTCCACTCAAGTGGTTCTTCAAGTACTGCAGAAGGAACTGGTAATTCACAACCAAGACGGAAGCCCATATCAAGATAAGACAGCTGCAACAAATACCGGAAGCGTCGCGATGCTGCAGTTTGCCGATGCAGGATGGGTGGTCCACGACCTAGGGTTGATCCGGTAGCCATGGGTTACATAGGCAAGGTCCTGGTAATCTTCGCCTGCTGTGTGGTGCTTCTGACCACCTCGCTCTTGACTGCCGTTGCCGAAGATGAATCAAAACAGAAGCCACGGATCGGTGGGGGTTTTGTAGACACCGGAGTTGAGGTGGGGGCTGACAACTGGGTTTCTGACCCGGACACTGGCGGATTTACTCGTGCTAAATCCGGCACCGTCAGCACCGACCCAAACGAGTACAAATACGAGCTCCAGTGCCACCTGGGCGGGGGAGACTTCGATACGCCATGTCTCGCCAGGCAGCTCGAGTGCAAGGACGGGCCCGATGGTGAAGATGGCATACCCGTTACCTGGCTCTCGCGCCCTAGGGGTGTCCCCGGTGCTGTCTGGGCTCACCACTCCGGCCCCACCTGCCTTTATGATGCCAAGCCTGAGGACCTGCTGCCCCGAATCGCGGCGGAGATCCAGCGCCAGTTCCAAAGTTTGCCGGTCAATGCCGGAACGGTTGTAGCGCAGCCGAGCCCGCACACCCTGAGGGGCGCCGAGACCAACTTCTACGCCGAGGCGGGCGAGCAGCAGTTCGACGTCACCATGTTCGGCCAACAGGTGCACATCGTCGCCACACCCGTTCAGTACACCTGGAACTATGGCGACGGCACGGTTTTCGGTCCGCAGCCATCCATGGGTGGCCCGCTTCCGCAGGACCGCTGGGGCGAGGAAACCAGAACCAGCCACGCCTACGGAGCCACCGGCGACTACCAGGTGGTGCTGACTACCACGTTCCAGGGAACGTACTCGGTCAATGCCGGACCGCCGCTGCCGATCCCCGGGCAGGGACAGTTCAGCGCGGCTCCGCAGACCATCAGCGTCTGGCGATCGCTCACCCGCAACTATGCCGACGACTGCAACGCCAACCCCCAAGGCCAGGGCTGCCCGAGCGCCCCACGATAGATCGGGCAACGGCGACAGCGCCCGCCCTGAAGCGGCTGTGATCCCTATCGCAATAGGAATAGTTGCCGATCTCGTTCGGTTGCCCAAGGCAGTACGTCATCAGCCTTCGAAAGGAACCGCGCATGCTGTTTTCCCCTCTCACCCTCGGCGAACTTGAGCTTCCCAACCGTCTGGTGATGGCACCTTTGACGAGGCTCCGCGCAGGTGAGGAAGGCGTCCCGGGACCCCTCGTCGTCGAGCATTACCGCCAGCGCGCATCCCTGGGCCTCATCGTCAGCGAAGGAACCTACCCCAGCCCTGCCGGCCGCTCCTACCCCGGCCAGCCCGGCATCGTCACCCCGGAGCAGGTGGCCGCCTGGAAGAAGGTTACCGACGCTGTTCACGCCGAAGGCGGGCGGATGTTCGCGCAGATCATGCACGGCGGCCGGGTATCGCACCCTGAAATCACCGGCGGCCTTGAACTGGTGGCTCCCAGCGCGGTCGCCATCGACGGCGTGGTCCGTACTCCGTCAGGCAAGCTGCCCTACCCGGTCCCGCACGCCCTCACCACGGACGAGTTGCCCATGGTCATGCAGGAGATCGTCAACGCGTCGCTGAACGCGATCGAAGCCGGCTTCGACGGCGTCGAACTCCATGCGGCCAATGGGTACCTGTTGCATGAGTTCCTTGCACCGAACTCCAACGTCCGCACCGACAGCTACGGCGGCTCCCCGGAGAACCGCGCCCGGTTTGTCATCGAGACGGTCAACGCAGTGGTGGCAGCAGTGGGCGCCAACCGCGTAGGCATCCGCATCTCTCCCGAGCACAATGTCCAGGGCATCGCTGAAACCGATGCCGCTGACGTCCGCGCCACCTACGAAGTACTGGTGGACAGCATCGCCCCGCTCAACTTGGCGTACCTGAGCATCCTGCACCACGAACCCTCCGGCGATCTGGTCCAGGACCTTCGCGCGCGCTTCGGCGGGACCTTCCTGGTCAACACGGGCTTCGGCGTGGTCACCACCCGGGAAGAAGCTGTGAACCTCGTGGCCGATGGGCTTGCCGACGCCGTCGTAGTGGGCCGTCCTGCCATCGCCAACCCGGACCTCGCCCGGCGCTGGAAGGAAAGCCTTCCCCTGAACGAGCCGGACGCGTCCACGTTCTACGCCGAAGGCGCCACGGGCTACACGGACTACCCCGCTTACCAGAACTAAGGCAGCGCAAATAAAAGCGACGACGGCGGCACCTGCTTGGGTGCCGCCGTCGTTTGCTGCGCGGTGTGCTGTCCCGGCAGCAGGTGCCGAAGGCCATCCGACGACCTTCAGCTCACGTTCTCGAAATTGGCCCGCCGGGTTCTCGGAGAAGCCGGCGGTGATCAGATGCTACTCCAGCGAATTGACTTTTACTAGGCCTTGCGGCGCCACTTTTTCTGCCGGCCAAACCGCTAAAGCAGCGCCTCGCGCCCGGTTCCTTCCGTCATCACCAGCTTGCCGTCCACGATCGATACCAGCACGCTCTTTGGTTTGCCGCTCACCTTGGTGATTGCCTTCAGGCCACGGTTAGTCACCTCCACGCCCACCTGCGCGCCCTTTGCCGGCAGCTCCACGGATACTTCGTTGGCAATGCCAAGAATCGGATTGGTGGACACCCCGACGTCCCGCCGGGCCTGCTTGCCGTTGACCGTCACGGTGATGTTGGCTTCCTCGAACCCCTCCTGAAAGACGATAAGCAATTCCTGCATGGTTGCCTCTTCCTCGAGCCCTGGGCGCCTGTGACGGCATCTCAACTACAGCACTTTGCCGGCCGGAGCGGAATACCCTTGCCGACGGTGGAGCCGGGCAACGCTGTAGGGCAAGATGTTCTGGTGAACCAACTGCCGCACGCCCCTTCCGCTTCACCCGTTTCCGTGCACCCGGACGATGCCATCTACACGCAGATCGCTGCGGAGCTGGACGTCAAGACCTGGCAGGTGAAGGCAGCCGTTGAACTGCTCGACGGCGGATCCACCGTTCCTTTTATCGCCCGCTACCGCAAGGAAGCCACCGGGACGCTGGACGATGGGCAACTCCGTGAGCTCGACGAACGCCTTCGCTACCTCCGGGAGTTGGCCGACCGCCGTCGTGCCGTCCTCGACGCAATCGAGGCGCAGGGCCGGCTGACTCCCGAGCTGAAAAAGGCTGTACTCGCCGCGGACACCAAGTCTCGGCTGGAGGACATCTACCTGCCCTTCAAGTCCAAGCGCCGCACGAAGGCCCAGATCGCGCGTGAAGCCGGGCTTGAATCATTGGCTGATGCCTTGCTCAAGCGTCCGGAGCTGCATCCGGAACGTGAAGCCGCGAAGTACCTCAACTCCGGGCACGCCATCGCTGATCCCGCCGCGGCGCTCGCGGGCGCGCGGGCCATCCTGGTTGAGCGCGCTGCCCAGGACCCCGATCTGGCAACAACCCTGCGCGAGCGTCTGTGGACGCAGGGCCGCATGGTGTCACGCGTGAAGAAGGGGAAGGAAGCCGAAGGGCAGAAGTTCGCCGACTACTTTGAGTTCGCCCAGGCGCCGGCAGGGATGCCTTCCCACCGTGTCCTCGCCCTGCTGCGCGGGGAGAAGGACGGCGTCCTCGAGCTCGATCTGGCTGAAGCAGATCCCACGGACGACGCCGCCCTGGCCGCCGCCCGTTCACGCTATGAGTCGGCGGTGGCCAAGTGTCTCGGGGTCACCGATCGCGGACGTCCCGCCGATGCATGGTTGATGGAGACGGTTCGGCTGGCTTGGCGGTCCCGCGTGCTGACCAGGCTGGCCGCCGACCTGCGCGGCAGGATGTTTGCGGCGGCCGAGGACGAGGCCGTCCGCGTCTTTGCAGCCAACCTGCGCGATGTGCTGCTCGCCGCCCCGGCCGGAAACCGTGCCACACTCGGCCTTGACCCTGGACTCCGTACCGGCGTGAAAGTGGCAGTGGTGGACGGCACCGGCAAGGTGGTGGCCACCGATACTGTCTACCCGCACGCGCCCGCCCGGAAATGGGACGAGGCGCTGGCGACGCTGGAGCGCCTGGCACGGAAGCACGCCGTCGAACTCGTCGCCATAGGAAACGGAACCGCTTCACGGGAGACGGACAAGCTCGCCGTTGAGCTGATCAAGCGGCTGCCGGAGGTGGACCGCAAGCCGCAGAAGCTGGTCGTTTCCGAAGCCGGGGCGTCCGTGTACTCCGCTTCCGCCCTGGCTGCCGCGGAGCTGCCCGGGATGGACGTTTCCCTGCGCGGAGCAGTGTCCATTGCCCGGCGGCTGCAGGACCCGCTCGCCGAGCTGGTGAAGATCGATCCGAAGTCCATCGGCGTGGGCCAATACCAGCATGACGTCACGGCCTCCAAACTGGACCGCAGCCTGGACGCTGTGGTGGAGGACTGCGTGAACGCGGTAGGCGTGGACGTGAACACTGCCTCGCCCGCGCTGCTCAGCCGGGTGGCCGGCGTCGGACCCTTGCTGAGTGAAAACATTGTGGCTTACCGAAACGAGCATGGCCCCTTTGCCAGGCGGGCGGACCTGAAAAAGGTGCCCCGGCTGGGCGCCAAGGCCTTTGAGCAGTGCGCCGGCTTCCTACGGATTACCGGGGGAGCTGAGCCATTGGATGCGTCGAGTGTCCACCCCGAATCCTACGCCGTGGCCCGGAAGATCCTGGTTGCTGCCGGTTCGGCGCCCGCTTCCTCCTTGGATCCGCGCGACTTCGTGGACGAGACGTTCGGCCTGCCCACCGTCACGGACATCCTGGCGGAACTCGACAAACCGGGCCGGGACCCCCGTCCCGCCTTTGCAGCGGCAACCTTCTCTGAGGGAATCGAGAAGATCTCGGACCTTAAACCCGGGCTGGTGCTGGAGGGTACGGTGACCAACGTTGCCGCCTTCGGCGCGTTTGTGGACGTGGGCGTGCACCAGGATGGCCTGGTCCACGTCTCGGCCATGGCTAACCGGTTCATTTCCGATCCCCGGGAAGTGGTGAAGCCAGGCCAGGTGGTGCGCGTCAAGGTGCTGGAGGCGGACCCGGACCGGAAGCGGATTTCGCTGACGCTTCGGCTCGACGACGATGCCTCCGTGGGGCCCTCCGCCAGGTCCTCCGCCCGGCCTTCCCCGGGGAATGCGGGACCCGGTGCCGGCAAAGGCAGGCCTGGTGGCCGCGCGCAGAACGGCGACCGGGAGCGGGGCAGGACCCAGGAACCGTCCGGACGCCAGGAGGCGAAGGGAGCGGGAGGCAGGAATTCGGGTGGCCGTCCGGCGGACCGGGGCCCTGGGCCCAAACCGGCTCCAGTGAACACGGCCATGGCGGAGGCGCTGCGGAAAGCCGGCTTGGGTAAGTAGTCTCCGGCGAGGGCTCAGGTGAGCGAGAGCACGAACGCCAGGACGAATCCTCCCGCGGTGCTGAGTGCCACGGCGGGGCCGCCGTGCTCATAGGCTTCCGGCATCAGGGTGTCCGCCAGGGATGCAATGACGGCACCGGCTGCGAATGCGAGCGGTACAGAGATGGCTTCCGGATCGGTGCCGGACAGCGGCCCTGCGCCGATGACGACGGCGATGACCAGCAGGGCTGCGCATCCGAGCCACAGCCCGACAATGCTGCCAGTTGAACGTCCTTGGCTCCGCATCGAAGCCGAGCCCACCAGGGCTTCCGGGAAGTTCGAGACGAAGATCGCAGCGAGCAGTGCCAGACCTCCTGTTCCTTCGCCCAACGAGATACCCAGGGCAAGGTTTTCAGGCACGCCGTCAAGGGTGACGGCGGCCAGCAAGGCCAGCCCGGCGGCTCCGCGGGTGGATGCCGTGGTGGCGCGTTTGTCGCTGGCCGCTGCGTCGGTATCGAGCTTTGCGCTGCCTTGGAAGTCATCCGCCGCTTTAGCCTGCTTTTGCTCGCCTGCCTGCGCCCACCGGTCCAAAAAGGCGCTAAGTACGGTGAAAACTACTGCTCCGGCCATCAGGCCGACCGCCGCCCGGATGATACCGCCGTGTTCGTAGGCGTCCTCAAAAAGTTCAAAAGCCAGGGCTGTGATGAGGGAACCGGCCGCAAAGGCCAGCAGCATGGCCAGAAGGCGCTTGGGAAGTTCGAACCGGACGCCGATGATGGCACCCAGGACCAGTGCACTGGATGCTATGACGCCAAACCAGAGCGACATCATCATCCCGCAAGTATAGGAGCGGCCCGTTGACGTGGGAATACGTTTTTTTCGCAGCCCGTGGCGCCGACCGGCCTTCCGCGCCAACTTTCCGCTTTCATGGGTTTCTGGAAGGGTGGGCTCATGACTTATTTCCTGGAGTACACGATTCCCGCTGCGGCCGACGATGCCGAGTTTGAGTTTCCCCATGATGAGATCAACTCCGGCACCACCATTCCGCTGTCCGAGACTGACGCGGAGATCGTCCACACACCCGAACTTCCGGCGCGAACCGGAATCATCGGCGCCACGGTGCCGGAAGCAAAGCTTGAAGCGGAGCAATTGATCACGCACAGCCGCGCATCGGAAGGTTCCCTCTACTTTGACCCATCCAATTCGCTGCAAGCAGGAGTGGGAACCCTGGTGGCTAGGTTTAGTGAAGGGCGTGGCTGGCAGGACGCCTAAGTCACCAGCGGATGGCCGAGGCTGCTGACCAGTCTTGGCCGTCCGAACTGGGTCCGCACTCCGGGCGAGTACAGCACCGATTCAGGCGGCCCGCTGGCGCTGATCCCGGCGGACGCCACCAGTTCATCCTCCAGATGGTGGAGCTTGGCGGACCGCAGCGGCCACGGTTGATGGGTGTTTGGAATGTAGATGCTCCGTCCCCTGAGTGTCCCGTGCATTCCAAACCGTGCCGTGAGGAAGACCGATAGTGGGTCATTGACGGTGACATCCAACTGGGGTGTGACGGCGAAGCTGCTCCTTGCTCCTCGCCTGAAACGCCTGACCGAGTAGCCAATGGCTTGATCCTCTGCCGAGTCCGGCCTGGGCTGGGAATAGTCGATTCGCGACCACACGTATGGAACTTCCGCTGCCCTGGCGGCCAGGACGACGGGCAGCCGGTCCGCGTCTAGGCTTAGGAAGACCACGCCCCTGGTGGCGTCGGGTTCGCGTGAGTAGAGGCGCACGTTGACCTCATTGAAGCTTCCTAGGTAAGGGATACCTGGGCCGCGCCCAATTCCGGCATTCTTCATGCGGAAACCGATGAGCCCCACCCACGAACTGCCGTCGAAGACGTCCGGCTGCACTCCGCGCGGCATGAAACGCGCCGCTACGCTTTCCGCGATGCGCCAGTGCAGGAAGATGGCGTCGGTCCAGCGTTGGTCGAACAAGGCGGGCGCCGGCAGTTCAGGCGGACGGGGCCAGATGGCTGCCGCCTGCGGGCGCTTATCTCCGTGTAAGGCCTTCACGTGTGCAGCCTAATTGCAGGGTAGCATTCCGAGCCCGCGCCAGCAAAGTGGCTGAGGCGCCAAACCTGCCGAGCTGATCTCCAATGACTTTCATACATGCCGTCTGCCAGGGGGTCTGACATTCGGGCACCGCTCGTGAACCCATTTACTCGGCTGCCGCCCTGGCAGGCGGGGACTGGGGAGTTTCCTTCTGCCACGGCCAGCGCCCGGTGATTTCAAGCTCGAGGGAAAAGCTGAGGAACGTCCGGATAAGCACGATGATGGCCAGAACGCCGACGCTTTCGAACGTCGGCGTGACGGCCACGGTGCGGATGATGTCGGCGGCGACCAGCAATTCAAGACCCAGGAGTATCGACCTGCCGAGCAACTGCCGGTAGGAGCGGTAGAGGGTCAGCTTTTCCGCGCCGGCGGGAGGCTTGCGTGGCTGGTATCCGCGAAGGGCCAGGGGAATGGAGATGAGGGCGCCGATGACCATGACGGCGACCCCCGCAAAGTCCACAAATTCTCCGACCGTTTCAATGATGTGGCGAAAATCCATGATCTATGCCTTCCCCGGGGGAGTGGAGGTCCACACGGCCAGCCTAAACGCTGACGCCGGAATACCGACTCCTAGGGATGCCGTACTCCGTTTCCGGCCAGGATGTCCCGGTACCCCTCCCGAAAAGAGGGGAACGCGAACTCGAATCCGGTGCCGAGCAGAAGCTGGTTTCGGCAGCGCTTGTTGCCGCCCCGGGCTGGACCGGCATCCCCCACTGGGGGCTCGGGGAGGCCCATCTCAGCAGCAAGGAAACGCAGCACCGTGCCGAAATCGGCGGGGTCGTTGTCCACGCCAATGTAGGTCGGAGCCGGTGTTGACGGCATGCCGGCCAGATGGACAATGGCGGCGGCTGCGTCGTCACGGTGAATGCGGTTGGTGTACCGGAGGTCTTCAGGGACGATGGCGCTGCCTCCGCGTACCTGGTCTATCAGTCGGGTCCTGCCGGGCCCGTAAATGCCGCCCAGCCGCAGGGATGCCGCCGTGGTGGCCGTTCCACTGAACCGGGCCTGAAGGAGTTGTTCGGCCTCCACCAGGATCCGCCCGGAAAATCCGCCGGGGGCTGGCGGGGTGTGTTCGTCCACCCAACCGCCCCCTGCATCCCCGTACACAGCCGTGGAAGAGATGAAGAGCACCCGCTGGGGCACGACGCCGTCGTGCGCCAACGCATCGAGAACATGGGTCAGGCCGTTCACATAAGCCGAGCGGTAGGCCTCCTCCGACGGCGAATCGGCAGCTACGGCTATGACGACGGCGGTGGTGTCGGCGGGCACCGGCGGCAGGTTAGGTGAGCTCAGGTCCGCCGCCACGCCTTCGATGGCTGCCGGCAGTTTCGCAGGTGACCGGCGCCAGCCCACCACGCGGTGGCCCAGCGCGTTGAACCGCAGCCCGGCTTCGGTCCCGAGATCGCCGCACCCGGCCAAGAGGATGGTCATGGCTGCCAGTCTGCCATTCCCGCTGGCTTTGGCCGTAACCGCAGGTTCTCACCCAGACGTTCTCACCGTAACGAGCTCAGGGGCCGGGCGCCGTGGTCACCACCGGCGGTGTCGGAATCGGTACCACCGGCGCGTCTGGTTTGAGCCCGGAGAGGACATTTAGAAAGATGCCCATGGCAAAAATGATCAGTGCCAGCCGGAAGAGCACCGCGAAGCATCCGGGTTTTTTCTTGCGGGACCGGTTCGCCGGGAGTGGAGCCGGAGGACGGATGGTCCGTGGATCGTCTGCAGGATGGCGTGCAGTACGCCACCGGGCCAAAGATGCGGCAGGGCCTGAAGCATGAAGGAAATCGGGTGGCGCCGCCGCTATTTTCGCGCTGGTTAGGAGAGGGCTGGACGTCCCCCCGAGAAGGTTAGCGAGGTACTGATGGATGGTGCCCACCGTTCCTGGGTCGAGGACTGCTGGGAGAGCCTGAACCGCTTCGGAAAGTGTGTTGATGCCCTGGACGCGGGCACCGCCTACAGTAAGCCCCTGCAGGTCCGGCTGGCCAACCATGCAGAGCCATGACTGGACCAAGCGGCGGTGTTGTGGTTCAAGAAGGGCAGCGACTGCCGCGGCCTGCTCCAACACCCCGGCGGCTTCCCGTTCCCGGGAGTATCCGTTCTGCCGGAGGACACCGTTGCGGAGGTGGACGTTGCCCGACCAATTTTTGGCGTCGACCACCATGATTCCGCCCGGCCCCACCAGGACGTGGTCCAGGTTAGCTTTCGGCCGGCCGGGCCAGTGAACATCGTGCAGGCTCATCCAGCCTTTGGATTGAAGCGAGTCAAGGATGGCGGCAACGCGGGCTTCACCGGCAGCGCCTGCTGCCCAGGCACGTTCGGCCCTTTCCGCGTGCTCCAGTTGACGGCGGAGTTTTGCTGCCCGTTCTGCCGCCATCCGCGCCTGCTCAGCAGCGCCTTTTCCTGCCCCCATAATTTGCCCCCATGCTTATGGCGTGCGTCGCTCGCACGTGGGCAATACTGTATGCGATCACACGAGCAGTGCGGTTTACGGGGCCTCGACCGGGAAGAATACCCGCGGGTCCTGCAGGAGGGCCGGATAGGCAAACGCAGACCGGTCGATGATTTCCGTGACAGTGAAGTTCCGGCCGAACCTGCCATCCGCCAACGTGATGGGCCGGCCGACCACCTGTCCCACCACAAACTTCTCTCCATGCTCGAACGGAACGGCCACGGGCGTCTTGCCCGGAAGTGTGGAGAAGGCTTCCTCCTGGGCCAGGCGCTTGCGGGTTGGCTTCTTCACCTGCTGCTTGGGCGGCGCCTTTCGCGGCTGCCTGGACGGGCGGCGTGAGCTGTCCTCAAGGTAAACGGGGGAGTAGTCGTCGTCGCCGCCGGTGAGGGAAGCAGCAGTGCTGCTGCTCACAGGCGGCAGTGCCACGGTGTCCAGTGTCTGCGGGTCGATGTCGCCGTGCGGGGAACGCAGGATCCACAGAATGTCACCCTCAGGTTCCTGCGGGAGGAACTCGTGCCTGGGCTCGGGCCAGACGTAGTCCATGTCCGGCACTGCGTCCGGGAAAACAGAACCATAGAACTTGGGTTCCTTGCGGAGCAGCTTGGAGCGGTGGCTCAGGTGGAATTCAGGATCTCCCAGCCAGGGCGGCATGGGAATCTTCGCCGCATAATCGGGGTGGGCGGCTTGCGGCGCAAACTCCATGATGTTGGCGCGCGTGTTGTCCGGGTGTCCCCGCTTGGTCCATTCATCAACCATCGCCAGCCCGTACATGGTGAGGGCCGGCACGTAGCCCATCCACATGCGTATCGCCGGGTGGGTCTGCCATCCATAGCCGGGGATCACCAGGGCGCGCAGCGTCTGCAGCGCCTCTACCCGCTGCTTGCCCAGCCTGGCAGTGTCCAGGGCGGCGGCGCTTTGCCGGAAATCAGGGTACGGCAGGAAAGTTTGCATCCATTCAGTCTGACGGCACCTGGCGGATGTGCCAATTGCAGTGCCGCAGACCACTTGCCCGGACCGCCACCGGACGGGCGCTGTTGTTCACATAGTGGACTCATGCATACGCCGATGGCCTTGACCCACTAAGATCACCGCAACCACCCCCGCGTTTTGGAAGCCCTCTCATGACATCTACACCTGAAAAAACCACCGGAACCGCCCCCGCGTTCACGCCCCGTTACGGGCAGATGCTGAGTCCGGAAGCAAAGGGCATCCTGGTCCTTGATGAGTTCACCATCGATCCCGCCGCCGCCCGCAAGGAGCAGCACCGGTTCCGCGACGGCATGGCCGCCGTCGCCCGGACGATGCGCCGCATTGTGGCCCTCCGCGTGGTGATCGCGCTCGTGGCGATCGGCAACCTGCCGCTGTTCCTGCTCTCCAGCGGCTGGTGGATCTACGGCGTTTCGCTCACCCTGGTGGTGGCAGTGCATGCCTCCGTTACATGGTTGAACCGCCACGAGCCGCGGCTGAAGCAGCGCTCAGCCCTGGAACTGCACATGCACCGCGAACGCAGTGCCAACTACCGCAAGGTCCGGGACGCCGTGAAGTACATGATCGACACGCCCGCCCGGATGAACGAGCACCTTTACCTGGAGCTGCTCGCCGTCAAGCGGGTCGCACTGAACCTGACCCACGGCACTGTCGCCCTGCTGGATACCAGTGACGACTCCGCCTGGCGGGTTCGGATCGTGCGGGAGATCCCCGTCGCCAGCTAGCTGCACTGCCCGCAGCGGGCACAGCATGCAGTCTTCCGCTATGCCGCAGTAATTGAAGAACGACGCCGGCACGCCCCTTCTCGGGGTGTGCCGGCGTCGTTTGTGGTCAACGGAATTTGTCTATCCCGACCTGTCGTGGGCCCCGAAGGGCATCTGTGTCCGCGTTACCAGGCGGGAAGCTGGAGGATCTGTCCCTCGAACACCAGGTTCGGATCGGAGATGGTGTCCAGGTTGGCGTCAGCAAGGTGCTGCCAGCCTCCCTGGATGCCCAGCTTCTCGGCAACGATGCTCAAGGTGTCGCCAGCCTGCAGGGTGTAAGTCTCGCCACTCAAGGCAACCCCAGTGGCGTGCTTCGCAGCAGGCGCCTGGGTGACCGGCGTGGCGGCCTGGATTGGTGCAGCCTGGACCGGTGCAGCCTGGACCGGTGCAGCCTGGACTGGAACGCTCTGGACGGGTGCGGTCTGTGCGGCTCCGGTAGCGCCTCCGCTCAGGCCCAACTGTGCGGAACAGGACGGCCACGCGCCCCATCCCTGTGCAGCCTGGACCTGCTCGGCCACGGCAATCTGCTGCTCGCGGCTGGCATCAGCGGCCGAACCGGTGCCACCATAGGCAGCCCAGGTGCTGGGGCTGAACTGCAGGCCGCCGGAGTAGCCGTTGCCGGTGTTGATTGCCCAGTTGCCGCCGCTCTCACACTGCGCAAGGGCGTCCCACGTGGAGGTGCTGGTGGTTGCGCTCGCTGCCGTGGCGGAGAGGGCCAGGCCCGCCGCGGAGATGGCAGCTACTGTGACTCCGCGGCGCGCGGCAGTACGGAATTTGGTGTTGTTCATGATGGAGATGCTCCTGAGGGCCACCCGCGCTGGTTCCGTCCCCGGAGATCATCGCGCCACTGCCCGCCCCTGACGAATAGAGGTCAATTTCGGTGGCTGCCTGCTGGGCAGTTGTGGTGGAGGCAGCACCGGGCATGCAGTGCCCGCCAGCAGCGGGCATGGGTTTCACGCTAGATCATCACGGCGTCGTTATCAAATCGAGATCTGTCTGGGTATTCGCTGGTGATCCCCTCGGAGGGCAGCCGACAGATAGGGGGCGGTGCGGCTCGTGCGGGAGGCGGCGACGGCGGCAGGTGTACCGGTTGCCATGATCCGGCCGCCTTTCTCCCCTCCGGAGGGGCCGAGATCGATGACCCAGTCCGCGCCCGCCACCACGGCCATCTCATGCTCAACAACCACCACGGAATTTCCGGCGTCCACCAGGCCATGAAGCTGCGTCATCAGCAGCTTTACATCTGCTGGGTGCAGCCCGGTGGTGGGCTCATCAAGCAGGTAGAGGGTGTGGCCCCGTTGTGCGCGTTGCAGCTCGGTAGCAAGCTTGATGCGCTGCGCCTCCCCGCCTGAAAGTTCCGTAGCCGGCTGCCCGAGCCGCAGGTAGCCAAGGCCGACGTCCTGCAGACTCTTGAGGCTTCGTGCTGCGGCTGGAACATCGCCCAGGAAACCTGCGGCGGCATCCACGGTCATCGCCAGGACCTCGGCTATGGTCCTGCCCCGGTACTCCACCTCAAGGGTTTCCGGGTTGTAGCGGGATCCTCCGCACTCAGGGCAGGGACCGTAGCTGCCGGGCAGGAAGAGCAGTTCGACGGCGACGAAGCCCTCGCCCTGACAGGTTTCGCAGCGCCCGCCCGCCACGTTGAAGGAGAACCTTCCGGCGGCGAAACCGCGCACTTTGGCCTGCTCCGTCGCCGCGAAGACCTTCCGGACGGCGTCAAAGAGGCCGGTGTACGTTGCGAGGTTGGAACGGGGAGTCCGGCCGATGGGTTTCTGGTCCACGGTCACCAGCCGGTCGATCCGGTGGTTGCCCGCCACGGATCCGAGCGCCAGGGGGTCCGCCGCTTCTTCCGGCTCAGCAACGGTGTTCTGGAGGCCCGCCCCCACCACCTCGCCGAGGACCTTGCCCACAAGCGTGGATTTTCCCGAGCCCGAAACACCCGTAACGGCGGTCAGCACACCCAGGGGAAAACGGGCGTCCAGCCCGCGCAGGTTGTGCCTCCTGATGCCGTTCAATTCCAGCCATTCCTTCGGCACCCTGACCGGGCCGGTTCCGGCACCCGTGGCCCGTCCGCCGTTGTTGAACAGGAACGGCCGGGTGACGGATGCTTCTATGCCGGCCAGGCCCTCAACGGGTCCGCTGTACAGCACCTCCCCGCCGCCTTCACCGGCGCGCGGTCCCACGTCCACCAGCCAGTCGGCCCGGCGCACCACGTCCATGTTGTGTTCCACGACGAACACGGAGTTGCCGGACGACTTCAATTGCTCCAGCACCTCCAGCAGGGGCTCCGCATCGGCCGGATGAAGCCCCGCAGATGGCTCATCCAGGACGTAGATGACACCGAACAGGCCCGAACGCAGCTGAGTGGCGATCCGGAGCCGCTGCATTTCGCCTGGCGACAGGGTAGGAGTGGCCCGCCCCAGGGCAAGGTAGCCGAGCCCCAGGTCCAGCAGCACTCTGACGCGGTGGAGCAGGTCGCGGGTAATGGCTACCGCCACCTCGTTCGATTCCCCGGAAAGCTGCGTCCGCGAGGCCACCGCGGCATCGTTCAGCTCGGCAGTGGGACGGAGGATTTCCGCCAGCTCCACCATGGGCAGCCGGTTGAGGTCCGCAATGGTCCTGCCTGCGAAGGTCACACCCAAGGCCGCAGGCGTCAGGCCGGTACCCACGCAGCGCGGGCAGGGGCCGGATTCCATGTAGGCAAGCACGCGTTCCCGCATGGAGGCGCTCTGCGAATCCGCCAGCGTATGCAGGACGTAGCTCCTGGCGCTCCAGAACCGCCCCTTGTACGGCTTGGCCACGCGGTCACGCTGGGGGATTATCTCCACGACCGGATGCTCCTCCGTAAAGAGGATCCAGTCCCGGTGTTTTTTCGGCAGCTTGCGCCACGGGACGTCGACATCGTAGCCCAGGTGGGTGAGGATGTCCCGCAGGTTCTTCCCCTGCCACGCGCCGGGCCAGGCAGCGATGGCCCCGTCCCGGATGGACAGGGACGGGTCCGGGACCAGCGATGATTCCGTCACTGTGTGGGCGGCGCCCAGGCCGTGGCAGTCGCGGCAGGCGCCGGCGGCAGTATTGGGCGAGAAGGCGTCCGAATCCAGCTGACTGCTGCCAGCGGGGTAGGTTCCGGCGCGGGAAAAAAGCATGCGCAGGGAGTTGGACAGCGTGGTGACAGTCCCCACCGTGGAGCGGCTGCTGGGAGCGCCCCTGCGTTGTTGAAGGGCGACGGCGGGCGGCAGCCCGCTGATCAATTCCACTTTGGGATTGTGGCCCTGCTGGATGAGGCGGCGGGCGTAGGGTGCCACTGATTCGAAGTACCGTCGCTGAGCTTCTGCATAGATGGTGCCGAACGCCAGGGACGACTTGCCTGATCCTGAGACGCCGGTGAATGCGACGATTGAGTCACGGGGGACATCCACATTCACGTTGCGGAGATTGTTTTCACGGGCACCCCGGACCCGTACGAATCCGTCGCTTCCCGATGGGAAAGCCGGGTACTGCAGGTCATCAGCGTGCTTGGCGTTCTGCATTGGCTCGACTCTAGTGGTGATTGCGCTGCAGGGCATTATCCTGACCCGATGGAAAACTTTGCGGGCGGCACTGCCGAGCCTGAAACAGAACCGGACGCAGCTCGTGTGGAAGTGCTGGCCTTACCACTCCCTGTGGCGGAGCTGCACCTGCACATTGAGGGAACCCTTCAGCCCGAGCTGATCTTTGCCCTCGCGGAGCGGAACGGCATCAAGTTGCCCTATGCAGGGCTCGATGAGCTGCGGGAAAGGTACGAGTTCACCGACCTGCAGTCCTTTCTCGACCTGTACTACGCGAACATGGCCGTGCTGCAGACGGAGCAGGACTTCGCCGACATGACCCGCGCCTATCTGGAACGGGCGGCAGTTGCGGGGGTGCGGCACGCAGAAATAATGATGGACCCCCAGGCACACCTCTCGCGCGGCATCTCGCTGGAAACGTGCGTCAACGGCGTGGCCTCGGTGCTCGCCACCTCACACGAGGACTTCGGGATCTCCACCCTGCTGATCGCCGCCTTCCTTCGGGATCTGCCGGAGGAGTCTGCACTTGAGGTGCTGGACGGCCTGCTGGCCATGGACGCGCCGATCGCCGCGGTTGGCCTGGATTCAGCTGAGGTGGGCAATCCGCCGTCGAAGTTCGAGCGGCTTTATGACAGAGCGCGGGAAGCGGGGCTCCGGCTGACGGCGCACGCGGGCGAGGAGGGGCCGGCGTCGTACATTGTCGAAGCCCTGGACATCCTTGGGGTGGAGCGCATCGACCACGGCATCCGCTGCATGGAAGATCCGGACCTGGTGGAGCGGTTGGTGGATGCGCGGATCCCGCTCACCGTCTGCCCGCTCTCCAACGTACGGCTGCGCGCGGTGGACACCCTGGCGGACCATCCCCTGCCTGCGATGCTGGCGGCGGGCCTGAATGTGTCCGTCAACTCCGATGACCCGGCGTACTTCGGGGGCTACGTGGATGACAACTTTGCCCAGCTTGGCGCGGTGTTCGAACTCTCGGATTTCGACAAGGCCAGGCTGGCAGCCAACTCCATCCATTCATCCTTCGCTTCCGAGGAGCGCAAGGCCGAACTGCTGGACGAACTGAACGGCAGGGAAGTGCCGCACCCTTAGCGAAGTCCTGCCGCGATCTCCCTAAGGCCTCAGGTCCGGGGCACTTGCCCATCCGGCAACGCGTCCCAGACAACAACCGCCCCGTCATGCCGCTAAACTGGGTGCCGCAGGCGTGTCCGGGAAGTGCAGAGCGGCGCCCATGTCAGCGCTCACGGGTTGTGCAGTCAGCCCGTTTTCCCGAGACTGCAGCCTCAATTGTTGGGATGTCCGCTTAATAGTCGGTCACGACACGCAGTGTTAACCATTTCAAGTCGCGCGATCTAACCGGCAATTGGCAAGATGCCTAAGACCGATCGCTTTTTATAAAGGGGAATCATGGCTAAGTCCACCGCAGAAAACACCTTCCTCCGACTCAAGACCGTCCTGGATGTCCTGACCGAAGGTGTGTGGTCCGGCGAAACACTGAACGCCGGCCAGGTCCTTGCGGAGGCAACGGCCCGTGTGCCGTTCAACGAGCATGAGGCCGAGCTCCTCAGCGGCGGCATTCCCCGCGGCCACAAGACGCTGACCTCTGCCAGCGCCAAACTGGTCAAGGCCGGCTGGCTGGTCAAGGGCCGCTCCGGCTGGACCATCACCGAGGAAGGCATGCGCGCCACGGTTGCCTTCCCGGATGCAGTGTCCTTTGCCACCGCCCTCGACGCCGGCGCTCCCGTCCCTGCCGACGTGCAGGTTCCCACCGCTCCCGAAGGCTTCGTCCGCAAGACCACCGCCGCCCCCGCCCCTGCGCAGCCGGCTGAGAAGACGGAAGCCAAGAAGAGCGCCAAGAAGACTCCCGCCAAGAAGGCTGCCTCCGCGGTGGGCAAGGCAGCCAAGGCACTCGAGGACGCCGTCGAGCCCGTTGTGAAGGCTGTCCGCAAGGGCAAGGCGCCTGCCAAGGCTGAGGAAGCTGCCGCACCGGTTGCTGCCGAATCCTTCGAGGGCCCGGACGTTGAGAAGCACCCGCAGCCTGAAGCTGTGGCTGTGGCCGGCGACTTCAACACGATTCTGGGTGCTCCCGAGAACTGGGCGCCGCAGTACGACGAAGCCCAGATGGAGTTCGACTTCCTGGACCAGCTCTGGAAGAAGAGCGCCGACCTGCCCGCCGGGCACTACACGTTCAAGATCGCCCTGAACCGTTCCTGGGATGAAAACTACGGCGCGTTCGGCACCTTCGACGGGCCCAACCACGAGCTGCACCATGCCGGCGGCACGGTGACGATCCGCTACAACCACAGCACCCGGGACATCACCATCAACTAGGCGCCTCCGCTTTCTCCAACTGGCTCGCAGTTAACGCCGCGAAACCGCGTTTTCAGTGCAATAACTGCGGCCCAGTTGGGGGAGCGGCTGGGCCAAAGGAGGTCCACCGATGGCACGCCACGCAGAATCGTCTCCGGCCAGCGGCTCAGCTGACCAGGTGCGGTTGGATGCACGGGTCTACGGTATGGTGCAGGGCGTGGGCTTCCGCTACTGGACCATGGGCAAGGCTGAACAGTTGGGCCTCACCGGGGAAGTCCGGAATCTTGACGACGGCTCCGTCGCCCTGGTTGCCGAGGGCCCAAAGTGGAAAGTCCACGAGCTCCGCGAATGGCTGAACTCCGGCGGGACACCCGGCCGGGTGGAGCGGGTGGAGGACTCGCTTTCCCCGGCAGAGGGAAGCTACCGGGGCTTCAGCGCCCGCTGAACTTACCGCCGGATCGAGCGGGACGCTTCGTCCCCGCGGCTTCCGGCCGGGGCGCTAAGCCCGATGAACGCGCCCAGTTCCTCCAGGGCAGCAGGCCTTTGCGGCATGTAGCTGGTGAGTTCTGGGGAGCGGATAATTACTGCCCGCCACTGCCCCCGTGACACAGCCACATTGATCCGGTTCCGGTTCAGCAGGAACTCGGCTCCCCGCGGCGCCTCGGCCACCGCTGAGCACGCCATGGACACGAGCACCACGGGCGCCTCCTGGCCCTGGAACTTGTCCACCGTCCCCACCCGCACCTCCGGCAGGCCGGCCTCCTCCAAAGTCTTCCGGATGAGGTGGACCTGGGCATTGTAGGCAGCCACCACCAGGAGATCCTGCTGGTCCAGCGGCCGGGATCCGCTGTCCGCTCCCGGCTTCCATTTCAGTCCGAGGTGCCTCCGAGCCTGGCGGACTACCTCAGCGGCCTCCTCCCTGGAAGCTGTGGTGTTGCCGCTGTGCTCAACGAAGACCGTTTCGACGCCGGGCGGCAGGTCTTCGAGGCTGCGCAGGGATGCGGCGGGCGCGGACTGCAGCCTCCCCTCGTAGCTGAGCCGGGAGACGGCGCGGCAAAGCCCGGGATGCATCCGCCAGCTGTCCGCGAGGAAGTAACCGAGCCTCGGGGGCAGGGTGGAGTGCCCGGCGGCCAGCCAGCCGAGGGCCGACTCGTCCACCGGTTCGGGGTGCGCACCCTGACTGACCTGGGGAAGCTGCTGCGGATCGCCCAGCAGGAGCAGGCGCTTGGCTGCGCGGGACACCGCCAAGGTGTTGGCCAGGCAGAACTGTCCCGCCTCGTCGATCACCAGCAGGTCCAGTGAGCCTGCCGGAACCTCCTTCCCGGTCATGGTCCATGCCGTTCCCCCCACCAGGCAACCACCGGGGGACTCCAGAAGTTGCGCAACATCACCGTCTCCGGCCAGGCTCCAGGGGACGTCGTGCGGGGCGTTCAGCTTCTTGGCCACGACCGCGGGATCAACCCCGCCGGTGGCGATGGCACAGCAAAGCAGGTTCTCCACGACGTTGTGCGACTGGCCCACCACGCCGATCTTCCAGCCCTCGGCCACCAGCCGGCCGATGACGTGGGCGGCCACGAACGTCTTCCCGGTTCCGGGAGGGCCCTGCACCGCCAGGTACGAGCCGTCCAGGTCCCGGAGCGAGGCGGTGATGGCGGTTGCATAATCGGCCGCACCCCCGTCGCCATGCAGGACCTCCGCAGGGCCCGGCAGGGTGCTGAACCGTGGCGGCTGTTTGCGGAGGATATCCAGCCCAGGCTGGTTGGGCAGGGACGGCAGAGTTGAACCCACAATTCGGGCGATCCCGGCGATGGCAGTTTCGATGCTGGCGGTGCCGAGAGGCTGGTCCTCCGTCAGTGCTACCGGCAGGTGCGGGTACGCGGCAACCTTGCCTGACTCACGCTCGGCAATGGTGATGATCGTGTGCTCAGGGTTGTCAGGCGCCGGCGCCACTTCGCTGATCCTGGTCCCGAAGGAGAAGGCCCGGGTGCCGGGTGCAGCGTCAGGGGCAGTCATGCCGTCCGGGGGCGGAGCGTCGTAGAGCCGGCACCACGTGGATTCCGCGCGGAAATCGGAGCCCTCGGTCATGGTCCCGCGGAGCCGAAGGACCCGGGTGCGCATGCGTTCGCGGGGCTTAACCAGGGCCCAGTCCGACGCGACCTCGGCCGAGGACACCAGGAAGACGTTCCGCTGGTCCGACCAGTTGTCGACAGGTGCCTCCACCCGGTCAAAGTGCTGCCACCAGAATTGCTTGCGCTCGCGCCGGTGGTAGCCGGTGGCAGCGGCCACCAGGGCGATGGCGCGTTCGTCATCTGTCCAGGGCCGGTTGTCCGGAAGGTCCGCCAGGTATTCGCGCAGCCTGGTTTCCTCCGGAGTTTCCTCTGCGGGTGCGGGGCGCTCAGGACGCTCAGGACGATCTGCCGGCATGGACCCTGCAGGACCCCCGGCGGCAGCTTCATCTGCCAAGGGTTCTGCGGCAGCCGCGCCGCCGGCGAGTGCCCCTACCTCCAGCAGCCAGTCCCGGAGGCGAAGGGTGGAGAGGCAGTCGTACTGGTTGTAGTCCGAGATGGAAGCCAGCACCTTGTCTGCTTCGCCGTGGTGGCCGCCGTCCCGGGCCGCGCAGTAGGCAGCGTAGGCCACCACGGATGCTCCGGCATCCTTAACGTCGCCGGAACGCAGGTTGCTGCCCATGTAGAGCGGTTCGAGTTTCTTGATGGAGTAGGAGGGCTCCGAGATCCTCAGCGAATGCCGGACTTTGGCGTACAGGTCCACCAGCAACCCCTCCCGCAGCCAGTTGTCCACCGTCTCTTCCCCTGCCTGGTGCGACAGGGAGAGGTTGCGGAGCGCCGTCTTTTCGTACGCGGCATAGTGGTAGACGTGCATGTCCGGGAAACGTCTCCGCCGCTCCTCCACATACTCGAGGAAGTTAAGGAAGGCGTGGCGCTCCTCGGCGCGGGAGTGCGCCCAGAATGGACGGAATACCGGTTCCCCGGCGTCGCCGGCAACGGGTGCCTCCACCACTCCGAACAGGTATTCGATGCCCCACGCGCCGGTCGCCGGATCCTGCCACAGGGGGTCACCTTCGAAGTCGAAAAAGATGTCGCCGGGGCTGGGCGGGGGGAGCTGCCCAATGGTGTTCTCCGGCAGGACCGTGAACGACACTGTGTGCGGCTGGCCGTCCTTGGTGAAGGTCCTGGAACCAGCCACGGCGTCCAGGCCCAGCTGCATCCTCGCCTGAGCCCGCAGCCGGACCACGGAGTTCCTGGCGTCTTCGGCGGGCATGGCGGCGAGCTGGTCGATGGTGGTGATGTTTTGTTCGTGGAGTTTCCTCCGCTGGACGACGGACATTCCCGCCACCATCAGCAGGTCCCGGTGCACCTGCACCTGTTCGGCGCAGTAATCGCACCGGCCGCAGTGAACCACTCCGGGCTGCTGCCACTGCACGCCGGCACCCGCAGCCCTGTGCTGCGCAGTCAGCTCCCGGAAGCGCCGGCGTCGTTCACGGAACACCGGCAACAGGTCCGGAAGCGAGTGGCTGCTGCGGAGCCAGTCCTCGCCCACGCGGGTGCCCAGGACCAGGGTCACCGCCGGCGAGGGCTCGAGCCCCATCCCCAGCAGCTGGTCGCCGTAGGCTGCCAGCTGCAGCAGCGCGCCCACCTTCGCGTGGCGGGCGAGCTTTGTGTCCCAGACCTCGTAGCGGCCAGGTTCTCCCGTTCCAGCGGCTTCGTTGACCAGGAAGTCCGCGTAGCCCAGGAACTCCCCGTCAAAGAAGGTTGCCTGGAAAACCACGTTCGCCCCGGACCGGAGGGCGAGTTCGGTTTCCGCATGCTTGGCCTGGAGCTCACCGCGCAGATTCCGGCCGCGTTCGAGGCAATAGACACCACCGCCGCGGCTTGCGTCCCACTCACCGTATTTGGCGATCAGGCTGGCCAGCACCGTGTGCTCGTGCCGGTCGCCCAGTTGGCCGGCGCGGACCTGCATCTCGTCCGCCGGAAACTCCGCCCTGGGGGAACGGCCGAGCTTTTCGTCCAGGACCCGGAGCGTGCGGTACTCACACGTGCTGGCGGCCACCAGGTCACTGGCGGAAAAGACCAGGTCCGGCGGCGCACCGGCAGCTGCAGCATCAAGCAAGAACACGGGGCCTCCCCATCGACAGCCGGGCTGTAAAGACCAGAGCCTGAAACGTCAGGCCGCGGGACGGTTTCCCTGGCCATGGTTCAAACGTAGCAAGGGGCACTGACAAACAGGCGGGCGGGACCGGTCAGTTCTCCGCGGCCGCCCTCACCTGGGCTTTGTCATGCTCTGCATGGGCCTGGCGCAACTGATCCAGGAACTCGGTTTCGTTCCGGATGAGCTTCTTGTACTTCTCGGGGAGCTTACGGATCTGCTCTTCCTCGCGGCACATGGCAGCGAAGATTTTGTCCCGCTCGTTCATGTCCGTTTCGTAGTTGAGGTCCAGATACTCAATCGCATGCCGGCGGGCCCCGGAGACGGCGTTCTTGGCCTTGCCCTTGGGGCTGAATATGGACGCCAGAACCGTAACCAGCAGGACGCCGAGGATCACGCTGAGGGAAACGCCGGTGCTGACTTCCACCACGTTGACGTGCTGGCCGTCATTGATGAACGGCAGGGTGTTCTCGTGCAGGGCGTGCAGAATGAGCTTCACGCCGATGAAGCCCAGGATGGCGGCCAGGCCGTAGGACAGGAAGATCAGCCGGTCCAGCAGGCCGTCGATCAGGAAGAACAGCTGCCGCAGGCCCATCAGTGAAAACGCCGTGGCCGTGAACACGATGAACACGTTCTGGGTGAGGCCGAAGATGGCCGGGATGGAGTCCAGGGCGAAGAGGATGTCCGTGCCGCCGATGGCCACCATCACCAGGAGCATCGGGGTAAGGACGCGCTTGCCGTTCTCCACAGTGAAGAGCTTGTCGCCGTCAAAGTGTGCCGACGCCGGAAGGTACTTCTTGGCGAGCCGGACCACCAGGCCCTCGGAGTCGTCGTCGTGGCTGTCCGGCTTGAGCAGGTTGCCCGCGGTGATCAGGAGGATCAGCCCGAAGATGTAGAACACCCACGCGAAGCTGTTGATCAGCGCGGCGCCTAGGAAGATGAAGCCGGTGCGGGCGATGAGCGAAAAGACGATGCCGAACAGCAGCACCTTCTGCTGGTCAGCCCGGGGCACCCGGAAGCTGGCCATGATGATGAGGAACACGAACAGGTTGTCTACGGACAGCGCCTTCTCCGTGATGTATCCGGCGAAATATTCGGCACCCATGGTGGTTCCGCCGAACACCAGCACCCCGAGCCCGAAGAGCAGGGCAATGCCCACATACAGGGCCGACCAGATGGATGATTCCTTGAGCGATGGCGTGTGGGCCTTACGCACATGGAAGAAGAAGTCGAAGGCCAGCAGGCCAACGATTCCGATGACGGTCAGGGTCCAGACAAAGGGAGATACTTCCACGCGGCGGGCCTTTCGTTGGAGTCTCCTTCCAGAGTACCCACCTATGCAGGCTTGAGGAGTTCGTGTTCCACGACGGCGGTCCGCGAAAGGGTCTTGTATCCCTCCTGCTCAAACAGCACCGTGATCACGTCGTCCTCGTGCCGCATCACCAGCCCAGGGCCCCACTCTTTATGGACCACGGCTGACTGGAGCGGGAACTGTTCCGCCGCCTCCCCGCCCACGCCGCCACCATCGTCGTCGGCCGCATGGAGGGCAGGTTGTTTCGCCTCATTAGCGGTGCAGGCATCGCAGTTGCCGCAGGGCTCGGGCAGGTCCTCGCCAAAGTAGCCCAGCAGGAACTGGCGCCGGCAGCTGTCCGTTTCGGCGTAGGCGCGCATCATGGTGAGCCTGGACTGGTCCACGCGCTGCCGGGCTTCGGCGAGTTCGACGGCGTCCCGCACCAGGCTGGACAGCTTCGCCTTGGAGGCCAGGCGGACGCCGCGTTTGCCGGAGGTGACGGCACTGGTTTCCTCCAGCTGGTTCACCAGTGAAGTGATGCGCCGGGCCGGAAACCCCGTGAGCTCCGCCAGGGACGACTTGGGGGCCGGTGAGGCGGCTGACTTGAGGACCTTCAGCACGGCGAGGAGCGAGTCGGGGTCGGGGGAATGGGTTGCAAAGAACTTCCGAAGGCCAAGGTCCTCCGAGCGGTAATGCAGGACGGCGGTTGCCGGTTCCCCGTCGCGTCCCGCGCGGCCGATCTCCTGGTAGTAGGCATCAAGCGACTCGGGGATGTCCGCGTGGACCACGAACCGGACGTTGGGCTTGTCGATGCCCATGCCGAAAGCGGTGGTGGCAACTACCACGTCCAGCTGGTTGTCCAGGAACTGTTCGTGGATGTGCTCCCGGTCCCCGGCGGAACGGCCGGCATGGTAGGCCTCTGCGCGCAGCCCCTCCTCGCAGAGTTTTGCCGCGTACTTCTCGGTGTCCTTCCGGGTGGCCGCGTAGAGCAGGCCCTGTCCGTTGCGCCCCATTGCGGCCACCTGCTCCAGCAGGGCCTTACGTTTGCCTTTGTCCTCCTGGTGACGGACAACGTCCAGGCTGATGTTGGGCCGGTCAAAGCCGCGCACCAGCACCAGCTGGTCCTTCATCCCCAGCCGCTCCACAATCTCGTCGCGGACCGGGGGCGAGGCCGTGGCGGTGAGGGCGGCGGCCGGAGGATTGCCGAGCCGTTCGCGGACATTGCCCAGGCTGAGGTAGTCGGGACGGAAGTCATGGCCCCAGGAGGAGACGCAGTGGGCCTCGTCCACCACGAACAGGGAAATGTCCAGGGCCGCTATGCGGTCCACGGTTTCCTGCTTGGCGAGCTGTTCGGGGGCGAGGAACAGGAAGGTTGCCTTGCCGGCCTCGGCCGCCTGCCACGCGGCCTCCACCTCCGAATCGCTGTGGGAGGAGTTAATGGCGACGGCGGTGCCCTCACCGAGGTCGCCGGCCAGCCCGTCCAGCTGGTCCTCCTGCAGGGCGATGAGCGGGGAGACCACGACGGCCGGCCGTCCGGTGGTGTTGTGCAGGTGCTGCGCCGCGACCTGGTAGATGGCGGACTTGCCGTAGCCAGTGGGCATGACGGCCAGGACGTCGCGGCCGTCCAAAAGGGCGGACATGCCGGCCAACTGGCCGTTGCGGAGGCTGGGCAAGGAGAAAGAGGACGCCGCGAGGGCGGCAAGGGCTCGGTCGTCGGACATCTGAAGGGCTGGCTCCGCACGCTGGATCCTGCGGCCGCTTGCTTCAGCCGAGGTAACCAGCCTACGCCAGCCGCTTGCCGCCGTCGTCCGCATGGCAGCCGCCGGCGCACGCGGCGGTGGTGCGGGGACGGCAGGGGAGGCCATCTCCTTGACTTACCAGGCGCCCTGAACAAGTGTGGAAAGTGACCGATCCGCCGGTGTGCCGGCACCTGATCGGGCTGGAGGAACCCGAGGAGAACCAGCTGTGACGCGAAAGAATCCTGAAGTCGAAGAGGCCGACGAATCCGAGATTGAGGTCAGCGGACATCCCAAGACGTGGGCAGCCGGCGTGCCGGGCGTCTACCACTCGATGCAGCCGGCGCTGAAGCATATGGGCCTGGAACGGTCCCGGAAGACGCTGCTGGCGCTGAACCAGAAGGACGGGTTCGACTGCATGAGCTGCGCCTGGCCGGACCCTGGCCACCGCAAGACCTTCGAGTTCTGCGAGAACGGTGCCAAGGCGGTCACCTGGGAGGCCACCCCCATGGTGGTCGGCTCGGAGTTCTGGGCTGAACATGCGGTCAGCGAACTGCGGGAGCGCTCCGAGTACTGGCTAGGCATGCAGGGGCGCCTGACGGAGCCGGTGTACAAGCCCGCCGGCGAAGACCACTACCGGCCAGTCAGCTGGGACGAGGCCTTCGGCATCATCGCGGACAAGCTGAACTCGCTCCCCAGCCCGGACCAGGCAGCGTTCTACACCAGCGGCCGGACCTCCAACGAGGCCGCATTCCTGTTCCAGTTGTTCATCCGTGGCTACGGCACCAACAACCTTCCGGACTGCTCCAACATGTGCCACGAGTCCTCAGGCTGGGCCATGGGCCAGACGATCGGCGTGGGCAAGGCCACCGTTTCCTATGATGACTTTGCCAAGGCGGACCTGATTATCATCATGGGCCAGAACCCGGGCACGAACCATCCGCGGATGCTAACCGCCCTGGAGGATGCCAAGGAAGCCGGTGCCAAGATTGTTGCCATCAACCCGCTGCCCGAGGCCGGCCTGATGCGCTACAAGAACCCGCAGAAGGTCAAGGGCATCATCGGGCACGGCACGGACCTGGCGGACCAGTTCCTGCAAATCCGGATCGGCGGGGACATGGCGCTGCTGCAGGCCGTGTCTAAGCGGGTCCTGGAGGCAGAGGCTGCCAACCCGGGAACCGTGCTGGACCATCAGTTCCTCGAAGAGCACTGCGAGGGGCTGGAGGAATTGAAGGCGCACCTTGCCACGCTGGACGAAGCCACCGTCCTAGAGGCCACCGGGCTGCGCCCGGAGGAGATTGACGAACTCGCAAGCCGCTACCTGAAGGCGGACAAGGTGATCATCACCTGGGCCATGGGGATCACGCAGCACAAGAAGGCCGTGGCCACCATCAAGGAGATGATCAACCTGCTGCTGCTTCGCGGCAACATCGGCAAGCCCGGCGCCGGTGCCTCGCCGATCCGTGGCCACAGCAACGTCCAGGGCGACCGCACCATGGGCATCTGGGAGCAGATGCCGCCCGCGTTCCTGGACGCGCTGGGCAAGGAGTTCAGCTTCGAACCGCCCCGGACACATGGCGCCGATGCGGTGGAAACCATCCGGCAGATGCGCGACGGCGGGATCAAGGTTTTCATCGCCATGGGCGGCAACTTCGTGGGCGCCATGTCGGACACGCAGGCTGCCGAAGCGGCAATGGCGAACACCGAGCTCTCCGTACAGATTTCCACCAAGCTCAATCACTCCCACACCGTGACCGGCGCCGAGGCCCTGATCCTGCCCACCCTGGGCCGGACGGAGATTGACCGGCAGGAGTCCGGGCCTCAATTCGTCTCGGTGGAGGACACCGTCTGCGCCGTCCACCCTTCTCATGGAACCGTTGAACCGGTGGCGCCGGGCCTGCTTTCCGAGGTGGCGATCGTCAGCCGGATGGCGCAGCGGGTATTGGGTGACCGGATCACGGCGGACTGGGCCGGATTCGAAAAGAACTACGACCTCATCCGCGAGCACATCTCCCATGTGGTGGTTGGCTGCGAGGACTACAACCGGAAGATCCGGCAGGAGGGCGGCTTCGTCCTGCCCAACGGGCCCCGCGACTCCCGCACGTTCAATACCCCCACCGGCAAAGCGATCCTGACGGTGAACGAGCTTGAGTACGTGCAGCGGCCGGCCGGGACGCTGATCCTGCAGAGCATGCGCTCGCACGACCAGTTCAACACCACCATCTACGGGCACAACGACCGGTACCGCGGCATCAAGAAGGGCCGCGAGGTGGTGTTCGTGAACCCGGCTGATCTGGCTGAACTCGGGCTCGAAGACGGACAGCACGTGGATATCCGCGGCGTGTACGAGGACAACGTGGAGCGGGTGCTGCGGAACTACCGGGTGGTGTCCTATCCCTCCGCCCGCGGATGCGCCGCCGCCTACTACCCGGAGGCCAATGTCCTGGTGCCGCTGGAGAGCGTGGCGGAGGGAAGCCAGACGCCCGCGTCCAAGGCGGTCATCGTGCGGCTCGAGCCCGTCCCGGTACTGGAGGAAGAGCCGACGGCTACGGGATAACTACTGTGGGGGATGCCTCACGGACAGCTACTGCTGCTGGGGCAGCTACTGGGCCGTGTCCGCCCAGCCCTTGCTTGCGGGGCCGCCCTCGTGCCCGTCGTCGCACAGCTGCAGGGCCGTGTCCGCGGCCTTTGCCACCGCGGCAGCGGCGTTCTCCCGGGTGCCGGCGCTGCCCGTGCCGGCCTCCAGGCCGGCCGCGTAGCCCACCAGGAACGTGGTCACCGGGGCCGCCGCGTGGATCACCGAATCAGCCGACCTCCTCGCCAGTTCCAGCATCAGTTCGTGGTCGACGTCCAGGTCCAGGATCTGCAGGGCCTGGGCCAGCCGGTTGCTCCATTGGTCCAGGACCTGGGCTTCGTCCTCGCTGACAGCCATTTTCGCTCCAATCGTTACCCGCCTGCTGTTGTCCGCTGCCGACACTACAAGGCTTCAGTCCGGAAGTCACCGGATTCCCAGAACCCCTAACGGAAAAGAGGGTAGCCCTCCGTCCCGGACGGCTCTGGTACTGTCCCCGGCCCCCTGCTTACACTGGGCGCACCCCTACCTGGGAGCCTCCTATCTGTCTGACCGCCGGGCGGGGAAGGCTCCGCGCCAGGCGGGAGCTTCCGTGGGGGAAGTATCACCATCCGAACATCACGGCCTGCCCCACCGGGTGAGCGCCTGACAACAGGAGAAACAGATGACAGGGAACAAAGCAGTTGCCTACAAGGAGCCCGGCAAGGTTGAGGTAATAGACGTCGATTACCCAACGTTCGAGCTCAAGGACGGGCCTGGTGTTAATCCGGCAAACGTCGGACGCACGGTCAATCACGGCGTCATCCTCAAGACAGTGGCCACCAATATCTGCGGCTCAGACCAGCACATGGTGCGCGGCCGGACCACCGCCCCGACCAACTTGGTGCTCGGCCACGAGATCACCGGCGAAGTGGTGGAAGTGGGCCGCGACGTCGAATTCATCAAAGTCGGGGACCTCTGTTCCGTGCCGTTCAACATCGCGTGCGGCCGCTGCCGGAACTGCAAGGAGCGCAAGACCGGCATCTGCCTGAACGTGAACCCGGACCGCCCGGGCAGCGCCTACGGCTACGTGGACATGGGCGGCTGGGTGGGCGGCCAGGCCAACTACGTGCTTGTGCCCTACGCCGACTGGAACCTGTTGAAGTTCCCGGACAAGGACAGGGCCATGGAGAAGATCATGGACCTGGCCATGCTCTCGGACATCTTCCCCACGGGATTCCACGGGGCCATCAGCGCCGGGGTAGGTGTTGGGTCCACGGTGTATGTCGCAGGTGCAGGTCCTGTTGGCCTCGCAGCGGCGACGAGCGCACAGTTGCTGGGTGCCGCCGTCGTGATTGTCGGGGACCTCAACGAGGAGCGGCTGGCGCGGGCACGCAGCTTTGGCTGCGAAACCGTGGATCTTACCAAGGGTGAACCCAAGGACCAGATTGAACAGATCCTGGGCGTGCCCGAGGTGGACTGCGGTGTGGACGCCGTGGGCTTCGAGGCGCGCGGCCACGGCAAGGGAGCCCAGGAAGCACCCGCCACGGTGCTCAACACCCTGATGGATATCACCGCCGCGGGCGGTGCCCTGGGCATTCCGGGCCTGTACGTCACGGGCGACCCGGGCGGGATCGACGAGGCCGCAAAGAAGGGCTCCCTGAGTCTCAGCCTTGGCACCGGCTGGGCAAAGTCGTTGAGCTTCACCACGGGCCAGTGCCCGGTGATGAAGTACAACCGGCAGCTGATGATGGCCATCCTGCATGACAGGGTCAGCATCGCCAAGAACGTGAACGCCAAGGCAATCACACTTGAGGAGGCGCCGCAGGGCTACGCCGAGTTCGACGCCGGCGCAGCCACCAAGTACGTCCTCAACCCGAACGGCTATCTGAGCTGAGAACCGGCGGCGGACGGTGGTGTCCGGCAGCGGGGACAGGTGCGGAAATAGGCGGCCATCAGCCGAGGTTAAGCTGAAGGACGCACCGCATCGAAGGAGATCCCCCTTTGAGTGACATCACTGTCCGCCACAACCCCGGCCGTGACCGCTTCGAAGTCCTGGACGCCGGCAACGTCATCGGCAAAGCAGCCTACAAGGAGTACAACGGCGGCGCCTCACCGCAGCGGATTTTCTACCATACGGTGATCAACGAGGAATATGGCGGGCAGGGACTCGCGGGGCAGTTGGCAACGGTGGCGCTGGACGAGACGGTTAAGGCCGGCCGGGGCATTGTTCCGGTGTGCCCGTTCATCAAGAAGGTTCTCACCAAGCACCCGGAGTACGCCGGCAATACCGTTCGTGTGGCTCCGGCGCACCTCGAGTTCCTGGATACCGCCCTGGCCTCTGCCCGCACCCGGGCCTAGTTGGGGCACTTGTCGCTGCACCGGTTTGGATGCGCAGACTGGTCTTCATCGCGCAGCCTCGTCGCCGACACGCTGCCCCATTCTCCACGAGCGGACAGGTTTTCGACGCGCAGCCTCATCTCCGCTGCGCAGGTTATCCTGCGCACCCGGAATTTGGGCCGCGCCGGGTAGCGGGCGCGTCGGGGTCCATTTTGCGCGTCGGTGCGCGGCGGCGGAACACGCTGGGCGGGCCGGATGCTGCAGTGATGATCGAGTTGTGACAGGAGCCCGTATGCCGGTGAACCCAGTACAGCCGCCGGCAGGGCAGGCCGTCCGGCCCACGCGCCGTAGGCGGAGAAATGTGGCTGTGCTCCTCTGTGCCGTGGCGCTGGTGCTTGCAGTTGTCCGGTAGGAGGCCGTCCCTGGCCTTGCGGGGCCGGTGCCCGGCAGGTTGAGATGGCGCTGGTCCTGAAGCAACTGTACGCCGGAGACCTGCTGAACCGGACAACACCGCCCAGCTGCTCGGCTATATGCAGGACACCAACAACGAGGAACTGATTCCTGCAGGTTCCCAGGCCGGGAACTCACAGAAGTGGTGGAGAAGGCCCTGTTCCCGCCAGTGCAGCCGGGGAACCGGGCACCGTAGGGTCTTCAAAGTCGCTAACGCCCGGGCCGGTGCAGCAAACTGTTTCCGTGAGCAACAAACCCCGGACTGCCCTGGCCCTCGCAGGCCTCAGCCTGGGCAGCGCCTTGAATCCGCTCAACTCCTCAATGATCGCCGTGGCCCTGGTGGTGCTCCGGGCGGATTTTGGGTTGGACGTCGCCGCCGTCACGTGGGTGGTCACTTCCTTCTATCTCGCTTCGGCAGCGGGCCAGCCGGTCATGGGCAGGCTTGCAGACCGCTTCCGACCCCGGCGGATGTTCATGCTCGGCATGGCGCTGGTGGCAGTGACCTGTGCCTTGGCCCCGCTGGCACCGAACTTCGCGCTGCTCTGCGTGGCCCGCGCAGTGATGGCGCTGGGCACCGCCACCGCCTACCCAGTGCCGTGGTAATGGTGGGCGCCATTGCGCACCGGGTCAAGGTGGAGCCGGCACGGCCGCTAGGCAGGCTACAGATGGCGAATACCTCTGCGGCGGCGATTGGCCCTGTAGTGGGTGGCCTGCTGGTAGGATTCGTAGGCTGGGAATCCCTGTTCCTGGTCAACATCCCGCTGGCGCTGACCGCGCTGCTGCTCGTGCGCCGGGCCGCGCCGCCGGATGAGGTTCGGGAGCGGGGCAGCGTGGTGGAGCTGCTGCGGGACTCGGACATCCCCGGCATCCTGGCGTTCGTGGCCGGGCTCCTGCTGGTGATGATGGCTGCCCTGAACGTGGCACCGGACTTCCGTTGGTGGATGCTGGTGGCCGGGACACTCATTGCCGCGCTGTTCGCTTGGCGCGAGCTGCGCTTCAACCGCCCGTTCCTGGACCTGAGGCTGCTGGGACGCAACCGGCCCCTGATGCTCATCTACCTGGCGTTCGCCGTGTTCAGCAGCGTCTATTACTTCGTCTTCTTCGGCCTGCCCCAGCTCCTGCAGGAGGCCGGCGGCTACGGGCCCGGCGTGGTGGGCCTGCTGATGCTGCCGCTTGCCGGCCTGTCCGTCCTGGCCACTCCATGGGCAGTGAAGGCCATGGGGAGGTTCGGGGTGCGGCGGGTGCTGCTGGCCGGCGTCGTCCTGTTGACCCTGGTGGCGGCGCTGATGTGGCTGCTCACCGGCACCCTGGTGGTTCCGCTGGTGGTGGTGCTGACTGCCCTGATGGGCGTTCCGTACGGGACGGTAGGCATCGCCACGAACCAGGGCATGTTCGTGTGCACCCGGCCCCAGGAACGCGGCGTCGCGGCCGGCATCTACCAGACCTGCAGGTACGTCGGCGCCATCACCGCCACCGTGATGATCGGCGTGTTTGCCGGCGCCGGCGTGGACCAGGGCAGCTGGGCCCGGATGGTGCTCGCCATGCTGGTGCTCTGCCTGGTGACGTTAGCCGTGAGCCTGCTGTGGAGGCAGCGGACGGACTAGCCTGACCGCCCCCACACCGCTTGCGGACGGGTTTATCGTGGAGGTATGGACTCTCCAAAGGTGCAGCTGTACTTGGATATCGCCGCCAAGGGCCTGTGCATCCTCGGCGCCGCCCTGATGATTTTTCTCCGCGGCGGATGGTTCTACGTCGGGGTTGTAGCGATGGTCCTGGGCGTGCTCCTGATGGGCGGCTCGCTGTTCGCCAGCCGCAGCCTGCGCGGCCGCCGGTGGGACGGCACGCGCCGGACCTGATCCGGCGCGGCCTCCAATCCCTAGTTCCGCCGGATCCACGCAGCGTTGCCGGGCTGCAGCCAGCCGTCCTCCGCCAGCGGAAAGGCGCTGAAGAGTACGACGCCGGCGGGCGGCTTCACGGGTTCGGTCCCCATCGCGACCGCCACCAGGAAGTGCGGGCTGCGCTCGCAGAGCAGCAGGTTCCCTGCCTCCACGCGCCAGGTGCCGCCGTCGTCCGCGGTGAACAGGCCGTCCTCCCAGAGGCGGCGCCGCAGCGCCACCGCGTCTTTGACCGTCGCCAGCAGGGACCCTGGATCCTGCTCCTGCAGGTCCACGGCGTAGTCTCCCCATCCGGCCGGGACCGGCAGCCACGGGGCCACCGCTGAATCAGCTGCCGGCTCCTGCAGCGTGAAGCCGTGGGTGAGGGCCGCATCCTGTGTCCAGGGGAGGGGGACGCGGGCGCCGTCGCGGGTCACGCCGCCGCGCGCCCACATCGGATCAACCCTGGCAGCCACGGGAACGTCCACCTCGGGAAGCCCCAGTTCCTGGCCCTGGTAAATGTAGGCCGAACCGGGCAGGCCCAGGAGCGCCACCAGTGCTGCCCGCGCCCGGCGCGCGCCCAGTTCAGCGCTGCCGAAGCGGTTGGCTGAACGGACGATGTCGTGGTTTTCCAGAGCCCAGGTGGGAGCCGCCCCGTGAAGCTTCCTGGCGGCTTCAAGCTCTGTGCCCACTTCGGCCCACGTCGCGGCGTCCCATCCCAGCCGGACGAAGGCAAAGGCGAACGCCTGGTGCATCTCGTCGCGGCGCGTGTAGCGGGCTGCACGGGCAGGCTCGAGGTTAACTTCGCCCACCAGCAGCCGGTGCGGCTGGTACTTTTCTGCCAGCCGGCGCCAGCGGCGGTACACCTCATGCACTTCCTCCTGGTCCGAGACCAGCGGGTTGGAGCGCAGGCCGTCCACCACCGGGCTTTCGGACGGGGCGTCCGGCAGGCCGTCGGTCTTGAACAGGGCATGGGCGACGTCGATGCGGAGCCCGTCCACGCCCTTGTCGAACCAGAAGCGGAGGACGTTCTCGAAGTAGTCGCCCACCGCCGGGTTCCGCCAGTTCCAGTCCGGCTGCCCGGCGGAGAACAGGTGGAGGTACCACTCGGTGTCCGTTTCCGAATCAGGGTTGGCGCGGGACCAGGCCCGGCCGCCGAACACGCTCTGCCAGTTGTTGGGCGGCAGGTCGCTGCGTGAATCCGGACTGGAACTGCGGCCTTCGACGAAGTGGAACAGCTCCCGCTCGGGCGAGCCCGGCCCCGCGGCGAGCGCCTCTTGGAACAGCGGATGGGCGGAGGAGCAGTGGTTCGGAACCACGTCCAGCAGGATCCGCAGTCCCAGCGAGTGGGCCAGGTCCAGGAGCCGGTCGAAATCCTCCATGGTCCCGAACAGCGGATCCACGCCGCAGTAGTCGCTGACGTCATAGCCCTGGTCCACCTGCGGGGAAGGCTGGAACGGAGTCAGCCAGACGCCGTCCACCCCGAGTGACGCGATGTAGGGCAGGCGGGCGATCAGCCCGGCCAGGTCGCCCACGCCGTCGCCATTGCCGTCGGTGAAGGAGCGCGGATACACCTGGTAAATCACCGCTGACTGCCACCACTCGGCGGTGACGGGCCCTCGCGGCGGAGTGCCGCCGTCGTGCGTCATTTGCCGGCCCCTGCCGTGAGGCCTTCGACGATCCGGCGCTGGAACACCAGCACCATGATCACCAGCGGGACGGTGACGATCACACCGGCGGCCATCTGCTCGCCGAAGGGTGCCTGGAACTCGGTGGCGCCGGTGAACTTGGAAATGGCCACGGTGGCGGTCTGGATGGCGGGGTCGTTGATCATGGACAGCGCGATGATGAACTCGTTCCAGCTGTGGATGAAGGTCAGGATCGCGGTGGTGAACACGCCCGGCGCGGCCAGTGGGAGCAGCACCTTGCGGAATGCCTGCCATTTGGTGCAGCCATCGATCATGGCGGCCTCTTCAAGGTCGAACGGCAGCTGCTTCATGAACGTGGTCAGATTCCAGACGGCGAGCGGAATGGCGAAGGACAGATTGGGGATGATCATGGCCTGGTAGGTGTTGATCCAGCCAAGATCCGTGAAGAGCCTCAGCAGGGGCACCACCACCGAGATGCCGGGGAACATCGACGTCGCAATGATAACGCCGAGGATCACTGACTTGAACCGGAAGTTCAGCCGGGAAATGGCGTATGCAGCGAAGATGCCCAGAACCAGCGCGGCCACGGTGGTCACGCTTGCCACTATCAGGCTGTTGAGCAGGGCCTGGCCGAACATGGTGGAGCCGTCGAACACCTTGGCGTAGTTCTCCAGGGAGAACGGCTGTGGCAGCAGGGTGTTGTCGAAGATGTCCGCCGTGCGGCGGAGGCTGGAGACGATCATCCAGTAGAAGGGGGCCAGGCAGTAGATGAAGATCAGTGCCAAACCAAGGTAGACGGAGTAGGAGCGCCAGGTGCGCTTCTGCTTGGGGCGGACGTCGACGCCGGACGCCCGGCCGGGTGACTCGCCGGATGCGGCGAGGCCGCGCAGATCGGTGATGGTCATTGGGTGGCCTCTGCCTTCTGGATGCGGTTTGCCTTGCGGGCCCGGCGCTTGGCGCCCAGCTGCTTGGCTCCGGTTACGTCCGCGCCCAGCACCTTGACGAACACGATGGCGACGGCGGCGACGTACAGGAACAGGATCACGGCGAAGGCTGACGCCGAGCCGTAGCGGAGCTGGTTGGACTCGTCCCAGGCAAGCATGGACAGGGTTTCCACTGATTCCTTGCCGGGGCCGATGAGGACGAACGGGAGGTCGAACATGCGGAGGGCATCGAGCATGCGGAACAGCACGGCCACCAGCAGCGTGGGCTTGACCAGCGGCAGGGTGATGGAGCCGAGCTGCCGCCACCAGCCGGCGCCGTCGATCTTCGCCGCCTCGTACACCTCTTCGGGGATGATCTGCATGCCGGCCAGGACCAGCAGGCCGATGAACGGCGCTGTCTTCCAGACTTCTGCGATGATGACGGCGAGCTTGGAGGCGGTGCCTTCGGCGGTCCAGAGGATCTCGCTGCCGATCAGGGTGTTGGCGATGCCGTCCGATTGGAAAATCCAGCGCCACAGCAGGCCGGACACCGCAGTGGGCACGGCCCAGGGGACCAGGATGCTGGCGCGGAGGAAGGACCGGCCTTTGAAGGCCCGGTTCATGGCCAACGCCAGGGCGAGCCCCAACAGGGTTTCCAGCAGCACCGTGGTGACGGTGAAGAACGTGGTGTTGCCGAACGCATTCATGAAGCGATGCCCGGACTCCCCGGCGAACAGGTCGGCGTAGTTAGCCAGACCCACGAACGCTTCGCCTTCGGTGACGTAGCCGTCCGCATCCAGCCCGGACTGGGCGCGGTAGAGCGACTGGTGGATTGCCGAGATGAGGGGGTAGGCGATCACCAGGGCAAGGACCAGGAGGGTGGGGGAGAGCAGCAGGGCGGCCATGCGGCCTTCACCGGGGGTGCGGCCGGCGCTGCTCCCGGCACTGTTGCGGCTGGCCTTCCGGCCCTGCCCCGGGGTGCGGGGCGGGCCGGAAGACTGATGGTCGATGGAAGCGGTGGTCATTTCGCGGAGATCTCTTCGAGCTTGGCCTGCATGTCCTTCAGTGCGGCGTCGGTTTCCTTCGCACCGGTGAGCGCGGCGTAGGCCTCTTCCTGGATGGCCTTGGTGGTGGCGCCGTACTGGACCACCTTGGGGCGCGGCTGGGCGTTTTCGAGCGATTCCAGGAGGGTGGGGAAGAACGGGCGCTTGGCCACGACGGCAGGATCCCTGTAGAGGTCGGCGAAGGCCGGGGCGCGGGAGCTCAATTCGAGGCGCTTGCGGGCCTGCTCCTCGCTGGTGAAGAACTTGATGAACTCCAGGGCGGTTTCCTTGTTGGGCGTGAAGGGGGAGACCGCCAGGTTGCGGCCGCCCAGGGTGGAGACGCCGGGCCCGTCCGTGCCGGGGATGGAGGTGATGCCGAACTTGCCGGCCACCTTGCTGGAGCCGTCCGTGGCGCTCAGCGAGGAGTAGAGGAACGGCCAGTTGCGCAGGAACACCACTTTGCCGTCCTGGAATGCCCGGCGGCCCTGCTCTTCGAGGTAGGTGATGGCGTCGGAGGGGAAGAGCCCTTCCTTGAAGCCGTCCACCAGGAGGGACAGGCCTTCCTTTGCTTCCGGGGTGTCAACCGTGGGCTTGCCCTCAGCGTCCACCACGGTGCCGCCCGCTGAGGCCACTGCCTCGGAGAAGTTCACGGTAAGGGCCTCGTTCTTGTCGAACTGCCCGGTATAGCAAGACATGCCTGCGGCTTCCGGGAGGGCCAGGATCTTTTCGCAGGCGGACTTCATTTCGTCCCAGGTTTTGGGCGGGGCGGCGATGCCGGCTGCTGTCAGGAGGTCCTGGCGGAAGTAGAACAGTGCGCCGTCGGTGTAGTAGGGCGCGCCGATCAGGTTGTCCCGGTACGTGGCCGCGTCCACGGTGGCGGGGATCATCTTGTCCGTGGGGATGGCGTCCGCCGGCAGCGGGAGGACCCACTTGTTGGCGGCGAACTCGGAGTTCCACACCACGTCCAGGTTCAGGACGCTGAAGGTGTCCGACTTGATCTGCGCGTTCTGGATGAGCTGCTGGCGCTGCTGGTCCGCTGAGTCGGGCAGTTCGATGAACGTAACCTTCTGGTCCGGGTGCGCCGCGTTCCACTCCTCGATGCTCTTGTTCGCGGCGCCGGAGGCATCGCGGGAGGAGACGTAGTTGATCGGGCCCTTTCCTTCGAAGGCGGTTGCGGAACTCTCAGCGGCCTTGGGCTCGGAGGTGGATCCGCCGCAGGCGGTCAGGCCCACGGCGGCGGCCATGACCAGTGCCGTGGTGGTGAAAAGTGTCTGCCAGGTGTGGCGACGCTGCCTCATGTGTTGCTCCTTCAGTAGGGTTTCCTGCCTGGTTTGCCTGGTTCAAGGCGCAGGGGATCACGACGACGGCGGCACGGGACGTGCCGGCAGTCACCTTTTCTTTTCGGGGGTGAGGGGTGCTTGGGGTGGGTGGCTAAGCAGTCAGGTTTGCGGGGAAGATATCGGGGGCGGGGCGGTGGAGCCCCTTTCGATGAGGTGGTGGGGCATGATCTTGGGGCCAAGGGCCCTGGAGCGCAGCAGCTTGCTGACTGCCATGCGCCCCATCTCCTCCAATGGCTGCGCCATTGTGCTCAGCGGCGGGTGGACGTGCAGCGAGGTGGAGGTGTTGTCGAAGCCAAGGACTGACACGTCCTCCGGGACACGCCTCCCGCGCCTCTGCAGTTCATTGACCACCGCGGCGCCCATCTCGTCACTGACGGCGAAGATTGCTGTCAGCCCCGCGTCCTGGGCCAGGAGTCCGTCCAGCCCGGCTGCTCCGCTTTCGTAGAAGAAGCTGCCGCTGGCCGTGACCGGGGTGCATTTGGCCTCGCTCATGGCGCGGAGGTAGCCGCGTTCGCGGGGCTTGGCAACGAACACCGACGCCGGGTCCCCGGCCAGGAGCCCGATGCGGCGGTGGCCGAGGCGCAGCAGATGGCGGGTTGCGTCGTAGGCTGCCTGTTCGTCGTCGATCGCCACGCTGGGTGAGCCGGACTTGTCGCTGATGGCCACGGAGATGATCGGGATGTTGGGCCCCAGCAGCTGCCGCGTCTCCTGGGTGATCACGGCGGAGATGAGGATGACGCCGGCCGCCCGGTAGGTGCGCAGGGTTCGCAGATAGCCCGCGATGAAGGCGGACTTGGCGCCGGTGCGTCCCAGCATGACGGCGTAGCCGCGTTCCTGGGCTTCCTCCTCCACGCCCTGCATCACCTTGGAGGCCAGTGCGTCGGACACCATGGGGGCCAGGAGCCCTATCACGGATGTCTGGCGGGTTTTCAGGCCGCGGGCCAGGTAGTCCGTCTCGTAGCTCAGCTTCTGGACCGCGGCCTCAACCCGCTCACGGGTCTCGTCCGAATAGCCCACCAGGCCGTTGACGACGCGGGAAACGGTGGCAGGGGAGACCCCGGCGTGCTGTGCCACGTCCCTGATGGTTACCACTGTTGCTGCTCCCGCTGATCGTCCAAAGTGACCCATGCAAACGGTTTACGTAAACGGTTGCGTGATCTGCCTCAACAACACTAAGGGGACCAGCAGGTGAAATGGATGCGTTTCGTAAACGGCGGCCCTCGCTGAAAGGGGGAGGGCCGCCGTCGGGCCTCCTAGCCGTACATGAGGGAGCCCGGCGTGGTGAGCTTTTCGCCGGTTTCCAGCCAGGTCTTCAGGCCGGAGAGGATCATGGGCCAGCCGCCGTAGAGCTGCTCGTTCGCTCCTTCGCGGAGGTCGCTGTGGGTGACGGTGAGCCGGCAGGAATCACCCACAGGCTCGATCTCCCAGGTGACCTTCGAGGTTCCCTCAGCCTTGACGTCCTCACCCCACAGTGCGCGCATGGTCTGGACGAGCCGGCGCGGCGGATCGACTTCCAGGTTTTCGCCCTCGCCCAGCGGGGCGCCGGCTTTGACGTTGTTCATGGTGAAGCTGCTGCCCGGGGTCCAGTCCGTGTCGATGGTGTTCCCGAACTGGTACTTGCTGCGGATGTCGCTGTCCGTGATGGCTTCCCAGAGCCGTTCCGGCGTTGTCTTGATATAGATTTCAAAGATCTTTTCCATGGGACTTTCCAATCTGGATTTGAGGTCGCTGAGGCCAGCGGCCCATGGTTCTGCATATTTGCTCACCCACCGGTCGTGGATAAGCCGGATGGGCACCGGGTTCAGGAAGTGCAGCTTTTCCCGCCCCCGACGCCGGGTCACCACCAAACCTGCATCCTCCAGGAGCCTGAGGTGCTTCGCGATGCCGAAACGGGTCATGTCGAAGCGGGCCCCCAGCGCACCCAGCGACTGGCCGTCCTCGCGGAACAGCTCATCGAGGAGGTCCCGGCGGGTGGGGTCGGAGAGTGCCTTGAACACTTCGTCCATAGAAAAAATGATAGGTGACCATCCGGTCACCTATCAAGAGTTCAGTTACGCGAAGCCAGCGTCTGGTCCCGGTCCTGGAACACCTCATCCCCGGGGCCGGTGAAGGCGCGGGAGCGCTGGACTGCCTCGATCGATCCGGTGAACAGCTGTGACTCATGCGGGTCGGCAGGCTGGCGGGTGCCTGCGGCAGCGGGCGAACCCAGCCCGCGCAGTGGCTGCTGGCGTGGGGTGGGGGTAGCGCCGTCGGGCGCTGCCTCGGTCCAGCGCTGCTGCGGAAGGGCCTGCGGATGGCCCTGCTGCAGGAAGGTGACCATGGCCTCGCGGATGAGGCAGCGGAGGTCGAACAGCGCCGCGCTGTCCGCTGCGCTCACCAGGATGCGGACCCGGACAAAGCCGCCGGTGGCGTCGGTGATCTGCAGGATGCCCACGCGCTGGTCCCACAGGTCCGTTCCGGCCAGGACGGTGCGCAGCTCGGCACGCATGTCCTCCACGGGTGCTCGCCAGTCGAGGTCGAACTCCACGGTGCCCATCACCTCGGACTGGCGGCGGGTCCAGTTTTCGAACGGCGTGGTGGTGAAGTAGGTGGAGGGCAGGATGAGGCGCCGGTCGTCCCAGATATGGACCACCACGTAGGTCAGGGTGATCTCCTCGATGCGGCCCCATTCCTTCTGGACCACCACCACGTCATCAACACGGATCGCGTCAGTGAACGCCAGCTGCATGCCCGCGAAGACGTTCACCAGTGAGGTCTGTGCGGCCAGGCCGGCCACGATGGAAATAACACCGGCGGACGCCAGCAGCCCGGCGCCGAGGGCCTGGATGGCCGGGAAGGTCAGCATCACCGAGCCGACCGCGAGCACCACCACCAGCGCCACGCCGATCCGACGGGCCAGGATCATCTGCGTGCGCAGCCGCCGGGCCCGCCGGTTGTCCGCCACGTCCACGCTGTACCGGCCCAGCACCACAGCTTCGATAATCAGCAGGATGGCCACGGCCAGCCACGCGAGCGAACCGATGAGCGCGATCAGCAGCATATGGTCGACGGCGCTGTGCCAGCTTTCGCCCGCGGCCGTGAGTCCCAGCGCTGTCCGGACGCCGATGAGGCACAGTGCCAGCCGCAGCGGCTGGCGGGCAACCCGGGACGGGGCCTGGAGTTCAGGGCGCCTGCGGTTGAGGCGGAGGATAATTTTGCGCAGCAGCCAGGACAGGACCAGTCCGGCGGCCACTGCCAGGGTGACGGCAATGAAGGGCATGGCGGGATTTAGTACGTCTTGCATTCTTTAACGTCTATCAATGCGCTCGCCCAAGTCCGAAACCGGGGCCGGTGGTGGCGTGTCCGTCCCTTCCAGCCCGGTTGCCCGGTGCCTCACCGGGCTGATGCCAGCGGAAAACGCGTGAGTTCGCGGATTCCGGGCTCGGGCTCCGGAACCTCGGCCGGAGCGGGCTGGTGGACGTTCGCCTCCAGCGGTTCCGAAACTTGCTGCACGGGGCCCTTGCCAGGGGAGCGTCCAGCGGGCGCGGAGGCGGCGGGCGGATGGAGGAGGGGTTCCTCTGCAGGAGGGGGTACGACGGGGCTTCGGGCTTGGGTGCCGCCGGAGGCTCTGCAGGGGGTGGGGGAGCCGGCGGCGAGATGCTGAGGGGAGCGGCAGATCGCGGCGTTCCACAACGGTTGCTCTGCCGCCGCGGCTTTCTGCAGCATCCGCCGTGAGGGTCTTAACAGCCCGGCCTGTTGGCGGTAGGTTGATCCTGTCAGCAATCAGGCTCTGGTGTCCCTGTATGAGCAGGCGGCCGGGCCGGGACGGCAGCCGTCAAGCAGTGCGCGGCCCTCAGTGAACATTCGAGGGTGGCGTGATGGCACACAACTCTCCGCTTACACAGGGCAAGGGGACCAGCCCCTCGCCTGGATCCGAAGGCCGCAGGACTCCCTGGCGGATCGAGGGTATGCCCGGCAGGACTGGCGACGAGGGCCAGGGTGGCGGGCGCGGCCAACGGCTCAGGCCCTGGATCTGGCTCGCCGTGCTGTATTTGGGCTTCTTCCTGGTTTTCTCCTTCCAGGACCGGGCGGCCACCCCTGAGGCTGTGGCCTATTCCGAGTTCAAGACCCAGGTGCAGGACAACAACGTCGCCGAGGTTTTCTCCCGCGGCGACACCATCGAAGGCAAGCTGCGGCAGGAGAGGCCGCTGCCAGGGAACGATGACAAGAACTACGTCCAGTTCGTCACGGAGCGCCCCACGTTCGCCGATGACGATCTCCTGGCCGCCCTGGAAACCAACGACGTAACCGTCCGGGCCACCCCGCTGGTGCAGGAGCGGGGCGTCCTGCTCAACCTGCTGATTTCCATCGCCCCGATTGCGCTGCTGGTGCTGTTTTACCTGTGGCTGTTCAAGCGGCAGGCGGGAATGTTCGGGATGGGCGGCCTGGGCGGGCTTGGGAACAAGAAGTTCCAGCCGGTCAATCCCGAGAACATCCGCGTTGCCTTCAAGGACGTGGCCGGCATTGACGAGGTGGAGGGCGAGATCTCGGAAGTCGTGGACTTCCTGAAGGGGCCGGAGAAATACCAGGCCATCGGTGCCCGCCCGCCAAAGGGCGTGCTGCTCAGCGGCCCGCCCGGCACCGGCAAGACGCTGCTGGCGCGGGCGACGGCGGGGGAGGCCGGGGTGCCTTTCTTCCACGTGAGTTCGTCCGAGTTTGTGGAGATGGTGGTGGGTGTGGGGGCCAGCCGGGTGCGGGAGCTTTTCCAGGCCGCCCGGGAGGCCGCGCCGTCGATCATCTTCATCGATGAGATCGATGCGATTGGCCGCAGACGCGGCGGCTCCCTTGCCGTCGGCGGGCATGACGAGCGGGAGCAAACCCTCAACCAGATCCTGACGGAGATGGACGGTTTTTCCTCCTCCGAAGGGGTGGTTGTCCTGGCGGCCACCAACCGGCCCGATGTGCTGGACCCGGCACTCCTCCGCCCGGGCCGCTTCGACCGCTCCATCACCGTGCACGCACCGGACCAGGCAGGGCGGTTGCAGATCCTCCAGGTCCATGCCCGCAACGTCAAGCTTGACGCAGACACGGACCTGGAAGCGCTCAGCAGGGTCACGCCGGGCATGACCGGCGCTGAACTTGCGAACCTCGTCAACGAAGCCGCGCTCCTGGCCGTCAAGCGGGGGCACACGGCGGTGGACCAGCGGGACCTGCTCGATGCCCTGGAGAAGGTGCAGCTGGGCACGGTGCGGAACGTTGTGATGCCGGCGGAGGAGCGGCGGCGGACGGCCTACCACGAGTCCGGCCATGCGTTGCTCGGCATGCTGGAAGAAGGCGCGGACCCGGTGCGCAAAATCTCCATCATTCCCCGTGGCCGGGCACTTGGCGTCACCCTTTCCACTCCTGATACCGACCGCTACGGGTATGACGAGAACTACCTGCGCGGGAAGATCGTCGGGGCGCTGGGCGGGATGGCGGCTGAGCGGCTGGTGTTCGGCGTGGTCACCAGCGGTGCCGAAAGCGACCTGCAGACCAGCACCCAGCTGGCCAGGATGATGGTGGGACGCTGGGGAATGTCCCCGCGGATTGGCCCGGTCCAGGTGCTGCCGGAAGAAGGCGACCCCCGAGCACTGGGTGTCTCTGAAGGCATGCTGGACATCCTGGCTGACGAGACACGCACACTGGTGGACCAGTGCTATGACCGCGCCCTGGCACTCCTGCGGGAGAACAGGTGGCGTCTGGAGTCGCTGGTGAAGGAACTGCTGGCCAAAGAGAGCCTGGATGAGCAGGAGATCTACGCCGCGGCGGGCCTGGAACGCCGGCCTGGCACTCCCGCTCCCAGCGGGGCCCGGATGCACCAGAACTGAGAGCATGAGAGGCCCAGGTTGGCTAGGCGGTCTCGTCCACCTTTTCTGGAATTGGGCGCGGCTCCAGCCAAACCCGTTCGCGCGGGCCCGGCGGATAGGCGTATCTCTTGCCGGCGATCGTGATCACCAGGGCAACAACCACCGGCAGTGCCGCGGCCACGGGGACCAGCAGCGGCCCGGCCAGCACCAGCGCGGCCGAGCCGTAGAGCGCGCCCACAGTAATCCCGAGCTGGATGGTCAGCACGGTGAGTCCGTTGGCGGCCTCACTGTAGTCTCCGCCGGCGCGAAGGATGGCGGACTGGTTGTAGATGCCGATTGCGCCGAGCCCGGCACCCCACACGGTCATGAGGACCAGAGCCACGGCAAGGTTGCCCGCCGCAAGAGGCAGGAACGCCATGGACAAGGCGATGGCCGCCGTCGTCATCAGCAGGGAGCGGCGGGGCCGGGAGTCAACGGTGAGGCCGGCGACCCAGATGCCCAGCAGGCCGGAGCCGCCCAGGACCGTCAGTGACAGGCTGATGGCGTAGTCGGGGAAACCTGCCTCGCGGATGAACGGCGCGATGTAGGTGAACAGGGCGAAGTGGGCCAGGACCAGCAGCGGCCAGGCGATGGCCACCGACTTGACCCCCGGCTGCGCGATGGCTTTCCGGAGTGAGGGGCGGACGGCGTCGGAAATGCGCTGGACACGCGGCAGAAGGAAGAACGCCAGGACCGTCAGGACCAGGCCGAACCCAGCGAGCACCATGAACGCGGCGCGCCACCCGAGGAGCCCGCCCAGGGCAGTGCCCACCGGCGCGCCGATGGCCAGGCCCAAACTGTTGCCGCTGAACACGATAGCCAGTGCCTTGCCCACCTTGTCTGCCGGAACCACCCTGGTGACGAACGGGGCCATGGTGGTCCACAGCAGCCCGTGCGCCAGGCCGCCCACCAGCCGGGCGATCATGGCGGCGGTGAAGTCGGGCGCGAGTCCCACCATGGCGTTGCTGGCGGCGAAGGTGAGGACGAGCCCCACCAGCAGCGCATGCCGGGGTACCTTCCCCAGCAGCCTGGCCGCCGGAACAACCGTGACTACGATGACCGCGGCGTACGCTGCGGCCAGGTACCCGGCCACCGGCTCGGACACATTCAGGCCGCTGCTGATCTGCGGCAGCAGCCCGGATGGCAGGAGCTCGGTGGTGATGGCGGTGAAGGCGATGGTGGCCAGGACCAGCATCGCAGCGTACGGAAAACGGGCAGGCGCCGGCGCGGAAATCGCGGAAGACATGGGGGAGTGATCCATTCACGGGGAGGGGCTGGAACCCGGCTCTGCTCGCCCGACAATTCCTCCGTTAAATTTACAGGACGCCACGTGCTGATCCTGACGTTGACCGGCCCGAGACTCGCACAGGCTTAACGGTAGCTGTTGTTTCTGCAAGGAATTACCGTGGGGATGGACAGGGCAATTGACGGGCGCACCGGCAACGGAAGCAAGGGAGCAAATAAGTGGACATTTTTGGACTGCCCAAGTACAAGCTCGTGGTGGCGGCGTGAGCGCGCCGCTGCGGGTCAGCCTGCCCACGCAGGAGCTGGTGGACGCACTCGAGCCCGGCGACAGCGTCGAATTTTTCGTGTGGGACTTTTCCGGGCCTGCTCCCGCCGAAAGGCTGGACATCGTGGTGCCGCCGTACATGCGCGGGCCGGAGGTGCTGGCGGCGCTCAAGTCTGTGGATATTGGCCTCATCCAAAGCCAGTCCATCGGGTACGACGGCGTGGCGGACGTCCTGCCGGACGGTTGCGTTTTCGCCAATGCAGCAGGCGTGCATGAGACCTCGACGGCGGAACTTGCCGTGGGGATGATGATCGCCAGCCAGCGGGGAATTCCGGACTTTGTCCGGAACCAGTCCTCTGGCGTCTGGGACAACGCCCAGCGCCCCAGCCTGGCGGACCGAAAGGTGCTGCTGGTGGGCTACGGAGGAGTGGGCAAAGCCATCGAGGCCCGGCTGCTGCCGTTCGAAACCAAGGTCACCCGGATGGCCAGCCGGTCCCGCGAGGACGCCGCCGGCACAATTTATGGCATCGACTCGCTGTATGAGCAGCTGCCGCTGCACGAGATCGTGGTGGTCAGCGTTCCCCTGAGCGACGACACCCGGCAGCTGGTGGACGCCAAGTTCCTGGCCGCGATGCCGGACGGGTCCCTGCTGGTGAACGTGGCCCGCGGTTTGGTTGCCGACACCGACGCTCTGCTGGCGGAGACGTCCTCTGGGCGTTTGCGCGCAGCCCTTGACGTTACCGATCCCGAGCCCCTGCCCGCAGACCACCCGCTGTGGAACACGCCCGGTGTCCTGATCACTCCACACGTGGGAGGCGCCAGCTCGGCGATGTTTCCGCGGATGGTCCGGCTGATCCGGAAGCAGATCGGGCTGATGATGGAAGGCAAGGAGCCAGTGAACGTGGTGCTGGGCTAAGAAACTGGCTGGCCGCCCCGGGCCGGCAGGGTGGTATCAGGAAGCGGGAATCAGGAAGAAAGGTAGCTGCATGCGGAAGATCATCCTGCAGAACGCAGTGTCCCTGGACGGGTTCTTCGAGGGACCCGGCAGGGACATCAGCTGGCATCGGGTTGATGAGGAACTGCACCAGCACATGAACGACGAGCTTAGTGCTATGGGCGGCTTCATTGCTGGGCGGGTGACGCACGAACTGATGGCCGAGTACTGGCCGGCGGCAGACCGGAATCCTGAGAGCAGTCCCGCCGAAGCCGTGTTCGCCCGCATTTGGCGGGGAATGCCCAAGTACGTCTTTTCCCGAACCCTCACCGAGGCGCCGTGGAACACCACGGTGATTGCCGACGTCGTACCTGAACACATCGGGGAACTGAAGGCGCAAGCCGGCGGCGACCTGGTGATGAGCGGGGCGGACCTTGCCGGAACGTTCATGCGGCACGGCCTTATTGACGAGTTCCGGATCTACGTCCAGCCCGTGGTGATCGGCCAGGGGCCGCGGGTGTTCCAGTCGCCCGATTTCACCGCTGACCTGCACCTGGTGGAGAACCGGAGCTTCGGCAATGGCGTGGTCCTGCTGCGCTACGAGGCTTTGAACGTTCCGTCGGCTGCCTCCGCTTAGGCCACCGGCTCGCTACTCCTGCGCAACACGATCCGGAGGTGGTCCCGGAAGCGGAGGCTGTTCCTGCGGCTGACAATGATCACGGCGGCGGCGGCTGCCAGCAGGACAACCACTCCGCCGACGGCCAGGGACCAGCGTGCGCCGAACTCCGACCCGATCCATCCCATCAGCGGCGCCCCCACTGCAGTTCCGCCCTGGAGGATCGCCAGGTACAGGGCCAGCACGCGGCCGCGGAACTGCGGTTCCACGGAGAGCTGGATGCTGGTGTTGCAGCTGTTCAGGAAGGTGATGGATGCCAGCCCCACCGGGATCAGGACCAGGGCGTAAAGCCAGAACGACGGCGATACGCTGGCCAGGAGCGTGAAGGCACCAAGTCCCAGCGCGCCGCCCAGCAGGAACCGCAGCCGGGGGCCGGCACGGCGGGCGGCGAGCAGCGCTCCGGCGAGGGTGCCTACGGCCATAATGGAGCCGAGGAGCCCGAACTCACCCGGGCCGACGCCGAACTCCGTGGTGGCCATGAGGGCGTTGGTGATGGGAAAGTTCATGCCGAATGCGCCGAGTATGCCCACCAGGACCATGATCATCACCAGGTCGGGGCGGCGGCAGACGTAGTTCACGCCCTCGGCCACCTGGTGTTTGCCGCGTCCAGCCTGGGCTGCGGGAACCAGCCTTGCCGTGCTGATGAGGAGCAGGGAGATGATGACCGCGGCGTAGCTGGCAGCGTTGAGGAGGAACACCGGGCCGGTTCCCACCCAGCCGATCAGGACGCCGGCGATGGCCGGGCCGGTGAGCCGGGCTGTATTGAAGGACGCGGAGTTCAGGGCGACGGCGTTGGAAATGTTGTCCTGCCCCACCAGTTCGGAGACGAAGGCCTGGCGCGCAGGGGCGTCGATGGCGCTGGCGACGCCTAGGCAGAGCGCGGCAAGGTAGGCATGCCAAAGCTCAGCCGTTCCGGTGACCACCAGGAGTCCGATGGCGAGTCCGGTGATGAGCATCGCCAGCTGGGTCCAGAGCAGGATGACGCGCTTCCGGTAGCGGTCGGCCAGCACTCCGCCGTAGGGTCCCACCAGCAGCATGGGGAGGAACTGCAGGGCTGTGGTGAAGCCGACGGCGGCGCCGTCGTGGTTGGTGAGCACCGTGAGGACAAGCCAGTCCTGGGCGATCCGCTGCATCCACGTTCCGATGTTGGACACCAGCGCACCGCCCGCCCAGATGCGGTAGTTGCGGTTTTCGAGGGCCCGGAACATAGCGCTCATTTGCCGCTCATTTCCTGCATGATTTGCGCCGCGCGGCTCAAGACTTCCCGGTCCTCCCCGCTGAGGCGCGCCACCCGCTGGGCGAGCCATGCGGTGCGCTGGTCCCGGGCCTCCGCAAGGACGGCGCGGCCCGCATCGGTGATGTCCACGTGGATCTGCCGCCCGTCGTCGGGATGTGCGGAACGGGTGGCAAAACCCTGCTCGACGAGGGCGTTGACGATCCGCGTCATGGACGGCGCCTGCACGTGCTCACTGTCCGCCAGTCCGCGGAGGGTTTGCGGGCCGTTGCCGTTGAGGAGGGCCAGGACAGTGTATTGCCCCGGTGTAATGACGTCGCCTGTTGCCTCGACGCGGAGACGGCGGGAGGTGCGCATCACGGCTGTTCGCAGTTCGATGGCCAGGGTGTCCGGCTGGATGGGGTCTTTCGTTGCCAATGCGCTTGCTTGGGCCGGGGTCATGTGGCGGGTGCCCCTCCTAGATACTTAGCACTGCTAATTAGTCCTGCTAATCATTATGCTCCTCCCCGCCGCAGGGCGGCAAGCAGTGTGGGCAGCGGCGGTAGGGGCTGGTTGAGCGAACCCAGGCGGCGTAAGCTCTGGTGCACCATGACGGAACAGCAGCCTTATGAGTTGGTCCGGCGCTACCCGCACTTCGAGCTGCGCCGCTATCCGGCGTACGTTGTGGCCGAAGTAACGGTTAATGAGTCCTTTGGCCGTGCCGGCAACGTCGCCTTCCGCCACCTGTTCAACTACATCAGCGGGAGCAACACGGCACGGCAAAAGCTGGCGATGACCGCACCCGTGATGCAGGAGCCCGGACCGCCGCAGAAGCTGGCCATGACCGCGCCCGTGCTTCAGACCGGACCCTTGCCCGGGGCTGGCGCGCCTGCTGATCATACGGTCGCCTTTGTGCTTCCCGCAGGCGTGACGGCCGAAACAGCTCCGGTGCCCACTGATCCGATGGTGAAGGTACGGGGGGTGCCGGGATCGCTGGCCGGTGTGGTGCGCTTCTCCGGCAGCGGATCCGCGGCAGCCTTTGGGCGCCGCAACCAGGGGCTGCAGGCTGCGCTGACCCTCGCAGGGCTGACGCCGGTGGGGCCCCCACGGTTTGCCCGTTTCGACCCGCCGTTCAAGCCCTGGTTCCTGCGCCGCAACGAGGTGATGCAGGACGTGCAGGAGCCGGCAGAAGCACAGGGGACGCCGCGGACCTAACGGCAGCCGGACTTCCTGACAGACGGCCCCCCGGTTCTCCACACCCGCTGGCGGCGCCTCTGGTTAGGCTGGGGCATGGACTACGTTGTTCGCCACGGCACACCCGAGGACGCAGAAGCCGTGGTCCTCATGCACACGCTCGCGCATGAGGAGAGCTACGGACACTTGCTGTCGCCCCACTTTTTCGCCGCCCGCCGTGAGGCAATTCCGGAACGCGTGGATCGGCGTCGACCCTATCTCAATGGCCCTGGCCCGCGGATTCTTGCCCTGGACGCGAACAATGAACTGGTGGGCTTGGCCGACGCTGGCCCGGGCCGTGAAGAAGATCCGCCAGCTCCGCTGGAGCTGTACTCCATCTTTGTCCTCAACCGGGCGCAAGGGAACGGACTGGGGCAGGCGCTCCTCTCGGCCGCGCTCGGAGATTCGCCCGCATACCTGTGGGTGCTGGAGGCAAACGTGCGGGCCCAGTCCTTCTACCGCCGGCAGGGCTTCCGGCTGGACGGAGCGCGCGGAGTGCTGCCGTCCGAGTGGGAAAACATGCCGGAATTAAGGATGGTTCGGGACTGACGAGCATGGCATCCAGGGTGCCGCGG
>NZ_VAHM01000012.1 GCF_005796185.1 Pseudarthrobacter sp. NamB4
CAGTAGAGCTCCTTCGGGGGTAGCGACCAGGGCGTGTTCATTCTTGCGCAGTTCTTCGGTAATCCGGGAAACGAGGTCAGCCGGGGCTACATGGTGACCGGTTTCCTGGGAAATCGTGGTGACGCCGGCGTCCGTAATTCCGCAGGCGATGATCTGGCTGTACGGGGCTAGATCGTTGTTGCAGTTGATGGCGAAGCCGTGCATGGTGACACCGTCGTGCACGCGGATACCGATGGCTGCGATCTTGCGGTCGGGACCCTTGTTGTCCGCGTTGATCCACACGCCGGCCCGGCCCTTGATGCGCACTGCGTTGATGCCGTAATCAGCGAGTACCGAAATGATCACGGACTCCAGGCGTTCGACATAGTCGCGGATGCCTGCTTTGTTCCTCAGCTTGATGATGGGGTACCCCACCAGCTGGCCCGGCCCGTGCCACGTCAGTTTGCCGCCCCGGTCCACCGGCACGACGGGAGTGCCGTCGAAAGGCCGTTCATGGTCCTCCGTCCGTTTGCCCGCGGTGTACACGGGGGCGTGTTCCAGGAGGAGGACAGTGCTTGGGGCCAACCCCGCGACAACCTTGGCGTGAAGTTCACTCTGGATTTCCCAACCACGGGTGTAATCAACGAAATCAGGAGCAAGACCCAGCTGTGAAAACTCAAGAGTCATGGGATCCAGCTTAGACCCGTTGGCGTCCTGCACCGGCTTTAGTGCTTAAGCTCACCCGCACCCGGGGAGTGCGTCACAGTGGCTTCTGCCTGGGCTTGGACGCAGCCGGCCGGTGCCTGTGGATAACTTCTGCGCGCAAGACGGGATTGGGCTAGACATGACTTATGGATGGTTTGCAGGCACCGGAGGTGCCGGGTTTCGCCGTCGGACGGCTGCTGGGTATTGGCGGGAGCGCGGCGGTCTGGCTCGCAAAGGACCAGCGCACGGGGCGGGACTGCGCGCTGAAATGCTTCGGGCGTGGCACCGGAAGGGCAATTGGTGCGGAAGCCATGAGCGAGGACGCCGTGCGGCGTGAAATCCGTATCCTTTCGGTTCTGGACCACCAGCATCTGGTCAAGGCCCGCGACGCCGTCCCGACGGCAGCCGTCCATGGGACCGGCACTGCGCTGGTGATGGACTACGCACCCGGTGGTTCGCTTGCCTCGCTGGTGGCCAGCCGCGGGAAGCTCAGCGTCGGTGAAACGGTGACGGTGCTGACGCCTATAGCCCAGGTTCTCAGCTACCTGCATGAAAAGGGGTTCACCCATGCCGATGTCTCCCCTGGAAATGTCCTGTTCACGGGGCAGGGGAAACCGCTGCTGTCCGACGTCGGCATTGCCCGGATGCTGGGGGACCCTGGTGGCGCAACGAATCCCGGAACCCCTGGCTTCGTGGATCCTGCCCCGGTTGATGCAGTGCGCGGCCTGCAGCCAGAGCGGGATGTCTACTCTGCGGCGGCGCTCGGGTGGTTCTGCCTCACCGGCCAGGCGCCGCCGAGGACTGCCGACCGGCCGCCGCTGTCCCTCCTGGTGCCGGAGGTCCCGCGGGAGCTGGCCGCCGCTTTGGAGTCTGGGCTCAACGAGAACCGGAGGGAACGGCCTACTGCTGCGGTGCTGGCCGCGGCCGTCTACCGCAGCGCAGCGCCCCTGGCGCTGGACCTGGCGGCCTCGGTCCATCCGACGGTGATACCGGAGTTGCTGACCCGCCGGCATGTTTCTGCACCGTCGCGCCTGGGGAGCGGGCGGGATCAGGTCCGGTCTGCGGGCAGACGGCTGGCGACCGCCACATGGCTCCGCGTGCCTTTTGCGGTGCCCCGGATGCCGTTTCCGCAGCGGGACCGGGAGCTCCGTCCCTCCGGCGGCCGCCATGCAGGCAAAGCCAGTTCGACGCCACGAAGCCTGAAGCGTTTGCTGGGCACTGTCCTTCCGGCTGCCGCTGCGGCGGCAGCCGCCGGAGCGTGGTGGCTGGCGGGGGCAGCAGGACTGCCTGCCGAATCCGCGCCGGCGCCGGATTCCGCTGCTGTCAACGCTGAAGCGGCTGCCACGGCTGAAGCGGCGCGGGAGTCCTCAGGCACCAACGGTGAAGACTTTGCCGCTGCCGCCCGCGAACAGGCGCGGGCGGCTGACCCGGTCAAGGCTGTAGCCGGCCTCGGTGCCCTGCGGGACCTCGCTTTCAGCCGGGGAAGCCTTGAGCTGCTGCACGAGGTCAACGTTGAGGGCTCACCGGCGGCGCAAGCCGATGCGCGGACAGCTGGAGAACTTCGCAGTTCCGGCCACGTCCTCGCCGGCTTCTCCAGCACGCTCAAGGACCTGCGGGCCGAAGAAGGCGCAACGGCCAGCCGCGCTGTGGTCAGCCTGCTCTCCGGTTCCTCCGCTTACGAGGAGAGGGACGCCCGGGGGAATGTTGTCCGTACGGGAACTGCGGGCAGCCCGGTTGAGCTCAGACTGGTGCTCGTGGCTGTGGACGGCAGGTGGAGGATCAGCGAGATCCTTCCCGGAAGCTAACGCCCCGTGCATCCTTACCCCGCAACCCACTGGGCGGCCTGCTCCAGCGTGGGATGCCGCCATCCAAAGCCCGCCTGCAGGAGCACCGTGGGCTCCATGCGCTGGCTGGCCAGCAGGAGTTCTTCCGCAAGCCCGCCGCCCATTACCAGCCGGAGGACCGGGGCAGGGACCCGCAGCGCAGCGGGCCGGTGCAGGGCCTGTGCCATGGCTGCCACCAGCGCATTCACGTCGGCTTCCTCAGGAGCGGACAGGTTGACCGGTCCGCTGACCTGGCTGTCCAACAGGAAGAGGAATGCCGCCGATACATCAGGCAGCGTCACCCAGGGCCAGTACTGCCGGCCGTTCCCCAACGGCCCGCCCGCACCCAGGCGAATCAACGGCAGCAGCCTCCCCAAGGCACCTCCCTTGCGGCTGAGGACCACACCGGTCCGCGGGGTCACCACCCGAACTCCATCAGGGGCCTCGTGGGCTGCTTCTTCCCACTCCCTGCAGATCCTCGCCAGCGTCCCGGAACCGTTCGGTGCATCTTCCCGCAGGACAGTGTTTCCGGCATCACCGTAGTAGCCGGCGCCGGACTGGCTGATGAAGGTTGCGGGCGGGGAGTCCAGCTGCCGCATCGCCCGGGCCAGCGTCCGCGTAGGTTCCAGGCGTGAACCGAACAGCTCGTCGACGCGTTTGCGGGTCCAGGGCCTGTCGCCGATGCCGGTCCCGGAAAGGTTCACCACGGCATCCGCCCCGGCCAGCGCCTGCGGATCCAGCCTGCCCGCGGCGGGGTCCCAGCGGACTTCGTCCGCGGAGGCGGCGTCCCGCCTGACCAAGGTAACGACGTCGTGTCCGGCGTCCCGGAAACTTGCTGACATGGAGGTGCCGATCAGCCCTGAGGCGCCGGCCATGACGATGCGCATGGTCCATCTCACCACGCCGCGTCACCGGCGGCACCTCCCGACAGGCCGCAGGGGGTTGACTATGATCGAACGATGACTTCGAGCTACTTTCGTTTCCCGCATCTGCACGGCGACCTGGTCACCTTCGTGGCCGAGGACGACGTGTGGATCGCGCCCCTGGGCGGCGGCCGCGCCTGGCGTGTCTCAGCCCTCCAGCTGCCCGCCCGCAACCCACGCTTCACTCCTGACGGCAAGCGGCTGGTGTGGACGGTTGTGCAGGGAACCGCGCCCGAGGTGGTATCGGCAGAGGTCGACGGCGGCGGGTACCGGCAACTGACCTACTTCGGCCACAGCACCACCAGGGTCAAGGGCTTCACTGCCGGCGGTTCCGTGGTGGTGACCAGCGCGTTCCGGCAGGCGGAAAGCAGGCACACGCACGCCTACATTGTTCCGCTGGAGGGCGGCTGGGCCGAGGAACTCCCGTTCGGACCGGTTGAGTCCGTGGCGTTCGGCCCTGAAGTGGGCGACGAGCGTCCTGTAGTGGTGGGCAGCGTGCTGTCCCGTGAACCGGCCTGGTGGAAGCGCTACCGCGGTGGAACGGCAGGAAAGCTGTGGATCGACACGGACGGCAACGGCGAATTCGAGCGCCTGCTCCCGGACCTTGACGGCAACCTTGCCGATCCCATGTGGGTGGACGGCCGGATCGCCTTCCTTTCAGACCACGAAGGCTACGGCAACCTCTATTCGGTCCTTCCCAACGGAAAGGACCTGCGCCGGCACACGGACCATGAGGACTTCTATGTCCGGCACGCAGCCACGGACGGCAGGCGCGTCATTTTCGAGTCGGCCGGTGAGTTGTGGGTGCTGCATGACCTCGGTTCCGACGCCGTCCGGCTCGATATCACCCTCGGTTCTGCTTCCCAGTCCAGGCGCCCTGCACTGCTCAAGACCAGCAAGCACCTCGGCGCTGTGGTGCCGGATACGAAGGGCTTGGCCAGCGCAGTTGAAGCCCACGGCACCATCCACTGGCTCCGCCATAAGGACGGACCCTCCCGCATCATTGAAGCAGCACCCGGTGTCCGGGCCCGCCTGCCCAGGCCCCTCGGTGACGGCAGGATTGCCTACGTCGCGGACCACGACGGTGTGGAGGCGCTGTATATCAAGGACATTGCCGCCCCCGTGCCGCACCCTGCCGGAGTGCCGGCCGTGGAGGGCGGCCCCGCCGAGCGGGTCAAGGACAGCCGCGCCGCTGCCGCCGCGGCGCACGGGGACGCAGTGGTGCTGCCGCAGCCCGTTCCCGCAGCGGGTGCAGCAGTGCTGGCCGGCACCGCCGCACCCGCTGCCTCCGATGAGCAGGCAGATGTCGCGCCCGACCCGGACGCTTCCGCTGCGGAATCACAGGCGGGCGCCACTGCAACCCGCGTCGCTTTCCCCAAGCCGTCCCGGGCCAGCGCCCTCGAGGCGAGCCCCGACGGGTCGAGGGTTGCCCTTGGCACCTCCTTCGGCGAGATCTATGTGGCGGACACCCGAACGGGTGAAGTTGTCCTGGTCGCCAGCATCGGCGAGGGCACTATTGTTGACCTCGCCTGGTCGGCGGACTCACAGTGGCTGGCCTGGTCTGAGCCGGTCACCTCGTTCGGTTCACGCAGCCGGCTGAGGCTTGCCAATGTGGCAGAGCCTGCTGCCGGCCCGGTGGACGTGACGGACGGCCGCTTCTGCGACACGTCTCCGGCATTCACGCCCGACGGGAAGTTCCTGGCATTCCTTTCCAACCGCAGCTTTGATCCGGTCTACGACGGGCACTCCTTCGACCTCTCCTTCCCCAGCCCCATTAAGCCGTACCTTGTGGCACTGTCAGCCGATACGCCGTCGCCCTTCGGCCCTGCCGTGGACACCCAAGGGGAAGAAGCGGCAGCCACCGGAGAAGCAGGCGGGAAGGGGAGGGCGGACGACGACGGTCTGGCGGCACCGGAGGTCCGCGTGGATCCCGGGGGCCTCGCCCACCGGGTCATCACCGTCCCTGTTGCGCAAGGCAACTACACCTCCCTGACAGCTGCCGAAGGGGCGCTGCTGTGGCTCGACTGGGCCCTGGCCGGCGTGACTGGTGACGGTAAGGCCAGCCAGGAGGACAAGGACGCCCGTCCCAGCCTGGTCCGGTACGATGTTGGCCGGCGGAAGCTGTCCACCCTGGTGGAGGCGCTGGACAGCTACCGGATGTCGGGGGACCGCAGCAAACTGGTGCTGATCTCAGACAAGCAGGTCACGGTGGCTCCCGCCGATGCCAAGGCGGATGAGGAGTCCGGGAAGCTGGTCAAGGTGGACCTTGGCCGCATCCGGGTGATGATGGACCCGCTCAGTGTGTGGGGCCAGGCGTTTGATGAGGCCTGGCGCCTGCAGCGGGATTTCTTCTGGGCAGAGGACATGGCAGGGCAGGACTGGGACTCCGTCTACCGCCGCTACCGTCCCCTCGTGGGGCGCCTGGGCTCACACGATGACCTCGTGGACCTCCTCTGGGAGCTGCACGGCGAGCTGGGCACCTCCCACGCGTATGTCCGCCCCGCGCTTGTCACCGAGAACGGCAGTCAGGGCCAGGGCCGGCTGGGCGCCGATCTGGCGTACACCGCCGCGGGCTGGGAAATCACCCGCATTCTGGCCGGCGAATCTTCCGATCCGCTGGCCACCTCGCCGCTGACCCGGCCGGGTGTCGGAGCCAGGGCGGGCGACATCCTGCTTGCGGTCGATGGCGTGCCATTGTCGGAGAAGGTCACACCGGCCATGCAGCTCGTGGGCGCGGCGGGCCGTGCCGTGGAACTGACCCTCCTCAACGGTTCGGCGCATGGAGCCGCAGCAGGCACCCAGCGCCGCGTCGCCGTCGTGCCCGTCAAGGATGAGGAACGCCTGCGCTACCAGGAGTGGGTGGCCTCCAACCGGCGCACGGTCCGCGAAGCATCCGGAGACAAGTTCGGCTACCTGCACATTCCGGACATGATGGCGAACGGCTGGGCCCAGCTCCACCGCGACCTGGACACCGAAACGGCCCTGGACGGCCTCATTGTCGATGTCAGGCGCAACCGCGGCGGCCACACCTCGCAACTGGTGGCCGAACTCATCGGCCGCAAGGTCACGGGCTGGAGCATGCCCCGGGGGGAGAAGCCGCGGACGTACCCGCACCACGCGCCGCGCGGCCCCGTGATCATCCTGGCGGACGAATTCGCCGGCTCCGACGGTGACATCATCACCCAGGTGTCAAAGCTGCGGGGCATCGGACCGGTCATCGGCACGCGTACCTGGGGCGGTGTGGTGGGCATCGACAACCGGTTCGCCCTTGCCGACGGTACCGGCGTGACGCAGCCCCGGTACGCGACGTGGTTCGGCGGCGGGGTGGGCTGGAGCGTTGAGAACTACGGCGTGGACCCGGACATCGAAGTCACGTATCCGCCACATGCCTACGCCGCCGGCCGGGACCCCCAGCTGGAGTATGGCATCGGTGCCCTGAAGGAAATGATTCAGGAGCTGCCCACGGACAGGCCGCCGGCCCGTGAAGGGTACCGCCTGGTCAGGCCGGCTCCGTTGCCTGCGCGCAGCCAGGGCAAGTAATGCACTGCAACAGGGAAAGGCCCTGCCTGCCGGAAGAATCGGCAGGCAGGGCCTTTAGTGTCAGTGGAGGATCAGGACTCCAGCGTGGCGTCCATCGTGATGTCGATGCTCGCCAGGGCACCTGAGACCGGGCAGCCCACCTTGGCTTCGCCGGCAATCTTCTGGAACTCGTCCTCGGAGATGCCAGGGACCGTGGCTGAGACGGTCAGGTGGCTTCCGGTGATGCCGGTGCCCGGAACGAACGTCACGTCAGCCTTGGCGCGCACTTCCTCCGGGGTGTGTCCCGCCTTCGCGAGTTCGTTGCTGAAGGCCATGGAGAAGCAGGCGGCGTGGGCTGCGGCGATAAGTTCCTCCGGGCTGGTCTTGCCGTTGGCCGCTTCCGTGCGGGCCTTCCAGGTGACATCGAAGGTGCCCAGGCCCGAGGTGGCCAGGCTGGTGGTTCCGGCACCTTCCGTCAGGTTGCCGTTCCATACTGCGTTTGCTGAACGTGTTGCTGCCATGTTCACTCCTCAGGTCGATGTGTACCGGGGCAGGCCGCTGCCTGGACCCCGCCGTGTCCCATCCTAGGCACTTCACCGTCCGGGTGCACCGGGTGTCCGCTGTCAGAGGATTATGACCGGGGGCCTTAACACCGACGGCGGCGCCCCGCCGAGGGGACCGCCGCCGTCGGGTGTTCTACAGCCCGCCGCTACTGCCAGAGAGTGGCGATGGCGATGTTGAGCAGGGCGAGCCCGCCCACGCCGTGCGCCAGGCCTGTGCTCACAGCCTCGCCCTTCTTGTACTTGCGCCGCCCGATGAACGCCAGTACGCCAACGGCGAGGCCGATGGCGAACTTGATGCCCAGCTTGGCGTAGTTGGCATCCATGTCCAGGGCGGGGATCAGCCCCATCAGTGCGATGCCGGTCAGCAGCTGGAGCATGGCGCCGTCGAACTGGCGGGGGTGGACTGTGGGCTTCTTCATCTGGCCGATCCAGATGCCGACGATCATGGCGGCGCCGACGATGTGCAGGAAAACCAAGATGTTGTACAGGATGTTCATGGGACCAGTGTAGCCATTAGTTCTACAGCTTGTAGTAGTTAAACTGCGACGGCGATGCAGGCCGTCCGGTGTTTCCCACCGTTGCCTGCACCGCCGTCGTGCGTTTATGCCTGCTACAGCCCCAGGTCAGCCTCGAAGGCGCCTTCTTCAAGGCGGGCCTTCAGGGTCTGGAGGAACCGGCCTGCGTCCGCACCGTCCACCAGGCGGTGGTCGTACGTCAGCGACAGGTACATCATGGAGCGGATGGCGATCGAGTCGTCGCCGTTTTCGTCGGAAACCACCACGGGGCGCTTGACGATCGCGCCGGTGCCCAGGATGCCCACCTGCGGCTGGTTGATGATCGGGGTATCGAACAGGGCCCCCACCGAACCGATGTTGGTGATGCTGAACGTGCCGCCGGAGAGCTCGTCCGGACCAATCTTGCCGTCGCGGGTACGGGCTGCGACGTCAGCGATCTTGCCCGCCAAGCCGGCAAGGTTCAGGTTGCCGGCGTCGTTGATGACCGGTACCAGGAGCCCCTTGTCGGTGTCGACGGCGATCGCCAGGTGCTCGGCGTTGTGGTAGGTAATCTCCTGCTTGTCCTCGTCGTAGGCAGCATTGAGCTTGGGGTGCTGCTTGAGGGCCTCGGCCACAGCCTTGGCGATGAAGGGCAGGAAGGTCAGCTTGGTGCCGTTCTGCGCCTGGAATGAGTTCTTGGCGCGGGCGCGGAGCTTGGCCACCTTGGTCATGTCCACTTCGTGGACCTGGGTCAGCTGCGTGGAGATCTCCAGGGATTCACGCATGCGCCGGGCGATGACCTGGCGGATGCGCGGTGCCTTCTGAGTGGTGCCGCGCAGGGAGGAAACGGCGCCACTGGACGCGGCAGGCGCCGACGCGGCAGGGGCTGCTGCCGGAGCGGCAGCCGGTGCTGCCTTGGCTTCCGCGGCGGCCAGTACGTCCTGCTTGCGGATACGGCCGCCGACGCCGGTGCCGGAGAGCGAGGCGATGTCCACGCCGTGCTGGTTGGCCAGCTTGCGGACCAGGGGAGTGACGTAGCCGGACTCGGAGCCGCCTGCTGCAGGAGCCTCGGCTGGTGCGGGCGCAGGTGCTGCAGCGGGTGCGGGTGCTGCTGCGGGGGCCTTGGGGGTTTCCGGAGCCGGCGCGGCGGCGGGTGCCGGCGCAGGGGCTTCAGCCTTCGGTGCCTCAGCCTTCGGGGCTTCCTGGGCCGGTGCCTCGGTGGACGGCGCTTCGGCAGGAGCCGCGGCGGCACCGGAACCGATGACTGCAAGGACAGAACCAACCTCTGCGGTGTCGTCCTCGTTGACACGGATCTCCTGGAGCGTTCCCGCGACGGGGGACGGAATTTCGGTATCCACCTTGTCGGTGGAAACCTCCAGCAGGGGCTCGTCCACCTCGACAGTGTCGCCGACGGCCTTCAGCCAGCGGGTGACGGTGCCTTCGGTGACGCTCTCGCCGAGGGCAGGCAGGGTGACCTCGTGGCCTTCGCCGCCGCCGGCTGCAGGGGCCTCAGGTGCGGGAGCCTCCTGCGCGGGGGCTTCCGGTGCAGGTGCGGCGGCGGGGGCTTCCTGCGCCGGAGCTGCTTCGGCGGGAGCCGCGGCCGGTGCCTCTTCAGCGGGTGCAGCAGAACCATTGGCGGAGCCGTCACCGATGCGGACCAGGGGAGCGCCCACCTCGGCGGTCTCGTCCTCGGCAACCAGGATTTCCTCAATCACGCCAGCTACAGGAGAGGGGATTTCAGTGTCTACTTTGTCGGTGGAAACTTCGAGCAGGGGCTCGTCCACCTCTACCCGGTCACCTACCTGCTTCAGCCAGCGGGTGACGGTTCCTTCGGTGACGCTCTCACCGAGGGCGGGCAAGTTAACGGATTCAGACATGTCGTCCCCGTTCTCCTTATTTATCTTTAGTGCGAATGAATGCTGCCTTGTTGGAAGCCTAGTGCACCCGGTCCAGGGCGGCCGGGTGCACCAGGCTCGGTGGTGCCGGGGAGACTAGCCGTGAAGCGGCTTGCCCGCGAGTGCCAGGTGGGCTTCGCCCAGGGCCTCGTTCTGGGTGGGGTGGGCGTGCACCAGCTGGGCCACATCCTCCGGGTAGGCTTCCCAGTTGACGATCAGCTGGGCCTCACCGACCTGCTCGCCCATCCGGGCGCCGATCATGTGGACGCCCACCACGGGGCCGTCCTTCTGCCGGACCAGCTTGACCAGTCCGGAAGTGCCCAGGATGGAGCTCTTGCCGTTGCCGGCCAGGTTGTATTCCTGGGTCTGGACCTGGTCCTCACCGAACTTCTCCTTGGCGGCCTTTTCGGTGTAGCCCACGGTGGCGATTTCAGGCTCGGAGTACGTGACCTTGGGGATGTTGATGTCCTCGACGATCACGGGCTTGAGGCCGGCGATTTCCTCGGCCACGAAGATGCCCTGCTGGTAGCCGCGGTGTGCGAGCTGGACGCCGGGGACGATGTCGCCGACGGCGTAGATGTTGCCCACACCGGTGTGCAGTCGCTCGTTGGTGATGACGAAGCCGCGGTCGATGGTGATGCCCGCTTCCTCGTAGCCGAGGTTGGCGGTGACGGGACCGCGGCCGACGGCGACCAGGAGGAGGTCGGCTTCGAAGGTTTTGCCGTCCACCAGGGTGACCTTGACGCCGTCGTTGTTCTGCTCAACGCCCTGGAAGAACACTCCGGTGGAGAACTTGATGCCGCGCTTCTTGAAGGCGCGCTCGAAGTTCTTGACGATGGTGGCGTCCTCGTTGGGGACCAGCGAGGGCAGGCCTTCCACGATGGTGACGTCCACGCCGAAGGACTTCCAGACCGAAGCGAACTCAACGCCGATGACGCCGCCGCCGAGGATGATGGCGCTCTTGGGGATGGAGTCCATAGTCAGGGCCTGGTCCGAGGTGATGACCCTGCCGCCGATTTCCAGGCCCGGAAGGGTGCGGGAGTAGGAGCCCGTGGCCAGGACGATGTTCCTGCCCTTGTAGGCGGTGCCGTTGACCACGATGGTGTCGGTGCCCTGGAGCTTGCCTTCACCTTCGATGACGGTGATGCCCTTGGACTTGATCAGGCCCTGGAGGCCCTTGTACTTGCCGGCGATGATGCCGTCCTTGTACGCGTTGACGGCGGTGATGTCGATGCCGTCGAGGGTGACGTTCACGCCGTACTTGGCGGAGTCACGGGCGTGGTCGGCCAGCTCCGCGGAGTGCAGGAGGGCCTTGGTGGGGATGCAGCCGTTGTGGAGGCAGGTGCCGCCGAGCTTGGCCTTCTCCACGAGGCCGACGGTGAGGCCAAGCTGTACTGCCCGCAGCGCCGCGGCGTATCCGCCGCTGCCGCCACCGAGTACCAGGATGTCGAATTCTTGCGCAGTTGCCTGATCGGCCACTTAAACGCTCCCTCGCGTGAACGATGACGCGTTCTCCGCGCATCATCTGGTCTTGGAACTTGCACTGCCGTGATTATGCCAGCAGGCCTGTTCTCTTGCATTTGTGACTACCGTGGTTCACCTTAGCGAACCACCTATCCATGCTCCACCTTGGCGCCGCGTTTGTGGAGCGCTTGTGTCGAGTGTCACGCGGCTTTGTGGCACAGCGATCACCCGTGCCGCAAAGCCGCGCGACAGGCCGCCTGCGGCCGGATTAATCTCAGGCCGCAGCAGCCAGGATGTCCTCCACATAGGCCACCAGGGTCCGCACGGTGCAGCCTGTTCCCTGCTTGTGGGTGTAGCCGTAGGGGCTTCCGTTGTTAAAGGACGGCCCGGCAATGTCGATGTGGGCCCACGGGATCTGTTCCCCGTCCTTGCCCTTGCCCACGAACTCGCGGAGGAAAACGGCAGCGGTCATCATGCCGCCGTGCCGTTCACCGATGTTGGCCAGGTCCGCCACCTGCGAATCGAGGCTGGGGCGCAGTTCCTCGGGAAGAGGCATGGGCCAGACCAGTTCCCCGGCCCGGTCCGCGGCGGCCTTCAGGGCTCCCGTCACGCTGTCCGAGCCCATGACGCCGGCGGTGCGGTTGCCCAGGGCGATCAGCTGGGCGCCGGTGAGCGTGGCGACGTCGATGATGGCGTCCGGGTATTCGCGGCTCGCGGCGACAATGCCGTCGGCCATCACCAGGCGGCCCTCGGCGTCCGTGTTGAGCACCTCCACCGTCTTTCCCCCGAGCATCGTCAGGACGTCTGCCGGCCGGGAGGCGGCGCCGGAGGGCATGTTCTCCGCAATGCAGAGCCACGCGGTTGCCTTAACCGGCAGGCCAAGGCCCGCGAGGGCAAGGACAGTGTTAAGGACGACGGCGGCACCCGCCATGTCGCTCTTCATGTCGCCCATGCCGAGGGCCGGCTTAATGGAGATTCCGCCGGTGTCGAAGGTGATGCCCTTGCCGACGAGCGCGATCTTCGAGGAGGCCTTGGCCGGGGAGTACTCCACCCTGACCAGGCGCGGCTGGCGGGCAGAACCCTTGCCCACGCCCATGATGCCGCCGTAGCCCTCCTTTTCCAGGCGCTTCTCGTCCCAGACCGTCACCTTCACGGGCAGCCCCTTGGCCAGGTCCTTGGCGGCTTGCGCGAACGTTTCCGGGTAGAGATGGCTGGGCGGCTGGTTGACCAGGGAGCGGGTTGCGTTGACAGCCCTGCCGATCAGGGCGGCGCGCTTGAGGGCGGCGCCGAGTTCCTTCTGGTCTGCCAGCTCGGTGAAGATGACGGCATTGCGGACAGGGTCCTTCAGGCCTTCCTTCGAGGAACGGAACTCGGTGAAGGCATAGGCGCCCAGGGCTGCACCTTCGGCGACGGCCGCGACGTCGGCCACGGACGCCGTCGGGAATGCCAGGGCAACGGTGGCAAGGCCTGCGAGCTGGCGGACCGCGGAGCCCGCCGCGCGGCGCAGGGCCTCCCCGGTCAGCGGGTTACCGGCAGACACCTTGCCCACACCGGCCAGGGCCAGAACGCCGGCGCCGGTCTCGGGCAGTCCCGGCAGGCGCACCAGCTGGTCGGCTGCACCCGTAATGCCGAGGGTCTTCAGGGAATCCGCCAGCGCCTCCGCGGACTTGGCAGTCAGTGGATTGTCCAGGAGGACGGGACCGTCTGCACCCTGACCCACGCCTATGACCACTGCGTCGCTGGGGTTCTTCTTCAGGTCCCGCGAGAGGGTACTAAGGTTGATTTCAGTATTCTTGACCACGCGGATCAGTCCTCGATTCTCGAAAGATGTTCGGGCAGGGATGCATGTTGGGCGCTCTGCCATGTTGCCCGGGTACGGCCGTTCGGAACGCAGTCCGGGGTCTGCCGGCCCGTCTGGCAGGCCAGTTCCGATCGTAGCCCGTCCCCGCCGCGCCGGGTGAAATTTCGTGAGATGTGCGCCACACGGTGTGCTGGAATGCCGTGCTGCGCCGCGGCGTTGTAAGGAGTGTCCAAACCGCACCTATGGAAGGAACATGCCGTGCTTGAACGGATCTCCGGCTCCCTGCTGGACCCCGACGCGCTCTATGCGCGCAACATCGGGCTGTTCCACAGCCCTGAGCTCCGCGGGCTGAACCTGGTGATGGGCTTCACCGGATTCGCTGACGCCGGGCACGTGGTGAAGCAGATCAACGCGGAGCTGCTGGACTCGCTCGATGCCGAGCCCGTAGCCGTGTTCGACGCCGACCAGCTGATCGACTACCGGTCACGCAGGCCGCACCTGACCTTCGTCGAAGACCACCTGCAGGACTACCAGGAACCGAGGCTGGCCCTGTACCGGCTCAAGGACGGCCTGGGCAACCCGTTCCTGCTGCTCGCCGGTTTCGAGCCTGACCTCCAGTGGGAGCGTTTCGCCCGCGCCGTGGTGGGCATCGTGGAGAAGCTGGATGTCAACCTCGTCACCTGGATCCACTCCATCCCCATGCCCGTGCCGCACACCCGTCCCGTAGGAGTGACCGTGCACGGCAACCGGCCGGAGCTGATTGAGGGTATCTCGGTCTGGAAGCCAACGGTGGAAGTCCCGGCAGCCGTGGGGCATATCCTGGAGCTCCGCCTGGTGGAAGCCGGGCGCAACGTGGCCGGTTACGTCATCCATGTGCCCCACTACCTGGCGGAGGCGGAGTACCCCATTGCCGCCGTCGCAGGCCTTGAATACCTCGGCGCGGCCACCTCGCTGATGCTGCCCACGGACAGGCTCCGCGAGGCCGGCCGCGAAGTCAGCCGGCAGATCGCCCAGCAGATCGATGCGTCGGAGGACGTGCAGCAGGTGGTGGCCCGCCTTGAGACGCGGTACGACGAAAAGGCCGACGGCATCGTACGGCGCTCGCTCCTCGCGGACGAAAATGACGAGCTGCCCAACGCCGACGACCTCGGCGCCGCAGTGGAGGCCTACCTCGCCCGCGAAAACCCCGGGCAGTAGCTGCAGCCGGCTGCTGCCCGGGCCGGCGGGCCGTCCGGGCCGGCGGGCCGTCCGGGCATAATGAAGTGGTGACTGCACCCCGCGCCTGGCTTATCTGGACCATTGGAATATTCGGGTACCTGGTGGCCGTGGCGCAGCGCACGTCCTTTGGTGTCGTGGGCCTGGAAGCCACCGAGCGGTTCCATGCCAGCGCCTCGGCCATCTCGTTCTTCACCGTCCTGCAGCTCCTTGTATACGCAGGGCTCCAGATCCCCGTCGGCCTGCTGGTGGACAGGTTCGGCTCCCGGGCCATGATTGCCGGCGGGGCGGTCCTGATGGGACTGGGCCAGCTGCAGCTGGCCTTCGCGGACAGCATTCCCGGGGGAGTGGCCGGGCGGGTCCTGGTAGGTGCTGGGGACGCCATGACCTTCATTTCGGTCATCCGCCTGATTCCGCTATGGTTCGCTCCTGCCAGGGTGCCGCTGGTGACCCAGCTGACCGGCATGTCAGGCCAGCTGGGACAGCTGTTCAGCGTCATCCCGTTTGCCTTCGTCCTGCATCTCTCCGGCTGGACCCCCGCATTCCTGATGCTGGCCGGGATGTCGGCTCTCGCCGTCGTCCTGGTCCTGGTACTCCTGCAGGACGTCCCGCCGGGCACGGAGCGGCCGCAGGCCCGGCAGGGGCTCAGGGCCACCGGTGCATCGCTGGGGCGGGCGTGGCGCCAGCCGGGTACCCGGCTGGGGTTGTGGAGCCACTTCACCATCCAGTTCAGCGGCACGGTGTTCGCGATGACGTGGGGCTACCCCTTCCTTATTTCGGGCCAGGGACTGGACACCGGAACCGTGGCTGCCCTCATGGCGCTTTACGTCGCCGCCGCGATGGCCGTGGGTCCGTTCATCGGGCGGTTTGTTTCGAGGCATCCGTTGCGGCGCTCCACCATGGTCCTGCTGATCGCCGGGGCCACCGCGGGAGCATGGGCCGCTGTCCTGCTGACCCCCGGGCGGTCGCCCTTGTGGCTGCTGGCAGGGCTGGTGGTGGTCCTGGCCATCGGCGGACCCGGCTCCATGATCGGCTTCGACTTCGCGCGGACCTTCAATCCCGCACACCGGATCGGTACCGCCACCGGCATAGTCAACGTGGGCGGGTTCATTGCCGCCCTGGTCGCGATCTTCCTGATCGGCCTGGTGCTCGACGTCCTGTATGCGGGCGGCTTCTCCAATGGAGTGCTGTACGGGCTGGACCCGTTCCGGATTGCTTTGAGCATCCAGTTCCTCCTGCTTGGCTTTGGTGCGGCAGCCATGCTGGTGTGCCGGCGCAAGGTCCGCCGGCAGATGGCTGCCCAGGGTGTTGTGGTCCCGCCGCTTCGGACCGCCCTGGCCCGCCAGCGCCGGGAAAGCCTTGCCCGGCGCAGGCAGGCGTCCGCGAAGGAACTCTGATACTGGTCCTCCACAGCCGGATTTACCCACTTAGTGCCGGCTTGCCCACATAGCAGCATTCGGCCCTTAACCAGGGCGCGCAGGCGGCGAATGCTTGAGCCATGACACCTTCAGAACGCCTCACAGTGCGCGGACCGGAAGACATCCTGGGCTTCATTCCCCACTCGCTGGGATATTGGCCAGCCAACAGCTTGGTTGCCATGACGCTGCAGGGCAAGAGTCTCGGGGCCACCCTGCGGCTTGACCTGCCGGACCGCGATGTCCTGGCGGCACCGTCAAAATACCTGCGGGCCGTCCGGCGCTACCTTGAGGCGGACAAGGAAGCCGATGGCACCTTGCTGGCGATCTTCACGGGCAACGGCGGGGCGGCGGCGCCATCCATGTACGACGGTTTGCTGGCCGGCCTGGACTCCATGCTGGAAAGGGCCGGATTGCCGGTCCGGGAAGCCTGGTATGTCGGAAAAGACTACTGGCGGGACGCCTGGTGCATCGATGTGTCGTGCTGCCCCCTGCCGGGCCGTCCCATCCAGCAGATTCGGGACAGCCTGCTCAGCACGGAGATGGTCTACCGGGGAAGCAGCGTAGGTCCGCCGCCTGAGGACCGGTCCGCGCCCGGACCATTGTCCGCCATCCACAGCGACGCAGTGCTGGAGGCCGAGGTCGTGTGGTCGGCCCAGTTGGACCTGCGGCGGCAGAGCCGGCCGCAGTTCAACGCAGTGCTGCGGCAGTGGGAAGCGGCGCTGGCCCGCCGCCCCGCGGATCCTGGGCGGCCGCCGGTGCACTCTGCCGCCTTTCTTCGGGCTACGCTCCTGGTGCCCGCATGGCGTGACGCGGTCCTGGTGATGGCTGCGGCAGGGAAAGCGGCCGCCACGGCCGGGGCCGAGGAATTTGGGATCTTCGCCGGCGATGTGGAGCTGAACCCGCTGGAGCCTCCAGCGGAAGACGCCGGCAGGGAAACAGTTCCGGTCGGATCGCGTGACTGCGGCCCTCCATCCTTCGCCATGGCCGCCGGCGATATGGATGTTGACCGGGAAAGCCTGCTGATGCCCGCCGGCCTGCCGGAAACGCCAGGCCATGGGCCCGGAACGCCAGGCTATGGTGAGGTCCTGATGGGGCAGGCGCCGGCGGTGCCGCAGTGGCCGACGCTGGACTCCCTGGATCTTGTCCTGGGGCAGCTCGCCTTGCCAGGCGGGGCGCCGGCGGCGGCCGCGCTGACTGGAAGGGGCTGGATCGCGTGGTGCCGGGGACGCGGCTCCTATGCGGCCGCCTTCCTCGGCGAGGCCCTTGAGATTGAGCCCGGCTACCGCCTGGCCGGGTTGCTGCTGGAGCTGGTCCGCCGCGGCACTTTATGCGGGTGGGCCTCGCGGAAGGACGCAGCCTGGCAGAAATTCGGACCGGACGCTGAGTGACGGCGGGCCCAGTAACTGGGCGGCAGGGGGTTCCGGGACCCATGGGGAGGTCCTATTCGGGGAAACGTGAGACAATGGTTGCCGAGACCCGGTTGGGTCCGTGTATCGGGTGCTGGTAGGTGCTCCTTTCGGGGAACATTACGGCGGCTCTGGCAGTTGTCCTTAAAGACTCTGCCGGCCGTGGTGGCGCTTGGTTTTCACCACGGACTTGACAGGGTCATAGTGGTGTTGCCCGTATGGCGATTCCACAGACCACCGCTAGAAAGGTTTTCTGTGACCCCGTCTTCCACGAAGAAGGATCCCGCCGCCCAGGACGAACTGTCCGCTGAGGAAAAGCAGGCTGCAACCAACGCCAAGCGGGCAGCTACGCGGGCAGCCAACAAGGCTTCAGCCGGTGAGGCTGCAGCGGACGGCAAGCGCGAGCCCAAGAAGCGCGGCCCCAAGCCGGGCGCGAAGGCAGCTGCCGAGGCTGCCGGAAAGTCAGCCGGTGACACTGACACCGAGGACGTCGAAGAAGTTGAGGAAGACCTTGACGACATCATCCTCGAAGCACCTGATGTTGTTGAGGAAGAAGCCGACGCCGAGGCGGATCCCGCCAAGGCAGCCGCCGGCTCGGGCAAGGGTTTCGTCTACTCGGACGCCGATGACGACGACGCACCTGTCCAGCAGGTCATGTCGGCCGGCGCCACCGCGGACCCCGTCAAGGACTACCTGAAGCAGATCGGTAAGGTTGCGCTGCTCAATGCCGAGCAGGAAGTGGACCTCGCCCTCCGGATCGAAGCCGGCCTGTTTGCCGAAGAGAAGATTAACGCGGACGACGGCTCCATGGATCCGAAGTACCGGCGCGAGCTTGAGTTCATCATCCATGACGGCAAGCGCGCCAAGAACCACCTGCTTGAGGCCAACCTTCGCCTTGTAGTCTCGCTGGCCAAGCGCTACACCGGCCGCGGCATGCTCTTCCTTGACCTCATCCAGGAGGGCAACCTGGGCCTCATCCGTGCCGTGGAGAAGTTCGACTACACCAAGGGCTTCAAGTTCTCCACCTACGCCACCTGGTGGATCCGCCAGGCCATCACGCGCGCCATGGCTGACCAGGCCCGCACCATCCGTATTCCGGTGCACATGGTGGAAGTCATCAACAAGCTGGCCCGCGTCCAGCGCCAGATGCTCCAGGACCTCGGCCGCGAACCCACGCCCGAAGAGCTGGCGCTCGAACTCGACATGACGCCCGAAAAGGTCGTCGAAGTCCAGAAGTACGGCCGCGAGCCCATTTCGCTGCACACGCCGCTTGGGGAGGACGGCGACTCCGAGTTCGGCGACCTCATCGAGGACTCCGAGGCCGTGGTTCCCGCGGACGCCGTGAGCTTTACGCTCCTGCAGGAGCAGCTGCACTCTGTCCTGGACACCCTCTCCGAGCGCGAGGCGGGGGTGGTGGCGATGCGCTTCGGGCTGACCGACGGACAGCCGAAGACTTTAGACGAAATCGGCAAGGTCTACGGCGTCACCCGCGAGCGTATCCGGCAGATCGAATCAAAGACCATGTCCAAGCTCCGCCACCCCTCGCGGTCGCAGGTGCTCCGGGATTACCTGGACTAGGGACTGCCCGGACTAAAGACTGCCGTCCCGGCAGGACACCATAAGGCGGCCCGCCGGCCGCTGCGGCTTCCAGAAGCTGCAGCGGCCGGCGGGCAGTTTTTTGTCCACTGATCAGCAAGCACAACCGGGCGCGCCGGCCGGCATGCGCTGCCGTGGACTTGATGGCGGTTAAAAAATTGGGACCCCACCATGTGGTGGGGTCCCAACAGCTTCAGCGCGCTAGTCGATTTCTACGGCTGCCTTCTCGTGAAGCTTGGCCGTCTCATCGTGCCAGTCGGAGCTCAACGGCTTGAGAGTCGCCTCGACGGCACGGGCGTGGTGGCCGCAGAACAACAGCTCACCACCGGAGGACTCCAATACAACCCGGACGTAGGCCTGAGCTCCGCAACGGTCGCACCGGTCGAGTGCATTGAGTGTGCGGTCTGCCACTGCTGTTGTCATGTCGGCCTCCTTAGTAGATCAGTACGTCTATATAACCAGCATTCGTAACAAAACCATCGCAAGGATGGGGCAAGTTCGCTGTGCGCGTATCCGCAACGTTGGCTCAAGAACTGCGCAGCCGCCGTCGTAACCGCCCGGGTGGCGTGGTCCACACCGTCCGCCAGGTGTGGCACCCGGCCCTCCGCGGCGGAGCCGACTACCCTAGAAGGAGCGCTTCGGCGCCCGTTTCATCCGTCCCTGAAGGAGTTCACCACCAGTGGCACCAAGTTCTGATTACACTGCCCGGCACCTGTCTGTTTTGGAGGGCCTCGAAGCCGTCCGCAAGCGCCCGGGCATGTACATCGGTTCCACCGACTCCCGCGGGCTGATGCACTGCCTCTGGGAAATTATCGACAACTCCGTGGACGAGGCCCTGGCCGGGTTCGGACACGACATCAAAATCATCCTTCACGCGGACAACTCCGTGGAGATCCACGATGACGGGCGCGGCATCCCCATCGACAAGGAGCCCAAGACCGGCCTGACGGGCGTCGAGGTGGTGTTCACCAAGCTCCATGCCGGCGGCAAATTCGGCGGCGGCTCCTACACGGCCTCGGGCGGGCTCCACGGTGTGGGCGCCTCAGTGGTGAACGCACTGTCCGCCCGCCTGGACGTTGAGGTCGACCGTGGCGGCAAGACCTACAGGATGTCCTTCCGGCGCGGCGAGCCCGGACGCTTCAAGGACACCGGCTCCAGGCTGGATCCCGCGGCCCCCTTCACCCCCTTCGTGGACGACTCGGTGCTCGACGTTGTGGGCAAGGCCAAGCGCGGGGTCACCGGAACCCGTATCCGGTACTGGGCGGACCGGCAGATCTTCACCCCGGACGCAAAGTTTTCCTACGAGGACCTGGCAGCCCGCGCCCGGCAAACGTCCTTCCTGGTGCCCGGCCTCAAACTGACCGTGCGGGACGAGCGGAAAATTCCGGGAACCCCCGGCGAGGCGGGTGCCCATGAGGAGGTCTTCCATCATGACGGCGGCATCTCCGAGTTCGTGGAGTTCCTTGCCGCCGACCCCGCAGTCACCGATGTATGGCGGCTGCACGGTTCCGGGAAGTTCAAGGAGACGGTTCCCGTGCTGGACGAGCGCGGCCACAGCCAGTTGGCAGAGGTGGAGCGCGACTGTGAAGTGGACGTGGCGCTGCGCTGGGGGATCGGCTATGACAGCACCGTCCGGAGCTTCGTCAACATCATTTCCACCCCTAAGGGCGGCACGCATCAGTCCGGTTTTGAGCAGGCCCTGGTCAAAACCTTCCGCAAAGCAGTGGAAAACAACGCCCGCAAGCTCAAGGCCGGCAACGACAAAATCGAGAAGGACGACATCTTTGCCGGCCTCACGGCCGTCCTGACAGTGCGCCTGGCTGAGCCGCAGTTCGAGGGCCAGACCAAGGAGATCCTCGGCACCTCGGCCGTGCGCGCCATTGTCTCCAAAGTGGTGGAACGCGAGATCAGCGCGAAGCTCAGTTCTGCAAACCGGAACGACAAAGCCCAGTCGGCCCTGCTGCTGGAAAAAATCGTCAGCGAGATGAAGTCCCGCATCTCTGCCCGCGTGCACAAGGAAACCCAGCGGCGGAAGAACGCGCTGGAGACTTCCTCGATGCCTACCAAGCTGGCAGACTGCCGGACGGACGACGTCGAACGTTCGGAACTGTTCATCGTGGAAGGCGACTCGGCGCTGGGCACTGCCAAACTGGCGCGGTCCTCCGACTTCCAGGCGCTGCTGCCCATCCGGGGCAAAATCCTCAACGTCCAGAAGGCCTCGGTGGGGGACATGCTTTCCAACGCCGAATGCGCGGCTCTGATCCAGGTGGTGGGCGCCGGTTCCGGCCGTAGCTTCGATATCAGCGCCGCGCGCTACGGCAAGGTCATCCTGATGACGGATGCCGACGTGGACGGCGCGCACATCCGTACCCTCCTGCTGACCCTCTTTTTCCGCTACATGCGTCCCATGATCGACGAGGGCAGGGTCTTTGCCGCCGTACCCCCGCTGCACCGGGTGGAGGTCATCAACCAGGGGCAGAAGGCCAACGAGATGATTTACACGTACTCGGAGGCCGAGCTGCACGTGCTGCTTGCGCGGCTTGCGAAGGAGGGCAAGCGGTACAAGGAGCCCATCCAGCGGTACAAGGGCCTGGGTGAAATGGATGCCGAACAGCTGGCCGAGACCACCATGGACCCGCGGCACCGCACCCTGCGGAAGGTGGGCATCGAGAACGCGAAGCAGGCGGAGGAGATCTTTGACCTGCTGATGGGTTCCGACGTGTCCCCGCGCAAGGACTTCATCATCGCGGGAGCATCCAGCCTGGACCGGGAGCGCATCGACGCCTAAGGGCGGCGGGGGCGGACGGCGGGAATCAGCCCAGCAAACCCGGCACCACCAGCAGCGCCGTGGGCAGTGCCAGCAGCAGTGCGCAACCGGCCAGGACGAGGCTGCGGACGGCCGCCGGAAGCTCGGGTTGGGGCGACAGCAGCCGGCTGACCCGGGAGGCCGTGGTGCGGGCAGAGTCCGAGCCGGAGGTGCCCGCGGTTTCAAGTCCGGCAAGTGCAGGGCTGGAGGCCCCGGCACGCAGTTCGGCCCTCCCGGTGTCCGCGGCCGATCCGCTGGCCACGATGGCGATGGCTTTGATCAGCGTGGCCTTGCTTTCGGTTTTCAGGGCGACGTCGTCGGCCAGCATCTCGATCAGCGAGTTCACTGCCTCCTGGGCGAGGCGGGTGGTGGGCAGCCAGGGCAGGGCCTGCCGCCATGCTGCAAAGGCCCACAGGAGCAGGTGGTGCCGCTGGCTCAGGTGCGCGTTCTCGTGGATCAGGACGGCACGCAGTTCGGCGGGCTCAAGGGCCGCCATCAGGCCATCGGACAGTACCGTGACGGAGCGCGCGCCGCCGGGGAGGCAGTAGGCCACGGGGGAGTCGTGGCTGATCACCAGGGTTCCGGCTCTCTCAGCTGAGGGCGAGGCCAGCAGGGCCAGCAGTTCGCGGTGCCGCCGCCGCTGCCGCTCAATTTTGTAGTAGGTCAGCAGGAGGGTGAACACCAGGTGCGCGGTGAGCAGAGCGGCAGCCGACAGGGCAAAGATATGCCAAAACCCCAGGGCGGTGGTGGGGGCATTGAAAAGCACCATTCCCGCCAGTGCCCGCAGCCCGGCGATCAGGTTGTCGCCGATCGGTTCGAGGCCGTACACGAGCATGGCGCCGATCATTGACAGCCCACCGGCCAGCGCAATCGCCTGCCAGAGGAGCATGGCAGTGAACGGTGAGCGGGCGGGCCACTTCGCCCGTGACAGCAGGATAGGCACCGGCCACGCCAGGACTATCGCTAGGACCGCCAGCAGGTATGAGGCCCAGAACATAATCCGTTAGAGGTGGCCCAGCAGTTTGCGCAGAGTCTCGGCTTCACCCTCGGAAACGGATCCAATGAAGCGTGCCAGCACAGCCTCGCGGTCCGGAGCGGATCCCAGCACCTCATGCATCAGTTCCGCGGTGTGGTCCTCGCGGCTGGACACGGCCTGGTAGCGGTGGGGGCGGGTGCCGCGTTCGCGCTCGACCAGGCCCTTCTTTTCCAGCCGTGAGAGCACGGTCAGCACAGTGGTGACGGCAAGTTCCTTGCCCTCATGCCCTCCCGCACCGCCCTGGCCGGCGGACGTCTGCGCCAACCGGTCCCGCAGGGTGTTGGCGGTGGCTGCTCCCTGGCCCGCCCAGAGCAGGTCCATCACTGCCCGTTCCAGTTCACCAAGACTAGCCATTGCACTCTTCCTTTGTTCCCCGCGCCGCCAGCCTCAAGGCTGCCGGCGACTGCACGCGAATTCTTAAGCTACAGAAACAAATTTACCCCGAAATCCCGCTTCTTTCTACATTGGGTAGAACAAGCGGCTGCGCGCCGCGCCGCGGGCCGGACGGAAGCCGACATCACTTTTACACTGCAGCGGAAGTTGTTCTACACTCGGTAGAAGTTGGAGTTCTACAAAACGTAGAAGACCCGCATTCCGCCGACACGAGGGACCCGCCTTGGACGCTATGGACGCGCTGGAAATCGCACGCTGGCAATTCGGTATCACCACCGTCTACCACTTCATGATGGTCCCGCTGACCATCGGCCTAGGGCTGGTGGTCGCCGTGATCCAGACCGCCTGGCACCGCACCGGCAACCCGGCATACCTGCGCATGACCAAGTTCTGGGGAAAGCTCTTCCTCATTAACTTCATCATGGGCGTGGCCACCGGCATCGTGCAGGAGTTCCAGTTCGGCATGGCCTGGAGCGAGTACAGCCGGTTTGTGGGCGACGTCTTCGGCGCCCCGCTGGCACTGGAGGCGCTGCTCGCCTTCTTCGTCGAGTCAACGTTCCTGGGCCTGTGGATTTTTGGGTGGAAGCAGCTCAAGCCGGCCATCCACCTGGCCTGCCTCTGGATCGCCGTCATCGGCTCGGTGTTCTCTGCCTACTTCATCATCGTGGCCAACAGCTGGATGCAGCACCCCGTGGGGGTGGAGATGGTGGATGGCCGGCCGGTCATGACCGATGCCTGGGCAGTTTTCACCAACAACACGGCACTCGTGGCCGTGCCCCATACGCTGTTCGGCGCACTGGCGGTCGCAGGCGGTTTCCTGCTGGGCATCGCCTGGTACCACCTCTGGCGGAGGCGTCACGACGGCGTCGACACGGTGGGCGCGGACGGCAAGGTGATCGCTGGTGAAGCGCCAGACATCCCCGGCCGAGACCGCGACGACCACAAGGTCTGGCTCCGGTCCCTCCGCATCGGCGCAGTGGTGGCTATGATTTCCTTTGCGGGCACCGCCATTACCGGTGACCTCCAGGGCAAGCTGATGTTCGAACAGCAGCCCATGAAAATGGCGGCTGCGGAAGCCGCCTGCCACGACGGCACCGGGTTCTCCGTCTTGAGTGTGGGCAACCTCGGTTCCCAGAGCTGCGACGACATTGTTGCGCTGATCGAAGTCCCGGGCATCCTGTCCTACCTTGCCAAGGGCGACTTCACCACCGAGGTGCAGGGCGTCAACAGCCTCCTGCCCCAGTACCAGGAAGCCTACGGAACCCATCTTCCGGACAACCCCATCTATGGCGAGCGTGCCGGCCAAGAGATCGACTACCTGCCGGTCATGGAGGTCACCTACTGGGGCTTCCGCATGATGATCGGCTTCGGCGGCCTCGCGGCGCTGGCAGCCCTGGTGTCCCTTTGGCTTACCCGGAAGGGAACCGTCCCGGAGTCCCCGTGGCTCATGCGGCTGGCCGTCTTCGGCATCCTTGCCCCCTTCGGCGCCAACGCAGCAGGCTGGATCTTTACCGAGATGGGCCGGCAGCCCTTTGTAGTGGCCCCCAACCCCGACCCCAACGGCATTGACCAGGTTTTCATGTTCACGGCCGCCGCCGTCTCGCCGGGGGTCACGGCCGGGGAGCTGCTGGCGTCGATGGTTGCGCTGACATCGGTCTACGCAATCCTGCTGGTGGTCGAGGTCAAGCTGCTGGTCAAGTACATCCGCGGCGGCGTGGTCTCCGCAATGCCCGAACTGGTCCACGCACCCGTCGATGAGAACGAGGACGCTACCCCCGGATCCGGAGGTTCCGGCGGCGCCAAGCCCGCCGACGACGTCCTGGCCTTCGCCTACTAAGCCGAGCACAGAGGAAACGAAGAATGGAACTGCTGCCAACCATCTGGTTCATCGCCATCGCGGTGCTGTGGACCGGGTACCTCTTCCTGGAGGGCTTCGATCTCGGCGTCGGAATGCTCATGAAGCTTTTCGCCCGAAACAACACTGATCGCAGGGTCCTGCTGAGCACCATCGGCCCGGTCTGGGACGGCAACGAGGTGTGGCTCCTGACGGCAGGCGGCGCCACCTTTGCTGCCTTTCCACTCTGGTACGCCTCGCTGTTTTCGGCCCTCTACCTCCCGCTGCTGGTGGTGCTGGTCGCCCTGATTTTCCGTGCGGTGGCCTTCGAATACCGGGGCAAGGTGGACAACGACCAGTGGCGTGCGCGCTGGGACTGGGCCATTGCCCTGGGTTCCTTCTTCGCAGCCTTCGGGGTGGGCGCTGCCCTGGCCCTCACCACCACCGGGCTTCCCCTCAACGCCAACGGTGACCGTGAAGGCGGCCCCCTCGCCTGGTTCAGCGGTTACGCGGTGCTGGGCGGGCTGGCCGTGGCGGGCTTCTCGCTGGTGCACGCCCTTGCCTTCCTGGCGTTGAAGACCGACGGCGAGGTCCGGCGCCGGGCACGACGGTGGTTCGTCCGGTTGCTTCCGGTCCTGCTGCTGCCCATCGCCGGCTGGGCCCTCAGCATCCAGGTCCTGGATGGCAAGCCGTGGACCTGGGCGCTGGTCCTGCTCGCCGTGGCCGCGGCGGCCGCTGCCTGGAACCTTGCCAGGAGGGCAGCCGAGGGCAAGGCCTTCCTTGCCCTGGGTGCCTTTCTGGTCCTCGGCACGGCCTCCATCTTTGGCGCCGTCTTCCCCGTGGTGCTGCCCTCCACCCTGGACAGCGCGTTTGACCTGACCATTTCCAACGCTTCGTCCTCGGACTACACTCTGGGGCTTATGAGTGTTGTGGCCGCCTTCGGCCTCCCTTTGGTCATCGCCTACCAGGCATGGACCTACTGGGTTTTCCGCCGCCGCGTGAGTGCAGCCCATATCCCGGAAGCGCACAGCTTCCTGCCGGCCATCGCCGCCAAGGCGTTCACCGCGAAGGGCTGACATGCGGCCAAGCTTCCCTCCAGGTCCAGCCACCCGTTCCGCCATCTACCTGCTCGGGCTGCTGGCAGCGCTGAAGGCGTTGTCGCTGGTCCTGGTGGGCCAGGCCGTGGCTTCCGCGCTGGCGGGCCTGGCGGCAGGAACTCCGGACTGGGACAGCCAGGTACTGCCCGGGGTTGCCGGCGTGGTCCTGCGCTCCCTGGCCGTCTGGGGGCAGGCCGTAGCAGCGCGCCGGGCGGCCCTGGGCACCAAGGAGGAGCTCCGTGCCGGGCTGCTGGAAAGGTCGCTGCGGAGCGGCGGCCGGGGGAGGGGCCCCACTGACGGCGGCCTGGCAGTTCTGGCCACGCGCGGCCTGGACGCGCTGGACAGCTACTACACGCAGTTCCTTCCGGCCCTGGTAAATTGCGCCGCAATCCCGCTGCTGCTGGGCGCCCGGACCCTGTTCGCCGATTGGGTCAGCGCCGTGGTGATTGTCCTGACGGTGCCGCTCGTGCCGCTCTTCATGGTGCTGATCGGCAGGTACACCGAGGACAGCGTCAGGGAAGCACAGGGCACCCTGGGCAGGCTCTCCGCCCACATGCTCGAACTGGCCAAGGGGCTGCCGGTCCTGGTGGGGCTCGGACGGGCCACGGCGCAGCGCAAGGCCCTGGAAGAGATCTCGGAGGAGTACCGGTCCCGGACCATGGGGACCTTGCGGACAGCCTTCCTGTCGGCGCTGGCGCTGGAACTGATCGCCACCATCTCCGTTGCCGTGGTGGCCGTCTTCATCGGCGTCCGCCTGGTGCACGGCGACATGCCGCTCGAGGCCGGCCTGCTGGCCCTCATCCTAGCGCCGGACTGCTATCTGCCTCTGCGTGAACTGGGCACCGCCCACCATGCCAGCGACGACGGCCGCGTAGCCCTTGCCGAAACGAACCGGGTGATGGAATCACCGGAGCCGGCACCGCTTCCGGCGGCCAAGCCGGGAAGGCCCGGCGCGCCCATCAGCGTCGCCGGCCTCACCGTCAGCTACAGCGGAAGGCGCGGCCCCGCCGTCGGCCCGCTCAGCTTCACCGCTCCGCAGGGAAGGATCACCGCCCTGGATGGAGCCAGCGGCGCGGGAAAGAGCAGCGTCCTGGGCGTTTTGGCCGGGACGATAGGGGACGGGGCCGGCACCGAAGTTACCGGCACCATCAAAGGCCTGGACCGCGCTGCGCTCGCCTGGGTGCCGCAGCATCCCGTGATGCTGGCGGAGACTGTCCTGGACGAGGTGGCGCTCTACTTTTCCGGGAACATCCGCGGAGCCCATGGCCACTCCGGGGTGGAAGCAGCAGCCCGCACATGCCTTGTCCGCGCCGGCGCCGGCCACCTGGCCCACCAGCACCCTGCTGAGCTGAGCCCGGGCGAGCAGCGGAGGGTGGCGCTGGCACGTGGGCTCGCCAGGATCGAGGCCGGCGCGACGGTTTTGCTCCTCGACGAACCCACCGCCCACCTGGACAAGGCGTCGGCGCTGGTGGTTGAGGAAGCCATCAGCAAACTCCGTGGCCGCGTCACCACCATCCTGGTGGCGCACAATGAGCGCACCCGCAACCTCGCGGACCAGTTGGTGCCGGTAGGGGCCGGCGGACAGCAGGCCGCGTCCGGTGGAGCGCACGGCCCTGCCAAGGGTCAGACCGCAGGCTACGGGGCAGCCGCTGCAGGTCGGCCTGCCACCCCCGGCCTTAGGGAAACCGCCGCTGCGGCGGAAGGTTCACCGGGAACCGCTGCCGCCGGAGACCGAGGCGCGGCCGCCAGCAAGGCCGCCGTCGCCACTGCCTCCGTCGCCACTGCCTCCGGTGCAGGTACCTCCGCTGCCCGCGGCGCGGATGCCCGTGTCCCGGTCAACCGCGGAGACAAAACCGCAACAGCCCGCCTCCTCGCAGCGCTCCTGGTGCCGGTGCGGGGCAAGTTCGCAGCGGCTGCCCTGGTGGGCACGCTCGCCGCTGTCTTCGCCGTCGCGCTGTCCGGGCTGTCCGGCTGGCTGATCATCCGGGCCAGCGAACAGCCGCCCATCCTGTACCTGCTGACAGCGATTGTGGGGGTGCGGTTCTTCGGGATTGGCCGGGCAGTGCTGCGCTACTGCGAACGGCTGCTCCTTCACGATGCGGTCTTTGCCGCGCTCACAAGGCTCCGCGGGCGGCTGTGGGAGTCCCTGAGCCGCAGGGCCCTGGCGCTGCGCCGCCTGCTTCAGGGCGGAAACGTCCTGGGCACGGTGATCGACGACGTCGACACCGTCCGTGATCTCCTGCCCCGCGTTGTGCTGCCGCCCGTCACCGCCGCAGCCGTGGCCGCACTGGGCATGGCCGCAACCTGGCTGCTGGTGCCGGCAGCGGTTCCGGCCGTCCTGGCGGCCGTTGCTGTCAGCCTCATCCTGGCGCCCGCCATGGCCCTGTGGGCGGACCGGAAGTCTGCCAGTGCGGAGCAGGTTCTGAGATCGGGCGTCCTTCGCCGCATATCGGCAGCCCTGGATGCCCGCGCCGAGCTGCAGGCCAACGGAGTTGCTTTCCCCGTCCTCCAAGGGCTGCGTACGCAGGACCGGGACGCCACCCGCGCCTCCCAGCGGTCGGCCTGGGCGGACGGCCTGGGCCATGCGGTCACCACTGCCTCCTGCGGTGCAGCGTCCCTCGCTGCCGCCTGGCTGGCAGCTCCCGCAGTGCTCGACGGCCGGCTTGCCCCCGCCACCGCCGCTGTCATAGTGCTGCTGCTCCTCGCCCTGGTGGAACCCTTTGCCGCCATGACGACGGCGGTGCGCCAGTCTCCGGCGCTGCGGACCGTCCTGCGGCGGGTGGCAGAGTCCGGTGCCCTCGATCCTGTTCCGGCGGGTGCGGCGGGCACTTCCACTGACGGGCTGCACGGCGTGCCGGCCCGCCGCGGCGGCGTTCCCGGCGTGGAACTTGAGCGGCTGTCAGCAGCGTGGCCGGGCGGGGAACCGGTGTTTTCCGGGCTGGATGCAGTGGCGGAACCGGGCCGGTGGCTGGCGATTACCGGGCCTTCCGGCTCCGGAAAGTCCACGCTGCTTTCGGTCCTGCTGGGCTTCCTTCCCCCTGCGGCGGGCCGGGTCCGGGTGACGGGCCGGGCTGCCTGGTGTCCACAGGAGGCGCATCTCTTTGACTCGACCATCCGCGGCAACCTGCTGCTGGGCAGGCCCTCCGGCACTGACGGAACTGCCGCCGGCGGAGCCGCCAACGGCGGAACCGGCAACAATGGCCGGGCTGGAAGCGACGCGGAACTGCTGGAGGTGCTTGCCGCCGTGGGGCTCAGCAGCCTGGTGGAGCGGCTTCCGGCCGGCCTGGACACCCGGATCGGTCCGGGCGGGGCGTTCCTGAGCGGGGGAGAGCGCCAGCGCCTGGCCGTGGCGCGCACCCTGATGACCGGGGCGGAGGTGATCCTGCTGGACGAACCGACGGCCCACCTGGATGCGGAGTCCGCCGAAACGATGCTGGCGGACCTGCGGGCGGGACTGCGCAGCCGTACGGTTGTCCTGGTGACCCATAACCCGGCAGATATCCTGCCGGAGGATGCGCGGCTGGATCTGCCCGCCGGTGCATGGGAGGGTGCCCGGCAGCCGGTTCACGGAGCGGCGCCGGCCTATGCCGCCACGGTTTCTGGGGAAGCTCAGCCGTCCACGTCGTGAAGGTGGTGGACCACGTCGTGCAGGAAATACTGGGCCAGCGTGAGGACCGTGAATTCCGAGCCGTTGCTGCGCAGCCCCTTCCGGCCCCACTCCGATTCCCCGACGCGGGCGAATGAGTCGGCCGCCTGCCTGCCCTCGGCCGTGATCTCGGCGCTCACCACTGCCGGGTCAGCGGTGGCATAGTCCTTGTCGATGGCCGTCTGGTCCTGGTCCCAGTTGTCGAATCTTGCGTCGTCCGAATCCAGCATGAGGTTCAGGCGCTGGTCGAAGAGGCTGAACACGTCCCGGACATGGCAGGCGTACTCCAGCGGGGACCAGGTGTGGTCGTTGGGGCGTTCCACGGCGCCGGGCCTGCGGAGGACGGCCCGCCAGCGCGGCAGCATGTTTTTAATGCTTCCGGGGACCGTTGACGGTGTCACCGCGGAGGCATCGAACGAGCACTCCGGGCAGGGACGCGTCAGGACCCAGGTCCAGTCCTTTTCATCAGGAACGATAGGCATGCAAGCAGTCTAAGCGGGATCGGGCCAGGCCATGGCGGGACCTACCGCATCCACCGGCTGCGACAGCGGGACGCCGGACCCGTCACGCCGGCCATGTTCCTGCGGCAATGACCTGGCAACCCCTGCCGCCGAGGAAGCCTTGGCCGGGCCGTGGCCCGCCCACGCCAGAAACAGCGTGTCCTCCCCTTTCAGGAACCGGTGGGCGCGGACGCCGGCGGTGGCGCGGCCCTTGGCAGGGTACTCGGAGAATGCCGTGACCTTGGCCGTGCCGGGGGCAGTACCGGGCAGGGCCCCTGTGGTTCCCGCGATGGTGACCACGACGGCGGCCTCGTCCTTCGGCTGCACGGCACCAAAGAAGAGCACGCGGTCACCCGCAGCCAGTTTGATGCCTGCCATGCCGCCGGCGGTGCGCCCCTGCGGCCGGACGTTGTCAGCCCCAAACTTCAGCAGTTGCGCCTGCGCGGTGACGAACACCAGTTCGGCGTCATCGGCACCGGCGGGCGCCACCCCCACCACGAAGTCCTTGTCCTTCAGGGAGATGACTTCCCAGTCTTCGCGGTTCAGGGGATAGTCGGGCTGCACCCGCTTCACTACGCCCTGGGCGGTACCGATGGCCAGGACCTCGTCCAGGGGCACGAAGGCCACCAGCGTTTCACCCTTCAGCAGGGTGAGGAAATCCTTGGCCGGCACCCCGCCGGTGAGGTTCGGCAGGCCGGTCACCGGCGGCAGGACCGGCATGTCCATCACCTGCAGGCGCAGCATGCGTCCTTGAGAGGTAACCGCCGCGATCTCGCCCCGCGCCGATGTTTTGACCACGGAAGTGAAGACGTCGTGCTTAGTCCTGGGCCCGGCCTCCGCCAGCGGCTCCTGGTTGCCGGTGCGGCCGACCTGCCCGGAGGCGGTGAGGATGGCCCAGCACGGGTCGTCCGCGATTTCCAGCGCCAGCGGCGCCGGTTTGCCCTTCTTGCCGTTGGTACCGGCCAGGTCGGCGGCCACCGTGGGGGAGACGGCCTCGGATTCGAGCAGGAGGGTCCGGCGCGGGGTACCGTGCTCTTCAGCGATAGCGCCCAGTTCGTCGGAGACCAGGGTCCGCAGGCGTTCATCCGAAGCGAGGATGGCTTCCAGTTCGGCGATCTCGCGGCGCAGCTCGTCCTGTTCCTTCTCCAGCTCGATGCGGGAGTATTTGGTCAACTGCCGCAGCCGCAGTTCCAGGATGTAGTTCGCCTGGATTTCCGTGAGGTCGTAGATGGACATGAGTCGCGCCCGGGCTGCCGCGGCCTCGTCCGAGGACCGGATGATCTGGATGACCTCATCGATGTCCACGATGGCGATGAGGAGGCCCTCCACCAGGTGCAGGCGGTCCTTCTTCTTCCCCAGCCGGAAAACGGTCCGCCGGCGGACCACGTCAATCCGGTGGTTCACGTACACAGTCAGCAGCTGCACCAGCCCGAGGGTCTGCGGCTGGCCGTCCACCAGGGTGACGTTGTTGATGCCGAAGGAATCCTCCATCGGCGAATAGCGGTACAGCTGCTGGAGCACGGCGTTGGGGTTGAAACCGTTCTTGAGCTCGATGACCAGGCGCAGGCCGTGCTTGCGGTCCGTCAGGTCAACGATGTCGCTGATGCCGGTCAGCTTCTTGGCGTTGACGGCGTCCTTGATCTTCTCGATGACTTTTTCCGGGCCCACCATGTAGGGGAGTTCGGTGACCACCAGGCCCGTCCGGCGGGCCGAAAGCTGTTCGATCTCCACCTTGGCCCGCGTCTTGAAGGACCCGCGTCCGGTGGCGTACGCGTCCCGGATGCCATCCAGGCCCACGATCCGGCCGCCGCTGGGCAGGTCCGGGCCCGGGACGAAGCGCATGAGGTCATCCAGGGTTGCATCCGGGTTGGCAATGAGGTGCCGGGCGGCGGAGATGACTTCCACCAGGTTGTGCGGGGCCATGTTGGTGGCCATGCCGACGGCGATGCCCGTGGCACCGTTGACCAGCAGGTTGGGGAAGGCGGCCGGCAGGACCTCGGGCTGGGTGAGCTGGTTGTCGTAGTTGGGGACGAAGTCCACCACGTCTTCGTCGAGGTGGTCGGTGAGTGTAAGGGCGGCGGCCGCCATCCGCGCTTCGGTATACCGCGGAGCTGCCGGGCCGTCGTCGAGCGAGCCGAAGTTGCCGTGGCCGTCGATGAGCGGCAGGCGCAGCGAGAAGTCCTGTGCCATGCGCACCATGGCGTCGTAGATGGCGGCGTCGCCGTGCGGGTGCAGCTTGCCCATGACCTCGCCCACCACGCGGGCGCTCTTGACGTGGCCGCGGTCCGGGCGGAGGCCCATGTCGCTCATCATGAACAGGATGCGGCGCTGGACCGGCTTGAGCCCGTCGCGGGCGTCGGGAAGCGCCCTGGAGTAGATCACCGAATAGGCGTACTCCAGGAAGGAGCCCTCCATTTCGGAGGTGACATCGATATCCACGATGTTCTCCGTGTACGGAGTGCTGTCCACGACGGGGGCTGAACTTTGGCGGCGGGCCATGGGGTTGGTGAATCCTTTGCAGTGCTGCGCAGCCGGTTGGGGGTGTGCTGCGATAGTTTTTGGCTAGGCTAAGCCTATGGTGGATCAGCCCGCGGACGGCGAATATCCGGAACATTGGGAAGCCGATGTCGTCCTGCGCGACGGCGGAACAGCGCATCTGCGGCCCATCCATCCCTCGGATGCGGACGCTGTGCAGAAGTTCCACATGGGACAGTCGCAGAACTCAATTTACATGCGCTTCTTCGCCTTTAAGGCCAAACTGTCCAACAAGGAGCTCAAGCGCTTCACCGAAGTGGACTACCGGGACCGGGTGGCATTCGTCATCACGATCGGCGGGGAAATTGTGGGGATCGGCCGGTATGACCGGCTCGACGACCCCACCGAAGCCGAAGTGGCGTTCAACATCGCCGACGCGCACCAGGGGCGGGGGATCGGCTCCATCCTGCTGGAGCACCTCGCCGCCGCGGCCCATGAAAACGGGATCCGCCGCTTCAGCGCCGAGGTACTGCCGGAAAACCGCAAGATGCTGATGGTGTTCTCCGATGCCGGGTACGACGTCAAGCGCCATTTCGACGACGGCGTGGTCAGCCTTGAGTTCAACATCGACCCCACCGAAAAATCCAGGGAGGTGATGGAATCCCGCGAGCACCGCGCAGAGGCGAGGAGCGTGCGGGACCTGCTGACGCCGTCGTCCATTGCCGTGATCGGTGCCAGCCGCAAGTGGGGGACGGTGGGCTACCAGCTGCTGGAGCACATCATTGAAGGCGGCTTCCCCGGCCCGGTGTACGCCATCAACAGGGAGGCGCTGGAACTCGCGGGCATGATGTCCTTCGCCAAGCTCTCGGACGTCCCGGATCCTGTGCAGCTGGCGGTGATCGCCGTCCCGTACGAGGAAGTGTCCGCCGTCGTCGCAGACTGCGCTGCGGCCGGGGTGAAGGGCCTGGTGATCGCTTCAGCGGGATTCGCGGACGACGGCGAACGCGGCCTGATGAGGCAGCGGGACCTGGTGCGCCAGGCGAGGGCCAACGGCATGCGGGTGATCGGGCCGGCGTCCCTGGGGATCGTGAACACCCACCCCGGGGTATCGCTGAACGCCTCCATGGCGCCCACGCTGCCGCTGCGCGGCGGGCTGGGCCTCTTTTCCCAGTCGGCCGCCATCGGCGTCTCGCTCTACGCCGCCTCCAGCAGGCGGCGGCTGGGCCTGTCCACCTTCCTCTCCGCAGGCAACCGTGCCGATGTGTCCGGCAACGACATGATGCAGTACTGGGAAGACGACGCGGACACCTCGGCTGTTGGCCTGTACCTGGAATCGATCGGTAATCCCCGCAAGTTTTCGCGCCTGGCCCGGCGGCTGGCCCGCATCAAACCGGTGATCGTGGCCAAGTCCGATGCCATGGGGCTGCGGCTGCCGCCCGGGCACGCTGTACGCACCACCCAGGCCCCTGCCGGGGCGCTCGACGCGATGCTCCGCCAGTCGGGCGTCGTCCGGGTGGAGACCATAGAGCAGCTGATGGATGTTGCCCAAATCGTTTCGGGCCAGCCGCTCCCTGCCGGGCCGGGCCTGGCCATCTTCAGCAACTCGCAGGCGCTGGGCAAGGTGGTGGCGGACAGCGCTTCCGCCCACGGACTTACTGTCGCCCAGCTGGTGGCAGGTGTGGACCTGGACACCGGCCGGTCGGTGGCCCTGCCGGCGCTGCGGGCGGAGTTGCTCGCGGCCCTGGAGTCCGATGCCGTCCACGCGGCTGTTGCCGCACTGCTTCCTGCCCGGGGCCTCACCGTGGAAAGCATTGCTGAAGTGCTGGCGGAGTGCTCGGCGAAGGCCGGAAAACCCGTGGTGGCGGCCTTCACCGGAATCCTGGATCCCTCCGTGTATGTCGAGGGCATGGTGGGAGCCAAGGATCCAGCGGTGCCGGCCGAGCAGGCTGTGCCCTGCTTCTCCAACCCCGGCGCCGCGGTGGCCGCGCTCGCAGCAGTGGTCCGCTACTCGGAGTGGGTTTCGCGCGACCACGGACACTTCATTGAACCGGCGGGCTGCGACACCCAACGTGCACGGGCCGAACTTGAAATCCTCCTGCGGGATGTGAAGGGGGAGCAGCTCAAGCAACTGGATCAGGCCAGCGCACGTTCGCTGCTGGGCCATTATGGAATCACCGTCCTGCCCTCGCTTGGCTTTGACACCCCGGACCAGGCGGTGCAGGCCGCCGACGCACTCGGGTGGCCGGTGGCGCTCAAAACCACCGATCCCTCGCTGCGCCACCGCCTTGACCTCGGCGGGGTTCGCCTGGACATCCAGGACCCGGAGTCCCTGCGCGCCAACGTGCTGCAGATGAGGCGCACCCTCTCCCGCTACGGTGACCCGGGCCTGGAAGTGCAGAGCATGGCGCCGGTGGGACAGGCCTGCACGTTCCGGGCCATCGAGGACCCGCTGCTGGGGCCTGTCATCTCGTTCGGCCTGGCCGGGGACGCCGTCAACCTCCTGGATGACTGGGCCCACCGGGTGCCGCCGCTCTCCGCCGCTGACGTGCATGACTTCATCCGCGCACCGCGGGCCGCCCGGAAGCTGTTTGGCTACCAGGGCCTGCCACCGGTTGACGTCGCAGCGCTCGAAGACCTTGCCGGCAGGCTGGCCTGGCTGAAGGACAGCCACCCGGAAATTGCCCTGGTGGAATTCAACCCGGTACTGTGCGGGGTCTCCGGTGCGGCCATCCTCGCGGCCGACGTGCGGATCGGCAACGCAGCGAAGCGCACGGACAGCGCACGCAGGGCCATGCTCGGCTGAGGCGGTTAGCAATGTGACCGGCCCATCTGTGAAAATGGGGGAATGAGCTCACAGCCCCCAGCGTCTGCCCCCGAAACGCCCGGCGATGAAAACCAGGCAGTACGCCACAGCTCACACAACCACAGCGCACAGGGCCAAAGCCTGGAGGGCGCGCTCCAGAAGGCGGGTTTCTACCCGCGCCTGGTAGCCGATGTTGTGGACGACGCCCTGGACGGCCGCGACTGTGTTGCCCACCTGGTGCACCTGGAGACGCATTTTGACCGTGCCGAGGTCCGCCGCCATATCACCGTCCTGGTGCTGACCGCGGACATGCTGGTGATTACCCACGTGGATGACCAGCAGTTGGACGAGGCCGGTGAACAGATCGTCGCCCAGATCTCCACCGAGTCCGTTCCCGTAGCGCAGATCCGCTCGGTGGTGTTGAGCTACATGTACGCCCAGCCCCAGAACTACAAGCCGTCGGATCCCGTCCGCGAGCTTACGCTGTCCATCGCCTGGTCGGGCGGGCAGCGCCTGGATATGGGCCCGGCCAGCTGCGGCGATCCCCAGTGCGAGGCGGACCACGGGTACAGCGGCACCATCGCCCAGGAAGACATCGTGCTGCGTATCAGCGCGGAGGCGGACGGGCTGCAGGCAGTCCAGGATGCCAAGCTGTTTGCCCGCGCGCTGCGGGCGGTGAACACCGGCTCGGCCGCTCCTATGCCCCACATCCAGTCGCTTCCGTCCCGGCCGCGGTCCGGAGTGTTCGGCAACCGCCTGAGCCGCGGGCACCAGCAGCGCTGAGATGCCGGAAGAACGCCGCCCAGCAACCATCGCCGCTTCTGCCCCGGCCAGCGCCTCCACAACCGCAGCGGGGCGCGCGTCCGATCTGCCGCCGGCTCCTGCTTACGGCCGGCGGTCCGTTGCCGACGTGCTCTCCAGCGCCGCGGCGAGCCTGGGTTTGGAGGGGTTCACCAACATCCTTAACCTCCCGCCGGCCCCACGCGTGTGCGTGGTGGTGGCCGATGGCCTGGGCCGGAACCTGCTGAAGCAGAAGTCCGCCCACACGCCTTTCCTGCGGTCCATCGTCCAGGCCGGGCAGGGCGAGGTCCCTGTGTGGCTGGACTCGGCGTTCCCCTCCACCACGGCTGCGGCGCTGTCAAGCCTTGGCACCGGACTTCCCCCTGGCCAGCACGGCATGGTGGGCTACGACGTCCTGGATCCCGGGCAGGACAAAGTAGTGAACCTGCTCGGAAACTGGGACCCGGGCGTCGACCCGTCTGACTGGCAGCCCTTTCCCACGGTGCTCGAGCGTGCAGCCGGCCAGGCTTCGGTCACCACTGTCAGCCTTCCCCAGTTCGGCGATTCTCCCATGACCCGGGCTGCCCTCCGGGGCGGCACCTTTGTCTCCGGCACGACGTCCCACGCCCGCACGGCCGCGGCTGCCGAGGCAATGGCCGCCCCGGGTCCTGGTCTGATGTACTTCTACCTCAACGAACTGGACAAGGCCGGGCACCGCTACGGCTGCCAGTCTGAGCAGTGGGAACATCAGCTTGAGGAGCTGGATGCCACCATGAAGCGGCTGAATGCTTCACTGCCTGCCGGCACCACCATCCTGCTGACCGCGGACCACGGCATGCTCGACGTCCCGGAGCAACAGCGCATTGATTACTCGGTCGATCCCCAGCTGGTGGAAGGCGTTCGGCACACGGCGGGCGAGCCGCGGATGCTTCACCTGTATCTTGACAACGTCGACGCTGTATCCAGGGCAGGATCGTGCGAGCGGCTGATCGCTGCCTGGCGTTCCCGCTTCGGTGCACGCATCTGGGCCTTTACCAGGGAGGAAGCGGTTGCCGCCGGGCTTTTTGGCCCGGTCCGGCCGGCCGTCGAAGGCAGGATCGGTGATGTGATGATCGCCGCGCGGGATGAGCTCGCCCTGTATGACACCAGGCGTGTACGCCCTGCCGCCATGGAAGTCGTGGGCCAGCACGGGTCCCTGACCAATGCTGAGCGGGAGGTTCCGCTGCTGTGTTTCACCGCAGGCGGCAGGCGCGTCCGCCGTGGCTGAGCTCGTCTTTTTCTCCGGCACCATGGACTGCGGCAAGTCCACCCTTGCGCTGCAGATGGACCACAACCACCGTGCGCGCGGCCGGGGCGGGGTCCGCTTCAGCCGCAATGACCGTGCGGGCGAATCCCGGATCTCAAGCCGGCTGGGCCTGGAAACGGATGCCGTCGAAGTTGCCGACGGGACCGACTTCTGGGAGGAAGTCATGCTGCGCCGCACCCAGGGCCAGCGGGTGGACTACCTGATTTGCGACGAAGCACAGTTCTATACGCCCGAGCAGGTGGAACAGCTGGCCAAAGTAGTGGACGAGATTGACGTGGACGTCTTTGCATTTGGCATCACCGCTGATTTCCGCACCAGGCTCTTTCCCGGCTCGCAGCGGCTGATCGAACTGGCGGACCGGGTGCAGGTACTGCAGGTGGAGGCGCTGTGCTGGTGCGGCCGCCGCGCCACGCACAACGCACGGACGATCGACGGCGTGATGGTCACCGAAGGCGCCCAGGTGGTGGTGGGCGACGTGGACATGGCGCCTGAAGGCTCCGCGCCCGCTGCAGCCGGCCATGTTCCCGTCGTAGGCTACGAGACCCTATGCCGGCGGCATTTCATGCGCCGCGTTACGGCTCACGGGGCCAGCCTGATGGCAGAGCAGGACCAGCTGCTGCCGTTCGACGTCGACGCCTGCCTGTGGCGCGGAACCGGCGGAAGCGCCGCGGAAAGCTGAACAGCGGGTTGCGGCAACGGTGCCCGCCGGCGCGGGCCGCGCGTCCTGCCCAGGCTCCTAATCGCCCCGGGTACCGAAGACGATCTCGTCCCAGGACGGCACGCTGGAGCGCTTGGGCCGGGCGGGCTGGCGTTCGGGGGCAGCAGTCTCCGGAAGCTGTCCGGTGGCGGGGGCAGCGGAGGAAGTATCTTCGCTGCGGGATCCCTGCCGCCGCGGGTTGCCGCCCAGCAACTCGTTCAGTCCGGCGCCGCTGGAGCCGGCGTTTCCGCTGCCGGACGAGGCATCAGTTTCCGATGAACCGGCCGGACGGTTGGGTGATGCCACAATCGTGATTTCTCGCGTGTCGGTGCTGACGCCGTTGTGGAGCCGCAAATTCTCATCGACGGGGTCGCGGTGCGGCGGGATCAGGCTGAGCCGGGAAAGCATGGACGGCCGGGCATCCCGCCGACGGATGAACGCTTCCCCCTGAGCCGCGGGTGCGTCGTTCCGGTCCGTCTCCGGCTCCGGTTCCTGCTCCTCAGTTTCGGGGATAACCTCCGACGGCCTGGGATGGGCTGCCGGCACGCCGTGCGTCAGGAGGAGGGCTAGGGCGTCGTCGGAATCCTCGTCCACGCCCAGGCGCTGGCCCCGGCGGGACCGCAGCATATCCAGGAGGCCGTCGGATTCCTTGTCCTTGCCGCTGTCCTTCCCATTAACCTGCCCGGTCTGGTTTCCCGTACCGGCGTCGGCATCAGTTTCAAAATCGAAGGGCCGGTCGGAAACGGCAGAAAGCCGGCGGGCAGGGACAGGGCCGTCCAGCGGCTCCAGTTCGCTGAGCTGCTGGGCCCAGCGGTTGGCATTCTGCAGCGACTTGCGGACCGGGCTGAAGGTCCACAGCGCCGGCGGCTCCTCCCCGACGCCGGTGGCCCCGCCGTTCTTCGGTTCGAAGCTGGCTGAGACAGTCCAGGTGCCATCCGGGCGGCGCCAGGAATCCCACTCCACAGTGGCAGGGTCAATGCCATGGGCCTCAAGTCGGTGCGCCACCATGTCGTCCAGCGTGGCCGGATTATCGCCAAAGGCGGACCGGTAGATGTCGTGGCCGGGGGAGGGGACAGCCACTTCCACCTTGCGTGCCTGCTGGGCAACATACTCCCGCTCCGCGAGGACCGGCCCCTCGTAGCGTTCAACCTTGGCCAGCGGCAGGCCCGAGAGCTCAGCCACATCCGCTGCCGTGGCACCCGCCCGGATCCGGGCCTGGATGTCCCGCGGGGACATGGGAACGGCGGGCCGCCCAACGCGCGGCTTGGCCGTGGAACGCGCCGCCGTCCGTAGTGCTTCATCGATCGGCAGCTGGAACATCTCGCCGCCGGCCCCGCTCAACAGGAGATGGGTCCCGTCGTCGTGCACGCCTACAAGCCGTAGATCCTGCATACAAATCCTCCACCCTGGCATTACTATCATTCGAAACTCTGCCACCCGGCGGCCGGGTTTTGGCTCAAGGAGCAGGGCGCGCCGCGATTTTCCGGGACATCCGCCGGCCTGGAGTGCCCAGGGTCCGGCCCCGGGGACAAAGGAAAGGCTTGCCGCGTTATCAAGGATGTCCCCGGGCTCCGGCAGGAGGAAATCCGGACACCCCAACAGGAAGAAGGCTACAGCGACCATGGCCACCGATTACGACGCGCCGCGCAAGTCGGAGGAAGACCTCAACGAAGACTCGCTCGAGGAACTGAAAACGCGCCGGTCGGATAAGCCGGTTGCGGTGATCGATGAAGACGAAACGGACCTGGCCGCCAGCTTCGAACTGCCGGGCGCGGACCTCTCCGGCGAAGAACTGCAGGTCCAGATTGTTCCGGCGCAGGCCGACGAGTTTACGTGTTCCTCATGTTTCCTGGTGCGGCACCGCTCCCAGATCGCCAGGGAGAAGGACGGCCGGCTCTACTGCAGGGACTGCGAAGGCTGAGCGGACCGGCGAAAAAACCGGCTAGCTGGAGAGGGCCGCTGCCAGTTCATTGGGCCGGCGGGATGACGCCAGCCAGTACGGCGTGGGGTCCGACGGGTCGGTGATGTCGATCTTCACTACGGGATCGATCCAGCCCCTGATGCAGAGGTATGCGAGGCCGTTAAGCCGGACGCCGCGCTCCGCCGTCGCCTCTTCACCGCGGAAGGACTGCGCAGCCCCTACGAACCGGCGCTCAATGGTGGCCCGCCCCACGGTGAGGGTGCTTTCCGTCACCACAATGCTGGGGGTGGAGAGGATGAGGAGTATGGCGATAATGGCGAAGAGCACCACCGCCGCCGTGTACCCGGCAGTGGCGCTGATCGGCGCGAACACCAGGATGCCCGCTCCTGCCACGCCGGCCGAAATGATCCAGATCCAGACATTGGGCCACAGCTTCTCCCGGTAGACCACCGTGCCCCCGGTTGACGGTGTACTGGGAACGGGCGCGGATGAACTTGATTCGGGCATGAGGCAAGCTTTCCACCTTTCCCCGGCTATTTCATCCCGGCCGCCGGCCGGAGACGCCCTAGGTCTGTCCAGCGGGCGCGGGTTAGAGTGAGTGACTGTGACTGATCATTCCGCAGCAGTAGACACCTTCCCGACGGCAGGACCTGCCGCCCCCGCCGTCCCGGTTTCGGCCCCTGCGCTGCAGGTGCAGCTGAAGATGCTGGACCCCGGCCTGGAGCCGCCGTCCTACGCGCACCCGGGCGACGCCGGCGCCGACCTTCGTGCCAGGGAAGACGTTGTCCTGCAGCCGGGGGAGCGCAAACTCGTTCCCACGGGCGTGGCCATCGCCCTGCCGGAGGGCTTCGTCGCGCTCATTCATCCCCGGTCCGGACTGGCTACGAAGCACGGGTTGACCATCGTCAACGCCCCAGGGACGGTGGACGCCGGGTACCGGGGAGAGATAGCAGTCACCCTCCTGAACACAGACGCCGCCAAGCCCATCGAGCTGCGCCGCGGCGATAGAATTGCCCAGATGGTCATACAGCGTGTCGAGTATGCGCAGTTCGTCCCCGTCAATGAATTAAGCGGATCCGTGCGCGGTACGGGAGGCTTCGGCTCCACCGGCGGATTCAGCCGTCCGGGGGCCTAGAGGATTATGGTCCGGCCGGCAGCTGCGTTGCCGGCCGGCGGTACAGCACGACGGCGGGACCCCCATGGGCCGGACCGGCACATTTCACAACTAAGGAGACACTCCCATGGTCTTTGGGCTCGGCAGGAAAGCGAAAAAGGAACAGGCAGTTGAACCGGACGACTCCCTGGCCGCCGCGGAGTCGCCGGGAGAGGCGGACGCCGTTTCCGGCATCCGCGCCAACGGCCCGTTCGATGAGGCCGAAATTGACGGCCGTGACGGCTACGTGGACCTGGGTGCGCTGCTGATAACCCCCAGCGAAGGCCTGCAGTTGCGCCTTGAAGTGGAGGAAGCCACCCAGCGTGTGGTGGCGGTAACGCTTGACCTCAACGGGTCGAGCCTGCAGCTGCAGGCCTTTGCTGCGCCCAAGACCGAGGGACTGTGGGACGAGATCCGCGAGCAGATCGGCCAGTCCGTCGGCGCGCAGGGCGGCCAGGTCGAGGAGATTGGGGGCAGCTTCGGCACCGAACTGGTGGCCAAGCTGCCGGCCGGCCTCCCCGATGGCAGCCAGGGCTACCGAGTGGCCCGCTTCATCGGTGTGGACGGTCCGCGCTGGTTCCTTCGCGGTGTGCTGGGCGGCCCGGCTGCGCTTGAACGGCAGGCGGCTGAGCCGTTGGAGGCGCTGTTCAGGAAGGTAGTGGTGGTCCGGGGCGGCAGCCCCATGCCGCCGCGTGACCTGCTGCAGCTGCGCCTCCCCAAGGACGCGGCCGCCACGCCTCCGCCCGCCGCGCCTGCACTCCAGGAACCGGAACGTGGTCCGGAAATTACCCAGATTGGCTGACCCCGCACCCGGAGACGGGGAAGGCGCCGGGCGGCGGCACGGAGCCGGCATCACACCCCTCAGCCAGCTGCCGGAGAAGGGCCGTATCGTCTGCCAGGGATGGATCGAGTCCGTGACCTACCTCCCGCCGGACCAGGCCGCTGCCTTCAGTGCCGTCGTGTCGGACGGCGAACCGGGCAGGTCCCTTCCCCGCCGGGGCAGGGACCAGCGCGGAAGGCTCCGGGTTGTGTGGCTGGGGCGCCGGCACGTCCCGGGCATCGAAGCCGGTACCGAGCTCCGGCTCGAGGGCATGCTGTCGCGGAGCAAAGGCATGCCCACCATGTTCAACCCACGTTACGAAATACTGTCCCGCCAGGAGAACGAATGACTGCCCCCCAGCCTGATCCTTTCCCCGGAGCTTCACGCCCCGATGCTCCTGGCGGCAAAGCGAAGCCGGAAGCTGCGGGCCAGGAACCTTCCCCGGTAGCGGGCCTGGCTGCCGAATACGCCGCCAAAGCAGGACTGCACCGGACCCACGACGGACGGGTGGACGTGCTGCGCAGCGCCGGCGGAGTTCAGGGCATTGCCGAGAGCATCCTGCCGGGCCTGTTGTTCCTGGTTGCCTACACCATCACCCGGGACCTCACGGTCTCCCTCGTGGCGGCACTGGCTGCCGCCGCCGTGTTCACCGTGGTCCGGCTGGTGCAGCGGCGTCCCCTGACCCAGGCGCTTGCCGGTGTCGTGGGCGTTGGTATTTCCGGTTGGCTGGCCAACACCACGGGCAAGGCCGAGGACTTCTACCTGCCGGGCTTTTTCACGAACGCCGCCTACATCCTGGCAATGGTGCTCTCGATCCTCGTGAAGTGGCCGGTGGCCGGGCTGCTCTTCGGGTTCATCCGGAACGAGGGCCTGGACTGGCGCAAGGATCCGGACCGGCTCAAGGCCTACCGGCTCGGCACCTGGATCATCGTTGCTGTCCTGGTGCTCCGGCTCGCGGTCCAGGTGCCGCTGTACCTGATGGGGCCGGAAGGATTTGCCGCACTGGCAACCACGCGGCTCCTCATGGGCGCCCCGCTGTACATCCTCGGTGTGTGGGTTGCCTGGCTGGTGACCAGGCCGGCTCCGGACGCTGATCCGGGCCGGCAGGATGCGGCACTGAAAGCCTGACCCTACCCGTCGAACCCGTCGTCCTCCTGCCCTTGCTGGGCAACCCGGGCGCCTGCCGGCTGGGGAGCGCCGTCTGCACCTGCGGTGCCGGGGGATTCTGCGGCCTCCGGCGAGAGCAGGGCGCGCAGGTCGTCCTCCGCTGCGATGGTGGTCACGAAGAACAGTTCGTCGCCGCCGTCGATCACGTCATCCCGGCTGGGTGTGATGGGCGCATGGTCGCGCAGGATGGCCACCAGGGTGGCATCCTCCGGCCAGCGGATGTCCCCGACGGTCCGGCCAATCACGTGGGAGTCGTGCGGGACGGTGAACTCCACCAGGGATGACACCCCTGTCTGGAGCGTGAGGAGCCGGACCAGGTCGCCGATCTCAACGGCTTCCTCCACCAAGGCAGTCATCAGCTGCGGAGTATTGACGGCCACATCCACACCCCAGGAATCGTTGAACATCCAGTCGTTCTTCGGATTGTTCACCCGGCCCACGGTGCGGCCTACTGCGAATTCGGTCTTGGCCAGCAGGGACACCACCAGGTTGACCTTGTCGTCGCCGGTTGCGGACACCACCACGTCGGCTTCTTCGACTTTCGCTCCCTGCAGCGTGCTCAGCTCGCAGGCGTCACCCACCAGCCAGTGCGCGCCCCGCAGGCCGCTCCTCCCGATCACCTCAGGCTTGAGATCGATCAGGAGGATTTCATGCTTGTGAGCCAGGAGCTCCCGGGCGATGGACGATCCGACGCTGCCCGCGCCCACGATCACGACTTTCACTGGTACTCCTTGACAGGGGCTTTGGCCAGGATCTGCGCAACCTGGGAGCTGCGGTCCACCTGGAGCATGGCGTGGACGGTGTCGCCGTCCTGGTAGGCTGTGGCGGCGTCGGGCAACAATCCCTCGCCGAACCGGGTCAAGTACGCCACCCGGACGTCGGCGGCCTTTTCAATGCTGCTGACCCGGTGGCCGATCCAGCCGGCGTCGAGGTCGAGTTCGGCAAGCACCAGGCGCCCGGAGGGCTCGCGGAAATCCCCGGCGAGGTGCTGTTCGGGCAGAATCCGCCGCAGTACCTGGTCGGCACTCCAGCGGACTGCCGCCACCGTGGGAATGCCGAGGCGCTGGTAAATCTCGGCACGGCCGGGATCGTAGATGCGGGCCACTACATGGGGGACATGGAAGGTTTCCCTCGCCACCCGGGTGGCGAGGATGTTGGAGTTGTCCCCGCTGGAGACCGCCGCGAAGGCGTACGCTTCAGCCACGCCGGCCTGCTTCAAGGTGTCACGGTCGAAGCCCACACCAGTGACCTTGCGCCCGGTGAAGCCCTGCCTGAGCCTGCGGAAGGCGCGGTCGTCCTGGTCGATGATGGCCACGGAATGCCCTGCGTCCTCCAGCGTGTGCGCCAGCGTTGCCCCCACCCGGCCACATCCCATGATCACGAAATGCGCCACCGTTTCTCCTCTGTATTCCTGTCAAGGTCCTGCTGCTAGAACTCTACCGCCAGCGCCCGGGCTCCGGCCGTCCCCGGGCTGTCATGACATCGCCGGGGAATCCGACTAGCTTTGTGGGGTGCTGACAATATTGAACGCCGCCAAGCGTGTGATCGTGGGCCGGCCATTTCGGAACGACAGGCTGTCCCACACGCTGCTTCCCAAGCGGATCGCACTCCCGGTTTTTGCCTCCGATGCCCTGTCATCGGTGGCATACGCACCGGATGAGATCCTGCTCACGCTGGCGCTGGCCGGTGTCAGCGCCGTCGCGTTCTCTCCCTGGGTGGGGCTGGCGGTCATCGTCGTCCTGCTCACGGTAGTGGCCTCATACCGCCAGAACGTCCACGCGTATCCCTCGGGCGGCGGCGATTATGAGATCGCCGGCGAGAACCTGGGCAAGTACGCCGGCCTCACGGTGGCGTCCGCCCTGCTGGTGGATTACGTCCTGACTGTCGCGGTGTCCATGTCCTCCGCAGCGCACTACCTCACCACTGCAGTCCCGGACCTCCACGGACAGCAGGCCATGCTTGCCGCCATCGGCGTGGCAGTCCTGGCTCTGGTCAACCTGCGCGGTGTCAAAGAGGCGGGCAGCGTATTCGCCATACCCACCTACATCTTCATGGCATCAATCCTGGGCATGACCGGCGTCGGCATTTTCCAGGCCGCGACCGGACAACTCGGCCTGGCCCCTTCCGCGGCCTTCACCATCGTTCCGGCCCCCGGCTTCGACGAAGGCCTGGTGGGCCTGGCCGGCGCCTTCCTGCTGCTGCGCGCCTTTTCGTCAGGTGCCGCCGCGCTGACCGGCGTTGAAGCCATCAGCAACGGCGTGCCCAACTTCCGCCCGCCGAAGAGCAGGAACGCCGCCGCCACGCTGCTGTTGCTGGGGATCATCGGCGCCACGATGCTGGCAGGCATCATGTTCCTGGCCCAGGCCACCAAGGTCCACATTGTCCTGGATCCCGCCACGGAATTCCTGCTGAACGGCAGTCCGCTGCCGGAGGGGTACATCCAGAACCCCGCCATCAGCCAGATCGCCCAAACCATTTTCGGGGCCGGTTCCATCCCGTTTTATATCGTGGTGGCCGCCACCGGCGTTATCCTGGTGTTCGCGGCCAACACCGCCTTCAATGGCTTTCCCGTCCTGGGCTCGATCCTCGCCCAGGACGGCTACCTTCCGCGCCAGCTGCGCACCAGGGGAGACAGGCTGGCCTTCAGCAACGGCGTCCTGGCCCTCGCAGCCGGCGCACTGGTGCTGGTCCTCGCCTTCAATGCCGATGTCACCAAGCTCATCCAGCTCTACATCGTGGGCGTCTTCATCTCGTTTACTGCGAGCCAACTGGGCATGATCCGGCACTGGGGCCGGCAGCTAAAGCTCGTCCGCGACAAAGCAGACCGGCGCCGGATGGCCAAGTCGCGGGTGATCAACAGCATCGGTTTCGGCATGACCGCCCTGGTCCTGGTGATCGTGCTGGTCACCAAGTTCGAGCAGGGCGCCTGGATCGCCCTGCTGGCCATGTTCATCCTGTTCCTGATCATGTGGAGCATCAGGGCGCACTACGACAACGTGGCCAGGGAGCTGGCGGTGGATGAGGACTCCTCGCCGCGGGCACTTCCCACCAGGGTGCACGCCGTGCTGCTGGTGTCGCATGTCCGCAAGCCTGTCCTCCGGGCGCTGGCATATGCCAGGGCGTCCCGCCCCTCCCGCCTTGATGCAGTGACGGTGGATATAGACGCCGAAGAAACTGCCCAGACGGTGGCGGACTGGGAAAAGCTGGGAATTCCCGTGCCGCTCACCGTGCTGGCAAGCCCCTACCGCGAGACCGTCACGCCGATCATGGACTACATCAAACAGATGCGGCTGGACTCGCCCCGGGACCTGATCGTTGTCTATATCCCTGAATACGTGGTGGGGAAGTGGTGGGAGCAACTGGTCCACAACCAGACAGCACTGCGCATCAAGACCAGGCTGCACTTCGAACCCGGCGTCATGGTGGCCAGCGTTCCCTGGCAGTTGAAATCATCCGAAGAAGCCAAGAACCTGCAGGACGTCCAATGAGTGCGAAGACCCAGACAGAGCCGGCAACCACCGGCGCAGCCGGCACGGAAACAGTGCTGGAGATCGGCCCGGTGGCCCACGGCGGCCACTGCGTCGCCCGGCACGAGGGGCGGGTGATCTTCGTCCGGCACGGCATTCCCGGCGAAAAAGTGCGGGTGCGGCTCACGGACGCGGAAGAGAAGGCGAAATTCTGGCGGGCGGACGTGGTGGAGGTTCTCGCACCTTCCCCTGACCGCGTCGATCACTTCTGGCATGCAGCTGACCCCGCGCGTGCGTGGGACCACGGGCATCCGCCCGTGGGCGGAGCGGAGTTTGGCCACATCAGCCTTGCCCGGCAGCGTGCCCTCAAGGCAGAGGTGCTGGCTGAACAGCTCAGGCGGCTTGCCGGCGTCGAGGATGTCCCCGGCTGGGCCGGCGATACCGTCGAGGCTGTGGGCGGAACGCACGACGGCGGCAGCGGCCTGGGGTGGCGCACGCGCGCCAGTTTCTCGGTCACCCCCGCCGGAAAACTGGGAATGCACGCGCACCGCTCGGGGCACATCGTCCCTGTCCGGGAGATGCCGCTGGCGACTGACGCCATTAACAACCTGCGCCTGTGGGACATCGATTTGCAGGGCGTGGACCGGGTGGAAGTGGCTGCCCCGGCGAACGGCTCCCGTCCGTTGGTGCTGCTGGCTCCGGCGGAAGGCGCCAAACCAAAGCGACTGGGCGCCATTGCCTCCCAGCTGCCCGGCGAGGTATCCGTCGCGGCTTTCGGCCCGGCCAACGAGGAAGTACGGCAGCTGCGGGGCCGCACCTGGGTGCAGGAAACGGCGGCCGGCCACGAGTACAGGGTTACTGGAGCCGGGTTCTGGCAGATCCACCGCGGCGCGCCCGGAACGCTTGTGGGTTCTGTCACAGAATTCCTCCAGGGCGGCGGGTTCCTCCATCCCGGTGCGGTGGTTGCCGATCTCTATGCCGGGGCGGGACTCTTCACTGCGGTGCTGGCGGACGCGGTAGGGGAGACGGGCTCGGTTCTGTCCGTGGAAGGTTCCCCCGGAACCAGCCGCGACGCGCGGAAGAACCTGCACGCCGCGCCCCAGGTGGAGATCGTCCAGGGGCGGGTGGAACGGGTCCTGCACCGGAAACCGCGGGACTTTGACGCGCTGATCCTAGATCCGCCGCGGGCAGGTGCCGGAAAATCCGTGGTGAACCAGTTGGTGGCAGCGCACCCGCGCGCCATTGCCTACGTGTCCTGCGATCCGGCGTCGTTCGCCCGGGATGTTGGCTATTTCCGGACGGCGGGCTGGGAGCTGTCAGCCCTCCGGGCCTTCGACCTCTATCCCCACACGCACCACCTGGAGACCGTGGCACTGCTGACGCCTGGTCCCTGATGCCCGGTCCCTTTTGGACTACTATGGCGGTAGTAGTCCCACGTCGCGCCCGTATTCTCGGCCGGCCGTGTGCAATTTTCGGGTCCTGTTGCTAATTAGGACCTCCTAACTAGCAGGCGGTCAACCGCGCGACAAAGATGAAACTGTTGCGAGAGGAGTCCTGCGATGAGCACTGTGGACAGCTTCGGTTCAAAAGGCAAACTTAATGTAGCCGGAACCGAGTACGAAATTTTCCGGTTGAACTCCGTTGAAGGTGCAGAAAACCTTCCGTTCAGCCTCAAGGTATTGCTTGAAAACCTGTTGAGGACCGAGGACGGCGCGAACATCACTGCCGATCACGTCCGCGCCTTGGCAGGCTGGGATCCCAACGCCCAGCCCGATACAGAAATCCAGTTCACGCCGGCACGCGTGATCATGCAGGACTTCACCGGCGTTCCCTGCGTGGTTGACCTGGCGACGATGCGCGAAGCGGTCAAGGAACTGGGCGGGGACCCCAAGCGGGTGAACCCGCTGGCACCGGCCGAAATGGTGATCGACCACTCGGTCCAGATCGATGCCTTCGGCAACTCCGGCGCACTGGAGCGCAACATGGAGATCGAATACCAGCGCAACGGGGAGCGTTACCAGTTCCTGCGCTGGGGCCAGACCGCGTTTGACGACTTCAAGGTTGTCCCGCCGGGAACCGGCATCGTGCACCAGGTGAACATTGAATACCTGGCCCGCACCGTCATGACCCGCGAAGTGGACGGCGCCCTCCGTGCGTACCCGGACACCTGCGTCGGTACAGACTCGCACACCACCATGGTCAACGGCCTGGGTGTGCTCGGCTGGGGCGTGGGCGGCATCGAAGCCGAGGCAGCCATGCTCGGCCAGCCGGTTTCCATGCTGATCCCGCGCGTTGTGGGCTTCAAGCTCAGCGGCAGCATTCCTGCCGGCGCCACGGCAACCGACGTTGTGCTGACCATTACGGAGATGCTCCGCAAGCATGGCGTGGTGGGCAAGTTCGTGGAATTCTACGGCGAAGGTGTGGCCGCGGTGCCGCTGGCCAACCGCGCCACCATCGGCAACATGAGCCCCGAATTCGGCTCCACCGCCGCGATGTTCCCCATCGACGACGTCACCCTGGACTACCTGCGCCTGACGGGCCGCTCCGAGCAGAACGTTGCGCTCGTGGAGGCCTACGCCAAGGAGCAGGGCCTCTGGCACGATGCTTCACGCGACATCAAGTTCTCCGAGTACCTGGAATTGGACCTGTCCACGGTTGTTCCGTCCATTGCGGGCCCCAAGCGCCCGCAGGACCGCATCGAACTGACCGAGGCCAAGGACGAGTTCCGCCACGACCTCAAGAACTACGTCTCCCATGACGCAAACGCCGGGACCCTGGACGAATCGCTGGAGGAGACTTTCCCCGCCTCGGACGCCCCGTCGTTCACAGCCGGAGCCACAAACGTCTCCGACACCGACCGCGAGCCCCCGAAGTACTCGGCCGGGCACGGGGGAGCAGGACGGGTCTCCAAGCCTGTGCCGGTCACGATGGCTGACGGGCGCGAGTTCGAGCTGGACCACGGTGCGGTCACCATCGCCTCCATCACCTCCTGCACCAACACGTCCAACCCCTCGGTTATGCTGGCCGCCGCGGTGCTGGCGCGCAACGCCGTCGACAAGGGCCTTACGTCCAAGCCGTGGGTCAAAACCTCCGTTGCCCCCGGTTCCAAGGTGGTCACCGATTACTACGAGAAGTCCGGCCTGACCCCCTACCTGGAGAAGCTGGGCTTCTACATCGTGGGCTATGGCTGCGCCACCTGCATCGGCAACTCCGGTCCGCTCGAAGCCGAGGTTTCCGAGGCAATCCAGGCCAACGACCTCGCCGTCGCGGCCGTCCTCTCGGGCAACCGCAACTTCGAAGGCCGCATCAACCCGGACGTCAAGATGAACTACCTGGCCTCCCCGCCGCTGGTCATCGCCTACGCCCTGGCCGGCTCCATGGACTTCGACTTTGAGACCGACGCCCTGGGCCAGGACCAGGCCGGGAACGACGTCTTCCTGCGGGACATCTGGCCGAACCCGGTGGAGGTCCAGCAGGTCATCGATTCCTCGATCGACCAGGACATGTTCGCCAAGGGTTACGAAGGCGTCTTCGAGGGCGACGACCGCTGGAAGGCACTGGACACGCCCGCCGGTGACACCTTCGCCTGGGATCCGAACTCCACCTACGTCCGGAAGCCCCCGTACTTCGAGGGCATGCAGGCGCAGCCGGAGCCGGTTAAGGACATCACGGGTGCCCGCGTGCTCCTGAAGCTCGGCGACTCGGTCACCACCGACCACATCTCCCCGGCCGGTTCCTTCAAGTCCGACACCCCGGCAGGGCAGTACCTGCTCGCCAACGGCGTGGAGCGCAAGGACTTCAACTCCTACGGTTCCCGCCGCGGCAACCACGAGGTGATGATCCGCGGAACCTTCGCGAACATCCGGATCAAGAACCAGATCCTGGACGGCGTCGAAGGCGGCTTCACCCGCGACTTCACCCAGGAAGGCGGCCCGCAGGCATTCGTCTACGACGCCGCGCAGAACTACCAGGCAGCGGGCACCCCGCTGGTGGTCCTTGCCGGCAAGGAGTACGGTTCCGGTTCCTCCCGTGACTGGGCCGCCAAGGGCACCGCACTGCTGGGCGTCAAGGCCGTCATCGCCGAGAGCTACGAGCGCATCCACCGCTCCAACCTCATCGGCATGGGCGTCCTGCCGCTCCAGTTCCCGGCCGGCGAGTCCGCCGCAACCCTGGGCCTTACCGGCACGGAAACCTTCTCGGTTGAGGGCGTCACCGCCCTGAACGAAGGCACCACGCCCAAGACCCTCAAGGTCACGGCCACCGCAGAAGACGGCTCCGCCACCTCCTTCGATGCCGTGCTGCGCATCGACACCCCGGGTGAAGCCGACTACTACCGCAACGGCGGCATCCTGCAGTACGTCCTGCGCCAGATCTCCGCGAACTAGCGGCTCCTGCCAGCAGGCAACACCTCCCGAAGCCCCGGCCGGTCAACGACCAGCCGGGGCTTCGGCTTTCCCCGTGGGCTTTGCGTCTGAACCAAGGCGTTAGAGTTAAACGGCACGTCTACCACTGAAGGAGGGGTCGTTGGGAATCTTGGACACCATCCGGAAACCGCAGGACCTGAACGGGTTGACCGAAGAACAGCTGACGCAGCTGGCTTCGGAGATCAGGGATTTCCTGATCACGAACGTCTCACAGACGGGCGGACACCTCGGACCCAACCTCGGCGTGGTGGAGCTGACGCTTGCCGTGCACCGCATCTTCAAATCGCCCCGTGACAGCATTGTTTTCGACACCGGCCACCAGTCCTACGTCCACAAGCTGCTGACCGGGCGCCAGGATTTCAGCACCCTCCGCCAGGAAGGCGGCATTTCCGGCTACCCCTCCCGGGCCGAGTCCGAGCATGACATCGTGGAAAGCTCGCATGCGTCCTCATCCCTGTCCTGGGCGGACGGCATCTCGCGGGCCCGGCAGCTGAGCGGGCAAGGCGACCGGCACGTCGTCGCCATCGTGGGGGATGGGGCGCTCACCGGCGGCATGGCGTGGGAGGCCATCAACAACATCGCCGCGGACAAGAAGCGCCGTGTTGTCATCGTGGTGAATGACAACGGCAGGTCCTATGCGCCAACTGTGGGCGGTTTCGCCGACTACCTTGCCTCGCTGCGCCCCACCATTGACTCCTTCCGTACGGCACCTGCCTACGAGGTCGCCCTGGACTGGTGGAAGAAAAAGCTTCAGAGTGGCGGTCCTGCTGGCCAGTTCACCTATAAGAGCCTGCACGCCATGAAAAAGGGCGTCAAGGACTGGTGGGCCCCGCAGGGGATGTTCGAAGACCTGGGCATGAAGTACATCGGCCCCGTGGACGGGCACAACCTGCAGGCCATGGAACACGCACTCGCTACGGCCAGGCACTACAACGGTCCGGTGATTGTCCATGCCATGACCGAAAAGGGCCATGGTTATGCCCCGGCTCGGGCCCACGAGGCCGACCAGTTCCACGCGGTGGGCATTATCGATCCCGAGACCGGCGAGCCCACCGGGGCCGCGGGCGCCCAGTCCTGGACCTCCGTTTTTGCCGACGAGATTGCTGCCATCGCCGACGAGCGCGAGGACGTGGTTGGCATCACGGGTGCCATGCTGATCCCCGTGGGCCTGCACAAGTTCGCGGCCAGGCACCCAAACCGTGTTGTCGACGTCGGAATCGCCGAACAGCATGCTCTCACCTCTGCCGCGGGCATGGCATTCGGCGGACTCCACCCGGTGGTCGCCGTCTACGCCACGTTCCTCAACCGTGCCTTCGACCAGCTCCTGATGGACGTTGCCCTGCACAAGGCAGGTGTAACCATCGTCCTGGACCGCGCCGGCGTCACCGGCCCGGACGGCGCAAGCCACCACGGCATGTGGGACATGTCCATGGTCCAGATCGTCCCGGGCCTCCACCTGGCGGCACCCCGGGACGCCACCCGGCTGCGCGAGGAGCTCCGCGAGGCCGTGGCCATCAGCGACGCGCCCACTGTCGTCAGGTTCTCCAAGGGTTCTGTTGGCGCCGAGGTGGAAGCACTGGAGCGGCTCAGCGACGGCGTGGACGTGCTGTCCCGCAGGCCCAGCGGTTCGACGGAAAATGACGTCCTGATCGTCAGCGTCGGCGCCATGTCAGAGCTGGCGCTGGACGTCGCCAACCGGCTCGGGGCGCAGGGCATCAGCACCACCGTGGTGGATCCGCGCTGGGTACTTCCCGTCCCGCAGTCCATCATCGCCCTGGCCTCCCATCACCGGCTGGTCATCTGCATCGAGGACGGGGTCCGGGCCGGCGGCGTCGGCTCCCGGATCCGGCAGGAAATGCGCGCAGCGGGCGTCGATACAGCACTGAACGAGGTAGGACTGCCCGTGGAATTCCTGGACCACGGCACCCGCAACCAGGTCCTGGAACGCGTGGGCCTCACGGCGCAGCAGATTACGCACGACGTCGTTGCGCAGGTTTTGGGAACGAAGGTCCCGTTCGCCCGCCCCCTGCCGGGGCGCCAGCACCCCACCACCGGCAGTCTTCCGATCCTGTGAGGGAAGAAGACTCCCTCAAGTATCCGGGACCGCTGGGGGACATGGAGGTCCGCAGGCACACCACCACAACACGGGTCCCTTTGGGACTGGAATCGGGCCAGTTAGTGGTCTCACGCAACCGCAAGTGGAACGGCAAGGCGCATTGGGTGGTTCCGGGGCGCTACCTTGGCGAAGACCGGCACGGCTGGTGGATCTTCCAGGGAACCAACGAGTTCTGCTCCCGCCCCGGCGCGGCCTTCTACACAAAGTCGGACGCCGTGCTGCTGGTGCCGAGGTCCGGACACTGGGTGGCAACCTTTTATGACGACGCCCATCCCAACCGGGTCCGGGTCTATGTGGACCTTGCCGTGGCCCACGAGTGGACCGCCATCCGCGCCGGCCTGACCGAGTTCCACGTGATCGACATGGACCTCGACGTGATCAGGACTGCTGCACGGGGCGTCTTCGTGGATGATGAAGACGAGTTCGCCGAGCACAGTGCCGCGATGAATTATCCCTCCAGCCTGGTGAACCTCATCCAGGATGAGGCGGACCAGCTTTACCAGGCCGTCAAGGCGCAGCAGGCACCGTTCGACGGCACCGACGCCGAATGGTTTTCAAAGGGACGTAAATGAGCGGAATAGTCAGGGTTTACAAGCGCGACGACGAGGGTACCCTCCACTTCCGGGAGGCCTGGTACGACGAGGACTACCAGCAGTTCGTGATGAATTTCGGCGTGGTGGGGCACCAGAGCAAGACCGAGGAGACGGACGTTCCGGACCCGCAGGCCGCCGAAAGCCTTCTGGATGCCTTCGCCGTCCAGTGCTCCGAGGACGGCTTTGCCGAGATTCCCGACGAGGAACAGTTCTGGGTGGTTGCCCAGTTCGCCCTCAAGACCAGGGAGGGCACCGACCGGGACCGCTACCTTGAGGGGAAGGCCAAAGACGCCCTGATCAGCCATCTTGCCTGGCGCGGACTGGGAACGGTGGAGCGCTCCGAATTCACCGACTTCAAGCTGAACATCTTCTGCCTCTGCCCCGACGTGAATAAGGCCGTCAACGCCATCAAGGTCTGCGCCCGTGGCGAGGACCTCGACTTCACCAAGCTGAGCATCGGTGCGGCCCCGTACACCGATCCGGAAAACTTCAAACTCAAGCACTCGGCCAAGGCCGCCAGCGGCTTCAGTCTCTAGGAGCACCGTGACCACCTACCGCCGCGTTGGTAAGTCCGGCCTGACCGTTTCCGCGGTGGGCCTGGGCTGCAACAACCTTGGCCGCGCCAACACCGTCACGGAGTCGCAGGAAGCCACTGACGCGGTGGTCCATGCTGCGCTCGATGCCGGTATCACCTTGTTTGACGTCGCTGACACCTACGGCCGCGAGCCCGGCCTGAGCGAAACGATGCTCGGAAAGGCCCTCGGCAGCCGGCGGGCCGACGTCGTCCTGGCCACGAAGTTTGGAATGGACATGAAGGGCGCCAACGGTGCTGACTTTGGCGCCCGGGGTTCGCGGCGGTACATCATCCAGGCGGTGGAGGCTTCGCTCCGGCGGCTGCGTACGGACTGGGTCGACCTGTACCAGTTCCACACCCCGGACCCGCTGACGCCCATTGATGAGACCCTGTCCGCCCTGGATGCCCTGGTTGCCGACGGTAAGGTCCGCTACATCGGCCACTCCAACATGGCGGGCTGGCAGATCGCCCAGGCTGAGTACGTTGCCCGTGAACTGGGCGGCGGCCGCTTCATCTCAACGCAGAACCATTACAACCTCCTGGACCGGCGGGCCGAACTCGAAGTAACACCCGCTGCCGCGGAATTCGGCCTGGGCGTCCTGCCGTACTTCCCCCTGGCCAACGGGCTGCTGACCGGCAAGTATTCCCCGGGCCACGCCCCGGAGGGGTCTCGGCTCAGCCACACCCGGCGGCATCTGGTGGACGAGGCAGACTGGGGCCAGCTGGACCGGTTCAGCCGTTTTGCAAAGGAACGGGGACTCAGGGAGATCGAGGTGGCCTTCTCGTGGCTTGCCGCCCAGCCCTCCGTGGCGAGCGTCATCGCCGGCGCCACCAGGCCGGAACAGGTCCGCCAGAATGCTGCTGCGGCCGGATGGGTTCCCGGAGCCGAGGATCTCGCTGAACTGGACCGCATTTTTCCTGCGGTCCCCAAGGTGGCACTGTTCTAGGCGGCCATGACTGCTTTCCTGCTGGACGTTGACACTGGCATCGATGACGCGCTGGCGGTTGCATACCTTGCTGCCCTTCCGGACACCGAGTTCGTTGCCGTTACGGCTTCCCCGGGCAATGTGGACGCGGACCAGGTGGCCAGGAACACCCTGGCGCTGCTGGAACTCTGCGGCCGGCCCGGAGTGGAAGTGGCCATAGGCGCCCGGGAACCCCTGTCCATCCCGCTGCTAACCACCCCCGAGACACATGGCCCCCAAGGCATCGGCTATGCCGTCCTGCCGGAGCCTTACGGCGCCGTCTCGGCACGGGATGCCGTGGAACTTTGGGTTGAACATGCCAGGGCCAGGCCGGGTGAACTCACAGCGCTCATTACGGCGCCGCTGACCAACTTTGCCCTGGCCCTCAGGATGGAACCGCGGCTGCCGGAACTGCTGGCAGGAGTGGTGATCATGGGCGGAAGCTTTTACTACCAGGGCAACACCACACCGACAGCAGAGTGGAACACGCACGTGGACCCGCATGCCGCCAAGGAGGTGTACGCCGCGTTTGAAGGCCAGCCCCTGGAGAAACTCCCCATTGTCTGCTCACTGGACACCACGGAGCGGATGGAGCTCCATCCGGTCCACGTCCGGCAGCTCGCGGAGGCGGCGGGCGCGAAAGTCGCGGAAGAGGTGCTGCCCGGTCAGCCTGAGGGCCAGCCAAGCACCTCCGACAACACCCTGGTCCGGCACCTGTCCGATGCCTTGCGTTTCTACTTCGAGTTCCACCGGCGCTACGACCAGGGATACCTGGCGCACGTCCACGACTTCTTCGCAGCCGGTGTAGCCGCGGGCACCCTGGAGTTCCAGGCCCGCCCCGCCACAGTCGACGTCGAGACCGGATCAACCCTCCTGATGGGAACCACGGTGGCTGACTTCCGGGGATTGTGGGGCAGGGCGCCCAACGCCAGGATTGTGGCAGACAACAACCCGGGGCAGGCCTTCCGGGAGCTGGTGTCCAGGGTGGGAGCCCTCGCCGCACGGCTGGGGTGAACAAGCGGGAGCCGGCGCTTCCGCTTTGGCATACGCTTCTTCTCCGGCAACTCCTTCCCGGTAGAATGGGCGGCAGCCGGCCGGACGTTCCGCCGGCTGCTGCCGAGGTGACATAGGCGGCCCCGCACTGGGCAGTTGCAGTACAGATATCGCAGTGCCCGGTAATCCGCGTCCGCATTCTAAGGAACTCCATGTCATCGCCCTCCCTTACCCTCCCGTCCCCGGGGCCCGCCGCTGCCCGCAAGCGCCGGCTGCTGGAAATCCTCGGAGCAGTCGCCATCGCCGGCACGTACGTTTACCTGGTACTCAATCAGCCCACGGACATTACGGGCGGCCCCGGCAGTGCCTCCGCCCTGATCGCCCTGTCCGGTTTCCTCGTGGGCGCCGTCCTGCTGATCGTTGCAGTCCTGCCCACCCTGCCGGCCTCCACGGTTGTGTTGATCCCGGTGGCCCTGGTGCTGAACATCGTGCTCGGCCAGTTCGTGGGCAGCACCCTGGTCCCGTTCTACCTCGACGCGATCGGCACGGTCCTGATTGCGGTGCTGGCAGGGCCGGCGGCGGGTGCAGCCACCGGCGCCCTCAGCAGCATTGTCTGGTCCTTCTTCAACCCCACCGTCCTGCCGTTCGCCGCCGGTGCCGCGCTTATCGGCTGCCTGGCCGGCCTCGCCGCCCGCCATGGCATGTTCCGCCGCTTCTACCTGGCGCCGGTGGCAGGGTTTGTGACCGGCATCATCGGCGGCGTGGTGTCCGCACCGGTTGCGGCTTTCGTCTTCGGCGGCACCTCCGGAGTGGCCACCGGAGCGATTGTCAGCGCGTTCCGGTCCATGGGCGACACCCTCCTGGCGGCCATCACCAAGCAGGCGCTCATCTCGGACCCCATGGACAAGGCCATCGTGTTCACCGTGGTGGCTGTCCTGGTCTACGCGCTTCCCCGCCGCACGCGGCTGCAGTTCCCGTTCATCCGCCGCCACCGGGTATTGGCCGGACAGGCAAGCAACGAAGCCCGTACGCAGGCCGCGGCGGCGACCACTGGCAGCCCGGCCCAGCCCACCGGGCAGGGCTCATGATCGCACCCAATGCCTGAAGCGACGTATGCGCCTTAACCCTCTGACCTCACTTGCGCTGGCCGGCGCCACGGCAGTGATCACGACGGCGGCCGCCAGCTGGCCGCTGTCCCTCGCCGTGGCGGCAGCTGCCCTTGCCCTTGCCGTTCGTGGCGGCATTGCACGCAGGCTGCTGCCGGCGGCAGCGGCCGTCCTGGTCCCCTTGTGCCTGTCACTGCTCATCATGCACGGGCTTTTCTTTCCCGAAGGTTGGACAGTCCTGGTCCAGTGGGGGCCGGCGCGCATCACCGTGGAGGGCCTGGCGTTCGCCCTGGAGCGGGCAGCCCAGATCGCCGCAGCAGTCCTTGCACTCCTGGTGTTCTCCTTCAGCGTCCATGTGCCGGACCTGGTGGCGGCGCTGTCAGCCCGGGGCGTGCAGGGCAGGTTCGCTTTCGTGCTGGCGTCCACCCTCACCCTGCTGCCGGCCGTCACGTCCCGCGTGCACCGGATCCGGCAGGCCCAGGAATCCCGCGGGCTGGTGATCCGCCCCGGCCTGCTGCACCGGGCAACGGCCTTCCGGCTGCAGGCCGTACCGCTGGTCCTGTCCCTCATCGAGGAAGCCGGTACCCGGGCGGCGGCGCTGGAGGCCCGCGGCTTCAGCAATACCGGGCCGCGTACCAGCTACCGGGCTGTTCCCGATTCGCGGCTTCAGCGCACTCTCCGCGCCGTGCTGGTCCTGGCTGCCACGGCCGCTGTTGCTGCCCGGCTCTGGCTGGGCCGGGCAGGAACGTAGATATGGCAGGAACCTGGATGGCGGAAGCCCACAACAGCGAAGGTATCCAGGATCACGGGGATGCCCAGGACCCGGCGCAGCCCATACTCTCAGCGGGTATCCGGACCTTCACGTTCCCCGATGACGGGGTCCCCGTGCTCCGGGGGATTGACCTCGCCTTCCTCCCCGGGACGCTCACCGTCGTTCTCGGACCCTCCGGAAGCGGGAAGTCCACGCTGGGCCGGTTGCTCGCCGGGTGGCTTCCTCCCGGAGGAGGGGGAACGCTCCACGGCTTCCTTGAACTCGCGGGCACCCGGCTGCACTTCGGCGGCGCTGACCATCCACCGGGCCCCCGGATCAATCCCTCGGCCTGGGGCCGGCAGGTAGGCTTCGTACCGCAGGACCCGGCCTCGGTGCTCAGCACGGTGAAAGCCACAGTGGCCGAAGAACTTGCGTTCGGCCTCGAGAACGCGGCGGTGGGACGGGCCGCGATGACAGCCGCTGTGGAACAGACCGCCGCGCTGGTGGGCCTGACGGAGCTCCTGGAGCATAACCCCGTCCAGCTTTCCGGCGGCCAGCTCCGCCGCCTCGCGATCGGCTGCGCCGTCATCGCCGGGCCGCGCATCCTGATCATGGACGAACCCTTCGCGTCGCTGGACAGCGCCGGATCCGCCCGGCTGGCAGGCCTGGTGCGGAAGCTCGTGAAGCGCGGCACCGCCGTCGTCATTTTCAGCCAGGTGGTGGACGCACCGCTCCTTGAAGCGGGGACCTGGCTTGTCCTGGCCGAGGGGAGCATTCGGGCCGGCGGCACCCCGGCAGAACTGCTCGCCCGCCCCGGGATGCTCCCGGCGGGCATCCGCTACCCGTCGGGCCCTTCCGGGCCCGGGCAGGACGAGGCGCCCCCGACAGCCCCACTAAAGCCGCACGTGCAGCCGCGGCGCCAGGCAACGCCGGCGGCCCCGGCACTGGAGCTTCGGGAGCTCTCCTTCAGCTATGGTGCCGGCGACAGGACACCGCGGCGGCGGATCCGTCGCCGGGGCGCGGCGCACGAGCCCCAGGGCACGCCCCCGCCAGAGGTGCTGAAGGGGATCAGCCTGGCAGTCCACGCCGGGGAGATCGTGGCAGTAACCGGCCCCAACGGCGCAGGGAAGTCGACCCTCCTGCGGCACCTGAACGGACTGCTGCGGCCAACTTCGGGGCAGATCCTCGTCGGGGGAGTGGAGATCGCGGGGACGCCGGCAGGCGTGGTCGCCCAGCGGGTGGGCCTGCTGTTCCAGCAACCACGCGATCAGCTGTTCGAGCGGACCGCCCTACGGGAGGTGCATTTCGGCCTTGACCAGCTGTACAGCTCCACTGAAGCCGGTGAACGTGCCAGCACAGCGCTGGAAACCGTTGGACTGGCAGGATCAGCGCACGGGCACCCCGTGGAACTCCCTGCCTCCAGCCAGCGGCTCCTGGCCCTGGCCACGGTGCTCGCCCGCAACCCGTCCGTCCTGGCACTGGACGAACCCACCGTGGCGCTCGACGGAAACGGCCTGGCCCGGCTGGACGCCGCCGTCGGCGCCGCGGCGGAGGAGGGTGCCGCCGTCGTGCTGGTCACCCATGACCTCACCTATGCCCGGAGGATGGCGCACCGGGTGGTGACGCTCGAAGGCGGCCAACTGCTCCCGTGACCGCTGTGAATTTGACGGTCAGGCCGGGCGGGATGCCGCCCCGGGCTGCAGGAAACGCCGGCCGTTGACACGTTCGGAGGCGCCCACCCGGTCAAGGTACGGGGTGATGCCGCCCAGGAACATGGGCCAGCCGGCTCCGAGAATCATGCAGAGATCGATGTCCTCCGGCCCGGCCACCACGCCCTCCGCGAGCATCAGGCCAATCTCCTCCGCCAGGGCGTCCTGGGTCCGCTGCAGCACCTGCTCCGAGGTGGAGGGTGAGGTGCCGAAGGACAGCAGGGCCAGGGTGGATTCAGGAATCTCCTTCGACCCGTCCGGGCCGGTCGCCCACAAACCCTTCACGCCGTTGTCGATGAGCTTCTGAAGGTTGGCGGATACCTTGAAGCGCTCGCCGAAAGCGGCGTGGAGTGACTCCTGGACATGCTGGGCCACCGGCAGTCCCACCATCGCGCCCAGCGTGAAGGGGGTCATCGGCAGGCCCATGGGGCGGAGCGCGTTGTCAGCAACCTCCGCAGGGGTCCCTTCATCAAAGGCGGCGGTGACCTCACCCATCAGCCGCAGCAGGATCCGGTTGACCACGAAGGCTGCCGCGTCCTTGACCAGCACCGCCGTCTTCTTCAGTCCCTTGGCGAGTTCAAAGGCGGTGGCGAGTACGGCGTCGTCTGTCTTCGGGGCACGGACGATTTCCACCAGCGGCATGACGGCCACCGGGTTGAAGAAGTGGAAACCCACCACGCGTTCCGGATGCTGCAGGTCCTCCGCCATGGCGGTGACGGACAGCGAGGAGGTGTTGGTGGCCAGGATGCAGTCAGGCGTGACGATTGCCTCCAGTTCCGCAAAGACCTGTTTCTTGACGTTGAGCTCTTCAAAAACGGCCTCGATGACGAAGTCCGCGTCCGCGAAAACGTCCTTCGATACCGAGCCCGTCACCAGCGCCTTCGTCCGGTTGGCTGCGTCCTGGCTGATCTTCTTCCTGCCGAGGAGCTTGTCCACTTCGGCGTGGACGTAGCCCACTCCCTTGTCCACCCGGGACTGGTCAATGTCCGTCATCACCACGGGGACCTTGAGCTGGCGGGCAAACAGCAGTGCAAGCTGGCTCGCCATCAGCCCGGCGCCCACCACGCCCACCTTGGTGACCGGCCGGGCCAGCTTGCGGTCCGGGGCCCCGGCCGGACGCTTGGAACGCTTCTGGACAAGGTCCAGGAAGGCGTAGATGGTGGCGCGGAACTCATCTGACTGCATCAGTTCCGCAAGTGTTTCGCACTCCAGCGCAGCGGATTCCGCCTGCGTCATGGTGCGGTTCGCCGCCATGATGTCCAGGACCCTGCCGGGAGCGGGTGCCGCATTGGAGGTTTTCGCCTCCACGAAGTCCCGTCCTGCCGCCACTGCGGCCGCCCACTTTTCCGCCGTTTCCGGGTCGGCGGGGTCGACGGCGCTGGCGCGTTCCGGAGCCACCTCACCGGAGATGACTTCCGCAGCCCAGGCCAGGGACTGCTCGAGGAAGTCCGCGGGCTCGAACAGGGCGTCGGCGATGCCGAGGCTGAAGGCCTGGGATCCCGTCAGGGTCCGGTTGTTGCTGAGCGGGTTTTCGATCATCACTTTCACAGCATTGCCGGGACCTATCAGGCGCGGCAGGAGGTACACGCCGCCCCATCCCGGGACCAGGCCAAGGAACGCTTCGGGCAACGCCAGCGCTCCGGCCCCCGTGGACACGGTGCGGTACCTGGACTGCAGCGCGATTTCAAGGCCGCCGCCCAGGGCTGCCCCGTTGATGAAGGCGAAGCTCGGGACGCCGAGGTTGGCCAGCGTGCCGTACACGTCGTGGCCCAGCTGTGCCATCCACAGGCCGTGTTCGCGCTTTTCCAGGTTCTTGACGGCGGAAAGATCAGCGCCCGCCACTAGGTAATGCGGCTTCCCGGTAATTCCGACGCCGACTATTTCACCCCGGGCGGCGCGCTCCCGCAGGCCCTCCAGCACCGTGCCCAGTCCTACCAAGGTGTTGGGTCCCAGGGTGGTGGGCCTGGAGTGGTCCAGTCCGTTGTCCAGGGTGATGAGGGCGAACGTGCCGGGGCTGGGTTTCCCGGCCTGAACCGGCAGTTCGATGTCCTGGACGTAAGTGTGCGTGACGGTTTCGTCGGGGAACAGGTCGGCAAGCTTGGTGAAGTCGGCGGCGCTCATGCGGCTCCTTCGGAGGTGGTTTCGGCAGCGGCGGAATCCTGCGGACGGACTCCGCTGTAGTCGGCGTGGTGCGGGTTTTCCCAGATCACGGTGGCACCCATGCCCAGGCCGACGCACATAGTGGTGATGCCGTACCGTACGGTGTGGTCCTCTTCGAACTGCCGGGCCAGCTGCGTCATCAGCCGCACTCCAGAGGAGGCCAGGGGATGCCCCACCGCGATGGCTCCGCCGTAGCGGTTAACCCGCGGGTCGTCGTCGGCGATGCCGAAATGCTCCAGGAAACTGAGGACCTGGACGGCAAAAGCCTCGTTGATCTCGAACAGGCCGATGTCCCCGATGCTGAGCCCGGCCTGCTTCAGTGCCTTCTCGGTGGCGGGCACGGGACCGATGCCCATGACCTCAGGCGCAACGCCGGCGTAGGCGTAGGCCACCAGGCGCATCCTGACGGACAGCCCAAGTTCCGCGGCAGCATCGGAAGAAGCGAGGAGCGCCGCGGTGGCGCCGTCGTTCAGGCCGGCAGCGTTTCCTGCCGTGACCCGGCCGTGGGCGCGGAAGGGAGTGCGGAGCCCGGCAAGGCCGGACATGGTGGTCCCGGGGCGGGGCGGTTCGTCAACGGTGTTGAGCGTCCAGCCCTGGCCGGGCTTCAGGGCTGCCACCGGCACCAGGTCCGGCTGGATCCTGCCTCCGCGGCGGGCGGCGTCGAATTTGGCCTGGGAGGCGACGGCATAGGCGTCCGTACGCTCCTTGGTAATGGACGGAAAACGGTCATGGAGGTTCTCCGCCGTATTTCCCATGTTCAGTGCAGCCGGGTCCACCAGCCGCTCGGACATGAAGCGGGGATTCGGGTCGGCTCCGGAGCCCATCGGATGGTGCCCCATGTGCTCCACACCGCCGGCCAGCACCACGTCGTAAGCGCCAAAGCTGATGCCGCCGGCAGCAGCGGTGACTGCCGTCATGGCGCCCGCGCACATCCGGTCGATGGCGAAGCCGGGAACGGTCCTGGGAAGCCCGGCCAGCAAGGCGGCCGTTCGCCCCAGGGTGAGGCCCTGGTCGCCGATCTGGGTGGTGGCTGCGATCGCCACTTCATCAATCCGTTGCGGCGGCAGCGAGGGGTTCCGGCGGAGCAGCGCCCGGATGCATTTCACTATTAGATCGTCAGCTCGGGTGCCGGCGTAGATGCCTTTGTCCCCGGCCCTGCCGAACGGTGTGCGGAGGCCGTCCACAAAGACGACGTCCCGGACAGTGCGCGAGGCTGCGCCGCTTTCCTGGTGGCTCACGTATAACTCCTCATCGAGATGATGTAGCGCCGGTGGCAGGCCGCAGCGCGGCAGCGTGACAGCGGCAATACCCCCGATGTTACTCGTGAGTAACTTAGCCCGCAAGGCCCCGGATGGAAGGGGCCCTCTCTCACTTAATGCCTATTTTTGGCCGACGCTCTCTCACTCTCGTCAAGAAAGTGAAAGAGCGTTGCCAATATTTGCGCGTCAATGGAGAGAGCGTTTGCGATTCGGTCTGGCAGCCCGTCGCCACCAGCGGGACCTACTGGCCGGCTGCCGCTGCGTCCTGCTTGGGTTCCTTGGCGGGCAGCGGCTGCGGATTCAGGAACGCCTCGGTGATGAGGGGAGCCGCCAACTCCACCTGCCACTCGCGTGCTCCCAAAGCGCGCAGTTCGGCGGCAACTGAGGCTTCGGTGATCTCCGACGGCGGCCGCCACGCCACCCGGCGGAGGTAATCCGGGGTCAGCAGGTTCTCCAGCGGCAGGCTCAACGCGTCGGCCTTTGCCTGCAGGAGGGGCCGGGCCGTGGCCAGCCGTGCGGCGGCCTCCGGGTCGCGGTCGGCCCAGACGCGGGGCGGGGGCGGCGCGTTGGTGGGCAGGTGCAGCGGGGGGAGGTCCTCCAGATCCCGGGCCGCTGCAATGCAGCGCAGCCAGCGGGGTGCTTCACGTTGGGCAGCACGCCCGTGGAAGCCCTTGGTTCCCAGCAGCTGCGGCACGGTGGCCGGCATGGCCTTGGCTGCTGCCACCAGCGCGGAGTCCGGAATCAGCCGTCCGGGAGCCACATCCCGCTTTTGCGCCAGTGAGTCCCGCTCCAGCCACAGCTCCCGGACGGCTGCGAGCTGCCGCCGGTCGCGAATTTGGTGGAGGCCCGAGGTTTTCCGCCACGGATCCACCCGGGGCGGGGCGATGCCGGCGTCAAGGATGGCCGCGAACTCCTGCTCGGCGTACTCAAGCTTTCCGTCCGCCTGCAGGAGCTCTATCAGTTCTTCCCGCAGCTCGGTCAGGACCTCGACGTCCAACGCGGCGTAGCGCAGCCATGGTTCGGGCAGAGGCCTGGTGGACCAGTCCGCTGCCGAATGCTCCTTGGCGAGTCCAAAGCCGAGGAGCTGTTCAATGACGGCGGCCAGGCCCACGCGGGGGAGCCCGGCGAGCCGCGCGGCGAGCTCGGTGTCGAAGAGCTTGTCCGGCCACATGCCAAGCTCCGAGAGGCAGGGAAGGTCCTGGCTTGCGGCGTGCAGGATCCACTCAACACCGCGGAGGGCGTCGTTGATGATGTCCAGGTTCTCGAAAGGCTCGGGGTCGATCAGCCAGGTGCCGGCACCCTCGCGCCGGATCTGGACCAGGAAGGCCCGCTGGCCGTAGCGGAAGCCGGAGGCCCGTTCAGCATCCACGCCGGCGGGTCCGGTTCCTGCTGCGATGGCGGCGGCGCACCGCTCCAGGGCAGACTGCGTTTCGATGACCAGCGGAACGCCGTCCCGGGGCGACGCGAGTTCGATGATTTCGGGGATGGGACTGTCAAAGCCCTCCACCGTGATGTGGGGTGCGGTGTCAGCAGCCGGGACGCCGGCCGTGGTGTTTTCCGGAATGTTAGCGGTCATGGTGCCTCAAGTTTACCGGCCGGCCCGTTCCCGCCGGACGTCAGCCCCGGGGTTCCTGTTCGCATGGCCTGGCCGGCGTCAGTTCCGGCGCCGGTGCGGCAGCGGGGTCACGCCGTCCGGGAGGGGCGGCAGGCCGGCGAAGGTGCACACCATCTCGGACCAGGCTTCCAGGTGGGCCTGAACGTCCGGCGTTGCGGGGGTCCAGGAGGCACGGAGTTCGATGTCGATGGATCCGGGCCGTTCCGCCAGGGTGCCGAAGCTCTCCGACAGGACCCGGGTGGCAGTGCCGCCGGCCGCCCGGTAGGGAGCCTTGTGGTTCTCCAACGCCTCCAAAAGCCAGGTCCACGCGACTGTTCCCAGCATTTCGTCGTTGCCCATCTCCGGTTCCAGCTCCGCACGGATGTAGGTGACAATGCGGAACTCGCCGTCCCAGACCTCGGAACCCTCGGGATCGTGGAGGAGGATGAAACGTCCCGTTGCCAGTTCCGTCCCGCCGTCGTCTTCGGTTCCGGAAGCGGCAGCCAGTGCCATGGCGGCAGGACCATGCAGGGGAGTGGCGGAGCTGTTGGCGCCGGGCGCAAAAACCTCGGCGCCCAGGGCCACGGCGAAGGGAGCAAGCCGGGCCGGCGCCGGAATCTCCGCCAGGCTGAGTTCCTGGCGGCACTGGGCTTTCCTGAGGGTTCCCAAGGCGTGGAGAAAATCCGGGGGAACCTGGTCAAGTGCGTTCACCTTGGCAGACTACGCAACGGGGGCGGGCGGGGCGGGTAGGCTCGCCGCCCGCCGGCTACGCGGGCTGCCCGTCGGGGCGTCCGGCGGGCTGTCCGTTCCGGAGGACCTGCAGCTCATGGCGGATTGCGGCAACAAAGGAATCCACATCCTCTTCTGTGGTATCGAAGGAGCACATCCAGCGCACCTCCCGGGTGGCCTCGTTCCAGTCATAGAACCGGAAGGATCCCCGCAGCCTGTCCGCCACCCCTTCGGGGAGGATGGCGAACACGCCGTTGGACTCGGTCTCCTGGGTGGGATGGACGCCGTCGATGGAGTCGACGGCGGCGCGGAGCCGTGCGGCCATGGCATTTGCGTGGGCTGCCGACCGGACCCACAGGTCACCCTCGAGGAGTGCGATGAACTGTGCGGACATGAAACGCATCTTGGATGCCAGCTGCATGTTCATCTTGCGGAGGTAGACCAGCCCGTGGGCTGCCTCCGGGTTCAGTGCCACCACCACCTCACCAAAAAGCAGGCCATTCTTGGTGCCGCCGAAGGACAGGATGTCCACCCCGGCGTCCCGGGTGAAGGCCCGCAGCGGGACCTGAAGGTGGGCCGCTGCATTGGCCAGCCGCGCGCCGTCCATGTGGAGCTTCATCCCCTTGGCGTGGGCGTGCTCCGCGATGGCGCGGACCTCCTCCGGCGTGTAGCAGGTGCCAAGTTCGGTGGTCTGCGTGATGGAGACAGCGAGGGGCTGGGCGCGGTGCTCGTCCCCCCAGCCCCATGCCTCGCGGTCGATCAGCTCCGGCGTGAGCTTGCCGTCCGGCGTCGGGACATGCAGGAGCTTGATGCCGCCGATGCGTTCAGGTGCCCCGTTCTCGTCCATGTTGATGTGTGCGGTGGACGCGCACACCACGGCGCCCCACCGCGGCAGCAGGGACTGCAGGGAAAGGACGTTGGCGCCGGTGCCGTTGAAGACCGGGAAGCACTCGATGCCGGGCCCGAAATGGTCCTCCATCAGTACCTGGAGCCTGGCGGTGTAGTCGTCCTCGCCATAGGAAACCTGGTGGCCGTCGTTGGCTGCTGCCAGGGCGGCGAGGACTTCGGGATGGACGCCGGAGTAGTTGTCCGAGGCGAACCCGCGCACGTTCGGATCGTGGAGGCGGATCCCGGCGGCGGTTTCGGCAGTGGTTGTCATGGCTTTGCTCACGCTTTCAGTCTAAGTAATGTCAGGGCCCCGCAGGCGGCCGTCCAGTCAGGCCCTGGAGTCACGCCGCCAGCAGCAGCCGCCTGCCGTTGAGTTCAGCGGCGGGGGCCGTGAAGAGCCCGACGACGGCGCCCGCCAGGTCAGCCACGTCCGTTGCCCCCGGGAAGGAGCGCTCCGGGTGTGTCCGGCGCAGTTCATCGTCCACCAGTGCCTTCACCACCAGGACGACGGCGGCTGCCGGACCGCCACCGTTCGCGCCGGCGTCCCGCCGGAATCCGTCGGCGACCGCCGTGGTCCACGCCTCGGCGGCGGCCTTCGCGGCAACGTAACTGGCCGTGCCCGCGGAAGGCTTGCCGACGGCGGTGGAGGACACCATGGCAAACCGTCCGTTCGGGGAAGCGGCGACGTCGTCATAAAAGACGCGTGACACATTGCGCAGCGTGGTGATGGCCCCGCGCTCGAGGAAGTCCCAGTCCTCGTCCGACTGGTCAGTGATGCCCCGTGCGCCCCGCCAGCCACCCACCAGGTGGATCACGGCGTCCATGGGCCCGGCAGCCCTGGAGATGCCGGCCCGCAACTGCCGCACGTCCTCCATCCGCGCGAGGTCGCACACATAGGGGGCAACGCCGTCGCCCGCCTGCTCTGCGGCGGCGTGGATCCTGGTGCGGTCAGAACCTACGGTGAAGACGCGGTGGCCCGCACCCCGCAGGGCACGGGCCACGGCAATGCCGGAGGCCCCGCTGCCGCCTGCCACCAGGACGTTGGCGTGTTGGCTCACAGCGCCGTGGCCCCGGTAATGCCCGCGGTGGACTCGATGACCGGGCGCATCTTCTTCTCCAGTGCTTCGTAGAACATGGACAGGGGGAATTCGTCGTCAAGCACCTGGTCCGTAAGGCCGCGGGGTGGGCCGGCCAGCGGCAGCGCCTCCGGACCTTTCGCCCACACGGAGGCAGGGTGGGGCGTGACCGTAGCGGAGATCAGCTGGTAGGCGGCGAGCCAGTGGGCTGCCTTGGGGCGGTCGATGGAGCGCCAGTACAGGTCGTCGATTTTGGCGCCCAGTGCGATCACGGCGCCGGCCACTTCATCCCAGTCGATGCTGAGCCGGGTGTCGGTCCAATGCAGGACGTGCTGCTGGTGCAGCCAGGCAAACAGGAGCTGGCCACCAAGGCCGTCGTAGTTCCGGACCCGGCTGCCGGTGATTGCGAAGCGGAAGATGCGGTCGAAGATGATCGCGTACTGCACCAGCTTCGCGTGGCGACGGGCCTCCGGGTCGGCGTCCTCGTCCTTCTCGATCCGCACCGATTCGCGGAAGGCGGTCAGGTCGCAGCGCAACTCCTCAAGGGAGTACAGGAAGAACGGCATCCGCTGCTTGATCATGAATGGATCGAACGGCAGGTCGCCGCGCATGTGGGTCCGGTCATGGATCAGGTCCCACATGACGAACGTGGCCTCGGCCAGGTCCTGGTCGGCAAGCATCTCCGCGGCGCCCTCGGGCAGCTCGAGGGAGGTGGTCTCGGCAGCGGCCTTAAGGACACGGCGGAACCTCGCCGCTTCCCGGTCCGCAAATATCGCACCCCAGGTAAAGGTGGGGGTCGTGCTGACCGCCACGGTCTCGGGGAAGAGCACTGCCGAGTTGGTGTCGTAGCCGGCGGTGAAGTCCACGAACCGGATGGGCACGAAGAGTTTGTTTGAATACTCCCCGGCCTCCAGCCCGGAAATGAACTCGGGCCAGATCACCTCCACCAACACCGCCTCCACGAGGCGGTTGCTGCTGCCGTTCTGGGTGTACATGGGAAAGACCACCAGGTGCTGGAGTCCGTCGTGGCGCTGTTCCTGTGGCTGGAACGCGAGGAGGGATGCCAGGAAATCCGGTGCGGGGAATCCTGCACCAGCCCAGGTGGAGAAATCGGTGCAGACCGCCTCGAGATAGGCGGAGTCATGCGGGAATGCGGGAGTGAGGGCACGGATGGCGTCGATAATGGTCCCGACGAGGGCAGTGGCTTCTGCATGGTTTGCTGCCTCAGGGATGGAGCCGTCCTGCACCTGGAGGGCCTGGAGCCCGGTGGCAGCGGCCTTGAGCCGCATCCAGTCCTTGTTTCCTGCCGAAATCCCGGTCACTGCGGTAGTCAAAGTTTCGGTCATCGTCGCCTGCCTTTCTGGTTGCTTGCTAACTATGGGGAGCGTAGCAAGCAATTAGAATGGCTAATGACAGAAAGGGCCCAGCCTAAGAGATTCTTGGGCTCAGCACTGTGAAGGGAAGCACGAGCGAGTCCTTCCCTGGCGGATCAGGCCTCCGGCAGCGTTTCCTTGACCTGCGGTTCTTCTGTTGGGACGAGCCGGATGGAGATTGAATTGATGCAGTAGCGCTGGTCAGTGGGGGTACCGTAGCCCTCACCCTCAAAGACGTGCCCTAGGTGGGAGTCGCATGCGGCGCAACGGACCTCTATCCGGTCCATCCCCAGGGTGCGGTCGTGGATGTAGCGGACGTTCCCCTCCGCCAGCGGAGCCCAAAAGGACGGCCAGCCGCAGTGGGAATCAAACTTTTCGTTGCTCGTGAAAAGTTCCGTTCCGCAGGCGCGGCACTGGTAGACACCGGCAGTATGGGTGTCCCAGTACTCGCCCGTGTAGGGACGTTCGGTTCCAGCCTGGCGGAGCACGTAGTACTCCTCCGGCGTCAGTTCCTGGCGCCACTGCTCATCGGTCTTCGCAACATTGTTGGCCGTTGCGGCGGAATCGGGGGAGGAATCAGCGGCCACTGCTTCCTCAGCGGGGGTGGAGGTATCGGCGGTATTGTTTCCGAAAATGCTGTTTCCGAAGATGCTCATAGTCTCCCCAACGCTCACGAGTCACCGATAAATCCCGATCCTGCGTACAGATGCAGGACGGGTACGCCCAGCTGGTCCTGGGCCTTGTTCGCCCAGTCCGTGTGGAAGGTGTCCGCCACGGCGTGGGGCCGGGTAATGACCACTGCCTGGGATGCGCCGGTCTCACGGACCTTGGACACCAGCCCGTTCACTGCCCCGCCGTCCACCACTTCCCCGGTCACACCGGATCCGAGTCCCTCCAGTGCCGCCAGTGACACGGCCAGGGTCTCGGCCGCCTGCGCCCGCTCCTGGCTGGGATCCGGTGCGTGGGCGGTCAGCTCGCGGAATGCCTTGGCGATGTCGAGCAGGGAAAGGTTTTCGAGGAAGTCCACCAGCAGGTGCCGCTCCGTGTTGGCGGGCACCAGCACCACCAGGCGTGTATCCGCCCCATCCACGAGGCGTTCGATGTTCCGGCGGTCGTCCGCCCCCAGGGGCTCTTCGGTCAGGATGACGATGGGTTCACTCATGGGCCTAGCCTAGCCCTGCAGCGCAGCACAGCGCATGGGTCGGCTCACCTGTTTGACCGGGCCGGGTGTCCGCCGCCGAATGCGGGCTTGGGTGGCGGGGCGGTAAGAATAGTCTCATGGCACCTTTCCAACGCTCCCGCCCCGCCCCCGCCACCACCGCTTCGGATTCCGGCGGAATGTCCCTGCAGGCAAAGTGGGCGCTGGCCGGTGCCATCGGAGGGGGCGGCCTGGCGGGCGTCCTGGCAACGGGTTCGTCGGCGCTTGCCGTTTATTTCGCCAGGCGGGTCATTACCCCTGCCCGACAGCGGGCTGCTGACCAGGAGATGCTGGCCCTGATCCGGGACGGCCAGCGGCAGCAGGCGATTTTTGCCGCTACTGACGACACCACCGTGGACGGTGTGTACGGATTCTTTTTCGACGGCGGCCAGGGGCACGCGAGGATCGGCCGCATCGTCTCCTACTCGCCTGCGGACCGGACAGTGCTCCGTGAGGTTGAGGCGGTGTACGCCGGAGACCTCTCCACGGCCCGCCGCGGCTGGTGGAGCGGCGCTGTCTATCCTGACCCTGCCGCCGTCGGGATTCCCCACGAGGACGTGCTGATCGACGTGGAGCGCGGACAGGCCCCGGCCTGGTTGGTCAGGGCCGGGGGGACAGCGCGCACGTGGGCAGTGATGGTCCATGGACGCGGCGCCACCCGCCAGGAGGCGCTGCGTGCAGTGGGCCCTGCCCTGGAACTCGGGCTTACCAGCCTCTTGGTCTCCTACCGAAACGACGGCCTGGCTCCCTCCGCAGACGATGGACGTTATGGCCTGGGCACCACCGAGTGGCGCGACATCGAAGCAGCCATCGAATATGCCCTGGCCCACGGTGCGGAGGAGATCGTGCTGTTCGGGTGGTCGATGGGCGGTGCCATCTGCCTGCAGACCGCTGACCTGTCCCGTTACCGTCACCTGATCCGGGCGATGGTGCTCGATGCTCCAGTCACGGACTGGGTCAACGTCCTTGCCCACCACGCGCAGCTGAACCGGATTCCTTCCCTGGTGGGCAGGTACGGGCAGCTTATGCTGGGCCACCCGCTGGGGCGGCGGCTCACGGGTCTGTCGGCCCCGGTGGACCTGAAGGTGATGGACTGGGTGTCCCGGGCGGTTGAACTGCGCACTCCCACCCTGATCCTGCACAGCGTCGATGACGAATACGTGCCGTACGAACCCTCCGCCATGCTCGCCGAGCGCAACCCGGAGATGGTGACCTTCGAGCCCTTCCATCAGGCGCGGCACACCAAGGAATGGAATGTTGACCGGGAACGATGGGAGGGCAGGGTCAAAGCATGGCTGCGGCGGCAGCTGGCGCCCAGGCTGAACCCCGGCGCGCTGGGCGGCTCACTTGCCGCCCGGAACCAATGAGCTGATCGGTGCTGTGAGGGCGTCCGTGAGGCGGAGCAGGTCCGCGGGCGCGAGTTCAATGTCCAGCCCGCGCCTGCCGCCGGAGACCAGCAGCGTCTCCAGTGCCAGTGCGCTCGCATCCAGCACCGTGGGCGAGGGCAGCCGCTGACCAAGCGGCGAAATCCCGCCGAGCACGTAGCCGGTTCGCCGCTGTGCTGCGGCAGGGTCCGCCATTGCGGCTTTCTTCGCTCCCATCGCTGCTGCGAACGCCTTCAGGTCCAGGCTGCCGCTGACCGGCACAACACCTACCGCCAGCCTGCCTTCCACCTCCACAATCAGCGTTTTGAAGACCCGCTCGGGGTTGATGCCGAGGACTTCCGCCGCCTCCGCACCATAGCTTGCCGCGGCAGGATCGTGGGCATAGGGATGCAGCACAAAGGGAATCCCGGCCGCCGCAAGTGCCGCTGTGGCCGGGGTTCCCTGGGCAGTGCTCCTCCGTGCCACGCCGTGCCGGGTCAGGCGCGGACGCCGGAGGCCGCAGCCACCTTGCGCTTGATCCGCCCTAGCATCGCGGTCATGCCCCGCATGCGCAGCGGCGTGATCGCCCTGGTGAGGCCGAGCAGTTCGGGCATGTCGTCCGGTACGGACAGGATCTCCTCGGGCGAGAGCCCGTCGAGCCCCTCATGCAGCACACCGGCGAAACCCCGCGTGGTGGGTGCCTCGGCCGGGGCTTTGAAGAAGAGGCGCACCGCAGCCGGCCGGCCGCCGTCGTTCTTTTCCGTTTCGATAGTAAGGAACAACGGCGACTGGCACTCCACCACCTGCTCGAGCAGCTCGGGATGGTCGGTGAGCCGCTCCGGCAGCTCCGGCAGTCCTTCAGAGAATTCCAGCAGCAGCTGCAGCCGCTCGGGCTCGCTCAGGGCCTGAAAGTCGTCCACGATCTCCGCCAGGGCGGAAGGCAAGGCTTGAGTAGTCATCAGTACAAGTTTACGCGGGACGCAGTCCGCGTCAGACTCCTACCGCAACGGGAAAGGAACCGCGCTCCGCGCCCTTCACGATGGGAACACGGACCGCGTTGCCCCACTCGGTCCAGGAACCGTCGTAGTTGCGGACCGATTCGAAGCCCAGCAGGTACTTCAGGGCGAACCAGGTGTGGCTGGAACGCTCGCCAATCCGGCAGTAGGCCACCACGTCGTCGCCCGCGCTGAGGCCTGCCTCGCCCAGGTAAATGGCTTCGAGTTCCTCACGGCTCTTGTACGTTCCGTCGGCGTTGGCTGCCCGTGCCCAGGGCACAGAAGCGGCAGTGGGGATGTGGCCGCCGCGCAGTGCGCCCTCCTCGGGGTAGGCCGGCATGTGGGTGCGCTGGCCCGTGTATTCCTCGGGGGAGCGGACATCGATGAGCGGGCCCGTGCCCAGGTGCGCCAGGACGTCCTCCTTGAAAGCGCGGATGGGGGCGTCGTCCCGCTCCACTACGGGGTAGTTGCCGGGCGCTGGCGCCGGCTTGTCCTTGGTGAGTTCCCGGCCCTCGGCAAGCCATTTGTCCCGGCCGCCGTCGAGCAGGCGCACGTCCTGGTGGCCGAAGAGCGTGAAGACCCACAGGGCGTATGCGGCCCACCAGTTGGACTTGTCGCCGTAGATCACCACGGTGCTGTCCCGGGAGATGCCCTTCGAGGCCGCGAGTTGAGCGAAGGCGGCTCCGTCCACATAGTCGCGGGTTACTTCGTCATTCAGGTCCGTGTGCCAGTCAATCTTCACGGCGCCGGGGATGTGGCCGATTTCGTAGAGCAGGACGTCCTCATCGGACTCCACAACAACCAGGTCGCCGTTGGCAGCGGCGCCGCTTTCGATTGCCGCAGCCAGCCACTCGGTGGAAACGAGCCGTTCCGGGTGCGCGTAGGCTGCGAACTTCTCATTCTGTTCAACGGGGTAGGGCATGATGTTGGCCTTTCATTGAGAACACGGGTATCCGCGGGACCGGCATAGGGACCTGCTCCCACACTAGCCAGCGCCCCCCGGCCCTGTCCGTATTCCGTTAACAGGACGAAATGTTGGCTTCATCACGCCGGGCAGCCAATGGCCAGCGGAACCGGGGACGGCTTCTTATTGCCGGTATCCTTTCTGGGGACCTCCTACCAGCAGAACGGACCACCTTGGTACAGATCGAACAGCTTGCCGCCCGCACCCCGGCAGTTTCGGTGGATGAACTCCTCCAGGGCTTCTACCCTTCGCCGAGGTTTGGCCAGGTTTCCTTTGCCAGCTACCGGCCCGATCCCAGGCAGCCCAGCCAGGCCCACGCCGTGCGGGCTCTCCAAGGTTTCGCGGAGGGCGTGGGATCCGGTGACGGCGGGGGGCTCTTCAAGAAGCTGTTTGGCAAGAAGGATGAAAGCCGTGCCGGCATCTACCTGGACGGCGGTTTCGGCGTGGGCAAGACCCACCTGCTTGCCTCGTTGTGGCACGCTGCCCCGGGCCCCAAGGCCTTTGGCACCTTCGTGGAGTACACCAACCTGGTGGGTGCCCTGTCGTTCCGCAAGACCGTGGATGCCCTGAGCGGCTACAAGCTCGTGTGCATCGACGAGTTTGAACTGGATGATCCGGGCGACACCGTCCTGATGTCCCGGCTCATGCGCGAACTGGCCGACGCCGGCGTCAAGCTTGCTGCCACGTCCAACACCTTGCCGGGTTCCCTTGGCGACGGCCGCTTTGCCGCCGTTGACTTCCAGCGGGAAATCCAGGTGCTCGCGGACCAGTTCGACGTGATCCGGATCGACGGCGAGGACTTCCGCCACCGTGGACTGCCCGCGGCCCCGGCGCCGCTCAAGAACAGTGAGCTTTCCTCGCACATGAAGGCGGAGTTCGACGGCAAGACGGTTGCCCAGGATGAATTCTCCACACTCATCCACCACCTGGCAGGCGTCCACCCCAGCCGCTACCGGCAGCTGATTGACGGGATCGACGGCGTGGTGTGGCGCAATGTTGAGACCATCACCGAGCAGGCGGTCGCCCTGAGGTTTGTGGTGCTCGCCGACAGGCTCTATGACAAGGACGTGCCCATCCTCGCCAGCGGCGTCCCCTTCGACCACCTGTTCACCGAGGAAATGATGACCGGGGGCTACATGAAGAAGTACTTCCGTGCCGTCTCCCGCCTCACCGCGCTGGCCCGTGAAGGCCAGAACCACGAACCTTCCTAGCAACTGTTCCGTTCAGGCTCCGGGCCGGGGGTGGCGCGGCTTCAGGACCGCACGGACCAACAGGCCGGCGGCCAGGGCCCAGAATGCGGAGCCGATGCTGAAGAAGGCAAGCCCGGAGGCCGCCATCAGGAAGGTGACGGCCGGGGCGATCCTGTCCTCCGGGTCCGCCAGTGCGGCCGAAACTGAGCCCGCCAATGTCCCCAGGAGCGCCAGGCCGGCCACAGCTTCCAGCATGCCTGCCGGCGCTGCTGCTACCAGCGTCACCAGCGCCGCGGAGAACCCGGCCAGTACCAGGTAGGCAAGCCCGGACGTGAAGCCGGCAACCCAGCGGCAGTTCCTTTCCGGCCCCGCTTCTTCACCTGCTGCCAGGGCGGCGCTGAGCGCGGCGAGATTGATCGCGTGGCCGCCAAGCGGGGCAGCAAGTGCTGTTCCGGCGCCGGTGACCAGCATGGACGCTCGCCATGGGCTTTTATAGCCGAAGGAACGAAGGACGGCCACGCCGGGAACGTTCTGGGACGCCATGGTCACCACAAAAAGGGGAAGGGCGATGCCCGCCATCGCCTGGAGGCTGAAGGCCGGTACGGTCCAGGCCAGGGCGGGGAGGAATCCGGCCGCGTCCAGGGCTGTGCCGCCGGCAGCAAGGGATATTCCGATCACAGCCAGTGCCACCAAAAGGGCTGTGGGCACGGACCAGCGGGGCGCGAACTTCATCATCAGCAACCAGGAGATGATGACCGGCGCCACGAACAGCGGAACGCTGCCCAGCGCCTTGAATGGTGCGAGGCAGAGCTGCAGCAGCACACCGGCCAGCATCGCCTGGGCAAGGGTCACCGGAATCCCGGCCATCTGGCGCCCCAGCGCAGGGACCAGGCCGGTCATCGCAATGAGTACCCCGGCGGCCAGGAAAGCTCCGACGGCAGCCGGCCACCCGCCGTCGGCCGTTCCCGACGTTGCCAGCAAAGCAGCGCCGGGAGTTGACCACGCCAGCGTCACCGGGACCTTGGACCGCCAGGAAAGCCAAAGCACACCAAGTCCCACTGCCAACGTCAGCGCCAGCAGCCCGGACGCCGCCTGCGCCGGATCGGCGCCCACTGCCTGCAGGCCTGCCAGGACCACTGCGAAGGAAGAGGTAAAGCCAACCAGGGCGGTTACGATGCCCGCCACTATGGGCCTGCTGTCAAGCTTTGGCTGCCCAGGGGACTGCTGCGCCTTCAGGAGTGCGGGGGACTTCGCCATACGGGCAGATTACCGGCACGGCCGGGCGAACCTTCAATTGGGTGGATACTCAAGGCGCTGCCGGCCCGCGGGACAGATTAAACGCAAAGGGCGCGGGTGCCGCCTCCCGGCGGGACCCGCGCCCTGTTGACGCACTGGGGGCAAAGCCCTGGACTGATCCTTTACGGAGTCCTGTCAGCCGGCGGAACCGGGTTGACGGGAGGGACCGGCGGAACCTGCCCGGCGGCAGGTGCCTGGCCCGGCGTTCCGTTCTTGTCAATGAGCTTGGAAGCGCCGTGCTGGATCTTGTCGATGTGACCGGAGTACTTGCGTCCGGTCTTGGCATCGACGAGATCGCCGGCCTTGCTGATGCCGTTCTTGATGGCCTGCTCGTTGCCGTGGATGAGACCCTGAGCTTTGCCCTTTAGGCCGTCAAATAGTCCCACGAGCACCTCCCTTCAATCGCGGAGCCAGGTCGCTCCTCCGCATTCGATCTTAAGCCTGCGGGAATGGCCTGCCAAGGAAATCAGCGGCTTTGGGCGTTCGCCAGCAGCGGATGCACTCTCCGGGTTGGGCTTGCCCTGTCAGTCCTGGTTGTCATGGCGCTGTTTGGGGACCAGGAGTGACACTGCACCGGGAGGGTCTGGGCACGAAAAAAGCAGCTCCGGGGAGCTGCTTGATGTGGGCGATACTGGGATCGAACCAGTGACCTCTTCCGTGTCAGGGAAGCGCGCTACCGCTGCGCCAATCGCCCGGACCGGAAGACCGGCTGTTGGGATTGTAAGAAGTAAGAGAGCGGACGACGAGATTCGAACTCGCGACATCCACCTTGGCAAGGTGGTGCTCTACCAGCTGAGCTACGTCCGCGTATGAAGTGCGTTCCGGCCGGGGCCGGGCGTACTGCATGAAGCAAGTTTCCTTGCTTGGTGGGCGATACTGGGATCGAACCAGTGACCTCTTCCGTGTCAGGGAAGCGCGCTACCGCTGCGCCAATCGCCCATTGCATCCGGTTGACCGGAAACCATGGTTTTCACCGAGGTGGGTACGGGATTCGAACCCGTGTATACGGCTTTGCAGGCCGCTGCCTCGCCTCTCGGCCAACCCACCGTGTAAGCGTCGGTTCCGAAGAACTTTTGCTGCGACAGTGTCCTGCGAGCGGACGACGAGATTCGAACTCGCGACATCCACCTTGGCAAGGTGGTGCTCTACCAGCTGAGCTACGTCCGCATTTTGGAGGCCGGATTCCCTGCCGTTCCCGGCATTTCCTCGCGTTCCAACGAGTAAAAACAATATAGGAGGTTCAGGGATTCTCCAAATCGCCTGCAACAGTGCCGCGGGACAGGACCCTGCTTCCCAGCATTGGCGCGGAATCAGCGGAGTTACAGCTGTGTAATTCACGACGCCGGGATGGCACCTTGAGGAGTGGCTGGCAGGTCTGCCTGCGGCTTCCGGCTGTATCGTCCGGCGGCCTTGCTGCCCTGCCTTGCCACTGGCGGGGCAAGCCCTGCAGGGCCTGGCGGGCCGATTTTTGAAATGGGTGCAGAGTCCGCTAGCATTCAAATGCATCAGGGCGATTGGCGCAGTGGTAGCGCGCTTCGTTCACACCGAAGAGGTCACTGGTTCGAACCCAGTATCGCCCACCGCACAGAGGTCCGTTTCCGCTTGTTCGCAGCGGAGACGGACCTTTTTTGTATGCGGACCTGTGCCTGGAGATTTTGTCGGCCCCCTGTGAAAGAGTCTTTTGTATGACTGATCCACTTCTTGCCCATGCCACCGAATACGGCAGGATGTACGCCCGGTCCACGTCGGAGCAGTTTTCGGTGCCGTCCATCACTACCGTTATCAGCCAGCAGCCGCACGGGCTGGACGGGTGGTTCGGCTACATGGGTGCGAGCAGCCTGGCCAACGATCCCCTGCTGTCGGACTGCCTGGGGAGCCCCGCCAAGATCAAGCAGGCCGTCAACCGTGCCGCCAAAGCCGCCGAGACTTACCGGGATGAGGCAGCGAAGCGCGGAGACCGCGTGCATACCTACTGTGAGCAGGTCGCACTGCGCGCGTTGGGCCGCCCGCACAGCATGAAGGAAGCCCGGGAGGCCCTGGCAGCCAATGGTGAGGAAGCGTTCGCTGTGCGGTTCGACGAATGGTGGGAACTGTTCAGGGTGGAACCCATCGCGCCCGAAATCACTGTCTGGAACAATGCCGTGGGCTACGCCGGAACGCTCGATCTGGTGGCCCGCATCAATGGGCGCATCTGCCTGATCGATTACAAGACCAAGGGAACCACCCGCGACGGCCTGGTCAAGCCGCTCGATGACAAGGTGGTGATGCAGCTGGTCGCCGGCATGAAGGCCGAGGAGAGCCTGGTGGATCCGGTGGCCGGAAGCTGGGAGCCGTGGAAGTACGGTGAGAACCCTGTCCTGCTGGCTGTCGCCATCGGGGAAACCGAAGTCCGTCCCGTCCGGGCCAACCCGGAAGTCCTGAAGCATCACTGGTGGAAGTTCTGTGCGCTCCGGCGGGTGTGGGAGCTCTCGGCAGACACGATCAGTGCCGGCGCTGCACTGCTTCCCATCGCACCGCCGCCGCTGGCACAGGCGAAGTCCGCCTAACGCCGGGCTGCGCCTAAACTGGACTGTCCCCCTTTGCCGTCAACCGTGAGGAAATACTGTCCATGGCGATCCTGAATATCCGCATCATCGGCGATCCTGTGCTCCGAACAGTGGCCGATCCCGTGACGGATTTCGGGCCTGAACTGGCCAAGCTGGTAGCGGACATGACCGAAACCATGGAGGACGTGGACGGTGCGGGCCTGGCAGCGCCGCAGGTAGGCGTGAGCCAGCGGGTCTTCACGTACCGCATCGACGGCGTCGAAGGCCACATAATCAACCCTGTGCTGGAGAACAGCGAGGACTTCCAGCCGGACCAGGTGGAAGGCTGCCTGTCCATCCCCGGCCTTGGCTTTCCCGTGCGGCGCTTCCGTGCCACCCGTGTCACGGGGGTGGACCTCCACGGAAACCCGGTCACTGTCGAGGGGGAAGGGTTGCTGGCACGCTGCTTCCAGCATGAAAATGACCATCTGGACGGCATCCTCTATACCGATCGGCTCGAAGGCGAGGACCGGAAGGCTGCCCTGCGCTCCATCCGCAACGCCAACTACGATTCGATCACTGAGCGGACCACGGCGAAGCGCGCCAAGACGGTCGGCTCCAGTTTCGGCGGCTCCGCACCCGGCTCCAGCTTCGGTGCCGGGACGGCCGGTACCGCAGGGTGAGGGTCCTGTTTGCGGGGACGCCCGGGGTCGCCGTCCCCTCCCTTGACGCGCTGGCGAAAGCCGGCTTCGACATTGCTGCGGTGCTGACGCGTCCTGACGCGCCGGTGGGGCGGAAACGCGTGCTTACGCCGTCGCCCGTGGCCGCACGCGCTGCGGAACTGGGGATTGAGGTCATCCACGCGGCCCGCATCGACGCCGATACAACTGCGAAGATCTCGGCAGTTGAGCCGGACGTCGCTGCCATCGTTGCCTACGGCGGGCTGGTCCCCGCCGCTGCACTGGGCGTACCCCGGCACGGCTGGATCAACCTGCACTTCTCCCTGCTCCCTGCGTGGCGCGGAGCTGCGCCCGTGCAGCGGTCCATCATGGCAGGGGACGATGTCACCGGGGCAGTCACCTTCCTGCTCGAAGAAGGGCTGGACACGGGGCCGGTCTTCGGAACGGTGACTGAATCTGTGGGACCCGAGGATACTGCCGGGCAACTCCTGGAACGGCTGTCCCACAGCGGCGCGGTCCTCCTGGCGCAGACACTGTCCGCCATAGAGGCGGGCAAGGCCTCGCCCCAGCCGCAGTCCGGTGAGGTATCGCTGGCGCCGAAACTGACCCTGGAGGACGGCCGCCTCAACTGGCGCCATCCTGCGCTGGCCATCGGGCGGCAGGCCCGGGGCGTCACCCCGGAACCCGGTGCGTGGACTCTGCTGGACGGGCAGCGCGTGAAGCTGGAACCGGTCCGGCTCCGGCCCGACATCAGCAGCCTTGCACCCGGAGCCGTCTCCGTCAATGGCAAAAGTGTATTGGTGGGCACGGGCTCGCACGCGGTGGAACTGACCAGGATCCAGCCTGCGGGCAAAAAGATGATGGCTGCTGCCGACTGGGCACGCGGCATGGCTTCCCTTGAAAGCGTGGTGTTCGAATGAGCGGGTCCGGCGGAAATTCAGGCGGGCGCAGCAACGCCGGACGCGGGGGACCAGGCAATGCCGGCGGCAACGCCGGACAGGGCGGCGGCCGTGGCAAGGGAGGGCCCCGGGACAACAGCCGGCGCGATGCCAAGGGCCGCGAACGCAACCGCGGTCCGCAGCGCAGCTATACGGAGAATGCGCCATCCCAGCGAACCCGCCGGGCTGATCCCGCCAGGCTGGTGGCCTTCGAGGTCCTGCGCGCAGTTGCATCCGAGGACGCCTATGCGAACCTGGCGCTCCCTGCCCGGATCCGACATCACGGACTGGACAAACGCGACGCCGGTTTCGCCACCGAGCTCACCTACGGGGCCCTTCGCGGCCAAGGCACCTATGATGCTATCCTCGCCCGCTGCGTGGACCGGCCGCTGGACCAGCTTGAACCTGCCGTCCTGGACGCACTCCGCATCGGAGTCCACCAGCTGCTGGCCATGCGCGTCCCGGCACATGCCGCGCTCGACCAGACTGTCGGCCTGGCACGCGCCGTCATCGGCGCCGGCCCCTCAGCCCTCATCAACGCGGTGCTGCGCAAAGTCGCCGCCCACACCCTTGACAAGTGGCTGGAGCTGCTGGTCTCCGGGGAAACAGACGAAACCAAAGTCGCCGCACTGCGCCATGCCCACCCGGAATGGATAGTCCGCGCCATGCGCCAGTCGCTGGTGGCGCACGGGCGGTCGGCTGCAGAAATTCACGAACTTCTGGAGGCGGACAACGCAGCCCCCGTGGTGAACCTCGTAGCCCTTCCGGGCCTGGGGAACCTGAATGAGGCGCTGGAACACGGCGCCGTGCCCGGCCAACTGGTCGAAGATTCGGCCCTCTCCAGCGGCGGGGACCTGGGGCGGTTCCCCTCCGTCCGGGAAGGGACCATGCGCGTCCAGGACGTCGGTTCCCAGCTGGTGGCCCGGGCCATGGCGGCCGTCGACCTTCACCACGGTGCGGACGGGCCGGACAGTGGCCGGCCCGAAACCTGGCTGGACTTGTGCGCCGGTCCCGGCGGCAAGGCCGCGCTGCTGGGCGCCCTGGCCAGGCAGCGGGGCGCCACTCTGCTGGCCAACGAGATGGCACCCCACCGGGCCAGGCTGGTAACCCAGGCCCTCGCGGCGGTGCCGCGGGAAACGTGGCAGGTCCGGACGGGGGACGGGCGCGAGGTGGGTTCGGAACAGCCGGAAGCCTTTGACCGTGTCCTGGTGGACGTTCCGTGCAGCGGCCTGGGTGCGTTGCGCCGCCGGCCGGAGTCCCGCTGGCGCCGTTCGCCCAAGGACCTGGCGGACCTGGGTCCGCTGCAGCGCGAACTCCTCGCTTCGGCCCTGGCTGCCGTGCGGCCCGGGGGAGTGGTGGCGTACGTGACATGTTCGCCGCATCCTGCCGAGACCACCGCCGTCGTGTCAGACGCCCTTCGCAAGCGTGACGATCTTGAACTCCTCGACGCCGGCGCTGCGCTGGATGCCGTCAGCCTGCCTGGGAAGCTGGACGCCGGCCACGATTCCACTGCCCAGCTCTGGCCGCATGTCCACGGAACCGACGCCATGTTCCTCGCGCTCATCCGCAAGAAGGCCTGAACGAAGCAGGCCCGAAACCGCCGCACCCGTGGCGGCGGCCGTACTGCGCTTCAAAAACCCGCTTCCGCAATCAGAGAAAGGCAGTCCCGTGACGCAATGCTGCATCAACCCGAGCATCCTCTCCGCCGACTTCGTGAACCTTGAGGCCGAGCTGCAGCGCATCAGCACCGCTGACGCAGTGCACGTGGATGTCATGGACAACCACTTCGTCCCCAACCTGACCATCGGGCTGCCCGTGGTGCAGCGGATCCAGGCCGTGAGCCCCGTCCCCCTCGATGCGCACCTCATGATCGCCGACGCCGACCGGTGGGCCCCCGGCTTCGCCGACGCAGGCCTGTCCTCGGTGACATTCCACGCGGAGGCGTCCATCGCCCCCGTCAAGCTCGCCCGGGAACTTCGCAGCAGGGGAGCAAAAGCAGGCATGGCCCTTCGTCCTGCAACTCCCGTTGACCCCTACCTGGACATGCTGTCCGAACTGGACATGCTGCTCATCATGACTGTTGAGCCCGGGTTCGGGGGCCAGGCATTCCTTGACCTCACCCTGCCCAAGATCCGCCGGGCGCGCGCCGCCATCGACGGCTCAGGGATCAACGTTGCCCTCCAGGTTGACGGCGGCATCACCGAGGAGACCATCGTCCGCGCCGCCGAAGCCGGGGCCAACGTCTTTGTTGCCGGCTCGGCCGTCTACGGTGCGGAGGATCCGGAGGCCGCCATCAAGCGGCTGCGCGCGGAGGGGAGCCGGACGTTACGTCCGGCGTCGGCGGAATAACCGGGTGCCAGTGCCGGTTGTGGCACAATAACAACACACATACGTGCTCCGGGGTCGGTGTAAGTCCGAACCGGCGGTGACAGTCCGCGACCCGCGAGCCGGTGGTTTCCCTGGAAGCCCCGGCGGACGGTTGAACCGGTGGAATTCCGGTACCGACAGTTAAAGTCTGGATGAGAGAAGCACGTACAGCTGTATCTGTGGGGCCGTCCCGGCTCCGCAGCCTTCTGCTGTCGTAGATCCCCGGAGCCATCGCGGTTCGAGAGGGAAGGAACGACACGGGAATGAACCCCAAGCGATGGCTCTTCAATGCCGAATGCCCTGCCGCTTCAGCGGGGGGCACACCTGCCGCAGTGGTTGCGGCATGACGGCGGGCCGCATGACTTCTGCCGGCAGAGCCGGCGCTGCCCTCCACCAGGACCACCCGCTCCGGCCCGCGACGGGAGTGACCACCGCTTTTGCCCCGGCCGAAACCGAGGCCATGGAGGTTGCCCTGGAAGCAGCCCTGCGCGGGCCACGGGGCGCAAATCCGCTGGTGGGCGCCGTCGTCATTGATCCTGAGGGCAGGCGCCTCGTCACCGGTTTCCACCGCGGGGCCGGCACAGCGCATGCAGAGGCGGACGCGATCGCCCAGGCAACAGCCGCCGGCATGGACCTTTCCGGCTGCACCATGATGGTCACGCTGGAGCCCTGCAACCATGTGGGGCGGACCGGTCCCTGCGCCGGGGCGATCATCGCCGCCGGAATCACCGACGTCGTCTACGCAGTTGATGATCCCCATGACCCGGCAGCGGGTGGGGCAGCAACCCTGCGCGCAGCCGGGATCCGCGTCCGCAGCGGGCTTGGAGCCGCTGAATCCCTGGAGCTGAACCGCCAATGGTTTGAGGCGGTGGCGGCAAGAAGGCCGTTCGTTACCCTTCACATCGCACAAACGCTGGACGCCCGGATTGCGGCGGAAGACGGCACCAGCCAGTGGATTTCCAGCCCTGAATCCCTCGCGGACAACCACGCCATCCGGGCCCGAATCGACGCCATCCTGGTAGGAACCCAGACAGTCCTGGTGGACAACCCGCGGCTTACTGCGCGCGGTCCCCAGGGGGCGCCGGCAGCGAAGCAGCCCCTGCGGGCAGTCATGGGGCTGCGGGATGTCCCCGCCGATGCCGCCGTCCGGGGCAGTGACGGACTGATCACCCACCTTCGCACGCGCGATCCCCGGGAGGCGCTGTCACTGCTGTACGGAAGCGGCATCCGCCACCTCATGGTGGAGGGAGGCTCAAGAATCCTGAGCGCGTTCCTCACGGCTGGCCTTGTGGACGAACTGATCGTCTACCTGGCACCCACCCTTCTCGGTTCCGGCACCCCGTCCTTGGACGGCCTTGGCGTCGCCACCCTTTCCGACGCCCAGCAATGGGAGTGGGACGGATCCGACGGCGGCGCCGTGCGCACGCTGGGCCGGGACCTCAGACTCCACCTAAGACCGCAACGGACCGTTGCCCTAGACCCCAAACCAAACAGCGCCAGCGCGAAGCAAGCCCAGGGAGGCCACTGATGTTTACCGGAATAATCGCCGAACAAGGGCACGTTCTGTCCGTCGAAAGGGACGGGGACGCCAGTGCCACCGTCCGCCTGTACGCGCCCCACAGCACCGAAGGCCTCGCCCTGGGCGGGTCCATCGCCGTCAACGGGGTTTGCCTCACGGCAACCGGAATCGACGGCAAGGACTTCAGCGTGGACGTCATGGGGGAGACCCTGGTCCGCAGCACCATCGGGGAACTGGTCCCGGGCGACTCCGTGAACCTTGAGCGCTGCGTCCCCGCAGGCGGCCGGCTGGACGGCCACGTGGTGCAGGGGCACGTGGACGGCGTCGGCGTGCTGCTGGAACGCGAGGCCCTGGGAAACTGGGAGCGCCTCCGCTTCGGTGTCCCCGCCAACCTTGCCCGCTACATTGCGGAAAAGGGCTCCATCGCCATCGACGGCGTCTCGCTGACGGTCACGGCAGTCAGTGCGGCCACGGAGCAGGAGCCCTGGTTTGAGGTGGGGCTCATCCCCACCACCCTGGCCGAAACCGGGCTCGGCGCCAAGGCCACGGGCAGCCGGGTCAACCTGGAAGTTGACGTCCTGGCCAAGTACACCGAACGCCTGCTGGCGTTCCGCGCGGCAGCGCCCGCCGCGGCAGGAGATGCACGATGAACGCCGCCGTCAGCGTGGAACCGGAGACCGCTGCTGTGACTCCCGCAGCCCAGGGGCAGGTCCTGGATCCCATCGAAGAGGCGGTGCGCGCCATGGCCGCCGGCAGGCCGGTCCTGGTGGTGGACAACGAGGACCGCGAAAACGAAGGGGACATTATCTTTGCGGCCCAGCACGCCACACCGGCGCTGATGGGCTGGACCATCAGGTACAGCTCCGGCGTCATCTGCGTCCCGTTGTCCGGGGAGCGCGCCGACGCCCTTGCGTTGCCTCCCATGGTGGCGGTCAACGAAGATGCCAAAGGCACGGCCTACACGGTTTCCTGTGATGCGGCCGTGGGCGTCAGCACCGGCATCTCAGCCACCGACCGCGCCCTGACCGCCCGGGTGCTGGCTGATCCGCAGGCAGGTCCGGCGGACGTAACCCGCCCCGGGCATATTTTCCCGCTCCGAGCAGTTGACGGAGGTGTGCGGGAACGTCCCGGCCATACCGAAGCCGCGGTTGACCTGTGCCGGCTCGCGGGCCTGGAACCCGTGGGCGTGATCGCTGAAGTGGTGTACGACGACGGCGAGATGATGCGCCTGGACGGACTCCGGACGTTCGCGGCGGAGCACGGCTGCCCGCTGGTCTCCATCGAAGACCTGGTCGCCTACGTCACGGAGAAGGAGAAACGATGACGGCGTCCGTAGCCGGCAATGGCCACCACCAGGAAGGCCAACGCCCGGAACGCACCGGCAGTGGCGTGGTTCCCCATCCGGTCAGCGGGGGCCCGGTGGTGCAGCTGCCCACCGCCTTCGGGGACTTCGTGGCGCAGGCCTGGACCGACCAGGTCACCGGGGTGGAGCACCTGGCCGTTAGTTCCCCCAACCCGCCCCAGGACGGGAGGGCGCCGCTGGTCCGCCTGCACTCGGAGTGCCTCACGGGTGATGTTTTCGGGTCCTACCGCTGCGACTGCGGTGAACAGCTGGCCTACGCACTCGAACTGATCCAGGAGCAGGGCGGAACCCTGCTGTACCTGCGCGGGCAGGAAGGCCGCGGCATCGGCCTCGCCAACAAAATCAAGGCGTACGCGCTCCAGGAGGCAGGTTTCGACACTGTCGAGGCCAACGAGCAGCTGGGGCTGCCCGTTGACGCCCGCTCCTACAACGCCGCCGCCCAGGTGCTCGCCGAGATGGGCCTCCATGAGGTCCGCCTCCTGAGCAACAACCCGGACAAGCAGAACAGGCTGGCCAGGGCAGGCGTGAAAGTGGTGGAGATGGTCCCCACTGAAGTACCGTCCCGCGACCAGAACATCCGCTACCTGCAGACCAAGAAGGACCGGATGGAGCACCGCCTCCTCCTGACCACACACGTGGCACCTGTGCCCGTCACCACCCCCGACACCTTCATCCACGAACAAGACTGAACGGAACACCAAACCTATGAGCGGACACGGCGCCCCCGACATCGACCTCAGCACCCTCAACCCGGCGGGAATGTCGCAGCTGCGGCTGGTCATCGTTGCGGCCAGCTGGCACACCCAGATCATGGACGGGCTCCTGGACGGGGCCCTGCGCGCCGCCAAGGACGCCGGCATCAGCGATCCCACCGTCCTGCGCGTCCCCGGCAGCTTCGAGCTTCCGGTGGCTGCCGCGCGGCTGGCACCGCACTTTGACGCGGTGGTGGCGCTCGGCGTCGTGATCCGCGGCGGGACCCCGCACTTCGACTACGTGTGCCAGGCCGCGACGTCGGGACTCACCGACGTCAGCGTGTCCACCGGTGTGCCGGTGGGCTTCGGTGTGCTCACCTGCGACAACGAACAGCAGGGCCTGGACCGCGCCGGCCTCCCCGGCTCAAAGGAAGACAAGGGCCATGAGGCCGTCACTGCGGCGCTGGCCACGGCCGTCGCGCTCAAGCAGTACCGGAGCTAGCAACCCGCAGGAGGTCGGGGCGCGGTGTGTGTTCACTCACATCGCGCCCGTCACGCAAGGGCCCGACAGGCGCCCTTCGGGCCGCAGCAAGTAGGCTGGAGGGCGTGAAGAATTTCGAGACGCTGTTCGCTGAGCTCAGCGAGAAGGCAGCCACCCGTCCGGAAGGCTCCCGCACCGTCGCTGAATTGGAGTCCGGTGTCCACGGCATCGGCAAGAAAGTCGTTGAGGAAGCAGCCGAGGTATGGATGGCTGCCGAATATGAATCCGATGAAGCCGCGGCCGAGGAAATCTCCCAGCTGCTGTACCACCTGCAGGTCCTGATGCTCGCCAAAGGCCTCACCCTGGAAGACGTCTACAAGCATCTGTAGCCACCGGTCCGGCGCGTATCCTGCCGCCGTGCCCGCCGTGGCCTGCACTGCCTGATATTTAGACCTTCACCAGTAAGAAAGATTTCCCCATGCTGCGAGTAGCCGTCCCCAACAAGGGCTCCCTGTCCGAAGCCGCGTCCGCCATGCTGTCCGAGGCGGGCTACCGCCAGCGCCGCGATTCCCGCGAGCTGGTCATGGTGGACCCGGACAACGACATCGAGTTCTTCTTCCTCCGCCCCCGCGACATTGCGGTGTACGTCGGCCAGGGAACGCTCGACGTCGGCATCACCGGCCGCGATTTGCTGCTGGATGCGGAGGTGGAGGCGGAGGAACTGCTTCCCTTGGGATTCGCCGCCTCCACGTTCCGTTTCGCCGGCCCAGTGGGGGACTTCGCCAAGGTGGAGGAGCTTGAGGGCAAGCGGCTCGCCACCAGCTATGACGGCCTCCTCCGCGGCTACCTTGCCGAACGCGGCATCAGCGCAAGGGTGGTACGCCTGGACGGCGCGGTGGAATCTTCTGTCCGCCTGGGCGTTGCCGACGCCATTGCGGACGTCGTGGAAACCGGCAACACGCTGAAGGCCGCCGGGATGGAAATCTTCGGCGAGCCGATCCTGAAGTCCGAGGCTGTACTGATCCGCCGCACCGGCAAGGGCGGCGCAGCCAACGGCACAGCCAAGGAGATCGAGGTCCTGATCCGCCGCCTGCAGGGCGTCCTGGTGGCGCGCCAGTACGTCCTCATGGACTACGACATCCGCAAGGAACTGGTGGAACAGGCCGCTGCACTGACGCCGGGCCTGGAATCTCCCACCGTCTCCCCGCTGCGCGACTCCGACTGGGTGGCCGTCAGGTCCATGGTCCCCAAGAAGGAAACCAACCGCATTATGGACGAGCTGTACGACCTCGGCGCCCGGGCCATCCTGGTCAGCAGCATCCACGCCTGCCGCATCTGATCCAGCCCGCGCAGCAGCAACAAACGAAGAATCCAGGAGCTTCCATGGCAGTAGCAGTACGCGTCATCCCCTGCCTCGACGTGGACGCGGGGCGCGTCGTCAAAGGCGTTAACTTCGAGGGCCTCCGCGATGCCGGCGACCCCGTGGAGCTGGCACACCGCTACGACAACGCCGGCGCTGATGAACTGACCTTCCTCGACGTCACAGCATCCTCCGGCAACCGCGAAACCACCTTCGACGTGGTCCGCCGCACGGCGGAGGAAGTGTTCATCCCCTTGTGTGTCGGCGGCGGCGTGCGCGGCGTGGCCGAGGTGGACAAGCTCCTGCGCTACGGCGCCGACAAGGCGGCCATCAACACCGCTGCCGTGGCGCGTCCCGACGTCATTGACGAAATTACCCGGCACTTTGGTTCCCAGGTCCTCGTCCTGTCCGTTGATGCCCGCCGCACCCGCCCGGGTTCCCAGCCCACGCCGTCGGGGTTTGAAGTCACCACCCACGGCGGCCGCACCGGGACCGGAATCGACGCGATCGAGTGGGCCAGGGAAGCGGCCGACCGTGGCGTAGGGGAGATCCTGCTCAACTCCATTGATGCCGACGGCACCAAGGACGGCTTCGACCTCGAAATGATCAAAATGGTCCGGGCCGCCGTGAAAGTCCCCATCATCGCTTCGGGAGGTGCGGGGGAGCCGGCACACTTTCCGCCCGCCGTTGCCGCCGGCGCCGATGCCGTGTTGGCCGCGTCCATCTTCCACTGGGGGCCGGACAATATGATGTCGCAGGTGAAGGACGCCATCCGGGACGCAGGCTTCGAGGTCCGTTGAACGCCACCCGCATAGCGGGCGGTTGCTACAGCCCTACTTCGGCGGACTGGAGAAGCGCGACGGCGTCGGGCTGGCCTTCGAAGGTCACCAGCGCGTGCCGGGTCCGGCCGTGGCCGTGCATCAGCAGCTCGCCCGGCTCGCCCACGATCGCCACCGAAACGGGAGCGCGCTTGGCGACATGCCGGGGCCCGGACGGGCGCACCAGGACAATGCCCAGGTCGACGCCGCGGTAAAGGATGGCGGCGCGCTTGACGAGTTCATCCCACAGCGCTTCCGAGTAGGCCTCGTCCAGTGCACGGGGAGCCCAGCGGTCCACTGCCCGGCGCACATCCTCCGTGTGCACGAAGTACTCGATGAGGTTGGAGCTCTCGTCCAGGGCCTTGATGTTCATCGGCGACAATGCCGGTGGCCCCGCCCGGAAGGTGTTGACGAGCTTTGCGTATTCCTCTGGAGTGGTCAGCTTCGCCGCCAGCCTGGCGGTGGCCTGGTCGGAGGCCTTGGCCAGCCGCTTGATGAGCAGGCCCAGCCCCACGGCTGCTTTCCGTTCGCGCAGGTAAAGGTGTGCCGCAAGGTCCCTGGTACGCCAGCCCTTGCACAGCGTGGGCGCATCAGGACCGGCCGCAAGCAGGGTCTCGGCCAGGACTTCTCGGGACGGTTCGACGAAATGCATCACTTGTGAAACTAGCACGACACGCGCAGAGTTGGGCAGCACGCCCGCCACCGCTGGCGTGCCGTCGTTCACACATGATCCGGGCGTGCAGCAGGCACTAGACTTGACCTGATGTCTGAGCAGCCTGCCCCCGTCCAAAACCCGGGTTCAACCGCGCCTGTGGCGCCTTCGCCCGGTCCTGCCGCCTCCGCTCCGGGTCCCCTTCCCGCCGAAGTGGCAGCCGCCTTGAAGCGCGACCCCGCTGGCCTGGTGGCCGCCGTCGTGCAGCAGTACGACACCAACGAGGTGCTCATGCTTGGCTGGATGGATGACGAGGCGCTGCACCGGACCATGACCACCGGCAGGGTTACCTTCTACTCGCGTTCCCGCCAGGAGTACTGGCGCAAGGGCGACACCTCCGGCCACGTCCAGTGGGTTAAGTCAGTGGCACTGGACTGCGACGGCGATGCTCTGCTGGTGAGGGTTGACCAGGTGGGCGCCGCATGCCACACGGGCACCCGCACCTGCTTCGACGGCAGGGAACTGGACATCAGCACGGTCCAGGCGGGCTGAGTCCCGCCGGACGCAGGTACGGGGCGGTTGTTCCCCTGCAGTCCGGAAAGCCAGTAAGGCCCACTCAAGTTTTCACGCACACCCAAGGCGTCCGGCATGGCCGGCCCTCATCAGAACAGGCGGAAAAGCATAGCCATGCAGGACCTTGGAACCATTACCCCGGGCCTCGAGGAATTCCGGGAGCTCGCCCGGCACAGCCGCGTCATTCCGGTCCGGCTCAAGGTGCTTGCGGATGCCGAGACCCCCATCGGCCTCTACCGCAAGCTGGCCCAGGGCCAGCCCGGCACCTTCCTGATGGAGTCTGCGGCCGTGGGCGGAGCCTGGTCCCGCTACTCCTTCATCGGCGCCAAATCCCGGGCAACGCTGACCACCAAGGACGGGAACGCCCACTGGCTGGGGGAGCCGCCGGTTGGGGTCCCGGTGGGGGGCAGCCCGGTGGACGCCATCCGCGACACGATCGACGCCCTGCGGACCGACAGGTTCGAGGGCCTGCCCCCCTTCACCTCCGGCCTGGTAGGTTTCCTGGGCTGGGAAACGGTGAGGCACTGGGAACGCCTGGTCAGCCCGCCGGAGGACGACCTGCAGCTGCCGGAAATGGCCCTGAACCTGGTGACGGACATGGCCGTCCACGACAATGTGGACGGCACGGTGCTGCTGATTGCCAACGCCATCAATTTTGACGACAGTTCCGAGCGGGTGGACGAGGCATGGCACGACGCTGTTGCCAGGGTCAAAGCACTCCTTGCCAAGGTCAGCGCTCCCATCGCGCAGCCGGTCTCGGTGCTGGCGCCGGCCGCCCTGGACTTCGCCTCCAGTGTCCAGGAGCGCTGGGACGAGGCCGACTACCTGGCTGCCCTGGACCGCGGCAAGGAAGCCATCGTGGACGGCGAAGTGTTCCAGGTGGTCATCTCGCGCCGCTTCGAGATGGAGTGCAAGGCTTCAGCGCTGGATGTCTACCGGGTCCTGCGGAACACCAACCCCAGCCCGTACATGTACATCTTCAGCCTCGAGGATGCCGAGGGCCGGGAATACTCCATTGTCGGGTCCTCACCGGAGGCCCTGGTCACGGTGACCGGCGAAGAAGTCATCACCCACCCGATCGCCGGGTCGCGTCCGCGCGGCAAAACGGTGGAGGCGGACAAGGCCCTGGCCGAGGAGCTCCTGGCGGACCAGAAGGAACGCGCCGAGCACCTCATGCTGGTCGATCTCAGCCGCAATGACCTGTCCAAGGTGTGCGTGGCGGGAACAGTGGACGTCACCCAGTTCATGGAGGTGGAGCGTTTCAGCCACATCATGCACCTCGTATCCACAGTGGTGGGCCGGCTCTCGCCGCACGCCAAGGCGTATGACGTCCTGAAGGCGACCTTTCCGGCCGGCACCCTCTCCGGTGCCCCGAAGCCGCGGGCGCTGCGCCTCCTCGACGAACTGGAACCGCACCGCCGCGGCATCTACGGCGGCGTGGTGGGCTACCTCGATTTCGCCGGCGACATGGACATGGCCATCGCCATCCGTTCCGCGCTGCTCAGGGACGGCCGGGCCTACGTCCAGGCCGGCGGCGGCATTGTGGCTGACTCGGTTAACCCGACCGAAGCACTCGAAACCGTCAACAAGGCCGCTGCTCCGCTCCGTGCCGTGCACACCGCCGGTTCTCTGCAGAATATCTCCGCGGACTCGCTGCCCGGCGGGACGGGCTCCTGATGCCGGGACCGGCAGCCGGGCAGGCGGGAGCAGTGAAGAAGCCGGGTACACCGGCCTGGGCCCGCAAGTCCACCCTGGTACTGCTCATTGCCGTTTTGGCGCTGGCGGTCTTCGGCACCACCACCCAGACGTGGTTGACCGTCACTCTTGATCCCAGCCAGGCGGGCCAGGTGGGCGCCGGGCCGGAGGCGCTTCAGGTACAGGGCAGCAAAGCGGCCACCACCGTCACTGCCCTTGCGCTGGTGGCCCTCGCCGGCGGGCTGGCGGCAGCGATCGCAGGCAGGATCGCCCGGTGGGTCGTCACGGCCATCATCGTCCTCGCCTCGGCAGGGATCGTTGTCGCGGCTGCAACGGTACTGGCCAACCCGCTGGCTGCCGCCCAGGGGTCCATCGCTGAAGCCACCGGCATCTCCGGCAGCCAGGCGCAGGTTGCCGTCACCGCTTTCCCGCTACTCGCCGTCGCCGCCGGGTGCCTGTTGGCCCTGGCCGCCCTGGCCATCCCCCTTGCCGGCCGGCACTGGAAAGCCCGCACGAAATATGACGCGCCCGGAGCGGCCGGCAGGGCTGCGGCCGCGGGTCCCGTTGATGAGATCGACAGCTGGGACCGGCTGTCCCGGGGTGACGACCCCACCTGAACCGGCCAGGGCTCGGGCGCGGGCCCGGCGGCGGGTCCCCGGATAACGGGTCGACCGCCAAAAAATGGCAGAATGTAAACCAGAATCCATCCTGAGGAGATTTTCCATGAGCAAAGCACCTGCGTCCGTTTCCAAGTCCGGCACCCGCCAGGTAGCCCCCGGCGCCATCGACCACAGCCAGGAACTCGGCCACGGCAACAGCCCCGCAGCCTGGACCTGCGTCATCGTCATGCTGGTGGGTGCGCTCATCGCGTCGATCGCCTTCGTCATCGCCAGCACCCCGATCTTCATCGCCGGTGCCGGCGTGATGGTGCTCGGCCTGATCCTCGGCTACATCATGCGCAAGGCCGGCTACGGTGTTGACGGCAGCAAGCTGAAGAACTCCGGCCACTGATGTCCACTGTTCTCGATGACATCAATGCCGGTGTCAGGGAGGATATGGAGGCCAGGAAGCGGCTCGTTTCGCTGGCGGAACTGCAGGACCTGGCCCAGGCAGCGGCCCCTGCCCGTGACGCCTGGGCAGCACTCGGCGGCCTCTCGGCAACACGTGATGAACTGAAAGTCATCGCGGAGATCAAGCGGCGCAGCCCTTCCAAGGGTGACCTCGCCGCCATCGGCGATCCTGCGTCCCTCGCCAGGCAGTATGCCGACGGCGGTGCCTCCGTGATCAGCGTCCTAACGGAGCAGCGCCGCTTCAACGGGTCCCTGGCGGACCTTGACGCGGTGCGCGCCGCCGTCGACGTTCCGCTCCTGCGGAAAGACTTCACGCTGGACGAGTACCAGATCTGGGAGGCCCGCGCCCATGGGGCGGACCTGATCCTGCTCATCGTCGCGGCGCTCTCCGACGCCCAGCTCTCGGACTTCAGCGCACTCAGCCACGAACTTGGCATGAACGTGCTCGTGGAGACGCACACGGAAGAGGAAATCGAACGCGCGGCAGCGGCAGAGGCGCGCATCATCGGCGTCAACGTCCGGAACCTGAAAACGCTCGACGTCGACCGTTCAGTGTTTGCGTCCCTGGCCGGACGGATTCCGGCGGGGGCACTGGTGGTCGCCGAATCCGGCGTCCGGGACGCCGACGACGTCACGCACTATGCCGCCAGCGGCGCCCACGCGGTGCTCGTGGGGGAAGCGCTGGTCAGCCACTCGACTCCCCGGGAGCGGATCACGGAATTCAAGGCCGCAGGCGCGGCCGCCATCGCTGCACAGCGCTGATGCGGCCCGCCCGTCCGGCAGGATTGGCTGTCCTGCAGGGCCGGCTGTCGGACCGGCTTGGCGGCAGGGCTGCTGCCCCCTGCAGGGCAGGCCCGGCACCTGCCGGACCACCACACTCTTTTGAAACGACCAACTGGAACAGGACGGGACTGATGGCTGAAGCACCCTCAGGAAACGCTGACAACTACGCCGCGGAAGCATTCCTGCAGGGCGGCTCCCTGAAGCATGCCCCGGGGCCGTACTTCGGCAGCTACGGCGGACGCTGGATGCCCGAATCCCTGATCGCCGCCCTGGACGAGCTCGAGGAAACGTTCAACAAGGCCAAGGACGACCCCGAATTCCGGGCCCAGATCGCTGACCTGAACAAAAACTACTCCGGCCGGCCCTCACTGCTGACCGAAGCGAAGCGTTTCTCGCAGCATGCCGGGGGAGTGCGCGTCTTCCTGAAGCGCGAGGACCTCAACCACACCGGTTCACACAAGATCAACAACGTGCTGGGCCAGGCGCTGCTTGCCAAGCGCATGGGCAAGACGCGTGTCATTGCCGAAACCGGCGCCGGACAGCACGGCGTGGCCAGCGCCACCGCCGCAGCCCTGATGGGCCTCGAGTGCGTGGTGTACATGGGTGCGGAAGACTGCCGCCGCCAGGCGCTGAACGTCGCCCGGATGGAACTGCTGGGCGCCACCGTTATCCCGGTGACCAGCGGCTCGCAGACCCTCAAGGACGCCATCAATGACGCCCTGCGCGACTGGGTTGCCAACGTTGACAACACCCACTACCTGCTGGGCACGGCGGCCGGCGCCCACCCCTTCCCGGCCATGGTGCGCTATTTCCACGAGGTCATCGGGGAGGAAGCCCGCGCCCAGATCCTGGAGCAGGAAGGCCGCCTGCCGGACGCAGTCTGCGCCTGCATCGGCGGCGGCTCCAACGCCATCGGCATCTTCCACGGCTTCCTGGATGACCCGTCGGTGAAGATCTATGGCTTCGAAGCCGGCGGCGACGGCGTGGAGACGGGACGCCATGCCGCCACCATCACCCTGGGCAAGCCGGGTGTCCTCCACGGGGCGCGCTCGTACCTCATGCAGGATGATGACGGCCAGACCATCGAATCGCACTCGATCTCGGCCGGCCTCGACTACCCCGGCGTCGGTCCTGAGCACTCCTACCTGGCGGACATCGGCCGCGTCAGCTACGAGCCCATCACCGACAGCGAGGCGATGGAGGCATTCCGGCTGCTGTGCCGCACCGAGGGCATTATTCCCGCCATCGAGTCTTCGCACGCCCTGGCCGGCGCGGTCAAGGTGGGCCAGCGGCTCGCGGCTGAAGACGCCGGGGCTGTCAGGGACAAAATCGTGATCGTCAACCTCTCCGGCCGCGGCGACAAGGACGTAGCCACGGCAGCGGAATGGTTCGATCTGTTGGACAAGGGCTCAGCAGAGTCGGAAATCGGCAAAGAGGGGGAGCAGCTGTGAGCACTGCACAGACCATCAGCAAGTCAGCGGCAGCCATCGACAAGGCCCGCGCTGAAGGCCGCGCCGCCCTCATCGCGTACCTGCCGGCCGGATACCCCAGCGTTGAAGACTCCATTGCCGCCGGCATCGCAGCGGCCCGCAACGGTGCCGACCTGATTGAGATCGGAATCCCGTACTCCGATCCGGTCATGGACGGCCAGGTCATCCAGGCTGCCACCACGGAGGCACTGGCCAAGGGCTTCTCTGTCAGCCAGGTGTTCGACGTGGTGCGCGGCATCACCAGCCAGACCGATGCCGCAGTCCTGGTCATGACCTACTGGAACCCTGTGGTCCGGATGGGCGTGGATGAGTTCTCGCGCCGGTTGTCCGAAGCCGGGGGAGCAGGGCTCATCACCCCGGACCTCATTCCGGACGAGGCGGCCGAGTGGATGGAAGCATCCGACAAATACGGCCTGGACCGCGTGTTCCTGGTAGCTCCCTCCTCCACTGCCGAGCGGATGCAGCGGACGGTGGACGCCAGCCGCGGCTTCGTCTACGCCGTGTCGATCATGGGCGTCACGGGTGCCCGGAGCTCCGTCAGCACAGCCGCCAAGGACGTCGTGGCAGCCGCCCACAATGCCGGCGCCGAGCGCGTCTGCGTCGGGCTGGGCGTCTCCAATGCCGGCCAGGTCCGCGAAATCGCTGCCTACGCCGAAGGCGTCATCGTGGGCACCGCACTGGTGAAAACCCTTGGTGAGGGCGGTGTGGACGCTGTCGCAGCCCTCACCAAGGACCTGAGCACCGGACTCTCCCGGGAAGAGGCCTAATCCGATGCAGACACTCCTTCAGGCAGCCACGCTGGTTCCTGCCTTGGTGCCCGCCAGCATCCCGAGCCCGGACTGGTCCGGTTTCGACATTCCACTGCCCTGGGGAACGCTGCGCATCCACGCCTATGCCCTGTGCATCCTGGCAGGCATTGTGGTTGGCCTGTGGCTGACGTCGGTCCGCTGGGCAAAGCGCGGAGCGCCTGAAGGCAGTGTCTGGGACATCGTCGTCTGGGCGATTCCGTTCGGAATCATCGGCGGCCGGCTCTACCACGTGGTCTCTTCGCCGGACGCCTACTTCGGCCCCGGTTTCGACGGCACCGGGGACCTGTCCCTGATTCCGCAAATCCAGCGCGGCGGCCTGGGTATCTGGGGTGCCGTGGTTCTGGGAGCCTTGGGCGCCTGGATCGGCTGCCGCCGCAGCGGAGTCAAGCTCAGCGCCTTCGTGGACGCTGCGGCACCGGGGCTCCTGCTGGCCCAGGCGGTTGGCCGCTGGGGCAACTGGTTCAACCAGGAACTCTTCGGCGGCCCCACCGATCTGCCGTGGGGACTGCAAATCGACGCGGACAATCCCAACTTCCCGGCCGGTACGCCGGCCGGCACCCTGTTCCACCCGACGTTCCTGTACGAATCGCTGTGGAACCTGGCCGGCGTCGTCATCCTGCTGGCCCTGGACCGGAGGTTCAACTTCCGCCGCGGCAGGTTGTTCTGGCTTTACGCCATGTATTACACGCTGGGCAGGGTCTGGATCGAGGCAATGCGGATCGACGACGCGGAGCAGATCGCACTGTTCGGCATCACTACCCGCCTGAACGTCTGGACCAGCATCTTCGTGTTCCTCGCAGCGCTTGCGGCGTTCATCCTGCTGGGACTGAAGAAGGGGAACGGCCAGGACAGCGTGTATCTTCCAGGCCGGGAACCGGCGAAGGAAGAAGGAACGAAGGCTATCGCCACGGAGACCGATGAGGTCCGTGATCCGGACCCCGCTGTCTCAGATAGTGAATCCCGTGATAATCTCCCTGATAACCAAAGCGGTTCCCGGCGTGTTTCCGTCCCCACGGAAGACGCCTCGGCTGCGCCGGCGGGCCCCACGCCCGGACCGGACGCAACGGCTGCCGGAAAGTCCGGCAGCACAGCCACAGGAACCGCGCCGGAAGCCGGCACTACCAGGTAGCGCGCAGGCCAGGCAGGGCAGCAGAGCCACCGCTCGATGCGCCCAATCACCACAGCGTCGTGGCATCGGGGCCGCCCTGGCCAGCTTAGAGCTGCTGGCCGGTGTTGTCCGGGGCAGGGGCCTGCGTAACTGTTAGTTCAGCAGGCCACGCTGACCTACAATTTCCTGTAAATAACACTTTGTTGTGCCCAGCAGTGCGGCGCTGACGAGTGGGGCCAACGGTGTCCCTTCCATACGCACGATCAGGAGGAAGGACGTCTCCCATGACCCAAACTCTTCACACTCCCAGCTGGTCTGAACCGGATCAGCCTGGGGCTGCCATGTCGCCGTTCAAGCGCTTCGCAGCCCTGCCGGAGGCCGCCGGGCTCTACAACCCGGAGCAGGAGAAGGACGCCTGCGGTCTTGCGATTATCGCCACCCTCCGCGGTGAGCCAGGCTACGACATTGTCGACGCCGCCCTCACCGCCCTGCGCAACCTTGAGCACCGCGGTGCCGTGGGTGCGGACGAGGGCACCGGTGACGGCGCAGGCCTGCTCATGCAGATCCCGGACGAGTTCTTCCGTGCCGTCACGGAGTTCGAACTGCCCGCGCCCGGCCAGTACGTTGCCGGCACCGCTTTCCTCCCCGCTGAACAGCGTGAGGCCGACGCCGCCAAGGCAGGTATTGAGGGCCTGGCAGCTGACGAGGGGCTGAAGGTCCTCGGCTGGCGTGAAGTGCCGGTGGTCGCCGACCTCGTCGGCGCCATGGCCCGCGCCTGCATGCCCTACTTCTCCCAGCCGTTCCTGGCCTCGGCCACGGGTGAGGAACTGTCCCGCAATGAGCTGGATTCCCGTGCCTGGCGGATCCGCAAGCGCGCCCAGAACAAGTTCGGCGTCTACTTCCCGTCGCTGTCCTCCCGGACCATCGTCTACAAGGGCATGCTCACCACTGCCCAGCTGGAGCCGTTCTACCCGGACCTTTCGGACAAGCGCTTCAAGACCAAGCTGGCGATCGTCCACTCGCGCTTCTCCACCAACACCTTCCCGTCCTGGCCGCTGGCCCAGCCGTTCCGCACCATCGCCCACAACGGTGAAATCAACACTGTCAAGGGCAACCGGAACTGGATGCGTGCCCGCCAGTCGCAGCTCGCCAACCCGCTGCTGGGCGACACCCCTGAAGAGCTGTACCCCATCTGCACCCCTGGTGCCTCGGACTCCGCCTCCTTCGACGAGGTGGCCGAGCTGCTGTGGCTCTCCGGGCGGCCCATCACGCACTCGATCATGATGATGATCCCGGAGGCCTGGGAAAACCACGCCACCATGGATCCGGCCCGCCGCGCGTTCTACGAGTACCACTCCCTCCTGATGGAGCCGTGGGACGGCCCCGCGGCTGTCTCCTTCACCGACGGCAACCTCGTGGGCGCCACTCTGGACCGCAACGGCCTGCGTCCAGGCCGTTTCTGGATCACCGAGGACGGCCTGGTCGTCTTCGCCTCCGAGGTGGGCGTCATCGACGTCGAACCCTCCAAGGTGGTCAAGAAGGGCCGCGTGTCTCCGGGCAAGATGTTCCTGGTGGACACCGAGGCCGGGCGCATCATCGACGATGAAGAGGTCAAGGCTGAGGTGGCCGCCGCCAACCCGTGGGCGGAGTGGGTCAAGGACAACCTGATCGACCTGAACGACCTCCCCGAGCGTGAGCACGTGGTCCACACTGCTGCGTCCGTGAACATCCGCCAGCGCACCTTCGGCTACACCACTGAAGAGCTGAAGATCCTGCTTGGGCCCATGGCCCGCACCGGTGCCGAGCCTCTTGGCGCCATGGGATCCGACACTCCGGTGGCTGTACTGTCCAAGCGCCCCCGCCTCCTCTTCGACTACTTTGTGCAGTCCTTCGCGCAGGTGACCAACCCGCCGCTGGACGCCATCCGCGAAGAACTGGTGACGTCGCTGACATGTGCCATCGGGCCCAACGGCAATCTCCTGGACACCAAGCAGGTCCGCCAGCCGCAGGTCCAGCTGCCGTTCCCGGTGATTAACAACGACCAGCTCGCCAAGATCGCCAACATCGAGGACGCCGAGGGCAACCGCGTGGCCATGAAGGTCCGCGGCCTCTACCGCCCCGAGGGCGGCGAGAACGCGCTGCGCGCCCGGCTCACCGAAATCTGTGAGCAGGTCTCCGGCGCGATCAACCGTGGTGTGCAGTACATCGTGCTGTCCGACCGCGACTCCAACGCCCAGTGGGCACCCATTCCGTCGCTGCTGCTGGTCAGCGCCGTGCACCACCACCTCCTCCGCAGCGCCAACCGCACCAAGACGGCGCTGGTGGTCGAGGCCGGCGACGTCCGCGAGACGCACCATGTGGCAGTCCTGATCGGCTACGGCGCCTCCGCCGTCAACCCCTACCTGGCCATGGAGTCGGTGGAGCAGCTCATTGCTGCCGGCGACGTCACGGGGGTCACCCCGCAGGACGGCGTGTACAACCTGATCAAGGGCCTGGGCAAGGGCGTCCTGAAGATCATGTCCAAGATGGGCATCTCCACTGTGGCCTCCTACACCGGCGCGCAGACCTTCGAGGCGCTGGGCCTGGGCCAGGACCTGGTAGACGAATTCTTCGCCGGCACCCATTCCCAGCTTGGCGGCGTGGGCCTGGACGTCATCGCGGCCGAGGTCTCGGCCCGGCACCAGATGGCGTACCCCGAGGGCGGCATCGAGCAGCCGCACCGCCCGCTGCTGGGCGGCGGCGAATACCAGTGGCGCCGCGACGGCGAGCCGCACCTGTTCAACCCGGAGACGGTCTTCCGGCTGCAGCACGCCACGCGTGAGCGCCGCTACGACATCTTCAAGGCCTACACCAAGGGCGTGGACGACCAGTCACAGAACCTGATGACCCTCCGCGGGCTGCTTAAGTTCAAGAATGAGCGTCCGCCGGTTCCGCTCGAGGAAGTGGAGCCCGTCTCCAGCATCGTCAAGCGGTTCTCCACGGGTGCCATGAGCTACGGTTCCATCTCCCAGGAGGCCCACGAGACGCTGGCCATCGCCATGAACCGGCTGGGCGGCAAGTCCAACACCGGTGAGGGCGGTGAGGACGTGGAGCGCCTGATGGATCCGGAGCGCCGCTCCGCAGTCAAGCAGATCGCCTCCGGCCGTTTCGGTGTGACCAGCCTGTACCTGACCAATGCCGACGACATCCAGATCAAGATGGCCCAGGGCGCCAAGCCAGGCGAGGGCGGCCAGCTGATGGCACAGAAGGTGTACCCGTGGGTGGCCCGCACGCGCCACTCGACCCCCGGCGTCGGGCTCATTTCCCCGCCGCCGCACCACGACATCTATTCGATCGAGGACCTCGCGCAGCTGATCTATGACGCCAAGCGCGCCAACCCCTCAGCCCGGGTGCACGTCAAGCTCGTCTCTGAGGTGGGCATCGGCACGGTTGCCGCCGGTGTCACGAAGGCGAAGGCCGACGTCGTACTTGTTTCCGGCCACGACGGCGGAACCGGCGCCTCCCCGCTGAACTCGCTCAAGCACGCCGGTGTCCCGTGGGAGCTCGGCCTTGCCGAGACGCAGCAGACCCTGATGCTCAACGGCCTGCGCGACCGCGTGGTGGTGCAGGTGGACGGCCAGCTCAAGACCGGCCGCGACGTGGTGATTGCCGCGCTGCTGGGCGGTGAGGAATTCGGCTTCGCCACCGCTCCGCTGGTGGTGGAAGGCTGCATCATGATGCGCGTCTGCCACCTGGACACCTGCCCGGTGGGCGTTGCAACCCAGAACCCCGAGCTGCGTGCCCGCTTCAGCGGCAAGCCCGAATTCGTGGTCAACTTCTTCGAATTCCTTGCTGAGGAAGTCCGCGAAATCCTGGCTGAACTGGGCTTCCGCAGCCTGGAGGAGGCCATCGGCCACGCCGAAGTCCTCGACGCCAAGGAGGCCATCGACCACTGGAAGGCCGACGGCCTGGACCTGGATCCGATCCTGCACGGGCTGGAGTTCGACGACGACGCCCCGCTGCGGAACATGACCGGACAGAACCATGAGTTGGACAAGCACTTCGACCAGCGGCTGATCACCATGGCCACCGAAGCGCTGACTGACCGCAGCCCGGTGAAGATCTCGGTGGACGTGATCAACACGGACCGCTCCGTCGGCACGATGCTCGGCCACATGGTCACCAAGACCTTCGGTACGGACGTGCTGGCAACGGACACGATCGACGTCACCCTGAACGGAACGGCAGGCCAATCGCTGGGCGCCTTCCTGCCCGCGGGCATCACCCTGCGGCTGTTCGGCGACTCGAACGACTACGTGGGCAAGGGCCTTTCCGGCGGCCGGATCATCGTCCGCCCGGACCGGACCAACGTCTTCAAGGCGGAAACGAACGTCGTCGCCGGCAACGTGATCGGTTACGGTGCCACCAGCGGCGAGATGTTCCTGCGCGGCCAGGTGGGCGAACGCTTCCTGGTCCGCAACTCAGGCGCCACCGCCGTCGTCGAGGGCATCGGCGACCACGGCTGCGAGTACATGACGGGCGGCCAGACGCTCATCATTGGCCGCACCGGGCGGAACTTCGGCGCCGGCATGTCCGGCGGCACCGCCTACGTCCTTGACCTGGACGCCGCCCGGGTCAACAAGGAAGCCCTGCAGTCCGGCGAACTCCAGCTCCGCGAGCTGGACGCCGAGGACCGCGACATCGTGCACGGCCTGCTGGTCAAGCACGTCGAAGAAACTGATTCCCAGCTGGCTGCGCGCCTCCTCGAGAACTTCGATGACACCGCCGCCCGCATTACCAAGGTGCTGCCGCGCGATTACGCGGCCGTGCTGCAGACCCGTCTCGACGCCATCGAAGAGGGCCTTGACCCTGACGGCGAAGAAGTATGGTCTCGGATCCTGGAGGTAACCGGTGGCTGATCCACGCGGATTTCTGAAAGTACGCCAGCGTGAAACCCAGCCGCGCCGTCCCGTTCCCGTTCGCATTATGGACTGGAAGGAAGTGTACGAGGCGCAGGAGAAGGGCACCCTGAAGGCGCAGGCCGGACGCTGCATGGACTGCGGCATCCCGTTCTGCCACCAGGGCTGCCCGCTGGGCAACCTCATTCCCGAGTGGAATGACCTGATGTGGCGGGACAAGGGCGAGGAAGCAATCGAGCGCCTGCACGCGACGAACAACTTCCCGGAGTTCACCGGCCGGCTGTGCCCTGCCCCATGCGAGGCGTCCTGTGTGCTGGGGATCAACCAGCCCGCAGTCACCATCAAGCAGGTTGAGGTCTCCATCATCGACGAAGCCTGGGACAACGGCTGGGTTGAGCCCCTGCCGCCGGCGCGCCTGACCGGCAAGACCGTCGCCGTCGTCGGCTCCGGCCCTGCCGGCCTGGCGGTCGCGCAGCAGCTGACCCGGGTGGGCCACACCGTGGCTGTCTATGAGCGTGATGACAAGATCGGCGGCCTGCTGCGGTACGGCATCCCCGACTTCAAGATGGAAAAAGAGCAGGTTGACCGCCGCATCGAGCAGATGAAGGCGGAGGGAACGCGCTTCCGTACCGGAGTCGCCGTAGGCACCGACGTGACCTGGGAGCAGCTGCGGCGGCGCTACGACGCCGTGGTGATCTGCACCGGCGCCACCGTTCCGCGCGACCTGCCCATCCCGGGCCGGAACCTCGACGGCGTGCACTTCGCCATGGATTACCTCGTCCCGGCAAACCGCGCTGTCGCCGGGGAGCAGATTGAGAACCAGATCAACGCCCAGGGCAAGCACGTAGTGATCCTCGGTGGCGGTGACACCGGCGCGGACTGCCTCGGCACCGCCCACCGCCACGGTGCTGCGTCCGTCACCACCCTGGCCATCGGCAAGCAGCCGCCGGCCGAGCGTGCCAGCCACCAGCCGTGGCCGACGTTCCCCACCCTCTTCGAGGTCGCCAGCGCCCATGAGGAAGGCGGTGAGCGTACTTACCTCGCCTCCACCGTTGAGTTCGTGGGCGAAAACGGCAAGCTGACCGGCGTCAAGGTTGCGGAGACCGAATTTGTCGACGGCAGGCGCCTGCCCAAGGCTGGAACGGAACGCATCATTCCGGCCGACCTGGTGTTCCTCTCCCTGGGCTTCACCGGTGCGGAACCCGCAGGCATCACCGAACAGGTGAAGGCGGAATTCGACGGCCGCGGGAACGTCTCCCGCGATGGCTACTACATGACCAACACCGAGGGTGTCTTCGTTGCCGGCGACGCCGGCCGCGGCCAGTCACTCATCGTGTGGGCCATTGCCGAAGGACGCGCCGCGGCTGCAGCAGTGGACAAGTACCTGATGGGAAGCACCATCCTTCCCGCTCCCGTGGCCCCCACGGACCGCGCCATCGCCGTGCTCTAGGCATGCATCGAGGGTTTACCTCCACGACAACTTAACCAATGCAAGAGACCAATAGGGTAGGTATATGAGACGCGCAAAAATTGTGGCTACGTTCGGCCCGGCCATCGCCAGCTACGAAAACACCCTCGCGGTGCTGGAAGCCGGCGTTGACGTCGCCCGCATGAACATGAGCCACGGCGACTACACCGTGCATGACAACACCTACGAAAACGTCCGGAAGGCAGCAGCCGACCTGGGCAAGGCCGTGGCCATCATGGCGGACCTGCAGGGCCCCAAGATCCGCCTGGGCCGCTTCGTCGACGGACCGCACGCCCTCGCCGTGGGCGACACCTTCACCATCACCACGGAAGACGTTCCCGGCACCAAGGACATCTGCTCCACCACGCTGAAGAGCCTCACCGAGGACGTCAACGTCGGCGACGCCCTTCTGATCGACGACGGCAAGGTTGCGCTGCGTGCCACGGCGGTCGACGACGTCAAGGTCGTTGCCGAGGTGACCGTTGGCGGCATGGTGTCCAACAACAAGGGCATCAACCTTCCCGGCGTTGCCGTCAACGTTCCCGCCCTGAGCGAAAAGGATGAGGACGATCTGCGTTGGGCAATGCGCCGCGGCGTGGACTTGGTGGCCCTGTCCTTCGTCCGTGATGCCTCGGACATCACCCGGGTGCACGAGATTATGGATGAGGAAGGCCGGCGCGTGCCTGTCATCGCCAAGATCGAGAAGCCGCAGGCGGTTGAGCAGCTGCCGGAGATCATCGACGCGTTCGACGCGATCATGGTGGCTCGTGGCGACCTCGGCGTGGAGCTTCCGCTGGAGGAAGTGCCGATTGTCCAGAAGCGCGCCATCGAACTGGCCCGCCGCTGGGCGAAGCCCGTCATCGTGGCCACCCAGGTGCTTGAGTCGATGATCGACAACCCGCGCCCCACCCGCGCGGAGGCATCAGACTGCGCCAACGCCGTGCTGGACGGTGCGGACGCCGTGATGCTGTCCGGTGAGACCAGCGTGGGCAAGTACCCCATCGACACGGTCAAGACCATGGCCCGGATCATCGAATCCACCGAGGTCCACGGCCTGGAGCGCGTCCCCCCGCTGGGCACCAAGCCCAAGACCCGTGGCGGCGCCATCACCCGTGCCGCCGTCGAAATCGCCGACCAGCTGGACGCCAAGTACATCTGTGCTTTCACCCAGTCCGGCGACTCCGCCCGCCGCCTGTCCCGCCTGCGCCCCATCAAGCCGGTCTTCGCCTTCACCCCGGTGGAGCAGGTCTGGAACCAGCTGGCGCTCACCTGGGGCATCCAGCCGGTGCTGGTGCAGATGGTTGACCACACTGATGAAATGACCGCGCAGGTGGACCGCAGCCTCCTGGAGATGCAGCTGGTGGACGACGGGGACCTTGTGGTCATCGCAGCCGGTTCCCCTCCCGGAAAGGCCGGCTCCACAAACTCGCTCAAGGTGCACAAGGTGGGCGACCTCGCCGACTCCACGCGCGGCGAAACGGCCAGCAACAGGGAGAAGCTTGGCCCCTGGCCGGAAAAGAAGAAGAAGAACCAGGCCGTCCAGGCCTAGTCTTCAGACAAAGCGAAGGACCCCTGCCGGCCGGCAGGGGTCCTTTTCGCTGTGGTGACTGGGCTGGTCTGGCGACTCACCCGTCCAAGGCCCGGCCCGTCGTCGTAATCTTTCCGGGCCCAGCTGCGCTAGTTGACCTGGTTGATAATGGTTTCTGCCACTTCACGCATGCTTAGGCGGCGGTCCATGGAGGTCTTCTGGATCCAGCGGAAAGCTTCCGGTTCCGTCAGGCCCATCTTGGTGGTCAGCAGGCTCTTCGCGCGCTCAACCAGCTTGCGCGTGGCGAACTGCTCCTGGAGGTCGGAGACCTCGCTTTCGAGGGCCTTAATCTCCTCGTGCCGGGACAGGGCAATCTCCAGCGCCGGGATGAGGTCAGCGGGGGTGAAGGGCTTCACGACGTAGGCCATGGCACCGGCGTCACGGGCACGCTCCACGAGTTCCTTCTGGCTGAAGGCGGTCAGCAGCACAACGGGGGCGATGCGGGCCTTGACGATCTTTTCGGCTGCCGAAATGCCGTCCGTCACGGGCATCTTGACGTCCATCAGGACCAGGTCCGGCTTCAGTTCCTCGGCGAGCTGGACGGCCTTCTCGCCGTTGTCCGCTTCGCCCACAACTTCATAGCCTTCGCCGCGCAGGATTTCGATGATGTCGAGGCGGATGAGGGTTTCATCCTCGGCCACAATGACGCGGCGCGCCGGCTGGGACGTTGGTTTTGACTCCGTCTGTTCAGTCACGGGATCTCCTTGGAAAGGTACGGCGGGGACATCACTATCTTAGGTGCGCCCGCTGCTGTACTTGATCTGCATGGTCGGTTTGCGGCGTCGGCGGCGCGATTCTGGAATTCAGCCTATCTGGATGTAGAGTAATTCCGCGTACGTGAAGCGATCGCGTTGCTCACAATTAGCTGTGGGCGTACTGTGTCGCTCCATGTATTCCGCGCCCGAGTGGCGGAATTGGCAGACGCGCCGCACTCAAAATGCGGTATCGAAAGGTGTGTGGGTTCGAGTCCCACCTCGGGCACAGCATATTCCCTCGTCAGAGGGATTTTTGCTTTAACCAAGGTACAAAGCTTGCGCTGATGCGCGTCTGACAATATTGGTGCGGGCTTTGGCCTGGCTGCCGCGGAGCCTATGCAGGTGTGTGGGGTGGCGGGCTCAGTGCCCTGGCTGGTGGGTCCGCTTCTGTCGGGTAGGCCGGGGTGGCCTACACCTGTTCATGGGCCAGGGGAGCGGGAGCGACATGACTGGCTGAATTCGGGCGCGGAAAGGTCCTGGAGGGTCGGGTTTGGTTGGCTCGGGGGGAGTCGTGGTCGTGAGTTTGTCTTGTCGAAGGCGGTGCGGACTGTGTCCACACTTACGTCTGCTTGTATTGGAGTGGCATTATGGACCGGCTTCAGTCACGTTTGGATGTATGGGTTCCCGGCGCAAGTGTCAGACAGGAAGAAACCGAGCCCAGTCGGACGCTCTTTACACCAAGGCATCCGCGGCCAGGACGAGGTGTGCCCTGCATGGACGGTCCTTATCCAGATCCTTGGTCCGGCCGTGGCGGGTCGGTAGGTAGGTGATGGGGAATTGCCGCCCGCCGGCAGAATACCTCGATGACCTTGCACGGAGGCCCCTGACCTGCACCGCAATGAACCGGTGACGGGTAGGCCGATGGGTTGTTCCTATTGTGCCGGGGACGTATAGATGCCGGCGGTCATGTCGTGATCCCACGACGACTGGCGGCCAGGGCAGCGAGGTCGCGGATCAGCCGCTGCACCTCGTGCTCCCGAGCCCTGGGAGCTTTTTGTACCGGCCGCGGCCTGGCCAACGGCGTCCTTGGCGGAGCAGGGACAGGCGCGGGTGAAGCCTGCTGTTCCTTCGTGAACGGGATACTGCTCATGCTCGTACGTCCCCCAGACGTAGTCATTTCTGCTGCCTGCAGGACACTCTACGAATTTAGGGGATAAAGCGGAAGCGAGTTTGTCCATCTTTGGGATTTATTGTGTCCATCTTGAGTTTCGCCCCCAGGGGAGGCAGGACCGCAATTCGTCCGGAAGCCGGTCGTGGCCTTCCTGGGACGTGTGTCAGATGGGACCATGCTGATATGAGTGACAATCCCAATTCGGACCAGAGGGACCCCAACCCGCAACAGCGCAGGGACGCTGCACCGAGCACGCAGCAAATGCGAACCGTCGGCCAACGCCGGCGCGACGCAGAGCAAAAACTGGAACATCACCTCGATGAAGCGCGCCACAAGAATGAACACCACCCGAATGAGCCAGAGACAAATACCGGGAAGGCTTCTGACGGGGTGGTGGATGCCGCTGACGTTGCCGCTATCCAAAACGATGACAGCATCACCCAGGCAGACCGCGTCGATCTGATTGCCAACCAGGCCATCGCAGAGACGGAAAACAAAGGCACCCGGCCAGACAACGGTGATTCCTGAAGCTGGAAGGGCTCACCAACGGACCTTCCCGCACTACGGTCCGGATACGACTACCCGCTCCGTCTGACTGAAGGTCCACCATTCATCCGTGTCTGGCTCTGGCCTTGACCGCCGCCGCCCGCTCGCTGGACCGTTGACGGCAGTGGCGGACTGAGCCCAGCACACAGAATGGTGCCGCACCCCGGATCACCGGTGTGCGGCACCTTTCTGTTCCATCACCAGAAGTGGGCCACGTCCACTATCAGCCGGGAACCGGACCCGGGCCCGTCCAGGGTGAAGACCCGGAAGGGCAGCCGGGCGCGGACACCGAGGCCGATGCTCGTGGAACCCTCGAAGCTATTCGCATAGACCACTTGCCGGAAGGTCTGGTAGCCGGCCACGTTGGACAGCTCGGCCTTCGCGGCCGGGTTGTAGGTGACGTTGCCATGGCTGTCATAGGAGGGTGCGTTCACGACGACCTGCAGGCGTGCCTTGCCGTAGACCGGGATCCTGAAGCCGGTGCCGTCCTGGATGATCTCCGGGACGTACCGGACCGTGTAACCCTTCACAGGGCCACTGAGGTCGACCACCATCCGGTCGAAGCAGGACTGCTGCCCAGTCCGGACGTTGGCGACGGATGCTGAGCTCATCTCGGGAGCGGTCTTGTCCTGAGATCCCCATGCGAGACCGCAATAGGAAGTGGCTGCCGAAGCGGGCCCCGGAGCCAGGATGCCCAGCCCAACGGCCGCTAGAAGCGCCGTCAGCCAGACTAGGAGTTTTTTCATTGGGGTGCCATTCAGAGAGGTGGTGCGGTGGGACAGCTCAAGATTAGGGAGTGTCAGGCACCAAAAACGAGGGTTGTTACCGCATCGGGGCGGAACCGTAAGGAAGGCCCCGGGCGGATCACGCGCCAGTGCATCCGAGGGCCTTTGGCCGCCCTCTGCAATCGTTTCGGTGCCGTTTCTGAACCCCACCGTGATGCCGGGTAACGACGCCGGGACAGACAAAGCGGTCCCAGGCAGCCGCTAGGACTCAGGGTTCTTCTCGGCTTGGAACAGTCCGCATAAGCGGTTACCCACCTGCTGCGCGTCTTGGAAGTCCGCGCTCATATCGGTGTCCCCGGTGACACGGGCAGCAGCTGCCCTTAGCTCGCTTTGAAGGCCTAATATTTCCGCGTGCAATTCGGCATTGGACCGCAGCCAGTTGCAGTCCTTGGACGCTACGCGGCTAAGACCGCCAAGAATTTGCGATGCCCGGTTCACTTTTCGAGCCGTGAAATGGTCAATTCATTCATCAGATTTCCTACTGCTGTGCACCGGACCATACCGATCTTGGCCTGCATCGGCCAAACTAGCGTGCAATCGGGCGTACTCGTATGCATGGTTTCGGCCCTCAGCCAGCGCCGGTGATCTCCCGGTCCCCAATCGAATCGAGCTGCACATAGCCGATCAAGGTGACGTGCTGCATACTGCAGGGGTCACCGCCGCCTGTGCCGGTGACGGTGATTTGGATGAATGAGGCGGTTTCGTTGACTCTGATTTTACCCGGATGCCTGCAGCCCGAGCTGGACGCCGAAACGTAAATCCGGCTCTCCGGACGGTCTACCCTGACCAACTGCCAGGGCACGGTCGGTACAGGGTCTGTTGTGGGGTCAACGGGGAGTTCGCCGTACTGTGGCGAGACTGTTTTGATGGGCAGTACGGCCACCCCTGTGGGTGGGCTGGAACCATCGGGAGGAGGCCCCGGCCGACTCCCGCAGGCTGTCAATGCCGCGACAAGCATGGCGGTGCAGATTGTCGCAGCTCCGGACCGCCGGCGGCTAACGATACAACTCCTCACTGTTCACCTACCAGGAAGACGGCGGGGGAAGTGCTCACCAGCCCGGGGCGCTGGGGAGAAGCCTCCGCCGGGCAGCTGTGTCACTCTGGTCTCACCTCAAGGCCGCTGACATAGCCGATGGCGGGCAGGCAGTGCTGCAGCCCGCGGCCGGCAACATGAGTGCCACCAGTGCGGCGATTCCCAGGATCCGCCATCCGGTCTTCATGGCCCGAGTCCATGCTCTGGTGGAAGCAGCCAGCGCCAGTGATAAAAACTCCAGAGCGATGTGATTTGGGACCTTTTAGCCTCCCGAGGGGTTCTCAACTGGCGTGCCGTCCGTGTCTTCCGTGATGGGGCGGTCATCTTCGGGTTTCGTGGTCGGGTTGTCGGTTTGAGGGTCATCCTTGGGCTTGCCAAGGGGCTGTTCTTCATTCCCGGGATTGCTCACGATATTCCTCCTGCTAGTTACTTTTCGCGCCGTGCCCGGCAATCCCACCACAAACGGGCCAATATGCACAGGGTCAACGATGACGTTGCTGCGGCGGACGGGCTGGCGGGGCTCCGAGGATTTGTTCCAGGCCGTGCATTTGCCCTATTCAACCCGCAGGCTGTCGTGACCCCATAGGGTCTTTGCCTATGAGCAAAGAAACCAACACGGGCCCCACTCGATTTGTCCAGCACGTCATTATTGTCCACGGATACGAGGCCTCGCCGGACGCGAACTGGTTCCCCTGGCTACAAGGAGAACTTCAAGCCGAAGGCATCGACGTCACGGTTGTTCCCCTCCCGGCCCCGGACGATCCTGCAAGGGCACCGTGGGAAAACGCTGTCAGTTCCGCGCTTGGTGTGCCCGATGGGAGGACGGTCATCGTGGCCCATTCTCTCGGTGCCGTCACTGCATTGCGGGTGCTCGCGGCCCTGCCGGAGCCATGGGAGCTGGGCGGCGTTGTCTTGGTGGCCGGCTTCGTTGAACCACTGGAGGCATTGCCGGAACTGGACCGATACCTGGCAAGTGACGTTGACGTTGAACGCCTGGCAAGGAACATCCGAACGCGAACAGTGATCCGCTCCGAAACGGACCCCTTTGTTCCGCCAGCAGCATCGGATGACCTCGCCAAACGCCTCGATGCACAGCTGCAGGTCCATCCAGAAGCCGGACACTTCATGGCAAAAGATGGGGTGACGACATTTCCGGCTGTGTTCGACCTGCTGCGGTCGCGCTATTGAAAGGAGTTCATCCATGACGTAGAGGATGGCTCCGTCATTGAGCTGCGTTTGCCGGGAGCGGCGGGGGATGCCCCTGGCCCAAAATGCGCTCATCAGCCCTGGGGTGGCGGTGGCGCCGGCGTACATTCAGGGCGAGCTGTAGGCTCCTTCGGGGAAGGGAATCGCCAGGGCCACCACGGCCGCCTCATGCCCCTCACCTGTCCTGCACTGCAGGGCGAAGAATGCGGAAAGTATCTGGCGATACCCCGCTCATTGGCTAATTTTCAGTGACCCGGCAGACTTGCGTTATGCGAAGCTTCGGGGTGGAAGAGGAGTTTTTGCTCGTTGACGCCCAAACTGGAAATCACGCGGCAGTCGGTGAAGACCTGATCGCCGCCCAGAACGACAGGAGCGCCACAAGGCGAGGCGGCCGTCCAGCGGCAACGCGAGGCAACTTCCTGACCACGGAAGTACAGCGCGAGCAGGTTGAAGCGGTTACCGCACCTTTCACCTGTCTGTCTGATCTTGCTACCGCCCTTAACGAAGGCCGGGCCGAAGCGAATCGCCAGGCAATGGTCTTCGGAGCGAGAGTCGCGGCTTTGGGAACTTCACCGCTTCCTGCGTTGCCTCATCTGGTCCAGACTTCACGCTATCGCGCCATGGAAGACCGCTATGGCGTAGCGCTTCGGGAACAACTGATGTGTGGTTTCCACGTGCATGTCGCCGTCGATTCGCCCGATGAGGGCGTAGCGGTCCTGGACAGGATCAGAATTTGGCTGCCCACCCTGATCGCCCTTTCGGCGAATTCCCCTTATTGGCAGGGCAAGGATACCGGTTATGCAAGTTTCCGCTATCAGGTGTGGAGACGGTGGCCAACAGCAGGACCGACCGAGATATTTGGTTCGGCACGGGCGTACCAGGACCTGGTGGAAATGCTGCTCTCCTGCAACGTCCTCCTGGACCGTGGTCAGATCTATTTCGATGCCCGCCTTTCAGCAACCTACCCAACGGTCGAAATCCGCGTCCCGGACGTATGCACCGATCCTGCCCATGCCGTAGCCCTGGCTGCCATTGTCCGGGCCTTGGTCGAGACGGCAGCTCAAGACTGGGCCGAGGGAAAGCAACCTCCTGCGGTTCCTGCCGAGATGCTGCGCCTGGCCTCTTGGCGGGCCAGTAGGTACGGCATTGAGGATGACCTCATCCATCCTGAGCTGAACCGGCCCCGCCCGGCGAAAGAAAGCGTGGAAGCTCTCCTGAATCACGTCGAGCCGGCACTCTCGGAGACCGGGGACCGGACGCTGGTGGAGAGAACTGTTCGGCAAATCCTGGCCAGCGGGACAGGGGCGAGCAGGCAGAGAACCATCATGAACAGCGGCGGTAACCTCCGCAAAGTCATCTTGGATGCTGCAGAACGGAGCACCATCTGAATAGACCTCAGCTCGGGCGACCGGTCCGACCCAGCGGCTCGAAGATCCCTCCGGAAGGGATCGCCGCGCCGTAGCTTGGGCAGGCGCCCAAGACCCGCATAGGCAGTGCTGATGCCCCCACTGACCGATCAACTTCTGTGAAAATAAAGAACGCCCACCTCATCCCCTGTTGTCCTCAAGCACCGAAACAGGCATTCCAGGAAAACCAGCCGAGAACGCCTTCGGCCCGGATACGGCTGGACAGTCGCACAGGTTATGCGTAAATTCCGTAGTGGCAGGCATCACATCTTGTGGTGCTTCCCCTTTTCCGGTCATGTGCAGGGCCGGCAGGAGACCCGCTGTAGCAAGACGGCGGCTGGATGCACGACAGCGAAAGCGAGCCATGATGGCCACCTCGCATCCCAAAAAATTTCCTCCTGAAGCTACGATTCAGAGCTCTGATACTAATTCCCCTAAATCCGCTGGATCCCTCTCCGGCATGTACCGTTGCTGCTGTACGCGCCAAGGCATGGAGGTGCCTCAGAACCGTAGTGTCTGTGGGGCGGGGCGGCGGGCCGGGCTGGACATTCAGGGCCGGAGGCGCCGGAGCGTTGACCCTCCCTTTCGGAGAGTCGGACGAAGATCAAGCCGTCGGGTGCAGGGCTTGCGGCACCGATCAGAACCTCGGGCTGCACTCCATCGAGACCCTGAACCCGCCAATCGATCTCCTGACGGCAGCCCTACCAATGTGCTCGCCTTTGGCGGGCACTACATCCACTGCGGCCACCCCATGGAGAAGATAGGCTCTGAACTCCGGCGGCTGAGCGCACCTGCCTTCACCGACGGTGACCAGAAGGAAACGGAAACCCTGGATGTCTACATGACGACGCGGGTACTGCGCTGCCGGTGCGGCTTCCAGATGGAACTGCCCGAATAAGCGCAGTCGTCATCCCACCCAGGCCCAGCACACACCGCGCCGCTTTGCCGGCCCGCCGCCTCATTTATCTGTTTAAAACGAGGAGTTGTCCTTGCTATGGAGTTTGAATCCAATGAACCTGCCTCAAAAGTGGATCTCCCGCAGTCGGTTACCGAGGAGGTTCCGACCCTGGACGTTACCGTCAGAATCCGTCGCTATGACCCGGAAGTCTCGCCGGCCGCCCGATGGGAAGACTACCCATTGAGGATGCTGTCCACTGACCGTGTCCTTGACGCCTTGCACCGGGTCAAGTGGGAAATCGACGGGTCCCTTTCTTTCCGCCGGTCCTGCGCCCACGGAGTGTGCGGTTCGGACGCGATGAGGATCAATGGCAGGAACAGGCTGGCCTGCAAAGCCCTGCTGAAAGACCTGAATCCAGCCCAACCCATCACGGTCGAGCCGTTGCAGGGTTTGCCGGTGGAGAAAGACCTGATCGTCGATATGGAACCGTTCTTCCAGTCCTACCGAGAGATCGTTCCCTTCCTCATCAGCACAGGACATGCACCAACCCGGGAACGGCTGCAGTCCCCTGCAGAACGGGAACGTTTCGACGACACAACTAAATGCATCCTTTGTGCAGCGTGCACCTCGTCGTGCCCGGTTTTCTGGAACGACGGGCAATATTTCGGGCCAGCAGCGATCGTGAACGCCCACCGGTTCATTTTCGACTCCCGAGACGACGCCGGCGACATGAGGCTCGAAATCCTCAACGACAGGGAAGGGGTCTGGCGTTGCCGCACGGTCTTCAATTGCAGCGAGGCCTGCCCACGAGGCATCAAAGTCACCCAAGCCATTAAAGAAGTCAGCCAGGCAATCCTGTCCGCCCGGATCTGACAATAAGTAGTAAGGAGTCACGGCGAAAGCAGGCTCCCTTCTGAGGAACCGGCGGGGCACACCTCTAGATCGTCCTTTAGCTCGGCCTCCCGTAGCCGATTTCAGCCTGTACGGCCCCGTTCCGGTGTGGGTCTTCTTCCGGCCGTTGTAGGCGCCGACGCGCTGCTTTAGGCCAACTGCACGGACTGGGATCCCGCGCACTGATTCGGCACGTACGAGTTTCGGCGCCTATTTCACGGTGAGGGTGCCTCTCATGTTGCCGTGGAAGTTGCAGTGGTAGGGGTAGGTCCCGGGTTCTGTGGGGGCGGTGAAAGTGCCCCTACCAACTTGGATGTTGGCGTCGAACGCGTTGCCGGTGTCAGCTGTGATGGTGTGGGCTTCAACGTCTTCATTGGTCACGGTGATCTCTGCCCCAGGGCTCACGGTTTCTGCTCCCTGGTATTTGAAGCCCTTGATCAGAAGTTCTGTCGCAGCGGCCGCCGGCGAGGAGCTCGTGCCCGAGGCTGAGGGGGCAGGTTCGGTGGTGGCGGCAGGAGCTGACGGGAATTGCTCAGTCAACGTCGGGGCCGCCGTCGTGCCGGACCCGGACATGCCCCCGCAGCCGGACAGGGCCAGCAGGGCGGCTGCTGCCGCGAATCCGAGTGCGCTGCCGGTTCTGGGTGCTTGCCTTCATGATGAAAACCTTTCGGGGGCGGGCTGGAACGATGAATTCTGCACTGTCAGGGGTGTTCGATCCAGCAGGCGAGGATGGTGGTGGAGAGCTGGTAGGCCAGCGCGTTCCTGGTGATGTTGTCCGGTCCGAGGGTGGCGGGCAGGTCGGAGGCGTCTACCTGGAGAACGAAGCTGTCTTTTTGGAAGACTGCTGACCCGTCAGCGGTTTCGTAGGCGGGGAAGCCGAGGTTGGCGAGGCCTTTGATTGGTGTGGCGTCTTTTGCGAGGGCCTGCATTGCATCAAAGTAGGTCAGTGCCGTGGCCTTGTCCTTGGCTTCCTTGACGGAGATGACCAGGTCGCCTTCGTCCAGGTGGTAGGTGCAGGTGAAGGTGCTGTCGGCCCAGTCGTTGATGGTGTGCGGGTCCTGCCCGAGGTCCAGGATGGCGGTCAGCCGGTCCTTTGGCTGGTCCCCGCAGACCATGAGAGCGGCTGCACTGGGCCCGTCGGCCTTGGGGGCACCCGGTGATGAGGAACCGGCACCGTGGTGCCCGCCGCCGTGGCCCTCAGAGTGCCCGGTCTCGGTGGAACCTGCTGGTGCCGAGGGGCCGGATGGTGCGGTGACGGATCCGGCCGCTGTTGCGCAGCCGGTGAGCAGCAGGGCCGTGAGTGCCAGGGAGGCCAGCAAGGGCGTGTGCTGTTTCATCGGTTTTCCATCCTGGCCGCACCGTCTGCCGGTGGCGGCCGTTGTCAGGCTTTGAGGGTGGCGTAGACGACGTAGTTGTCGTCAAACTCCCCGGTGGCGGGGTCGTAGCCGTCGCAGGTGACGAGCCGCAGTTCGGGCCCGGGAGTGTTCCCGTAGACCTCAAGGGTGGGGAACTCGTCTTTGGGGTAGAGCGCGCCGCGGTCAACGGTGAAGACGGCGGTGCTGCCATCGGCCCGGGAAACGGTGAGTTCGGCGCCGGGGGTGAGTTTGCGCAGGTCCGCGAAGACACCTTTGTTGCCGCCCAGTGCGTTGACGTGGCCCAGCAGCACTGAAGGTCCGCGTTCTCCCGGAGTGGGGGAGCCGTCGTACCAGCTGGCAGGGGCTCCGTTCCCGGTGTCCTGCGGTACTTTCAGGGAGCCGTTCTCTTCCAGTCCCAGGTGGATCAGCTCCGTCCGGACCGAGATGGAGGGAATGGTCAGGGTGACCGGGGCCGAAGCGGCCATGACCGGCGGGAGTTGCTGTGCGGACGGGGCCGCAGCAGGGGCGGCGGGTGCCGGCGCGGAAACAGGCGGGGGAGCGCTGGGGGTGCCGGGCGCAGCAGGGGCTGAGACCGAGGCCGCAGGTGCCGTTCCCGGGTCCGGGGTGGTGGCTCCGCCGGCGCAGCCGGCGAGGGTGAGCAGGAGCAGAACCCCGGCCGCGGTGGAGGCCAGGGGGCCTCTGCGGTGGCCGGGGTTCTTGGGTGTCACTGTATTGATCCGATCAGCTGGTGCTTAGGCTGCTGCGTTGCGGCGGCGGACGACGTACGCTCCGCCGGCGAGGGCGATCAGGGCCAGGCCGGAACCGATGGCGAGGGCTCCGGTGTCGGTGCCGGTTTCGGTGGCGATGCCGGTCGCCGCGCCACCTGCGGGCATTTTCATCTGCCCGGCCGTCAGGGTCCCGCACAGGGCGGGGGAGGTGGCGGCAAGCGGAAGCTCAGGGACAAGGTCGCTCTTGGCCGCCTGCGCGGCCGGGCTCAGCGTTGCGGGATCAAGGCCGTGGACAACCACGACTGCAGTGCCTGCCTGAAGGGCGGCCTTGGTCTCGGCATTCAGCTCGAAGGTGCGGTCAATGGTGTACGCGGCGCCCTGGCCGGCGACCTTGAGGTCAAGGCCTGCTGCGGGGCTGGTGTCCCCGCTGGTGGACAGGGTGGTGACGATGCCGCCATAGGCCGGTGCGCCTTCGGTGGTGTTGACGACCTGGTCGCCGTTGGTATCGGCTGAAGGGTCCGGGCACATGCCCTTGGCGCCGCCGTGGATGTGCTGGACGTGCGGGTACGGGGCGTCCATGAACGTCGCGGCCAGACCGGAAACGTTTAGGACAACATGGGCCTGGTTGCCCGTGACGTCAACAGTGACGGTGCCCGAGGCTGAGCTGCCGTTCAGCTGGCCGAGGGTGGTCTGGTAGGACTGGTCCGCGGCCATGGCCGGGGAACCGGACAGGGCCAGGGCGCCCAAAGCGAGGGTGGGAACAGCCATAAAGCGGAGTGTCTTATTCATTGGAAATATCTCCTCATACACGGACGTGTGATGTTGGTATCCCGGAAGGGGACAACAGTACTTCGCACCACCACCAGGAAAGGATGGGTGAGGATGTGGCCGGGTTCACATATTTTTTGGGCGGGCTGCCGCGAGCAGGTTTTCCAGTGCTCTTAAGCTGGTTGTGGCGTGGTAACTCAAGCAGCCGAGGTGCCGTGGCGCCGGCCCCGGACAGCCCGCCCTGATCCAGACTGCTTGTGCAGCAGGGCGTACCCGGCCACTGCCAGTGCCCCTGCGATTGCTTCCGTGACGGCGGTGATGACCTTGGCCGTGTACCAGACCGGTTCATACATCGAAGGCAGCGGCCCGATAGCCGGAACCTGGACATATCGGTAAAGGATGACCGCGGCCAGGGACGACAACGCCACCACGGCAGCGGCAGCGAAAGCCATCCGTGAACCCCTAAGCAACACGAACACCGCGGCCAGGACAGACGCGCTGGCCTGAACCAAAAACAGGGCGCCCTGGCCGACACCGCCCGGCGCTGCCTGCTGATAGCCCGGGGCGAGCTGGGCATGGATCACGGCGGTGACCACCAGGGCCGTCGCGACAGCAACCCGCAACACCCAAAGAGCGCCTCCCTGCTGATTTCTGTCTGCGCGGTTCATTTCACGACCAGCGTCCCGGTCATCTGCGGATGGAAAGTGCAGATAATCTCGTACTCGCCCGGGGCATCCGGTGCTTGGAAAATTACCGTCCCACCGCCCGGGACTTCAATATCGAACCCGCCCCCGTCCCTGGCCGTGACAGTGTGCGGGGCGCTGTCCGCGTTGGTCACCGTCACCATCGACCCCGGCTTCACCGCCGCCGGCACCTGATACTTGAAATCCTGAATCATGATGAGTGCTGCGGCCGCTTGGGCCGATCCATTCGCTGACGGCGCAGCGGAGCCGACCGCGGGCGGCGGGGCGGGCGCGTCCTCACCCTGGGCCGCGCATGCGGTGATGGCCGCCAACGACACGGCTGTGGCTACGGTCAGGCTGCGATTGATCCTTTTCATGGCGTACCCCTTCACGAGGGATGTGTCCTCCACACACCGGACGGCGCGTCCATCAGGACCTACCCCACGCACCTTATTCGTCACCCGCGCCCTCACGGACTGCCAAAGGCGGCAGAAGCCTGCTTGACGGGTAGGCGCGGCAACAAAAGGGGGTAAGACGCCAGCACCCCAGAATGACCAGCGACACCACGGCGTTGCATCCCGGTGCCCTTGCGGCGAGAACCATATCCTGTTCTGGAGACGGATTTTTACGCAGCCTGCTCCGCCCTTGATCCTTCAAGACAGGACGAACGAGGATGTTTACACGATTGCTGCATTAGTTGTGGCCGGGTTTTGTAGTCCAAACGTCCGTGTTTTTGAGATCACCCGGTACCGGGTGGAATGCAGGTTTGAAGTGTGCTGTCATTCCGGCCTGCTCCTTGGCGTCTTCGGTCCGGGGGCAAAGTGAGGTTGGCGGGTCCATTTTCCGCTTTCCGGATTCTGAGGACGCGGGGTGTGAGCGTGAACGAATACGAGGCCTCTCTAATCATCAGGTCCGGAGCGGAGCTGCTTTTATCCGCTTCAGCGGACCCCCGCTCGGATGAAGGCTATGCGGCGGTTAAAGCGAACATGTCGGCAGCGCTGGAGCTCATGGCGGAAGCGCTGGCGAACTTTGAAGCTGGCGTGGGGGGACCGAGCCGCTCCACCGGCTGGGTCCAGGACCTTCGCCGGGTGGCGGATGACTTAGCAGAGAAGTAGATCGGCCGCCAGCGCTTGGACCCGCCCTGCAATTCTTCCCTGGCAAGCAAGATCTGCTGAGCCCGCACTGCTCCGGCAATGCAGCTCACGCCTTGAAGCACAGTGAGGCTGGGAACGCGGTGCCACACTGCTGGACACCGCGTCCGATCGTAAGCTTACTTACTGTTGGTCGCAGCGTGTGAAGATGTACTGAGATTCCTCCTGCCAAGTAGTAGTAGACGGTGGTGGTTCGCATCTCGCGGGGCGACGGATGAAGCGCCCCTGCGATGATGGCGTTTTGAAGATGATGACGTGAGGAAGTAGCCCTGCAATGTTTCTGCCGGATCGGTCCTGCCCGTGACTTGGTGGATGGCAAGACTTCTCCAAATACATCGCCTAGGAGTACACGAAGTCGCGACCAAAGCCTGTCACCAACGGTGGGGCTTTGGATGGTTTGATTAGTCGGTGCTTCGTCTCAGACGCCTCGTGGTCCTTGTCCTGTTTGTGTTTTGCGTCACCACCGCTTTCTTGTTCTGGGTGCTTGCGCACCCTGCCGCGGACGGACGTCGTGCGTTGTCTCCGCCGCCGCGGGCGGAGACTGAGTTCGAAATGCTGTCCTCCAGTATGACCACCGCCGTGAACGTCACCAGAAACCCGGACGCCGATTGGGTGATCCGGGCTGCGGCGCAGACCGGGATCCCTAAACGCGCCCTGCGGGCATATGTTGCCGCGGCCGAGACCGTGAATGCTACTGCTCCGGCGTGCGGGATCGGTTGGAACACTTTGGCGGCCGTCGGTTTCGTCGAAACAGCACACGGGACGTACGGCGGCGGCAGCTTAACCGCCGCGGGGGAGATGAGCCGCCCGGTGGTGGGCCCGGCTCTCAACGGGGCAGGATTCGCAGTTATCGCCGACACGGACGCCGGTTCGCTGGACGGAGATACCCGCTGGGACCGTGCCGTGGGGCCGATGCAGTTCATTCCTTCCACGTGGCAACTCGTGGGGCGGGACGGCAACGGGGACGGCACGGCGGATCCCTTTAATATCGACGATGCAGCCCTTAGCGCGGCGACCTATCTTTGTGCTCACGGTCGTGACCTCACAACCGCGGACGGCTGGATCGATGCGATCTACGCCTACAACCAGTCCGATGCATATATTCAGCAAGTGCGTGAGCAGGCCACGGCATACGCAGCGAAGGCAGGCGCCGCGGGATGAAGCCAAGGGTTGATAGTCCATGCTCTCCTGCCTGAAGAGGCGTCGGATTTGGTCCCGGCCCGGAGCGGCTACTGCCGGCAGCACGACAACTTCGAACCGCCCCATCTCTTCACGCTATCGTGTCCGGTAATGAGCAGGGCCTTTGCCACGTTTGGCGGGGCCGCGGCAACCGGCTTTGGCGAAGGGACGAGCATGGGCGAAGGACTGACGACTGGCGGGCTGGAGTGCCTCTTCACTGGGTCGGTATGGGCAGAGGGTCCCCTGTGGGTGCCCTCGTCACAGACTGTGCGCTGGAGTGACATCCCCAATAACCTCATCCTCGAATTTGACCCGGCCAGCGGGTTAACCAGCGAGTACGCGGTGGATGTGGAATTCACCAATGGCAGGACCCTCGACGCCGACGGCTCCGTTGTCCAGTGCAGCCACGGACGGCGCAGGATTGAGCGGGACCGCGCGGGCGCCGTCGATGGAATCGTTGACAGCTTCGAAGGACGGCGGCTGAATTCGCCCAACGACGTCGTGATTGCGCGGGACTCCAGCATTTGGTTCACGGACCCTCCGTATGGGGTCCTTCCCGGCACCAAGGAGGGGCACGAGGGCGAGCAGGAATACGGCGGCTGCTATGTCTTCCGTTTCGAGCCGGCGTCGGAGGGTCTCACTGCCGCGATCACCGACCTCGTCTATCCGAACGGGCTGGCCTTCTCACCTGACGAGTCGGTCCTCTACGTTACGGACACGGCCGGCCCAAGCCATGGAGTCCCGCTGAGGATCGTCGCCTATGACGTAGCCGACGGCGGATGCCGCACTGCAGGTATGGTCGAGCTGGAAGAAGACCACCCTGCCGATGGGTTGAAGGTGGATCTGGAAGGCAGGGTCTGGACCTCTGCCGGCGCATCCGTACGGGTCTATTCGCCGTCCTTCGAACTCCTGAAGACCATCCCGGTGCCGGAGAAGGTATCAAACCTGTGTTTCGGCGGCCCGGACGGCCAGGACCTCTACATCACCGCCAGCAGCAGCCTGTACCGGATCCGCACCACCACCAGGGGCGCCACCGCCCTGAACGTATGACCCCGATGAATACTGACTTCAAGGAGCACCGTGGAATATAGGACCCTAGGCAACAGCGGCGCGGTGGTCTCCAACTACGCACTGGGAACCATGACGTTCGGTGCAGAGGCAACCGAGGAGGCATCCCATGCCATCCTGGACGACTACTTTGCCGCCGGCGGCAACTTCATCGACACCGCAGATGTCTACAGCGCGGGCGTCTCGGAAGAGATCGTCGGACGCTGGCTCGCCAAGCGGCCTGAGGCCAGAGACACTGCGGTGGTTGCCACCAAAGGCCGCTTTCCCACGGGAACAGCACCGAACGACGTCGGGACCTCCCGCCGGCATCTGACGCGCGCCTTGGACGATTCCCTCCGCCGCCTGGGGCTGGAACAGATCGACCTGTACCAGCTGCACGCGTGGGACCCGCTCACTCCCCTGGAGGAGACGCTGCGGTTCCTGGACGACTCCGTCAGCCGCGGCAAGATCGCCTATTACGGCTTCTCCAACTTCCTGGGATGGCAGCTGACCAAGGCCGTCCACGTTGCCCGCGCCCACAGCTGGGAAGTGCCGGTGACCCTGCAGCCCCAGTACAGCCTGCTGGTCCGGGAGATCGAGTCAGAGATCGTTCCGGCGGCACTGGATGCCGGGATCGGTTTGCTGCCGTGGTCGCCTTTGGGCGGCGGGTGGTTGTCCGGCAAGTACAAGCGGGACCAGGATCCCACAGGCGCCACCCGGCTGGGTGAAAACCCCGAACGCGGGATGGAGGCCTGGGAAGAACGCAACGCCAACCCGGCCACCTGGACAGTCATCAATGCCGTGGAAAGCATCGCTGCGACCCGCGGCGTGAGCCCTTCGCAGGTGGCTCTGGCCTGGCTGGCGGACAGGCCCGCGGTCACATCGGTGATCCTTGGTGCCCGGACCCAGGAACAGCTCGCAGACAACCTTGCTGCAGCCCAGCTGGAACTCAGCCGGGACGAGATCGAACGGTTGACCCGGCTCAGTGAGCCGCAGACCGGAGTCTACCCGTACGGACCCCTGGCCCAGGAGCAGCGGAGCCGGAAGATCGAGGGCGGCCGGTAACGGTCAGCGGAGCACCGCGTAGCGGATGTGCGTCACCAGCCGCGTCCCGCTTACCTCCAGCGGCCCAAGCCTCAGTGTCCCCACGCCATCCAGAAGGCGCTCACCCGCACCCAGAAGGAGCGGCGCAATGTGCAGCCGCATTTCGTCAATCAGCCCCGCTGACAGGTACTGGCGGGCAGTCTCCGCGCCTCCCGCTATCGCAACCCCCTTGCCGCCCGCCGCCTCCCGCGCCTGATCCAGCGCCGACTCAATCCCGCCGCCGACAAAAATGAACGTTGTGCCGCCCTGCATCTGCAGCGGACGGCGGGGATGATGCGTGAGGACAAAAACGGGGGCGTGGTACGGCGGCTCTTCACCCCACCACCCCCGCCAGCCCGCCTCCCAAGGCCCGGGACCGGGACCGGGGCCGGCAAACATGTTGCGGCCCATGATGAAGGCCCGGCTGAAAGAATGCCCGCAATCGCTGCTGCGTTCGCATCCGGTTCTGCAAACTGCCACCGATGCAGATCTTCGCCGCCTTCGCCCAAGGGGTTGGCACGGGTCTGGTTCGGCCCCGCCAGGAATCCGTCCAGCGAAATGGTCAGGTCGCAGGTGACCCTGTCCATGGCTTCCTTCCCTGTCCCGGCTCCGGCGCGCCTGTCCGAGGTGCGCCGGCGCGATAAGTACCGCCATGCTACTGCCGCCGGATCCTGCTCCCCAGGCCAGTGAGCCCTTGAAGGCCGGGTGGCTCCAGGGCTAGCATGGCCGCCACGTGCCGCAGAAGGAGAAGCTCATGGGTGAGACTAGTGCAGACGCACTGGTCCCCGGCCTGATGGTGGACCTCATCATTTCCCTGGACGGATATGCGTCGGCTGAGGGGTGGCCCGGCTGGTGGGGCCTCGAGGGGCCCGAATACTGGAGTACATCCCCACGGCGCTGCATGCACCGCCATCCGGTCCGCAGCAGGCAGACTTGATGCCATGACTGATGCTGATGCCGTAACCACCCGGAGTTCAACGGTTGAGGAATGGACGCGTGCGCTCGCCGAGTCCAAGGGTTCGCCCGGTGGAGGTGCCGGGACCGGGGTGATGCTTGCCATTGCCGCCTCCTTGGCTTCCATGGTGGCCGGCTACACAGAACCGAAGGACCACCAGCAGGAGGAGCTGGCTTCCCTTCACGCCCGCGCCCGGGCACTGCGGGAGGACGCCCTTCAGCTGGCCGACGATGACGCGGCCGCCTCCGAAGCCTTCGGCGCCGCTTTTCATTTGGATCGAGGTCCGGAACGGGATGAGGCGATACATCGCGCATCCGTTGGTGCCGCCAAGGCCTCGGCTGTCCTGGGTGAACGGGCTGTTGCTGCCATTGACGACCTTGCCTGGCTTGCGTCCTATGGCAATCCGGCGCTCATTGCCGATGTCGTGGTTGGATGTGGTGCACTGAGGGCAGCAGTGGCGGGGGCGCGCACCAACGTCAGCTTCGACCTTGCCACCCTCAGGTCCGCCGGGGCCACGTTGGAGCAGGTCAGGGAACAGCATCCCGCCCTGTGGGCGGCGGTGGAGCAGTTGAGCTCAGCGCTGCAGCGCATCGACCGGTTGACGGCAGCCGTGGATGACCGGGCCGCACCGACCGACGCCGGCTGAACTGCCGACCACCTGCACCCCAACCGGCGGCCTCAAAAAATCACCCGCCGGTATCATTGAGGGATGACCATGGCGGTCCGCCACTCCCAAACCGCCATCCGCTCGCGCGGAGGACCCGCCGATTGATTCGTCGGGTACCCGTGTGGACCTGGCGGCTCCTCATGCTGGGCGTGACGTCCTCACACCCCCGCCAACCACCCACAATTTCCAGCCGGCCGCAGGAATGCCTCCCCGTCTACGTGTACTTCCACGGCGGCGGATGGACATCCGGGGATAAATCCGCCCTCACCAAGTACTGCGCCAACCAGGCGGCCGGGGGAATTGTGGTGGTGAACGTGAACTACCGCAAGCCGCCCCGGTTTTATATGGGCCATGTGCTTGAAGACGCCAATGCCGCCCTGGCGTGGGTGCGCAGCAACATCGAAGACTACGGGGGCGACCCCGAGTCGGTGGTTTTGGGCGGCGGCTCCGCAGGCGGCCAGATCGCCGCCCTTGCTGACGGCGGCAACAATCCGGCCCAACTTGCCGGATACTACTCTCTTCAGCCCGCGCTGGCGGCGGATCACCTGAGAGGCCTTGTCCAGCACTGCAGCGTGGTGGATTTCTCCGTGTTCTTCCAGAGCGGCTCCGGGAGGAGGCCGTCTGCATCTCAGACTGAATGGCTGGACGGCCGGTTCCCGCCCGTGTTCAGAAGTGTACCGGCTTCAGAAGTGTACCGGCGCCTGCACGCGTTCGTCAGGAAAGTCGCCGGCCCCACAACGAACATCTGAACCCCAAGCCCCTGGCACTGAACCGGGCTGCCGGCGCTATCAGCCCGGAGGATTTCCGTTCTGCCCGCGTTCAGCAACGGTTACACCAGTGGCCAGGGGTAGCGCATACCCGTCCGGTCAATCGGGAGCACGCCTTCCCGAAGCAGGCGTGCCACCCGCCGCTGCAGGGCCGCCACCTCTTCGTCGTCGAGAAGCTCCGCCACGTCCTCAGGCACGGCCCCGGCGAGCGCGCTGATGTCCCGGAGCAGGGGCTCCGGGATGGCTTCGCCGGCGAAGTCCCAGATGACGGTTCGCAGCTTGAAGACTGCGGAGAAGCACAGCCCGTGGTCGATGCCCCACACCCGTCCGTCGTGCCCGCGGAGCACGTGCCCGCTCTTGCGGTCCGTGTTGTTGGCGACGACGTCGAAGAGGGCCAGCTGTGCCAGGACACCATGGATCTCGGGTGCTTCGGTGTGCAGGGTGAAGTAGTGCTCGCGGAAATCGCACTCGACGAACCACTGCAGTGAACCGACACCCAGCGGGGCGTCTTCCCGGATCACGGTGGGCGGCACGAGGTCCCATGCCAGGTGGCGGCTGAGGAGATAGGCAGCGCGCTCCCGCCGGTACAGTCCGGGCTCAAAGTCATGCAGTGGGCGTTCCCCCAACTCCGGCTTGTACACCGCGTAGGAGGAGTCCTCCCCGCAGGAGACGCGAACCAGGAACGTCGCGTTGCTGCTGCGCGGAATGCGCGCCACGAGTTCCACCCGGCCGTCGGTCAGCAGGTTCAGCTCACGCGTGGACACCGGCTGTCCCTTGCGGGCTGGCTGGCAGGGTGGAGGGACCTGTGGGCATCATGCCGCCAGTCCCGCCAAGGACCCGGCAACGGAGTTCACGGCCAGTACGGCAGGAGGACGTCCGTCCACGAACGAGATGGCCGAAACGGATGCAGGGCTGATCACGATCCGCTGGAACAGGTCCAGGTGCGTGCCCAGGGCATGGGCAACGGCCGCCTTGATCGGGTCGGCGTGCGAAAAGCACAGGATCACTCCGCCCCGGTGCTCGGCGCGCAGATCATCGAGTGCACCGACCATCCGTGCCTGCATCTGGGTAAAGCTCTCCCCGCCGGGAAAACGGAAGGACGACGGCGTGTGCTGGACCGTGCGCCATTCCGGCAGTCCGGAGAGCTCGGCGAGCGCAGCGCCGGTCCAGTCGCCAAAGTCGCATTCGGTCAGCCCTGCCTCCTCGGCTACCGGGAGTCCGGTCCGGGCTGCCGCGGGGGCGGCAGTCTCCCGGGCCCGCTCCAGCGGGGAGGAATAAAGGGCGTCCACGGCGAGCCCTTCAAGGCGTTCCGCGATTCCGTCCGCCTGCGCCTGGCCCCGTTCTGACAGGTGCAGTCCCGGTGCCCGCCCGGGCAGCACCTGCCCGGTGGTCGGGGTTTCACCGTGGCGCACCAGGAGGAGAAGCGTGCGCTCCTGCCCTGGCGGGGGAGTCGGCTGTTCCGACGGCGTTCCTGCAGTCACAGACCCAGCGTAGCCGTTGGTGAGGTACGGCGTTTGCAGAATCTGCTCGATTCCGGGCAGGGTCGGGGCTACCGTGGAGGGGTGAGTGAGCGTCCCGAGATCTTCACTGTTGGTGAGCTGCGTGCAGCCGGGCATGTCCTCAAGGACCTGCGCCAGGAAATCCGCGACAACCTGCTAGCCGCGCTCGCGGCCGGACGGGATCCGTGGCCCGGGATGTACGGGTTCGGCCGGACCGTGCTTCCCCAGCTTGAGCGTGCCCTGATCGCCGGGCACGACGTCGTTCTGCTGGGTGAGCGGGGACAGGGCAAGACACGGCTCCTCCGTACCCTGGCCGGGCTGCTGGATGAGTGGTCCCCGGTCCTTGAGGGCTCAGAACTGAACGAGCATCCGTTTGAGCCGATCACCGAACACTCCCGGGCCCGCGTGCTGACGGAGGGGGACAGGCTGCGGGTGTCATGGCGCCACCGGTCTGAACGGTATGTGGAGAAGCTGGCCACGCCGGATACTTCTGTTGCCGACCTCATTGGCGACGTCGACCCCATGCGGGTGGCGGAGGGGCGCCGGCTGGGGGACCCGGAGACCATCCACTACGGGCTGGTCCCGCGTTCCAACCGGGGGATCATCGCCATCAATGAACTGCCGGACCTTGCGGAACGGATCCAGGTGTCCATGCTCAACGTGATGGAGGAGCGCGACATCCAGATCCGCGGCTACGTCCTGCGGCTGCCGCTGGACGTACTGGTCGTTGCCTCCGCCAACCCGGAGGACTACACCAACCGCGGCCGGATCATCACGCCCCTGAAGGACCGCTTCGGCGCTGAAATCCGCACCCACTACCCGATAGAGCTTGACGACGAGGTGGCCGTGATCCGGCAGGAGGGGCAACTGGTGGCCGACGTCCCGCCGGTGATCCTCGAGATCCTGGCCCGCTACACCCGTGCGCTGCGGCAGTCCCCGGCCATCAACCAGACCTCAGGTGTGTCTGCCCGGTTCGCCATTGCAGGAGCAGAAACCGTGGCAGCCGCGGCGCTCCGCCGGGCCAGCCTGCGTGGCGAGGACGAGGCCGTGGCCCGGATCGTCGATCTCGGCACGGCGGTGGAAGTCCTCACCGGCAAAATCGAGTTCGAATCCGGCGAGGAGGGCCGTGAACAGGCAGTCCTGGACCACCTCCTGCGGACCGCCACCGCGGAGGCGGTGCGGGCGCACTACCAGGGCCTGGACCTCGGCCCGCTGGTGGCAGCGCTCGACGGGCATACCACCGTCACCACCGGGGAGCACGTCACCGCGCAGGAGTTCCTGGCGAAGCTGCCGTCCCTCAACGGCTCGGGCCTGTACGACGAGATTGGCCGCAGGCTGGGCGCGCAGAACAAGGGGCAGCGGGCAGCCGCCATCGAGCTTGCCCTGGAAGGCCTCTATCTCGCCCGGCGGATATCCAAGGAGTCCGGCGACGAAGAGACGGTCTACGGCTAGCGGCACACCCTGCGTGGCCGGTCAGAAGGCTGGAGAAAGGGACAGGCGGCACATGAACATCCACAACCACTCCGCCAGGTACGGCAGGTACACGGGCGGACCGGACCCCCTCGCCCCGCCCGTTGACCTCGCCGAGGCGCTGGACGCCGTCGCAGAGGATGTCATGGCAGGGTATTCGCCCCGCCACGCCCTGCAGGAGTTCCTGCGGCGCGGCGGCCGGAACCGGCAGGGCCTGGATGATCTCGCCCGCAGAGTCCAGCAGCGCCGGAGCGACCTGCTGGGCCGGCACCGGTTGGACGGCACCTTCGACGAAGTCAGGAAACTCCTGGACACGGCGGTGTTGGAAGAACGCAAGCAGCTGGCCCGCGACGCCATGATGGATAACACGGACCGCGCCTTCCGGGAGATGCAGCTGCAGAACCTGCCCCCGTCCACCGCTGCGGCCGTCAATGAACTTGCCTCCTACGACTGGCAGTCGGGCGCCGCCCGGGAAGCGTATGAGCGGATCAAGGACCTGCTGGGCCGCGAGGCCCTTGACCAGCGGTTCGCCGGCATGAAGCAGGCACTCGAAAACGCCACGGAGGAGGACCGCGCAGCCGTCACCAGGATGCTCCGCGACCTGAACGAACTGCTCGACAAACACCGCCGCGGGGAGGACACCGATGCCGACTTCCAGGAGTTCATGGCCCGGCACGGCAACTTCTTCCCGGAGAACCCGCAATCCGTTGAGGAGCTGATTGACGCACTGGCGAAGCGCGCGGCCGCCGCGCAGCGGCTCCTTCAGTCCATGTCCCCGGAACAGCGGGAGGAACTGATGCGGCTGTCGGCCCAGGCTTTCGGGTCACCGCAACTGATGGCCCAGCTCGACCAGCTTGACGACACCCTCCGTGCCCTGCGCCCGGGCGAGGACTGGACCGGCTCCGAACGCTTCGAGGGCCAGGAAAGCCTGGGCCTCGGCGATGGCACCGGTGTCCTCCAGGACATCGCCGAACTCGATGAGCTGGCCGAACAGCTCTCCCAGTCCTACAACGGCTCAAACCTGGGCGACCTGGACTTGGACGTCCTGGCCCGCCAGCTGGGGCAGGACGCCGCCGTCACTGCCCGGACCCTCGCCGAAATCGAGCGCGCCATGCAGGACGGCGGGTACCTGCGGCGTGGCGCGGACGGAGACCTCCGGCTCTCACCTCAGGCGATGCGGCGGCTTGGCAAGTCCCTGCTCAGGGATACTGCCAAGCAACTGTCAGGCCGGCAGGGACGCCGGGACACCCGCACTGCCGGCGCCGCAGGCGAGCAGACCGGCTCCAGCCGTCAGTGGGAGTTCGGGGATGCAGAACCGTGGGACGTCACCCGCACGCTCACCAACGCGATCAGCCGCACGGCTGCCGACGGCGGAAACCTTGGCGGCGGACTCCGGCTAACGGCGGCAGACATCGAAGTGTCAGAGACGGAAGCGCGGACCCAGGCCGCCGTCGTCCTCCTCGTGGACGTGTCCTTCTCGATGGCTGCCGAGGGGCGGTGGATACCCATGAAACGCACCGCCCTCGCCCTGCACCACCTCGTCTCCACCCGCTTCCGCGGCGACAGACTGGAGCTGATCACGTTCGGCCGCTACGCCCAGGCCATGGACATCGGCGAACTCACGGCCCTGCCGCCCCGCCGCGAGCAGGGAACGAACCTGCACCACGGCCTGCTGCTGGCTGGCCGCTTCTTCCGCCGCCACCCGTCCATGCAGCCGGTACTCCTGGTGGTTACCGACGGCGAACCCACAGCCCACCTGCTGGCAGAGGGCGAGCCATGGTTCTGCTGGCCGCCCGACCCGGAAACCATCCGCGTCACGGTGGCGGAACTGGACCGGCTGGGCCGTGCCGGCACACAAGCCACCTTCTTCAGGCTGGGAGACGACCCGAGCCTCGAGCGGTTCGTCCAGCGCATGGTGAGCAGGGTGGACGGCCGGGTGGTCGCGCCCGACGCAGGGGACCTCGGTGCCGCAGTGGTGGGGGAGTACCTGCGGGCGCACTTCCGCGGCCGCGCGTTCGAGGACGCTGACTGGGCGTGATGCAGCAGCCCGCCCATCCGTGTCAGGATCAGGGTATGGCTGAACGCTTGATGCTGCTGGACACTGCGTCGCTGTACTTCCGCGCCTTCTATGGCATGCCCGACACGCTGCGCCGTGCTGACGGCACGCCAGTGAACGCCGTTCGGGGGCTGCTGGACATGATCGCCCGGCTCACCACGGACTACCGGGCCACCCACCTGATTGCCTGCTGGGACGACGACTGGCGGCCGCAGTGGCGGGTGGACCTGCTGCCGACCTACAAGGCTCACCGGGTGGCGGAGTCAGTGGCCGGATCCCCGGACCTCGAGGTGGTTCCGGATGCGCTGGAAGCGCAGCTGCCAATGATCCGCCGGGTGCTTGCGCTGGCAGGGATCGCCGTGGTGGGCGCCGCCCACCATGAGGCCGACGACGTTGTGGGCACCTACGCAAGCCACGCCGACCTCCCGGTCGATGTGGTCACGGGTGACCGTGACCTCTTCCAGGTGTGCGACGACGAACGCCAGGTGCGCGTAATCTACACGGCCCGGGGCATGCGGAACCTCGAAGTCATCACGGAAGAAACAGTGGTGGCCAAGTACAGGGTGCTGCCGCAGCAGTACGCCGATTATGCGACCCTGCGCGGCGACGCCTCCGACGGGCTGCCGGGAGTTGCCGGCATCGGTGAGAAAACCGCGGCCTCACTGCTCCTCAAATACGGAACCCTCGAAGGGCTGCTGGAAGCTGCCGGGGACCCGGGCAGCGGCCTCGCCGGTCCGGTCCGGGCCAAACTCGCCGCCGCCGCCGACTACCTGAAGGCAGCCCCCACCGTCGTCAGGCTGGTGCGGAACCTGGACCTGCCTGCCCCGGAGCAGGCAGGGGCCCTGCTGTCCCCGGTTACGGGCGGACCGCGCGCCGAACTCGAACGGCTGGCAGTCGAATGGAACCTGGGCGGGTCGGTGAGAAGGCTGCTGGCGGCGCTTGACCTGCGGGAACAGGCCCGCACGGTTACTCCGCGTGTAGCGGAATGACGCCCGTTTCGGTGCGCGTCGGCCCACGTCAAGAAGCTTGAAGCCGTGCTGCCGTGATGGTTTGGTGAGGTAACGATCCAGACGAGAGGGCATTTCCGATGACAGCCACATCAGATCTTGCTCCCCGCCGGCTCCGGGATATCTTCGGAACCTTCGCCACCGGGCTGACGGTGATCACCGGTGAAACCCCGCAGGGCCCCGCCGGCTTCCCCTGCCAATCCTTTGCTTCGCTGTCACTGGACCCGCCGCTGGTGACCTTCAGCCCGGCCCGGACGTCAAGCACGTGGCCTGCGCTGCGCAGGGCCCGCTCGTTCACCGTCAATATTCTGCCGGCTCAACACCAGCACCTTGCGGGCCAGTTCGCACGCGCGGGTACGGACAAGTTCGCCGGCGTCACCCACTCTGCCTCACCGCTGGGCAACCCGGTCCTCGACGACGCCCTGGCCTGGATCGACTGCGAGCTTCATGCAGAATACGACGGCGGCGACCACACCATCGTGGTGGCGGCCGTGCGGCACCTCAGCGCCCGGGAGGACGCCGAGCCACTGCTGTTCTTCAGGGGCCGGCACGCCGGACTGGCGCCGGTTGAACGCCTTCTCGAGGCGGCGGGCCAAACCGGGCGTCAGCGCATCAAGAAGCTGCCACAGCCATCACGGTTGTGGCAGCTTTTTGATGTCAAGCCATGGATTTCAGTAAGAAATGAAGGCAACCAGTTCGCCCACCCGGTCCTCCGGGTAGTTCTTTGCGATGTCCCCCTGGCTGAGGACGCCCACCAGGTTGTGCCCGTCGATCACCGGGAGCCTGCGCACCTGGTGGTCCTGCATGGTCCGGATCGCTTCCTCGATCGAGTCGTCCGCGCCGATTGTTACGGGCTTGCCCTCGCCAAACTCGCCTGCCTTGGCAGTCCGGGGATCCCCGCCTTCCGCCAAGCACTTAATGACGATGTCGCGGTCCGTCAGCATGCCCTTGAGCCGGTTGTCCTCCCCGCAAATGGGCAGCGAACCGACGTCCAGATCCTTCATCTTCCGGGCTGCTGCTTCCAACGTCTCGTTCTCGCCCACGCATTCCGCGCCCCCGGTCATGATTTCCCGTGCCGTTGCCATGATCGTCTCCTTCGTCCATGATGGTGTGCCGTGCCTGCGGCCGGTTCGGCAGGCCCTTCGGGACGTCGCCGGTGATGCTACGGCTCCGAAGAGCTGACCGATGCAAAAATGCTAAGCCTGCTGATTATCTGTGTCCAGAGCA
>NZ_VAHM01000013.1 GCF_005796185.1 Pseudarthrobacter sp. NamB4
CGTTCCCTCGAGATGCTGGCGCGCCGCGGCGAGGTTGATGCCCAGGCTCCGATGAAGGCAATCGAGAAGTACAGGCTCCACAACGTGAACGCCGGCACCACCGGCAACGCGGGCGGAGAGGCCTGACCTCACCGTCTGACCCCGTACAGCGACGGCGGCCCCCTCCGAAAGGCGGGGGCCGCCGTCGTCCGTTTGGCCGGCCCGCCCTGTGACACAAGGCAAAGCAGATTGTAGCCTTCGCACAAATGGAGGTTGGGCGGCGCTGCCCGTATGCTCAAAGAATGCCAGCACCTGCCACCCCGTCCGCCCAGCGCAAACCCTCCACTCCGAAGGTCACGCCGGAGAAGTCAGAGACGCTCAAAAAGCTGCGGGCAAACGTGGGCCAGCTCTCCACCACCACCATGCGTGAGCTGGAAAAGTCCCTGCCCTGGTACAGCCGCCTCAGCTCAGACGAGCGCTCGGCGCTGGGGATGGTGGCCCAAAACGGCATCGCGGCCTTTGTCACCTGGTATGAGCGGCCAAGCTCCCCCTCGTGGATCCTGACGGACGTTTTCGGAACAGCCCCCACCGAACTGACCCGGTCGATCAGCCTGCAGAAGGCCCTGCAGCTGATCCGGATCGTGGTGGAAGTGGTGGAGGACCAGGTCCCGGTCATCGCACCCGAAGCCGACCAGCCGTCGCTTCGGGAAGCCGTGCTGCGGTACTCACGCGAGGTCGCCTTCGCTGCCGCCGACGTCTACGCCCGTGCCGCCGAATCCCGCGGGTCCTGGGATACCCGGCTCGAGGCCCTGATCGTGGACGCCATACTGCGCGGGGAGAACACGGACGCCCTGCGCTCCAGGATCGCTGCGCTGGGCTGGAAAGCCCAGGAACGGTTCACCGTCATGGTGGGGAATTCCCCCTCCGAGCCCAGCGCCAGCTATGTCAGCGAACTTCGCCGCATGGCAGGCCGCTACGCGGAGGATGCCCTGGTGGGGATCCAGGGTGACCGGCTCATCCTCATCCTGGGCGGGGTCACGGACCGCGAAACCGCGTATGTGAAGCTAAGCGACATGTTCGCTCCCGGACCTGTGGTGTACGGCCCCGAAGCGGGGTCCCTGCTGGAGGCCAGCGGGTCGGCCCAGTCGGCCTTCGCCGGCCTGACCGCGGCCAGGGCCTGGCCCTCCGCACCACGCCCTGTGGCCGCAGACGACCTGTTGCCGGAGCGGGTGATTTCCGGCGACGACGCGGCACGCCGTTCACTCGTGAAGAACATCTATCGGCCGCTCCTGGCGGCCTCGAACGGCCTGGTGGAAACGCTGGGAACCTACCTGGAGCTCGGGCATTCACTCGAGGCCACGGCCCGGGAACTCTTCGTCCATGCGAACACCGTTCGGTACCGCCTGAAGCGTGTCTGCGACGTAACGGGTTGGGATCCCCTCCTGCCGAGGGAGGCATTCGTACTGCAGGCAGCACTCGTGGTGGGCCGCCTTTCTGCCCCGCCAAAGGCTGCCGCCGAACGCCAGGCGTCCCGGAACCAGCCCTGAGTCGTTGTAGACTTCCTACAACCTGACCCCGTGAGCTTGGTGCGGACAAACACCGCTGGATCACACTGCAATTTGGAAAGCTGGATACGTGCTTGCAATAGTCTGCCCTGGACAGGGCTCACAAACCCCGGGTTTTCTGGCCCCCTGGCTGGAACTGCCCCAGGTGGCAGGCCAGCTGGCCTCCTTGAGCGACATCGCAGGCATCGACCTCATCGCGCACGGCACCACCTCGGATGAAGAAACCATCAAGGACACCGCTGTCGCGCAACCCCTGATCGTCGCTGCCGGCCTGGTGGCGGCGTCTTCCCTCTTTGACGTCGAACTAAGCTCGCTTCCGGTCATTTTGGCGGGTCACTCTGTTGGCGAGATCACCGCATCCGCCCTCGCCGGCGTGCTCACCGACGAGGAAGCAATGACGTTCGTCCGCGAGCGTGCCAACAGCATGGCAGAGGCCGCGTCCGTCACACCCACCGGCATGAGTGCCGTGGTGGGTGGTGATCCTGCTGACGTCCTCGCAGCCATCACCGCCTCCGGCGCCGCCCCCGCTAATGTCAACGGTGCCGGCCAGACCGTCGCCGCCGGAACTTTTGAACAGCTCAAGGCCCTTGCGGACAACCCGCCCGCCAAGGCGCGCGTGATTCCCCTGAAGGTCGCCGGCGCCTTCCACACGAGCCACATGGCACCCGCCGTCAGCGCGTTGAAGGCACTGGAACCGCAGCTGAAGCCGCAGGCGCCCAAGGTTCCGCTGCTGTCCAACTTCGACGGCGGCGAAGTCACCGACGGCCGCGACGGCGTCGAGAGCCTCATTGCCCAGGTGTCACGTCCCGTCCGTTGGGATCTGTGCATGGAAACAATGGTCAGGCGCGGCGTCACCGGCGTCATTGAGCTTGCTCCCGCCGGCACCCTGGCAGGCCTTGCCAAGCGGGGCATGCCCGGCGTCAAGACCGTCGCCGTCAAGACCCCCGACGACCTTTCCGCAGCCCTGGCACTCTTCGCAGAACTGGAGGGAAACGCATGAGCGTTCCCACGCTGAAGCAGGCTCCCCTCCAGGAGCACACCCGCATCCTTGGACTGGGCGCCTACCGCCCCAATGTCATCGTCACCAACGAGGACGTCTGCCAGTGGATCGACTCCTCAGACGAGTGGATCCGCCAGCGCACCGGTATCGTCACGCGCCATCGGGCCGCAGCAGATGTCAGCGTCATTGACATGGCCGAGGGTGCTGCCCGCGAGGCAATGGACAAGGCCGGCATCGAAGCTTCCGATCTCGGCGCCGTCATTGTCTCCACTGTGACCCACCCCTACGCCACCCCCTCTGCCGCTGCCAGCCTTGCTGACCGCCTGGGCGCCACCCCCGCCCCTGCTTTCGACATCTCGGCCGCATGCGCGGGCTACTGCTACGGGATTGCGCAGGGCGACGCGCTGGTCCGGTCCGGCACCGCCAAGTACGTCCTGGTGGTCGGCGCGGAAAAACTGTCCGACGTCATCGACAACCGGGAGCGCACCATCTCCTTCCTGCTCGGAGACGGAGCGGGCGCCGTCGTCATCGGACCTTCCGAAACCCCCGGCATCGCCCCGTCGGTCTGGGGCTCGGACGGCAGCAAGTGGGACGCCATCGGCATGACGCGGTCCATGCTGGATGTCCGCGACCTTGGCATGGCCGCCCGGCAGTCCGATTCCACTGGTGACCTCGCGCTCCTCGAGGAGGCGCAGGAACTCTACCCAACCCTCCGGCAGGACGGCCAGACGGTCTTCCGGTGGGCGGTATGGGAGATGGCCAAGGTTGCCCAGCAGGCCCTTGAGGCTGCGGGCATCGAGGCCGGGGACCTGGTGGCCTTCATTCCCCACCAGGCCAACATGCGCATCATTGACGAGATGGTGAAGAAGCTGAAGCTGCCCGAGACCGTTACAGTGGCACGGGACATCGCTGACGCCGGCAACACCTCCGCAGCCTCCATCCCGCTCGCAACGCACCGCCTCCTGCAGGAGAACCCGGGGCTGAGCGGCGGACTGGCCCTCCAGATCGGTTTCGGTGCCGGACTGGTCTTCGGTGCCCAGGTAGTTGTCCTTCCCTAGAAATGCCCGAGGGCCGCACCCGCGGCCTGACCCATTTCCGGCAGTCCCTGCCGGCAATACAAGAAAAGGAGCCACCAATGGCTAGCAACGAAGAGATCCTGGCCGGCTTGGCTGAAATCGTGAACGAGGAAACCGGCCTGGCCCCCGAGGCCGTGGAGCTGGACAAGTCCTTCACCGAGGACCTGGACATCGACTCCATCTCCATGATGACCATCGTGGTTAACGCGGAAGAGAAGTTCGGCGTCCGCATCCCCGACGAAGAGGTCAAGAACCTGAAGACCGTTGGCGACGCCGTCAGCTTCATCGCCGGAGCTCAGGCCTAGCCCTAGGCTTCTGCCGTCTTTTCGGCAATGGCAGGGCTGCCGGTCCGGTTGACTGGACCGGCAGCCCGCATTTTTCCGGCACATTCCCCAAAGCGGAACGCTGCCGAACATCACAACGCGGGACCTCCGGCAGACGGATTCCCCACCGACGAAAGAGTGATCCCATGACACGCAAAGTAGTCATTACCGGTCTGGGTGCCACCACGCCCATCGGCGGCGATGTGCCCACGATGTGGAACAACGCGCTCAAGGGGGTCTCCGGTGCCCGCACCCTGGAGGACGACTGGGTCAGCAAGTACGAGCTGCCTGTCCATTTCGCTGCACGCTGCAGCACGCCCGCCCTTGACGTGCTTAGCCGCGTGGAAGCCAGGCGCATGGACCCGTCCACCCAGTTCGGTGTTATTGCCGCCCGCGAAGCCTGGGCCGATGCCGGCATCACGGAAATCGACAAGGACCGGCTGGCCGTTGCCTTCGCAACAGGCATCGGTGGCGTCTGGACGCTGCTGGACGCTTGGGACACCCTGAAGGAGAAAGGCCCCCGCCGGGTCCTCCCTATGACCGTTCCCATGCTGATGCCCAACGGTGTTGCAGCTGCCGTCAGCCTGGACCTGGGCGCCCGCGCCGGCGCCCACACCCCGGTTTCGGCATGCGCCTCAGGCACCGAGGCCCTGCACCTCGGACTGGACCTGATCCGCTCCGGCAAGGCGGATGTGGTCATGTGCGGCGGCGCCGAGGCTGCCATCCACCCCATGCCCCTGGCGGCTTTTGCTTCAATGCAGGCCCTTTCCCGCCGTAATGATGAACCGGAGCGTGCCTCCCGCCCCTACGACACGGCCCGCGACGGCTTTGTCATGGGTGAGGGTGCGGGCGCACTGGTCCTCGAGGCCGAGGAACACGCGCTGGCACGCGGTGCCCGGATCTATGGTGAGCTTGCAGGAACTTCAGTCACCGCTGATGCCTACCACATCACTGCCCCGGACCCTGAGGGCCTGGGTGCCACCCGTGCCCTGAAGGCAGCGATGTTCGATGGCAGGATCCAGCCGGAGGACGTGGTGCACGTAAACGCCCACGCCACGTCGACCCCGGTGGGCGACAAGCCTGAGTACACGGCCCTCCGCGCTGCTTTGGGAGCCCATGTGGACAGCGTTGCCGTATCTGCGACCAAGTCGCAGATGGGCCACCTCCTGGGCGCATCCGGTGCCGTCGAGGCTGTCCTTACAGTGCTCGCCGTCCACGAACGGAAGGCGCCCGTCACCATCAACCTGGAAAACCAGGACCCGGAGATCCCGCTGGACGTCGTCACCTCTGCCCGCGACCTGCCCTCTGGCAACATCGTGGCGCTGAGCAACTCGTTCGGCTTTGGCGGGCACAATGCCGTGATTGCCGTCCGCAGCGCCTGACAGACTCTGGCGGACCTGATACCGCACGCATAAGAGGAGGCCCCGCCGGTTGGCGGGGCCTCCTCTTTGCTATGGAATAAGCGTCTGGTCGACGGCGGTCAGCCCACTTGGTGGAGCCAGCGCACAGGGGCTCCCTCGGCGGCGTGCCGGAAGGGCTCGAGTTCTTCGTCCCACGCTTCGCCGAGGGCGAGGGAGAGCTCGTGGTAGACGGCGGCCGGGTCGCCGGAGCCGGATTCGTAGGCGTAGCGGATCCGGTCCTCCGACACCATGATGTTGCCGTGGACATCCGTCACGGCGTGGAAGATCCCCAGCTCGGGCGTATGCGACCAGCGCCCGCCGTCAACCCCGGGGCTGGGCTCCTCGGTAACCTCGTAACGGAGGTGCGCCCACCCGCGCAGGGATGAGGCAAGCTTGGATCCCGTACCGGGGGCACCGGTCCAGGACAGCTCAGCCCGGAACATTCCGGGCGCGGCAGGCTGAGGGGTCCACTCAAGGTCCGTCCGCTTGTCCACGACGGATCCGATGGCCCACTCAACATGGGGGCACAAGGCCGTAGGGGCCGAGTGAACAAACAGCACACCGCGGGTCATTGCAACAGACATTCCATCCTCCATAGCTCTAGGTACGTCTTCCCCAACGACCTCTGCCTGGATGGAACTGCCGTGCCCTGCACTGCGGCGGTGGTTCCTGCCCGAATATTCAGATGTAGTGACTGCTGTTGTCCGTACCCCGTGGCGCAGGAAGCTCTAGAGCTTCAAGCGTGACTTGAAAGTTGCCGGACGTGACTCCTATTGTGCCGTACCCCACCGAATTACGCCAGTGCGATTCCTGCTGGCCCTTTATGCCCTCGGGTGGGCCTGCTGGTAGCTCTTCCGCAGCCGGTCAACGGAAACATGGGTGTAGATCTGGGTAGTGGCCAGACTGCTGTGTCCCAGGATCTCCTGGACGGCGCGCAGATCGGCGCCGCCGTCCAGCAGGTGGGTTGCCGCCGAGTGCCGGAATGCGTGGGGCCCGGATGCGGAGGTGTCGCCCAGTTCCTCAAATAGGCTGTTGACCATGGCCCGGACCTGGCGCTGGTCCACCCTGCCGCCGCGGGAGCCCAGGAAGAGGGCACGTCCACTGGTGGCCTTGGCGAACACGGGCCGGCCCCGCCGGAGCCAGTCGTCCACCGCAAGGGCAGCCGGAACGCCGTACGGGACGGTCCGCTCCTTGTTGCCCTTGCCGATGACGCGCAACGTCCGCCTGTCCGGGTCGAGGTCGTCAATGTCCAGCCCGGCCAGTTCGCCCACCCGGACACCCGTGGCGTAGAGCAGCTCCACGATGGCCCGGTTGCGGACGGCAAGCGGAGCACCTTCCGCCGCCGCCTCTTCCAGGCCTGCGAGCAGCCGGGCCAGTTGCCGGGCCTGCAGCACGCCGGGCAGGGAGCGTTCCCGTTTCGGGGCCTTAAGCCGCAGGGCAGGATCGGCGGTAAGGCGTTCCTCGCCCAGCGCCCAGGCAGTGAAAACCCTGATGGAAGCTGACCGCCGGGCAAGTGTTGTGCGCGCTGCACCGGCCTGGCTCTGCGTCCCGAGCCAGCGCCGAAGGGTGCCGAGGTCAAGGTCCACAAGGGCGCGTGCACCTTCGCCTGAGGCATGGGCAAGGAGGCTGCGGACGTCACCTAGGTAACCGCGGAGGGTATGCGGCGAAACTGCGCGCTCGGCGGTGAGGTAGCGCGCGAAGGCGTCAAGTGCAACGCCTAGCTCCGCGGGCAGTTCCTCGTTTTCCACTCTCCTACTGTCCCAGCTCCGGCCCGGAATGTACCGCCTGACACGGTGCTTCGGACCCGTACCTGCCCGATTGGTGCCCTGGCCACGGCTCCATCAGTTGTTGACCTTCCCGCGTTTCCAGCCGCCGCGCTCCGAGACGGCAAGGCCCATCAGGCCCAACCGGCCCAGCCCTGCGCGGACTGAGTCCTGACCCAGGCCCGCCACCACGCAGAGCTTGTCCACGGACGTGGTGGAACGCAACGGAAGCGCGTCCAGAAGGATCAGGTCTTCGAGCGTCAGCCCGTCCTGCACCGCCGCCTCCCCGTGGCGGGGATCAGGAAGCGCCGAGCCGCTTGGAGCGGCAAGTTCGGCGATTTCGGCAGCGTCGGTCACGCAGACTGCTCCCCCGTCCCGCAGAAGCCGGTGGCAGCCCGCCGAGTTGGCGCTGTGAACCGACCCAGGAACGGCGCCGACAGCACGTCCTAGAGTCTCCGCGTGATGTGCGGTGTTGAGCGCGCCGGAGCGCCACCTGGCCTCGACCACCACCGTCACGGCAGACAGTGCGGCAATGATGCGGTTACGTTGGAGGAACCGGTAGCGCGTCGGGGCGGAGCCCGGCGGCACCTCCGCGAGTACTGCTCCCTGGTTGCACACTGCCCGCAGGAGATCCTCATTGCCTGAGGGATAGAACCTGTCCACTCCCCCGGCCATCACCGCAATGGTGGGAACGGTATTGGAAGCCCCGGCCAGGGCAGCACGGTGGGCATGGGCGTCAATGCCGTATGCTCCGCCAGACACCACGGTAAGGCCTCTCTGGGCCAGAGAGTAGGCGATGTCCCCCGTGACGGCAGCCCCATAGCTGGTACTGTCCCGGGAACCGACAAGGGCAACCGATGCAGCAACTGCGGGAAGCTGTTGTTCCTGCCCCCGCCACCAGAGGCAGATCGGCTCCTGGATCCCGAGGTCGGCCAACTGGGTGGGCCACAATTCGTCTGAGGGAGTGATAAGCCGCCCGCCGAGGCGGGCCATGGTTGCGAGGTCACGGTCGGGAGCAAGGTCAGGTATGCGTGGTTGCCAGCGCTTCAGGGATGCGGCGATTCCCGACCATCCGGCGGAAGAACCGGAGCCAGCCAGGAGGGCGGTGATCTCCTGCTCCAGCTCCGGCCCTGCAGTTAGCTGACCGGTGGCAATACGTAGTGCGTCCACTGCCCCTGTTGCCTGGACAAGTGCAAGGCCTGCAGCGTCCTGCGGCTCCATCAGGCGTGACAGGGCTGCGCGGGACAGGTGTTCGCTGCTGGCCATGCTTGCTTCCTTCATGCTGCGGCCGCCGCTGCCTGCCGAAGCCCCAGGGCCTGCCCAATATCGTTCGTGTCCGGCCTCTCCCCGTGCCCCAGATCCGACAGCGTCCACGCCATGCGAAGTACCCGATCGTAACCGCGGGCAGTCAGAACGCCACGCTCCAGTGAATGGTCCAGGATGCGGGTGACGGCGGGAGGCAGCCGCAGCTCACCCCGCAAGACACGCCCAGGGACCTGCGCATTCGTCTCCAGCCCGTAGGGCCCGAGCCGCTCCAGCTGCCGAGCGCGGGCATCCCGCACACGCCGGGCGACGGTGGCTGTATCCTCCTCAACCCCTGCCTGGCCAAAATCGGCGAGGGAGACTCTCTCCACCTGCAGCTGGATGTCCACCCGGTCCAACAACGGCCCGGACAGCCGGGCCATGTACCGCCGCCTCATCAGCGGCGTGCAGGTGCACTCCAACCCTTTTCCGGTGGCCTTGCCGCATGGACAGGGATTGGCCGCAAGGACCAGTTGGAACCGGGCGGGATAGGCGGCGGTGCCGGCAGAGCGGTGAATCACCAGTTCCCCGCTTTCCAGCGGCTGGCGCAGCGCGTCCAGCACGCGGCGCTCATACTCCGGCGCCTCGTCCAGGAACAGGACGCCACGGTGTGCCCGTGATGCCGCTCCCGGCCGGGGAAGCCCGGAACCGCCGCCGATGATGGCTGCGGCAGTCGCGGAGTGGTGCGGGCTTTCGAACGGCGGACGCCGGAGGAGCTGGACCGAGGATGACGGCAGTCCGCACAGCGAATGGATGGCGGTGACCTCCATGGACTCATGGTCACCCAACTCGGGCAACAGCCCGGGCAACCGTTCTGCCAGCATGGTCTTCCCGGCACCGGGCGGGCCGGTCAGGAGAAGATGATGTGCTCCGGCGGCGGCGACTTCCAGCGCGCGCCGGGCATCGCCCTGGCCCGAGACGTCAGCCATGTCCGGGCAGGTGCCGGTTTCCGCGCCTGCGTCCCCGGTGCTGTCCATGTCCTCGGGTTCGAAATCCAGGACCAACTCCTGGGGGTCGGCCCCGAAATCAAGCGCCAGCCTCGCCAGGGTGCTGTACCCGCGCACATTGGCGTCCGGCACCAGCGCCGCCTCTGCCAGGTTTGCCTGCGCGACAACAATGTCCGGGTATCCGGCCCGTACCGAGGCCATGACGGCGGGGAGGACGCCCCTGACAGGGCGTAGCCTGCCGTCGAGACCCAGTTCGGCGATGAAGACCGTGCGCCCGGTGGGTTTGATGTCATTGGCGGCCCGCAGCACTGCCATGGTGACCGCCAGATCGAAACCCGAGCCCCGCTTGGGCAGTGAGGCAGGAATAAGGTTGGCGGTGATTTTCCGGCGGCTAAGGGGAATACCGGAGTTCTTGGCAGCGGAGCGGATGCGTTCCTTGGCCTCGTTGAGGGAAGCGTCCGGCAGGCCCAGGAGCACGAAGGCCGGAAGTGTTTGGCCGATTCCTTACAATCGACACATGAAAAATTCGACCCCGAAACGCGCAATATTGTATCTGCGTCTTTCTGTCTCGAAAGACGAGTCAACCTCGATCACCCGCCAGCGGCAGGAGCTAACCGCCCTTGCCAAGCGCGAGGAATGGACCATTGTCGAAACTCTCACCGACGACGGCCTCAGCGGTGGCAAGCCCCGCGCCAACGCCGACCACGCCCTCGCCATGCTCCGGAAGAACCAAGCAGACGTAATCGCCGTCTTCAAGTTCGACCGCTGGAGCCGCATGGGCGCTCGCGCCGTGGCTGACCTTCAGGACGCGCTCGACGAACGCGCCGCCAAGGGCAACCCGGCGCTGTTCATCGCGCTTCAAGACGGCCTCCGCTCCGACATGACAAGTTGGGATATTCACGTTGCACTCACTGCGGCGCTTGGTCGCTCCGAGCGCGAACTGATCCGCTCCCGCGTGAAGTCAGCCCGCAAGTACCAGCGCGAAGCACGTCGGCACTCCGGCATCCCGCCCTACGGCTACCGTCCCATCCCCCACCCTTCCGGCAAGGGCCGTGCTCTGGAACTTCACCCCGAGGAAGCTGCGCTCGTGCGCCGCATGGCGGACGAAGTCCTCTCCGGCGCAACCGGGTACGCCGTCGCTAAGCGACTGAACGCCGAAGGGATCAAGCCCCGGAGGGCGGCAAGGTGGAATGCCGCCACCGTCGCCGACCTGCTCCGCGGCGACGCAATCCTCGGATACATGAGCCACCGCCGCCCCGGCGACCCCTCCCGCGCAAGCCGCCCGCTCCTCGGCGAGGACGGCTTGCCTGAGCAGGTGTGGCCGGCAATCATCACGCCCGACGAATCGGCGGAACTGCGGGCCCTCCTCTCCCGGCGCCCCGACTGGAACTCAATGCCCGGCGCTGGAAGGAAGCGCGCTTCTCGCCTCTTATCCGACCTCGTGGAGTGCGTCACCTGCGGAAGCACGCTCCGCGTGAATTACACCGACAAACTTAAGAACGGCACCCGCGCCGCCCGCTATGTCTGCTCCGCGAGCGCCGGTGCATGTCCGAAAAAGGTAAGCATCCATGCCGTAATGCTGGAGGACTACGTCTCCAAGGAGTTCCTGGCCGTTGCTGGCGGAATGGAAGTCTTTGAGATCCGAGAGTCTAGGCGCGACACCGGGGAACTGGCGCAGGTCCAGCAGGCCATTACCGCCACGGCTGCGGATATGGCCATCCCTGGCGCTGACATAGCTGCCCTGGCTTCCCGGCTGACAGACTTGCACGCCCGCCGTGAAGCGCTGGAAGCCGTCCCCGTCGAAACCGTGGTCGAGTCAGTCAGCACCGGCGAGACGTTCGCCGAGGCATGGGAGAACCGCGACACTGCCGGACGCCGCACGCTCATCGCTTCAGTGTTGAACGGCCGAATCGTCGTAAACCCCGCCCCGCGAGGCACCCGCCAGATTGAGGACTCCCGGCTCTACATTCCTTGGCGGTGGACGGCGCCCGATCTGGAAGCTGAGCTGGTTGACGCCGCGAGGGCGGACTGACGGACGCAGAGGAGAGACCCGACCACGCCCGCGACCGCATCTACGGCGGCGGCCAGCCGTTCGAGCTCGGCTACGAGCCAGACGCCGATGATTTCCGGCGCTGGCTTCTCGCGGGCGCCGAACGGATCGTCAAGGCCGAGGAGGATCGTGTAAACGACCCGCCGCCGAACGACTGAGAAAAGCCCCGCCACCTTGGCGGGGCTATTTTCGTTCCGCATGAGCAAGACCGCCCGTTGGGGCAACCTTCTACGGTAGCGACAGAGGATTCATGAGCAAACAGGCGCGGCTGGCCGACTCCTCCCTTGAAAGGGTTTGAGGAGCCGACTTGATTCAGAGAAAAAAGTTGCCCTGGAAGCGAGCAAAAATGGCCCTCTGGCTCCCTCTGTATATGTAATCGGGACTTGCCGCCGCCAGCCCGCACCCACTAACGCCTTGTGCTTCCGTGCGGCGGCCAGACACTCGCCGCGCTGGTTTGGTTGAAGCTCGGCGCCTGTTGGAGAGCGTGTAAACGCACGCCGAGGCGGGCGAGCCGCCCCTTTGCCAGCTTGTGCGTCGACCAAAGACGCCGACGATGGACGCCGACGAGGGACAAGGGAGGTGGCCCAAACGGGTCACAGTGACGCTTCTACGTCTATCTCAATTAACCCCCTAAAAGGGTCTCTCTCTTATAGGTAAATGCAGAGAAGAAAGAAAACGTCACTGTGACCGCTTTGCGCCACCCAGCCCCTAAAACTTTGCAACCGGGCCGCCACCGGCGCCGACGTCATCGGCAACACCGCAACCGCCCCTGAAAGGAATCACACGGCACCATGCAACCCTTTGAACGTGACCTAGCCAACCTCCGCGACGGCCGCTACTACGCCAAGAAAGCCCAGAGGCCCGTCACGCTGAAGACTGCCTCAGGCGTAGCTCTGGAAATTCCTGGCCCGGCCGTCCTCGCAGAGGTCTACGCCCTGCCCTGGCTCCGCTCACGCGTCGACGCCTATCGCTCCGGCTCGGCCCTCTTGACCCGCCCCATCGATATCAGCGGAGAACCCACGCCCATTCACCAAGGCGAGCTCGCAAACGAGCTCCTGGCGGCTATCCAGCAGCTCCCGGAGCGCACCACCACCGAGGCTGGTCGGCCCTACCGCGACCTCGGCTCTACGCCACCGCGGCGTCACCCGGCGCTCGATCGGTCTACCTGACCGACGTCGTAACCTACACGCGGCGCTTATTGCCGGAGTGGCGGGCCCCGAAACTCGCAGTGGAACGCCCGCCGGCCAAGACCGCCGCCGAGCGCAAGGCCGCCAGCCGTGCACATATCAGGCGTGAAGAGGAATTGTCAGCCCGTGACTGGCTGGAAGGCTTTCTTACCGGCTGGGATGGCGACACAGACGCCCCCGTCCCCGGCTCCCGCTGGGTTGCGTACGAGCTCTACGAACTAGCCGTAGAGGCCATCGAGGAGAGCGTCGAGCTAGAAGAGGAACGCATCGACGGCGGTGACTACCGCGTGCCCCGACAGCGCGTCTTTTACGCCGTCGCTGACACGATCCTCGGCCCCCGCCGCCGCGGCGCCCACGGCTCCGCAAGGGTCTACGTGCTCCCAGGCAAATGACCTCACCGACCTCCGGCGTAACCCCGCGCCGGAACCCTAAATAACCGAAAGGAACCCCCGTGAATATCACCCGAAACGACGTGACCAGCGACATTCTCACCAGTGGAGGTAAAGCTCAGATCAGGGCCTCCGCTGACCCCCTGACCGCAGAACAGCGCGCCCTCTCCCCCGCGCTTACAAAGGCCTATGCCGCCATTGAGGAACAAAACGCCGCCGCGCAGGCCCTGACGGACCGGCTCCGGAAAGTAATAGCCGAGAAGAACGTACTGTGGCGATCCCGCAACTCATACGAGCGGTACGACCAGGAGCGTGAAGACGAGCTCAACCGCGAAATCCGGAACCTGGAACGCGCATTGCGACGCAATGAGAGCCTCGCGAAGGAACGTGCCATCGAATACCTCGTCCTCGCGTGGAATGATCCTCACCGGGACCGCATGAAGGCGGAGGGCGCCAACCTAGCCCTGGAAGCCCACGCGGACGCCGTAGCCGCCCTCGCCGCCCTGGAGGAAGCCCTCGCCCGCCGCGAGAAGTTCTACGCTTCGGCCGGCCGTCCTGCTATCTGGCGGCACCACTCAGAAACCATGAGTGTCCCGCGCAACGCCGGGCAGGTCCACCTCGCCCATCAGCTCATCGCCCGCGAGGTCAACGAGTTCCCTGCCGCAGATCTCAAGACCGTCGTCGAGGGTGGCCAGGTCAAATCCCTGGCCGAAATCCAGGCCGAACAGCAGCAGGCTCTTACCGATGCCACCGCGAAGATGAAGGCCGCTGCCCGCGAACGCGACCGGCGCCGGGTAATCAGCGAGAGGAACAACTGATGCCTGCGCCAAATTTGAAAGGCCGCCTCCTCTCCGCCACTGCCGCCAACCACTCCTCCGATACCCCCGAAAGGTAGACAATGCCCTCCTACAACGTGGTCTCCGCGATTGTCTCGAAAGTCCTGGCGAACAGCCCAGATCTCCCCGCCGATTACCGCGACGCCGACACCCAAACTCAGCGCCGCGTCGAGCGTATGGCCGAAACCCAGAGCACCACTCCGGCGCAAATCTGGGAAGTCATCCGCGCCCAGCACGTCAAGGACAAGGCCGAGGCTAAGGGCGAAGGCGGATTCGACGCCGCTGCAATCGCCAAATCCGCCCGCCGTTAGGCCCCTTGGCCCACATCAGAACTGAATAACCACCACGCCTCGAAGGCCGCCCGAACCACGCTACGGCGGCCTTCGGCGCGTAAATCCCCATTCCTCCGCACGAGAAAGCCCCCTGGATACACGTGGAAATCACCCCAACCATCCCCGCCGACGTCTCTGCAACCATCGACCGCCGCGCTGCCCGCCGCATGGAGAAGCTAACCAGGTTCGCAAAAGATCCGGACTCGATTGGCAAGGTGCCCGCGCCGCTCCGTAAACCCTTCAACCTCAAAAGCTGGCGGGCCCTAGCTGAAGACGTCCGCCTCCAGCACCTGACCAAAAAGGTCTGTGAGCAGCTCACGGCCGAGGAACTAGCGAAGCTCCAGTACCGCCAGAAGCTGAACGCCGCCCGCGCTGCTGTCCGCGAAGCTGCGAGGAAGCGCCCCTCCCGCCCGCCGGTAAAAGCCCTTTCCCTACCTGAGGCCAAGGCGCCCACCCTGACAGTAGTGAAAGCCCCCTCACCAGCCGCTCCCCGGCGTCGTCTTGTAGCTTGCGTCGCAGGCTGCGGCGAGTTCCACCCGGCGACTTCACATAAGCCGGTAGTCGTCTCCTGTGGCGGCTGGCTGGCAACCGGGAGGCGCAAGGCCCGCGACCTCTTCAGCGCGCAGAAGGAAGTAAGCCACGAAGGTACCAAATACCTGATTCGAGCACTTCGCCGCGAGGCTGAGGAAGCCCGCCGCCTCGCCGACTTCGGCGCCGAAGCCAAGAAGCAGGAGCGGAAGCCGAAGGCACGCCGCCGAGCAATCTGCTCGAACACTAGGTAAAAGGAAGCAACGGGGCGCCGTGCCCATCATGCGCGGCGCCCTTTTCCCGCTGACCCCGGCCACCCCCTCCCCCTACCCCTCCCTCCGAGCTCGAAGGGGCACAGCGTCTCCCTGTTAGCGCAGGTCTGGGGTTTTAGAGGTCTTGCCCACCGAAAGGACCGCCGATCCTCCTCGCGCCCTGAGCAGTTCGCGCCCCGCTTTGTCGCCACGGACACCCCGGCGTGGAGGCCATGCCCGACGGCCACGAGCTAACCGCTCCCGGCGTCCCCTCCGGCGCCTGCATGGCCCTGCCCTCCTCGGCACCGACGGTCCACGTCGGCGAGCTCGCCCTCCTGCCCGACACCGCCAATTAACCGCAGCTTCGCCCCTGAACTAACAGAAATGCCCCTCACACGAACCCCAGATCTTAACCCCGAGGCCCGCCGAGAGAAGCTTCTTCATTGCTGACCTGCGCGATCCTCTGTTCGCGATACTCCTGCATTGTGGAACCATATGGGAATGACCTCGAAATCTGCCCCGCCTGCGGCGCCGCTTGACGATCAGGCGCCAAAAAAGCGTAATTCAGTGTTTGTCGTATCGCCCATTGGCGCCCCAGGCACTGAAGCGCATCGCAAGGCGTCTTACGCGCTGAAGTACATCTTCCGGGAGGCCCTGAAGGGCGACGAATGGGACGTTCACCGGGCAGACGAGGGGGAGAGCCCGGACTCCATCGGTCAGCACGTAATTCGGAAGTTATGGGAGGCCGATCTGGTCATCGCGGATTTGACCGGTCATAACCCCAATGTTTTTTATGAGCTCGCGATCGCCCACGGTTGGCGGAAGCCGGTAGTCCACCTGATCGCCAAAGGGGAAACAATTCCCTTTGACATTGTGGACCAACGCACCATCTTTTATGACATTACTGACTTAGCATCAGTGGAGGCGACGGTCGAAATTCTCCGTAAATACGCCGAGTATGCGATGGCACATACCGAAGAGCTCATAACCCCGCTGTCAAGCTTTGAGAAATTCAGCCACATACGGGCCGACGACAGCGACGGTGGCGTGGCGGTCGCGGAGGTATTGGAGGAAGTCGTATCACGGCTTTCCAGACTTGAGCACACAATTACCCGACAGAGTGGAACGCATGTGTTCCACGGCGACGGCGCTCCATCTACGTGGTTCCCCCCGGGAAGCGGCAAGACAGCGGAACTTGTGGAGGAATACGCAAAGCTGCTGAACATTGTCAACATGGTCGAGGCCGAGGATTCTATGACAGAGACTTCCAAAGCGGTGAAGGACGAAGTGCAACGAAGAATGGATGCCCTCCTTAAACCGTATCCCAAGGTTATGAAGCACCAGCTACATCGGCGGGCCGAGGAGCTATTGGCGGACGGCTTCGCTGAACAGAAGTCGTGAAGGCCGAAATTGCGGCCTCCTCGTCTAAACGCTCGCCTTCCTTGTGCGCCAGCCGGAGCGCCACGCCGACAGCGAAGATCGTCTCGATCGCGGCCGCTAGTTCGGCAATATGCCCCAGTCCGGCGCGGTGAACAGTTCCCAAATATTCACCCGCAAAACCTCGTCCGTGCAGCGGCGCCGACAGCTTCGGCGTCAGCATACATCCCGTCCCCGAGCACGATGTTGCACCATCGGTGGGCGGTCCGGAGATTCTCCGGATCGTCGTCACGTCCGAACACAGCAATGGACGCAATATGGTCCAGCGTCGGATACCTGTCGTCGGACGGCCTGGCGTCAGGATCGGTAGGAAGCCCGCAGATTTGGCAAATGTAGTTGTCCCGCTCCAGCACCAACTTCCTATGCTTGGTGTGACCGCTGGATGATCCGCGCTTGCGAGCAGAAGGCGGGACCGACAGAACATCGGTAATACCTTTCCGGCGCTTGCAATGGGCGCACCGGCAGTCATCCGACCGTCCCCTCTTGTCCAGAACTGCACGACGGCAAACCTCGTGTTCCTTGACGAAGTCTGCCCGCGACTTGGCTGCCTCATGGGCCTCAGACCAGTAATAGATCTGGCAGCCATAGCAGAAGCCCAACGAGCTGGCCGCCGCCCGCCTCATGGCCCCGCAAAGGTTCGAGCAGTAGTCTCGGCTCCTCTGGTGGGACTCAAACTCGATGCCGCACCCTTCGCAAATTACCTGCTCACGAAAGGGCGGTCCTGGGGGGCGGGGCACTACTCCGCCTTTCCTACCGTCTTGGCAAACGACCTGAGCTTCGGAATTGCAGGAAGGTCCACCCACATGCGGATCGAGTTCGGCGCTGGCGCCGTGCCGCTGACCCGGTAGGCGCCGAACCCAAGCTCGTCAAAGATGGGAGACAGGGCCGCAGCCTTCGCCTCCGACAGGTGACCTATCTTCCGCCCCTTGCCGTAGACGGCGACGGCGTTCGCATCCCACTCATTCTTCGGCTCGCGGACAAGCAAGTACTCATTGCCACCGTGCTTGTATCGGCCTGCGTCGCTGACCCAGAACGCCGAGCCGACGATGCGGAATCGGCTGGACGGAAGCTCACGAAGGTCGAGGATAAACACCTTTGTATCGTCGAGCGTGACCTTCTTAATGCTCGCGGCCTTCGGCGTAAGCTCCCGCTCGGGCTCAGCCGCCGCCTCTTCAGCAGTGACGCTAGGCGCCAGCGGCGGCGCTTGTGGCTCCGGCGAGGTAACAGGGGCGTTCACAGCCACCGCTTCCCTCGGTGGTTGCGTCACCGCCACGGCAGGCTCATCCTCACGCCGTTTCGGCGCGTCTATGTCCTGATCCACGCCCTTCAGCCAGCCGGTTAGCTTCTTCATCATCCCCATGGGGGAAGCGTAACAGCGGCTATGACCCTTGCAGCGACTTGATAAGCTTCTCCGCTTCCTCGATGCCCGGCGGCAACAAACGGAGGGTGCTGTCAGCCTCGTCGAACTCAATCCACCGGGCCTTATGCAGTGGCCTCAGCGTCTGATTCCGCAGGTTGTGCTTGTTGCTGTGCTCCATCCAACGGATCACTTCACTTTCAGTCGCCTCGGTAACGCCGGCCAGAAGCAGCAGCAGTTGCTCCTTACGCGAGAGCCCTGGCTGGAGAACCCGCTTCTTGTCGCCGCGCTGCCACACCAAGGCGATCTGCCGCTCCACCAACTCCTCGACCACGTCAGCCGCCTCCTGCGTGCTGCACGTGTGAAGGAGCCTGACGAGCTCGGCGACGAGCCACTTACTCATGTAGAGGACAACGGTAGCGTCCATCTGGTTGGGGTCGACGTCGCCCCCGGCGTGCCCGACGCCGCGGTTGTTCCTTATCTCGTACAACCCCACCAGCATCCGAGGAATCTGAATCCTCGCCGACCGCACCGCCTGCGGGTACTTCTGTTCCAGCCCTTGGCACGCCTGAACCATGTTGCGGGGCTTCACGGCACGTGCTGAGTAGGTCCCTGACAGGTAGCCGTCGACGGCAGTAAAGACCGCTTCGCACAGCTTGCCGCCGTTGAGCTCCGACGGCTCCCACCTGTGCTGCTCGAAGTTAGCAACAACCTCGGTGAACGCCGAGAGCACATCAGTCGCCAGCCCGACGGGAAGGACGGACAGCGCTCCCTTGGCGTCAACCGGCATTCTCGACCATTTCTTCAACAGCCTTCAACCCCGGCTGGGTCAGCTTCAGAACCCGCCGCGTCTTGTCGGCAGCACCGCCACCCAACTGCGCCACGAACTTAGGCGACTTCGCCTTCATCCGATCCACTACCTTGTTGAGGCCCGGAATGTCCTCGCCTTGGTCCCTAAGGAGTTTATTGATGTCACCGTTGCCGAATGTCTCCTTTGCCAGCTTCACTTGCAGCCAGTAGGCCGCGACAAGAAAACGCTCCTGCGAGCCGGGCGGGCTGCAGTGGCTGTAGAGCTCCCCAAAGTGCTGGAAGCGATCCGCAATGGGGACTTCGGGGTCTGTCGCCTCCAACTCGCCAACAAAAACGGGTGATGCAGGCTCTGGCTCGTTCTGCTGCCGCTGCTGTGGAGACCGCCCCATCGTGAAATCTGACGCCGCCGCGTACTTCGCATACGCCCATCCCAGCACCCGCGCCCGGGTCTCGTCGTCAAGCGAAACGAAGGCGTCTTCGATGGCCCCCATAGCTTCGATCTCAGCACTTGGCATCTGTATCCCCATTTGATCGATCCGGCGGACCCCTCCGGCCCCTACCACAAGTTTACCGGCGGGTAGCGGATAGCACGCGGGAAACGAGCAAGAAACTACACATATGTCATTCCCCCGGTAGCGAACACACCTCATGTGTCATTTGCTGGACAACGGCTGGCCGATGTCGGCTTCCACTTCGACCAGGTATCCGTTCAGCCCCACCAGGGCAATGGAGTAGGTACGGCCCAGGGGCATCACCCCACCCCCCTGAGATGTTCCACCAGGGGGGAGCCGCCGCCGTCGTCAATCACCGCGATGACATCAACACGCCGCAGCGGCATCCCCAGCTCGCGGTCACGGCACCACGCGGCACCAAGCCGGTGAAGCCGGGCGAGTTTGCCGGGGCCGACGGCTTCGAACGGATGGCCGTAATCCAGGGAACGGCGGGTCTTTACTTCAGCGATAACCAGGGCGTCGCCGTCAAGGGCAACAATGTCTATTTCACCTTCGGTACACCGCCAGTTGCGCTCCACCACCAGCATGCCAAGGGTTTCCAGATAGTCAGCGGCCAAGTCCTCGCCGTGCCGGCCCAGCAGGTCTTTTGATTTCATTTCTACCTCCGCAACCAGCCTGATGCGGCGGGTTTACGGAGGACAGGGGGCCAGTCCCGTATGTGGACCAGCCAGGGCCGGAAGCCCCTGTGCAGGACAAGTCCGGGTAGGGTGAAGCGCTAGTGGCCCAAGTCGACGTCCTTCGGCAGCGCCAGTTCCTCGCTGCGCGGCAGCTCTTCGACGTTGACATCCTTGAAGGTCAGGACGCGGACACTCTTGACGAACCGCGCCGAGCGGTAGACGTCCCAGACCCAGGCGTCCTGCAGCGTCAGGTCGAAATAGACCTCGCCGTCCGCGCTGCGGGCCTGCAGATCCACATGGTTGGCCAGGTAAAAGCGCCGTTCGGTCTCAACCACGTAACTGAACAGGCCGACGACATCGCGGTATTCACGGTAGAGCTGAAGCTCCATGTCGGTTTCGTAGTTTTCAAGGTCCTCAGCACTCATGCTTCCATCTTGCACCATCCGCAGGTCTGCTGGCGCCCGGGCGGGAACCTTCAGCCTACGCCGGCCGGCTCTTCCGCGTCAGTTGGCTCTTCGCCGTCGTCCAGCTCTTCCCCGCCGGCCAGCCCGCCGTCGAGCAGGTCGCCGCCCAGGAGCCGCCAGCTGACCCGGTGGTAGGGCGTGGGGCCGGCTGCGCGGAGGACGTCGCGGTGCCGCACGGTGGCATACCCCTTGTTGATGTCCCAACCGAAGTCAGGAAACTCAAGGTGCAGTTCCCGCATCATCCGGTCCCGTTCAACCTTGGCGATGACGCTTGCCGCCGCAACACTCAGGCACTGCATATCGGCCTTGACCTTGGTGTGGACGGGAGCGTCGCAGCTGGCCTCGAACACCGGCTCCTCAAACAGAGAGAGCTGTTCAGCGGGGGAAAGCCAGTTGTGGCTTCCGTCCAGGAGCACAGCCTCCGGGCGGATCCCTGTTGAGACAACGTCCTGCCAGGCCCGGCTCCCGGCCAGGCGCAGCGCAGCGATAATCCCGAGGGAATCGATCTCCTGGGCGGAGGCGTGACCGACGGCAGCTGCCACGCTCCACCGGCGGACCAGCGGGTCCAGGCGTTCCCGCTCGGCGGGGGTCAGCAGCTTGCTGTCCCGCACGCCGGCCAACGGCTTCTGGCGTTCCAGGTCCACCACGGCGATGCCTACGCTGACGGGGCCGGCAAGGGCGCCACGCCCCACTTCATCCACTCCTGCCAGGTAGCGGATGCCCTGCGCCTTAAAGGTCCGCTCATGCCTGAGCGACGGCGCCTTGCTGCGGAGGGGCGCCTTGGAACCCGGGCGGGCCTTGACTGCGGGAGGCATGGTCAAGGTGCCGCCGGCACGTTCCGGAAAACGTCCGGGTGGTTGTCGAGGGTGGTGATGCGGTTCAGGGGCCATGCAATGACGGCGGCCTTGCCTTCGAGGTCGTCAAGATCGATGAAACCGCCGTCGGAATCCATGTGGGCGCGGGAGTCGGCGGAGTGGTTCCGGTTGTCGCCCATCACCCACACTTTCCCTTCGGGAACAACCACATCGAAGTTGCGGATCTGCGGGACCTCAGCGGGGTTGACGTAGGTCTCGTCAATGGCGGTCCCATTGATGGTCAGTTTACCGCCGGTGTCGCAGCACACCACGTGGTCACCCGGCAGTCCGATGACCCTTTTGACCAGGTGCTGTTCGGAGTTGTCCGGCAGCAGGCCTACGAACGTCAGGCCTTCCTGGACCCACGTGAAGGGTCCCTGCGCCTGCTCCGGCGCGGCCGGCAGCCAGCCTTTAGTGTCCCGGAACACCACCACGTCGCCGCGGCTGAGGGAGAAGGGCTCGGGTACCAGGAGGTTGACGAAGATACGGTCGTCCACGTCCAGGGTGTTGACCATGGACTCCGACGGAATGAAAAACGCCCGGAACAGGAACGTCTTGATGAGGAAGGAGAGTACGACGGCGATGACCACCACCGTGGCGATTTCCTTCAGCCAGGCAAAGACAGGGTTGCCTGCAGGCTTTCCTGCCGCTTTCGCGGCCGAACGGCTGCCTGCGGCGGCGGGAGCAGCAGCGTCAGGACGCCGGCCGCCCGCCGTGGAGACATCGGCCGGAGCGTCCGAAGCGCCGTCGTGACGCGGCTTAGGAAGCCGTGCGTGGTTCTCGGGCATCTACTACTGTCCGTTCTCTGTTGAAGGTCCTGCCGCAGGCGGACGGGGTACTGGAGCAAATCTATCAAGGGGCCAGATAATCTGGACCGGCCTGCCGATCACCCTGTCCACGGGAACCATGCCGCCCCCAGGTGCGCCGAGCAGGCTCCGGGAATCGGCGGAACGGGACCGGTGGTCGCCCATCAGCCACAGGCGCCCCTCTGGGACCACGGCGCTGAACTTCTGGCTGCTGGGCGCGTCGCCGCCGAAAATGTACGGCTCTTCCAATGGCTCCCCGTTGACCGTCACCTTGCCGTCTGGACTGCAGCAGGCCACCGAGTCGCCAGGCAAACCAATGACCCTCTTGACGTACGTGGTGTCACTGCCGGTAAACCCAAGCCACTGGGTGATGCCGGCAGCAGTGTCCGCGAGCCGGCCCCTGCCGCTGTTCAGCGGGGCGAACGTGCCCCGGCCGTCGAAGACGACGATGTCCCCGCGCCGGATGGGTTCCTGCTGGAAGCCGGTCCGGGAAACCAGGATTCGGTCCCCGCCGTCCAGCACAGGTTCCATGGAATCGGAGGGGATGAAGTAGACATCAAGCCACAGTGACCTCACCAGCCCGCTGATGGCGACCGCTAGAAGTACGGCAAGGAACGCAAAACGCCAGCCCATGTTCCGGGGCTGGCGTTTTGTCTGGTCCATAGTCCGTATCCTGGCGCTGGTGCATGGCTCCGGCGCTGGCCGGATACGGCTGCGGCCCAGCCTTCGTAGGTCCGAAAGGACTTACTTGGCGGTGCTGAAGTCGCGCTTTTCCTTGATCTTCGCAGCCTTACCGCGCAGGGCGCGCATGTAGTAAAGCTTGGCACGGCGGACGTCACCCTTGGTGACGACCTCGATCTTTTCGATGATCGGGGAGTGTACCGGGAAGGTACGCTCCACGCCGACGCCGAAGGATACCTTGCGGACCGTGAAGGTCTCGCGGACGCCCTCGCCCTGGCGGCCCAGGACGAAGCCCTGGAAAACCTGGACACGGGTGTTCTTGCCTTCGATGATGTTCACGTGCACCTTGAGGGTGTCGCCCGCGCGGAACTCGGGAACATCGCTGCGCAGCGAAGCTGCATCTACGGAATCGAGAATATGCATTGTTTGCACTCCTGGTGAACGCCACAGGTCATTCACTTTGGGTCACGGCAGGAAAGCCCGGACGCCGTACTGGCGGACCGCAGATTTCTGCCGAAAGTTAAGTGTCCGGCCCCTTCACTGATTGACGGGGCCGGTTGTCTTGGCTGTTGGTTGCGCTCCCCCTGTGGCAGGTGCGGACCCAGCAGACACAAGGACTAATTTTGCCACACTGGGCAGGTTACAGCCAATCCCGGCAGGTCAGCCGTGCGGGACACCCGCGCTGTCCGGCCGGCGGCGCAGGCGGCCGTCTACGACGTCGTACCCCAGGTCCTGCAGTTCCTCGCGGTCGGCACGTGGCAGCTTGGCGGCGTCGAACCCTTCGAGGAGGTCAGGACGCCGCTCAGCGGTCCGGCGGAACTGTTCGTGCCGCCGCCACTGGGCGATCCTGCCGTGGTTGCCGCTCAGCAGCACCGCCGGCACTTCCCGCTCCCGCCACACCGAGGGTTTGGTGTAGACGGGGTACTCCAGCAAGCCGTCGGAGTGGGACTCCTCCACCAACGATTCGGGGTTGCCCACCACACCGGGCAGGAGGCGGCCGATGGCCTCAACCATGGCCAGCACAGCCACCTCCCCGCCGTTCAGGACATAATCCCCGAGGCTGACGGGACGGACGTCGAAGTGTTCCCGGGACCACTCGATCACGCGCTCGTCGATCCCCTCATAGCGGCCGCACGCGAACGCCAGGTGCTCTTCCTCTGCCAGTTCGTAGGCAAGGGCCTGGGTGAAGCGTTCGCCCGCGGGCGACGGGACGATCAGGACGGGCTTTCCCGCATTTTGCGGGCGGTCGTCAACGATCGCCGCGAGGGCCTGGGCCCAGGGTTCAGGCTTCATCACCATGCCGGCGCCGCCGCCATAGGGGGTGTCATCCACGGTCCGGTGCCTGTCCGTGGTGAACGCGCGGAGATCATGGACGCGCAGGTCCAGCAGGCCGTCCTGCCGGGCCTTTCCGATCAGCGAGAGTTCCAGCGGGGCCAGGTACTCGGGGAATATGGTGACGACGTCGATCCGCATCTACGCTTTTCCCTCCGCCTCGGGTGAGGCAGGCACGTCTTCCGAATTCAGTTCGAAGAGGCCGTCCGGCGGAGTGAGGAGGATGTACCCTTGGTCGATGTTGACTTCGGGAACGATCTGCTCCACGAAGGGGATCAGGACCTCATCGCCGGCCGGCGTGGTGACCACCAGCAGGTCCTGGACAGGCATGGTGTTGAGGGCGGCAACCTTGCCGACGACCTGGGAGCCCACCCGGGCCTCGAGCCCAACGAGCTCATGCTCGTACCAGCCCTCGTCGTCATCCTCGTCCAGTTCTTCGGTTTCGATGAAGAGCTTGGCTCCGCGGAGGGTTTCCGCTTCATTGCGGGTGGCAATTTGGTCGAACCCCAGAAGCAGGATGTCCTTGTTCCAGCGGGCGCTGCTCACGGTCAGCGGGCCATGGGATGCCGGCTCAACCACGAATTCGGTGCCAGGCACAAACCGGTCCTCAGGGGCATCGGTCAGGACCTGGACCGTAACTTCCCCGCGGATGCCGTGGGGTTTGCCGATTCGTGCCACCTGAAGCTGCATTTGTTCCTCTGTTCGGGTTGTGGTTGGTCCACGTGTACTGGTGAAAGCACTCCGGCCCCTCCACCGCATTGGTGAAGGGGCCGGAGCCAAAAACTGGAGGTTGCCGAGCGCTCAGCGGCGGCGGTCGGTGTCGACGACGTCGACCCGTACCGGCTCCCCGCCGGCCAGGGCTGCCACTACGGTGCGCAGTGCGCGCGCCGTGCGGCCCTGGCGGCCAATCACCCGTCCGAGGTCGTCCTGGTGCACACGCACTTCGAGGGTGTCCCCGCGGCGGTTGCTCTTGGAGCTGACCTTGACATCTTCCGGAGAATCAACGATCCCCCGGACCAGGTGTTCCAGCGCTTCTGCCAGCAATCTACTCAGCCTCGGTGGTCTCTGCTTCGGCCTCGGCAGGTGCTTCGGCGGCGTCAGACTTGGATGCCTTCTTGGTGATGGCTTCCGGGATGATCACGGAACCCTTTTCCGGGGCAACGAAGGCTTCCTTCTCAGACTTGGTCTTCAGGGTGCCTTCCTGGCCCGGCAGGCCCTTGAACTTCTGCCAGTCACCAGTGATCTTGAGGATCGCGGCGACCTGCTCGGACGGCTGGGCGCCGACGGACAGCCAGTACTGCGCACGCTCAGAGTCGACCTCGATGTATGAGGGCTCTTCGGTGGGGTGGTACTTGCCGATCTCCTCGATGGCGCGGCCGTCACGCTTGGTGCGTGAGTCCGCGACGACGATGCGGTAGTACGGGGCGCGCATCTTGCCGAAGCGCTTAAGGCGAATCTTTACGGCCACTGTTGTGGTCACTCCTGTTTCAGAAAAGGGGGTGAACCCGGCGTTCTGCACCCGTGGGGCGGGCCGTACTTGCGGATTCGAAGGACAGGATCCTGACGCGGAGAGAGGGGCCACGCCGATCGAGTACCTGTTTATTGTGCCAGATCAGCGTCCGGATTTCGACTTGACACCGGCGCCGGCCCCGACAGGTTGCGCCGGGGACAGCTCAGACGGACCAGACGTAGAGGCCGGTACGCTCCGAGTCGCCAATTCCGCCGGCGAGTTCGGCCACCTGGTGCACATAGGTCCGTGCCTCGGCGGCACCAAAGGGCATGTCCTCCTGGGCCGCCCACTGCTCGGCAACATCATCGAGGACATTGCCTTCGCCTTCGGTTTCGTAGGACAACAGGTCGGCCAGGGCGCGCACCATGGCCGGCGGAACCGCCAGGAGCGAGTCACTCGCCACGTCCACCATGGTCAGCTCGTAATCCGCCCCGCCGGCGTGCACAGCGATGCCGGCCAGGTCTCCCAGCTGTTCAACCTCGAAGTCGGTGATTCCCGGGATCCGGACCGCGTCACCGGCAGGCGCATGACCGCCCTGGTCAAGGATGCCTGCGCGTTCCAGCGCGGCATCATGGGTGGCCACAAAGATTTCGGTGAAGCCCATGGGGAAGTGCCCTCATTCCGTTGATGGTATGGCCCGTCAGGAAGCAGCAGATGCCGGCCGGCCGTTCGGGTTCAGCAGGTTCGGATTCAGCCTAGTACAGCCGCCGCCGGCTTCCCCGGCGGCGCGGCCCCAGTCAGCGCACTGCCACCCGGATCCGGTTCCGCCATGGATCCTCAAACCGCAGTTCGACTCCTGTGTGGCGGGCAGCAACGCCGGCGACTTTGAGGCGGTCGGCGAGGGCGCCGACGTCGTCCCCTGACGGGACCTCGATGAGCACCTCGCCGAGGCCCAGGGTGTCCTTCCGGGGTCCGGCGCCGCGGCTGTTCCACACGTTCATGGCCATGTGGTGGTGGTAGCGCCCTGCCGAGACAAACAGCGCCTGCCCATGCCAGCCGGCGGTCTTCTCGAAGCCAAGCGTCCCCACGTAGAAGTCGCGTGCCGTCTGGACGTCGCCCACCTGGAGGTGCACGTGGCCAACTCCTGCCACGCTGCCGCGCTGGCGCTCGAGGGATTCCTCGGTGAGGTGCTGCTCAAGGTACCGCTGCGGCGGCAGCGCCAGGCTGTCCATCACCACGTCCGTGCCGTTCCAGGACCAGTTGCTGCGCGGCCGGTCCCAGTAGAGCTCGATCCCGTTGCCCTCGGGATCGTTGAAGTAGAACGCCTCGCTGACCAGGTGGTCGGCACTGCCTGTAAAGGAACGGGGTTCGTACTGCGCTGCAGTGGCGATGGTTGCTGCCAAATCCGCCTGATTCTGGAACAGCAGCGCCGTGTGGAAGAGCCCGGCTTCTCCCCTGCCCGGAAGGTTCAGCCCGGGGGCCGGGGCAAGGTGCACCAGCGGCTTCTGCAGCCGCCCGAGGTACAGTCCGCCGTCCTGTTCGGCGACAACCTCAAGGCCAAGGGCCCGCTGGTAATAATCAGTCATGACGTTCATGTCGCCCACCTTGAGCATGACAGTGCCCATGGCGAGATCGGCAGGAAGAAGATCCTGGCTGGTGGCTTGTGCAGTCATTGAAAACTCCCGGTGGTCGAGGCCGTCCCGGAGCGGAGGCCTTTCACCCTTAAAATTACTTGAAGCTTCAATTTATTCCAACCCTGCGGGGGTAAAATCAGGGCCAAGTCCTCAGCCGATCACCCGCCCGCGGAGGACAACGTGCTCGGGCTCCTTCACCACCCCGGGCACCATCCGCGGATCGTCCCGGAAGAGGACCACGTCCGCGGGCGCTCCCTCCCGGATTCCCGCTGCCCCCAGCCACGTCCGCGCACTCCAGGCGGCTGCGTCAAGCGCCGCTGGCATGGGCAGTCCTGCTGCATGCAGGGCCAGGATTTCGTGGGCAATCCTGCCGTGCCGGATGACGCTGCCGGCATCGGTACCGGCATAGATCCGCACCCCTGCCTCGTACGCCTCGAGCACCCGCTCCGCCCGCCGTTGCCACAGCGACCGCATATGCGCCGCGTACCGCGGAAACTTTAGTTCTGCCCGGGCGGCAATGTCCGGGAAGGTGGCGATATTGATCAGGGTGGGCACAATCGGTACTTGCTGCTCCACGAACCGGGCAAGATGCCGTGGCAGCAGTCCGGTGGCGTGCTCCACGCAGTCGATCCCGGCATCCAGCATGTCGTCGAGCGTCTCTTCGGCAAAGCAGTGCGCCGTAACCCGCGCGCCCTCGTCGTGGGCTGCCTGCACGGCATCACGGACGACGGCGGCCGGAAAGGAGGGCGCCAGGTCGCCGGCGCCCCGGTCAATCCAGTCGGCAACGAGTTTGACCCAGCCGTCACCGGCCCGGGCCTGCTTCCTGATGGCTTCCACCAGGCCGTCGGGTTCAACCTCGTCCGCAAACCCGCGGAGGTACCGGCGGGTGCGTGCAACGTGCCGGCCGGCGCGGATGATCACCGGGACGCCGCTGCGGCCCTGCAGCCATCGTGTATCCGCAGGGGACCCCGCGTCGCGGACCAGCAGGGTGCCGGCTGCAAGATCTGTCCGGGCCTGTTCTTCGGCAACGGCAGGATCAACCGGACCGCCCGGACCGAGGCCGATGTGGCAGTGTGCGTCCACGAAGCCCGGCAGCACCCAGCCGTCCAAAAGCACGTCGGGCTCCTGCTGCGGGCGGGTGAATGTCAGCGTTCCGTCAACTGACCAGAGCCCTTGCTGCTCACGGTGGGGCCCGGTCAGAACCGCCCCGGTGAACCCGATGACTTCCGGCATGCGCACCCCTTCTTCCTCGCCCGTCAGGCTAGCACCGCAATATGACAACCGTTTTTCCTTTCACCCGCCAGGGCGCTGTGGTAGCTTCGTTCCTGACCACACGGGTGCCCCTGCAGGGGCTGAGATCGGGCTGAGGCAGCCTGCGACCGTCGAACCTGTCCGGGTAATGCCGGCGAAGGAAGTGAGTATTCCTTGAGTACACCAAAAGAACGGCTCTACCCTGCCCAAAATCAGGCCCGCAGTGCCCGGTCCGGGGCTGCCCGGGCGCAGCCATTCACACAGTCGCTGAAATCCCATTCGCTGGCCTTCGTCGAGGATGCGGAGTCCGGCATCCGGGTTCCAGTGACCGAAATTGCCTTGGAGCCCTCCCCCAACGGTGAGGCGAACGCCCCCTTCCGGACCTACCGCACGGCAGGTCCGGGCAGCGACCCTGTCCACGGCCTCAGCCCCTTCCGCTCCGGGTGGATCGTAGAGCGGGGGGACACCGAGGCGTACGGCGGCCGGGAGCGGAACCTGCTCGACGACGGCCGCTCGGCCGTCCGCCGCGGCGCAGCATCAGCTGAGTGGAAGGGGGCGCTGCCGGTGCTCCGCCGCGCCGTCGAAGGTAAGACTGTGACGCAGATGCACTATGCCCGGCAAGGCATCATCACCCCCGAGATGCGTTTCGTGGCACTGCGGGAGAACTGCAGTGTGGAACTCGTCCGCAGCGAAGTGGCCGCAGGCCGGGCCATCATCCCCAGCAACATCAACCACCCTGAGTCGGAACCGATGATCATCGGCAAGGCCTTCCTGGTCAAGATCAACGCGAACATCGGCAACTCGGCCGTCACCAGCTCCATAGCCGAAGAGGTGGACAAGCTGCAGTGGGCCACCCAGTGGGGCGCTGACACCGTGATGGACCTGTCCACCGGCGATGACATCCACACCACCAGGGAGTGGATCATTCGCAACTCCCCCGTCCCGATCGGGACTGTTCCGATTTACCAGGCGCTGGAAAAGGTTAACGGCCAAACCAACGAGCTGACCTGGGAAGTGTTCCGGGATACCGTCATTGAGCAGTGCGAGCAGGGTGTGGACTACATGACCATCCACGCCGGGGTCCTGCTGCGGTATGTGCCGCTCACCGCGCACCGGGTTACGGGCATCGTCTCGCGCGGCGGTTCCATCATGGCCGGCTGGTGCCTGGCCCACCACCAGGAAAACTTCCTGTACACGCACTTCGACGAGCTCTGCGAAATCTTCGCCAAGTACGACGTGGCGTTTTCCCTCGGCGACGGACTGCGGCCGGGTTCAACAGCGGATGCCAACGACGCAGCCCAGTTCGCGGAACTGGACACGCTGGCGGAGCTGACCGCACGTGCCTGGAAATACGATGTGCAGGTGATGGTGGAGGGCCCCGGGCACATTCCCTTCCACCTTGTCCGGGAAAACGTGGAGCGCCAGCAGGAACTGTGCAAAGGTGCGCCTTTCTACACGCTTGGGCCTCTGGTTACGGACGTCGCGCCGGGCTACGACCACATCACCTCGGCCATCGGAGCTACGGAAATTGCCCGGTACGGCACGGCCATGCTGTGCTACGTCACGCCGAAGGAACACCTTGGCCTTCCCAACAAGGATGACGTAAAGACCGGCGTCATCACCTACAAGATTGCCGCGCATGCGGCAGATCTCGCCAAGGGCCACGCGGGAGCGCACGAGCGCGACGACGCCCTGTCCAAGGCACGCTTCGAGTTCCGCTGGCGTGACCAGTTCGCCCTGTCCCTGGATCCGGTAACGGCTGAGGCGTTCCACGACGAGACCCTGCCCGCCGAGCCGGCCAAGACCGCGCACTTCTGCTCGATGTGCGGGCCGAAGTTCTGCTCGATGCGCATCAGCCAGGACATCCGGGACGAATACGGGTCAGCCCGATCACAGACAGCCCTGGCGGAAGCGGCCGCGGGCATGAAGGGAAAGAGCGAGGAGTTCCTGGCAGCCGGAGGCAAGGTCTACTTGCCGGAGCCTGCCGTTCCCATGGAAGGACCGCGTTAGCGGCCCCTGCAGGCACCCGTCCGGCTGGCAATTGGGGGCCGGCCGGACGGGGCTACACCCGGGGAGGGAGAGTCAGGACGCGCGTGCCTGCACCCGGCTGGCATCGCTGATGAAGGACCGGATGATGCGGTCCCCCTCGACGGAGTCATGGGGCCGGTGCCCGCCGGTGGCAGTGCGGTGAAGGGCCCCGGTTTCCCGGAGGTAGCCGGCGATCTCCTCATACAGGGGTTCCCAGCCGCCGGTCAGGACGAGCGTCGGCACCCCGGGCACGATGTGCAGCGGAGCTTCCCAAAAAGGGGCCTGCAGCCGCAGCCGCCTGGCAGAGCGCTTCTCCTCCGCCGTGACCGGCTGCTGAAGATCGGTGGCGTAGACCCTGCGGACGAATTCCCGCTGGAAGTCCTCGTCATTGAGCTGGTGCCTGACGGCGAACAGGGGCTGCATCAGCCCGATATGTGCCGACGTGGCGGGCAGTTCGGCGGTCAGTGAAAGGCAGGCCGGTTCCACCAGCGTCAGCGAGTAGACCAGATCGGGACGTTCGACGGCGGCCATCATCGCTGCGATGGCGCCCTGGGAATGTGCCACAACGTGCCCGCCGGCGACGCCGCGGCCGTCATCGGCTAGGGACCGCAGCAGGATGCGGGCATCCTCCCCGAAGGAGGATTCGACGGGTTCAGCCGTGGGATCGTATCCATGCCGGCGCAGGAACAGGGCGTCGTAGGACAAGGCCATGCCATGCTGCCGGGGCCATGCCGCAGCACCGAAGCTGCCCGCGCCGTGCACGAACACTACCCTCTGCTTGAACATGACCCAACCCTATTCCACGGCAACGACATCCCAAGTGAGCAGCAGCTGGTGTCGTTATGAACACTCAAAACGACACCTGCTGCTGCCTGGCCGGGGAAGCGTTACTTGCCCAGGAACTTGTCGAAGCCCTTGGGCAGGTTCAGCTGGGAAGGATCGAAATCACCCGGCTGCTGGCCAAAGGCTGCTCCGGTGGGAAGCGCCTTGGCAGCGTTGGCCCGGCGGGCCTCGGCTTCCTTGCGCTCCTGGGCAGCCTTGGCCGGGTTGCCGGACTTGGCCTTCTTCTTGGGCGCGTTCTTGGCGTTCTTCCGGGCCCCGCCGCCGGCACCGGGCAGCCCCGGCATTCCGGGCATCCCCGGCATGCCGCCCTGGGCCATCTTCTTCATCATCTTCTGGGCCTGGGCAAAGCGCTCCAGCAGGCCGTTGACCTCGGACACGTGGACTCCGGAACCGCGGGCGATGCGCGCACGGCGTGAACCGTTGATGATCTTGGGAGCCACGCGCTCGTGCGGGGTCATGGACCGCACAATGGCCTCCACGCGGTCAATCTCGCGCTCGTCGAACTGCTCCAGCTGCTGGCGGATGTTCTGCGCACCCGGCATCATCATGAGCATCTTCTTCATGGACCCCATGTTGCGGATCTGCTGCATCTGGGCAAGGAAGTCCTCGAGGGTGAAGTCCTCCTGGTCAGCGAATTTCTTCGCCATCCGGGCTGCCTCGTCCTTGTCCCAGGACTTCTCCGCCTGCTCGATCAGGGTGAGGACGTCACCCATGTCCAGGATGCGCGAAGCCATCCGGTCCGGGTGGAAGAGTTCGAAGTCGTCCAGGCCTTCGCCGGTGGACGCAAACATGACCGGCTTTCCGGTGACCGACGCGACCGAGAGGGCGGCACCGCCGCGGGCGTCGCCGTCGAGCTTTGACAGGACGATGCCTGTGAAGTTGACGCCCTCATCGAAGGCAAGCGCCGTGTTCACGGCGTCCTGGCCAATCATCGAGTCGATGACGAACAGGACCTCGTTGGGAACGATGGCGCGGCGGATCTGGCGCGCCTGCTCCATCATGTCCGTATCCACGCCCAGGCGGCCAGCGGTGTCAACGATCACGACATCGTGCAGCTTCTGCCGGGCTTCCTCCACACCGGCACGTGCAACGGCTACAGGATCGCCTGCGGGCTGGTCGAGCTCGGTGGACGTGGCACCGGGGTGGGGCGCGAACACCGGCACCTTGGCGCGCTGGCCCACCACCTGGAGCTGGGTGACGGCGTTGGGGCGCTGGAGGTCGCACGCCACCAGCATGGGGCTGTGGCCCTGGGCCTTGAGCCATTTGGACAGCTTGCCGGCGAGGGTGGTCTTACCGGCACCCTGGAGACCGGCCAGCATAATGATGGTGGGGCCGCTCTTGGCCAGGCGGATCCGGCGGGTTTCGCCGCCGAGAATCTCCACGAGTTCCTCATTAACGATCTTCACGATCTGCTGGCTCGGGTTCAGTGCACCCGAAACCTCGGCACCGAGTGCCCGTTCCCGGACCCGGCCGGTGAACTCACGGACTACTGGTACGGCAACGTCGGCGTCCAGAAGGGCACGGCGGATCTCGCGGACTGTTGCATCAACATCGGCCTCGGTGAGGCGTCCTTTTCCGCGGAGATTCCTAAAGGTTGCTGTCAACCGGTCAGAGAGTGAATTGAACACGCGACGTGCACTTCTTTCAGTGGATGATCGGGACTCGACTATCTAGGGTACCAAGTCGGGACCTGAAGGTGGCATGCTGGCAAAATGACGAGCCAACCAACTGTAAGAACCCTGCTCATCCTTGGCGCCTCAGGAGACCTTACCGGCCGGCTGCTGCTCCCAGGCCTTGCCCGGCTGGTGGCCAAGGGCCGGGCGGCAGGGCTGCAGCTTGTCGGAGCAGGCTCCGATCCCTGGACTCCTGAGCAGTGGCGGGAGCGGGTGCAGGCGTCCTTCGCAGGGGCGGCAGGGGCCGCGGGCCCCGAGTGGAAGGAGGCCCTCCAGGCCCTCGAAAAGGAAACGGTGTACCACCAGCTGGATGTCACCGCCGAGGGCGCCCTCGCGTCGCTGCTTTCCACCCTCGATGGCCCCACCGCCGTCTACTTCGCGCTGCCGCCCCGGATCAGCCAGCTCGCCTGCGAGTCCCTCCGGCCCGGGCAGGTCCCGGCGGGCACCCGGCTGGTGATGGAAAAACCCTTCGGTTCCAGCGAGGAATCTGCCCGGTCCCTGAACCAGACCCTGGTCCGGCTGGTCCCCGAAGACCACATCCACCGCGTGGACCACTTCCTGGGCAAGGCCACGGTGCTGAACATCCTGGGCCTGCGCTTCGCGAATAACTTCCTGGAACCGGTGTGGAACCGGCAGCACGTGGAAAAAGTGGAAATCATCTTTGACGAGGACCTGGCGCTGGAAGGCCGGGCACGATATTACGACGCTGCCGGTGCCCTGCGGGACATGATCCAGAGCCACCTCCTGCAGATCATGGCACTGATGGCCATCGAGCCTCCTGCAAGCATTGGTGAACGTGACCTGCGCGATGCCGTTTCCACAGTGCTGCGCGCGAGCAGCGTCCGGCCCCCGTATTCCGGGTCCACCCGCAGGGCACGCTACACAACCGGCCAGGTGGGCGGGAAGGTTGTTCCGGACTACGCCCGGGAGGAAGGCGTGGACGCGGCGCGGGAAACCGAGACCCTCGCCGAGGTGCAGGTGAACATCGATAACTGGCGCTGGAAAGGCGTGCCGTTCATCCTGCGGTCCGGCAAGGCGCTGGGTGTGAAACGCAAGGAAGCCGTGGTGACCTTCCGCCCGGTCCCCCACCTGCCGCAGGGTTTCACCGGGGTCGACGCACCCAACCAGCTCCGGATCGGCTTCGGGCCGGACACCCTGGCCTTCGACGTCGATGTCAACGGGCCGGGCAACATCTTCAGCCTGGGCCGGGTAACGCTGGATGCGGAGCTGAGCGCATCCGAACTCCTCCCCTACGGTGAGGTCCTTGAAGGCGTGCTGGCGGGCGACCCGCTGCTGTCCGTCCGCGGCGACACGGCGGAGGAATGCTGGCGGATTGTCGAGCCCGTGCTGAAGGCCTGGCAGCAGGATGCGGTGCCGTTGGAGGAGTACGACGCCGGCTCTGCAGGTCCCGCCGGCTGGCCCACCACTGCAGCAAGGGACTAAGCGGGACAACAGCAGGGCGGGCAGGAAACCGTCCGGTTTTCCTGCCCGCCCTGCTGTTGTTGTCTTGTGTGGCTGCCCTAGATGGCTGCGACGCCGCGTTCGCCGGTGCGGACGCGAACCGCCTCGGAGACGTCGACGGTCCAGACCTTGCCGTCCCCGGCCCTGCCCGTATTCGAGCTGGCGATGATGACGTCCAGGATGTCGTCGGCCTGTTCGTCCGTGGCCAGGACCTCGACCCGGATCTTCGGCAGCAGGTCCACGTTGTACTCCGCACCGCGATAGACCTCCGTGTAGCCGCGCTGCCGGCCGTAGCCGCTGGCCGCGCTGACCGTCAGACCCTGCACGCCATAGGCCTCCAGTCCTTCCCGGATGGCTTCGAGCTTTTCCGGCCTGACGATCGCAGTAATCAGTTTCATGCCCCCACGCTTTCCTTGCCTGTTGCTGATTCAGTCTTCTGCGCATCCGCTGTTGCTGCGGAAGCCTGCGCGTTGTCTGTCTGGGTCTTGCCCGTGATCATGTCGTGCAGCGGCTGGAAGCTCCCGCCGTGGCCGCCGACGCCGAACTCGTAGGCGGTCTCGGCGTGGAGGCTGAGGTCCACACCCACCGTCTCCTGTTCCTGCGAGACCCGGAAGCCCATGGTCTTGTGGATGGCCAGGGCGATGATCGCCGTCAGGATGGCCGAGTAGGCGATGGCGATGCCGGCGGCTGCGAGCTGTGCCCACATCTGGGCCATGCCGCCGCCGTAGAAGAGGCCGCCGCCCACACCGTCGGCAGGCAGTGCGATGAAGCCCAGTGCCACGGTGCCGATGATGCCGGAGACAAGGTGTACGCCCACGACGTCCAGTGAGTCATCGAAGCCCCAGCGGAACTTCAGGCCCACGGCCAGGGCGGAGGCCACGCCTGCCACGACGCCGAGGCCAAGTGCTGCGACCGGGCTGACGTTGGCGCAGGCGGGGGTGATGGCGACGAGGCCGGCAACGACACCGGAGGCTGCACCCAGCGAGGTGGGGTGGCCGTCGCGGATTCGCTCGGTCACGAGCCAGCCGAGCATTGCGGCAGCGGGGGCGGCGAGGGTGTTCACCCAGATCAGGCCGCCCTGTTCCGCGGTGGCGGCAGCGCCGCCGTTGAAGCCGAACCAGCCGAACCACAGGATGGCTGCGCCGAGCATCACGAACGGGATGTTGTGCGGGCGGTGGTTCGGGTCCTTTCCGAAGCCCTTGCGGTTGCCGATGATCAGGACCAGGACCAGTGCTGCAACGCCGGCGTTGATGTGGACAACGGTGCCGCCTGCGAAGTCGATGGCCGGGCCGAGGGCCTGACCCACTGCGCCTTCGGGACCGAAGAGTCCGCCGCCCCACACCATGTATGCCAGGGGGCAGTAGACCAGCGTGACCCAGACGGGCACGAAGACGCTCCAGGCGCCGAACTTGGCTCGGTCCGCGATGGCGCCGCTGATCAGGGCGACGGTGATGATGGCGAAGGTGGCGGCGTAGCCGACCTTGATCAGCCCGTCAGGGGTGTCGATGCCTTCCAGTCCGAACGTGGCGAACGGGTTGCCGACGATCTGCAGGAAGCCCTCACCGGAGCTCATGGAAGCGCCCCATAGAACCCAGACAACTCCCACCATGCCAATGGAGATGAAGCTCATCATCATCATGTTCAGCGCGGCTTTGGCCCGGGTCATGCCGCCGTAGAAAAATGCCAGACCCGGTGTCATGAGCAGCACAAGCGCCGCCGACACCATGATCCATACGTGACCTGCGGTAAGTTCCATGGTGCACGTCCTTCCTGATCGAAACTGCGGAGATGATCCGCCTGCCAACGCCTTTTGCGTCCTGTAAAAAGTGTGTCGGCGCCGTGTTTCGCCCACGAAGGTTTTAGATTGCGTGGCTGTTACAACAACCTCTAGGAAGTAAATGGTGCATATCCGGCTTGTTACGGTTATGTTTCCCCTCCCCCGCCGATGCCCGGCGCACCCGTATGCAAGGACCACTCGACCATGACGGCAGGACCCCGCGTAAGCCGCGCCACCTCAAGGATTCTTTCGATGCTGCGGCGGGACAGGCAGAAGCTCCCGCGCGATATCAAGGTGATGCTGGCGGCGGCCTTCCTGATTGCCCTCGGATTCGGGCTTGTTGCGCCCGTGTTGCCACAGTTCGCCACAACCTTTGGTGTGGGAAACACCGAAGCGTCCGTGATTGTGGCGATCTTCGCGTTCATGCGCCTCGTCTTTGCCCCGGCGGGCGGAGCCTTGATCGGCCGGCTCGGTGAACGCCCCGTCTACGTCAGTGGCCTGCTGATCGTGTCCGCCTCCACGGCTGCCTGCGCCTTCGCCCAGGATTACTGGCAGCTGCTGCTCTTCCGTGGCCTTGGCGGAGCCGGTTCGGTGATGTTCACCGTGGCGTCGATGGCGCTGGTGGTGCGCCTCGCTCCGCCTGAGAGCAGGGGGCGCGTTTCCGGAGCCTATGCGTCGGCTTTCCTCGTCGGAAACGTCTGCGGCCCTATCGTGGGCGGGCTGCTGGCCGGCTTCGGTCTGCGGGTTCCCTTCCTGGCCTACGCGGCGGCGCTGGTGGTGGCCGCCGTCGTGGTCCAGACCCAGCTGAGCCATCAGCGCCAGGGCAGCGGACCGCGGCAGGACCGCGCACCCGACATGCCCCTGGCCGAAGCCCTTGGCGAACGTGCGTACAGGACAGCCCTGCTGTCCAGCTTCGTGAACGGATGGGCGACTTTTGGTGTCCGGATGGCCACGGTTCCGCTGTTCGCCGTCGCCGCCCTGGGTTCAGGACCTGAAGCGGCAGGCTTTGCGTTGGCTGTCTTTGCTGCCGGCAACGCTGCAGCCCTTACCTTCTCCGGCCGGCTGGCAGACACCCTGGGCCGCAGACCCATGATGATCGCCGGGCTGCTGGTGGCCGGAGCCGCCACGGCCGCCATTGGCTTCACGCCCGGGCTGGGCTGGTTCCTGGCAGCGTCAGCACTGGCCGGCGTCGGATCAGGCCTTTTCGGCCCTGCCCAGCAGGCCGCGGTGGCCGATGTCATCGGCAGCGGGCGCTCCGGCGGCAAGGTCCTGGCCGTGTACCAGATGACCTCCGACGTCGGAGCGATCGTTGGGCCGGTCCTGGCTGGTGTGCTCGCTGACCAGTTGGGCTACGGCTGGGCCTTCGGTGTCACGGGCGGCATCATGGTGGTGGCGGCAGCCAGCTGGCTCACCACCAGGGAAACGCTGCGGACAGTAAAGTCCTGACCGTGGACCCCGCCCACTGACCAACGGCGCCCGCCCCCGTGGGAGCGGCCGCCGTTTTTCATGGCTTCTTGATACGGGTCAGTTCAGGAGTGCGTCGACGAAGCCTTCGGCTTCGAAGGGGGCGAGGTCGTCGGCGCCTTCACCCAGGCCGATCAGCTTCACCGGAACGCCCAGCGTTTTTTGGATGGCGACGACGATGCCGCCCTTGGCGGTTCCGTCCAGCTTGGTGAGGACGATTCCGGTGATGTTCACGACTTCCGAGAAGACCCTGGCCTGGTTCAGGCCGTTCTGGCCGGTGGTGGCATCGAGCACCAGGAGCACCTCGTCCACCTCGGCGAGCTTCTCCACGACTCGCTTGACCTTGCCGAGCTCGTCCATGAGACCCACCTTGTTCTGGAGCCGCCCGGCGGTGTCGATCATGACCACATCGACTTCCTGGTCGATGCCGGCCTTGACGGCTTCATAAGCTACGGAGGCGGGATCGGCGCCATCGATGTCCGACTTGACGGTGGGAACACCCACGCGCTGGCCCCAGGTGGCGAGCTGCTCTGCGGCGGCGGCACGGAACGTGTCCGCTGCTCCGAGCAGGACGTCCTTGTCCTCGGCCACCAGGACCCGGGCGAGCTTGCCAACCGTGGTGGTCTTGCCCACGCCGTTGACGCCCACCACCATCATGACTGCCGGCTTGTCGGCGTGGCGCTGCACGTTGAGGCTGCGGTCCATGGTGGGGTCCACGAGCTTGATGAGTTCCTCGCGGAGCAGCTCCTTGACCTGTTCCGGGGTGCGGGTGCCCAGCACTTTAACCCGTTCACGCAGCGAGTCCACCAGCTGCATGGTGGGTTCGGTGCCGAGGTCAGCCAGGAGGAGGGTTTCCTCCACTTCGTCCCAGACATCCTCGTCGATCCTGTCGCCGGACAGCAGCGCCAGCAGCCCCTTGCCCATGATGTTGTTGGACCGTACCAGCCGCTCACGCAGGCGGACCAGGCGCCCGGCCACGGGCAGCGGGGTTTCTACCGGGATGACTTCCAGGCCGGCGGCGTTGTCCGGGACCTCAGTGGTCTCCAGCCCTTCGAGGTCCACAGGGGCCGGCACCGTCCGGTCTGCCGCCTCAGGCCGGTCAGCCACCGCCGTGCTGCCGCCCCGCGGCATCTCCGGATCATTGGCATCACGGGTGCCGGGGTACCGGGTGATGTTCCTCCGGGTCTTCACCAGGACCGGAATCAGCCCGCCGACAACCACCAGGGCAGCAAGGATGGACAGAATTATGGGAAGGATGTCATTCACTCCCCTAGCTTCTCACAAACGCCGGAGGCCGCCCGGAGGCCGGAGAGCGCTTGACCTGCCGTTACGCAGCTGTGCGGCCGTGCCTTAGACGTCGGCTCCCAGCCGCTGGCTGATCACGGTGGATACGCCGTCACCACGCATGGTGACTCCATACAATGCGTCGGCCACCTCCATGGTCCGTTTTTGGTGGGTGATCACAATGAGCTGGCTGGATTCCCGGAGTTCTTCGAAGATGGTGATCAAACGGCCCAGGTTGGTGTCGTCCAGGGCGGCTTCCACCTCATCCATGACATAGAACGGCGAGGGCCTGGCCTTGAAGATCGCAACAAGCAGGGCCACCGCGGTCAGTGAGCGCTCCCCGCCGGAGAGAAGTGAAAGACGTTTGATTTTCTTGCCGGCAGGGCGCGCCTCCACCTCGATGCCGGTGGTCAGCATGTCCGAGGGGTCGGTGAGGACAAGCCGCCCCTCCCCGCCGGGAAACAGCCGCTCGAACACCCGGACAAACTGCGCTTGCGTGTCCTCGAAGGCTTCGGTGAAAACACGCTGGACGCGGTCATCCACCTCCTTGATGATGTCCAGCAGATCCTTCCGGCTGGCCTTCAGGTCCTCCAGCTGCGTGCTGAGGAACTGGTGGCGCTCCTCGAGGGCCGCGAATTCCTCCAGCGCCAGCGGGTTCACCCGGCCCAGGCCGGCGAGGTCCCGTTCGGCCTTCCGGAGCCGTTTCTCCTGCTCGGCGCGGACATAGGGCTTGCCCTCCGCGATCTCCGCTCCGGCCTCATCCACCGGGGCGCGAAGCGCTGCCCACTTGTCGCCGCTGTCTTCGGCCGGGACCGGAACCGGAACGTCCGGCCCATATTCGGCCACCAGGGCATCGGGGGTGATTCCCAGTTCATCGATGGAGCGGGTTTCAAGGGCTTCGATCCGGGCCCTTTGCTGGGCCCGGGCAAGCTCGTCGCGGTGGACGTTGTCCGTGAGGTCGGCAACTTCCCGGGCCAGCAGATCGTTGGCGCTCCTGGCCTCCGCGAGCGCCTGGTCCCGTTTCTCCCGGTTTTCTTCAGCCAGGTCCCGTTCATGTCTTGCGGCGTCCACGGACACGTCCAGGTACTGCAGGGCCTGTTTCACGGCGGCGGATACCGCAGCTGCGCGGCGCGCCTGCATGCGGCGCAGTCGGGCGCGTTGGGCGGCTTCCTCCCGGGCGCGGCGCTCGGTGGCGGCGGCGCGCTCCAGTGATGTGGCCCGGTTCCGGATGGCCGCCAGCTGTTCCTCGGCGCTGCGGAGTGAGAGGCGCGCTTCCACCTCGGCGGTCCGTGCCTGGGAGGCGGCCTGGGCGAGGCGGTCGCGGTGCTGGGTGGAGGGCTCCTCTTCCAGCGGTGCTTCCTGGGCTGCCGCCAGGCGTGCCGCCACAGCGGCGAGGGCTTCCTCCTCTGCCGCGACGTTGGCCTCGGCCTTGGCCAGGGATGCCGCCAGGCGTTCGCTTTCGCCGACGGCGCTGCGGAGCACGGAGTTCAGGTGGCCCAGCCGTTCTGCGACGGCGGCCAGCCTGGCGTCAGACTCATGCAGCCTCTCCAGTGCAGCGTCTGCCTGTTCCTGGGCTGCGGCGCGTCTTGCCTCCGCGCCGGCAAGGGCGAACCGGTTCCGCTCCAGCCCCGCCCTGACCTCGGCGAGCCGGCTCTCGGCATCGTCCACTGCGGCCTGCACCTCGAGGAGTGACGGTGCCTTTGCCGAACCGCCAGTGACTGACACCGCGGTGAAGACGTCGCCGGAGCCGGTGACCGCCGTCAGCTCCGGGTGCCGGGCCACCAGGGCGGCCGCTGCCTGGATGTCCGGGACGACGGCGGCCCCGGACAGGAGGTGCGCAACCAGCGGGGCGTAGGGGTCCTCGCAGCTGACAAGGTCGGTGGCCCAGCTGGCACCGGCGGGGAGGGCGGCGGCATTGCCTTCCGGTGCAGCCTCCGCCCCCGAAGCCGAGGAGGGCAGCAGCGCCGCGCGGCCGGCGTCGTCATCCTTGAGCAGCTGAAGCACGGCAGCGGCAGTCCCGGCATCCTTGACCAGGACTGCCTCTGAGGCCTCACCCAAGGCTGCAGCTATGGCCGGTTCAAAGCCTGCTTCCACCGTTAGTCCTGCTGCCAGTGTGCCCAGTATTCCGTCAAGGCCTGACTGCAGCGCGTGCCTTGCTCCGTCTTTCCGCTCGAGGCCCAGCTTCAATGCATCGAGCCTTGCTGACAGCGCGTCGCGTTTCCGGAGTCCTTCGCCTACGGCCTGCTGGAGGCCGGCAATCTCCTGCACCACGGTGTCCAAAGCCTCGCTGGCGGCCTCATAATCGGCGTCGAGGGACTCCTCCCCCGCCTCCACGCCTGCCACCTGGTTTTCCAGCGCCGTGAACTCAGCCTGCGCGCGGGCGCGGCGTTCAGTACCGGCCGTCAGTGATTGGCGCAGCCGGCCCAGTTCGGCATGGGCGGACTCCACCCGCGACCTCGCCGCGGCCACCTGCCCCGCCAGCCTGGCCAGTCCTTCCCGCCGGTCAGCGGCTGCCCTGAGTTCCGCCGTCAGGCGTTTGTCCTCGGCGAGCGCCTCGCGCTCTGCCTCGGCTTTTGCCGCACTGGCTTTTTCAAGGGCGCTTTGCCGTTGCAGAATGACTCGCTCCAGTTCGGCAAGCTCCTCACGAATCCTGGCCGCCTGGCGTTCCAGCTGTTCCGGATCCCGGCCGGCCGCCGGCGGCTCCACGGAGCCGAGGAGGCGGTAGCGTTCCTGCGCCAGCAAGCCCAGGGAGCGAAGGCGCTCCCTGGTGGCCGACAACCGGTACCACGTATCCCTGGCCGCGTTCAGCTCGGGGGTTGCCTCGGCCGCGAGTTGCTCCAGCCCGGCCTGCTGCCGGCGGCCGACCTCCAGCTGCTGGCCGGCAAAGGCACGGCGTTCCTTCAGGGCAGCTTCGTCCGCGACGTCCTTTTCCAGTGCGAGCTGCACCTGGACGAGGTCATCCGCGAGCAGGCGTGCGCGGGCGTCCCGGACATCGAACTGGACGCGCTGGGCGCGGCGCGCCACTTCGGCCTGCTTGCCCAGCGGCGTCAGTTGCCGTCGGATCTCGCCGGTGAGGTCGGTGAGGCGCTGCAGGTTGGCCTGCATGGCCTCCAGCTTGCGCACGGTCCTTTCCTTGCGGCGGCGGTGCTTCAGGATGCCTGCGGCTTCCTCTATGAAGCCGCGGCGCTCCTCCGGGGTGGCATGCAGGACGCGGTCCAGCTGGCCCTGGCCGACAATGACGTGCATCTCCCTGCCGAGGCCCGAATCGGACAGCAGTTCCTGGATGTCGAGCAGCCGGCAGCCGGCGCCGTTGATGGCGTATTCCGATCCGCCCGCGCGGAAGAGGGTCCGCGAAATCGTCACTTCGCTGTATTCGATGGGCAGGGCACCGTCACTGTTGTCGATGGTCAGCGCGACGTGGGCGCGGCCCAGGGGCGGCCGGCCGGACGTACCGGCGAAGATGACATCCTCCATCTTGCCGCCGCGGAGGGTTTTGGCGCCCTGCTCGCCCATCACCCAGGCGAGGGCGTCTACCACGTTGGACTTCCCCGAGCCGTTGGGACCCACCACGGCAGTAACGCCGGGTTCGAAATTGAAGGTGGTGGCGGACGCGAACGACTTGAACCCCCGTACGGTCAGGCTTTTGAGGTGCAAGGTTTTTCGGATCTCCTGGGTGGCTGAGGCGGGTGCTTCGCTTCCTAAATCTACTGGGTTGCCGGCGGAAGTCCCGCCATTCCGGGCGACTGTGCCCTGTCAGGCAGCTTTACCCGTGCCCCAGGGGCTACCCTGGGTCAGCGCACCACGGCGGGCGACCAGGCATGCTGGATGAACAGTTCCGGGGCCGACCCGGCTTCGATGGAGAGTTTCCAGATGTCACTGTCGAGGCTGGCTTCGTCCCGTGGCATGCCGTAGAGCACTGTGCTGTTGTCCAGCCACTCAATCTGGTCGTCGACGTTCCGCTGCTCGGTCAGGACAGTCACGGAGCCGGTGGCGATGTCCAGGACTGCGGGATGGCGCATCCCCACCGCCTTTCCGGTGGCACTCTTCTTGAAGGCGATCCTTTTGCCGTCCGGGGAGATGGACGGACACTCCACGCCGGAAGCGACGACGGTCAGGGTCTGTTCTGTGAGGTTGCCTTTCACGAGCCAGACGCTCTCCCCTGACGATGCTGTGGCGTAGAACTCGGTGGGGTGCCCGGGCACGAAGGTCACGCCCCAGATGTTCCCGTCCGTTGCCGCTATCCGGTTTCCTCCGGACAGCAGTGCGAACTGCTCCAGGTTTCCGTAATCGGTGCCGTCGGTTCCACGGATTATTGTCTCGGTGGAGAACCAGGCGGACGTATAGGAGTGGCCGGTGACGAACACGGTGGAGGCCAGCAGCGAACCGTCGGGGCTCACCCGTGTCCGGCTGGGGCTGCCGGCGAGTACCCATGACTGTTGCGGCTGCAGCGAGGAGCTGTAAGCCACCGCCTCGAACCTCGTGGGAACCTCGTTCCTGGTGGCAAGGCAGCTGACAAGCTGCCTTGTTCCGTACACACGGTCACACATCAGTCCCGTGAGGGACCGGATGCCGGAGGGATCGGCCAGATCCACAAATGCTGCCTGCCCGTTTCCCTGTCCCGGGGCGGTGTTCTGGAAAATGATGAAAGGCTCTGCGGGCAGGGCATCCGCCGTTGCAGTCTCCACCATGGACGCTGCCTCCTGGCTGCTTCTGGCCTGCTGAAACGATGAAACGCCATACACCCCGGCGGCCGCCAGGGTGAAGACCACCACCACAAGCAGGAGCAGCAGGCGGCCCCGCGCGGCGGTTGCTCCAAAGCTCATGGCATTGCCGCCCCGGCTGCGGCACCGCGGAGCAGGAAGGCGGCCGACGCCACCGCGGGGGCCAGGAGCAGCGCGACACACGCCACTGCCACTCCGGAGCCCGCCGCATACCAGAGCACGCCGAAGCCGGCGGCGGATGCCATCCTGCTCAGCGCGACTACCGTCTGCGCCGTTCCAAGGGCGGCACCCAGGTGTTCCCGTGCTGCCACCTGGCTGACCAGCGCAGCCAGCACCCCATCCGTGGCGGCATAGAAGAACCCGAGCAGGAGCAGGCAACCCAGGGTGGCGGCTGTCCCGCCCGCCGGCACCACTGCCAGCACATAGGAAGCCAGGAGCGCCAGATGGCCGGCAAGAAATACCGGCACCCGGCCCCACCGGTCCGCAAGGCGGCCGAGCGGAACCGCGAACGCCAGGAAAGCGGCATTGGTGCCGACATAAAGCAGGGGGAACCACTGGACGGCAAATGCCTCACGGTCCTGCAGCAGGAGGTAAACAAAGCCGTCCCCGATGGTCAGCAGCCCGAGGAGTCCTGCCGCCAGTACCAAGCGGGTCAGGCCCTGCTCTTTAAGCCGTGACCATTTCAGGTCGGCCCAGCGGAACCTGGGCCTGGCCGGTGCAGCTTCCTGCTTCCGCCGCCCGGGGGTCCGGCCCGGCACCATGAGCAGCAGGACGGCAACGCCGATTACCGCGAAGGCCAAAGAAACAACGAATACAGTGCCGAATCCGTTGGGAATCAGCAGCAGGAGCAGGAAAGCAATCAGGGGTCCGGCTGCAGCACCAATATTGTCCATCATGCGGTGGACTCCGAAGGACCGGGCAAGGTGTTCCGGCTGCGCGGCATCCGAAATCATGGCATCCCGGGGCGCAGTCCGGATCCCCTTGCCGATCCTGTCCCCGGTGACGATCCCCGCCAGCGCCCAGAAACCGCCGGCAAACAGGAATCCGATCCTGGCAAGCATGGACAGCCCGTACCCGGCAAGAGCCACGCGCTTGGGGTGGCCGGTCCGGTCCGAGAGCCAGCCGGCGCCGATCCTGACAATCGCGCTCGCGCCTTGGTTAATCCCGTCGATGATGCCGAACGCGATCGTGGAAAGACCCAGGAAACCCGTAACGTACAGGGGCAGGATGGCGGCCACCGACTCCGAAGAGATATCCGTCATCATGCTCACGATGCCCAGCCACAGAATGACCGGTGACAGCCGGAAGGCCGTGGTTGCGGCTGCGGGAGTGCTGTCCAGCTGGTCCTTGTGGCCGCCTTTACGGTCCGACATCGAAATGTACAACGGCTGCCTTTTCCTTGGAGGGACGGTGGCGCTGCACTGCCACGGGCTGCTGACTGCCTGTATCTACACAGTCTTACAGCAGGGGCAGCCCCGGTTCCTCAAGAAATCCGAAAATTAACGGCGCTCGCTTACCATCGTCCGTTCCGGGGCCGGGGCTGGCAGACAGGGCACGTGTGCGAGGACCGGTTCATGAACTGCTCCCGCCGGATGGAGGCCTGGATTCCCACATCGGCACACCGTTTGCAGGCCTGCCCTGCACGGCCATAGGCATTCAGGGAACGGTCGAAGTATCCGGAGGCGCCGTTGACGTTGACGTAGAGCGAGTCAAAGCTGGTTCCACCCGCCGCCAGGGCATCAAGCATGACGTCCCTGGCGCTCGCGAGGACCCTTTCGGCTTCGGCGCGGCGCAAAGTGTCTGTGGCCCTGGCATAGTGCAGCTTTGCGCGCCACAGGGCCTCGTCCGCGTAGATGTTGCCGATGCCGGACACCAGTCCCTGGTCCAGCAGGGCCCGCTTCAGACCGGTCCTGCGTCTTCGGAGGCGCCGGTAGAACAGGTCGAAGGAGAAGGCGGGGTCGAGTGGATCCCGGGCGATATGCGACGCCTCCTCCGCTATCAGCGGCAGGGGTGATTCGGCCAGGCCTCCCGGGCCGCCGTCGTCGGTAGGAACCATCGCTGTAACGAAAAGCCCGCCGAAGATCCGTTGGTCCACGAACCGCAGCTGTGCAGGCATGGCGTCCCGGGGGCTTAGCCGGAAACGGACTTTCAGGTGTTTTTCATCCGGCACCTCCCTGTCCTGCATCAGGAGCTGTCCGCTCATGCCCAGGTGGGCCATGAGTGCAACCTTCGGCCGGGGGGACTCTGGGGCGTCGGCGGCCCTGCCACCGCCGGCAGTATCCACCAGGGGCATCCAAAGGAACTTGCCGCGGCGGACAACGTCCGCCACGGTGGCGCCCTCAAGGTTCCCGATGAAATCCTCCACGCCCAGTGCGTGACGGCGGATGGAGCGGGGGTCGAGGACCTCGACGCCGGTAATGGTCCGTCCGCGGACCCAGCTCACCAGGCCGCGGCGGACCACTTCAACCTCGGGAAGTTCAGGCACGTCGCTACGTGGCGGTGACGGAACCGGCGGATTTGCGTGTCGCTGCGCCGGCGGCAGTTCCGGAAAGCACCCGCCAGGCGTCGGCGGCGGCTTCCTGCTCGGCTTCCTTCTTGGAATGGCCTGAGCCCTTGCCATAGGCAGTCCCGCCCAGGTGGAGGACAGCGGTGAACGTCCGGGCGTGGTCCGGCCCGGAGCCCTCCACTGCGTAGTGGATCGCGCCCAGCTGACGGCTTGCGGCCAGTTCCTGGATGCTGGTCTTCCAGTCGGTACCCGCGCCCAGCGCAGCAGCGTCCTTCAGCAGCGGTCCGATGAGGCGCATCACCAGCTGGCGGGCTGTTTCAATGTCGTTGGACACATAGGTGGCGCCAATCAGCGCTTCCATGGTGTCAGCGAGGATGGAGGCCTTGTTCTTGCCCTGCGTGAGCTTTTCGCCCTGGCCAAGGTAGATATAGTCCCCAATTCCGAGGCTGCGTCCGATGCCTGCCAGTGCGCGCGTGCTGACCACGGCAGAGCGCCGCTTTGCCAGGTCGCCCTCGGGAAGGTCCGGGTTGTCCCGGTACAGTGCGTCCGTCACGGAAAAGCCCAGGATGGAGTCGCCCAGGAATTCCAGGCGCTCGTTGGTGGGTATGCCGCCGTTTTCGTAGGCGTAGGAACGGTGCGTGAGCGCAAGACGAAGCGTCCCGGCGTCAATAAAGACACCGAGACGCTTCAGAAGCTCTTCAGTTGAAGACATCATGTCAGCCTGAGTGGCCGATTAGACGTCCGCGACCTTGCGTCCCTTGTACTCAAGGAACAGCGCAGTGCCGGCCGAGTCGGTGACGACCTTCGCCTGGTGCGGCAGGCTGTAGGTAACCTGGCCGTTCTCTACGGTCTTCACCAGGTGGGGGGCGGTCGCCTTCCACTGGGAGCGGCGGGCGCGGGTATTCGAGCGAGACATTTTCCGCTTGGGAACAGCCACGGCTAACTCATTTCTCTCTAGACAAACACGTACACATCAATTTTGCCGGTCAGGCTTAGCCAAATCAGCTAGGGCAGCCCAGCGAGGATCCGTGACCTCGTGGTGGTGCCCCGGCTCGTCTTCCAGGCGAACTCCGCATTCGGAGCAAAGGCCCTGGCAGTCTTCCCGGCACACCGGCTGGAACGGCAGCGCGGTCACCACTGCGTCCCGCAACACCGGTTCAAGATCGATTAGATCGTGCTCGACTCGACGTTGCTCTTCATCATCTTCTTCGTCCGAGAGCTCAACGCCCTCATAGAAGAAAAGTTCCTGCACATTGACTTCAAGGTCATACGCAAGGGGATCCAGGCATCGGCCGCACTCACCGGTTACCTCGGTAAGAACGGTTCCTGATACCAGAATTCCTTCGTGTACGGCCTCAAGCCTCAGGTCCAGCTCGACATCCGAGCCCTCCTGAACGCCAATGAGCGCCACACCAAGGTCACCTGGTGCGGGTACATGTTCCGTCAGTGTCCGCATGCTTCCCGGGCTGCGCCCGAGATCCTTGACGTCGAACACCAAGGGCGAACCAGCATCTCTTTTAATGAGAACTCCTGTTGAACATATGACCGACGTACCATGTTAGCCCGAAGAGCCGCAGGGACTCAAACCGGCAAGCCGGCGGCGCCGAAGTACCGGACAAGCCTACCCTTTCGGATGCGGGGCCGGCGCAGGCTCGCCGGTGGCGAACCTGCGCTGCACCGAACGCGGGACGTAATCGGCCACGTTGCCGCCCAGGCCAGCCACCTCTTTGATAAGGGTGGAGGACAGGTGGACATAGTGGGCCTCCGCGGGCAGGAATACCGTTTCTACTCCGCTCAGCTGGCGGTTCATGGTGGCCATGGGCAATTCGTAGTCAAAGTCCGAGGACGACCGGAGGCCCTTCACGATGGCCGAGACCCCGCGCTGGCGGCAGTACTCGGCGAGCAGGCCCTCACCTACCGGTTCCACCACGATGCCCTTTAGCGAGGCCAGAGTTTCCCGGGCCATGTCCAGCCGTTCAGCCAGCGCGAATCTGTACTTCTTGGCCTGGTTGGTGGAGACAGCCACAATGACTTCATCAAACAGGCTGGCAGCGCGTGCAATAACCTCGAGATGGCCGTTGTGAATGGGGTCGAAGGAACCGGGGCACACAGCGCGTCTCATGCTCCGAACCTACCCCATGGGAGCGCCGGGATACCATGACTGGATGCATTCACCAAGGGAAGTTTCCACCCCCATGGCTACCGCTCCCTGGCAGCGTGCCGCGCTCGGAGCAAATCTCCTGGCCCCCGATGGAGGGCTGGGGGTCACGATTTTTGAAGAAATGACCACGCTGGCAGTCCAGACCGGTGCCATCAACCTGGGCCAGGGGTTCCCGGACGAGGATGGTCCCCTGGAGATCAGGGAAGCGGCCCGGGCCGCCATCGCCGCCGGGGCAAACCAGTACGCACCGGGCAAGGGGGTCCCTGAACTTCGGGAAGCCGTAGCGGCACATCAGCGGCGCTTCTACGGGCTCTCCCCGGACCCGGCAACCGAGGTCATCATCACCACCGGTGCCACCGAGGCCATCGCCGCCTCACTCCTCGCCTTCGCCGGTCCCGGTGACGAGGTGTTGACCCTCGAGCCGTTCTACGATTCCTACGGTGCGCTGATCGGGCTGTGCGGCGCAACCCATGTGACTGCACCACTGCTGGTTCCTGATTTCATGCCGGACATGACAGCCCTGGAGGCTGCCTTCTCGGAACACACGAAGGTAGTGCTCCTCAACAACCCCCACAATCCTACCGGCGCCGTGTTCCCCCGCGAGGTGCTGCAGAAGATCGTGGAACTCGCTATCAGGCACAACAGCATCATCGTCTCGGATGAGGTCTATGAACACCTCACGTTCGGTGCCAGGCACATCCCGGTCGCATCGTTGCCCGCTGCCGCGGAGCGGACCATTACCATTTCTTCCGCGGGGAAGACCTTTTCCCTGACCGGTTGGAAGATCGGCTGGCTGACTGGCCCTGAAAAGCTGGTGTCCGCCGCGCGCACCGTCAAGCAGTTCCTGACCTACAGCTCAGGCACGCCGTTTCAGCAGGCCATCGCCGCCGGACTTGCTTTTCCCGACTCCTTCTTCGAGGGCATTGCCGCCTCCCTCAAAGCTAAGCGCGACATCCTCAGCGAAGGGCTGCGGGCGGCAGGGTTCAATGTTTTTTCCCCGCAGGGGACCTACTTCGTCAACGTCGATACCGAGCCCCTTGGCATCACGGATGCCGTGGACCTGGCCCGGCGGCTTCCCGAACTGGTGGGCGTGGCCGCCATACCGGTCCCGGTCTTCTGCCATCCGGAAGGAGCCGAACGGACCCGGAGCCTGCTTCGCTTCGCCTTTTGCAAACGGACCGAGGTCCTCGAAGAGGCTGCCGGGCGGCTCGCCAGGCTCAGCGGCAGGCTCTGATGGCCGGAGGGCCGGAGGGGCGGACGCGGTTCCTGCGGACCACCGGGCAGCACGCGTCCATAGAACCGGATGCCTTCATCGCCGGCAGCTACGTCCTCCGCATTGGGGGCGCGGAACAGTCCCATGTGAACCTGGCCCGGCCGGAGGAGATCTTTTACGAGTACCTCCGCCGCATCGGACACCTTGTGGACCTTACGGCCCCTGGCGGCCAACCGGTCACCGCACTGCACTTGGGGGCCGGCGCGCTGACCCTGGCCCGGTATATCCAGGGCACCCGGCCGGGGTCGGTGCAGTACGCAGTGGAACTGGAGCGTGAGCTGCTCGATTTTGTCCTGCGGCAACTGCCCCTGCCCGAGGGGACGCAACTGCAGACCGTTATCGGTGACGCAAGGGAATCGCTCACCCGGATTGACCCTGCGCTCCGGTTCGACGTGGTGATCCTGGATATCTTTTCCGGCCCGGACGCGCCTGAACACCTGGCGTGCAGCGGGTTCTACCGGGAGGTGCGGGAGCGGCTAAGCCCTGCCGGGCTGCTGATTGTCAACGTGGGTGATGAACCGGGACTGACGCTGGTCCGGAGCCAGATCGGCGCTATGCGGCAGGCGATGGCAGATGTGGCCGCGGTGGCGGAAGCAGGAATGTTCGAGGGCCGCTACCCCGGGAACATCGTCCTCGCCGGCACCCAGACCCCTTGGCCCCTGGAGTGGACGGCGGAACTTACGGCCCGCGGGCCGCACCCGGCAAGGGTGCTGGCGGGAGTGGACCTTGACCCCTTGGCCAGATGACCGGCGCTAAGGCATACACGGAGCTGAGGGCCGGCCCGCTACTGCTGGCCTTCTGCCACTTGCGAAGCCTCGGAAAGATCGTCACCGTCAACGGCATCTGGGTCAATGGCATCGGGCACGAACGGCTCCGCGAACCATAGCCTTGTTTCCCCGTATTTTCTCTCCGCGAACCGGGTGAGGCCGTCAGGCCACCACGGCTCCGGCGAACGGGACGAGCGCTCAACCACCACCACCGCGCCGGGTGCCAGGTGGGAGCAGAGCTTCTGCAGCACGGCCTGCAGGGCCACCTCCTCCAGCGGGTACGGCGGATCCAGGAAGACAAGGTCCCACATGTCACCCGCGTCTGCGCGGTCCAGGAAGGGCTCGACTTTGGACCGGTGGACAGTAACAGCCTTGCGGCCCAGGACGCCATTAATCAGGTCGGCATTGCGCTGGCAGACTCCGCTTGCCTTGGCATCGGACTCCACCAGGTCCACTGCCGTTGCTCCCCTGCTGCCGCTCTCCACGCCCAGCGAGCCGGAGCCGGCGTAAAGGTCCAGCACGCGCGCTCCCGTGATGACGTTAAAGGCGTCGAGGCGGGAAAAGAGCGCCTCTTTGACCCGGTCGGTGGTGGGCCTCGTAAGGGAACCTGGAACGGCCGTCAGAGGGGTTCCGCCGGCTGCACCTGCGATGATTCGGGTCATGCCATGGTCCTCTCTGCGCCGCCGGGCCCTCCGGTGTGCACCTTACTATCCGCGTTCAAGGAACGCCTCCTTTTCCGGGTTGAGGTACTTCTCGATGGCGTAGGCCAGTTCCGGGCGGCCGGCGAGCGCCGGATCCTCGGCAACAATCTGCTGCGCATCTTCCCGGGCGCGGGCGATCACATCCCCGTGTTCGAGGACCCGGAGCAGCTTCAGGGTGGAGCGTCCGCCTGACTGTGAGGCTCCGAGGATGTCGCCCTCACGCCGCAGTTTCAGGTCCTCCTCGGACAGGGCGAAGCCGTCGGTGGTGGCTGCCACCGCCTCCAGCCTGCGCCGGCTGGGATGGCCGGGCTCAAGTGAAGTGACCAGCAGGCAGGTTCCCGGCAGCCCGCCGCGCCCCACCCTGCCGCGGAGCTGGTGCAGCTGGGAAATCCCGAACCGGTCGGCATCGAGGATGACCATCAAGGTGGCATTGTGGACGTCCACACCCACCTCGATCACGGTGGTGGAGACGATCAGCTTGGTGCGGTTGGCAGCGAAGTCATCCATGACACCGAACTTCACGTCGGCCTCCTGCCGGCCATGAAGCGGCGCCAGGGGGACCCCTGCCAGCGCGGGCTCCTCCAGCAAATGCCCGACGACGGCCGTCACCGATGCGAGTTCGCGCCCGCCGTCATCCTCGCTGTCCGCTTCCGGAGGTGCCGCCTCCCCCGGACTGAAATCGCCGTCGTCGTCCGTTCCGATCCTGGGGCAGACAACGTACACCTGGTGCCCCGCGTCAATTTCCTCGCGGGCGCGCTGCCAAATCCGGCGCACCCAGCCCGGATTCTCGGCGAGCCCCACCAGGTGGGTGGCGATCGGCGCCCGGCCGGCGGGCAACTCGTCCAGCACCGATGTTTCGAGGTCGCCGAAGACCGTCATGGCGACAGTACGCGGGATGGGGGTTGCCGTCATGACGAGCAGGTGCGGAGGCTTCCGGGCTTTGGCCCGCAGGGCATCGCGCTGCTCCACGCCGAAGCGGTGCTGCTCATCCACGACGATCAGGCCGAGATCGTAGAAAGTGACATTCTCGCTCAGCAGGGCATGCGTACCGATGACGATGCCGGCCGTCCCTGAGGCGGCATCGAGGAGCGCCTGCTTGCGTGCGGCTGTGGGCATGGAGCCTGTGAGCAGTGTGACCTGGACGGAGGCGCCCGCTGTCCCGCCCAGCAGTCCGTCACTGGACAGGGGTCCCAGGGTGCGGCGGATCGATTCGAAATGCTGGGCGGCGAGGACTTCCGTTGGAGCGAGCAGGACAGCCTGCCCACCGGCGTCGACAACCTGCAGCATGGCCCGGAGCGCCACCACTGTTTTGCCCGAGCCCACCTCACCCTGCAGCAGCCGGTTCATGGGGATGTCCCTGGCCAGTTCGGCTGCGAGGGTGTCACCGACTGCGGCCTGCCCGGCTGTCAGCGTGAACGGAAGCGCGGCATCGAAACTGGCCAGCAGTCCCTGCGAAACCGGCCGCCGGGCGGTGGCTTCCTCTGAGGCAAGCTGGGCCCGGCGCCGGGCCAGGGCAGACTGCAGTACCAGGGCTTCCTGGTACCGGAAACGGCGGCGCGCCTGCTGCCAGTCTGCCGCTGACTCGGGCGCGTGGATGAGCCGGTAGGCGTCCGGGACCGGCAGGAACTTCTCCCGGGCCGCGACGGCGGGGGGCACCGGGTCCGGCAGAGACTCAAGATCCACAGTTTCGAGCAGTGTTGAGACGGCTTTTTGGATTTTCCAGCTGGGAAGCTTCGCGGTCGCCGGATAAACGGGGATGGGCATGGCTGCCAATTTTTCCGGGTCACTGCCGTCCCCGCTGAACGGGTCGTCGTCCAGCAGCTGGTAGTCGGGGTTGGTGAGGCCAAGGGTCCCCTTGAAGGATGTGACCTTGCCGGAAAAAAGCGCCCGCCGGCCCTGGAGCAGCTCCGCTTGCGCCTTATAGCCGTTGAAGAAACTGATCTTGAGCGTGCCCGGCGCTTTGCCGCGGTAGTCCGTGCCGCCCACCAGCCGAAGCCCCTGCCTCCCGTCGTCGTCGGAAACAACGACGTCGGTGATGGTGCCGCGGCGTGCCTGCATCCGCCGGGTGCTGCTGGACAGCACCCGTGCTATCAGGGTGACTTCTTCGTCCCGCGGAATCTCGCTGATGGGGGTCAACTCCCCCCGGTTCAGGTAACGGCGGGGGAAGTAGTTGAGCAGCCCCTCCACAGTGGTGATGCCCAGGTGCTTCTCGATGACTGCGGCGGAACGCTTACCCAGCCGGCGTTCCAGCGCCAGGTCCAGCTCAGCGCTCATGCCCGCTGGAGTTCACTGCATCGGTTGCCGGATCACCCGGCAACGCGAGCTCACTGATGCTGATGTTGGCCGGCTCCCCCAGGGACCGGATGATTCCGACTGCCGGCTCTGCGTCAGGAACATGGACGTGGACGCGCCACCGGTAATTGCCGTCGTCGTCCGGCCCGCCGCCAACCTGGCTCATGATGACAGACTCGCCAATCTCATCCAGCCGCTGGCGCAGGGTGGCTGCATTGAGGGGGGAAAGACTGATGGTGCACATGACTTCCACGCCGTCGTCGTCAGGCATTGCTGTATGGATGTGCGGATCGGACACGTCGTACCCGTGCAGCCCGTCGAGGAGTTCGCTTTGGAGTTCCTCTCCCAGGATGGCGGAGCGGAGGCAGTCGAGGATGAGCAGCATGCCAACCCCTCCTGCATCAACAACGTGCGCTGACGCCAGTGCGTCCAGTTGGTCCTCCGTGTGGATGACCGCGGCGAGGGCGCCTTCGACGGCGGCATCCAGGGCAAGGCCCAGGGCGTGATTGCTGTCATCGCCGTTTTGCCCGGCGTCGACGGCTGCGGCGGCACGCGCTGCGGCTTCCATGACGGAAAGCATGGTTCCGGGGACGGGGTCGCTGAGGGCAGACCAGGCACGGATCTGGGCGCGGTTCAGGGCTGCTGCCAGCAGGGTGGAGGTCAGGCGGGTGTGCCCTGCCAACGGCTCTGCCGCTGCGCACAGGAAAACCGACAGAAGGGTTCCGGAGTTGCCGCGGGCCTCTTCCATGGCGGCCTGCCCGGCAGTGGCCAGGACGGCACCCACGTCCATCTGTGCAGGTTCGTCCCCGCCGCTGGTGATAGACCGCGCGGCCGCCCGCACTGTGACGTAAAGGTTTGTGCCGGTGTCCCCGTCGGCCACCGGGAAGATGTTGATGGCATTCAGTCGGTCGCTGTGGTTGCCGAGGGCGGTCTCAGCCTTGCCCAACCACCTCTTCATCGCTTGCGCGTTAGCGGCAACCTTAGTGTGCAAAGTGATCCCATCCCCCGGTGTCAGCGGACCGGCCCGCAATTTTGACGCCCGGGCCTTCATCGATTCCCAGTGCTTGTACTGAGCCTATCGCAGTGAATCCCGGAGGCAGCGGCAGCCCGGAAGGGAATGTGGCCAGCAGTCCATGGTCCTCCCCGCCGCCGAGTACCCATTCCCGGGCATCTGCCGCAAGGAGTCCGGCAGCAGGACGCAGCGTGTCCGCCAGCGTCTGCAACGGACCGGGCTGGAGGTCGACGGCGACCCCGCTGGCTTTCGCCAGCCGCTCCCCGTCGCGCAGCATTCCGTCGGAGATGTCCAGCATGGCTGTGGCGCCGGCGGACCGGGCTGCCGGCCCTGCTGCCAGTGGCGGCCGCGGCCTGCATTGGAGTTCCACGAGTGCGCGCTGTTCACCGGTAAGGTTCTCCACGTGCACCTTTGATTCCAGCAGTGCGAGTCCTGCGGCCGCATGCCCTACAGTGCCGGCCAGGGCCAGGATATCCCCGGGTTTGGCTCCGGACCTCAGGACGGGCTGGCCGCCGTCGAGGGTTCCGAGCACGGCCACCGTTACCGATATCTCTGTCCCCCGCCCCAGGTCGCCGCCGGCCACCGAACAGTTGGCTGCACCCAGCTCCCTGATGCCGGAGGTGAGACCGTCCGCCAGGTCCTCCACCCAGGCGACGGGGGTGTCGGGGGGAAGGGTGAGGCTGACCACCAGCGAGGTAGCCCTGGCTCCCATGGCGTTGATGTCGCTGAGGTTCTGGGCCGCAGCCTTCCAGCCAACATCGAAACCGGTGGTCCGGTAGCCATTGGGCCACTGAAGCCGGAAGTCCTGGTCCTGGACCTGGGTGTCGATGCTGATGACCGTCCTGCCGTCCGGAGCCGCCACCACTGCAGCGTCGTCCCCGGGGCCGAGCAGGGTGGCGTCGCCGTGCGCGCCGCCCATCTCGAGACGGGGAAATATCCGTGCCAGCAGTTCACCTTCGGACAGGGCGGAAACCGTCAGCGGCAGCCCGGTAGCCGGCAGGGGGTCATGGTGGCTCCGCCCACTGTGATGCAGGGGCTCTTCAAGATGCAGCGGCCGTTCAGGATGCGGGGACTTTTCAGGCAGCAGGGGCTTTTCTGGCACGCCACTACGCTATCGCGGGCCCCGGACATTGTTGCAGCGCGCCCGGCGGAGGCCGGAGTGTCAGGGCGGGCTCCGCCGCGGCGATAGGCTGGAGAAATGCACCGTCCCCGCCCTTCCCTGCCCCAACGCGCTGCCCGGCTGGCACTGATCGGCACACTCGCGGCCGTTCCGCTGACCTCATGCTCGCCTGCAGTGGACGTGCCGGCCGCCAAGGACGCAGGCAACCCTGCCTGCGCCCCCATGATGGTGGCCTTGCCCGACGCCATCGGGGACTCGCGGCTGCGGAAGACGAACAGCCAGGCCACCGCCGCCTGGGGCGATCCGTCTCTGGTGATCCTGCGCTGCGGTGTTAATGTTCCCGGACCCACCACGGACCGCTGTGTCACCGTCAACGGCATCGACTGGGTCATCAAGGAAGGCGACCCGGTATGGACCCTGACCACGTATGGCCGGGAACCTGCCACGGAGATTCTCATGGACCCGGACAAGATCAGCTCTGCCACCGTGCTGGCCGACCTCGCAGCGGCTGCCGGCAAGATCCCGGCCGCAAGGAACTGTGTAGGCCAGGAAGACCTGCAGAACCTGCCGCCGAGCCAGTAGCGGGTGGGCCCACACGCCGGCGGGGATCAGCGCAGGCCGGTTTTCCGGTTCAGTGCCAGGTAGATCAGCTCATCGATGAGATCTGCATAGGCCAGCCCTGACGCAGCCCACATTTGCGGGTACATGCTCTTGGGCGTGAAGCCGGGCATGGTGTTGATCTCGTTGATGATGAGTTCACCGGCGGGCGTGTAGAAGAAGTCGACGCGGCTCAGGCCCTCGGCGCCAACAGCATCAAAGGCCGCCGCTGCAAGCTCCCGGACCCGGGCGATGGCTTCCTCCGGTATGTCCGCGGGGCAGCTGAGCGAGGCGGCGTCGTCCTCCACGTACTTGGCGTTGAAGTCATAGAACTCGTGCGTTCCACCGGCCACGGAGATCTCTCCGGGCATGGAGGTCCGGGGCGCGTCAGTGCCCCTGCCTTCCAGGACGGCACATTCGATTTCGCGGCCCGTAATGCCGGCCTCGATGACGAGTTTGAGGTCGTGCCGGCGGGCTTCCTCGATGGCTGCGTCCAGCTCCGCCAGGGAATCCACCTTGGAGATGCCCATTGATGATCCGGCCCGGGCGGGTTTGACGAAGACGGGATATCCCAGCCGGTCAACCTGTTTGCGGACCGCTTCCGGGTCTTTGCGCCACTGCCTGTCCGTAACGGCCACATAAGGACCCACGTTCAGTCCGGCGGCCTCAAACACCACCTTCATGAAGTGCTTGTCCATGCCGACGGCGGAGGCCAGGACGCCTGCGCCGACGTAGCGGGTGTCGGAAAGTTCCAGCAGCCCCTGGATGGTTCCGTCCTCGCCGAAGGGTCCATGGAGCAGCGGAAAAACAACGTCCACGGCACCGAGTTCCTTGGGAACCTCGTTCGGGGATGCCACGATCAGCTGCTGCTCACCTCCGATTTCTGCCAGCGTCACGGTCTGCGGCGACGGCGGCACTTCCGGCAGGGAGGTTGCGGCAAGGGACCACTGGGCGGTGTCGGGGGCCATCAGCACCCATTGCCCGGACTTGGCGATCCCGATGGGGATCACCTCGTATTTATCCTGGTTGATGGCGCTGAGAACCCCGGCGGCCGTCACGCAGCTCACGGCATGCTCGCTGGAGCGGCCGCCGAAAAGTACAGCCACGCGGGGCTTCGTCCGCCGGGTGGGTTCCCCTGGGGCCAGGTTGTCGTGGGACATCGTCAGTAATCGCCTTCAGGTTTCAGTTCCCGGGACAGCAGGACGGGCCCCAGTTGGTCAACGGACAGCTTGCCGGCCAGAACGGCAACGACGGCGGCAGTGATGGGCATCTCGACACCCAGCTTGCCTGCAAGTTCATGGACGGCCTGGCCCGATTTTATGCCCTCGGCAGTCTGGGTCATCTTCTGTCCCACCTGCTCCAGCGTAAGTCCCTGGCCCAGCAGGCGGCCGGCGGTGTGGTTGCGGGACAGCGGCGAGGAGCAGGTGGCCACGAGGTCACCCAGCCCGGCCAGGCCTGCCATCGTCTTGGCTTCACCGCCAAGGGCGAGGGCGAGCCGGGATGTCTCCGCAAGGCCGCGGGTGATGACCGAGGCCTTGGTGTTGTCCCCCATCTGCTTGCCCTCGCAAATGCCGACGGCCAGCGCAATGACGTTCTTGACGATCCCGCCGATTTCCACGCCCACGATGTCGGCGGTGGTGTAAGGGCGGAAGTAGGGAGCAGTGCAGGTCCTGGCGAGCCAACCGGCAGCGGCAGGATCGGTACACGCCACCACCGAAGCGGTAGGTTCTTCCCGGGCAATTTCCATGGCAAGGTTTGGTCCGGAGACAACGGCAATGCGCTCCGTGGGCAGGCCCAGTTCTTCGCTGATGACCTCGCTCATCCGCGCGTCGGTGCCCAGCTCCAGGCCCTTCATCAGGGAAACGACCATCGCGTCGGGGGCGATCATGTCCTTCCACTCACGCAGCTGCGGCCGAAGGGACTGGGCCGGAACCGCGATGACCACGAGGTCGGCACCGTCCAGTACCGCCGCGACATCAGTGGAGGCCCTGATGCTCCCGGGCAGCGGGATGTCCTTCAGGTACTGCTGGTTGCGGTGCGTGGTGTTGATCTGCTCCACGATTTCAGGACGCCTGCCCCACAGTTTGATGGTCCGCGGATGACCGGTGGCAGCTGCGGCGTCAGCCAGGATCTTGGCGAAGGTTGTTCCCCAGGAACCGGCGCCAAGAACGGCAACCGAACGGGCGGAACCCGTCCGCCTGTTGTCAGCGGTCACGGGGTTTCCGTTCCAGACCCGGCCTGCTGCTGGCCGCCGCGCTCCACGAACCTGCCGTGCTTCGCCTGCTGCTGCTTGGCCGGATCCCACCGCTGCGCGGGAGGTTCCTCTCCCCTGAGCTCTGCCAGGAGGGCGGTGATTGCATCCATGATGGCGTCAGTGGCCGCAGCCAGCGTCGCCTTATCGAGGGGACGTCCGCGGAAGGCGCTCAGGTCCACCGGCTCGCCCACCACCACACGCGATGTCTTGCGGGGGAACAGGTGGAACCGTTTGCCGTAGCGCGGAAAGACCTCGTGGGCCCCCCAGTGGGCGATTGGAACCACAGGAATGCCGCCCTCAAGGGCAAGCCGTGCTGCCCCGGTGTGGCCCTTCATCGGCCACAGGTCCGGGTCGCGGGTCAGGGTGCCTTCGGGATAGATGATGATGGCGCCGCCCTCTGCGACCACCTCCTGGGCGACCTGGAGGGAGCGGTTGGCTCCCGCCGTCGATCGTTCCACCGGTACCTGCTTGGTGGCCCGCAGGACCCAGCCCAGGACCGGAACCTTGAAGAGCCCGGACTTGGCCAGGAAGTGCGGGGCACGTTTCTGGTTATAGAGGAGGTGGCCGATGATCAGGGGGTCAATCTCGGTGCAGTGGTTCGGCGCGGCAATAAACCCTCCCGCAGGCAGCCTTTCGGTGCCTTCCCACTCCTTGTTCATCATGAGGTTGAACAGGGGACGCACTATCGCGGCGACCACCACAAAGGTGGCGCGGCTCTTGGCCGATTCCTTCACTGTGGTCCGCTACTTCGTGGTGGTGATGTCGAAATCGGCACCCAGCCCGGCCAGCTTTTCGGTGAAACGCTCATAGCCGCGGTTGATGATATCGATCCCGGTGACACGTGAGGTGCCGGTCGCCGCCAGCGCGGCGATCAGGTGGCTGAAGCCGCCGCGCAGGTCCGGGACGTCGATGTCGGTTCCCTTGAGCTGGGTGGGACCGGAAATGACGGCGGAGTGGAGGAAGTTGCGCTGGCCGAAGCGGCACGGGACGCTGCCCAGGCATTCGCGGTGAACCTGGATGCTGGCACCCATCCGGATCAGGGCGTCGGTAAAGCCAAAGCGGTTCTCGTACACCGTTTCATGGACGATGGACACGCCTTCGGCCTGGGTCAGGGCCACTACCAGCGGCTGCTGCCAGTCGGTCATGAAGCCAGGGTGCACGTCCGTCTCCAGCACCAGCGGGTTGAGCTTTCCGCCGCGGTGGTAGAAGCGGACGCCGTCCTCGCCGATGTCCATGCCGCCGCCCACCTTGCGGTAGGTGTTCAGGAAGGTCATCATGTCCCGCTGCGAGGCGCCTTCAACGAAGATGTCACCGCGGGTGACCAGGGCAGCGGAGGCCCACGATGCCGACTCGTTGCGGTCGGAGAGCGCGCGGTGGTTGTAGCCGCCGAGGTCGCGGACGCCCTCGATGCGGATGGTGCGGTCCGTCTGGACGCTGATGATGGCGCCCATCTTCTGCAGCACGGCGATGAGGTCGATGATCTCAGGCTCGGTTGCAGCACCGGAAAGCTCTGTGATGCCCTCGGCGCGCGTCGCGCTCAGCAGCACCTGCTCCGTGGCACCGACGGAGGGGTACGGCAGCGAAATCTTGGCCCCGTGCAGGCCCTTCGGCGCCGAGATGTGGATACCGCCGGGGCGCTTCTCCACTACCGCGCCGAACTGGCGCAGGACGTCCAGGTGGTAGTCGATGGGCCGGTCGCCGATCTTGCAGCCGCCGAGGTCCGGGATGAACGCTTCACCAATGGCATGGATCAGCGGCCCGCAGAGCAGGATGGGAATCCGGGAGTCGCCCGCGTGGGCGTCGATCGCGGTGCTGGGCGCCGTCTTGGCCGCCTTCGGATCCAGTGTGAGATCCCCGTTGACTGGGTCCTTCTCCACTGTCACGCCGTGCAGCTGCAGGAGGGAGGTGACCACCTCCACGTCCTTGATCTCCGGAACGTTCCGCAACACCGACGGTTCGTTGCCCAGCAACGCTGCCACCATCGCCTTGGGAACAAGGTTCTTTGCTCCCCGGACGCTGACGCGGCCTGTCAGCGGGACTCCGCCGCGAATTGTCAGAACACTACTCATATACCGGTTTCCTTACGATCATTCGCCCCCAAATACTGGCAAAGGCTCCAACCAAGCATAGGAGGTCGCGTTACCGAACCGAAATAAGCGCGCGACGGCGGCAGGGCGTGGCGCGCCGCCGTGACCCTTGCCAGGGCTGCTTCAGCCCCTCAGGAAAGGCGGGCGGGCAGGGTTTTGGGCAGGAACGCGGGACGGGTTGCTTCATAGGCCGTGATGTCCGCCTCATGCTGCAGGGTCAGTCCGATATCGTCCAGGCCTTCGAGCAGGCGCCAGCGGGTGTAGTCGTCAATGTCGAACGGAGCAACGATGTTCCCGCACACTACCGTCTTGGACACGAGGTCCACGGTGACTTCGGTGCCCGGGGCGTTCTCCAGCTCTTTCCAGATCAGCTCGATGTCGTCCTGGGCCACCTGCGCGGCCAGCAGGCCCTGCTTGCCCGAGTTGCCCCGGAAGATGTCGGCGAACCGGGAGGAAAGCACGGCCTTGAAGCCGTAGTCCTTCAGCGCCCACACTGCATGTTCCCGGGAGGAGCCGGTGCCGAAGTCCGGGCCCGCCACGAGGACGGAACCTGCACTGAAAGGTTCCTGGTTCAGGATGAAGGACGGGTCCTTGCGCCACGCCGAGAACAGGGCGTCCTCGAAGCCGGTGCGGGTGATCCGCTTGAGGTAGACCGCGGGGATGATCTGGTCCGTGTCCACGTTGCTCTGCCGCAGCGGGACGCCGATTCCGGTGTGGGTGGTGAACTTTTCCATGGCGTTGTCCTAGGCTGCGTTGGTGCGGATGGCGGCTGATTCAGGGGACGGATCAAGGTCCGACGGCGAGCTGAGCGTGCCCCGGACGGCGGTGGCTGCAGCAACCACCGGCGAGACCAGGTGCGTGCGGCCGCCCTTGCCCTGGCGCCCTTCGAAGTTGCGGTTCGAGGTGGAGGCACAGCGCTCCCCAACCTCCAGCTGGTCAGGGTTCATGCCCAGGCACATCGAGCAGCCGGCAAAGCGCCATTCCGCTCCAAAGTCCTTGAACACCCGGTCAAGGCCCTCAGCCTCCGCCTCGAGCCGCACGCGCGCGGAGCCGGGCACCACCAGCATGCGGACGTTGGGGTCCTTCTGGCGGCCGCGGATGATGTCCGCGGCGGCCCGCAGGTCCTCCATGCGGGAGTTGGTGCAGGAGCCCAGGAACACGGTGTCCACCCGGATTTCCTTCATGGGCGTGCCGGCTTCGAGGCCCATGTACTGCAGGGCACGTTCCGCAGCTGCCTTGGCGTTCTCGTCACCGAAGTCCTCGGGTGACGGCACGGCTTCGGACAGGGAGACGCCCTGGCCGGGGTTGGTGCCCCAGGTGACGAAAGGCTCAAGCGTGTCGGCGTCCAGATCCACCTGTGCATCGAAGACCGCACCGTCGTCGGTGCGCAGCGTGTTCCAGTACTCGACGGCGGCGTCCCAGTCAGCGCCCTGCGGTGCGTGCGGACGGCCCTTCATGTACTCGTAGGTGGTCTCGTCCGGCGCCACCATGCCTGCGCGGGCGCCTGCCTCGATGGACATGTTGCAGATGGTCATGCGCGCTTCCATGGACAGGGCGCGGATGGCTGAGCCGCGGTATTCCAGGACGTAGCCCTGGCCGCCGCCGGTGCCGATCTTCGCGATGACCGCCAGGATGATGTCCTTGGCGGTAACCCCGGGACGCAGCGTTCCCTCGACGTTGATGGCCATCGTCTTGAACGGCTTCAGGGACAGCGTCTGGGTGGCCATGACGTGCTCCACCTCGGAGGTTCCAATACCCATGGCCAGCGCACCGAAGGCACCGTGGGTGGAGGTGTGGGAGTCGCCGCAGACAACGGTCATGCCCGGCTGGGTCAGGCCCAGCTGCGGACCAACGACGTGCACGATCCCCTGCTCGGCGTCGCCCAGGCTATGCAGCCGGACGCCAAACTCGGCACAGTTGTTGCGCAGCGTCTGGATCTGCGTCCGGCTGGTCAGGTCGGCGATAGGCTTATCGATGTCCAGCGTAGGAGTGTTGTGGTCCTCCGTGGCGATGGTCAGGTCCGGCCGGCGCAGCTTCCTGCCGGCCAGTCGCAGGCCTTCGAACGCCTGCGGGGACGTGACCTCGTGGACCAGGTGAAGGTCGATGAAGAGAAGGTCGGGCTGGGCGTTGGCTCCGTCGCCGTCGCCTTTGCGCACCACGTGTGCGTCCCAAACTTTCTCGGCCAATGTCTTTGCCATGGCCATCTCCCTTCACTGCTGTTTGGCTGATGAGATCCACTGAACCAGTACCGCTTCGTACTGCGCCAGCCGAAAGATTTGCATCTCAGATATTGAGACGGCAATATCATTACATGGACAATTCTAGTGGAGTCGGTGTCATTGATAAAGCGGCCCAGGTGCTTGATGCACTCGAAGCCGGCCCCACTACTCTGGCGCAGCTGGTGGCGGCCACCGGCCTTGCCCGGCCCACTGTCCATCGCCTTGCCCTTGCCCTGGTCCATCACCGGCTGGTGAGCCGCGACATCCAGGGGCGCTTCGTCCTGGGCAGCCGCCTGGTTGAGCTGGCATCCGCTGCCGGCGAGGACCGTTTGATTGCTTCCGCCGGCCCAGTGTTGATGCAGCTGCGCGACGCCACGGGCGAGAGCGCCCAGATCTTCCGGCGGCAGGGCGACTGGCGCGTCTGCGTCGCCTCCGCCGAGCGCCCGATCGGCCTGCGGGATACCATCCCCGTGGGCACCCAGCTGTCCATGAAGGCAGGATCGGCCGCCCAGGTGCTGCTCGCCTGGGAGGACCACGACCGCCTGCTCGAGGGGCTGCAGTCGGCCCGTTTCACGCCTACTGTCCTGGCAGGCGTACGACGGCGGGGCTGGGGCCAGAGCCTTGGCGAACGTGAGCCGGGGGTTGCGTCAGTCTCGGCGCCGGTGCGGGGACCTTCCGGCCGGGTCATTGCGGCTGTTTCGATTTCCGGCCCCATCGAACGCCTCACCCGCCAACCCGGGCGGCTGCATGCGGAAGTGGTCTGCAACGCGGGCCGGATCCTCACCGAGGCCCTCCGCAAAAACAACGACTGACGCGGGAACAACGGCTCCTGCCGCCGCCGCCCTGACCCGGGCCCCGCCGGCGCTAGGCTTTTTGCCATGGGCAGCTATGCAGTCTTCCTCCGCGGCATCAACGTCGGCGGCATCACCATCAAGATGGGGGACCTCCGGGAGGCATTGAAGGGCTGCGGTTTTCCAGATGCCAGAACTCTCCTGGCCAGCGGAAACGTGGTGCTGACCAGCAGCCTGGATGCCCCCGCGGTCAAGCAGGAATGCGAGAAGTGCCTGCGGAGCGGGTTCGGTTATGACGCCTGGGTGGTGGTCCTGGACGCAGCCCGGGTGGCAGAACTGGTGGCTGCCTGCCCCTACCCGGACAACGACAAAGCCACGCACACCTACATCACGCTTTCCTCTGATGAAGCAACCCTCGATGAACTCGACAAAGCAGGGGCGGGGCTTGAGGGCCATCAGCAGAAGAGGCTGGGACCCGAGGCTCTCGCGTGGCTGGCCCCTGCCGGCGGAACACTCGACAGCCCCTTCAGCAAGATCTCGGCCAAGCCCCGGTTCAAGTCCGCCACCACAACCCGCAATCTGCGGACCCTGGTCAAAGTGCGGGATGCAGCTGCGGATCCCGCGGCCGCAGGAAGCCAGGAAACTGCAGCCCCTCCCGCCCGCTGAACGCAGTTAACCGGCGGCAGCTGTCTTCAAGGCGGCACTGAAGGCAGCCTGCCTGCTGACTTCCACCTCCACCGGTTCCACCACGAGTTCCTGGGCCACCGCGGCCACGGCGGCGTTGAGCCGTTTCCGCGCTTTCGCCGCCCGTGCATTCGCGGCCGCGGCTGCCATGAACCGACCGGTAACAGCAAGGAAAATCCCCAGTACCACCCCGCCGGCGATCATCAGCGTAGGGACCGGCCAGCCTTCCACCCGGGGCACCTCCGGCACCGGCATCTGGAAATACCCCAGTGCCGCCAGGACGCCGAGCCACCCCAGTCCACCGAGCACCGTGAGCAGCGCCAGCCACTGAATGACGTTGAACATCCCCCACCACCAGGACTTCCGGTCGGCGGCGAGGTCCGTTCCCGCGATGGCCTGGTCAAGTGCGTCCGGCAGCCGTTCCCTGCCCTCCCGTGCGGCTGCCCGGATGGCAGCACGCCAGGGACCGGAGGCGCCGGCGCTGGCCGCGTCAGCGAATTCCCGCACCGCCGCATCCGTGCGCGCCCGTTCCGGCGCCCCGGCCGCCGGCAGGGAGGTGCGGTTCAGTTCTGACGGTGCGGTGCTGCGGAGATTGAGCCGCCGCAGCGGGTCTGCCCGGAACCTGGAGAGCCACCTGGTCACGGGCCAGCCCGTGCGCCTGACTGATTCCAGGCGGTAGGACTGTCCTACCGCCCGGACTACTACCGGAACGTTGGCTGCCACCGCCAGCTCCTCCGCGAGGCGCCGTGTTGAGGCAGGCCTAACGCCTGCGGCAGTCCCGTCGCCGGAAGCGGCACCGAGTTCCGCCGAAGCCTTCGTGATATCGGCGGCAAGGCGCTGCGACTGGGCTTTCCGCTTGACGCCCACACCGCGGATGGCTGCCCGGACCTGGTCAACGCCCGCCCCGGTCAGGGCGGACGCCGCGAGGACCTGGACCTTGCCAAGGCCGTCGCGGGCAAGGATTGACCGCAGGGACTCCATGACGGGCTGCACGTCGCGATCCGGCAGCCGGTCCACCTGGTTCAAAACCACCAGGGTCACCGCCCCATGGGAAGCCAAACGGGACAGGAAGTCATTGTGCACTGCCGCATCCGCATACTTCTGCGGGTCAAGGACCCACACCAGGACGTCCACCAGCCCTACCATCCGCTGCACCACTTCCCGGTTGGAAGCCTCGGTGGAATCGAAGTCGGGAAGGTCCAGCAGGATCAGGCCGGTGCCCTCATCAGCGAATCCCTCCACTGCAGCGGCGTGGTGGCGGTTGCGGACCCCCAGCCAGTCCAGCAGCGGTTCGCTGCCTTCAGCTCCCCATACCCCTGCCAAAGGCTCGGACGTCGTGGGACGCCGGGCGGCCGCCGTCGCGATTTCTGCTCCGCTGACCGCATTGAAAAGGGAGGACTTGCCGCTTCCGGTGGCGCCGAAGAAGCCGACGACGGTGTGCTCGGCAGACAGGGAGCGCCGTGAACTGGCACGCTCCAGGACGCTGAAAACCTCCTGCAGGGACTCGTCGGGGAGCACCCCTTCGCCGAGTTGCCGTGCATCGTTGAGGGCCGAGAGACGGCGGTCCAGCCGGGATGATTCACGGGTGTCGCTGTGCCGGCTCATCCGCGGTCCGCCAGCCGGGCCAGTGCGTCCGCGTGCGCGGCCAACGCCTCCGGTGTCCGCTCATCGCGTTCAGGCAGGCGGGACAGGAACTTCTGCCGCTCTTCCTGCAGCAGGCGCTGGCAGCGCATGTGAAGGTCCTCCCGGGCCTTCTCGGCCATGCGCCGGACCGCGTCCTCACCGAAGACTGCCTCCAGCAGACGCTGGCCCACGACGGCGGTACCTCCTGCCACGCCTACCTCCAGTCCTGTCAGTCCCGCCGTCATGGAAAACACCACGATCATCAGGGCTGCGCCCAGGCCGTTGATGCCAAAGGACAGCCAGCGCGCCTGGGTGCGTTTTCCCTGGCCTTCGGTGCGGATCAGTTCCATCAGCGCTTCCTGCCAGGCCCTTATTTCCGCGGCGGCCCGCTCCTCGAAGCCCGGCGTTGTTCCCGAGAGGTCGTCTGTTCCCAGGAGCTGGCGCCCGGCGGCGTCGGTGCGCCAGCGCTGGTCCGTGTCCTCGGCGGCATTGGCCGCTTCGTCGACGATGACTGCCTGCAGGCCTGTCTCGATGGCTGCTTCCACCCTCACCGCGGGGGGCGGCTCGCCCCGGAAGAAGGCCCCCACCCGGTCACGGAACCGGCCCACGTTCTGCTCGAGGGTGCGGAAGAACTCCCCCGTGCCCACGAAATCCTGCCAACGGGCGAGCACTTCTCCCCGTAGGAGCGCACCGTCCCTGGTCGAATCCAGGATCCGTTCGGCGGCGTCCCGGTAAGCTGCGACGGCGGCAGACTCCAGGGCGTCTGCTGCATGGTGCTGATCCCGGGCCGCCTGTCCCACTGCCGAGACCCGGCCCGCCAGCGCCCTGACAGTACCGTTCAATGTGCGCCGGGCAATGTCGGACCGGCCGGCAGCGTCGGCAGCCAGTTCCGCCAGCCATGTCTTCAGCGGCAGGACGGTCCCGGCGGGCAGCATGCCCAAGGAATCGAGGTCGGTTTCCGGTATGACGAAGAGCTGGGCTGAGCCCAGGCCTTCGCGGCCCAGGAGTCTGCGCAGGTCCTCGCTGACCTCTGCCTCGGCGCCCGCCGGCACTCTGTCCAGGACTACGCCCACCATGATGTCCCGTGAGGCGGCATCCAGGAGGAGTTTCCAGGGGACGGCGTCAGCGTAGCGGTTGGCGGTGGTGACAAAGATCCACAGGTCGGCAGCGGCCAGGAGCTGTGCGGCCAGTTTGCGGTTGTCGTCTGAGATGGAGTCGACGTCAGGAGCGTCCAGGACCGCGATTCCGGCCGGAACGCCGTGGTCGGCCACAAGCACAAGGGAAGACATGGCGCCCGCGTCCGGGGCCGCGCCGGCCCGGCTGGCCGGTACCGGACTGCCGGTGACGGAGCCCCGGATCCTGCTTAGGCTGGGCAGGACCCGCTGGCCTTCAAACCATGCGGCTTCCGAGGGGTGGTGCAGGAGGATCGGCTGCCGGGTGGTGGGGCGGATGGCCCCGGAACGGGTAACAGGGTGGCCCACGATGCCGTTGACGAGCGTTGACTTCCCGGCGCCCGTGGAACCGCCGACGACGGCCAGGAGCGGCGCGTCAAGGCTGCGGTACCGCGGGAGGATGTAGTCGTCGAGCTGGGCTACTGCGCTGGCGGCTTCGCGCCTGGCCTGTTCCGCACCAGGCAAGGCCAGCGGCAAAGTTGCGCCGGCCAAGGCGTCGCGCACTTCCTCCAGCAGTGTCACGGCTGCCGGTGCAGTACCGCCGTAGGACGGCGCCGCTGGCAAACCCTGTAGGTCATCGTGCTCGCTGGATGAGGTCACAGGATCATCATGCCAGTTCAGGCACCCAGGGTTCGCGGTTCCGGCGCGCCTGCAGCTGCTGCCCCGCATGGGCTTGCGCAAAGTTGACGGGACCGAGCTCGTGACACAGCCAGGCCATATACACGTTTCCTCCCATAACCATCCATGCAGCAGCGGCAGGAAGGATCGTGGAAACAAAAACGGTCCCGGGCATATGCCCGGGACCGTTTCCTTGGTGACCCCAGCGGGATTCGAACCCGCGTTACCGCCGTGAGAGGGCGGCGTACTAGGCCGCTATACGATGGGGCCGTGTACTTTACCGTACTTTTTTAGCGTTTCCGCTGGTCAAGCTCAGTGATTGTTTCACACACTTCGCTCTGGTTTCAAATCGGCGGACCGGCTGAAACCTTCTGTTCTGAACACTGAAACAGTCATCAAACCAGAGCTGGGATACCAGGACTCGAACCTAGAATGACGGTACCAGAAACCGTAGTGTTGCCAATTACACCATATCCCAATGGTACTTTCGGGCCGGTTTTCAGGGGCTTTCCCCTGCTCCGTGCGCCTCAGCACGAGAAATTACTTTACCCGACACTTCCGGCCCGCACAAATCGGAGCACTGTGATCTAGGTGACGAGCTCCTCCAGGGAGGCCACCATGCCGCCGTCGAACCCCTCCACCTGCTCCCCCGCCCGGTTCAGCCAGACACCCAGGAGGCCAGCCGCCGTCGAGCCCTCGGCGTCGAGCAGACGGTTGTCGCCCACGTAGAGGGTTTCGCCAGCAGCAGTGCCCAGCAGCCGGACTCCTTCAAGGTAAATGGCCGGATGGGGCTTGGCCACGCCAAGCGTGTCTGTCCCCACCAGGCGCCGTACCCGTTCAAGTCCTGCACCGTCCAGCTTCGCGCGCTGGTAGTCGTGGACGTTGTTGCTGACGGCGCCATAGGGAATGCCCGCCCTGTCAAGCACGTCCAGCAGTGGCATCACGTCCGGAAAGGGCTTCACGTATGCAGGCTGTTTTTCCATGTAGGCCGTCAGCCACTGATGCGATTGCTCACCGTCGCCCAACTCCACCCCGAAGTGGCCCAGGGCAGCCCGGCCGCGCAGCAGGCGCTGTTCGTTGAACGTCAGCTCTCCCGCCAGGTATCGGTCGTAGTAGTGCGTAGTTTCGTGAGTGAAAATGCGTCCGAACCGCTCCCACCCGGCCTGGTCAAGGCCGGGCAGGAGGTGTTCGCTGACTTCCCGCAGGGCGGTGGTCATTGAGAATTCGAGATCCACCAGCGTGTCGTCGATGTCGAACAGGATCCCCCGCACCGTTCCGAAGCGGGTCGAAAGAACACCGGAGGGGGCGGTGCTGGGCGCAGTCATCAGCCGCGGAAGGTCCGGAGCCTGCGGAGGGAGGAGTCCCTGCCCAGGATCACCATGGACTCGAACAGCGGCGGGGAAATGCGCCGGCCGGAGACAGCCGTTCGCACCGGTCCGAAGGCGAGGCGGGGCTTCAGGCCCAGGTCTTCCACGAGCGCCTGCTTGAGGGCTGCCTGAATGCCTTCGGCCGTCCAGTCCTGCACGCCGTCCAGGGCGGTGATGGCCGCGTCCAGGACCTCGCCAAGGTTGGCCGGAAGTCCCTTCCGCGCGTCGTCGGCGATATCGATGGCGTCGTCGTCCTTGAACAGGAAACCGAGCATCTCCGGCGCCTCACCCAGCAGCGTGATGCGCTCCTGGATCAGAGGCGCTGCCTCGGTGAGGACCTCCTCCTGCCGTGCCGTGAGCTGCTCCCCTACGTAACCGGCAGCGCTCAGGTAGGGCACCAGCCGGTCCCGGAAGTCTTGCGGAGCGAGCATCCGAATGTGGGTGCCGTTGATGGCCTCGGCCTTCTTGATGTCAAAGCGCGCCGGGTTGGCCAGCACGTCGTGGACGTCGAAGTTTTCAATGAGCTGGTCCACGGTGAAGATGTCCTCGTCGGCGGAGAGGCTCCAGCCCAGCAGCGACAGGTAGTTGAGGAGGCCCTCGGGTATGAAGCCCCGGTCCCGCAGGAGGAACAGGTTGGACTGCGGATCCCGCTTGGAGAGCTTCTTGTTGCCCTCCCCCATTACGTATGGAAGGTGGCCGAATTCAGGCATGTACTGTGCCACGCCCAGTTCCATGAGCGCCCGGATGAGGACAACCTGGCGCGGCGTGGAGGAAAGCAGGTCCTCCCCGCGCAGCACATGGGTGATGCCCATGAGGGCGTCGTCAACGGGGTTCACCAGCGTGTACAGCGGGGAGCCGTCGGCCCGCACAATGACATAATCCGGAATGCTGCCGGCCTTGAAGGTGATCTCGCCGCGGACGAGGTCGGTGAAGGTGACGTCCTCATCGGGCATCCGGACGCGGAGCACCGGCTTCCGGCCCTCGGACTTGAAGGCCGCCACCTGCTCCTCGCTGAGGTCGCGGTCAAAGTTATCGTAGCCGAGCTTCGGGTCGCGGCCGGCGGCCCGGTGCCGCGCCTCCACTTCCTCCGGGGACGAATAGCACTCGTAGGCGTAGCCGCCCTCGATCAGCTTCGCCACCACGTCCTTGTAGAGGTCCAGGCGCTGCGACTGCCGGTACGGCTCGTGGGGACCGCCAACCTCGACACCCTCATCCCAGCTGATTCCCAGCCACTTCAGGGCTTCCAGCAGTTGTTCGTAGCTCTCCTCCGAGTCGCGAGCTGCGTCCGTGTCCTCGATCCGGAAGACGAAAGTGCCCTTGGTGTGCTTGGCGTGGGCCCAGTTGAACAGCGCCGTGCGGATCAGCCCGACGTGCGGGGTCCCGGTAGGCGAAGGGCAGAACCGGACCCGGACGGGTGTGTCAGCGGAAAGGGAGGGCAGGGAGGCAGCATTCGACGCAGAAGCAGTAGTCATAGTGGCTTCAACTTTACCGTCTGCCGCCAGTGGTTCAGGCGGCGCGGGTCAGCGGCGCACGATGGGGTTGGACAGGCGGCCGATGCCTTCGATGTCCACTTCGATGCGGTCCCCGGCGCTCACCAGGCCAACACCAGCCGGCGTTCCGGTCATGATGACATCGCCCGGCAGGAGGGTGAATGCCTGCGAGACGATGGACACCAGTTCGCGGACTCCCCTGATCATCTGGCTGGTATTCCCGTCCTGCCGCAGCTCCCCGTTGAGCCGGGCCTGGATCTGAACGTCCTCGGTGTCCAGCTCGGTCTCGATCCACGGTCCCAGGGGCGCAGACGTATCGAAGCCTTTGGCCCGGGTCCACTGCAGGTCGGTTTTCTGGACGTCCCGGGCGGTGAGGTCGTTGCCGCAGGTGTAGCCGAAGATGACATCGTCCACGCGGTCCTCGGGCACATCCTTGCAGATCCGGCCGATCACTGCGCACAGCTCAGCCTCAAAAGAGACTTCCTCGGAGAAGTCCGGCAGCACAACAGGATCATTGGGGCCCACGACGGCGGTGTTGGGCTTCAGGAACAGCAGCGGCTGGGCAGGGACTTCATTGCCCAGTTCACGGGCGTGCTCAAGGAAGTTGCGCCCCACGCCGATCACCTTGCTCCGGGGAATGATGGGGGCCAACAGCCGGACGTCCTCCAGTTTGTGGCGGACGGAAGTGCGCTCCACCCCGTTGAAAAAGGGATCTCCGTGGATGACAGTGATCTCCTCACTGCCCGTCTCACCTTCGACAACGCCGTAGAGGGGATCAGAATCGACGACAAACCTGGCAATACGCATGGCTCCTACCCTACCGTCTTGCCAGGCGGCAACCGGGCCGCAGCTACTGCCGTGCTGCCCGGCCCCGCAGGTAGTGCAGCTGCGCTGCAACGGAGGTTTCAGCGGCGCGCCGAACGGAAGGGTCGACGTCGGAATAGACGGCGTCCGTGACGTCACGGACGGCTGCGGCCCGGCCCAGCCGGTCTAAGGCGGCGCGGATCTGCCCCAGCCGGTCGAGACGGTGGCTGCGGTAACTGCCGACGATGCCCTCCAGCGAACTGAGTACGGGACCGTGGGCGGGCAGGACGGCCGCCTCGCCCAGGGCTTCAAGCCTGTCCAGCGAGGCGAGGTAGTCGCCCAGGGTGCCGTCAGGATAGTCGAGCATCGTGGTGCCGCGGCCCAGGATGGTGTCCCCGGTGAGGACCGATCCGTGCGGGCCGTCATCCGGAAGGTGGAAGCAGACTGAATCCGAGGTGTGGCCGGGAGTGGCCACCACCCGGATCTCCAGTCCCGCCGCTTTGATGGACTCCCCGCCCTGAAGAGGTGCTCCTCCCCCATGGCAGTGGTCGGGATCGGCTGCGCGGACAGGAGCCCTGGTCAGTTCCCGCAGCCGGATGGAGCCCGCGGTGTGGTCTGCGTGCCGGTGCGTAACAAGGATCAGCTCTACCGGGCCGGCGGCAGCCAGCGCATGGAGGTGGGCCTCATCCAGCGGTCCCGGGTCAACCACCACGGCGCCTTGATGTTCCGGGGCCCTCAGCACGTATGAGTTGGTTCCGTCCAGGCTCATCGGCCCGGGATTGGGAGCCAGGATGGATTGCGTCAGGGGGGAGCTGCGGTGAAGGGCGGGACCGGAAGCTGAAGTCACCACCCCATCTTTGCATCGACGGCTGGATCGCGGGTGCCCCGGCAACCGGAATAGAACAGCCGGCGGACGGGGTTGACCACTACTGAAGACCCACGAACTCCACCAGGAAGCCGGAAGCAGACACCATGAGCACAACTGCCCTTGCAGACCTCCTGGCCGGCGCCGACGCTGCCGGCCACGACCACGCTGCAACAGAGAAGAACAGCGGACTCCAGCACATCCACAACCACGCTACGGGCAGCATTGTCTGGTTTCCCACGTGGAAGAAGTTCCGGGAGACCAGCGACTGGCGCGAGGAAGTGGATGCTTTCGCGGAGGACCTCACGTCGGGTTCGCAGCTGGTGGAGAAAGCGGCGGCCCGCTCCGTCGCCGGCGAGTTGGAGTCACTGCTGGGACGCGCCGCTGCAGCAAGTGATGCGAATGTTTTTGTCCAGCAGAACCTGACCAGGCATCTGACCCGGACGTGGGCTGTCGCGGACGCCGTCGCAGAGGTAACAGGGAAGGCGTTGCCCTCCGGCGGCACGCCGTCCATTTTTGCCGACTACCCTTACGACGTGTACGCCCAGGACGGCGGCGCCTTCGCGACGGCGCTGTGGAACGACATCATCGATGCCCGCCGCAACCAGGCGATTGCCGAAGAAGCGGCACGGAAGGCACTGAAGCCGGTGTCCCGCAAGGGCCTCAAGAACGCCGCCCGGAAGGCCGGCCGCCGCTGAAGGACGCCGGCTGCCGGAACCCTGGCCGGGCAGCCGCCGTCGTACGTCAGGATTGCGCTGGACTACGCCAGGCGCGTCAGCCAGCCGTGCGTGTCGGGGAGCCTTCCGGTCTGGATGCCGAGCAGCTGCTCGCGGATGGCCATTGTGGTCTCCCCCGCCTTGGCGTCCCCGGAACCAATGAACTCCGTCGCGTCCTTAAGGACACCGATCGGAGTGATAACAGCGGCCGTACCGCAGGCGAAGACCTCGGTGATGTCACCGGAAGCAACGCCGTCTCGCCATTCGTCCAGGGTGATCTTGCGCTCGGTGACCTCTCGGCCCATGTCTTTGGCCACCTGGATGACGGACATCCTGGTGATGCCTTCCAGGATGGTGCCGGTGAGCGCCGGAGTAACCAGCGAGCCGTCCTTCATCACGAAGAAAACGTTCATGCCGCCCAGCTCCTCAACGGCATTGTCGTTGAACTGGTCAAGGAAGAGGACCTGCTTGCAGCCGTTGGCTTCAGCTTCCTGCTGGGCGATCAGCGAAGCAGCGTAGTTGCCGCCGCACTTCGCATCGCCGGTGCCGCCTCGGCCGGCCCGTGCGTACTGGCGTGAGATCCAGATGGAAACGGGCTTCAGTTCGCCGCCGAAGTAGTTGCCGGCCGGCGAGGCGATCACCCGGAAGGACACCTCACGCGCAGCCCGCACACCCAGGAAGGCTTCGGTGGCGATCATGAACGGCCGCAGGTAGAGGGCTTCGCCGTCACCGCTGGGAACCCATTCCTTGTCAGCAGTGACAAGCTCACGGATTGCGCCGAGGAAGTATTCGGCCGGCAGTTCAGGAAGGGCCAGCCTGCGCGCGGACTTGTTCAGTCGTGCCGCGTTTGCTTCGGGGCGGAAGGACCAGATGGAACCGTCCGCGTGGCGGTATGCCTTGAGCCCCTCGAAAATCTCCTGCCCGTAGTGCAGCACCGCAGCGGACGGGTCCAGGACTATCGGACCGTACGCTTCAATCCGGGCGTTGTGCCAGCCGCCGTTGCCGTGCTCGTCCACGCTGTAGTCAACAACCGCTGTGTGGTCGGTGAAGTGATTGCCGAATCCCGGGTTGGCCAGGATGGCTGCACGTTCTTCAGCAGACTTCGGGTTGGCCGAGGGCTGCTGGCTGAATTCAACGCCGGGGGCGGTCTGAGTCATGGTTCCTCCACGATCGGCCGCCCCGGGTTCAGCGCTGAACGGCCAGGGCGGCATTTGGTGATTCGAGACAAGCTTACGCCCGAAGCCGGAGGCCCTGGCGCGGGGTCAGAGCCCGGTGGCGATAGCGTCGCCGATGGCGCTGGTGCTGCGTGCACCACCGTCGCGCTTTTCGACGTCGGCAACCACTGCCGCTTCAATCCTGCGGGCCGTTGCAGCGTAACCGAGATGATCCAGCAGGAGGGCGGCGGAGAGGATGGCGGCTGTGGGGTCCGCTTTGCCCTGGCCGGCAATATCCGGGGCTGAACCGTGGACCGGCTCGAACATGGACGGCGCCGTACGGTCCATGTTGATATTGCCGGATGCCGCAAGGCCGATGCCACCGGTGATGGCCGCGGCAAGGTCGGTGAGGATGTCACCAAAGAGGTTGTCGGTGACGATCACATCGAAGCGGGACGGGTCCGTGACCATGAAGATGGTGGCGGCGTCCACGTGCAGGTAATCGTGGGTAACCTCAGGAAATTCCTGTGCCACTGCCTCGACCGTGCGCTTCCACAGGTGTCCGGCGTATACCAGGACGTTGTGCTTGTGTACCAGGGTGACGTGCTTGCGTTCCCTGGCGCTGGCGCGGCGGAACGCGTCCCGGACTACCCGCTCAACGCCATGGGCCGTGTTGAGCGAAACTTCGGTGGCCACCTCGTGCGGAGTGCCCGCGCGCAGGGTGCCGCCGTTGCCCACGTAGGGGCCTTCGGTGCCTTCGCGGACCACGATGAAGTCGATGGTGCCGGGGTTGGCCAGCGGGGAGCCGACGGTTCCGTAGAGCCGGGAGGGGCGCAGATTGACGTAGTGGTCCAGGCTGAAGCGAAGCTTGAGGAGCATCTCGCGCTCGATAATGCCGGAAGGAATCCGGGTATCGCCGGGGGCTGCGCCTACGGCGCCGAACAGGATCGCATCCCGGGTACGCAGGTCGGCCAGGACCTCATCCGGCAGGGTCTCTCCCGTGGCCAGCCAGTGCTCGGCGCCGAGCTTGTAGTGGGTCTGTTTGAGTTCTACACCCTCCGCTGCCACCGCCTTTTCAAGGACTTTGAGTGCCTCGGCGATCACCTCGGGGCCAATGCCGTCGCCGGGGATAACTGCAAGATCAATGGAGGATGCGCTCATGGAATCAGGGTAGCCAAGGGATCCATATGCTGGTCAAGCCGTCTCGGTGGGTGGACGCCGGAGAACCCTCCTGCAGTTAATGTGCAAAAACGGCGAACGCTCTCTCACTTCCCGTCCTGGGGTGAGAAAGCGTTCGCGGAAAGGCCGCATTAAGTGAGAGAGCCGTCCGGACTAGGCCTCCACGGGCTCCTCGTACTTGGGGAAGACAGGCGCAGGAGCAGGCAGTTCGGTACCGGAAGCGATGCGCGTGGCGATGGCGCTGAACTGGCGGGCATCGCCTTCAAGCTGGCCAAGTGCGTCCAGCAGCTTGGCCGTGGCGTTCGGCATGACCGGCTGCGACAGGATGGCTACGATCCGCAGGACTTCCAGCGTCACGTACAGGACGGTGTTCATGCGTTCGACGTCGGTCTTCCGCAGCACCCACGGGGCCTGCTCTGCGAAGTACGCGTTGGTGTCACCCAGCACATGCCAGATCGCTTCGAGGGCACGGCTGAACTCCTGCTTGTCGAAGGCGGCACGGGCGGCGCCAAGGAGGGCATCGGCCTGGGCGAGGATGGCAGTGTCAGCGGCCGTGAATTCTCCGGGAACGGGAACGCGCCCGCCGCAGTTCTTGGCCACCATGGAGAGCGAACGCTGGGCCAGGTTTCCAAAATTGTTGGCCAGGTCCGAGTTCATCCGGCCCACGATCGCCTCGTGGTTGTAGCTGCCGTCCGCGCCGAAGGGAACTTCCCGGAGGAAGAAAAAGCGCACCTGGTCCAGGCCGTACTGGGCCACGAAGTCGGCCGGAGCCACCACGTTGCCCAGCGACTTGGACATCTTCACGCCGTTGTTGTGCAGGAAGCCGTGGATCATGACCCGCTTGGGCAGTTCCAGGCCCGCGCTCATGAGGAAGGCAGGCCAGTAGATGGCGTGGAAGCGGGAGATGTCCTTCCCGATAATGTGGACATCCGCGGGCCAGTACTTGCGGAACTTCGCGGACTCCACGTCCGGGTATCCAACGCCTGTGAGGTAGTTGGTCAGGGCGTCCACCCAGACATACATCACGTGCTTGTCATTCCCGGGAACCGGTACTCCCCAGTCGAACGTGGTGCGGCTGATGGAAAGGTCTTCCAGTCCCCGTTTGACGAAGCTGATGACTTCGTTGAAGCGGTACTGCGGCGCGCCGAACTCAGGCTGGGCCTCATAAAGGGCAAGGAGTTTATCCTGGTACGCGGAGAGCCGGAAGAAGTAGCTTTCCTCAGCGGTCCAGGTTACCTCGGTATCGGTTTCCTTGGAGTACCGTACGCCGTCGTCCTTGACCACAGTGTCGTCTTCACCGTAGAAGGCCTCGTCACGGACGGAATACCAGCCCTCGTACTTGGAGAGGTAGATGTCGCCGTTGGCCTCCATCTTTTTCCAGATGGCCTGCGAGGCGGCATAGTGGTCGGCATCGGTGGTGCGGATGAAGCGGTCGTACGTGATACCAAGGGCTGCATGGGCCGCTTTGTAGATCTCGGCGTTACGGTCCACGAGCTCCTTGGGCGTGATGCCTTCCTTCTCGGCCGTCTGGGCGATCTTCATTCCGTGCTCGTCGGTGCCGGTCAGGAACATCACGTCATAGCCGTCAAGGCGCTTGAAGCGCGCCATGGCGTCCGTGGCTATGTACTCGTAGGCGTGGCCGATGTGCGGCACACCATTGGGGTAGGTGATGGCCGTGGTGATGTAAAACGGCGTTTTCTCTGAAGCAGTCACGTGGAGGACGTTACCTTCGGTGCGGAGGGACGGGCTAGATGAGTTCAGTCAGGCTGTCGCTGAGCCGAACCAGTTCGTGGTCGTGCGAGGCCACCAGCACGGCGATACCGTCCGATGTGGTGTCCTTCAGGATGCTGATGATGCGGTTGGCGGAGGCACGGTCCAGGCTCGCTGTCGGCTCGTCCACCACCAGCACCCGGGTGCCCAGGATCAGGGCGCGGGCAATGGCCACACGCTGGCGTTCGCCGCCGGAGAGCTGGGCCGGGCGGTGCCGCATCCTGCGGCCGAGGCCGACCAGGTCCAGGAGATCCTTCGCCATGTCCCGCCGCTGGTCCACTTCGCCGTCCGGGACCGCGGGGAGGAGAACGTTCTCCAGCGCGCTCATCCCGTCGATCAGGGCGCCGCCCTGGTCAACGTAACCGATGAGTGCGCGACGGCGGTCGGCAATTTCGTCGTCGCCCATGCTTTCAAGGGAATCACCCTCCCAAAAGACGCGGCCCGACGTCGGGAGCGTGAGTCCCGCGCCGACGGTGAGGATGCTGGTCTTGCCGGAGCCGCTTCGGCCGGCGACGCAGTGCATCTCGCCGGCGTGCAGGGTCAAGTCGAATCCCTCCACCACGCTGACGGCCTCCGCCCCGCCCTTGCCGCCGCCGTAGCGGATGGTGATGTCGCTCAGTTCCAGCGGGGTGGCGTGGTCAGCCGCCTTGACGATGGTGTTGGCGCGGGTCTGCAGGGGAACCTCGCCGGAGCCGCCCCTGCGGCTCCGCTGGACATTCGTCGGGTTTGTCATTGGACCACTTTCGTTGCAATCGGTATCCAGCAAAGTACAGCCACGAGGCCGGCGACGCCTGCCCACAGCGCGGCATAGGGGGCCAGCAGCAGGCCGATGCCCAGGGCGCCCAGCACGCCCAGCGGCAGGGCCACGGTTCCCACCAGGGCATTTTCGAACAGCCGGACCTGGCGGAGCATGTCCGGGTTCCAGCCCATGGCCTGGAGGATGCCAAGGTACTGGCGCTTGGCGTTAAGTTCGAAGCGTCCGGTCACCAGCGTCAGCACCAGGCCCACCACCACTCCGGCAAGGGCCAGGAGGATGCTCGGCATTGCCACGGCGGCGGCTGCCAGACCACTCAGCGCACTGGCTCCGGCAGCGCGCGGGATGTCGATGAGCAGGGCAATGAGACCGCCGACTGCTGCTCCGAACACACCAACTGCTACGGCGAGCGACAGCGTGTTGAACTTGTTGGTGCTCAGCTGGCGGTTGGCAAAGGTCAGCGGTGAATCCACCTGGATCAGCCGTTCGTCATGCTGTGGTTCCTGGTCGATGACATCCCTGTGGCGCAGCTGCTGCGCCGCGAAGAGGGCGGCTGCAGCGTAGAGCACCAGGACGGCGACGCATACCAGGGCTGTGGCGAGGCTCCAGCTGACCAGGCTCAGCACCACCCCCACTACGGCAAGCAGGACGGCGCCGACGCCGAACTCCTCCAGCACCCAGCTGCGGATCCGCCGCTGGGTCCAGCCCATGGCCCTCAGGGTTCCGGCCTCGCTGCGCCGCTTGCGGATGTAGCTCACGGTGGATGCCCCGGTGAGGAGGGCAGCGCCGCACAGCGTCAGGAAGAGCAGCGTGACGTTGGTGCCGGACAGCGAGCCGGTGACGGCGTCAGCGGCGTTCTGCCGGACCCACGACTGCTGGACGGTGCCCAGGGCGGATTCCTTGCCGGCGTCGTCCTTATAGTAGCCGGGGACGAAGATGCTGGCATCCTCGCGGGCCGAGCCGGCAACGATGGTGGCCTCCAGGCCCATCTCGCGGATGTCGGCGGCCAACTGCTCGACGTCGGGCTGCGCCTCCTTCCAGCTGCCGGGCGCCTTGGCACGGACGCGGACCGCGTCAATGACGGCCGCGTTTTCGGTGTAGCCGCGGGCGGCGGCCAAGCCGTAGTAGTCGGTGATGGCACCTGCCGACTGGCTGGCAAGGCCAGTGGCGCTCAGGGACGGTTCCAGCTCGGTGGCGGGAACATCATTCCCGGCGGCATCCTTGACCAGCGTGAAGGGGGTGGGATCATAGCCGCCCAGTGGCAGCTTGTTGACGTCCCCGGCGGCAGCAGCAACTGCGGAGGGGTCGAACGTGCCGTACACCATGGCCAGCGGAGCTGCCGTTTTTTTGCCTGTCTCCAGGTTCTCCCGATAGGCACGCTCGTCTACGGGCTCGCGCTGCGTCTGGTCCACCGGGGTGCCGTTGGCGCTCTTCTCGGGCAGCCGGTTGACGGTCACCCATTCGCCGGGGACCGCCGTCTTGTCCACTGCGCCGTTCGCGGCGGTGTCTCCGTCGGTGTAGCGGGGCGCGGCAGCGAAGTCAGTACTCCATTGGGCCGGGGTGTACAGGCCCTGGTTGAAGTTGCCTGTGGCACCGAGCAGGGAGGAATGGTCTGTGGAACCGGGCCAGGACAGGACGAACGGATCTTTCGAAACGAACGGGAGGTAGTCCTTGTCCAGTGAGCGGGACACGGTGCCCACCTCCTGGACCACCTTGCCGGCGTCGTCAATCTCTTCGATCCTGACGTTGTACTTCAGGTCCAGGGAGGTGCCCGAGCGCACGATCAGTGGAATAGCCTGCGAGTCGGCGGTCAGCTGCCCGGTCCGCTTGGCCTGCTGGTACTGGGTCATCAGGGGCGCCCAGTACTTGAGCTTGACGCCAAGGAAGTCCGGCCCCTCCTGCAGTTCATCCAGGCGGATGCCGTTGGTGAAGAGACCCTCAAAGTAGCGGCCGATGGCTCCGGCGTCACGGGCGTCGGCCGGCGGCGCCTTTTCCAGCGGGGCCAGGAAATCGCCGGCTGAACCCAGCAGTGCACGTTCCGCGGCTGGATCGACGGCCACCACGGACTCCGTCACTTCCGGGGCCAGGGGCAGCGATACGGAAAGGTTGAACAGGTTGTGTTCGGACCCGCCGGCGGGAGACGGAAACTTGATGCCGGTTTCGTCCCTGGGGGCCGCGATACGGATGCTCGTTCCGCCCGCCGCCTTCTCCTCCACGAGGCGGGCCTTGCCAAGGGTGCCTTCAGCCGTGGACTTGAAGAGCGTCTGCTCGGACACACCGTCCGAGGTCACTGCACTGGCGGTCAGCCGGTACTTTTTGGTGTTGTCGCTTAGTACCGATTCGGCGGCGGGCCACTGCTCCGGTGCCGTGGCGCCGGCAGCCTGGTCAGCCGTTGCAGTACCGGCCAGCCCTGCGTTGTAGCCCAGGTAGTCCATAGCGTCGAGGCGGGGCGCCTCGAGGTTCTGGGTGACTCGCGAGACCAGGCTGATGGGTGCTGCTACGGAGGTTCCGGACAGCTTCCTGATGGCGTCCAGCTGTTCGAAGCTGATGCCGCCGGTCCCGTTGGCGATCTCCGGCTGCAGAAGCGCCCCGGTGGGGGCCTTCGCCTGCACCAGGACGTCGTACAGGCCCCGTGAATTTTCATCTACGGTCCGGCTGAGTGCAGCCTGCGACTGGCTTTGGACAAGGACCGACAAGCACATGGCTGCGATCAGAATGGCCGCGGTCAACAGCAGCACCCTGCTTCTGATGAACCTCTGGACGGCGTTCATGGAGCTCCCTGAAACCTGGATTGCGTGCGCACATTCGGGTCCGCCCCAGGCGGACATGGGCTATGACGGACGGATGTGCAAAAAGGTAGTGGCCGGCCTGCGGGCCGGGTCCTGAAACAGGACCAAGCCATTTTAAGCAGACCGGCCAATCATACGTGGCCTCCCCGGGACTCGCCGAAGGGAGGCCGGTGGTTCGGTGTTTCCCCCGTTGTGGGCTAGTCCTCCAGGTCCACTTCACGGACCATCTCTGCACCGATGCCGGCCTTGATGGCATCCAGGACCTGCTGGGGCACAGAGCTGTCGATGGTGAGCAGTGCGAGCACCTGTCCGCCCTCGTTCGAGCGCGCAACCTGCATGCCGGCGATGTTGATGTTGTTCATGCCCAGGATGTGCCCGATGGTTCCCACCACGCCGGGACGGTCGGTGTAGGCCACAACCACCAGGTGTTCACTGATGGGGATTTCCACCTCGAACCCGTTGATGCCCACCAGCTTCTGGATCTGCTTGGGCCCGGTCAGGGTGCCGGCCACGGAGATCTGGCTGCCGTCGCTCAGGGCGCCGCGCAGGGTCAGGACGTTCCGGTAGGACTCAGTTTCCGGGGTGGTGATCAGGCGGACATTGATGCCGCGCTGCTCTGCGATGACCGGGGCGTTGACGTAGGACACCTGCTCGGTAACGACGTCGGCGAAGATCCCCTTCAGCGCGGCCAGCTCCAGGACCTTGACGTCAAGGGAGGAGATCTCACCGGCCACTTCGATGTCGAACTGCGTCAGCGAGGCATGTGTCAGGGCGGTGAAGATGCGGCCGAGCTTCTCGATCAGCGGGATGCCCGGGCGGACATCGGGGGCGATGACACCGCCCGCGACGTTCACGGCATCGGGAACCAGCTCGCCGGCAAGTGCCAGGCGGACGGACTTCGCAACCGAAACACCGGCCTTTTCCTGTGCCTCGTCGGTGGAGGCACCCAGGTGCGGCGTGACCACCACGTTGTCCAGCTTGAAGAAGGGCAGGTCCGTGCTGGGCTCCTTGGCGAAGACGTCGACGCCGGCGCCGGCGATTTCGCCGTCCTGCAGGGCTGTGAAAAGGGCTTCTTCGTCCACGAGGCCGCCGCGGGCCACGTTCACCACGTAGGCGGTGTTCTTCATCTTCTTAAAGGCATCCGCGCCCAGCATGCCCACCGTCTCCGGCGTCTTGGGCATGTGGATGGTGATGAAGTCGGCCTGGGCCAGGAGTTCGTCAAGCGTTACCAGCTGCACCCCAAGCTGAGCTGCACGGGCCGAGGTGATGTAGGGGTCGTAGGCGAGGATCTTGGTGTCGAAGCCCTTGAGCCGTGCAGCCACGAGGGCACCGATCCGGCCGAGGCCGATGATGCCGATCTTTTTCTCGAAGAGCTCGATGCCCGTGTACTTGGAGCGCTTCCACTCGCCGTCCTTGAGGGCTGCGCTTGCCTGCGGAATGTGGCGGGCCAGGCTGAGGATGTGGCCCACGGTGAGTTCAGCGGCGGAGACGATGTTGGAAGTGGGCGCATTAACCACCATCACGCCGGCCTGGGTGGCGGCCTTGATGTCCACGTTGTCCAGGCCAACACCGGCACGGGCGATGACCTTGAGGTTCTTCGCGGCGGCAATCGCCTCGGCATCGACCTGGGTGGCGGAGCGGACCAGGATGGCGTCAACGTCGCCGATGGCAGAGAGCAGCTGGGAACGGTCGGCGCCGTCTGTCTGGCGGATTTCGAAGTCCGGGCCCAGCGCCTCGATCGTGGCGGGGGAAAGTTCTTCGGCGAGCAGTACTACGGGTTTTGACACGGCTGATCCTCTGCGTTGCAGTCCTGGGGATGACATCAAGTCTAGGCCGACGCAAAGGCCGGGCTCACATTGTTAAGTGTGAACCCGGCCTCACGGTGCCCAAGGGGGTGGTTGGTGGCAGACAGCCTTAGCGGGCTGCTGAACCTTCCACGTAGTCCACGTCCTGCTGCTGCCAGGAGAACAGGGAGCGCAGTTCGCGGCCCACGGCCTCGATGGGGTGCTGCTCAGCCTTTGCGCGCAGTTCCTTGAACTCGATGCCGCCGTTGTCCTGGTCCTCGATGAAGCGCTTGGCGAAAGCACCGGACTGGATGTCGGCCAGGACGGCCTTCATGTTTTCCTTCACCTCGGGGGTGATGACGCGCGGGCCGGAGACGTAGTCGCCGTACTCTGCGGTGTCGGAGACGCTCCAGCGCTGCTTGGCGATGCCGCCTTCCCACATGAGGTCGACGATCAGCTTGAGCTCGTGGAGCACCTCGAAGTAGGCGATCTGCGGCTGGTAGCCGGCCTCGGTCAGGGTCTCGAAGCCGTACTGGATCAGCTGGGAGACGCCGCCGCAGAGGACAGCCTGTTCGCCGAAGAGGTCGGTTTCGGTCTCTTCGGTGAAGGTGGTCTTGATGACACCGGCGCGGGTGCCGCCGATGGCCTTGGCGTAGGACTTCGCCAGGTCCCAGGCGGAGCCGGAGGCGTCCTGCTCCACGGCGATGATGTCCGGGATGCCGCGGCCGGCCTCGAATTCGCGGCGCACGGTGTGGCCAGGTGCCTTCGGGGCGACGAGGATGACGTCAACGCCCTCCGGTGCCTGGATGTAGCCGAAGCGGATGTTGAAACCGTGGGCGAAGGCCAGGGCCTTGCCCGGTGCCAGCTTGTCCTTGATGGACTCGTTGTAGATGGAGCGCTGGTGCTGGTCCGGAGCCAGGATCATGATGACGTCGGCCCATTCGGCGGCGTCGGCGACGTTCTTGACAGTGAAGCCTGCGTCTTCGGCCTTCGCCTTGGACCGTGAGCCCTCCTGAAGGGCAATAACAACTTCGACGCCTGAATCGCGCAGGTTGAGCGCGTGGGCGTGGCCCTGGGATCCGTAGCCAACGATGGCAACTTTGCGGCCCTGGATGATCGACAGGTCGGCGTCGTCGTCGTAGAACATTTCAGTCACTTGCGTAACTCCTCTTGAGTGGTTTTGTAGATAGGTGTTGTGTGGTGCTGCGGTTACGGGCGCAGGTCCGCCAGGCCATAGGGGCTAGGCGGAACGCAGCGCCCGGTCACTCATGGAGCGGGATCCCCGTCCAACGGCCAGGGTGCCGGACTGCACGATTTCGCGGATGCCGAAGGGCTCCAGCACTGAAAGCAGCGCTGCGAGCTTCTCCGGGGTACCGGTTGCCTCGATCACCAACGAGTCGGTGGACACGTCGACGACGGCGGCGCGGAACAGGTCTGCAGCCTGGGTTACCTGCAGGCGTGTTGCGGCATCCGCACGTACCTTGACCAGGATGTGGTCTCGCTGTACGGAAGATTCAGAGGTGAGCTCAACGATCTTGATGACGTTGATCAGTTTGTTGAGCTGCTTGGTGACCTGCTCAATGAGGTCGCCGTCGGCGTCGACAACGACCGTCATCCGGGAGATCCCCGGAACCTCGGTGGGGCCGACTGCCAGGGAGTTGATGTTGAAGGCGCGGCGGGCGAAGAGGCTGGCAACCCGGGTCAGGACGCCGGGCTTGTCTTCGACCAGGACGGAAAGTGTATGGCGGCTCATGGTCAGTCCTCTTCTTCCCATTCCGGGGTCATGTTGCGGGCAACCTGGATCTGGTCGTTGCTTACGCCGGCGGGCACCATCGGCCACACCATGGAGTTGGGGCTCACCACGAAGTCAATGACCACAGGACGGTCGTTGATTTCGAGGGCCTTCTGGATGGTGGCGTCGATGTCCTCATCGCGTTCGCAGCGGAACGAGGCGCAGCCGTAGGCCTCACCCAGCTTGACGAAGTCCGGGATACGGACGGTGTCGTGGCCGGTGTTCAGGTCCGTGTTCGAGTAGCGGCCCTCGTAGAAGAGGGTCTGCCACTGCCGCACCATGCCCAGCGAGGAGTTGTTGATGACAGCCACCTTGATGGGGATGTTGTTGATAGCGCAGGTGGCCAGTTCCTGGTTGGTCATCTGGAAGCAGCCGTCACCGTCGATCGCCCAGACCACGCGGTCCGGCTCGCCAACCTTGGCGCCCATCGCTGCCGGAACGGCGTAACCCATGGTGCCGGCTCCGCCGGAGTTCAGCCAGGCGTGGGGGCGCTCATACTTGATGAACTGCGCGGCCCACATCTGGTGCTGGCCCACACCGGCTACGTAAACCCCTTCGGGACCGGTCAGCGCACCGATGCGTTCGATGACTTTCTGCGGGGCCGTGAGGCCGTCCTCCGGTTCAGTCCAGCCCAACGGATAGGTTTCCTTGAGGTTGTTCAGGAAGGCCCACCAGGTGGTGAGGTCCGGGACGCCGGAAGCCTCGAACTGGGTCCTGACTGCCTCGGTGAGCTCAGGAATGATCTCCTTGACGGATCCGACGATGGGGACATCAGCGGGCCGGTTCTTCGAGATTTCGGCGGGGTCGATGTCCGCGTGGATCACCTTGGCCATGGGCGCGAACGTCTTGAGCACGCCGGTCACCCGGTCGTCGAAGCGGGCGCCCAGAGTGATCAGGAGGTCTGCCTGCTGCAGGGCAGTCACGGCGGAAACGCTGCCGTGCATGCCGGGCATTCCCATGTGCTGCGGATGCGAGTCCGGGAAGACTCCTTTGGCCATCAGGGTAGTGACCACAGGCGCTCCGGTAGCTTCCGCAAGGGCACGCAGTTCGGCAGAGGCGTGCGCCTTGACCACGCCGCCGCCGACGTACAGGACGGGCTTGGAGGAGGCGGCGATGAGCTTGGCAGCCTCGCGGACCTGCTTGTTGTGGCCACGGGTGACGGGCCGGTAGCCGGGCAGGTCCACCTTGGGCGGCCAGGAAAAGGTCATCTCTCCCACCTGGGCGTCCTTGGCCACGTCCACCAGGACGGGACCGGGGCGGCCCGTGGAAGCGAGGTGGAAGGCCTCGGCCATGACGTGCGGAATGTCATTGGGGTCGGTCACCAGGAAGGAATGCTTGGTGATGGGCATGGTGATGCCCACGATGTCGGCTTCCTGGAAAGCATCGGTGCCGATTACACCGCTGGATACCTGGCCGGTGATGGCCACCAGCGGCACGGAGTCCATGTGCGCGTCCATGATGGCGGTAACGAGGTTGGTGGCACCCGGGCCGGAGGTGGCGATGCAGACGCCCACCCGTCCGGTGACCATGGCGTAGCCTTGCGCGGCGTGGCCGGCTCCCTGTTCGTGACGGACCAGCACGTGGTTCATGCTGGAGGCCATCAAGGGGTCATAGGTGGGCAGGATCGCGCCACCGGGCAAACCGAAAATATCGTCGACGCCGAGTTCTTCGAGCGAGCGGACAATAGCTTGCGAGCCGGTCATCACCGTTGGTGGTACAACGTTGTTCGGCCCAAGGACAGGAGAGGCGGCGGCAAGGTCGGCGACGACGGCGTGCTCGGCCGTCCGCTCGGCGCGGTCCGGAGCCTTTGCGGCTCCAGCGGACTTAGTAGCCATCAGCGAGGGGCTGATCGGCGATCCTTTGCTCATCGGACTCTTCCTTGTGGATCATCTGTGGTTCGTGGAAACTGCGGGGAATAAAAAAACCCCTCAGCCTGGCGGCTCTTCGAGGGGTTGCGCGTGACGGTTCGTTACCAGTGGAGGCTAATGTGCCACGCGCTTGGTAAGTACGACGACGATGCCGGTAACGAAAGTCATGCGTTCAGTTTTCCCTCTTGGCGAGATCAGTGTCAACGAGGCGTGGCGCGATCTCACCATGTGGACAACACTGTCCACCCTTCGATCCTATCGCGGCTGGATCAAACCGGAGCCATTGACCACTGGCGGCGGCAGGCTTAATGAGGGTGATACGAGAGGGCCCCTTCCGGAAGGCGCCCAGCGCCTTCCGGAAGGGGAAGGTATCATCCGCAGTAAGCGCCCGTGCTGGCGCTGTGCACCAGTTTGGCGTACTTGGCCAGGACGCCCTTGGTGTAGCGTGCCGGCAGCGGCTGCCAGCCCACCTTGCGGGACTCGAGCTCGGCCTCGTCCACCAGCAGGTCGAAGCTGCGTGCGGCGATGTCAACGCGGATCCGGTCGCCGTCCTTGACGAAGGCGATGGGACCGCCGTCGACGGCTTCAGGGGCAACGTGCCCGATGCACAGCCCTGTGGTGCCGCCCGAGAACCGCCCGTCCGTGAGGAGGAGGACGTCCTTACCCAGGCCCGCGCCCTTGATTGCACCGGTAATGGCGAGCATCTCGCGCATGCCGGGGCCGCCCTTGGGGCCTTCGTAGCGGATGACCACCACGTCGCCCTTCTGGATCTGGCCCTTGTCCAGCGCATCCAGGGCGCCCTGCTCGCGTTCGAAGACGCGGGCGGTGCCCTCGAAGACGTCGGCGTCGAACCCGGCGCTCTTGACCACCGCGCCTTCGGGGGCCAGCGAGCCGTGGAGGATGGTGATGCCGCCGGTCTTGTGGATGGGGTTGTCCAGCGCGCGCAGGATCTTGCCGTCAACGTCCGGCGGGTTGATGGCTTCGAGGTTCTCGGCGACCGTCTTGCCGGTGACGGTGAGGCAGTCACCGTGCAGCAGGCCGGCGTCGAGCAGCGCCTTCATGATCACCGGCACGCCGCCGATCTTGTCGACGTCGGTCATGACGTAGCGGCCGAAGGGCTTGAGGTCGCCCAGGTGCGGGATCTTGTCGCCGATGCGGTTGAAGTCATCGAGGGTCAGCTCAACCTCGGCTTCACGGGCGATCGCCAGCAGGTGCAGCACGGCGTTGGTGGACCCGCCGAAGGCCATGGTAACGGCGATGGCGTTCTCGAAGGCCTTCTTGGTCATGATGTGCCGGGCTGTGATCCCCTTGCGCAGCAGGTTGACCACTGCCTCGCCGGACTTGCGGGCATATTCATCACGACGGCGGTCCGCCGAGGGCGGTGCGGCTGAGCCGGGCAGGGACATGCCCAGCGCCTCGCCGATGCAGGCCATGGTGTTGGCGGTGTACATGCCGCCGCAGGCGCCTTCGCCCGGGCAGATGGCCTTCTCGATGCGGGTGAGGTCCTCCATGCTCATCTTGCCCGCGGCGCAGGCACCAACGGCCTCGAAGGCGTCAATGAGGGTGACTTCCTTCTCTGAGCCGTCCTCAAGCTTGACCCAGCCGGGCATGATGGAGCCGGCGTAGAGGAAGACACTGGAAAGGTCCAGGCGGGCCGCAGCCATCAGCATGCCCGGAAGGGACTTATCGCAGCCAGCCAGCAGCACGGAGCCGTCAATCCGCTCGGCCTGCATCACGGTCTCCACGGAGTCTGCGATGACTTCGCGGGACACCAGGGAGAAGTGCATGCCTTCATGCCCCATCGAGATGCCGTCGGAAACGGAAATGGTCCCAAACTGCATCGGGAAACCACCGCCTGCATGAACGCCTTCCTTGGCGCCCTGGGCAAGCCTGTTGAGAGAGAGGTTGCACGGAGTAATTTCGTTCCACGAGCTCGCAACACCGACCTGGGGCTTGGCGAAGTCGTCGTCCCCCATGCCTACCGCGCGGAACATGCCGCGTGCCGGTGCAGCATGGATTCCGTCGGTTACAACCCGGCTCCGGGGTTTGATATCAGGCTTGTTCTCGGTTGCAGTCTGGGTGTCACTCATACGGGAAAGTCTATGGCTCCAGGACGCGCTGCATGAAAGGACTTGGGCCTCTGGGACCAAAAACGGGAAAATTCGCATCCAACAGTGGACGTCCATCTCGAATCGTGAGACGTGCGCTGCCCCACTCCCCTTCGGCTTGTGGCGCACCTCACCCTCCGGGCTGTCCAGCCCGCCCTGCGGCACGTCTGCCTTCCATGAACCTGGACAGCCGTGGCCACCAGACGTAGCGTCGGGCAGGACACCTTGAAAATCCCGACTGAAGGGCTTGATGTGGATCTCGTTTTCTGGATCATTCTTATCGTTCTCCTCGCCGGCGTTGTGTGGTGGCTGTTGAACCGCAGCCGCGCGTCGAAGGATGGAACTTCTTCCAGGGCGCGAGATGCGTCCGGCACTCACGGCACCCGGTCCGACGGGGCGCTCTCCGGTGGCGGCGGGACTGCGGCCTCCGCCGAAGCCGCCGGGACCACCGGCATTGCCAGCGCAGCAGGGTTTGGGCGGGCTGCCGAACCAGCGGCGCCGGCCACTGCGGAGGAACCCGCTGAAACTGCTGCGGCACCTGCAGCTGCCGGCGGCCCGGAAAGCACGGGGGCCGGCTCCCCGGCGTCGTCCACCGGACGCCGGGAAGAACACCGCCGCCAGGACGAAGCCGAGTGGGAAACCCAGTGGTCGGAAGCATCCGGCTCCGGATCCTCCGCCCTTTCCCACGCCAGCGGCCGAAACGACGCCAACGAGGACGTGGCCGGGAAGGCCGGTGGCGGCACGGAGGGCGGCGGCCAGGAAAGTGCGGCCGCGATGTTCGGTGGGTCTGCGCACCCGGCAGGAGCCGCACCGGTGGCAGGCTCCGCGGAACCTGCGCCGGACGCAGCAGCTGGAACCCGGCCTGTCCACCATTCCGAGTACACAGATCCGCACGCCCCCACCCTCCCCGGCGCGGAAACGGCCGCTGTGGAGGACCTGGATGACGCCGGCACGGAGGTCAGTGCCCCAACGTCGGGGCGCCCAGCCACCGGCCCGGGCATGGCAGCGGACCAGGCGCCGGAGCCAGGACAGGCCGGGGCAGTTCCGGCGGGCGCCGCCGCTGCGGAGACTGCAGACCGCACCCAGTCCTCGGCCCTGGTGGAGGCCGGAGCGGACCACACCGGGGAGCCGCAGTCCGCCCCGGTATATGAAGCGGCAGGGCACCTCGCGGCGGAGGAGCCCTACGGTGCCGGCTCCGCCGCCCCCGCAGCTGACGGAAGCGGGCCGGCAGACTACCCGGTGAAGGGTGATGCCGGAGCCATGGTCTACTACGGCGAGGAGCACCCTGACTACGAACAGGCCAGCGCTGACGTGTGGTTTGAGTCCGAGGCCCATGCCGAAGCGGCAGGGTTCCGGGCTCCGCGCCGCAAGCGCCTGTAAGGGAAGGGGGACAGTTCTGCAGAAGCGGCGCCGAAGCGGGATTGGCCTGTGGGCCAATTCACAATCCTCATTGCCGGCCCACGCCTCCGCAGCCGGGCGACCGGGAGGCGGTTACGGCCTCCCGGCCAGCCGGAAACCGCGGATTTCTGCTGGTTTTGCCATCGACAGAGAGGCCAGGCCCCTCAACTCCGGGCCGATTTCACATGAACAAAAAGTTCGTGTAGAGTTTCATGTCGTTGCGGAGGTCAACGGGGAAAGAAAAGCCCGGTGATCAAGGCAAAAGGAATGCACCTCTAGCTCAATTGGCAGAGCAATTGACTCTTAATCAATGGGTTCCGGGTTCAAGTCCCGGGGGGTGCACCAGGGAGAAAAAGCCTCCGGCTCACAGCAATGTGGGTCGGAGGTTTTTTGTTGCATGCCCACTGTGCCGCGCGTTCATCCGCTTCTTGTCGGCGGTGGCCGGAGCACAAAAAAGGCGTGTCCCCAACCTGGACAAGCTGGGGACACGCCGCGGCAGCATCGGGGCCACCCGAAATGTCTAGGGAGTGTTGTTAACCAGGGCGTCCGCGCTGGGCGAGGTGGCGAACTGGCTGGCCAGCTCCCGCACCACCGCCTGGAGCTCCTGCCGGAGCACATCAGGATCGATTGACGCTGATGCCAGCACTGAACGTTCCATTTGCACTGCCGCTGCCACTGCCTCCTTGCCGCGCTCCGTGAGTGACACAACATGGCTCCTGCGGTCCGACGTGCTGCGGACGCGGACAATGTGCCCGTGCGACTCCAGCCGGCTCAGTGTCTTCCCCATGGTCTGGGCCTGGACACGGACGTATTGGGCAAGCTGCGCCTGGGTCATGGGGCCTTGCGCGTCGAGGACCTCGATGGCGATGACACCGGCGTGGGTGAGGCCAATAGCGCCGAGTTTTTCATTCCAGGAGTGTTCAACGAGGCGCGCAGCAGTGGACAAGAGGCGCCCCGTGGGCCAGTGATCCATATCAGGCATAGCAGCAAGTATAGCCAAGTGGTGATTAGCACTGGTTCCCCCTGCTTACTAGGCTGTTGTGTCCCGCCTGCAACAAGGAGAAAAACATTGGCTGAAAGACTCGTAGCCGGAGACGACGCGCCCGGCTTTACCTTAAAGGATTCCTCAGGTGCAGAGGTGTCCCTCGCCCCCGGCACGGGCCGCCACACCATCGTGTACTTCTACCCGGCGGCCGCAACACCGGGATGCACCAAGGAAGCATGCGACTTCCGGGACAACCTGGCTTCCCTCCAGTCCGCGGGCTACGACGTCCTCGGCATCTCCCCTGATCCCGCGGAAAAGCTGGCTAAGTTCGCCGCCAAGGAAGACTTAAGCTTTCCCCTGCTTTCGGACGAGGGTCATGCCGTGGCGGAGGCTTACGGCGCCTGGGGCGAAAAAAAGAACTACGGCAAGACCTACCAGGGACTCATCCGCTCCACTGTCGTGGTGGACCCGGATGGCAAGGTTGCGCTGGCCCAGTACAACGTAAGGGCAACGGGGCATGTGGCCAAACTGCGGCGGGACCTGAAGCTGGACTCCTGACCCGTCACTGGCTCCTGCTGCGGCTGACCCTGGATCCCGCCTTGGCGAGGCTACAATGGACTCTGGCATCCGCCGTCGACCTTTTTGGGAAAGCGCGGCAGGCAGCCTTGCGCGAGTGGTGAAATTGGCAGACACGCAGGATTTAGGTTCCTGTGCCTTCGGGCGTGGGGGTTCAAGTCCCCCCTTGCGCACCTTGTGATCCCCCGGCTTCGGCCGGGGGATCACTGCGTTAAGGCCTGCCGCAGAAAGAAACTCCATGGACGCACCCATCCGCGTCCTGCACCCGGCCGAATACCCAGTGAGACACCAGCCACGGGCAGGTGCCCACCGGAAAAGCCCCATGTGCCGCAGACATCCTGTCCGCGGCGGGCAGAAGCCACAACCCAAGGAGAACTGAAATGCCGACCATCAAGCGCACAACCTTCACCGTCGCAGGCGTTGCAGCAGCAGCTCTGTTGAGCCTGACCGCATGCGGCGGTTCAGCCTCCACGTCAGGCTCCTCCGCCCCCGCAGACTCACCCTCGGCCTCCAGCATGGCCTCTTCCCCGTCGGCCACCTCCTCAGCCGGCGCCATGGATCCCGCCGCCAACCTGGTGGGTCCGGGCTGCGCTGCGTATGCAGAGCAGGTGCCGACCGGCGCGGGTTCGGTTGAGGGCATGGCACTTGACCCGGTGGCCGTTGCCGCATCCAACAACCCGATCCTAACGACCCTTACGTCCGCGGTTTCGGGGAAGCTGAACCCCAAGGTTGACCTGGTGGACACTCTCAACGGGGACGAATTCACCGTTTTTGCACCGGTGGATGATGCCTTCGCGAAGATCGATGCAGCCACCATTGAAACCCTGAAGACTGATGACGCCCTGCTCAGCAAGATCCTGACCTACCACGTGGTGCCGGGCCAGATCACCCCCGATATGATCGCGGGCACGCACGCAACCGTCCAGGGCGGATCCGTGACCGTTACCGGCAGCGGCGACGAGCTCAAGGTGGATGAGGCCAACGTCATCTGCGGCGGCGTCCAGACGAAGAATGCCACCGTTTACCTGATCGACTCGGTGCTGATGCCGAAGTAGCAGCACCTGCGGGCAATCTGTTCCAGCAGGTAAGCCGGGGGTAGCTCCGCGAGGACGCCCCCGGCTTCGCTGTCGGCACCCCGGGGAGCGCCCAGGAACGGCAAGGGACGTCCATTAGACTGGGGTCCGGTCCGCAGGCGGCGGTGCCGCAAGATCCAGAGGTGATGTTTGAGTGCCCAGCAGTACGTCCCGGCGGACAGTCATCAAGACTGGCGCTGTCCTCCTGGCGTTGGGCGTCACCTCCTGCACAGCCACCCCGGCCCCCTCGCCAACGTCCGGCTCCCCCAGCCCCACCCCTGCCGCCGAACCGGCCGCCACCTTCAACTTCGGGACTGCTGCCCAGCCGCTGGGTCTGGATCCCGCCCTCTCGAGCGACGTCGAGTCGCAGCGCATCACCCGCCAGATCCTCGAGGGACTGGTGGGCGTTGACCAGACCACGGGCAAACCCACTCCCCTGCTGGCAACGGAATGGACCGAATCCAATGAAGGCCGCTCGTACACCTTCAAGCTCCGGTCCGGTGTCGTCTTCCAGGACGGCACCCCGTTCAATGCCGACGCCGTATGCGTCAACTTCAACCGGTGGTTCGCTTTCCCGGAGGCGCTGAGGCGGCAGGCGCCGGGCAGTTCGTTCAAAGGGGTCTTCAAAGCGCATTCGGACGAGCCGGAGCTCTCCATCTTCAAGAGCTGCACAGCATTGTCGGCGGACACCGTGCGGATCGACCTTTCCCAGCGCTTCACCGCGTTCCTGCAGGCGCTCACCCTTCCTGCCTTCGCCATCGCATCACCTTCGGCCCTCACCGCAGGCACGGCTGATGTGCTGGACCAGAACCGGGGCGGCCAGACCCTCTCCGTCTTCGGCACCAATCCTGTGGGGACGGGTCCGTTCCGCCTTGCATCGTGGGACGAAGGGAGCGTCACCCTGGCCACCAACACGTCCTACTGGGGCGAACGGGGCCAGATTGCCACCATCAACTTCGTGGCCTACGACCACCCGCAGGCCCGGCTGCAGGCGTTGCTTGACGGCACCATCGACGGCTATGACGCGGTCACAGTCGGCAACTTCGACCAACTCGTCAAGCGCGGGAAGCAAATCGTCCAGCGTGACCCGTTCTCGGTGATGTACGTGGGTATCAACCAGGACATCCCCGTGCTTCAGAACCTGAAGGTCCGGCAGGCGATCGAAATGGCGATCGACAAGGAAACCCTGATCCGCAGGTTCTTCATCGACAACACGACAAGGGCCACGCAGTTCGTCCCGCCAAAAATCAGCGGATTCAACAATGATGCGCCGGAACTGGGCCACGACCCCGCCAGGGCCAAGGAGTACCTCAAGGACGGCGGGTACGCGGGCGAGGAACTGAAGTTCTACTATCCGTTGAATGTCACCCGGCCCTACCTGCCCACCCCGGAGAAGGTCTACGCGGAGATCAGCCGGCAGCTCACAGCTGTCGGGTTCAACATCCAGCCGGTTCCGGTGGAGTGGTCCGACGGCTACCTGCAAAAGGTGCAGTCCCCCGGCGACCATGCACTCCACCTCCTGGGGTGGAACGGCTCCTACTCGGACGCGGACAACTTCGTTGGCCCTCTCTTCGGGGAGAAGAACGGCGAGTTCGGGTACCAGGACGCCCAGGTCTTTTCGAAGATCAACCGGGCGCGCGGGATGCCGGAGGGCGAGGAACGGGATGAGCAATATCACACCATCAACGCCCAGATCGCGGCCACAGTCCCCGCCGTCCCTGTGGCGTTTCCCATCTCCGCGCTGGCCCTTTCCGACCGGGTGCTGAGCTATCCCGCCTCGCCGGTCTTAAATGAAGTTTTCACGAAGGTGCAACTAAAACCTTGACGGACCGGCCCAATTTCAGTATGTCCGTCGCCCGGGGATATTCTGTGACAGCCAGAGCCGCTGCAATCGGAGACTGATCGTGACCTTCATTTCCAAGACCCCACATGCCGACGTCGTCCTGATTGGCGGCGGCATCATGAGCGCCACGCTGGGGGCATTCATCAAGCAGCTGGAGCCGGGCTGGACCATCTCCCTCTTCGAGCGGCTGGACCAGCCCGGCCTGGAAAGCTCCGGCCCCTGGAACAACGCCGGGACCGGCCACGCTGCCCTTTGCGAACTCAACTACTCCCCTGCAGCCAAAGACGGCTCGGTGGACCCCTCCAAGGCGCTGCTCATCAACGAACAGTTCCAGCTTTCCCGGCAGTTCTGGTCCCACCTGGTGGACCAGAACCTGATCGGCTCGCCCAAGCGCTTCATCAACACCGTGCCGCATATGAGCTTCGTGATCGGCGAAGACCACACCCGGTTCCTGCGGACCCGCTACGAGGCACTGAAGCCCCACACCCTGTTCCGCAGCATGGAGTACTCCGAGGACCACGGCCAGATCGCCAAGTGGGCTCCGCTGATCGTGAAGGGACGAGACCCGAAGCAGCGCATCGCCGCCACACGCGCCGCCGAGGGCACCGACGTCGACTTCGGGGCATTGACCCGCGAGCTGACCACCTACCTGGGGAACAACGGCGTCGAAATCAACTACGGCCACGACGTCACGGACGTTTCGAGGGCTTCCGACGGCGGCTGGAACATTTCGCTGAAGTACCCCAAGTCAGGGGAACACGGCAAGATCCACGCCAAGTTCGTGTTCGTGGGCGCCGGCGGGGGCGCCCTGCACCTGCTCCAGGCCTCCGGCATCCCGGAAAGCAAGGGCTACGGCGGCTTCCCCGTCTCCGGGCAGTTTTTCCGCTGCACTGATGAAACCATCGCCGCGCAGCACAGCGCCAAGGTCTACGGCCAGGCGTCGGTGGGAGCTCCCCCCATGTCCGTGCCGCACCTGGACACGCGGTATGTGGACGGCAAGCGCTCACTGCTGTTCGGACCCTACGCGGGGTTCTCCACGAACTTCCTGAAAAGCGGCTCGTACCTGGACCTTCCGCTGTCCATCCGGCCCGGAAACATCATTCCCATGCTTGCCGTGGCGAAGGACAACATGGACCTCACCGCATACCTGGTGAAGGAAGTGATGAAGAAGCACGCCGACAAGGTGGAAGCACTGCGGGAGTACTACCCGGAAGCCAAGGACGGCGACTGGGAACTGATCACCGCCGGCCAGCGTGTACAGATCATTAAGAAAGATCCGCAGAAGGGCGGGATCCTGCAGTTCGGCACTGAAGTGATCGCTGCCCGCGACGGTTCCATCGGAGCGCTCCTTGGCGCCTCTCCCGGTGCCTCGACTGCGGTACCGATCATGATCGAACTGCTGAAGAAGGCTTTCCCCCGGAGCTTCAAGGGGTGGCAGTCCAAGCTTAAGGACATGATGCCCGGCTACGGGGTCAAGCTTGACGAAAACCCGGACCTGGCCATCGAGCTGGAAAAGGCGACGGCGGCATCACTTCAGCTGGAGAGCGTTTCGGCCAGCCGCTGACCCTGCCGGGGTCGGCGGACGGCAGCGTGCGGGTACGTATCAGTCACTTAACCCCACAGGAGATCATGCGATGTTCCGCCTGGCTCAACTTTCCCTCGCGAACCGGGCCCTGATCGCACTGGTCACTGTCTTCGCCTCCGTTTTCGGCGTGATCACCATGTCGTCGCTGAAGCAGGAACTCATCCCATCCATTGAGTTCCCCCAGATCACGGTGCTGACTGCCTTGCCCGGGGCCTCCCCCGAGGTGGTGGACAAGCAGGTGAGCGCGCCGCTCGAAACCGCGCTGAACGGCGTGGAGGGGCTGGAATCCACCTCCTCCACGTCGCGCAACGGCGTCTCCCAGATCACTATGGTCTTTACGTACGGTTCCAACCTGGACCGTGCGCGGAACCAGATTGACCGGGCCATCTCCAACGCCAAGCGGAACCTCCCGGAGGACGTGCAGCCGCAGGCCTTTGCCGGCAGTATCAACGACTTCCCCATCGTTTTCCTGGCGGTTTCCTCCGACAGGAGCCTCAGCGAACTGAACGCCGACCTCCAGCGGCTGAGCGTGCCCAGGCTGCTGAAGATCGACGGCGTCCGGGGCGCCGACGTGACCGGTGGCGCCACCCAGCACATCGAAATCCTTCCCCGCCCCGACGCCATGGCATCCTCCGGGGCGACCATCACCTCCATCCGGGATGCTCTCGGCAACAACGGCGACCTGATCCCCGCGGGCACTCTCGAAGAACGGGGCAAGACGCTGTCCCTGCAGATCGGCAGCCCCGTGGACTCCCTGGACGCGATCAAGGCGCTGCCTCTTGCCGGAGCCACGAATGAGGCCACTATCGGCGCCGTGGCGGACGTGTCCCTCAAGGACGACGAACGGACCTCCATCACCCGCACTAACGGAGCAGAAACGCTCGCGGTGTCGGTGACCAAAAAGCCTGAGGGTGACACGGTGGGCATCTCGCATGATGTGCGGGACACCCTGGACGAGCTGGAGGCCGAACTGGGCTCAAACGCCAAGTTCACACCGGTCTTCGACCAGGCACCCTTCATTGAAAAATCCATCAAGGACCTCACCACTGAGGGCCTGCTGGGCCTGGGCTTCGCTGTGGCGGTCATCCTGGTCTTCCTGATGTCCGGCCGGTCCACGCTGGTGACCGCGGTATCCATTCCGCTCTCGCTCCTGATCACTTTCATCGGGCTGTCAGCCACGGGCTATTCGCTTAATATCCTCACCCTCGGCGCACTCACCATCGCCATCGGCCGGGTGGTGGACGACTCGATCGTGGTGATCGAGAACATCAAGCGGCACCTCAGCTACGGCGAGGACAAGGTCACCGCCATCCTGACCGCCATCCGGGAAGTCGCCGGGGCGATTACCGCCTCCACGCTCACCACGGTGGCGGTGTTCCTTCCCATCGCTTTCGTGGGTGAGCTTGCTGGCGAACTCTTCAGGCCGTTTGCCCTCACAGTGACCATGGCGCTCCTGGCCTCGCTGCTGGTCTCGCTGACCATCGTCCCGGTGCTGGCGTATTGGTTTCTCAAAAACACCGGCGCTGCGCCCGGGGCCGCTGCTCCAGACGCCGCTGCCGCCCGCCAGACAGCGGCGGCAGCCCGTGCGAGGGCGCTGGAGGCAGAACAACGCAGCAGGCTTCAGCGGGGGTACCTCCCCGTCCTTACCAAGACGCAGAAACACCCGGTGGCCACGCTGGTTGCCGCCGTTCTGGTACTCGGGGCCACCGCAGCCATGACGCCGCTGCTGGCCACCAACCTGCTGGGCAACTCAGGCCAGAACAGCCTCACGGTGCGTCAGGTACTGCCGGCCGGCACCAGCCTGGCGGACACCAGCGCGGCAGCCGTCCGGCTGGAGGAAGTTCTGCGCGGCGTCGACGGCATCAAGGATGTCCAGGTGACCTCCGGCAACGCCCAGGCAGGCTTCGCAGCACTTACTTCCACCGGTTCCTCCAACTCAACCTTCACCGTGGTTACGGACGAAAAGGCCGACCAGGAGCAGCTGCAGGAGACTGTCAGGAGCGAACTGGCCAAGGTGCCCGACCCGGGCAAAGTCTCCGTGGGAACCCAGCAGGGCGGCTTCGGCACGTCGTCCACTGTGGACATCACGCTCAAGGCCGCCAGCAGCACCGACCTCCGGGAAGCCAGCGACGCCATGGTTGCCGCGATGACCGGCGTGCCCGGAACCAGCGAGGTTCAAACCAACCTCGCCGCCAGCCAGCCCGTGGTGCAGGTCAAGGTGGACAGGGCGAAAGCTGTGGCAGCTGGACTCAACGAAGAGCAGGTGGCCGGGGTCCTGGCCTCCACCATCAGCCCCATTCCGGCCGGCGAGGTCCGGATCGACACCAATGACTTCCCGGTGCAAATCGGCCAAGGCACCAAATTCACCAGCATCGACGCCGTCCGGCGCATCCCACTTCCCGCGGCAGGAGGCCCAGTGCCGCTGGCCAGCATAGCCTCGGTGGAACAGGTTGACGTGCCCGTGTCCATCACCGCCAGCAACGGCCAGCGCACGGCACGCGTCTCCGTCACGCCGTCGGGCTCCAACCTGGGTGCTGTAAGTGCGGAAGTTCAGAAGCGGCTGGAGGACGTCCAGCTCCCGCCGGGTGTCACCGCTGAAATCGGCGGGGCCTCCAGGCAGCAGCAGGAGTCATTCCAGCAACTCGGACTGGCCCTGCTGGCGGCGATCGCCATCGTGTACGTGATCATGGTGGCCACCTTCAAGTCCCTCATCCAGCCGCTGATCCTGCTGGTCTCGGTTCCGTTCGCGGCCACGGGCGCGGTGGCGCTGCTTCTTGTGACGGGCGTGCCGCTGGGACTTCCGTCGCTGATCGGCATGCTGATGCTGGTAGGCATCGTAGTGACCAATGCCATTGTGCTCATCGACCTCATCAACCAGTACCGCCAGCCCCGGGACGGACGCCCCGGCATGAGTGTGGCGGATGCCATCACCCACGGGTCGCGGCAGCGCCTCCGTCCCATCCTGATGACTGCACTTGCCACCGTGTTCGCCCTGACGCCCATGGCGATGGGACTCACCGGCGGCGGCGGGTTCATCTCCCAGCCACTGGCTGTTGTGGTGATCGGCGGACTCATCTCCTCCACGGCACTGACCCTGGTCCTGGTGCCCGTCCTGTACAGGCTGGCGGAGGGCAGGCGCGAGAAAAAGGCCCTGCTCCGGGAACTGCAGGAACGCCAGGAGTACATCCCCGGCGCCGACGTCGACGAGGAGTTCCGGGACTGGACCACCGGCATGGTTCCGAAGACCAGCGGCCGCCGGGCCAGGCCAGGCAGCCCCGAATAGCCAGTTGAGGAATATTTTCCCGAGGGATGCGTTGTACCCGGCGATAGATGCAAATGCATCTACATGGGACTACACTGGAACCAAGCCCGGACAGCCCAGGAACGGAAAGGCACATGATGCAGATCGGTGTTTTCAGCGTCAGCGACATCACCACTGACCCCACCACGGGTCGGACCCCCACGGAGAACGAACGCATCAAGGCCTCGGTGGCCATCGCCAAAAAGGTCGAAGAGATCGGTATGGATGTCTACGCCCTGGGCGAGCACCACAACCGGCCCTTTTTCTCCTCCTCTCCCACCACCACCCTGGCCTACATCGCAGCGCAGACCGAGCGCATCATCCTCTCCACAGCCACCACGCTGATCACCACGAATGATCCGGTCAAGATCGCGGAAGACTACGCCATGCTCCAGCATCTGGCCGACGGCCGCGTCGACCTGGTCCTGGGCCGCGGCAACACCGCCCCCGTCTACCCGTGGTTCGGCAAGAACATTCAGGACGGCGTGGAGCTCGCGATTGAGAACTACAGCCTGCTGCGCAAGCTGTGGGACGAGGACACCGTCAACTGGTCCGGCAAGTTCCGCACGCCGCTGCAGAACTTCACCTCCACCCCGCGCCCGCTCGACGGCGTTTCCCCCTTCGTCTGGCACGGCTCCATCCGCACTCCCCAGATCGCGGAAGTGGCCGCCTACTTCGGTGACGGATTCTTTGCCAACAACATCTTTTGGCCGAAGGAGCACTACCAGCAGCTGATTGGCCTCTACCGCGAACGCTATGAGCACTACGGCCACGGCAAGGCGGACCAGGCGATTGTGGGCCTGGGCGGCCAGTTTTTCATGCGGAGGAACTCCCAGGACGCCGTCAAGGAATTCCGGCCCTACTTCGACAATGCACCGGTGTACGGGCACGGGCCGTCCCTCGAGGACTTCACCTCCCAAACCCCGCTGACCGTGGGAAGCCCCCAGGAAGTCATCGAGAAGACCCTCACGTTCCGTGAGTACTTCGGCGACTACCAGCGCCAGCTGTTTCTGATCGACCACGCTGGCCTGCCACTGAAGACCGTGCTCGAGCAGCTGGACCTGTTCGGCGAGGAAGTTCTCCCCGTCCTGCGCAAGGAATACGCTGCCCTCAAGCCGGCCCACGTTCCCGAGCCGCCAACACACGCCAACCGTGTTGCTGCCGCATTGGCCGCCCAGGAGGCTGAAAAGTCCGCGGCGGAGGCGTAATGGCAGGCAAGGGTTCCGAATCTCCGGTACGGCTGGCGGCGGAGACCTGGGAGTCACTGTTCCGCACGCAGGTGGCCGTTATGCGCAGGCTGCAGTCCGGACCAGCTTTCCGGAAGCTTCCCGTGAACGAGTACGACGTCCTGTTCACGCTGTCCCGCTGTCCGTCCGGATGGCTGCGGCTCAACGAGCTTAACGACCATGTGCTGTTGAGCCAGTCCAGCCTGAGCCGCCTGGTGGAGCGGCTGGAGAAGCGAGGGCTGGTGGCCAGGATGCCTGCACCCGAGGACGGCCGGGGTGTGCTGCTGAAGCTGACGGACGAGGGACGTGAACTCCAAAAGGAGATAGGCCGTGAACACATCCGGGACATCTCGGCGCTGGTAACGCCGGCGCTGACACCGGAGGAGCAGAAGGAACTTACGCGGCTGACGGACAAGCTGCGCAGTTCTTTGGCGAAACGCCCGCAAGGCCGGTAGTCCCAGGACGGGCAACCCGGCGCAGCTCAGGGCGGCCAACCCGCCCCCAGCCCGGACTGCTAGCCCAGCGCCACCAGCCTGGCGGGGTCCTCGATCGGCAGGTCGCCGTCGACCACGGCGGTCACCTTCATCTGGTTCAGGATCAGGCTTCCGCCTACCGTCGACAGGAACGCAGTGTCCGCCGAGTCCCGTCCCGCGGTGATCCGCAGCATCGACTCCCGGGGGGCAAGCCCCGTGGGGTCGATAACGTGCCACGCGCCCTCGACGTACGCCTCTGTTACGGCGTGGAAGTCCATGGGGCTCAGGCCCGGCGCGTACACGGCAGCCAAGCGGGCAGGGACGTCCTTCGACCTCAGCAGGGCAATGGCGAGGTGGGCAAAGTCCCGGCACACTCCGCGCCGGCTGAGGAGGGTCTCCACCGCCCCGTCCGTCCCCCGGGAGGAGCCGCTGAGGTAGCGCAGTTCCCCATTGACCCAGTCGCGCACGGCGTGCAGCAGCTTGCCGCCATGCACACCCTCGAACTCGGCGTAGGCTGTGGGCAGGAGACGGTCCGATTCCGCGTACCGGCTGGGCCGGACGTAACGGATCCGGTCGGCCAGACCGGATTCCTCAGGCCGGCCCTTCCCGACGACTGTAGCCGAGTATTCCACCGTCACCTCGGCGGGCTCCGCGAACTCCATATAGTGGAGCCGGCCGCCGTGGTGGTCCGGCACCTCGCTCACGGGAACCTGCCCGCCCCCTGCAGTGACGGACAGGCTTTCATCGAAGGAGGAATAGCCGGCGTTCTTCGCTGCAGCTATGGCCATCGCCACTTTCGTGTTGGCTGTGGTTGTGAAAACCAGGCGTGCGGAAACAGTGCGTTCCATGACTCTCCGGGGGTGTCGGCAGGGGAAGGAAGCCGCCGCTTGGTCAGCCATTGATGTGGGCCGGCAACGGGACTAATTCTTGATCTCCAGAGACATTAGCATCCGCTGGACGTTGACGAAGTCCGGGCTCCCGCCAACGAACTGGCCGCCTCCTCCAGGGTGTCGAAAGCCCTGGAGGCCACTTTTTCATCCGGCGCGAACGCTCTAAGCGTCACCACGTCCCCGAACGAGTAGTCCCCCTCGCCCGCAGGCCCCCGCAGTCTTCCAGGCTGACGCCGTGGCGCCGCGCTGCGGCGTTGCGGAGGCACTGGCGCCGGCTGTGGCTGCGGCAGACGCCCCATCCGGGCGCGGAGGCTTCGCCCGGAGCAGATCCGGGCGCGGAGGCAGGTGCAGATGCGGTGGCCGCGGAGGTGCGGGTGAGTCCGGCTGTGCAGTCCAGCCCGGCCGCTGTCTGATGCCGCTGAGCAGCCTGCTGCAAGCGCGCCGGCCAGGATCACGGCTGCGGACAGGACAACCGTTGTTGCCATGCCTCTCATGCAGCCAGCCTGATGGGAGGGACAACGGCGGAAGGTGAGCCGGTACGGTGTTTCCCGGCTCCCCCGTGTCCCCTGCAAGCCGGCGCCGCACGCCAGGTGCGGACACCAAAGCTGCGTGTCGCCGTCGTACGGGCAACGCCGGCACCGGGGACTAGGCTGTTGCCTATGGAAGCGCACCACGGCACGGCTGAAGAAGATTTGGCGGACATGTCCGCCGTTGACATCGCCGACTGGCGGCTCCGGACCTTTGCCCTCTACGCCAACGTCCGGAAGATCGCGGCAGAGAATCCGGCGGAAGCACATCTGCACTGGCGCCACCAGCGCGACCTGATGTTCGCCACCCACCCTGCCTCGCCGCTCACTGCCGCGGACAAGGCACGGTTCTCGGGCCTGAAGACGGCCGACTACGATCCGATCTACCGTTTCCACATCCCGCTGACCAAAGAAGGCGCCGGCCGGGAAATGAGCGTGGAAACCGGGACTGACGGCGTGGTGAACTTCGTCAGGCTGGGCACGTTCGATCTTCCCGAGATGGGACAGCTTGCAGTGTGGAAGCTGCGGGGCTACGGCGGGGGCATCTTCGTGCCCTTCCGTGACGCCACGGCCGGCCAGTCCGGCGGAAGCTACGGAGCAGGCCGCTACCTGCTGGACACCATCAAGGGAGCCTTCCACGGCGTCGACGGGACAGGACCGGATGCCACCTTTGTTGTGGACTTCAATTTTGCCTACAACCCGTCCTGCGCCTACAACGAGGCCTGGGCGTGTCCGCTGGCAGGGCCCTCCAACCGGCTGGCCGTGGACATCCCCGTAGGGGAGCTTTACTAGCGGGCCCTACTGAGCATGGGCGCTGCTTCCGGGAAGCACTGCCGTACCCCAGCCATGGCCCGGCTTCTAGCCGCCGAGGGCCCGTACGCTGGCCACTGCCTGGCGGACGGCGCGGGCAGCGGTGCCGAAGTCTTCCTCCCTGACTGCCGAGTCGAAACTGAACCGCACCGCTGTCTGTGCCACATCAGCTTCGAAGCCCATGGCAGTGAGGACGGGAGACGGGGCGTCGGATCCGGCTGCGCATGCTGAACCGCTTGAGCACACCACCCCCTGGCGCTCCAGCTCCAGGAGTACCGATTCGCCGCTCGTCCCGGGGAAACAGAACGATGCCACGGAGGGCAGCCGGTGGACCGGGTGCCCGGTGAGGACGGCTCCGGGGACACCGGTGAGGACCTCGTTGATGAAGGTGTCGCGCAATGCCGCCACCCGCCGTCGCTCCTCCGCCTGGCGGGCCTGGGCGAGCGTGAGGGCAGTGGCAAGGCCCACAGCTCCGGCCACGTTCTCGGTCCCCGACCTGCGGCCGCGTTCCTGGCCACCTCCATGCAGGAGCGGCTCGATCTTGGTGCGGCCACGGACAAACAGCACCCCGCAGCCCTTGGGCGCCCCGAGCTTATGGCCGGAAATGCTTATCGCATCGGCACCCAGCGCCTTCGTGTCCAGGGGCACCCAGCCTGCGGCCTGGACGGCATCCGTGTGGAAGGGAATTCCCAGCCGGCGTGCGGCGGCGGCCAGCTCCGCAACCGGCTGGACTGTCCCCACTTCGTTGTTGGCATACATGATGCTCACCAGGGCTGTTTCCGGTCTCAGGAGTGCCAGAAGCGCCTCCGGGGTAACCTGCCCTGTCCCGTCCACGGGAACCACGTCCACGCCGAACCCGTGGAAGCGTTCAAGGTAGCGTGCGGACTCCTCTACGGCGGGATGTTCGACGGCGCTGATCACCACCCGGTTCAAGGCGGGGCTTGCGGCCTGCCGTGCCAGGGCAATGCCTTTGACTGCCAGGTTGTCCGCTTCGGTGCCTCCGGAGGTGAACGTCACCTCCCCGGGCCGGCAGCCGAGGAGGGCGGCGACTGTGGCCCGTGCCCCCGCCAGCGCATTGGCAGCTGATTCGCCCAGGGTGTGATGGCTGGAGGGGTTTCCGAAGTCACCGGTCAGGTAGGGCCACATGGCGTCCAGCACTTCGCGGCGGACAGGGGTGGTGGCGGCAGCATCCAGGAAGATCACGGTGTTATCACCCGGCCGTCAGTTCCACGTCCAGGCCAAGGTCCAGGGCTGCGACGGTGTGGGTGAGGGCACCGACGGAGATGACATCGACCCCGGTGCCGGCGATCCCGGCAACAGTGTTGAGGTTGACGTTGCCGCTGGCTTCCACCCGCGCCCGCCCTGCTACCAGGGCCACTCCGGCCCGCAGCTCTTCCAGCGTGAAGTTGTCCAGCATAATGGTGTCCACGCCGGCCGCGAGGACGGGTTCTATCTGGTCCAGGCGGTCCACCTCCACTTCGAAGTGCGTGGTGTGTCCCAGCTGGGCTTTGGCCGCCATCAGCAGTTCAGTGAGCCTGGTTGAATCCCCTCCGGTCATGACGGCCAGGTGGTTGTCCTTGGCCAGCACCGCATCGGAGAGGCTGTACCGATGATTGGCGCCTCCCCCGCACCGCACCGCGAACCGCTCAAGGATCCGCAGGCCCGGGGTTGTTTTCCGGGTGTCGGTGATCCGTGCCTGCGTCCCTTCGGTGAGCTGGACGAATTCCGCAGTCCGGGTGGCGATGGCGGACATCCGCTGGACCAGGTTCAGTGCCACCCGTTCGGCTAGCAGCACAGACCGTGCGCGGCCGCTGACCCGGGCAAGGTGGGCACCGGCGTCGAACCTGTCCCCGTCTGCCAGCAGCAGTTCCACCTCCGTCTCCGTGTCCACCAGGAGCATGGCGTCCCGGAAGACGGTGGCTCCGCTGAAGACGCCCGGCACGCGTGCGTTCAGGACGGCAGTGGCCCGGGCGCCGGCCGGGATCAGCAGCTGGGAAGTGATGTCGCCGGCCGGGGCGTCCTCGGCTAAGGCACGCTCCAGGATCTCGCGGACGGGTGCCGACGGCAAGGCAAGATCGAAGCGCTGCCCGTTGGCCGCCTGCGGAAAAATCACGGAGTTTTCAGTCACGGACAAGGCTCGCTTTCGGGCGGAGTGCAAAGGTTTCTTCGGGTTCATCGCTGCGGTAGTGGGCACCGAGGAATTCAGTGCGGTCAAGGGCCGCTGCCACCAGCAGGCGGGCCGCCAGCAGCAGGTTGCGGTCCTCGTGCCCCACGGGGTCGGCAGTGCCGGCGGGAACGGCGTCGGGACGGACGACGGCGCTCCACCCGTCAAGGGTTTCCGCCGCCTCAGTCAGGAGTTTCCCGCTCCGAAGCACCCCGGCCTTGGCAGTCATCATCCGGCGAAGAGCCTCCCGTGAGAACATCTCCCCCTCCCCGTGGGAGCCAGCCAACCGGTTCCGGCCAGGGGCGTCCGCTTCCGTCGCCGCACGATGTGCAGGTCCTCGTGAAGGTGCCCTGCCTTCGGCGACTGCAGGTGCTCCGGAAGCGTACGTCAAGCGGAGGCCGCCCGCGGCCCTGGGCCCACACGATTCGGGTTCCCTGGCCGAGCCTGCGAGGTTAGGGGGATCGTGGGGAGTACGCGGAGGAGCGCCGGCAGGCTCGACCCAACCAGAGCCACCAGCAAGGAAAGATTCAACAGCGCGACGGCCGAAGACGAGTCCCTCAAGGAGCGAGTTGCTGGCCAGCCGATTGGCACCTTGGACACCGGTGCAGGCAACTTCTCCGGCAGCGTACAGCCCGGTAACGGTGGTGCGGCCGTTGAGGTCGGTGACCACTCCGCCCATCCAGTAGTGTGCCGCCGGCGCCACGGGTACCAGCTCGCGGGTCCAGTCGAAGCCTGCGTCAAGAATCCGCCGGGTGAGGGTGGGGAACCGGCGGGCCAGGAAACCCGGCCCTTTGTCCTGCTCAATGACGCGGGCATCAAGGTACACGTGGCCGTTGGGGTCGCCCAGCTTGGCCAGGTGCAGGGCGATGCTGCGGGAGACTACGTCGCGCGGGGCCAGCTCGGCGTCCCGGTGGTAGGCGGTCATGAAGCGGCGGCCGCCGGCATCAACCAGGACCGCGCCCTCGCCGCGCACGGCTTCGGAGATCAGCAGCGGCTCGCCGTTAGGGCGATTGCCGCTGTCCCCCGGGGCCGGGGGGCGTTCCTGCACCCGGCCCTCCTGCGCCCGGCATTCCTGCATACGGCCCTCCTGTACGAGGCAGGTGGGATGGAACTGGAAGAACTCAAGGTCGGCCACGGCCGCTCCTGCCCGGACGGCGAGCGCCAGCCCGTCGGCCGTCGCAACGGCGGGGTTGGTGGTCTGGGCGAACAGCTGGCCCGCTCCCCCGGTGGCCAGCAGCACGGCGTCGCCCGTGAGGGTGTGATGCCGCCCGTCCCGGAGGTATTCCACGCCGTCCACCCTTCCGGATGAGAGCCGGAGCGCCGTGGCCTGTGCGTGGGACAGCAGCGTGATCTTCCCGTCCGCCTGGCGCGCCAGCACCGACCGGATCAGTGCTTCGGCGATCCTGGCGCCGGTGGCGTCTCCGCCGGCATGGAGGATGCGGGGGGCTGAATGTGCTGCTTCCAGCCCCAGCGCCGGGCCGCCGTCGCCAGCAATATCGAACTGCGCGCCGAACCGCTGCAGCCCGGCGATCTCACGGCGGGCTTCGGTGCACATCAGCTGCACGGCGGCGGCATCGCACTGGCCTGCCCCTGCCTCCAGCGTGTCCTGGACGTGGGCAGCAATGGTGTCGCCGGGAGCCGGACGGTCCAGGACGGCCGAGATGCCACCCTGGGCGTACCACGTGTTGCTTTCGCTCAGCTCACCCTTGGCCAGCAGCACCACGGAGGCACCGGAGTCGGCGGCCAGCAGCGACGCATACAATCCGGCAATGCCGCTTCCGACGACGATCAGCCTCGGTACCCGGGGAGGAAAGACAGCGTCCCGGCTCATGATGGCCTGGCAGCGAGCATGCGTTCGAGCGCTGTCCTGGCGTTGTCCTGGACAGCGTCCGCGACTGTGATCCGGTTGACTACCCGCCCCGTCACCAGCTCCTCAAGCACCCAGGCGAGGTAGCCGGGGTGGATCCGGTACATGGTGGAGCAGGGGCAGATTACGGGGTCCAGGCAGAAGATGGTGTGCTGCGGATACTCAGCGGCGAGCCGGTTGACCATGTTGATCTCCGTGCCGATCGCGAAAGTGCTGGGTTCAGTAGCCGCCGCGATGGCCTTCTTGATGAAGTCCGTTGAGCCTGCAGCATCGGAGGCATCCACCACTTCCATGGGGCACTCGGGGTGGACGATCACCTGGACTCCGGGAAAGTCGGCCCGTGCCTTCTCGATCTGCGCCACGTTGAAGCGCTTGTGCACCGAGCAGAACCCGTGCCAAAGGATGACCCGGGAATCAAGCAGCGACTGTTCGTCATTGCCGCCCAGGTCCTTGCGCGGATTCCACATGGGCATCTGTTCCAGCGGCACACCCATGGCTTTGGCGGTGTTCCGGCCCAGGTGCTGGTCGGGGAAGAACAGCACCCGTTGCGCCCGCTGGAAGGCCCACTCCAGGACAGTTTTCGCGTTCGAGGAAGTGCAGACGATGCCGCCGTTCTCCCCACAGAAGGCCTTGAGCGCAGCGGAGGAATTCATGTAGGTGACGGGGATGACCGGAACCCGGCCCTCAGCGTCGGGCTCGGTACCGTACAGCTCCTCGAGCTGCTCCCAGCACTCGGCCACGGAGTCGGCGTCAGCCATGTCCGCCATGGAACAGCCCGCGGCCAGGTTGGGCAGGATTACGGCCTGTTCGGGTGCGCTGAGGATGTCCGCTGTCTCGGCCATGAAGTGCACGCCACAGAAGACGATTGCTTCCGCGTCCGGCCTGGTCAGTGCTGCGTTGGCCAGCTGGAAGGAGTCGCCCACGAAGTCCGCGTACTGGATCACTTCATCGCGCTGGTAGAAGTGGCCCAGGATGACGGCACGGTCACCGAGCACAGCCTTGGCGGCGCGGATGCGTTCGCCTAACTCGGCATCACTGGCGAGCCTGTACTCCTCCGGCAGCTGGCCCTGCCGGGGCGTGGACGCCGGCGCCACGTCTGAGCTGGAGGCGCCCGGACCGTAGGCGGGGACGCCGGCGAGCGCCTCAGCGAGGTCGTAGTCCCACGGGCCCTTGGCCAGGGCGGGGCTGCAGGTGCCGCCCTTCGCCGTCGTGCCGTTTTCGGCCTGTTCGCGCGTGATCAGCTGGATTGCTGTGTTGACGCTGCTCATGGTGTGCTCCTGTTGTCTGGGTCAAGGCCGGGCCGGCCGGTGTAGCGGTAGAGGCGCGGGGGGCGGTGCTTGCCGCCCTGGAGGTATTCGCCGGTTTCTTCGATTTCAGGGGTGGCCTTGAGCTGCCGGCGGAAGTTGGCGGGGTCCAGTTGCCGGTCAAGCACGGCTTCATACACCTCGCGGACTTGGGCGAGGGTGAAGTACTCGCCGAGCAGGTGGTACGCCACGGAGCCGTAGGCCAGCTTGTTGCGCAGGCGCCACAGGGCGTAGTCCACGATCGCGTTGTGGTCGAAGGCGAGCTCCCCCAGCCGGTCCGCCCGGAACCACCGGACGTTTTCGGATTCGTCCGCCAGGGCAGCCTCGGTGGGCTGGACCAGCGCCCAGTAGACAATCGACACCACGCGCTGCGTGGGTGACCGGTGGAGGCCGCCGAACGCGTACAGCTGTTCCAGGTAGCTGGGCGCAAGGCCGGTGGTCTCCCGCAGGTTCCGGGACGCCGCGTCCTGAAGCGATTCCGCGTGGCTAAGGGGCCCGCCCGGAAGGGCCCACATGCCTTTGAAGGGCTCGCGGATGCGGCGGACAAGGGGCAGCCAGAGCGTTGGCCGGCCGGAGCTTTCGCTGGGCCGGAGCGCGAAGATGACCGTGGAGATGGCCAGTGACGGCGGCGCAGCCTGGCGCTCCGAGACATTCGCCGAGCTGTAGTAGATGGTGCCACCGCCTTTCAATCAGTACGAGTTCAGCCATTCAGAGGAACCCTGCTAGTTATGGTCATTTTGACCAAAACTAATTCTAGATGCAGGAATGACCGAATTGCCAATGTTTCCTGCATGGGGAGATCGTGCCGCCCGCCCGCGGCCTCCACTGGCTCTGCCGCGACCAGGGGTCACCGCCGGCGTGCGGCAGCAAGCGGCGGCAGTAATCCCGGGCGGGGTCAACGGGCCGTGGCTGGAGGCGGTAAATTCGAGTGGTCCCACAAGGAGCCCCCAGACCCCAAGAAGGTTCACTGCATGATGACGACGAAGTCCGCAACGCCCCGTCCACAGGGACGCGCGGTCCACAGCATGAAGCCCCGCCAATTGACCATGATGGGCCTGGGCAGCGCCATCGGCGCGGGACTGTTCCTGGGCTCGGGTGCTGGAGTGCAGGCAGCCGGCCCGGCGGTACTCATTTCCTACCTGGTTGCCGGAACACTCATCATCCTGGTCATGTGGGCGCTGGGGGAGATGGCGGCCGCAAACCCGAACAGCGGCGCCTTCTCGGTCTATGCCGAACGCGCCCTCGGAAACACGGCCGGAGCCACCATCGGCTGGCTTTGGTGGCTCCAGCTCGTAGTGGTGATCGCAGCCGAAGCCCTGGGAGCGGCCGCGCTGCTCTTCTCCGTCTGGCCCGTCATTCCGGTCTGGGCACTGGCACTGGCGTTCATGGTGGCCTTCACCGGCATCAACCTCACCGGCGTCCGGAACTTCGGTGAATTCGAGTTCTGGTTTGCCCTCCTGAAGGTTGTGGCCATTGTGCTGTTCCTTGCCGTGGGCGCCGCGCTTCTCCTGGGCCTGCTGCCGGATGCCGCGTCCCCGGGCTTGGCCACCCTCACCAGCGACTTCGCCCCGCAGGGCCTCGGCGGAGTCGCGTCCGCGCTGTTCATCGTCATCTTCGCGTTTGGGGGAACAGAGATCGTGTCCGTCGCGGCTGCCGAGACCGAGGACCCGGAACGAAGCGTTGCCTCAGCAATCCGCACGGTGGTCTGGCGGATTCTGGTGTTCTACATCGGTTCTGTCTTTGTCATCGCTGCCGTCCTTCCGGCAACCTCGGAAAGCCTGGCGTCACCCTTCGCCGGCGTCCTGGATGCGGCCCGGATCCCAGGCGCGGGGACAGCAATCACCCTCGTGGCCGTCGTCGCACTCCTGTCCGCCCTGAACGCCAACCTCTACGGAGCATCGCGGATGGCCTATTCGCTGGCGCAGCGGTCGGCGGCGCCGCGTTTCCTGTCCCGCCTGGGCCGCGCGGCAGTGCCCGTGCCGGCGGTATGGTTATCGGTGGCGTTCGGGTTCATTGCCACGGTGCTGGAACTGCTGTTCCCCGAGCGGGTCCTTCCCGCCCTGTTCCAGCTGGTGGGTTCCACCTGCCTGGTGGTGTGGGGAAGTGCGCTGGTCTCGCAGCTTGTCCTGCGGCGGCGGGCAGACCGCGCAGGCCTGCCCATGCCCCTGAGGATGAAGGGCTTTCCCGGCCTGACCATCCTGGGGCTAATTCTCCTCGGCCTCATTTTCGCTGTAGGTTTCAGCGCCGAGGACAGCCGTCTGCAGCTCTTCAGCACCTTTGGCCTGATCGCCGGGATAGCCCTGGCCTGCGCAGCGGGTGCCCGGTTCAGCAAGGGAACCCGTGGGCCAGAGTAGCCAGCGTCAACTGCGGCCTTCGGGCCGCAAAGCGGCGCTGGGCACCCGCCCAGGGTGAAGTCCCGGACTTCCAGTTGGGGGCCGGAAGTGCCGGATTCCCCGGCAGGTAGAGTAATTTCAAAGCGCGAGGCACCGATGCGCCGGGTTTGCCCGGGCGCCGTACTTGATGAGGATGAGAGCATGAGCGGCAGGCACAGCGGCCAACAGCAGACGCACACCGTGGAAGGCACGGACCCGCAACTCTACGTGGGGATCCACGATCCCGCCGCCGACGCCGGACTGCGGCCGGTCCTCCTGGTGCACGGCTTCTCCTCCTCCAGCAAACTCAACTGGGAGGACACCGGCTGGGTGGCTGCCTTGTTGGAAGCGGGCCGCCGCGTCATCACCGTGGACCTGCCCGGCCATGGACGCAGCGGCGCGCCGGAGGACCGGGATTCCTACTCCCCCAGCAGGATCAGGGCGGACCTGCTGCAGACAGCGTTCGACGCCGGCGTGCGGCCCGTGCAGGACGGCGACCCTTCCAGCGGCCTGGACGTAGTGGGCTATTCGCTGGGCTCCCGGCTGGCGTGGGAGTTTGGGGCCACCCAGCCGGAGATTGTCCACCGCCTTGTCCTGGGTGGCCCCAATAGTTCCGATCCCCTTGCCGAGTTCGATCTTCGGGCTGCGCAGGACTACCTGGCTGACGGTACCCCCATCGCAGACGAGTCCACAGCACGCCTGCTGAAGATGGCCCTGCTGCTTCCCGGGAACAACATCTTTGCGCTGCTCTCCCTGGTGGAGGCCATCAAGTCCGAGCCCTATGACCCCTCGGAAGCAGTTCCCCATGTGCCTATGCTCCTGGTCGCCGGCGAAAACGACGAGCGGATCGGCAGCCTTCCTCAGCTCGCGGAACTGGCACGTAAGGCCGGCTCCCCGGCCGAGCAGCTGATTCTTCCCGGCCGGAACCATACGAATGCCGTCACCAGCAGGGCATTCAAGCAGGCGGCCATTTCCTTCCTGGCCGTCTAGTTCCCCGCCTTACAGACATAAAGCCAGGAGCCTGATGGGCATTTATTTCGAAGACCGCACGGACGCCGGAGAACGGCTTGCAGCCCTCCTCGCCCAGTTCCGCAAGCGGCCGGATACGGTGGTTCTGGGCCTGGCCCGCGGCGGCATCCCCGTGGCAGCCGCAGTGGCCAAGGCGCTTTACCTGCCACTGGGAACCGTCCTGGTACGGAAGCTGGGAATTCCCGGCCACGAAGAGACCGCCTACGGGGCCCTGGCATGGGTTCATGGCCGCACCGTCCGGCTGGTCAACAAGCCGCTGCTGGACCGGGTCCTGGAACGCGGCATTCGGCAGGAGTGGCTCGATACGGTGGAGCAGCGGGAACGCGCAGAGCTGGCCCGCCGTGTGGAGCTCTACCCGGGAGCAGACCTTGACCTGGCGGGGAAGACGGCCCTGCTCATAGATGACGGCCTGGCCACGGGGGCCACCATGAGGGCAGCCGTGGAAGCGGCGAGGGAGGCCGGTGCAGCCACGGTGGTGGCAGCCGCACCGATTGGCTCGATCGAGGCGGAGGCCTCCGTGGAGAGGGTGTGCGACGCCGTGCTGTTCCTGCACCTGCCGGGCAAGTTCCGGGCGGTGGGCACCTTCTACCGTCACTTCGAACAGCTGGGCGACGACGACGCGATCAGCCTGCTCAGGCAGTAGCGTCGTGCCGCGGTGGCCCGGGCCGTGGCGCAGACAGGCGCGTGCGGGACGCGCACAGCTTAGCGTGATGCAGACAGCTGTGGCCTGGAGGCCTGGATGAATACGGCGGCGGGCACGGACCGCCCTGGTCCGCGCCCGCCGTCGTTGCTGTTGTTCCGCTGGTTGTGCCGCCCTTCCGCGTTGGCTCCCCTGGTGCCTAGTGGTGGCTGACGCCCAGCGGCCTGCCCTTGGTTTCCTTGGCCAGCACCACACCGATGGCCGAGATAACGCACAGGATCATGATGTAGATGCCGATCGAACCAGTCCATTTGGTGGTCTGAAGCAGGGCTTCCGCGATGGTTGCGGCGAATGCCCCGCCCAGGATGGCGCCGAACGCGTACCCGATGGAGATGCCCGAGTACCGGACGTTGGCGGGGAACATTTCCGCATACATGGCTGACATGGGGCCGTAAGACAATCCGAGTCCGACGGTGAGGACAAACAGGGCCAGGCCGTAAAGCCAGATGTTCTTTGTGTCGATGAGGGCGAACATCGGGATCATCCACGCGAAGATGATGGCGTAGCCCGTCAGGAAGGTCTTGACCCGGCCGATGCGGTCCGAAAGCCAGCCGCCGGCCAGGGTGAAAATCAGCCAGCCGAAGGATGCGAGCGTGGTGGCCAGGAGAACCTGGGGCGTCGGCATCTGCAGCGTCCTGGTGGCGTAGGCGATGAAGAAGGCAATGAGCAGGTAGCCTGCCGCGTTGTTGGCAATGAAGATCATGGTGGAGTACAGGACCGGCTTCTTGTGCCTGCGGACCAGTTCACCCAGGGGTGCCTTGCTTTCCTGCTTCCGGGCGGCCATCTCCTGGAAAACGGGGCTTTCGGCTACGGCCCGCCGGATCAGGTAGCCCACCACGATGAGGATGATGGAGAGCAGGAACGGCACCCGCCAGCCCCAGGCCGCAAAGTCTTCCTTTGACATGCTGCTGTTGAGGAAGAACAGCAGGCCGGTGGCCAGGATCATGCCGATGGGCACTCCGACCTGCGGGTAGGCACCAAACAGGCCCCTCTTGTTCAGGGGTGCATGCTCAACAGCCATCAGCGCCGCTCCGCCCCACTCGCCTCCGGCCGAGAAACCCTGGATCACCCGCAGCGTAATCAGCAGGACGGGAGCCCAGGCGCCGATCTGCGCGTAGGTGGGCAGCATGCCGATCAGCGCGGTGGCTGCCCCCATCATCACGAGGGTGAAGACGAGCATTGCCTTGCGGCCCAACCGGTCACCCAGATGGCCTGCAACCACCGCACCCAGGGGCCGGAAGAGGAAACTGATGCCAATCAGGGCAAACGAGAGGATCTGGGCCAGCCCGGGGTTTGACTGGTTCAGCGGTGCCAGGAACAGCGGTGAAAGCAGCGTTGCGGTCAACTGCGCAAAGATGAAGAAGTCGTACCACTCGATGGTGGTGCCAACAAGGGTGCCGGCGAGGACCTTGCGCTCCTCCCGCCGGGAACTGGGACCGGCGAGGGTGTCCACCTTGGAAGGTGTGGTCATTGAAACTCCATTGTTCAAGGCAGCAGTGCTGCCGGATCGCCTTCAGAATTACCGACAGAACGGTCAGTTAGTTAGTAGGGTACTACGAAAATGTGAGTCCGAACACGCCCCGAGGGAACTTTTATGCTCCGCTAAAAACGCCTCCGGCATCGCTTGCGGTGGTAGCCGAGCCCTGCAGGACATCGTGGACTGCCGTGGCAGGGAGTTCTATATTGGAACCGTTGTTGCACTTTCAGAACATGTCCGGACTGATGAACCATGACAAGAGGTGGCGGCACCTTCAGTGGCTGTCAACCTAGGATGGACACCATGAATTCCACCGCCGCAGCCCCGGCCGGAGCAGCGCCGGCCCAGGCTTCCCCCTCCCAGACCCTCTCCCGGGGAATCCGTGCCCTGGAGATTCTGGCAGCCGCGCCGGGGCCGCTGACCATTGCGGAACTGGCAGAAGCCATGGGCGTGCACAGGTCTGTGGCATACCGCATCCTCCGGACGCTTGAGGACCACTCGCTGCTGGTAAGGGACGACGCCGGACGCTTCCAGCCCGGTCCCGGACTCGCGGTGCTCGCACGCGGCGTATCGCGCAGCCTGCAGGCGGCGGCCCTCCCGGAACTGACGCACCTCGCCAACAGCCTGGACATGACGGCGTTCGTGGCCGTCTGGGATCATCATGACTGCATCACCCTGCTAACCGTGGAGCCCAGGCATTCCGGAGCCACCGTTGCCCAGCATCCCGGCACCCGCCACCCCATCAACGCCGGCGCACCCGGCATTGCCATCCAGTCTTCGCTCACTGAGGCCGAATGGGAGAAGCTGGGCACCGGAATCCCCTACCGCCCCGAGGCCGCCGAAGCCCGCTGTGCCGGATATTCCGCCAGCCATGATGAGGTTATCCCCGGCGTTTCCTCCCTGGCCGCCCCCATCCGGGTTCCCGGCGCCCGTCCAGCCGCCCTCGCCGTCGTCTATATCCGCTCCTCCCACCAGCCCCCTGCAGTGGGTGCGGCGCTGGTGGAGAGCGCCCGCAGGATCGAGAAGCAACTGGCGTAGGAAATACCGTACCAAGGGTGCGTCCCGCACAGCGCCGAGGTTACCTCACGCCTGCAAACCTCAGGCGCGGCTGCGGTGAAGCACGACGGCGGCTCCCGCGCCCAGGAGCGCCAATGCCGATGCCGCGCACGCAGGGACCATGAAGGCGGCAGTGTAGCCGGATGCCTCAGCAAAGTGGCCGCCCAGAGATGAACCCAGTGCAGTCCCGGCCACAATGCCGCTGGCCAGTGCGGTCATCACCGTACCGAGCCGTCCAGTCGGAGCCAACGTGCCCCCTACCGCAAACACCGTCACCATGACCGGCCCCACCGGGAGCCCCAGGACCAGCAGCGCCGCCACCATTGCAGGCATCGACGACGGCAGGAGCAGCAGCAGGGCCAGCGCCGCCATCAGCACGGCGCAGAGCATCCATCGCCACGACAGGCTGAAGCGCCGCGGCCAATATGCAACCGAGAGTGCTGCCACCGCTGAACTGAGCCCCATCGCTGCATACAGCAGGCCCGCCACCTCCGAGCCGGCAAAGCCCGCCGAGAATGAACTCAGCGCAGCCTGCGTCGAACCGAAGAAGGTTCCCATGCAGACCATGGCCAGCACCGGCAGCGCCACGGCCTGCGGAAGTCTGCGGGCCCTCTTTGTGCTGATTGCGTTTGTACTGGTTGCGGGGGTGCGGCGGGGTCCGGAGCCGTGCAAGTGATCTCCGCGCATCGTTTCATCGCCGCCGTGTTCCAGGGGGCCGCGGCGCGTCTGGACTGCGCGGTGGGTCTGAACTGCGCGGTGGGTCCGGTGCACAGCGAACGCGGGAACCAGCGTGATGGTGAGCGCCACCGCCACGGCAAGCGGCAGCCAGGGAGCCATCAAACTGGCGAGGACCCCCACCAGCGCAGGCCCCAGCACAAAGGTCACTTCATCGGCGGTGCTTTCATAGGAAAGGGCGGTGTCCAGGTCCCGCGACCTCTCGGCAACAGTTCCGCGGGAGGCGAGGGCCATCCAACGGACCCGCGCCAGTGGCCCGACCTGAGGGCAGCTGGCCCCGGACGCAAACGCGGCGGCGAGCAGAGCCACTATGGATCCTCCCCCTCCCGTCACCAGGGCGGCCAGGATGAGAGCCACGACGGCGATGCTGTTGAGAAGGGCGGCAGCCAACAGCACGGGGCGTTGCCCCCGGCGGTCGGCAACGGCTCCAAGGACGGGGGCACCAAGGGCTGAACCAATGCCTACCGCCCCCGCTGCCGTTCCGGCCAGCGCATAGGAGCCGCTCACTGACGTAACCAGGGTGAGCGTCCCTACCGTCAGCATGGCCAGCGGAAGCCGGGCAACCAGACCCAGGGGGATGAAGCTGCGGCCGGCCAGAAGGGGCAGCCGGGCGAACCTGCCGCGGGAGGGCGGGTTCGCGCGGGAGTCGGGTACCCCAGGGGCGGAATCCGCAGTGTTGCCCTGTGCAGAAGGAGTGCCGGCGGGGAGGGCCTCGGTGCCGGCAGCTGAAGTGTGTGAAGTCATTCCGGGCTCGCAAACATCATTTTGCGCATCGTCCCTCCTCCCGATGCGCACAACCCGGTAACTGTCACAGTATATCCGGCCTGCCGGCGGTGCATTCCAAGACTGCCTGTCCATCTTCGGACTGCGCCGGTGCATGTCCTGACAGCCGGCGGGCCTTCACGACCCGGGCGTCCAACTACCCTGGCGCCTCCAACGAGTCCAAAATCCGCAGGGTTGACCCGTTACGGCCCTTGAGGACCTGGAGCTGTGCCCCGATCCGCTGCTTCATTTCCGCCACATGGCTGACCAGCCCGACAACCCGGCCGCCGTCCCTCAGTCCTTCGAGGGCGTCCATGACCTGTTCGAGGGACTGCTCATCCAGGCTCCCGAACCCCTCGTCGACGAACAGGGTCTCGATCTCGACCCCGCCGGCTTCCTGCTGGACGACATCGGCCAGGCCCAGCGCCAGGGACAGCGAGGCCATGAATGACTCTCCTCCGGAAAGGGTGGAGGTATCACGCCGGTGCCCCGTCCACTGGTCCACCACCTCCAGGCCGAGCCCGGACTTTGCGCCGCGTGCTGCCTTGGCGTCAGTATGCTGCAGAAGGTACCTTCCGTCGCTCATGGCAACCAGGCGCTCCGAGGCTGCGAGGGCAACCTGCTCCAGGCGGGCGGCAAGAACATAGCTGTTCAGGCTCATCCGGTAGGTGTTCTCGCCGCGGCCGGCCGCGGCGTCGGCCAGACCGGCCAGCATCTGCGCCCGCTCCGCAGGCTGCCGTGCCGCCCCTGCCAGTTCTTCATATTCTGCCCGGAGCCCTTGCAGCGATGCCAGGCACCGGGCCGCCATGCCCGCTGCCAGGTCCGCGTCCCGTGCCTCCTGCAGGGCAGCGGCGGCAGCGTCACGGAGGGCGGCAAGCCGCTCGCCGTCCACGTCGTAACCGGCGTCCTTTTCCTCCGCCGCCAGCACGATGTCCTCTGACACGAACAGTTCCGCGACGCGGGCTGCCTCGTCCTGCGCCGCCCGCACTTCTGCCTCCAGTGCCGCTGCCTCATGGGCGGCCAGCAGCTGTTCCCGGGCCTCTTCCGCTGTTGCAAAGCCGGCCGCGGGCAGCGCGCGCTCCAGCTGTTGCCTCGCCTCTCCAGCGCGTGCCTCAGCCGTTTCAAGGTGTGCCTGCGCTTCCACCGCCTTATCCAGCACCGCCACGGCATTGTCCAGCGCGCGCAGCCGTTGGGAGAGGCTGCGGTGCCCTCCCCTCAGCCCCGCCAGCGACTGGTCAAGGGCGGAGGACTGTTCTGTCAGATCGGTCAGCAGTGCAGCGGTACGCGCCAGTTCCGACTCTGCGCCGGACCGGGTTTCCTCTGCCGCCGCAACAGCAGCCTCCAGTTCATCCAGCCGCAGGCGCACCGATTCCAGCTCTTCCATTGCCTCTTCTGCATCGGCGGCGGCCAGGCGGGCACGTTCAGCTGCATCAAGGGCGTCATCCGCGGCAGTGTCCCCGCCCTGCCCGGCCAGCACGGCCACCCGCTGGTTGGCTTCCGCCAGCTGTTCAGCCACGCGGCTGAAGGCTGCCTCCGCCGCTTCATGCTCAAGCCGGGCGTCTTCCTCTTCCTGGGCCAGCCCGGGACCGGCGGGACCTCCCGAGGCGGGACCGGGATGGTCCAGGCTGCCGCAAACCGGGCACTGTTCCCCTGCCACGAGCTTGGCCGCCAGCTCAGCTGCGGCGTTGGCCAGCCGCTGTTCCCTCAGATCCAGCCAGCGGCGTTTCGCCTCCAGCTGGTTTTCCCGAGATCCGTCCCAGCGGGCCTTCACTGCGTCCCGGGCCGCAAGCGCCGACCCGTAGCGCTGGACAACATTCAGCAGCTCGTCCGCGGCAGTGGCTTCCTTTCGGCGCAGGGCAGCAGCCCCCGCTCGCTGCTCGAGCTGTTGCAGCCTGACCTGAAGGCGGGACCGCTCGTCCTGGAGTTTTACCCGGCGACGGACGGCGTCAGCAACGGAAGCGGTCAGGTCTTCCTGTTTCTTCAGCAGGCCGCTGCGCCGCTTCCCCAGTCCCTGCAGCCGGTCCTCGTCCGGAAGCCTGGCCTCCACTACCGCGAGGAGGGAACGCAGCCGCCCCAGTTCCGCCGCAGCCCCGATTGCCGGCCCTGCTCCTTCCGGAGCGCGTGCTCCTTGCGGCTTGAGGTCGAGTTGTGCCAGCTCCGTGTTTTCCTCCGCAGCCAGGCTAAGCAGGGTGAATGCGGATTCGGCAGCACTGGCTGCGCTCCGGACCCTGGCAGCGCTGGCATCAACGTTTTGAAGCTGCCCGTCCAGGACTGCAGCCTTGCGGTGCCGGCCAAGCCTAAAAAGCTGCTCTTCCAGCAGCGGCGCCTGCTGCTCGACGGCGGTTTGCCTCGCCACCGCCGCATCAAGTCTGCGGCGCCTCTCCTCGCGCGCCGCTTCCTCATCCACGGACTTCCGGCACTGCCGGCTGGCGGCTTCGGCCAGATCTGCAGCGCCAGCAAGCTCCCGCCGGCGGTCACGCACAGCGTCCTCAAGCCAGCTCAGCCTTGCGATGTTATGTTCCGGCGGAGGGCTGCCGGTTGCGTCCAGGTTCAGGCGGGCGGCTTCTGCCTCCGCCCGCGCCGCCACCAATTCAAGCCGGCTGGCAACAAGGGCAACTTCTTCCTTGGCTGCCTGCGCCTGGCGGGACAGGTCCTGCTCCACGGCTTCGAACCGCTCAGTGCCGAAGAGTTTCTGCAACAGTTCCAGCCGTTCGGTGGCCTTGGAACGCAGGAAGGCAGCAAAGTCCCCCTGGGGCAGCAGGACCACCCGGGTGAACTGCTCGCGGTCCATGCCCAGCAGCGCCAGCAGTTCAGCGCCGGCTTCGTCGTTCCGCGTCGACTTTTCCGTCCAGGTACCACCCACCCGTTCGCGCAGCAGGGTCTTGGCCTGCTGTGTGGTGAAGCCGTTCTTTCCCCGGGCGCTGGGCTTGTCCCAGGCCGGCGACCGTGTGACTTCCAGCCGGCGGCCCTGCGCCGAGAATTCACAGGTGACGGCAGGTTCCTGCGCTGGCTCGGCATGGTCGCTGCGGAGCCGCTTTCCGTCCTGCCGGGCTCCCGGGACCGAACCGTAAAGGGCGAAGCAGATGGCGTCCAGGACGCTCGTTTTTCCCGCTCCGGTGGGACCATTGAGGAGGAAGAGGCCGTGGGCTCCGAGCCTGTCGAAGTCGATCTCCTCGGTGCCGGCAAAGGGACCGAAACCGGAAATGCTGAGGCGGTGGATCCTCATCGTGATGCCTCCTGGACGCGCACATTCTCGAGCGCGGATGCCAGCGCTGCCTTTTCGTCCTCATCGGGCACCCTGCCGCGCACGTGCTCCAGGAAGCCGCAGCACACCGAGAGGTCGTCCGGCGCGTCAGCAAGCCTGCTGCTGTAACTCTGGATTGCAGCAGGTGCTCCGCCCTCCGGGTCAAACCCAAGGACCAGTGTGTCCGGAAACCTGGAACGCAGCCGCTCCATGGCCCGTGCCGGCCGCTGCGCATCAGTCAGCGTGATCTGGCAGTAGGCAGTTTCAGCCCACTGGTGTTCAGGCGCTTCCAAAAGCTCCGCGAGCGTACCCCGCAGCACCGCCAGTGCCCGTGGCGCCTCCCACAGGATTTCCGCCACCGAACTGACGCCGTCCGCGCCGATGTCCACCAGCCAGCCGCCTTTCCGGTGGGCGGCCTCGGAGAAGGAATATGCCAGGGGCGAGCCCGAGTACCTCACCTGCGGCGAGAGCGCCTGGCGTCCGTGCAGGTGTCCCAGCGCCGTGTAGCCGAAACCGTCGAAGAGATCCAGCGGTACTGCGCCCACGCCGCCCATGCTGAGGTCTCGTTCGCTGTCCGAGCTGATCCCTCCGCTCGCGAATGTATGCGCCAGGACGACCGAATGGACAGTGGAGGAGTCTGACCGGCGTTCGATATCCCCGCGGATCAAGGCAGTGGCTGCACGGGTGACCTCAAAGTGGCTGGCAGTTTCCACCCCCAGTTGTTCGGCGACCAGCCGGGGCTCAAGCCAGGGTATGCCGTAGATGGCCACCACAGCCCCGGCCTGGTCGCCGGCGGCATGGTCCTCCAGCGGCAGCAGCAGCGGCTCGGCGAGGTCCGCCGGCCTGGTCCGCAGATGGACTCCCCCGCGCTCCAGGAGCCGGGACGCGAAACCAAGGCGGATGGCCGAATCGTGGTTCCCGCTGGTGAGCACCACTTTGGCTCCTGCCGAAGTCAGCCGGACCAGGGCCTCGTCCAGCAGGTTCACCACGTCCACGCCGGGAAGGGCGCGATCGTAGACGTCGCCTGCTACCAGGACGACGTCAACGCTGTGCCGGCTGACGGCTCCGACCAACTGGTCGACAAAGTTGCGCTGTGCATCCAGCATGCCAACGCCGTGGAAGGACCGCCCCAAGTGCCAGTCCGATGTGTGGAGTAACCGCATGTCCCTAAGCTATCGGCCGGCACTGACAACCGGCGCAACGTCAACCATCACCATGGCTCAGCCCCGCTTGCCTTCAAAGAACTCCTGGGCTTCACTGCCAGCCCGCCCGGAGCCGTCCCCGCCCTGGTGCACGTGCCCGGTGGCGCCCGCAGCTTCAGGGGAAGTATCGGTCCCGCCCGATCGGTTGGATTCCGGGGCTGCAGCAGGGCCCGTGTTCCCGCGAACGGCGTCAACACCTGGCCCGAAGCTCCGGAACACAAGCCCCGCAACGGCGGCGCCCACCAGCGGAGCGGCCAGGAAGACCCACAGCTGCTCAAGGGCCCAGCCGGAGCTGAAGACAGCGGACGAAACAGCGCGGGCAGGATTGAACGGCAGGTTGCCTACGGACTGGCCCAGCTGCAGCAGGACTGCAAAGGACAGGCCGACGGCGACGGGCGCCGCCAGGCCATGGCTGACGGAGGCGCCGCTGCTCGGGGCGCCGTCCCTGCCGCGGGTGCCGGCCCTGCCGGACGTGCCCAGGAAGACCGCAACGATGATGGCGGCACCGAGCATTTCAAGAAGCAGCGCCGCCGCCAGCGGAGCCTGGATGATGGAGTGCTCGCCAAAACCGGCAGTGACCGTGTCGAAAGCCGTCCGGCTGTCCGTGATGCCCGGAAGGGTCCGCAGGACGGCGAACAGTGCCAGGGCACCGGCGAATCCCCCGGCCACCTGCGCTGCTGCATAGGCGGCAGCAGCGCCTGCCCGGATGCGGCCGGCCAGCAGATGGCCCACGGTGATGGCCGGGTTGAAGTGCCCGCCCGAGACGTGGGCGAAAGCGAGCATGGCGGCGGTAACGGCCAGGCCGGCAGCAAGGGCAGCAGGCAGGGGGCTGGAGTCCGGGATGGTGAACAGCGGAACGCCGAGACCGGCCACCACAATGAACAGGCTGCCGAATGCCTCGGCCGCCAGCCTCGGCAGGAGCCCGGGACGTGAATCCGGTGGGGTGCCCGGTTGCAGTGCGTCGTTATGGTCGATGGCGGGGGTGCTCATGCTGGGACCCTTAGGTAGTCAGAAGGTGTTGGTGCTGCCGCCGGGCAACTTCACCATTATTCCAGCCGCAACTGGATGTTTGCTGAGGCAGCGCGCTTGCGCGCTGGCAATGTCCGGCAGGCGTGCGGGCGGGGTTTGCGGCCGCGGTAAATTTACAGGATGAGCATCAAACCTGGCCCTTCCGCACCCGCCCTGACATCCCGCATCCATGGCTGCCTGCTCGGTGGCGCCCTGGGCGATTCACTGGGCTACGCCGTCGGCAAGGATCCGATGGAAGAAATCCGCCGCCGCTTCGGGGGCCGCGGGCTTACCGGCTTCGACGCTCTCCCGGAGAGCAGGTTCTCGGACGAAACCCAGCTGACCCTTTACACGGTGGACGGTCTGGTTGAGGCGCTGGAATGGGCAAATTCCGGTGTGGGGGCTGATGTGAATGCCTGCCTTTGGCTGGCCTACCTCCGTTGGCTGGCAAGCCAGGGTGAGGAGGCCGGGCCGTCGGCACCGGCGCCCCAGCCCCGATGGATTGACCGCCAAGGTGTGCTTCGCCAGCGCCGGAACCCGGATGAGGCCTGCATTTCAGGGCTTGCAACCGGTGAAATGGGCACGTCCGTCCGCCCTGTGAATCCCGGCTCGAAAGGCTGCGGAACGGTGGTCCGTTCAGCACCCTTCGGGCTGATCCCGCACATCGCACCCGAGGCCGTTTACAAGCTGAGTGCGGACGCCGCCTCCCTGACCCACGGGCATCCGGCGGCGCGGCAGAGCTCGGGGATCTTCAGCCTCCTGATACATCGGCTGGTATCAGGAGAAGGGCTCTTGGATGCGGTGACTGCAGTAACAGCCCACGCACGCACTTTGAATGAGGTGGCCCCGGAACTGCCTGAACGCCTTGAGGCTGCCCTCCAGCTTGCCGGCAAGGGAGTGGTCACTCCGGAGGAGCTCACCGCCACCCTCGGTGAGGGGCGGCTCGCCGAAGAAGCCCTCGCCGTCGCGCTTTATGCAGTGCTCGCAACGCTGCCGAAAACCGGCACGGACGTTACGGCCGACGGCGGCACGGACACGCTGCCCGTCCGTCACTTCCGGGAGGCGGTGGCACGGGCAGTGAATCACGGCGGCAGCAGTGATTCCACCGGATCCGTCGCCGGAAACATCCTTGGCGCGTTCTACGGCGAGGACTGCCTGCCTGCGGACTGGCTGGAATCGCTGGAGGCACCGGAGGCGGTCCGGGGCATGGCCAACCTGCTGGCGGGGGTCACATCCGCCGAAGGCTGATGTTGTTGCACGCCTCGCAGACGTCTTCAGGAATCATTCCCCGACGCTGCAGGAACCCGAAGACCACGCAGCCGAGGCAAAAGCCCGCAAAAGCTTCCAGTGACGCCGCCGCGATCAGGATGCCAAGAGCTGCCCAGGCGGCGGGCACCGCTCCGGCCATGAACAAAACCAGTGCAGCAGTGGAGACCGCCGCCCCCATCCCCTGGGCGAAGCGTTTGGGCGGGCCGGGGACCAGTTTCACCCGCCCCAGCCATGGAGTGATGACCTTCACGGACAGCAGCGCCAGCGGTGAGACCCTTGGGCCAAAGAGCACCCGCAGCCAGAATCCGGCGGCGATGGCCGCCAGGCCCCACACGGAACCGGTGGCCACCGTGACCGCCGCCAGCAGCACCACCAGCCCCGCTGTGACGCGGGCGGCATACTCGTTGACGGGGTTCGGGAAGGCGAACAGAGAACTCATGGGCCAAGGCTAGGAGCGGGCACGCCTCCGGCCAAGCTGTGTTGCGCCGGATGAACCATCGGACCCCTAGGCTATGGCTGCCGCCGCCACATCCCCCACCATCTGCAGGAACTCGCCTTCGGACAGCACCTCGATGGCCTGGCCGCGTTCATGGAGCTCCAGCACCCGCCTGGCCTTGCCGGTCAGCCTGCCTGAGCGGAGGTCGGACGCCAAAAAACCGTCCCCTACCACCAGGACGGTGGTGCGTCCCGTCACCCTGCTTTCCGGCCGGGCACCGAAATCTGCGGAAAGCCGCTTCGCTTCCGGCCGCCCCATGGAGAGCTGCCCGGTGAAAACCACCGTCTGCCCGTACAGGGGGTGGCCAGGCTCGGCTGCGGGATTGGGAAGCGGGTTGGCGCCCTCCTCGGGCCAGCCCGACCGGAACGGCCGAACCGGCGCAGCGCTGGTGAGGGCCGACGCGGACAAGGCGGCCAGGCTGGGCTTCGACAGCAGCCCGCTGGCCGGGTCGAAGGCCTGCTGGCGCGGCACCGCCAGCCCCAGGGAGAGATAGAGTTCCGCGATGCTGTTGGCCTGGTTCCGCCGGGCGATGTCGATCAGGATCCCGGCGCATGCCCTCGCGTCCTCGGCGGCGTCGTGGTGTTTCACCAGGGGTACGCCGGCTTCCTCCGCGGCAAACGGCAGGGAGTTGGACACCAGCGAATAGCACCGCCGGGAGAGCATCACCGTGCAGACATAGTCGTAGGCGGGCCCGGGCAGTCCCGAGACCTCCAGTCCGGAACGGATCACTCCCAAATCGAAGGCAGCGTTGTGGGCCGCAAGGATGTCATCCCCGATGAATGCACCGATCTCCGGGAAGAGCTCCCCGAAACGGGGGTGGCCGGCCACGTCCTCAGCCCTGATCCCGTGGATCCGGACATTGTGGTAATCGAAGTGGTCGTGGTTCCGAGGAGGCCGCATGAGCCACGAGGCCTCCTCGACGATCCGTCCGCCCCGGACCTTCGTGAGGCCAACCGCACAGGGAGAGCCCCGGAAGCCGTTTGCAGTCTCGAAGTCAATCGCCGTAAAGTCCAAACCCACGGCCCCCACCTTACCGCCGGTCAGCGCCCAAACCCGTCAAGTACCCTTGAGGGGTGAACTTTCCTGTGATGAACGACCTCGCCGTGTCCCTGCTGGGCGGGGCAGGACCGGTCCAGCCGCAGCTGGCCTCCTTCCTGCCCGACTGGCTGAACCCCCAGGTTTTCCTGGCCGATCCTGCGCTGGCTCCCTGGGTGGTCCTGCTCGTGTGCGGCATCGTCTTCGCGGAAACCGGCCTGCTGGTGGGCTTCTTCCTCCCGGGTGATTCCATGCTGTTCACCGCCGGGCTGCTCGTCGCCACGGACACCATCAAGTTCAACGTCTGGCTTTTCGCCCTGCTGATCATCATCTCGGCCATCGTGGGAAACCAGACCGGCTACCTCATTGGGTCAAAAGCCGGCCCCGCCATCTTCAACAAACCCAATTCACGCCTCTTCAAGCGCGAAAACGTGGAGAACGCACACGCCTTCTTCGAAAAGCACGGCGGCAAGGCGCTGATCCTGGCGCGTTTCGTCCCGATCATCCGGACCTTCGTGCCAGTCATCGTGGGTGTGGCGCAGATGAACAAGAAGAAGTTCTTCCTCTATAACGTCATCGGCGCAGTGCTGTGGGGCGGCGGCGTGACGCTCCTGGGTTACCTGCTGGGCGACAGGATCCCATGGGTGCGGGATAACCTGGATATCATTTTCATCGCCATCGTCCTGGTTTCGGTCCTGCCCATCGGCGTGGAGGTCCTCCGCGGAATCTCCGCCAAGCGCCAGGCGAAGGCCTACGGCACCGATCCGGTGGATGAGTTCATCGAGGAACACGCCCCCGAGGACGAGCAGAAGACCCGCCGCCTTCCCTAGCAGCGATTACGAAAAGGCGCGCTCCCCGATGAAACGGGAAGCGCGCCTTTTTATTGCGCCGCGGCTTTGTCAGTCCTGGTGCGGACCGACGTCCGGACTGATGGCAGCCTCCCCAAGCGCCTCCACAATCGCCGGCAGGAGTGCCCGGAATGCCTTGCCGCGGTGGCTGATGGCGTTCTTTTCCTCTGCCGACAACTCAGCGCAACTGCGGCCCTCCCCCGTGGGCTGCAGCACCGGATCATAGCCGAAGCCGCCGTCCCCGCGGGGCTCGCGCAGCAGCACGCCTTCCAGCTGACCGTACTCCACCACCTCGCGGCCGGGAACGCCGTCCAGGGCAGGCACCGCCAGGGCTGCGGCGCACACGAAGGCAGCACCCCGGTGGATATCCGGCACGTCGGAGAGCTGGCTGAGCAGCAGGCGGAGGTTGGCTTCGTCATCGCCATGACTGCCGGACCACCGCGCCGAAAAGATTCCCGGCGCTCCGCCCATAACATCAACGGCAAGGCCCGAATCGTCCGCGATGGCCACCATGCCGGTGGCCTCCGCAACGGCACGCGCCTTCAGCAGGGAATTCTCGGCGAAAGTAACGCCTGTTTCGACGACGTCGGGGGCACCTGCCGCAGCGGCGTCCACCACCTGCGTGTCGACGTCGAGCCCCGGCACCTGCCCACGCAGCAACTCCCTCAGCTCACGGAGCTTGCCCTTGTTGTGGGTGGCCAGGACAAGGCGCGGCGCAGCGCTGCCGGCCGCGCTCACAGCGTGTCTGCCAGGGTTTCGCGCTGGATGGCGGCAAGCTGCGTGGTGCCCAGCAGGGCAAGGTCCAGGAGCGCGTCCAGTTCGGCCCGGTCGAAGGGCGCGCCTTCAGCCGTTCCCTGGACCTCCACAAACTTGCCCGAGCCGGTGACCACCACGTTCATGTCCGTCTCCGCCCGGACGTCCTCGACGTACGGCAGGTCCAGCATGGGTACGCCGTCGATGATGCCCACGGAAACGGCCGCAATGGTGTCCACGAGGGGCTGGGCGTTCTTGGCGATCAGGTTGTTGTCGCGGGCGAAACGGATGGAGTCCGCGAGCGCAACGTAGGCACCGGTGATCGCGGCGGTGCGGGTTCCGCCGTCTGCCTGCAGGACGTCGCAGTCCAGCACAATGGTGTTCTCGCCCAGTGCTTTGGTGTCGATGATGGAACGCAGCGAGCGGCCGATCAGCCGCGAAATCTCGTGGGTGCGGCCGCCGATCTTGCCCTTGACGGATTCACGGTCAGAGCGGGTGTTGGTTGCCCGGGGCAGCATGGCGTACTCGGCGGTTACCCAGCCGCGGCCCTCCCCCTTGAGCCAGCGCGGAACCCCGGCGGTCAGGGACGCCGTGCACAGGACCCGGGTGTTGCCGAACTCGATCAGGGCCGATCCCTCAGCCTGGTTGGACCATCCGCGGGTGATGCTGATGGGCCGGAGCTGGTCGGGGGCACGGCCGTCGGCGCGCACGATGGGCACTGCAGTTGCTTCAGAAGTCATGTCTTTAGCTTATCCACTGCGCGTGCAGCAGGTGCCTTTGCCTTTTGCCGCGGCGCAGGGGCCCGGCTCAGATCGTGTAGTGTACTCCGGCGACAGCCACGGCAACGTCGCCGCCGAACGCCGGCCGGGCTTCGGCCATCACGGTGGTCTGCGACGTCCACACGGGAATGTGGGTCAGCAGCAGCCTGCGTGCCCCGGCGGCCGCGGCCGCCTCACCGGCGCGCTTTCCGGTGAGGTGGACGTCCTTGATGCCGTCGTCGCGCCCTTCCTCGAAGGCCGCCTCGCAGAGGAACAGGTCCGCATCCTTGGCGGCCTCCTCAAGGCCCGCACAGGAGTCCGTGTCCCCGGAGTAGGTCAGGGTCCGGCCAACAAGGTTGCCGTCCTTGTCCGGTTCCACCACCTCCACCCGCAGGGCGTAGGCTTCCTCGATGGGGTGGTTGACGGCGAACGGCGTCACTGTGAACGGACCCACCGTCACTGGTTCGCGTTCAGTCCAGTTGGTGAAGTCGAATTCCTCATGCATGCCCGGATCAAGCGCGAGCCCATAGGCGGTGGCCATGCGGTCGGCAGTGGCCGCCGGTCCCCAGACGGGGATCCGTCCGCGGCCCCATCCGCCGGGCTTCCAGCGGATGGCGACGTGAAGGCCGCAGAGGTCCATGCAGTGGTCCGGGTGCAGGTGGGTGAGGAAGATCGCGTCGATGTCCTCAAGGTCCGTGTACCGCTGGATGGCCCCCAGCGCGCCGCTGCCGAGGTCCATCACCACTTTCCAGGTCCGTTCGCCGTCGTTCGCCGTCAGGAGGTAGCACGACGCCGGGGAACCCGGGCCGGGAAAGGATCCGGTGCAGCCTACGATGGTGAGCTTCACTGGCCGGGGCCTCCGGTCACTGGGGCGCCCACGAAGTTGGAGATCCGTGGCCGGGCCGAGGCGCCCTGCGCAGCCGCGATCATTTCGGGGGTGATCCGTGCGAGGCTGCCCGTGGGGTACTGGGCGGACACATGGTCGACGTGCCGGACGGAGAGCACTTCGGGTCCGAGGAAGCGCCGGGCCAGGGCCTCGAACTGCCGGGCATCGCCGGTGGCCACGAAGTGGTGTTCCGGCGGGGCATCGTCCGTGCGCTGGAGATCGTGGGTGGCCAGGGCGCGGTAGACGTCCTTGGCTGTTTCCTCGGCGCTGGACACCAGCGTCACGTCTGCTCCCATGACGTAGGAAATGACACCGGTCAGCAGCGGGTAGTGGGTGCAGCCCAGGACCACCGTGTCCACTCCGGCGGCTTTGAGAGGGGCAAGGTATTCCTCGGCAACAGCCAGCAGGGCGGGTCCGGTGGTGATTCCCGCTTCGACATAGCTGACGAACTCCGGGCAGGCCACCGAGGTGATCTCCAGGTCCGGGGCGGCGGCGAAAGTGTCCTCATAAGCGCGGGAACCCACAGTGGCTGAGGTGCCGATCACGCCCACCCGCCCGCTCCGGGTTGCCGCAACCGCCCGCCGTACGGCGGGCTGGATGACCTCGATGACGGGGATGCCATACTTCGCCGTATAGCGCTCCCGGGCATCCCGCAGCACAGCGGCCGACGCCGAGTTGCAGGCAATGGTGAGCAGCTTGACGCCGGAGTCCACCAGTTCGTCCATCACGCCCAGGGCGTTGGCGCGGACTTCAGCGATGGGCAGGGGGCCGTACGGCCCGTGCGCGGTGTCCCCGACGTAGAGGATGGACTCGTTGGGAAGCTGGTCGATGATGGAGCGGGCAACCGTCAGTCCGCCCACGCCGGAATCAAAGACACCGATGGGCCGCGATTCGACTGCCGCCGGGAGGCCGGCGGCTTCGGAGGCCGGTGCGGTGACGGTGGACGGATCCGTGCTCGAGGCTGTTGTCATGATTATTCGAGGATAGGTCTTCCCTGCCGGGTCAGCCATGATGTTGTGGCCTGCGGCTCATGTCTGGTGTGTCACAGCAGGCGGCCCGGGAAGGTGCGGAACAGCTCATCGGCGGGTTTCCAGGGACTGGAGCATCGCCTGGACCAGTGACTCCTGCAGCCAGGTGGCGAAGTTGTACACCAGGGCCAGGTAGCTTTCCACGTCCTCGGCCTGGGACCAGTCCTGCATGCGGTGGACATGTTCAGCGTCCTCCTCATCCTGGATGTCCAGCCGCTCGGCAAGCACCAGGCGGACGTCGTTGAGGGCCATGGACCAGTGCCGCGCCCCTTCGGGCGTCAGCACGATCTCATCCTTGTCCAGGTCCAGGGCCGCAGCCCGGAGGGCGCCGATCTTCGTCTCCCGCAGGGAACGTTCGGTGAGCTGGCGGAACTCAAGGGACGCTCCGGCGTCGGCCTTCACCACGTTTGGAAGGAGCCGCTTGACTGCACGGTCCGAAGGCTCGGCGACGTCCATGTCCAGGCCGATCAGTTCCGCCAGCGGATCCTGGCCGGCCCTTTCCTGTGGCTGGAGCATGGAGATGACGTCGTTGATGAGGCTGCGCAGCAGGTCACGTTCCGCGGGTTCCAGATAGCCGGTGATGCCCTTCAGTCCATACCTGAATGCCTTAGCCACGTTTCCCCTTGCCCTGGCCCGAACCGCCGGACTTTCCTGGTGTGCCGTTGTTCCCGCCGCTGGCTTTTTCCACCGTGGCCCACAGCCCGAAGCCGTGCATGGCCACCGCATGCCGCTCCACCTGCTCCTTGCTGCCGGAGGCCACAATGGAGCGGCCCTTCCTGTGGACCTCCAGCATGAGCTTGTTGGCCTTGGTCTCCGAGTAGCCGAAATAGCTCTGGAAAACGTAGCTAACGTAGCTCATGAGGTTCACGGGATCATTCCAGATCACCAGGTTCCAGGGGATGTCCGGGGCGGTCAGGGAATCTGTGGCCTCCGCTGTTCCGGTCCGGGTGCCCTCCTGTGTGCCAGGGCCGGGCGCAACGCTTATGGTCATCTGTCCATTCTATGGGGAGGGTG
>NZ_VAHM01000014.1 GCF_005796185.1 Pseudarthrobacter sp. NamB4
GCAGCCTCATTTCGTCTTTGAATCCTTGGGCCTTTTCATAATGCGAGAAAGCATTATTGATTTCCGAGATTAGCCAGCTTCAGGACGGCCGGTCAAACAGGCGGTCGCGGCTTGCCCCCCAAATGCCTAAGGCGCCCATAATGCGCCGTTTGTGACTGGCGCCAAGCTTACCGGCTCTTGACCCGCAGTGATCCAGGTCATACAGTTGTTCCACTATCCAATATCTTGATTTCGCGATGTGGAATAACAGAAACGGCGATCAGCCGGTCTCACCGCCACGAAATCCCCTCCAGAATTGAGACGCATTATGCAGACCCCTCCCCAGGTCGGCGTTGACGCGATCCAGGACCCGACAGTGAAGCCGGTTGTGCCTGGCCACCAGTCCGCCAGTGTTGAAGATATCTGTGCATCAGCGAGCGCAGCATCAGGCCAAGACATCAGCCCCACGCTTTACAACGCGGACCTTGCCCCCACCAAACGTGCCGGCCGCAGCTGGTCGGGCTACAGCATCTTCACCCTCTGGGCCAACGATGTCCACAGCCTCGGCAACTATGCCTTCGCCATCGGATTGTTCGCCCTCGGACTCGGGGGCTGGCAGATCCTGCTCGCGCTGGGTATCGGGGCTGCCCTGCTTTTCGGCCTCCTGAACCTTTCCGGTTTCATGGGCGTCAAGACCGGTGTTCCCTTCCCGGTGATGAGCCGGATCAGCTTCGGCATTCGCGGCGCCCAAATTGCCAGCCTGCTCCGCGGCGCCGTCGCCATCGCCTGGTTCGGCATCCAGACCTACCTGGCCTCCGTTGTCTTCCGCGTCATGCTCGTGGCAATGTTCCCGGCACTCGGCGGGCTGGACAAGGACTCCATCCTCGGACTCTCCACTCTCGGCTGGATCGCATTCGTTATTCTCTGGGTTGTACAGCTGGTGATCGTCAGCTTCGGTATGGAGATGATCCGCAAGTACGAGGCGTTCGCCGGACCCGTCATCCTGGCCACCATGGCGGCCATCGCCGTCTGGATCTTCGTCGAGGCAGGCGGCTCAATCGCCTGGTCCTCAAACAATGCCCTTGAAGGTCCCGAAATGTGGCTCACCATCTTCGCCGGCGGAGCTCTCTGGGTCTCGATCTACGGCACCTTTGTCCTGAACTTCTGCGACTTCACCCGCTCCGCTGTCTCGAAGAAGGCAGTGGTCCGGGGCAACTTCTGGGGCATCCCCATCAACATGCTCGTCTTCGGGGCCATCGTCGTCGTCATGGCAGGCGGCCAGTTCAAGATCAACGGCACCATCATTGAAAGCCCCTCGGACATCGTCCAAACCATCCCCAACACGTTGTTCCTGGTCCTCGCATGCCTGGCCCTGCTGATCCTTACCATCGCGGTGAACCTCATGGCCAACTTCGTGGCCCCCGTCTACGCCCTGACCAACCTGCTCCCCAAGCACCTGAACTTCCGCAGGGCGGCCATCGCCAGCGCCGTTATCGGACTGGTCATCCTGCCGTGGAACCTCTACAACAACCCCTTGGTCATCGTGTACTTCCTCGGCGGCCTCGGTGCCCTGCTGGGCCCGCTGTTCGGCGTCGTAATGGCTGACTACTGGCTGATCCGCCGCGGCAAGGTCAACGTCCCTGAGCTGTACACCGCCTCCCCGGAAGGTGCCTACCATTACAGGAACGGCGTCAACCCCAGGGCAATCATTGCCATGGTGCCGGCAGCCGTCCTGGCGCTCCTCATTGCGTTTGTCCCCGCACTGGCCCCGGCAGCACCCTTCGCCTGGTTCTTCGCGGCCGGCATCGCGGCCGTGGTGTACTTCTTCGTCGCCGACCGCTCGCAGCGCCTCGAAGACCGCGACGGCGAGACCATCGCCGTCGCCAGCACCCACTAAGGAAAGCCCATGCGCATACTCGTTGCGAACGTCAACACCACCGCCTCCATGACGGAGTCCATCACCGCGCAGGCCCGCAGTATTGCGGCGCCGGGAACGGAAATCGTGGGCATCACGCCACGCTTCGGCGCCGACTCCTGTGAAGGCAATTTCGAGAGCTACCTGGCGGCCATCGCCGTGATGGACGCTGTGACCTCCTACCCTGACCCGTTCGACGCCGTCGTCCAGGCGGGCTACGGCGAGCACGGACGGGAGGGACTGCAGGAACTGCTGGACGTTCCAGTGGTGGACATTACCGAGGCCGCCGCCAGCACGGCCATGTTCCTGGGCCATAGGTATTCGGTGGTCACCACCCTGGACCGGACCGTGCCGCTGATTGAGGACCGGCTCAAGCTGGCCGGCCTGGATGCCAGGTGTGCTTCCATCCGGGCCAGCGGCATGGCCGTCCTGGAGCTTGAGGAAGAACCGGAACGGGCGGTGGAAGCCATCATCAGCCAGGCAATGCAGGCCGTCAGCCAGGACAAAGCCGAAGTGATCGTGCTGGGCTGCGGAGGCATGGCGGGCCTGGACGAGCAGATCCGGCGCCGGGCGGGCGTACCCGTGGTGGACGGTGTGGCGTCCGCCGTGACCATCGCCGAATCCCTGGTGCGCATGGGCCTGTCCACCTCGAAGGTCCGGACGTACGCTGCGCCGCGGCCCAAGACCGTCATAGGCTGGCCGCTGAACAGTCCCGCCGTGCAGGCTTCGCTCTAGCTGCTGCGGCCAGGGAACAAGTGTCAGTACGAGGAGAACCGTGTGAACAGTCCCCAGATCCCGGCGCGCGTGGCGGTGGTTACCGGGGCAGGCTCCGGCATCGGTCGGGCGGTGGCCCGCCTGCTCCTGGCCGACGGTTACGGTGTTGCCCTTGCCGGACGGCGTGAGGCGCAGCTGGTGGAGACGGCGGACGGCCATCCCCACGCGCTTCCGGTCATCTGCGACATCACCCGGCCCGACGACGTCGAGCACCTTTTCGAGGCCGCCCGCCAAAGGTGGGGGAGGGTGGACCTGCTGTTCAACAACGCAGGTGTGTTCGGCCCGTCCGCCAGCGTGGATGAAATCTCGCTGGCGGACTGGGACGCCACCGTCGCGGTTAACCTCACCGGATCCATGCTGTGCGCGGCGGCCGCCGTCAGGACCATGAAGGCGCAGCAGCCGCAGGGCGGGCGGATCATTAACAACGGCTCCATTTCCGCGCACTCGCCCCGGCCCCGGACGGTGGCTTACGCAGTGACCAAGCACGCCATGACCGGGCTGACCAAAAGCATCGAGTTGGACGGCCGGGGCTTTGGCATCACCTGCGGTCAGATCGATATCGGCAACACGGCAACGGAGATCATGGACACCATCGGCGTAGGCGAAGGCGCACTCCAGGCTGACGGCAGCCGCCGGGTTGAACCCACCTTTCCTGTGGAGGACGCAGCCCGTGCCGTGCTCATGATGGCCAACATGCCGCCGTCTGCCAGCGTCGGTTCCGTGGTGGTGACCGCCGCCGGCATGCCGTTCATCGGCCGCGGCTAAAGCGGGACTAAAGGGGCAACAGCGCCGAGAGGTCTGCCCGGAGCCCCGAGGCTGCGACCTTGCCGGCAGTGACAGCATCAGCCCACGTCAGCTGACCGGTCACCATCCCGAGCCACGTGGCGGCGTCGCACTCAATGACGTTGGGCGGCGTTCCGCGTGTGTGCCGCGGCCCCTCCACGCACTGCGTGACGCCGAAAGGCGGCACGCGCACCTCCACGGAGTTGCCGGGCGCCCGCGCGGTGACTTCCTCCAGGGAATAGCGGACAGCAGTGGCGAGCACGGCACGCGGAACGGGAATGTCCGACGGCGGCGCAGCGGCTTCCCGCCACGCGGCGAGAGCGGCGGCGCCTTCCTCCGGGTCGATGCGGCGACGGGCAACAGCCATGGTTCCGGCTTCTTTCACTTAAGGATGCGGGCGGCAAAGGCAACCAGATTAGCAGTGTGCGGTGACCGCTAGTCCAGCAGCGCCGAAACAGCCGGGCCAAGCCGGATCCTGCCCACTGGCCGGCCACCGCCCATGACGGGATCAACCACTTTCTCGAGGACGCTCGCAACGCCAGGGATATCCACCGCGCCGGCCGCTGCCAGGAGGGTCAAAGCCACGAGCGACGTGGCACGCACGTTGCCGTCCAGGATTTTCACTGCCACTGAAACACCCTGCGCCGTGGCCATCGCCAGGACACCTTCTGCGCCGATCTTGGCGATAATTTCCAGCTCGTCCATGACCAGGGTGTTGGCCTCGCCGATGCCCTGCACCGCCCAGGGATAGTCCAGCATGGAGGTGGCAATGGTGGCAGCACGGGCGCTGAAACTCTGGTCGCCCGGGGCTTTCGCCAGCTGGGAATATCCCTTGGACAGGCCCTTGAGGGACACCGCCGCCACGGGCGCCCCGCAGCCGTCAACGCCGAGATGGGCGATCTTCTCGCCCGTGTATTCCTCGATCACCGTACGGATTCGTTGCTGCAGCGGATGGTTGGGTTCCAGGTAGCTGTGAGTATCCCAGCCGTTCTCGGTGCAGGCCCAGAGGAAGGCGGCGTGCTTGCCGGAACAGTTGTAGGCCAGGCGGGACTTGCCGTTTTCCGACCGCACCAGCCAGTTACGGGCCGTCTCGTCCTGCGGCCAGGCCTCCGGGCACTGCAGCTGGTCCTCGCGCACGCCTGCCGCCTTGAGCATCCCGGCAACCACGTCCATGTGGTCCAGGGATCCTGTGTGGCTGCCGCAGGCCACGGCCACCTGGGCTCCGCGCAGCGGAACGCCGGACTGCATGGCGGCCAGGGCCTGGAACGGTTTGAGGGTGGACCTGGCATAAACGGGCGTGGTGATGTCGCCAAGTTCGGTGACCACGGTTCCGTCCGCTGCCAGGAGCACGGCAGATCCGATGTGCCGCGACTCCACGAAACCGCTCCGTTCAATCACGGCCAGTTCCACTGCGGAGTCGACGGTAAAGGTGGCATGCGGGTTGTGGGGCATGGTGCCAGTCTAGGGGCCGCCCTTTCGAATGCCGCGCTACTGGACGGTTACCATGACGGATTGCCAGCCGGACGCGCCGTCGGGAACCGGGTCTGCCCGCTGGTCCGTCTGCACTTCGCCCGTGCCGTCCGTAGCCCGGACCTTGAGGTAGTGCTGCCCGGGAGCGGCCTCCCACTGCAAGGACCATTGCCGCCAGGTAATCAGTGAAGCCTCTGCAGAGAGATCCGCCTCCATCCACTCGCCGTCGTCCACCTGGACCTCCACTTTGGAGATGCCGCGCGTCTGGGCCCAGGCCGTCCCACCCACGGCAACTGTCCCGGCGGGCACCTTGGCGAAGGACTTGGGCACGTCCACCCGGGCCATGGTCTTGATCGGCCCGCGCTCCGACCAGCCGCGCTCTGTCCAGTACGCCCTGCTGTCAGCGAACCGGGTCACTTCGAGGTCAACCACCCATTTGGTGGCGGAAACAAATCCGTACAGACCGGGGACCACCATCCGTACGGGATAGCCGTGCTCCAGCGGCAGCGGCCCGCCGTTCATACCGATAGCCAGCATGGCGTCCCGGTCGTCCTGCAGGACCTCCAACGGGGTGGAAGCGCTGAAACCGTCGACGGACGTGGAGAGCACCATGTCGGCGCCGGCCATCGGCCTGGCCTGCTTCAATACCTCGCGGAGGGGCAGGCCCAGCCATCTCGCGTTTCCGGCCAGGTTTCCGCCCACCGGATTGGACACACAGGTAAGCGTGACGTGGGACTCGATCAGCTTGGCGTCGAGCAGGTCCTGGAAGGTGAGGCGGACCTCCTCCTCAACCATGCCGTGCACGCGGAGCTCCCAATTGTCCACATCGATCTCCGGCACGCTGAGGGCGGTATCAATGCGGTAAAACTCGCCGTTCGGCGTCAGCCACGGCGTAACTTCCGGCACGGGTGACTGGACTCCCGCCGGAACAGCCGGAGCAGGCCTGGCCGGGGCGGGGAGCTGCAACGCATCGCGGGCCTGGAGAATGTTGCTGCGGGCTGCACCTAGCAGCCTTCCGCCTGTGGCGGCCAGGCCGGCGGCGGCCGCCGTGATTCCTGCGGCCGCGAAAAAGCGGCGGCGGCTCGCCCCCGGGCGGGGAGCGTCTTCCCTGGGGTCAGCGTCAACGGCGGCGCTGGCCGGCACTTCCGGCCACGTCTGCACGCCCCGGACCCTGGCCACCAGCAGGCGCAGCACCAGCAACCCGGCGAAGGTTCCCACCACCGATGGGACGGCGTCGAGGGCTCCGACCCCCGCCCGCGTGACCACGCTGGCCACAATGACACCGCCCATGAACAGGACGCCCAGCACTCCCCATGCCCACCGCCGGTACGCCACGACCCCCAGTGCGCAGGCCAGCACGGCGATGGTCAGGCCCATGCCCACGAAGAGCGCCGCCTTGTCATTGGTGCCGAACGTGGCGATGGCAAAGTCCTTCAGCCAGGACGGCGTGAAGTCGATGAAGGTAGATCCCAGGGCGATCATCGGAGTGGCGCGGGCAGTGAAGAACGCCCCGAGCAGTTCGGCCACGGCAAGGACGACGGCGGCAGCCACCACGCCTGCCAGCGCGGCCATTGCGGCGGGTCCTTTGAGCCAGTCCGTCATCTTCTTCATGAAGAGGATTCGGAGCGGGCGGGCTCCCGGATTGATGTGCCGGCAGGGAAAGACACAGCTTAGGAGCGGGCAGGGTGCACAAAGTAGGCTTGGAGACTGTGAAGGTACTCGTCATTGGCCCCGGAGGCCGCGAACACGCCATTGTCCGCTCCCTGCTCGCAGACCCCAACGTGTCCGAGGTCCACGCAGCTCCCGGAAACGCCGGCATCAGCAGGCTGGTCCCCACCCATAAGATCAACGCCAATGATCCCGAGGCCGTGGCCGCGCTGGCCACTAAGCTGACCGTTGACCTGGTGGTGGTGGGTCCCGAGGCGCCGTTGGCAGCAGGTGTTTCCGACGCCGTCCGTGAAGCCGGTATCCCCGTGTTCGGCCCCAGCAAAGCCGCCGCGCAGCTTGAGGCCTCCAAGGCGTTCGCCAAGGAGATCATGGCGGAGGCCGGGGTTCCCACGGCCATGGCCATGGTTGCCACCAACGCGGAGGAAGCCGCGTCCGCGCTGGACACCTTTGGCGCACCGTATGTGGTGAAGGACGATGGACTTGCCGCCGGCAAGGGCGTGGTGGTTACCAAAGACCGCGGGGAAGCCCTGGCCCACGCCCAGTCCTGCTTTGATGCGGGCGGTTCCGTGGTGATCGAGGAGTTCCTGGACGGACCCGAGGTCTCCCTCTTCGTCCTCTGCGACGGCCACAACACCGTTGCGCTCTCACCTGCCCAGGACTTCAAGCGGATCTTCGACAATGACGAAGGCCCGAACACCGGCGGCATGGGCGCCTACACCCCGCTGGAGTGGGCGCCCGAAGGCCTGGTCCAGGAAGTCATTGACCGGGTGGCGCAGCCCACCGTCAATGAGATGGCCCGCCGCGGCACCCCATTCGTCGGCGTCCTGTTCGTGGGGCTGGCACTTACCTCGCGCGGCACCCGCGTGATCGAATTCAACGTCCGCTTCGGCGATCCGGAAACCCAGGCCGTCCTGGCGCGGCTCAAGACTCCGCTCGGCGCCCTGCTGCTCGCAGCCGCCAAGGGCGAACTGGACAAGGCGGAAGAGCTGCGCTGGGCGAAGGAAACTGCTGTCGCCGTCGTCGTAGCCGCCGAAAACTACCCGGACACCCCGCGTACCGGGGACCGCATCCGGGGACTGAAGAAGGTGGAGGAGCTGGAGGGCGTGCACGTCATCCACGCCGGCACCGCCTTTGACGAGGACGGCAAAGTGGTGTCCGCCGGTGGCCGCGTGCTTGCCGTCGTCGCGCTGGGCAGCGACCTGGTTGAGGCGCGCGAAAAAGCGTACGACGGCGTGGAACTGGTGCAGCTTGAGGGCTCGCAGTTCCGCAGTGACATCGGTGGCAAGGCCGCTCGCGGGGAGATCAAGGTTCCCTCCGGCGCTGCCCCATCCCAGAACAAGACGAAGGCCTAGCATGAGCGAAACCCCATCACCCCGCGGCTTCAGCACGAAGACACTTGACCTGCCGGGATGGACACACGTCTACTCCGGGAAAGTCAGGGACCTCTATGAGCCGGCTGACGAGGCCATCGTGCAGCGGGTCGGCCAGGACTGCGTGCTGGTGGTTGCCAGCGACCGGATCAGTGCGTTCGACCACGTCCTCTCCAGCGGGATCCCGGACAAGGGACGCATCCTTACCCAGCTGAGCCTGTGGTGGTTTGACCAGCTGGACGTGGAACACCATGTGCTGGGATCCACCGTGGAGGACGGCGTGCCGGCCGAGGTTGAGGGCCGCGCCATGATCTGCAAGAAGCTGGACATGTTCCCGGTGGAATGCATCGCCCGCGGCTACCTCACCGGCTCAGGCCTGCAGGAGTACCGTTCTTCGGGGACCGTGTGCAGCATCCCCCTGCCGGAAGGCCTGGTGGACGGTTCGCGGCTGGAGCACGCCATCTTCACTCCGTCTGCCAAGGCCGAGGTGGGCGAGCATGACGAGAACATCACCTACGACGCTGTGGTGGCGATGGTGGGTGACGACATTGCCGCCCGACTGAGCGAGCTCACGCTGAATATCTACACCACTGCCGAGAAGATTGCGCGGGAGCGCGGGATCATCCTGGCGGATACGAAGGTGGAGTTCGGTTACGATCCGGTCTCGGGATCCATCACACTGGGAGATGAAGTGCTGACGCCGGATTCCTCACGGTTCTGGGATGCTGCCACCTATCAGCCGGGCCGGGCACAGCCATCCTATGACAAGCAGTATGTACGGGACTGGCTCACATCGGCCGAATCGGGCTGGGATAGGTCTTCCGATACTCCTCCGCCGGCGTTGCCTGCCGAGGTGGTTGCCCGCACCCGCAGCCGCTACGTCGAGGCCTACGAGAAGCTCACCGGGAGAACCTTCGCCTGACGGGAGCCCCAGCTGCTCCCGGCGGACGGCGTCTTGCTTAGCTGGCTTTGCTAGCGGCGGCGCGCTTTTGGGCCAGTTTTATTTCCAGGACAGCGTCCAGTGCCTGCTGGACCCGATCAGCTGCTCCTGCCGCACTGAAGGCTTTCTGCGCTTCCTCCAGGTGTACCAGGGCTTCCTCGGGTTCACCCGCGGCCTTGAGGGATTTGCCCAGCAGCAGCGAGACCTCCCCTGCCGTGTGCTTGGCCAGTGACGCCCGCTCCGCATGGATCTCCCGGAGTTTCTCGACGGCGGCAACAATGTCCCCGGTCAGATACAGCCACCGTGCGCGGATGAAGGCAACCTCCAGCTGGTCCGACTTGTTGCCGCCCACGATGGACAGCGCCAGCTCGGCCCGCTCGATCGACGCAAGGGTCTCTGGTTCAACGATTCCCGACGACAGCCGCACGGCTGCGGAGGCTTTGTTGAACCGCGCCCACAGTTCGATGTCGTTGGCGGGGGAGAGCAGCCGGGCCGCGCGCTCGTGGTGCTTGATGCCCTCCTGGTAGTCGTGCCGCATGAAAGCCACGTTGCCGATGACCCAAGCCACTTCGCCTGCAAGCTGGGACATGGAATGCTCGTCCACGTGGTCGATCATGGCCTTGCAATACTTCCAGGCCTCGTCCAGCCGGCCGCTTTCAGCCAAAGCGCCGATCAGGGCACGGTGTGCGCCGATGATCAGCGTGGAGCCCTTCGGCAGCTGCGAGCAGAGCTTCACCGCCTCCATGGCGTGGTCCACCGCCACGCTTAGCTGGCCCTGGCCCTGGGCGATGCCGGCGAGCATCTGGCGGGCACGGACCGCCAGGCCGGCGGATTCCTGGGCCATGGGGTGCTCCAGCAGATGCTGCATAATGCGCTGGCATTCCTGCCAGTTGCCCTGCTTGATCAGGCACTCCGCCTGCATATAGGTCATGTTCCACCAGGCGCTGGTGTTCCTGCCTTCCAACGCTATCCGGGCTGCGGTGGCGGCGTGGCTTGCCGCCAGCGGATAGTCCCGAAGGTCCCAGGCCTGGCGCGCGTATAAACCCGCCAGGACGTACTCGGCGTCACTGACCGATATGGGCTGACTCCACGCCTCCAGCGCTTTGGGCGCCAGTTCCAGCCTCCGTGCCAGTTCCTCAATGACCTCGGCCGTAGGTTCCCTGCGGCCGGTTTCCAGCAATGAGATATAGCTCGGGGAATACAGGTCCTTTCCCAGTTCCGCCTGTGTCAGCCCCCGTTCGAGACGCTCCGCGCGGAGCTTCTCCCCGAATCCGTTGCCCACGGCATTTCCTCCTCTTCCGGACAGTCTTCGTGCCAAATGCTTGACAGTCCCTGTGGAAAACATTTTACAATGTATGTCAACAAGGACAGTGCTGGCTTTGTAACGAATCCGACTCGTATTGAGGAACATAACTATGTTGAAGAAGATCGCCACTGCGGCTGCCCTGGCTGGTGCCCTCGCTTTTTCTGCTGCGGCTCCGGCCGTTCTGTCCGCCGGTTCCCTCGGGGACTCCACCAGTATTTCGGCAAGGGTCGGGAACTGGCCCGACCCGATGTCCGGCAAGACCAAGGACAGCAAGAAGACCGAGACCACGGACACCACGTACACCACCTATGTTGGCAACTGGCCTGACCCGATGTAAACAGCTTCCTCACACAATGGAGGCGAGGATGGCCCCGGAGCGAAAGCTCCGGGGCCATCCGTTTGAATAACATCGAGGTAACGAAAAGAGGGCCTCCAGTGGGAGACCCTCTTTGTCATGGTCGGGATGACAGGATTTGAACCTGCGACCTCTTCGTCCCGAACGAAGCGCGCTACCAAGCTGCGCTACATCCCGATCCGCTGCAAAAGCAACTTTACAAGGATAGCCGATCTGGGGTCCCGATGTGAAATCCTGGTAAACCGATTCTGCCTTAGCGGACTGGTTGACTCCATTGGTTGCTCTTCGGACGCTCGTTTTTCATGGCCTAACCGCCGCCGGGAACGTCCTTTCCACTGGAGTCAAACCAGAGAGTCCTTCCAGGCGCTATGAAGGTCGGCAAAGCGTCCGCCGCCGCCAATGAGTTCGGCCGGGCTGCCGTCCTCCACAATGCGGCCGTCGTGCACCACCAGGACCCTGTCTGCGGTTTCCACCGTGGACAGGCGGTGGGCGATGATCAGTGCGGTCCTGCGGTCTGCTTCAGCGCCGGCCAACAGGCTGGCCAGGCCTTGCTGCACGAGCCTCTCGGACGGGATGTCCAGGGAGGACGTTGCCTCGTCCAGGATCAGCACGGCCGGGCACGCAAGGAAGGCCCTGGCGAAACTGATGAGCTGCCGCTGCCCGGACGAGACCCGCCCGCCGCGCTTGTTGACGTCGGTGTCGTAGCCTTCCGGCAGTTCCGTGATGAAACCGTGGGCACCTACTGCCTTCGCCGCTTCCTCGATTTCCGCCCGTGAGGCCTCCGGCCGGCCCAGCGCAATGTTGTCGGCAACGGACCCGCTAAACAGGAATGCCTCCTGCGTGACCATCACGATGTTACGGCGCAGGTCCGTTGTGCCGAGGTCCCGGAGGTCCACCCCGTCAAGGGTCAGCGAACCGGAGGTGACGTCGTAGAACCGGGCTATCAGCTTGGCCAGGGTGGACTTCCCGGCACCCGTCCGCCCCACCAGGGCAACCGTCTGTCCGGCGGAGATGTGCAGGTTCAGGGTTGGGACGATGACCGGGCCGTCCCCATAGCGGAACTCCACATCCGTGAAGTCGATGCCACCCTTGGCATTCTTCAGGGCAACGGGATTTCTGGGCGGCCGGACCGTGGGCACCTCCTCCAGCAGCCCCGACACCTTCTCCAGGGCAGCCTGCGCGCTTTGGAATGAGTTGTAGAACATGGCCATCTGGTCCACCGGCTGGAAGAACCGTTTGGTGGAGAGGATGAGCGCCAGCAGCACGCCGACTTCCAGGTCCCCGCCCAGGACACGGAAGCCGCCGAAGAGCAGGACCACTGCCACGCAAACGTTGCCGATCAGCACCAGACCCGGCTGGAAGACGCCGTTGAGGTTGATGGAGCGTACGGTGACCCGCCGGTAGTCCTCTGCGAGCTGGCTGTAGCGCTCGGAGTTTTCCCGTTCCTTGCGGAAGGCCTTGACTGCACGGATGCCGGTCATGGTCTCCACAAAGTGCACAATCAGGCTCGCAGACGCGACGCGCGACTCGCGGAAGGTGATCTGGGAATGCTTCTGGTACCAGCGCGCCAGGAAGAACATGGGCACGCCGGCGGCCAGCACCAGCAGGCCGCTCCGCCAGTCCAGGGCAAACACCGTCACTGCCGTGAAAATCATGAACAGCAATCCGGAGGCCAGCGAGCTGACACCGGAGTCCAGGAGTTCGCGGAGGGCCTCCAGGTCCGAGGTCTGCCGGGCGATGATCCTGCCGGAAGTGTACTTTTCGTGGAACTCGAGGCTCAGCCGCTGGGTGTGGCGGAAGACCCGCAGGCGGAGGTCCAGCAGCATTGCCTGGCTCAGCTTCGCCGTGGACGTGACGTACAGGGCCGTGAGCCCCGCCGTCGCAATCGCCGCGAGCAGGTAGGCCACGCCGGTAAACACCAGGGGAGCGTTATCCCCGGCCTGCAGGGCAGGCAGGGCGTGGTCGATGCCGAAGGCGATCAGCGCCGGACCGGCCACGCGTGCGGCCTGGGAGAGGACCACAGTGGCGATGGTCAGCCAGAACCGCAGCCGCACCGGCCGGATCAGTGAGCGCAGCAAGGCCAGCGACCGCCGTCGTACCGCCCTGCTCTCACTCTTGCTGAGGTGGGCGTTGTCCTCGTTGGCGGTGCCAAAGGCTGCGGCGCTCATCGGGTGGCCTCCTCTGCCTGGATATCGGCCCCTTCCTTGAGATTCGAGAGTTCCGAATCCAGATCCCGCGGCTCCTGGTCCAGGCTTGCGATGACGTAACGGTAATGGTCGTTGCCGGCCAGCAGCTCTGTGTGGGTTCCGACGGCGGCAATCCTGCCTTCCTCAAGCAGCGCCACCCGGTCCGCGAGGGCCACGGTCGACGGGCGGTGGGCGACGATCAGCGTGGTGGTGTCCTTCAGCACCTGCCGGAGCCTCGCTTCCACCAGTTCCTCAGTGTGGACATCAAGCGCGGACAGCGGGTCGTCCAATACGAGCACGCTGGGGCGCGCAGCGATGGCGCGCGCCAGGGCAACCCGCTGGCGCTGCCCTCCGGACAGGCTCAGGCCTTCCTCTCCGATGAGGGTGTCCACGCCCTCGGGCAGGGAATAGGCGAAGCGCGCCTGCGCAACGTCCAGGGCTTCCTCCAAGACAGCATCAGACCGGACCGGGGCGCCGAGCAGGACGTTGTCCCGGACCGAGCTGGAGAACAGGGTGGTGTCCTCGAAGGCCACGCCCACGATACGGCGGAGCTCCGCCACATCGAAGTCGCGCAGGTCCACGCCGTCAATGCTGATGGACCCCGCAGTGACGTCATAGAGCCGGGGCACCAGCTGGATGAGCGCGCTCTTGCCGCTTCCCGTGATTCCCACCAGGGCCATGGTTTCGCCCGGACGGACTTCCAGGTTGATGTCCTTCAGGATGGGCTTGTCCGGGGCGTCCTCAAAGGCGAAAGTGGCGCTGTGGAACCCCAGCGCCCCGGCCAGCTGGCGTGGGCGGCGGGGCTTGGGTGGGCTGGTTATGGTGTTCTTCGAGTCCATCACCTCGTAATGACGGTCGACGGCGGTCTTGGCAGTGAGTGCCATGGCCAGCAGCATCCCGGAAAATTCCACCGGCGCAGCTATGACGGCAGCGGTTGCAAAAAATGCCACCAGCGCGCCGATGCTCAGTTGTCCGGTCGAGCACAGCATGATGCCAACCACCAGGCCGGCACCCAGGGCGAGCTCCGGCAGCAACGTGACTATCATGGTGAACATTGCCTGGTGCCGCGCCTTGTCAATCTCCGTTTGGCGCAGCTCCTCAGCCTGCTCTTCGAAGTTGTCCAATGCTTCGCGGCTGCGGCCAAAGGCCTTAAGGACACGAATGCCGTGGACAGATTCCTCCACCGTGGTGGCCAGGTCTCCCGCCTGGTCCTGGCTGCGGCGGGCCACTTTGCTGAAGCGAGTCCGGAACCGGAAGCTGTAGGCCATGATGGGCACGGCCGCGGCCAGGAAGATCAGCGCGAGCTGCCAGCTCATGGCGAACATGACGGCAGTGCCGATGACCACGGTGAGGGTGGTCACCACCAGCATGATGGCCCCGAATGCCATCCAGCGGCGCAGGAAGTTCAGGTCTGTCATGGCGCGGGACAGGAGCTGGCCGGAACCCCACCGGTCGTGGAAGGAGACCGTCAGTTCCTGGAGGTGGTCATAGAGGGAAACGCGCATCCGGGTTTCCACCGTCGTGGCCGGGTTGATGACGAACTGGCGGCGGAGCGCAACCAGGCCTGCCTCGGCGATGCCCAGGACCAGGATGATCCCGGCGGATGCCCAGATGGCTTGGGTGCTGCCGCCGGGCTGCAACGACTCGTTGATCAGGACACGCAGGACCTGGGGGATGGCAAGGGCAACCACGCTCGCGAGCAGCGCGCAGAGCAGGCCCAGCAGGAGCCGGGGAATGATGGGCCGGACATGGGGGTAGAGACGACTGATCGACTGAAAAAATGAAGTTTGCGTTTGCTTGGCCATGCCCGCTTCTCAAGCTCTAAAACGAATGTAGTTTCCCGTAGCAACTACCCTATGTCATGAGGTGAGCCGGTTCACAGGAAAACTTCGCCGCTTTATATGCTTGCCTAGTTTTGCATCCCGTAATAAAAAGTCCGTCAGGCAGGCGAGGTGAGGGTCAGCAGGACGGCTTCGGGTTTGCAGGCGATCCTTACCGGGGCGAAGCGGGAGGTGCCGATGCCGCCTGAGACGTTGACCGGCGTCGTACGTCCATTGTTGGTCCAGTCATTCAGGCCCTTTGCCCGCCACGCGGGCAGGTCGCAGTTGGACACGACGGCGCCGTAGCCGGGAATGCACAGCTGGCCGCCGTGGGTATGTCCCGCGAGCAGGAGGTCGGCGCCTTCTTCCGTGAAGTGGTCGAGCACCCGCTGGTAGGGCGCGTGCAGGACTGCCACTTTGAGGTGGTCGCTGGCATCCTGGTTCACGGTTCCGCGGGGCCAGCCGGCGTACTTTTCCCGTTTCAGGTGGGGATCGTCCACTCCTGAGAAATCAAACCGCATGCCGTTCAGGGCCAGGGATTGGTGGCGGTTGGTCAGATCCACCCAGCCGGCCATCCCGAAACCCGACCGCAGCCGCGGCCAGTCAAGCAGGTTGGCTTTCGGCTTTACCTTCGACGGGCCGAGCAGATATAGGGCCGGGTTTTTCAGGCTCGGCGCGAAGTAGTCGTTGGAACCGGGAACAAAGACGCCCGGAAACTCGAGAAGCGGGCGCAGGGCTGCCAGGAGGGGATCCACGGCTTTCGCGTGGCTCAGGTTGTCGCCGGTGTTCACCACCAGGTTCGGCTCCAGGTCGGCCAGGGACTGCAGCCAGGCCGCTTTCTTCTTCTGGCCAGGGACGAAGTGGATGTCGCTCAGGTGAAGAATGCGGAACGGGCTCTGTCCCGCCGGCAGGATGGGGAGCGTCTCCTCGCGGAGGACAAACTGGTTTTTTTCCCACAGGCCATACCCGAAGGCTGCCGCTCCGGCGGCTGCCCCGGTTCCGGCGGTGACGGCGAAGCCGCGCCCGATGCTTCGGGCGCGGCTGGCGAGGGTGCTGTCTGTCATTGGCACTAGTCGTCGTTGTTTCCGTTGCCGTTCCCGTTGCCATTGCCGCTCGGCTGGGGTGCGGGGGCGGGTTCTGCCGGCGCTGAGGGTGCAGGAGCCGGAGCCCGCGAAGCCCGCGGGGCCTGCGGTGTGGTCGTGCCGGGGGACGTGTTCCGCGTGCCGCCGCCGTTCAGCAGGTTGCTCGGCGGTGCCGGGAAGGGATCCGTGCCAAAGGCTGGGGCAATGCGGGACATGAAGTTCGAGAACATGGGACCGGCGATCATGTAACCGTCAATGCCCTTATAGAACTTTCCATTGACGGTGACATTCTGGCCGGGGCGGTCCTGGGCGCCCAAGGGGTCGCCGAACCAGGCGGCTGTTGCAAGACCGGTGGTGTGGCCAACAACCCAGGTGGACTCGTTGTTGTTGGACGTACCGGTTTTGGCTCCGATGGGGAAGTTGGTCCGGGTGGAGATCCGGGGCTGGATCAAAGACCCTGAGCCGCGGTTCAGCACTTCCTGAAGGGCGTAGTTCACGCCGCGGGCAACTTCGGGCCTGAGGGCATCGCGGCAGTTCGTGGACTGGGCCGGCAGCGTGGCGCCGGTCTGGTCCGTCACCGACGTAATCGCGATGGCTTCACAGAACTTCCCGTCATTCGCGAACGTTGCGAAGGCGCTGGCCATGGTCAGCGGGGACGTTTGCGTGGAACCCAGCAGGTTGCCCAGCAGGGACATGTCGATCTTCGGATTGGGCTCAGAACCGTCTGCCGAGGGGAGGCCGCTGTGGAGGCCGACCGAGTCAACCACCTTCTGGATGCCGCAGAAGTCCAGCTGTGCTGCCGAGGCAAAGGTGACAGTGTTGATCGAGTTGTAGAGACCCTCAAGGACCGAGAGTGGGCGGTACCACTGGGGTTCCGCGTTCTGGAGGTCGTCAGCTGTTCCGAGGCCCTGGTTCTTTTGGACGGTGCTGTAGCCGCCGGTCACCTTGCCGCAGGTGTGGCGCCAGGGGAAGCTCAGGGGGTAGACGCGCTGGGCCGAGTTCACCACGGTGTTCATGGACTTGCCCTCGTTGAGCCACTCGGCGAACGTGAACGGCTTCATGGTGGAGCCGGGCTGGGCGCCGCCCAGGCCGTTGAGGTCATTGCCGTCCTTGTCCAGCTTGTCCACGTTGAAGTTCACCTGCGAGTCGAAGGAGCCCTCGGCAGGCAGGAAGGTGGTGTTCTGCGCCATCGAAATGATCTTGCCGGAGTTCGGCTGCACGGACACCAGGGCAGCGCCCCACTTGTCCGGGTTGGCACCGGCGGAGGCGTTAACCTGCTCCTGGGCGGCAGCCTGGGCGTTCGGGTCAAGGGTTGTGGTGATGGTCAGGCCGCCGCCGTAGATCAGGCGCTTCCGCTCGTCAAGGTCAGCGCCGTAGGCGGGGTTGTTCTCCAGCAGGTGCAGGACGTAGTCACAGAAGTAGGGCGCGGTGGACGCGTACGCGCAGCCCTGGCGTGCCGGGGTGACCTTGGTCTCCACAGGGGTGGCGACGGCGGCATCGTAATCAGCCTGGGTGATTTTGCCCTGGTCCCGCATCAGGGTCAGAACCAGGTCGCGGCGCTGCTTGGAGCTCTCTGGATTGTTGATGGGGTCGAAGGCGGACGGGCTGTTGACCAACCCGGCCAGCAGCGCCGCCTGGGGGAGGGTGAGGTCCTTGGCAGTGGTGCTGAAGAAGAACTTGGAGGCAGCCTCCACCCCGTAGGCGTCGCGGTTGAAGAACACGATGTTCAGGTAGCCCTCAAGGATCTGCTCCTTGGAGAACTCCTTTTCCAGCGCAATGGCGAGCTTCATCTCGCGGAGCTTGTCGCCCACGCCCTTGTTGACACCGTTGAGCTTGATCTGGTCTTCGTTGCCCTCGGCGGCGAGGTTTGCGTTGAGGACGTTGTTCACGTACTGCTGGGTGATGGTGGATGCACCCTGCCTGTTGCCGCGGGCGGTGCTGACGAGCGCACGCAGGATACCCGTGGTGTCCACCCCGCCGTGCTCATAAAAACGGCTGTCCTCGACGGCGATGACAGCCTCTTTCATGAACGGCGAGATCTGGTCCAGGGCAACCTTCGTGCGGTTTTCCGTGTAGACGTTGGCGATCTCGCTGCCGTCAGCCGCCAGGATCCTGGTGGTCTGGTTGGGGGGATCCACCTTCAGTTCGGCGGGGAGGGTGTCGAAAAACTCGATCGAACCGCTGGCCGCACTGCCGGAAACTGCTGCCGCCGGAACCAGCAGGCCTGCTACCAGGACACCGCAAATTGCACTCACGCCAAGGAAGACAAGGATCTTACCGAGGGTGGTGGCAGTGTCGAATAATGGGTTCGTACGAGTCGCCATGTTTTCCACTTTACCGGCAAGGACTAGTCTTTCTCTCATGACCAAATGGGAGTACGCGACGATTCCGCTCATTATTCACGCCACAAAGCAGATTCTCGACCAGTGGGGAGACGACGGCTGGGAGCTGGTCCAGGTGGTCCCCGGACCCGACGGCAATGGCTTGGTCGCCTACCTCAAGAGGGAGAAGCAGTAGCATGAGCACCTCCGCAGAAGCCCAGTCTGCAGCACCTGTTTCCGCTGTTGAGCAGCGGCTTGCGGACCTCGGCCTCGCCCTTCCCGAGGTCGCCGCCCCTGTAGCCGCCTACGTCCCTGCCGTAATCTCCGGCAGCCACGTCTACACCTCCGGACAGCTGCCCTTCGTTAACGGGAAACTTCCGGCAACCGGGAAAGTGTCCGCCGGAACCGAAGGTTTCGCCGACGAACCCACCGTTTCTCCCGAGGACGCTCAGCGGTACGCAGCCATTTGCGCCGTGAACGCGCTGGCAGCCGTCAAGAGCGTCATCGGCGACCTTGACCGCATTACCCGCGTCGTCAAGGTTGTGGGATTCGTATCTTCGGACCCGTCCTTCACGGGGCAGCCGGGCGTCATCAACGGAGCCTCCGAACTGCTGGGACGCGTCCTCGGTGACGCGGGCCAGCACGCCCGTTCCGCCGTCGGCGTCTCCGTCCTGCCGCTCGATTCTCCGGTAGAGGTCGAACTGATAGCGGAATTCAGCTAGGGCCGGTCGTTTCCCTTGCCTCACCTCGCTCGACGGCTCTTTGCACTTCCCCAGGACCTTGAAGGGGCGGCACAGAGCTGGCTCGAACACGGCGAACGGACACCGCGGGCGGCCCGCCTGGCGTCCTCGGTGGTACTGCTGCGCGATTCCCCCACGGGACTGGAGACCTGGCTGGCTTACCGGCCAGGTTCCTCCCCGCTGGGGGTTCTTGCGTTTCCCGGCGGTTCGCTTGATGCAGCCGACGACGACGCCGTCGGCTGGCTGGGCCCGTCACCACAGCACTGGGCTGAGCAGATGGGAACGGATGACGTCGGGCTGGCGCGCCGGCACGTGCTGGGCGCCATCCGTGAACTCTTCGAGGAGACCGGCGTGCTGCTTGCCGGCCCCGATATGGCCAGCACGGTGGAAGCGACCTCAACGCCTGACTGGATGCGCGCCCGCCTGGCTGTTGCCGAGCAGGAAAAGACGTTCCCCGAAGTGCTGGCGAAGCGCGGCCTGTCAGTCCGGACCGACCTGTTGAAATCCCTGGTCAACTGGCGCACCCCGGACTTCGCCCACCGACGGTTCGACACCCGCTATTTCGCCGCAACCGTGCCGCTGAACCAGCAGCCCACCCTGCTTGAGGGCAAAGGAATCTGGGGCCGGTGGGTAAACGCTGCCGAGGTCATTGCCGGACGCAATACCACTTCGCTCGGCGACGAGGTGGGCCAGGAAAACACCGTGGGCCGCACCCTGGGGGAACTCCTGGTTCCCGGCTCTGAGATCATGCTCGAAAAGATGGCCATGGCCAACGGCTGCATCGCGTACCTGAGCTACAAGCGCAAGGCCCACGTCTACCAGCCGGTCCTGGTGGAAGAGGACGGCAAGCTGATGCTCGAGGTCGAAGCCGCCAAGACCACCCCTGACGACCCCCAGCGCGAACGCTAAATCCTGCGCAGGGTGGAATAGGGGCGGCTGGGCAGTGTTCCTGCACTCCAGGGCCGGAGAGAGGGTTCCGGAGGGATCTCACCGCGGCCGTCCCGGATCACCAGGACCACCGTCCCGGCTATGGCAGCCAAAGACGCAAGGCCCAGCAGAATTAACAAGACAGCCAGAGCCACAGACATCGCCATGCACCTCTGGTCTGATTTTACCGCCGGACGGCCCTTCAGTGGCGTGGCTGGCCCCGGGACGCTCTCTCACTTAACGCGGCTTTCCCGGCAACGCTCGATCACTTCCCGGGTGTTTTCCGGCAACGCTCGATCACTTCCCGGGTGTTCCTTGGCAACGCTTCCGCACCTGGCTGCCCGTGCCTCCGATGCGGTGCGAGAGGGAATGGGAAAAACTGACAGTAAGTGAAAGAACGTTCGCAAAAAACGCGCAGGATGGGAGAGAGCGTCAGGGCATCAAACGCAAAAAGGCCGCCCCGGGGGGCGGCCTTTGCTGAAGCGATTAGCGGGAGCGCTGGCGGAGGCGCTGCATGTCCAGGATGACGACGGCGCGGGCTTCCAGGCGCAGCCAGCCGCGCTGGACGAACTCGGCAAGCGCCTTGTTGACGGTCTCGCGGGACGCGCCAACCAGCTGGGCCAGCTCTTCCTGGGTGAGCTCGTGGGCCACCAGGACTCCGTCCGTGGCCGGGCGGCCGAAGCGGTCGGCGAGGTCCAGCAGCGCCTTGGCCACTCGACCGGGAACATCGGAGAACACGAGGTCGGACAGGGAATCGTTGGTGCGGCGCAGGCGGCGGGCCAAGGCCTGCAGCAGCTGCGCAGAGACCTCAGGACGGCTGCGGAGGAGGTTGTTCAGGCTCTCGTTCTTGAGTCCGGCCAGGCGGGTCTCGGAAACAGCCGTTGCCGTTGCGGTGCGGGGGCTCGGATCGAAGAGGGCCATCTCGCCGAACAGTTCACCCGGGCCCAGGATGGCCAGGAGCGATTCCCGGCCGTCGGGGGAGGTGCGTCCCAGCTTCACCTTGCCGGACACGATGAAGTACAGCTGATCACCTTGGTCGCCCTCGCGGAATACCGATGCGCCGCGGGACAGGTCCACCTCGGTGAGCTCGTCCGTCAGCAGACGGAATGCGTCGTCGTCGAGCGTGGCGAAAAGGGGTGCTCGGCGCAGTACCTCGATGTCCATAAAATCTCCTGAGTAAAAAGTATCGGCTGTGGCGCTTGTGCCATTGTTTCAGAATTTTCAATGTTCTGTGACGAACTTGGCAGGCAAGACGCCGCGGGGGGAGGCCTCGGGGGCGGCAGCAACCCACAGTTTATTGTCAGAGTCGGCCCTTAGAATGAAGGTTCAACTGCTTAATAAGGAGCCCTCGTGGTCGGCTTGACTGTCCTGGACCTGATCCTGATCCTGGCGCTGCTGTCCTACCTGGTTTACGGGCTGCGCAATGGATTCCTTGTGACAGCCGGGGGCATCGCAGGATTCGCGGCCGGGGCCGTGGCTGCGTTTTTCGCAGTTCCCCTGGTGAGCGGGTTTGTGCAGGACTCGGGGTGGCGGCTGACCGCCATCGTCGCGGCCGCCGTCGTACTGGTGGTCCTGGGGCATGGCCTTGGAACCATGGTGGGGCGAAGCATTCGCGGAGTGATGCGGATCCGGCCTTTGCGTGCGGTTGACCGGCTGGTTGGCGGTGCCGTGAACTTGGTGGTTTCCGCGCTGGTCATGTCCATGCTGGCCTTCAGTATCAGTTCCCTGGGCGTGCCGTTTGTGTCCCAGCAGCTGGCAGAGTCCCGCGTGATCCGATTCATTGACGGGCTGACTCCCGACCCCGTCAAAGCCACCATGGCGCAGCTGCGTTCCACGGTGATCGGCAACGGCATCCCCACGCTGCTGGAGGGCCTGGAGCAGGGGCCCGCGGTACCCGTACCAAATGCCAGCACCGACACTCCAGCCCTGAACCGGGCCGCCGAGTCAGTGGTGAGGATCGCGGGAACCGCCTACCAGTGCGGCCAGAACCAGACAGGCACGGGGTTCGTGGTTTCGGAGGACCGCGTGGTCACCAATGCGCATGTAGTGGCGGGCGTGTCGGAGCCAGTGGTGGAGATGTCCGACGGCGGCGCAATGCCCGGGCGGGTGGTCTACTTCGACACCAAGCACGATCTTGCGGTGCTGGCAGTGGAGGATCTTCCAGCGGGTCCGCTTGCCTTGAGCCCAGACCTCCCCGGCGGTAGTCCTGCCGCCTTTGCCGGCTACCCGCATGGCGGCCCCTTCCAGTCAAGGCCCGCCACGGTCCAGGACATCACCACTGTGCTGGTGCCGGACATCTACGGCAGCAACGCGTCGCCGGAGGAAATCTACCGGCTTGCCGGAGACGTGGAGCCGGGAAACTCGGGCGGGCCGCTGCTGACCATGGAAGGTCAGGTTGCCGGCGTGATCTTCGCAAAGGCCACCGCGGATACGGACATGGGATTCGCCATCACCATGGACGACCTGAATCCCGTCGCTTCGCAGGCGGCGTCCCTGTCTTCGCCCGTGTCCTCCGGGCAGTGCATCCAAAAATAGGTCCGTGCGCCGCTAGAGGACCTCTGCCAGATAGTCGATGGCCAGCTTGTAGCCGAGCACACCTGCGCCCACGATGACCGCGGCGCAGACAGGCGACAGGTAGGAGTGGTGACGGAATTCCTCCCGCTGGTGCACGTTGGTGATGTGAACCTCGACGGCGGGAAGCTGCACCGCCGCGAGGGCGTCACGGAGTGCCACTGAGGTGTGCGTGAAAGCGCCGGCGTTGATGACGATGCCCGCTGCATTGTTCCTGGCTGCGTGGATGACATCGAGCAGGACGCCCTCGTGGTTGGACTGGACGCACTCCACCGCCAAGCCGTGCGTTTTGGCCGCTTCCGCCGCCAGCTGCTCCACGTCCGCCAGCGTTGACGTGCCGTACTTCTCCGGCTCTCGGGTTCCCAGAAGGTTCAGGTTGGGTCCGTTGACCACCAGGATGGTGCGGCTGCCGGCGATTTCGGTGGAGGCTTCAGTCATGGATGCCAATCTAGCGGCTGGGCCCCGCCGCCGCGCATTCTTACGTGTGGAATGCGCGGCAACGGGCAAGGGCCGTGCCTAGAGAGCGGTCACCTGCAGCAGCAGGGCGTGCTCGGGATTGAGGATGGGCATGGGCAGTCCCACCTCGGCGAGGAATGTACCGTTGGCCACGGCACCCTCCGCAAGCCACACGGGCGGCTGTGTTTGGGTGAAGGTGTGGCCGAAATCAGCGTCTTCAGGAGTGGGGAAGGCCACCTGCCCCGGTAGCTTCGCTCCGCCTCGAGCCCCGGGATGCCAATGCGTCCCGGTGCCTCGGCCGCAGAGGAGCGGGTGCTGACCAAGGCGAACAGGGCGGGCCCCTTCCGCCCTGACCAGGAGCGCAGGACCCGCCCCGGAGGTTATGTTGCGGGACAGCGGCTGCTCGCCTCGATCAACAGGCCAACAGCCATTTTCGCCACCTCTGACATGCATCCCGGGTGACATTGCCGTGGCTTCTTTTGATGCTTCCGCAGAATCCGAACACTCCTGGCCCCCGCTGGCCACTGTGGAGCAGCCGGTGACCGCCATGGCGGAAGCAGCGGTTGCAGCACTTGTGGGTGCAAGCCGGGGCGAGGAGCCCCGGCACCGCATCTTCCCAACGAAGCTGAACGTGCGCCAGTCCTGCGGCTGCCCCTAGTAAGGCCCCTCAGGAAGCTTCGCGCACAGCTGCCAGCCGCAGCCGGCCCACCCGATCCTGAAGGATGCGCTGGGCCTCCGTGCCCAGGCCGGGGTCGCTGATCACCTCGTCCACATCATCGAGTGACGCGATGGAACTGATGCCCAGCATCCCCCACTTCGTGTGGTCAGCCAGGACCACGGTCTTGCGGGCCGCCGCCACAAAGGCCCGGTCCGTTTCCGCCTCCAAAAGGTTGGGGGTGGTGAAACCCGCCTGGGCATCCATCCCGTGGACGCCGAGGAAGAGGATGTCCAGGTGCAGCTGCTTCAGGGCGCCGGTGGCGATGGGTCCCACCAAGGCGTCCGACGGTGTACGCTCGCCGCCGATCAGGATCACCGTTGATGTGTAGCGGGCCGAACCGGACGATGCCGCATGGTGGAACAGGTCCGCGATCCGCACCGAGTTGGTCACCACGGTGATTCTGGGGCCGCCGGCCAGCTCCTTCGCCAGCGCCCACGTGGTGGTTCCCGCGCTCAGGCCCACGGCCATGCCCTCCGTTACCAGCCCGGCCGCCTCCACCGCAATGGCCCGCTTCTCGACGGTCAGCTGGGTGGACTTCAGCTCGAACCCGGGCTCATGCGTGCTGGCATCACCGGGCAGCTTGGCGCCGCCGTGGATCCGCTCCAGCCGGCCGCCCTCCTCCAGCACCTCGATGTCACGGCGGACCGTCATCAGCGAAACGCCGAGCTGCTGCGCAAGATCCGAGACACGCACAACCCGCTCGCGCTGAAGTGCGTCCAAAATGGCCTCATGGCGTGCGACGGCGAGCATCCGGGCTGGTCCTTCGGGCAGGGGACAGGTCTGCTCCCAGCATACGGCGACGGCGGCACCCAAGGCGGGCGCCGCCGTCGTCCAGGAATTGCTACTTCCTGAGGGAAGCTGCGATCTGTTGCATGATCGTGGGGTCGGAGAGGGTCGTGGCGTCGCCCGGGTCGCGGCCTTCGGCTACGTCCTTGAGGAGGCGGCGCATGATCTTCCCGGAGCGGGTCTTCGGCAGTTCGGGGACCACGAGGATGTTCTTCGGCTTGGCAATGGGCCCGATCTCCTTGCCCACGTGGTTGCGGAGTTCCTGGACGATGTCATCACCGGAATCCACGGCGTCACCGCGGAGGATGACGAACGCGACGACGGCCTGGCCGGTGGTTTCGTCGGCGGCACCGACGACGGCGGCCTCGGCCACGGCAGGGTGGGACACCAGGGCTGACTCGATCTCCGTGGTGGAGAGCCGGTGCCCGGAGACGTTCATGACGTCGTCCACGCGGCCCAGCAGCCAGATGTCCCCGTCCTCGTCCTTCTTGGCGCCGTCACCGGCGAAGTACATGCTCTCGAAGCGGGACCAGTATGTGGCTTTGAACCGCTCCGGGTCACCCCAGATGCCGCGCAGCATGGCCGGCCACGGCTCACGGATCACCAGGAACCCGCCATGCCCGTTCGGCACGGACTCGCCCATTTCGTCGACGACGTCCACGGCAATGCCGGGCAGCGGCACCTGGGCCGACCCCGGCTTGGTTGCCGTGACCCCGGGGAGGGGCGCGATCATCTGGGCGCCAGTTTCGGTCTGCCACCAGGTGTCCACGATGGGGGTCTTATCCCCACCGATGACCTTCCGGTACCACATCCAGGCTTCGGGATTGATGGGTTCACCCACCGAACCGAGCACGCGAAGTGCGGAGAGGTCGTACTTGTCCGGGATCTCGCGGCCCCACTTCATGAAGGTACGGATGGCCGTGGGCGCGGTGTAGAGGATGGAGACCTTGTACTTTTCGATGATTTCCCACCAGCGGCCCTGGTGCGGGGAATCGGGCGTGCCTTCGTACATGACCTGCGTTGCGCCGTTGATGAGCGGGGCGTAGGTGACGTAGGAGTGGCCGGTGACCCATCCGACGTCGGCCGTGCACCAGTAGACGTCCGTCTCGGGGTGCAGGTCGAACACCGCCTTGTGGGTGTAGGCGGTCTGGGTGAGGAACCCGCCGGTGGTGTGCAGGATGCCCTTGGGCTTGCCGGTGGTGCCAGAGGTGTACAGGATGAAGAGCGGGTGCTCGGAATCATGCCCGACGGCGGTGTGCTCGGCGGAGGCAGCGTCCACGGTGTCCGCCCACCAGTGGTCCCGGCCCTCATGCCAGTCCACGTCCTGGCCGTTACGCTTGACCACCACCACGTTCTGAACGGTGTGGCCCTCTTTCGCAAGGGCTTCGTCGACGGCGGGCTTCAGGGCGCTGGGCTTGCCGCGGCGGTAGGTGCCGTCAGCGGTCACCACCAGCTTGGCCTCGGCGTCATCGATGCGGGAGCGAAGCGCATCGGCGGAGAACCCGCCGAACACCACCGAGTGCACCGCACCGATCCGGGCGCAGGCCAGCAGCGTGATGACGGCCTCCGGGATCATGGGCAGGTACACGGCCACCCGGTCGCCCTTCGCCACACCCAGGGACTCGAAGGCGTTGGCGGCCTTTTTCACTTCTTCGGTCAGCTGCTCGTAGGTGTAGGTACGGGTGTCCCCGGGCTCGCCCTCGAAGTAAATGGCCACCCGCTCCCCCAGCCCGTTCTCCACGTGACGGTCCAGCGCGTTGTAGGCGGCGTTGACCTCACCGCCCACGAACCACTTGGCGAATGGCGGGTTGGACCAATCAAGGGCCTGGTCGAAATCCCTGCTCCAGGTCAGCAGCTCGCGGGCCTTCTTTGCCCAGAACGCCGGCCGGTCGGCGTCGGCCTCCTCATACTCCGCAGCGGTAACAACGGCGTTCGCAGCGAACTCGGGCGTGGGCGGGAAGGCGCGGGTCTCATGCAGCAGGTTTTCGAACGCGTCGCCGTGTGCCTCGCCCTGCTGGGCGGCACCTGCCGACGCGGTTGCGGAAGCGGTTGCTACGACGCCTGTGGTGTCCTGGGACATGTGAACCTCATCATTCATCGATCTTTGCTGGGCGGGACATTCGCCACCGGCCGGGGCTTCGGCGCCTGCACGGCGTCGGGCACCGGCTGGTCACGGACATTCCGCAAAGAGCTGTTCCGGAATCAAGACTAATGCTTGACCGCCGCTGATGTGTGCGGTGTCACAGAGTGGCCCGTGAACGGCATTTATTAAGCGGTGAATGGTCTGCGAGGCGGCCCGGACAAGCCCTTGCCGGCGCTGCCCGGCTAGTGATCAGCCTGGCTGTTGACTAGGCTGAGATGGAATTGTGACTTCACTGCGGACCGCTGTGGCCAGGCATCACAAGGGCCTCGCCGCACCGGAACCGCCGTCAAGGCGGCACCATACAGGGGCATTCCGGCCCCGGTGCCGCCACGCTAAGGAGAGCAGAATGAACCAGCAGAGCTACGGCCAGAAGAGCGGCCCCGAGACAGCAGGTTCCGGGCAGGGCACCGGACCGGCTGAGGGGGCAGGCCCCCAGGCCGCCGGGGGCACCGCCCTCAAGGGAGGCAAGGCTGGGAACGCCAACGAGGCAGTGCTCGGCCCGTTCACTATCCGGGACCTTGCGGTGTTCGGCGGCACCCTGATCCTCTTCGTGGCCTCGCTGCTGCCGATCTTTGGTGCCCGTTACAACCTGTGGAATCTTAACAATCTCTTCTTCCTGGGGCTGGGCATCATCCTGCCCCTGATCGTCAGCGCACTCTTCGCCGCCCGCAGGCTGGCTCCCGCCACGAAGATTCGGATCGGTTCCCTTTCCATCGACCAGTTCGCCTCAGTGGTGGCTTCCTTCGCCGTGGCCTTCTTCTTCCTTTCCGTGGCCGCAGCCTACGTCCCCAGCTTCCTGGTGGGCCTGGTGGGTTCGCTGGTCCTGTTTGCCGCAACGGTGCTGGGCCGCTTCCTGCCCTACATTTCCGCAGACTTCCAGGACCGCGCCGAAGTCCCGGCACATGTGGTGGCCCGTGAAGCTGCTGTCCCCGTCCAGAAGCCCCGGGCTCCCAAAAAGCCGAAGGTGGAGTCCGCTTCAAAAGCATCAGGATTCGGCTCCAAAGTGCTGTCCGGTGGCGGGCTGTTCGGGGGAGCAGGGGCAGGGTCCTCGGCAGTTGAGTCCGGTTCTGCCCAGCCTGGCTCCGAGCCCGGTCCGGCAGTGCATGCCGGTCCGGCAGTACATGCACATTCGGCCGGACAGGCAGTGTCCGCCGGGCGGGCCGGGGCAGCGGCTGCGCCCGCCACGGCAGCAATTCCCAGCACGGCCCCGCCCGTTTCCACCGCTCCCGAGGTGTCCGACCGGACTCCCTCCGGTGACCCCGGACCCGCAACCCAGGCAGCCGACGTCGTAAGCCCTTCCGCAACACCCGCTGCCGAAGAAACCCAGCTGGGCGACATTCCGGCCACAGGCACTGGAAGCTCCCTAGCCTCTGGCGGCAACCACGACGGCGGCGCGCGGCAGTCTGCCCCGTCCGGCCAGGCTGCCGGTTCCCGGCAGAGCGGTCAGGGCAGCTGGGAGCCGCCGGCCGCCACCGCTGTGCATCCGCAGATCCGTACCGAGGAGCCGATCGGGGCGACGGTGGATCCATCCAGCCGCCCGGAGGAGCCGGAAGACCAGCCCATTCACGAAGCTTTCTGGTTTGCGGTCGCACAGCACCGCACCGCCTATGACCCCCGCACCGGCGCACCCGCGTTCGTGATTGAGCCGGGCGGCTGGGTTCTGGCCCTGGAGGACCGCGGCCACGAGTTCCTGGTACAGCACACCGACGGGCGATTGGGCGTCCTGCGGGATCTCAGCAACATCGAGCGCGGCTGACCCATGGCCTTGCCCCGGGTCCCGAAGGCCGGCGGAGTCAGGGCCTCCGCCGGCCAGTCCGCGGGAATGCCCGTGGTCTCCTCCGAATCGGTTCTGGCCCTGAAGCGGCGGGCCCGGCGGATCCACCGGGCGCTGGCCGATAAGTACCCCTACGCCCACGCCGAACTCGATTTCCGCAACCCGTTCGAACTGCTCGTGGCAACGGTCCTGTCCGCCCAGACCACCGACGTCACCGTGAACCAGGTAACCAAGGTGCTGTTCTCCCGGTATCCGGATGCCAGGTCCCTGGCAGAGGCGGACCCCGTGGAGCTTGAAACAATCCTAAAGCCCACCGGGTTCTTCCGGGCCAAGTCTAGGAATGTCATTTCGCTCTGCACCCGCCTGGTGGACGACTTCAACGGCGTGGTCCCGGGGCGGCTGGAGGAGCTGGTCACGCTGCCGGGTGTGGGACGCAAAACCGCCAACGTGGTGCTGGCCAACGCTTTCGGCATTCCTGGCATCTCCGTGGACACGCACTTCGCCCGGCTGGCGAAAAGGTTTGGCTGGACCCAGTCTGAGGACCCGGTGCAGATTGAACAGGACGTGGCCGCGCTGTTCGAGCGCAAGGACTGGACCATGCTGTCCCACCGGGTGATTTTCCACGGGAGGCGGGTGTGCCATGCGCGGAAGCCGGCCTGCGGCGCCTGCCCTGTTGCCACCTGGTGCCCCAGCTACGGGCTGGGAGAGACCGACCCCGGGAAGGCGGCGAAGCTGCTGAAGTACGAGCTCTCGCCCGGAAGCGAGGCGCTGCTGGAGCAGTTGCTCAAGGAAAGCCACCGCGCGGCGGAGATCCGGATGGAATCGCAGAAGAGGAGCACATGAGCGCCCGCGACGACCTGCTCCGGCTGGTCCGCCGGGCAGAGTCCGGAGCGGCCGCCGCTCCGGATCCGCTGTGGGCCGCGCTGACGGTAGACGCAGCGGTGGCCCGGAAAGCGGCTGTGCTAATGCTTTTTGGGGCCCTTGATGACGTCCCCGCAGCCTCCGGCAAGCCGCTGGCCCCCGCCGACCTTGATATCCTGCTTCTGGAACGTGCGCATACTCTGGGCTCGCACCCTGGCCAGGTGGCGTTTCCGGGCGGCGCCATTGACTTTCGGGAAACGCCTGTTCAGGCGGCCTTGCGCGAGGCCGAAGAGGAGACCGGGCTCGACGCCGGCGGCGTGGAAGTTTTGGGCTGCCTGCAGGAGCTGGGCCTTGCGCACAGCAACTTTCTGGTCACGCCCGTGCTTGCGTGGTGGCGCTCGCCCTCGCCCATCCGTGTAGTGGATTACGCCGAGTCCGCCCAGGTTTTCCGGGTCCCCGTCAGGGATCTGCTGGACCCGGATAACCGCGTGATGGCCACTGTGCATCGCGCCGGCCGCAGCTTCGACAGCCCTGCCTTCACCGTTAATGGCGTGGTGGTGTGGGGGTTCACAGGAATTGTTTTGAACGGGCTGTTCGAACAGCTGGGCTGGTCCGTTCCGTGGGACCGGAGCCGGCGCCACACCGTGGGCGTGTAGCGTCAGGCTTGTTGCTGGCGGAGATCCACAACGACGCCGGTTGCGGCGTTTTCGCGCATCGCCTTTACTCCTTCAAGCAGTGAATTCAGTGACTTGAAGTTTGGTGATACGGCCACCGTGTTGCCTTCTGCGTCGGTGAGCCGGAGCCGGTACGACTCGTCTCCCACTCGATGTATTTCAAACCTGCCCGCCATATGCCGGGACCTCCCCTGGTGTGCGTCTTTGCATCAGCCTGCCGACCGCTTTGCCTCAGTCACTATGAACTGTAACGCCCGTCACGCGGCATGGTCGAGCTACTCCCGGGTAGGTTACTTCAGTAGTCACGGCCCCGGACATCACAGACTCTTCAGGCGCTGAACTGGCTACTTGGCTTGGTCATAGGAATCGACGACGGCGACGCTTACCGGGAATTCGACAGGTATGGGGCCGAACAGTAGCTCCTTGGCAGTGCTGGCTGCGTCTTCGATGGCCTTGATGCAGGCGTCAACCGCTTCCACCGGCGCATGCACCATCACTTCGTCATGCAGGAAGAAGACGAGCTCCGCCCTGCCCCCGCCCTCCTCACGGAGGGTGCGCAGCTGCCGTCGTAATTCCGCGAGCCAGCACGCCGCCCAGTCAGCGGCCGAACCCTGGACGACGAAATTACGGGTGAAACGTCCCCGCGCCCGGGCAATGGATTCCGCCCGGCGCTGCTCTTCCGCGGTGGTGGAACGCTGGCTCTGGGACCATCGTTCCGACGGCGGCGGGCTGCTCCGGCCCAACCTTGTGGTGACGGTCCCGCCGGCCTCACCGGTGCGCGCCGCCTGTTCCACGAACTCGACTGCCCGCGGATAGGTCCGGGCGAGCTGCGGCATGAGGCGGCCGGCCTCGCCTGAGGTGGCGCCGTACATGGCCCCGAGCAAAGCCGTCTTTGCTTTCGCCCGGTCTCCGCCGAACCCCGTGGCGGCGATGCCTGCGTAGAGGTCCTGGTCCCTGGCCGCCTCCGCCATGGAAGAGTCCCGGGCGAGGGCCACCAGGACACGCGGTTCCAGCTGGGAGGCATCGGCGACGATCAGCTTGCAGCCGGGGTTAGCGTGGACTGCACCACGAATCTGGCGCGGTATCTGCAGGGCCCCTCCGCCGCGGGAGGCCCAGCGGCCGGAGACCACTCCACCCACCACGTATTCCGGCCGGAATCTGCCGCCGGCCACCCAGGCGTCCAGCCAGGACCACCCATTGGCCGTATGCAGGCGGGAAAGCTGTTTGTAGGCCAGCAGCGGCTCGATGGCGGGGTGGCTGGATTCCCGCAGCTCCCACTTCCGCGTGCTTTTGACCTCGATGCCGTTGCGGTGCAGTGCCCGCATCAGCTCCTGGGGGGAATCCGGATTCAACGTTGGCGAGTTCAGGAGCCCGCGCAGTTCCTGGTTCAGCGCCTCAAGTTTTGCTGGGCGGTGGCCTAGGGCTGGGCGGGGGCCAAGGTGGTCCGCGAGGATCTGCTCGTGCAGGTCCTCCCGCCACGGGACGCCGGCGTGCTGCATTTCCGCCGCAATAATCGCGGCGGCCGATTCAGCTGCAAGGAGGAGCTGCAGTCGGCTCCGCTGGTTCTCCTCCTGGCTGACCGCGGCCAGCGCCGTCTGCTGGGCTGCGTATTCGGCGCGAAGTTCTTCCAGGGTATGCCGTCTACCGGGACCGGGTGAGGGAGCCTCGAAGAGGGCGGCCTGCTCCGCCGGAGGTGGCGGTGGCTGCAGTGCTTTGGGTGGCAGCAGCGGGTCCTCAACGGTGCTCCGGTCCGCGTTCCTGGCATAGCCGGTGCGTCCGGCAAACTGCGAGAATGCAAGGATGCTGCCGCACAGGCTCAGGTCGTAGCACCTCTCCAGTTCGACGCCGGCAGCGAGCAGGCCGGGGTACCAGTCCTGGGTGCGGTGCCAGATCCATCGGGGCGGCAGACCGTCGCGCCGGCGCTGTTCCAAACCGCGGACGACGGCGGGCAGCTCGCCCGCGCCGATAATCCTGGGTTCCGGGGCGGCGGGCACAGGCTGCCCGGCCTGGGTGACTTCCTGCAGCGCCGCACCGGATGGATGGGCGGCGAGCAGCAGGTACATGGGTCCTATTCTGCCTTGTTTTCGGGGTGTGCCAGCGCCCCTTTGCGGCCCTGGAAGTGGTACCGCCAATACCCAAAGCCCTGGTTTTTTTCCACATACGGCGATGGCCCTCTGCCGGCTTCTCCTGCCGGGGCGGAGAGTGGCTCCATGAGCAGGCATCAGCTAATTCCCTCCCATCCCGAACCGGGCCAGACTGGGGCTTTCACTGCAGCAGAGCCGGGTGCCCGGGAACCTTCCCGCGCCGTTGCGCCGGGAAGTGCCGGGGGAGGGGATGCGCACGCGTGGCTGCCCGAGGGTGGAGACGAGGTCCTGCTGGTGACGTCGTCCGCCCTGCTTAGGGCGGAGGTGGAGCGGATCGTCGCAGCCGCGGGAGCTCAGGTGCGTGTGGTGGCCGATGCGGTTGCGGCAGGCAAGCATTGGGACAGCGCTGCCGCCGTCCTGGTGGGAAGCGACGTCCGAGAGCTGCCGCCGCGCCGGCAGGCACCGGCTGTCCTGGTGGGACTGGACGGTGAGGGTGACAGCCTGTGGCACCTTGCCGCTGTTCTCGGAGCCGAGCGGGTGGCTGTTCTGCCGGATGCCGCAGCATGGCTTGCCGACCATCTGAGCCGGTCCCGTTCGCCCGGCCCGGGCGGCCTGATTCTAGGTGTGACCGGTGGCTGCGGCGGCGCCGGGGCCACTACGACGGCGATCTGGATAGCCCAGGCCGCTGCCAGCCTCGGCGTCCGTGTGCTGCTGGTGGACGGCGATCCCTGGGGCGGCGGGCTGGAACTTGCCCTTGCCGCCGAAGAGAACCCGGGCCTGCGCTGGCCCGACCTTTCCGGGGCCAGGGGCAGCATCGATCCCGAGCAGCTTGCAGACTCCCTTCCTGTAGCCGGCGGCTTCTCGTTCCTGTCCTGGCCCGCAAGCCGGGAGCAGCACGTACCGGTTGCCGCTGCCGCCACCGCCGGCGTCCTTGATTCCGCACGGCGGGGCTATGAGCTGGTGGTGGTGGACATCGGGCGGGGAACGGAGCCCATCCATTCCTTCGCCTGGGACTGCGACCGGATCGCTCTGGTGGTTCCGGCCCAGCTGAAGGCTGCCGTCGCGGCGGTGCGGCTGCTGCAGGAATTTCCCCCGGTGGAGGCTGCACTCCTGCTCCGCAGCAAGCCCGGCGGGGCGCTGGACGGCCTCATGATTGCCGAAGCGATCGGACTTCCCGTCCAAGGCCGCGTGCCTGAGCTGCGGGGAGTCCCTGCAGCCATGGAAAGCGGCCGCCTCCTGGAACTGGGCAAGCGCCGGAGTGTCCGGCATTTCGCTGCTTCAGTGCTGGATCTTCTCGGCGACAACGTCCCTTCCGGGGAGCTTGGATGAGGCAGCACCGCACGGAGGGACCGGGACAGGACGAAGGACTCCGGCGACGGGCACGGATTTTGGAGCAAGGCCAGGGTGACTGGCGCCTGCGCGAACGCCGTCCCGGCTCAGGGCAGGCCGTGGACGCCGGGCTGCTTGAATCGGTGCGCGAGTCCATGATGGCCGAAGCGGAGGCGGTGACACCGTCCAGGGTGGCAGCTGCGGTCCAGGCAACGGGCAAGCTGCTGGGAACGGCGGGCTCGCTCGCCGCCGTTGAACGGATCAGCGCTGAACTGAACGGTCTGGGACCCCTGCAGGGGCTCACCCGCGATTCCGCCGTCACGGATATCTTTGTGAATGCCCCGGACTCCGTCTGGGTGGACAAAGGGAGCGGCATCGAGCGCATGCCGGTGGCCTTTGACAGCGAAGCCCAGCTGCGTGCCCTGGCGTGCCGGCTGGTGGCCGCAGGCGGCCGGCGGCTTGACGATGGCTCCCCGTGTGTGGACGTCCGGCTGGCTGGCGGCTACCGCGTCCATGCCGTATTGCCCCCGGTCTCCACGGCCGGGACGCTGTTGAGCATCCGGATCCGGCGCGAACGTGTTTTCACCATGGATGAGCTGCAGGCGGGCGGCATGTTCGGCCCCGCGCTCCAGCAGGTCTTGGAGAAGGTGGTGGAGCGCCGGCTGAGCTTCCTGATCAGCGGGGCCACCGGATCCGGGAAAACCACGCTGCTGTCTACGCTGCTCGGCCTCTGCTCTCCCTCCGAACGGTTGGTTCTCATCGAGGATGCGTCAGAACTGAATCCTGTTCATCCCCATATCGTGTCCCTGGAATCCCGCCACGGGAACCTTGAAGGCGGCGGCCAGGTGGACTTGGGAGACCTCGTCCGGCAGGCATTGCGCATGCGGCCGGACAGGCTGGTGGTGGGTGAATGCCGCGGCGCCGAGGTGCAGGAGCTGCTCACGGCCATGAACACCGGCCACAGCGGCGGGGGCGGAACCATTCACGCGAACGCCGCTACTGCCGTTCCTGCCAGGCTCACCGCGCTGGGTGCGCTCGCGGGACTGGATGCCCAGGCGATCCGGCTGCAGGCCGCGAGCGCACTGGACGTGGTGATCCATGTGGACAGGACGCGAAAGGGCCGGGAGGTTACCTGTGTGGGTCTGGTGGGGGACGGGCCGGACGGCCTTGCCGTTCTGCCGGCCCTGGAGGCTGGCGCGGGTGCACTGGCTCCGGGTCCAGGCTGGCACGTGCTTGCGGAACGCTTAGGACTTGGCCCGGGCTCAGGTTTGGGTCCGCAACTGGGACTCGAGGAGCCGGAATGACTGCTCTCCTTGCCGTTGCCCTGGCACTGGCCGCGGTGCTGCTGGTCAAGCCCCCGCTCGGCGCTCCTGCCAGGCTGCGCCGTGCCTGGGCCCGCGGCACTCCTTCAGGTTCCAGCTCCCCGCCGGGTGCCGGCGCAGGCCGGACCGGCATCGTTCCGAGCGGCCGGCGCTTTTCGATCGGGGGCTTTCATTGGGGACAGCTTCTTCGAGGGACTCGGCACGGCGCCGCGAAAGGATCCGGACAGCCTGCCACTTCCATGACCCTGGTGGTGCAGCAACTGGCTGCCCTGCTCAAGGGCGGTCGAGCACAAGCCCGGCTTTGGGATGAAATCTGGACGGTTTATGGCTCCCCAGCTTCCCCCTCCCATGGCCTCTCCCAGGGATCTGCCGCGTTGCTGGCCTCAGCCCGTGCCGCAGCGGCCAGCGGTACTCCGGTCTCACACGCAATTCGCCGGGCCCTGCCCATCGCGTTTCCCCGGCGGGGCAGGGAGCCCCGGATCTGGTCGGACCTGGCCGCCTGCTTCGACATTGCAGAAGCAAGCGGCTGCCCATTGGCAGATGTACTTGCCAGGTTCGCCGCACAGCTTGAAGTGGAGGATGACGCCGATGCCGCACGCCAAACTGCCCTGGCCGGCCCGAAAGCAACGGTAAGCCTTCTCACTTGGCTTCCCTTGATGGGGCTGGGCCTTGGGATCGCACTGGAGGTGGATCCGCTGACCATGCTGCTGGGAACACCCTGGGGGCTGGCTGCCCTCGCCGCGGGGGCCGGCCTGACGGTGGCCGGAAGAGTGTGGTCGGCCCGGCTTGTCGCGGCAGCAGCTGGAGCTGACATGCCATGACCTCGCCCTTTGCGTCAGCTTTCGTGCTCTTCCTGGTCCTCAGCGGGGCGGCGGGTTTTATGTGTACGGGCCAGGGGAGTGCGAGGAAGAGGCTGCGCGCCGTGCGCTCACGGGCAACATTCCCCACTGCAGATGCGTCCGCCGCCGGCTCCGGAGAATTCCGTTTCAGCAGGATGTCCGGGGGCCTACGGGATACGGCCATGATGCTGGAACTAGTGGCCGCCATGCTGGACGCCGGGTCGGGCATAGGACGCTCACTCGAGCTGGTCTTGGCTGCCGCTTCCGCCAGCTACAGAGATGCCCTCCAGCCGGTGGTCGCTGCATTGGCCATAGGCGCTGACTGGGAAACGGCCTGGCGCAGCAGCGCGGTCCGCCTGCCGGAGGTGCTGGAACTGCGGGATGCGCTGGGGTTTGCGGCGCTGACCGGTGCCCCGTCGTCGGCCATTCTTTACGCCCAGGCTGCCCGGCTACGCCGGCAGAGGTTCCGGGCAGCAGAAAAGCGCGCCGCCTCACTGGGCGTGAAACTGGTTGTTCCGCTGGGCCTGTGTTCCCTTCCGGCCTTCATATGCCTGGGTGTGGTGCCGGTGCTCCTTGCCCTGGTGCCTTCCGGGTACTAGGCACTCCTCTTCTCCTCCACACCGGGTCTTCTCCTCCACACAGGGCAACGGCCCGGCTTTTCCACTTACCAGTACGCGGGCCTTACTGCTGCTGCCAAGGCCCGGAAGAGTCAAGACAGCCGGCAACTCCGCCGGCCGAAAGAAAGGAAAACACCATATGTCCACTCACTACCGCCGCCACTACATGGACGGAACTGCAGCGCTCGACGCCGCACGCCCAGCCTTGAGGGAGCACCACAGCATCAAGCACCGCCGCGGCGACCCGCAAGGAATTGCGGACCAGCAGGCAACCGTGGTGGAACTCCACCCCGGTGGCAGCCTCCGCAAGGACGCCCGGCGGGCTGGCCGCCTCCTGGGATCGGAAGCGGGAATGGCAACAGCCGAATACGCCATCGCCACACTCGCCGCCGTGGGTTTCGCAGGGTTGCTGGTCTTCATCCTCCGCAGCGAGGAGGTCCGTGGCTTCCTGCTGAACCTGATCAGGACCGCGTTGGCCCTGCCGTGACAGGCGCGCCGGCCGTGCTCCCCGTTCAAGGCCTAGCCGTGACAGGGGTCCGCTCCCAAGGTCCCGGGCCAGGCCGTTCGCGCGGGGCCGTGACGGCGGAGTTCGCCGTCACGCTGCCCGCGGTCCTGCTGTTGCTGGCCATGCTGCTCGCAGGCGCCTCGGCCGGAGTCACCCAGTTGCGGCTGGAGGAGGGAGCACGGGCCGGCGCCCGCGCCCTTGCCCGCGGTGACGATCCCGCCACTGTTGAAGCGATCGTGCGGACCCTGTCGGGAACGTCAGCTTCAGCGGCGGTCTCGGCCGAGGGCGAATGGCTGAGCGTTACTGTTACTGACCGTGTAGGGGGTCCCCTTGGATCCTCTATTCCATGGCAGCTCACGGCCAGGGCCTTCACCAGGAGCGAGACAGGAGGATGAAGGCAGGGCTTAAAACACCCCGAGGCCCAGCCGGACGTCAAAAGAGCAGGAGACGGCGATTGATGTGGCCGGGGCAGCGATGCAGGGACGGGTCAGGTGGCTGCGAGCGCGGATCCGGGACAGTCCTGGCGGCCGGCCTCGCTCTGGTGGTGATGACGGCCATGGCGCTAATGCTGCTGCTGGCACAGTCGGCCGTCCTGGCCAGCAGGGCTGCGGCGGCTGCCGACCTTGCAGCACTCGCAGCAGCCGACGCACTCCGCGGCGTTACCGATGGGGATCCCTGCACCGTTGCTTCGGAGGTTGCTGCCCGGCAGGGAGCCGCCATCCTGGGCTGCGCTGAGCGACCAGGCCAGACCATTGATATACGGACTGAGCTGTTGGAGCGGACCGTACTGGGAGCGGCCACGGGACAGGCCCGTGCAGGCCCTCCACCCTGAGGCAGGTCGTCCATGCTGGCTCAGGTACTTAACCTGAAGCAGGTCGTCCGTCCTGCCACAGGTCCTACACCCTGGGCTGCGCTTCGATACTCAGGCTGTCTGCTTCGGTGGCGTCTTTGAGGAGGACGTCAAGAAGGGAGACAGCAGCGGCTTTGTCCAGTGGGTTGTTCTTGTTTCCGCATTTGGGTGACTGGACGCAGGAGGGGCAGCCGGAATCGCATTCGCAGGCCTCAATGGCGTCACGGGTGGCAGTGAGCCACACCTTCGCCTTGTCGAAGGCGCGTTCGGCAAAGCCCGCGCCGCCGGGGTGCCCGTCATATACGAAGATGGTGGGCAACCCGGTGTCCGCGTGAAGGGCGGTGGACACCCCGCCGATGTCCCAGCGGTCACTGGATGCGACCAGGGGCAGGAGGCCGATGGCTGCGTGTTCTGCCGCGTGCAGGGCGCCGGGGAACTGGGCTTCGATGAGGCCTGCGGCTGTGAGGGAGCGGTTGTCAACCACGAACCAGACTGCTTTGGTGAACAGTTCGCGGGCGCCAAGGTCCAACGGTTCCTCTCCGAGGATCTCGTTGGAGACCAGGGCCTTGCGCTGGAAGGAGACCACCTGGGTGGTGACTTTGACGTCGCCGAAGTGGACCGTGACATCACCCCACTCGACCGTCCGCTGGGTTTCCAGTACCTCGATCTGCGTGACGTCCCGGGCGGTGGTGTAGTAGTCCGGATTGGCACGGCGGACCATCACGCAGTGGTCATCTTCGTTCAGGTCCTCCACCACGTAGCTGTCACCCTGGTGGACGTACACGGCGCCGGTGTGAGCCTGGTAATGGGTCTGAGGGGAATCCATGGTTCCCAGCAGCGATCCTGTCTCGGCATTGACGATGCTGACGGGCCCGCCGCCGTCGCCCCGCAGGTTCACCATGCCCGCGGCGCTTTCAGAGTGCGTCCAGAACCAGCCAGCAGGCCTCCGGCGAAGGTAGCCCTGGGCCACCAGCCGGTCCAGCAGGGACTCCGCCGTGCTTCCAAACAGGTCAAGTTCAGCGGGACCGAGCGGGAGCTCTGCGGCTGCGGCACACAGGTGCGGTCCGAGCACGTAGGGGTTGGAAGGGTCGAAGACGGTTGCTTCCACTGACACGTCGAAGATGGCTTCCGGGTGGTTCACCAAGAAGGTGTCCAGCGGATCATCGCTGGCAACGAAGGCGGCAACGGCATCCTGCCCTGCCCGTCCTGCCCGGCCGATCTGCTGGAAAAGGGAAGCTCGGGTGCCAGGCCAGCCCGCCACCAGGACAGCGTCCAGGCCGGAGATGTCAATGCCGAGTTCCAGCGCGGAGGTACTCGAGACGCCCAGGAGCTCACCGGAGCGCAGGGCTCTCTCCACGGCCCGGCGTTCCTCTGGCAGGTACCCGGAACGGTAGGCGGCCACCCGCTGCGGCAGGCTGGGGTCCACTTCGTCAAGAAGCCGTTTGGTGATTGAGGAGATGGTTTCCGCCCCGCGCCGGGACTTGATGAAGGCAATGGTCCGGATCCTGGCTGAAACGAGGTTTGCCAGCAGGTCGGCCGTTTCAGCCATGGCTGTGCGCCGTTCTTGTGCCCCGTTCTCGCCCCGGATTTCAGTCAGGGCAGGTTCCCAGAAAGCCACGGTGGTGGCACCGTGCGGGGAGCCGTCGCGGGATACGGCCTTCACTGGTGCGCCGATGAGCCGCGAGAAGGAGGCATCAGGTTCTGAGGCGGTGGCAGAGGCTGCCATGAAAACCGGCTCGGGATAGGCGGTGCCGGCGCCGTAATAGGCACAGATCCGGCGCAGCCGGCGCATCAGATTTGCCACGTGTGAGCCAAACACGCCCCGGTAGCTGTGGGCCTCGTCAATGATCACGTAGCGCAGACGGCGGAAGAACCCGGCCCACCAGGCATGGTTGGGAAGGATCCCGAAGTGCAGCATGTCCGGGTTGGCCAGGATGAAGTTGGCGTGGTCCCTGATCCAGCGGCGGGAGGCCGGGTCCGTGTCGCCGTCGTAGGTTTCGGCCCGAACCGTGGGCAGCCTGAGGGCCCGGATGGCATTGAGCTGGTCAGCGGCGAGCGCCTTGGTAGGGGACAGGTAGAGCGTCACCGCCCCGTCGTCGTGGATCTTTCCAGGATCCGCCAGGACGCGCAGTTCGGAACGGTGCACGGCATCGATGGCCGGCAACTGGTACGCGAGCGACTTTCCGGAGGCAGTTCCTGTCGCCACCACCACGTGCTCGCCGCCGTGGGCGATGCCGGCGGCCTCCACCTGGTGCCGGTAGGGCTCCCGGATGCCCAGTGACCCGTACGCCTCAACCAGGTCCGGATGCACCCACTCCGGCCACGGCTCATGCTCGGCTTGACGGGCTGGGATAGTGCGGACATGACGGAGCTGCTCCGGTTCCGGGCCTCGGCCCAGCATGGGAATCAGGGAGTCATGGGGGTTCACCCCAACATTGTTTCACCCGGCGCGCGCGGCTCAGCCCCGGTTCGCCCTGGGGGTAACAGCCGCAGAAAACAGCAGGGTTCAGCTCAGGGAAAGGTCGGAACCGTCCTGCGACGCGGAAAGCATCAGTACGCGGGAAACCGTGGTCCAGCCGAGGTGCGAATACAGCTTCTGGCCATCCACAGAGGCCAGCAGGAGCCCCTCCTGAACGTCGTGCTCGAAGGCTTTCGCTGCCAGTGCCCGCATGATGAAGCTGCCAAGGCCGCGCCGCTGGAAACCCGGTTCGGTGATGATCTTGTCGAACACCGCAGTGTCACCCACCACGAACACCCGCCCGCTGGCAGCAACAGAGTCGCCGGAACGGACCTCGGCATAATGGACGCCGTTCTCTTCCCACGTTGACACGCTCAGGTCGTCGTCGGAAAGCCAGGGATCCTCGGCATCCTGGGTCTCCATGTCCACGATCATCATCGTCTGGGAATCAGACGTGACATTGAGGCCGTACCTGCCAGCCATGGCGGAATAGCGGGCGATGTCATTGGTCAGGATGGTGAGGACCCTCGGGGGAACTTCCGCCGTCTTCGCAGCCAGTGCGGCGAACTCGTCGTCCGTGGGTTCCGAAGCGAAGTATTCCCATTCGCCGCTGGTGTCGGCCCGGAGTGCGGCAGGGAACCGTCCCTCCTTCGCCGTGCTGTAGCCACGACAACCGGCCCAGCCTGCCACCCACACTTCGAGGAGGCCAGTGATGTCTTCAACCATGGTTTCCGGACTCATGGATGAACACTATTCCAGCCCGATCACCAGCAACAGGGGGCGGCGGAGAGCTTATGCAATTGTGATGCAACCTGAGCCGGGCTGCCGGGGAGTGCCGGGCCGGTACCCTTAAATACGTGGCTTTGAACAAAATTGTGCTTTTTTATGGCTTTACGCCCCTTACGGACCCGGAGGCTGTTCGGCTGTGGCAGCGTGCGCTGTGCGAGAAGCTCGGGCTGCGGGGACGCATCCTGATCTCCAAGGACGGCGTCAACGCCACCGTGGGTGGTGAGATCGGCGCGGTGAAGCAGTATGTGAAGACCACCCGCGAGTACAAGGGCTTCCGCGGCATTGACGTTAAGTGGTCCGACGGAGGCGCGGAGGATTTCCCGCGACTCAGCGTCAAGGTACGGGACGAGATCGTCTCCTTTGGCGCGCCGGGTGAGCTCAAGGTGGACGCCAACGGCGTGGTTGGCGGCGGCACGCACCTCAAGCCGGAGGAACTGCACGAACTCGTGGACGCCAAAAAGCAGTCCGGTGAGGAAGTGGTGTTCTTCGACGGCCGCAACGCCTTCGAAGCCCAGATCGGCAGGTTCAGGGACGCGATCGTCCCGGACGTCGCCACCACGCATGACTTCATCAAGGAGCTGGACTCCGGCAAGTATGACGACCTCAAGGACAAACCGGTGGTCACCTACTGCACCGGCGGAATCCGTTGTGAGGTGCTGTCCAGCCTCATGGTGAACCGGGGCTTCAAAGAGGTGTACCAGCTGGACGGCGGCATCGTCCGCTACGGCGATGCCTTCAGGGACCAGGGACTGTGGGAGGGGTCGCTGTACGTGTTCGACAAGCGGATGCACCTCGAATTCAGCGACGAGGCCAAGACCATCGGCCAGTGCGCCCGCTGCTCGGCCCCCACCAGCAAGTTCGAGAACTGCTCCAACCCCAGCTGCCGTAACCTCACCCTGTACTGCGCCGGATGCGCATCCAGCCCGGAAACCCTGCGCTGCCCCGAGGGCTGCGCAGCCTGACAGTAGGGCTCCTAGAGACGCCGCAGCCGGTAGGCGTAGTTTGCGCCGGTCCTGGCCTCCACCCTGATGCTGAGGGCAGTCTTTGCCGAAAGATAGATGACGTTTTCGCGGTTGACCCCGCAGCGGAGGCCCAGGTCCACCAGCGTGAGCGACTCACTGCGGACGGTGAACGTCACCCGGCGCTGGCTGCGGCAGGCCAGGGCAAGGGCGTAGGTGCCCGTCCCCAACTCAGGGGTGGTTTCGGTCCGTACCTCCCCCGCGGCCACCAGGCCTGCACCGGCATGGATCGCCGGCTCGGCCGTGTCCGGCAGCGTCCGGGCAACCCAGGAGGCAAGGTCAGCCTCACTGACGGGATCGTTCTGCAGCGGGTCACGGGTGAACACCGGCCCGGGGATGCGCGTTGCTTCAGCCTCGACGGGCCCCGGCTGGTTCCGGCCGTCGTCGTACGTATATTCGCAGCCGCCCAGCAGCAGGGCTCCGGCGAGGGCAGCAATGACGGCGGCGGGCCCCGGCTTCCGTGCCGCCGGCGCGGGGGAAGTCCGCACCGGGGGTATCTGCGCGGGAGCTGCCCGCACAATATGGGGTGCGGAGGCTTTCCGCCCACTGGGCATAGTCAGACTTTATGCCCGCCGCAGCCGGCGGGCCAGAGCAGCAAGTACCCTATTCTTCAGGTGCCGGCCGGTAGGCGCAGACCAGGGGGCTTCCACGCTGGACGTGCTGATTTCGGGACTGAAGGCAGGGCCGGGCCTTCCACCGGACTAAACTTGAGCGGTGCCTAAATCCCCCTTCGAGTTCACCGCCGGCAACACCCCGGATGCACCCCGCAGCGATCTTCCCCAACTGCTGACGGCATTGGCCGCGGACCTGCGCCGACTGGATTACACCCTCGACGGCGTCGCCCGGCTCCTCGGCCCTTCGGCCTCCGCTGCCCTGAACCGGGACCAGATTATTCCTGCCCTGCTGGAAACTGAGCGGGCGGTGCGGCGGGACGAAGGGAACGCGGCGCTCGCCGCCGTCGTACGCCTGTGGCTTCTCGCCGAACCGCAGGCTGGGGAAACACTCGACGCCGCCCTCCCGGGTATCGGTACCGTGGGCCTGCTGACTCTGGGGCTGGTGCAGCCCGTGCCCGGTTCCGGCCTGCTGCGCGCCAAGGCGGACCTGCGGCCCTACGGGTGGGATGCGAACGACGACGGCACCGGCGGGGCGGAACTGTGGGTTGCCAGCGACCTCGCAGCGCACCAGCAGGAAGGGGTGCTCCGGCACGACCACGTGCTGGGCATCGGGCAGGCGTCCACCACCCTGGTCCAAACCACCATCCGCCGCCATACCGAACGCGCGCTGGACCTGGGCACCGGATGCGGAATCCAGACCTTCCACCTGCTGCACCACTGCCAGCACGTTACGGCCACGGATATTTCCGAACGCGCCCTGGCCTTCACCCGCTTCAACATCCTGCTCAATGCCGGGGCGCTGTCGGTTGATCCTGCTCGCCTCGAGGACCGGGTAAGCCTGCGCCTCGGATCGCTCCTGGACCCCGTGGCGGGCGAGGAGTTCGGCCTGGTAGTGTCCAACCCGCCGTTTGTGATCACGCCGCGGACTGTCGGCGAGGACGCGTCGGAGCAGTTTACCTACCGCGACGGCGGGCTTCCGGGCGATAACATCGTCGCCTCCCTGGTCGCCGCCCTGCCTGATGTCCTGGCCCCCGGGGGCACCGCGCAGATGCTGGGCAACTGGGAGGTGGTTGCGGGCAGCGCATGGCAGGAGCGGCCGCAGGCGTGGGTCCGCGCGGGCATTGATGCCTGGTTCATCCAGCGTGAGCAGGTGGGGCCGGAGCAGTACGCGGAAACCTGGCTGCAGGACGCCTCTGAGGGCCGGGACCGGCAGCACTACCGGGAGGCTTACGCTGCCTACCTGGCGGACTTCGAATCCAGGAACGTGGACGGCATCGGCTTCGGGATGGTCTGGCTGCGGCGCCCGCTGGCTCCGGAGCTGCATATTGTCAGCCGGTTTGAGGAGATCACCTATCCCATCGAGCACCCGATCGGTCCCCACCTGGGCGCCGCCGTCGAACGCATGGACTGGCTGGCCGCGCACAGCCTTGAGGATGCGCACTTGCTGGTGGCGGACGACGTCACCGAGGAGCGTCACCAGCGGCCGGGCGCCGAGCACCCGGGCGTGATCCTGCTGCGCCAGGGCGCCGGGCTGCGCCGGACCAACCTGCTCAGCACCGAGCTGGCAGGGTTCGTCTCAGCCTGTGACGGCGACCTGACGGCCGGGCAGATTGCCGGGGCCTTGGAGGCGCTGCTCGGGGGCGGGATGGCGGGGGAGGAAGGGTTCGACGCCGGCCCGTTCCGGAGCGGACTGCTCGCCGAAGTGGCCAATTTGATGCGTGACGGTTTCCTGGTCCCCGCCGCGGAGTGACGCGCGCGGGGCCTGCGGAACAACCCCCTTCTTTTCCACATGGATGCGCACAATTCAGCAAAATATGGTGAACTAGGCCAGTATGGGCGCATCTGCCCGAGCAACCTTTTTCTGTAGGAGCACCGTGCCAAGCAAGGCCAAAACCGGCAAGAAACTCGTGATTGTGGAGTCTCCGGCCAAGAGCAAGACCATCGCCAAGTACCTGGGCGAGGGCTTCATCGTTGAGGCCTCCATCGGTCACATCCGCGACCTTCCCCAGCCCTCCGAGCTCCCCGCTGAGCTGAAGAAAACGTCGGTGGGCAAGTTCGCCGTCGACATCGAGCACGACTTTAAGCCCTACTATGTCGTCTCGCCGGACAAGAAGAAAAAGGTCACCGAGCTCAAGGCTGCGCTCAAGGACGCCGACGAACTCTATCTCGCAACCGATGGGGACCGCGAGGGCGAAGCCATCGCGTGGCACCTGCTGGAAGTGCTCAAGCCCAAGGTCCCCGTGTACCGGATGACCTTCGGCGAAATCACCAAGGAAGCCATCCAGCGCGCCATGGGCAACCTGCGCGATGTGGACTCCGCCTTGGTGGATGCGCAGGAAACCCGCCGCATCCTGGACCGCCTGTACGGGTACGAAATCTCGCCGGTGCTGTGGCGCAAGGTGGCGCGCGGACTGTCCGCCGGCCGCGTGCAGTCAGTGGTCACCCGCATGGTGGTGGACCGCGAACGGGAGCGCATGGCCTTCAAGGCCGCCTCCTACTGGGACCTCACCGGCCAGTTCGGTGCAGACGCCGGCTCCTTCAAGGCGAAGCTCGCCGCAGTGGACGGTGCCAAGGTTGCCAGCGGCCGGGACTTCAACGACGACGGCGTCCTGACCGCGAAGAACGTCGCCCACCTGAACGAGGAACTGGCAACGTCCCTGGCCGCCGGGCTGCAGGGCGCCGAGTTCGGTGTCCGGTCCGTCGACACCAAGCCGTACACCCGCCGCCCCGCTGCCCCCTTCACCACGTCCACCCTGCAGCAGGAGGCGGGCCGCAAGCTCCGCTTCTCCTCCAAGAGCACCATGCAGATCGCCCAACGGCTGTATGAAAACGGCTACATCACCTATATGCGAACCGACTCGTCAGCCTTGAGCGACGAAGCCATCACGGCCGCCCGCCGCCAGGCTTCGGAGCTCTACGGGCCCGAGTACATTCCAGGGTCCCCGCGGGTCTACTCGAACAAGGCGGCGAACGCGCAGGAAGCGCACGAGGCCATCCGCCCCGCCGGTGACTCCTTCCGGACGCCCGCCCAGGTGGCCAAGCAGCTCTCAGGGGACGAATTCCGGCTCTACGAACTCATCTGGAAGCGCACCGTTGCCTCCCAGATGGCCGACGCCAAGGGTTCGACGGCGACCATCCGCCTGGGTGCCGTCGCGGCGGACGGGCGCGACGCCGAGTTCTCCGCCTCCGGCACCGTGATCACCTTCCCCGGATTCCTGGCCGCCTATGAGGAAGGCAAAGACGAAACCCGCGGCGATGAGGACTCCGATGAGGGCCGCCGGCTGCCCAACGTAGCCAGGGGCGACGCGCTTAAGGCCTCCGACATTGTGGCTGTCGGTCACGAGACTTCGCCGCCGCCGCGCTACACGGAAGCGTCGCTGACGGCCGAGCTGGAAAAGCGGGGCATCGGACGCCCGTCCACCTACGCCTCCACCATCTCCACCATCCAGGACCGCGGCTACGTCCGGAAGCAGGGCTCGGCGCTGGTTCCCAGCTGGATCGCCTTCTCCGTGATCCGGCTGCTGGAGCAGCACTTCAGCGATTACGTGGACTACGAGTTCACCGCGGATATGGAAGGTGACCTGGATAAGATCGCCAACGGCCAGGCCGTGGGGGCGTCCTGGCTCCGGCACTTCTACTTCGGCGAGGACTCCGACCCGGGGCTGCTGAGCATCGTCAACAACCTCGGCGAAATCGACGCACGCGAAATCAATTCCATCCCCATCACGGACGAGATCACGCTGCGCGTGGGCAAGTTTGGCCCGTACCTGGAAAGCTCCGCGGCCACCGTCGACGCTAAGACCGGGGAGGTCGTGGAGTCGGCGCGGGCCAATGTGCCGGAGGACCTCGCTCCTGATGAGCTGACTGCCGAGAAGGCCGTTGAGCTGATGGAGACCGCCGCTCCCGAGGAACGCGTGTTGGGAACCGATCCCCACACGGGGCACACCATCGTTGCCAAGAACGGCCGCTACGGCGCCTACGTCACCGAGATCATCCCGGAGATGACCGATGAACAGGTCGCCGCCCAGCCTGTGGAGTACTACAAGAACGGCAAGCCCAAGCCGCCCAAGAAGCCCGTCAAGGCCAAGCCGCGTACCGGCTCGCTGTTCAAGTCCATGACGGTCGAGTCCGTCACCCTGGACGAGGCGCTGCAGCTTATGAGCCTGCCGCGGGTACTGGGCGAGGACGCCGAGGGTAACCTCATCACTGTGCAGAATGGCCGGTTTGGTCCCTACCTCAAGAAGGGAACCGACTCCCGGTCCATCGGCTCGGAGGAGGAAATCTTCACCATTACGCTGGAGCAGGCCCTGGAGATCTACTCCCAGCCCAAGCAGCGCGGCGCCCGTGCAGCCGTCCCCCCGCTGGCCGAGTTCGGCCCGGACCCGGTATCAGAGAAGAACATCGTGGTGAAGGAGGGCCGCTTCGGCCCCTACATCACCGACGGGATCACCAACATCACCGTCCCCCGTGCCACCTCGCTGGAGGAGCTCACGCGGGAACAGGCCGTGGAACTCCTGGCCGAGAAGCGAGCCAAGGGCCCGGTCAAGCGCACCGCCACCCGCAAGGCTCCGGCCAAGAAGAAGGCAACCGCCAAGAAGTAGGGGAGGGGAGGGCGCCCCGTGTTTGAGAGAATCCGTTTGCATGGGGCACCGGAACGTGATCGGCTAGGGGAATGACTGAACAGCCCGGAATCGCCGATCCCACTCCGCTCAACGACCTCGAGGAGAAGCTCGCCAAGGGTGGCCAGCCTGATGCGAGCCCGGTGGACGTCATTCTGTCCTTCCTGAACAGTGAGGTCTACATCGTCAGTTCGGACAGCATCGAGGGCGAGGACTCGCAGGTGGAACCCCTGGTCCTGGGCAATGCCGACGGCGACCCCGTCCTTGCCGTTTTCTCGCACCCCAGCCGGGTTGACCAGCAGTACCTAGACGCGGCGCCCAACATCCTCGGCACGCAGGGCGCAGCCATCATTGCCAACATTGGCGAGGAGCTGGGAATGGTGATTAATCCTGGTGCCGCCTACGGCTTCGAGATCAATCCCGAAGGCGTGGCGAACATCAGACGCGATTTCAAGCGGGCGGATGAGCTTCCGGACGCCGGCTCCCCGGACCAGCCCGGCAACTGACACAACTCCGCGCCGCCGGGTAGCAGTTGGAACCGCAGGGCGCTGCCGGGCAATAATGGCAGCATGCGGCTAGGCGTCCTCGATATCGGGTCCAACACTGTCCATCTCCTCCTGGTGGATGCCCACCCCGGCGCTCGGCCGGTACCGTTCGCCTCGCACAAACGGCCGCTGTCCCTGGTCCAGTACCTGGAGCCGGACGGCAGCATCAGTGATGCGGGGCAGCACGAGCTGACCGAGTTCGTGCTGGAAGCGTGGGAGTTTGCCGCCAGGCACAAGGCGGAGGACCTGCTGGCCTTCTGTACGTCCGCCATCCGCGAGGCCACCAACGGCCCCGAGGTCCTGGCTCGGGTGAAGCACGAAACCACGGTCACGTTGCAGGAGCTCACCGGCAGCGAAGAAGCGTCCATGACCTTCTTCGCCGTCAGGCGCTGGTACGGCTGGGGTGCCGGGCCCATCCTGAACCTGGACATCGGCGGCGGCTCCTTTGAAATGGCGTTCGGTCAGGACGAGCTTCCGGAGATGGCAACGTCCGTGCCGCTGGGCGCCAGCCGCCTCACACGGGACTGGCTCGCCGAGGACCCGCCCTCCGCCAGGAGCGTCAAGGAACTGCGCCGCTACATCCGCGCCACCCTCAAGCCAGCCGTCCGCGAATTCGACGGGCTGGGCCGTGCGAACCTGGTTGCTGGAACTTCAAAGACTTTCCGTTCCCTTGCCAGGATTGCAGGCGCTGCCCCCAGCGCGGCCGGCCCCTACGTCAAGCGGGAGCTGAACGCCCTTGACCTGGGGGTATGGGCGCAGCGCATTTCCGCGATGAAGGCCGAAGACCGGCTGCACCTTCCCGGCGTTTCCGAGGCCCGCGCCCACCAACTGCTGGCCGGGGCGCTCGTGGCCGAGGCCGCACTGGAGCTTTTCAAGTTCAAGAAGCTGCGAATCTGCCCCTGGGCGCTGCGGGAGGGCCTGATCCTCCGGCGGATCGACCAACTGGTGTTCTCCGGCCCGCTGGAGCCTGCGCCCCACGTAGCGCCTGCTGAGGCCATCGACGTGGTCGACGCGACAGTCTGAATCCCTCGTCGCCTTCAAAAGCGGAAGCACCGGCGTCGGCGCCAGGAAAATGGGGGAAAACCTGGTGCCGACCGCCGGTGCCCTGGCAGGAATCCCCATCCCTGCCGCATCACTCGCACCCTCAATGAGGTAGTTACTACGATAGGGGCCGAAGGTGAAAGGCACCTGCGCCTTTCATGGGAGCAACCTGTGAATGAATTTTTGGAAGTTCCCACTGTTTCGCCGTCCATTCGAGTCATGCATTTCTGCGCCGACAGGGCGGAACTGTAATGATGGAGACCATGAGCAACCGAATCGCCTTCCTTGGCTGTGGATCCATGAACGAAGCAATTCTGAGTGGCTTGCTGGAAGCCGGGACTGATCCGGCGGACGTCGTGGCCACGGTCAGGCGTGCGGGGCGCGCCGCGGAGCTGGCGGAGCGGCACCACGGGGTGACCGCGATCGCCGGCGAGGAGGAACCGGACAACAACAAGCAGGCAACGAAGGGTTCCGGCGTCGTCATCCTGGGCGTCAAGCCGGCGGGCATTGCCGACCTGGCCCGGGAGATCAGCGGAGCCCTTTCGCCCTCCACCGTGGTGGTCAGCGTGGCCGCTGCGGTGTCCATTGCCCAGCTGGAGGCCGCGCTTCCGGCAGGGCAGCCCGTGATCCGCTCCATGCCCAACACCCCGGCCAAGCTTGGACGTGGAGTCGTCTCGGTGTCGCGGGGCACCAACTGCACCCGGGAGCAGCTGCAGCGGGTCAAGGACGTCCTGCAGGGTGCGGGGACCGTCGTCGAAGTGCCCGAGGAGCAGGTAGATGCCCTGTCCGCCATCAGTGGTTCAGGACCGGCCTACGCCTTTTACCTGGCCGAGGCGATGGCGGCAGCAGGGGCGGAGCTGGGCCTGGACCGTGAGCTGTCCCTGCTCCTGGCCAGGGAAACGGTGGCAGGTGCCGGTTTCATGCTGGCCGAGCCCGGCGCTGATCCCACCGACCTGCGAGAAGCAGTAACCAGCCCCAACGGGACCACCGAAAGGGCCATTGCCACGTTCGACGAGCGGGGCCTGCCCGCGATTATTGCTGCCGGAGCCCGCGCGGCTGCGGACCGCGCCGCCGAAATCACGAAGCAGCTTGGGGGCTAGGGGCGGGCGGCGAATCGTTCGAGCAGGTCCACGTGGCCGGACACGATCAGCATGTCCCGCGAGGATACCTTGGTCTCGGGCCGGGCGTAGGTGAAGTCTTCACCGGGTGACTTCACTCCGACGATTGTCACGCCGTATTTGGAGCGCACCTTGGATTCATCCAGAGTGAAGCCCACTGTTTCGCGTGGCGGGTACATTTTTACGATGGCGAAGTCGTCGTCGAACTCGATGAAGTCAAGCATCCGGCCGGACACCAGGTGCGCGGCACGCACGCCGGCGTCTGCCTCCGGGTAGATCACATGATTGGCGCCGATCCGGGTCAGGATCTTGCCGTGTGAGGGGGTGATCGCCTTCACCCACAGATGTTCGATCCCGAGGTCCACCAGGTTGACGGTGATCAGCACCGAGGACTCGATGGAGGTGCCAACGCCTACGACGGCGGAGCTGAACTCCTGTGCACCCAGCTGGCGGAGCGCATCAATGTTGGTGGCGTCCGCCTCCACCACATGGGTCAGGAGCGGTGCGAACTTCTGCACCAGGGTACGGTCGCGTTCGATGGCGAGCACTTCCCGGCCCTGCTTGACCAGCTGTTCAGCGGTGGAGGAACCGAAGCGGCCGAGCCCGATCACCAATACCGGAGCATTGTGGGCTGGGCGCCGAGCGTCGTCTGAGGAACTAGCCAATGATGGGCCTCTCTTCGGGATAGTGGTACAACTGGCTGCGCTGGCGCAGAGCCAGGGCAGCGGCGAGGGTCACGGTGCCCACGCGGCCGGCGAACATGAGGGCGGTGAGGACGTAGACGCCCTCTTCGGGCACTTCGGCGCTGAGGTTGGTACTCAGGCCCACAGTGGCAAATGCCGAAATCGTCTCGAACAGCACACGGTCCAGGGAAGCGCCGCTGATGTGCAGCAGGAGGAATGCGGACACGGAGACCAGCGTGGCGCCGGCAACGATAACCGAGATGGCCACCCGCATGGTTCCCTCGGGGATAGTCCGCCCATACACCTTCACGTCTGCATCACCCCGGGCTTCGGCCACGATGGCCAGGAACATCACGGCGATGGTGGTGACTTTGATGCCGCCTGCCGTGGACGCCGAGCCGCCGCCGGCAAACATCAGCGCGTCCGTCAGGAGCATGGTGGTGGATTCCATCTGGTTCTGGTCCACAAGGTTGAAGCCGCCCGAGCGGGTCATCACGGAGGCGAAAAGTGAATGGGTGATCTTGTCGCCGAGGTCCATGCCACCGATGGTCCGGGCGTTGTCCCATTCCATGAGCCCCCAAAGGAACATGCCCGCCGCCAGGAGGATGAAGGACACCTGGATGGTGAGCTTGGTGTGCAGGTTCCACTTCTTCCAGTTCAGGCCGTTCTGCTGCAGGACCATAACTACGGGGAAGCCCAGGCTGCCCAGGAACACGCCCAGCATCAGGGGGACCAGGATCCACAGGTCCGTCTCGTAGGGCACGATCCCGTCTGAGTGTGGTGTGAACCCTGCATTGTTGAAGGAGGAGATGGAGTAAAAGACTCCGTGCCACACGGCTTGCCAGAACGGCTCTCCAAGCGTCAGGAACCTTGGGATCAGGGCCAGCGCCAGGATCCCTTCGATGACCACGGACGTGGTGATGACGATCCGGAGCAAGGTGCCCACTTCGCCCAGGCGTCCGGCATTGTTCATGGATTCCGCCGCAATGATCTTGCCGCGGACCCCGAGCCGCTTGCTCACCATCAGTGCCAGCAGTGACGCCAGCGTCAGCGTTCCCAAACCTCCGATGAACACGCCGATGAGGATCACCAGCTGGCCGAAGAAGGACCAGTGCACCGCAGTGGACACCACGGTCAGCCCGGTGACGCACACTGCGGAGACGGCGGTGAACAGTGCCTGATGGACGGGGGTGGCGGTGCCGGCGGCAGAGGAGATGGGCAGCGACAGCACGAAAGCGAACACCAGGCACACGGCGGCGAACACTGTCAGGGCAAGCCTCGCCGGCGAGGTGTTCGCTATGTCGTCGATGAAGTCGCGCAGCCGAGTTAGGATCCAGAGGCCTTCCCGCTCCGGCACCGCGGGATGCCAGGGGGCCGGTTTGCGGGCCCTCGACTGGCTTTGCGTCATGTGTGGCTTTTTCCTCGGTAGAAACTGCTTCCTTCAGTAGTAAACCACTAATGCCCGCGTCATGGCCGGGCAGGAAGGGCTGCCGGCTCGGGTAGCCTGTGATTGATGACATACCTCCCGGGTCTAAGCCAGCCCGCGCTCCCAACGGTGGTGGCGTGGAGTTCTGACATGACCGCCTACAACTTCGGCCCGGGCCACCCCATGGCCCCGGAACGAATGGACCTGACTGCCCGCCTGGCGCGGAGCTTGGGCCTGTTCGAACTGGAGCATGTTGCCGTGGAGGCGCCAGGTGTAGCGGCGGACGTTGATCTTGAATCCGTGCATTCGGCCGACTTTGTTGCGGCGGTCCGAAGGGTCAGCGCGAACCCGGGTGAACCCGACGAGGCACGTGGACTGGGAACTGAGGACGATCCCGCCTTTGCCGGAATGCATGAGGCCGCGGCCAGGCTGGCCGGCGGATCCCTGATGGCTGCCGCCCGAATTCTCGACGGTTCAGCGCTGCGTGCCATCAACTTCGGCGGCGGCATGCATCATGCGGCCCGCGAACGGGCCAGCGGATTCTGCATCTACAACGACGCCGCACTCGCCGTGCAGAAGCTGCTCGACGGCGGCATCCGCAGGGTGGCGTATATCGACGTCGACGCCCACCACGGGGACGGGACGGAGAGTATCTTCTGGAACGATCCCCGCGTGCTCACCGTCTCCCTGCACGAGAGTGGCCTCACACTCTTTCCGGGTACAGGGTTTGCCAACGAGACCGGCGGTCCGCAGGCAGAGGGGATGGCGGTGAACGTCGCGCTGCCGTCGGGTACTGGCGATGCCGGCTGGCTTCGCGCCTTCTACGCCGTGGTGCCCCAGCTGGTTGCCGCGTTCCAGCCGGAGGTTATCGTTAGCCAGCACGGTTGCGATTCCCACCGCACCGACCCCTTGGCGCACCTCAACCTCAGCGTCGACGGGCAGCGGGAGGCCGCATCCGCCGTCGCAGCCCTTGCTGCCCGCCACTGCGAAAACCGTTGGATCTCCACGGGCGGCGGTGGCTACAACGTTCTCCAGGTGGTGCCCCGGTCCTGGAGTCACCTGATCGCCATCGCCGCCGGGAAGCCCGTGCCGCTGCGCACACCGGTCCCGCAGGACTGGCGGGCATACGTGCAGGAAAAGTTCGGAGGTTCGGCGCCGGAGCTGATGAGCGATGACGTGGAGCTGTGGTGGCGTTCGTGGGAAGTCGGCTTCGACCCCAACGATGCCGTGGACCGTGCCGTCATGGCCACCAGGAAAGCCGTCTTTCCGCTCCACGGGCTGGACCCCTGGTTCGACTAATTACGGGTCAGGAGCTGGTCTTTTCGGTTTGGAAGACCACTCCGGCGGCACCAATCAGCCAGCCCAACAGGGATAAGGCGAACGCTCCGATGAGGTCCGTGGACGCAGTTCCCTTGACCAGCCAGAGAAGCAGCACCATCAGCCCCACTGCCAGGTAGACGACGATGGCTGCCACGATCCGTCCGGACAGCCTGGCAGTAACCTCACCCGGGCTGATCGCAGAGGTTCCAACGCCGGCGACTGCGGCGCGGCCGGAACGGTCCGCTCCCTCCGCCTGGCGGACCTCCGCAATCGTGAACCCCAGGGCGGACGCCGTCAGCGAGCTCAGGGAAGTGGCCAGAACCCCCGCAGCCGTGACCAGCGCCCCGTTCAGGGGAGGTGCGGCCGTCCTCCCGTCCGGCACCCAGAAACCGACGCGGAGCAGTACGCTGCCCCACACCGCCACGAAGAGGCTCAGGAACACGAACGCGATGATATTAAACAGCTGCTGGCGGAGGACATCCACGACGGCCCACCCCCTTCACTCGTGGCGGCGGCAGCCACCCGGCCGGGCAGCGGTGGAACTGTTCTAGCACCAGGACCGTCACCGGGCAATAGTGAACGGCTGGCCGAAATAGTTGATGCCTTTCGGCGTATATGTCGTTAGGGTGGGAGGCATGGTGACAGACGACGTATTTGCCGTCATAGCGGAATCGACCCGGCGGGAGATCCTTGTTTCCCTCCGCTCCGGGGACAAAGCCGTCGGCGAACTTGTGGAGGAACTGTCCGCCAGTCAACCCACCATTTCCAAGCACCTCAAAGTCCTGCGCGAAGCCCAGTTGGTGAGCATGCGGGCGCAGGGCCAGAAGCGCTACTACGCGCTGAACCGCAAGCCGCTCGAGGGGATCGCCAGCTGGCTCGAAACCCTTGACGTGGGTTCTGCAGCTCCCGTGCCTCCGACGGCGCCAGCCCCGTCCGCTGCGAGCGAAAGCGGCCAGCCGGAACCTGCTTCCGCACCGGAGCGCAAGGCGGATGCAGCCCAAAAGGAAACTGCAGCCGCCGGCGCCGTGGCAGCCGAGGCTGTGTCGGACGGGGTCCTGGAGTCGGGCGGCGCAGAGCTCAGTCCCGCCGTCGTCATCCCCGGCGGGACCAGCGCTCCCCTCACAGATGACAGCGTGCCCCAGCAGATCGGCAGGACTGTTGGCCGTGCCGCAACCAAAGCCGCGGACCTGCTCGCGAACCTCCCCAACCTGCCCAAGTTTGGACGCAAGAAGTAGGAAACGTCCTACTTGTTCAGCAGCCGCACGTGGTCCGGAGTCAGCTCGGAAATCCTGCTGACGCCGAGCAGGGCCAGGGTGCGGGCCATGTCCTTCTCGAGGATCTGGATTGTGCGGTCCACGCCTCCCCGGCCGCCGGCCATGAGGCCGTAGAGGTAGGCGCGGCCGATCAGCGTGAAGTCGGCGCCCAGGGCCAGGGCCGCCACGATGTCCGCGCCGCTCATGATGCCGGTGTCCAGCATGATCGCTGCGTCAGTGTTGTCTGCGGTGAAGGCCTGCTTGACCTCGGGGAGCAGGTGGAACGGGATGGGTGCCCGGTCCAGCTGGCGGCCGCCATGGTTGGACAGGACAACGCCGTCTGCGCCGTGGTCCACCACGCGGCGGGCGTCCTCTACGGTTTGGATGCCCTTGACCACCAGCTTGCCCTTCCAGGTTTCGCGCAGCCAGTCCAGGTCCTCGAAGGTGAGGGTGGGGTCGAACATGGAGTTGATCAGGTCCGCCACGGTGCCGGTGTACCGGGAGAGCGAGGCGAAGGTGAGCGGCTCGTGCGTGAGGAAGTTGAACCACCAGGCGGGCCGGTAGGACGCGTCGAGTACGGTCTTGATGGTCAGTGCCGGCGGAATGGTCATGCCGTTGCGGACGTCGCGGAGCCGGGCACCGGCAACTGCCGTGTCCACGGTGACCATCAGGGCGTCATTGCCGGCCTTGGCGGCCCGCTCGATCAGTTCCAGGGACCGGTCGCGGTCCGTCCACAGGTACAGCTGGAACCAGTTGCGACCGTTCGGGGCAGCTGCGGCAACATCCTCAATGGAGGCCGTGCCCATGGTGGAAAGCGTGTAAGGGATGCCCGCTGCCTCGGCTGCCTGGGAACCCGCATATTCGCCTTCGGACTGCATCATGCGGGTGAAGCCGGTGGGGGCGATGCCCACCGGGAGGCGGGAGGGCCTGCCGAGGATTTCGGTGCCGAGGTCAATCGCGGAAACATTCCGGAGGATGCCCGGGCGGAACTCGATGTCCAGGAATGCCTGGCGCGCCCGGCGGAGGGTAATTTCCTCCTCCGCCGCGCCGTCCGTGTAGTCGAAGGGTGCCTGCGGGGTGCGGCGCTTGGCGATGTCACGCAGCTCCCAAATGGTGCTCGCACGCTTGAGGCGAGCTTCCTTGCTGAACTCCGGCTTCTTGAACTGCATTAGGGGCGCCAGGTCGGAGTACTTGGGAACGCGGCGCTTCAAGGCGGCGGGTACCGCGGATGGGGTGCCGGCGGGAGTGGGAGCAGCCGCGGGGGGAGCGGTAACGGGGATGTCCGTGGCATCCGGCGCGGGCGTAGTTTCCGGATTGTTGGGCTGGATGGTGTGGGTCATGGCGTCCTCCATTGGGCCGGTGACAGGTCCGGCGCTCGCACGGACCCTACCTGTGGTCTAACCACACTGTAGGCCATGTGGTCTAACCACATCAACTACTATTGCCCCATGAGGACCCATCAGCTTGTCCTGGCATGGATAGAGAATGAGCTTTCCGAGGGACGGCTGGCCGTGGGCGGGCGGCTTCCCGCCGAGCGGTCCCTGGCTGAGCAGCTCAGGGTGTCCCGGACCTCCGTCCGGGAGGCGATCCGCATCCTGGAGGCCATGGGAGTGGTGCGGGCAGGGGTGGGTTCCGGTCCGGATGCAGGGACTGTGGTGATTTCGGATCCGACGGCGGCGCTCGGCTCAGCGCTTCGGCTGCACGTTGCCACCCAGCATCTTCCGGTGGCGGACATCGTGGAGACACGCGTGCTCTTGGAGTCCTGGGCGGTGTCCCACGCCAAGCCCGGTTCCCCGGAGCTGGCTGATGCTTCGCGGCTGCTGGCTGAGATGGATTCTGACGACGTTGGCGTGGACGCGTTCCTGGCGCTGGACGTCCGTTTCCACCTGGCGCTGGCGGACGCCGCCGGCAATGCGGTGGTCAGCGCAATGATGGGATCGCTGCGCGAGTCCATCACCGGCTACGCGTCACGGCTCACCGCCAACCTCCCAGACTGGGATGCCACGGCGGCCAGGCTGCGGGCCGAGCACCACGGGATCCTGGCAGCCGTGCAGAACAACGACGGCGAACGGGCAGCCAAGCTGGTGGCCGACCATATCGAGGGCTACTACAAGGAGGCGGGGCTGGCTTCCGGAGGAACGGTACCAGTCCGCCCTAACCATCCTGTGATTTAGCCGTGCACCGTTGAGCGCGGGGCCTTCTCCGGGCCGGTGCTGGCCCGTACTTCGAGCCGGGGCTGGTACCTGCTGCTGCCCGGGGCGGCGCTCTCTTCATTGCGGATCAGGGCGCGCAGCTGGTGCCACGCCTGTTCCCCCAGTTCGGTGATGGGGACGGCCGCGGTGGTGAGGGCCGGGGTTGTGTACTTCGCGAAGGGGATGTCATCGAAGCCGGTGACTGAGATGTCGCCTGGGACGTCGAGGCCGCGTTCGTGCAGCCCGCTCATCAGGCCCATGGCCACCAGGTCGTTGAACGCCAGGATTCCCGTAGCGCCGCTTTCCAGGACCGCGTCCACTGCCTCGTGCCCCGTATCGAAGTCTGAGCCGCCCTCCAGCATGGTGACCTCCACCTGGGGATGGGCCGCCTTGAATGTTTCCAGGCCCTGGAGCCGCATGCCGTTCGAGGCGCTGCGGGGAGGGCCGGCAAGGAAGGCAAGGCGGGTATGGCCCAGTTCCACCAGGTGCTCGGCGATGTCCTGCACGCCCTGCCCGTAGTCCACCACCAGGCTGGGAACTTCGGCTGCTGCCGTAGTTCGGTTGATCAGCACCAGCGGCCGCAGTGACGGCGCAATCTCCTCCAGTTCGGCGTCGCTCATTCGGGGCGCGCACAGCACCAGGCCGTCGCACCGCCGGCGTGCCTCGCCGGCAAGGATGGATTCCTCGCTGGAGACCTCGAAGGAGTCGGCAATGAGCACGCGGTAGCCGTCCTGCGCAGCTGCACGGCTCAGGCCGCGGAGAATGGCCTGGAAGGTGGGGTTGGCCAGGTCCGGGACCACAATGCCAATAGTGTCGGTCTTGCCCAGGGCGAGGCTTCGGCCCACAGGATTCGGCTGGTACTTCAGCTCAGCGGCTGCGGCCCGGACGCGGGCGGCAATGTCCGGGTCCACGGTGAAATTGCCGTTCATGACGCGCGAGACCGTGGCGTGGGAGACCCCTGCCTTCACGGCAACATCCGCGATGCCGATCCTGCCTGATGCCGATTTCCTGACCATGCGTGGTCCCCTCCTTGACGCCGTTGCCCGCGGCACCAGTGCTGTACCGCTGCCGGGTGGCAGGTTCCGGCCGACTGTTTGACGGCGTACTGAATCATGTACTGAGTCAAAAGCATATAACGGGACTGGAAAGCGATTTCTCTTCTTTTCCCGACTTTTTCGCAAGGTTCTGCCCTTTCTTGAGCCTGCCGCAGGACGAGATACACATTGCTCAGCGGAAAACGCTTTCTGCCACCCCGCCCAATGGTTGACGGATGGGCGGCATCGTTGATACAACTCATATAGAGCCACAAGAAAACGCTTTCTCGGGGGGCCACGCCCCCGAATAGGCACAACCGCAACCGCTTTCGCCCACCCGCGGCCCCCGGGCCGGATTTTGAGTCTTCGAAAGGGACCCTCATGGTCAACACAGCCGAGTCGACTTCTGCTTCAGAGGCCCGGTCCGACGCCGCAGCCACCACCCACGCTGCCCCGGGCGCTGCCCTCGCCGCCAGCAACGGCGCCAAGGCCCGCATCGCCCTGATCGGAACCGGCGGACGCTCCGAGATGTACATCCGCGCAATCTTCGGCATGCACGCTGATACAGCCGAGCTTATTGCCTTTTCCGACGTCAACCCGGGCCGGGTGGAGTTCTACCAGCAGCTCATCCAGGAACTTGGCGCACCGGGACCTGTCGCCTCCTTCGATCCGGCAGACCTCACCGCCTTCATCCAGGCCAACAACATCGGCCGCATCATCGTCATCACTCCCGACTACACCCACGCCGACTACATCGTGGAGGGACTCCGCGCCGGCGCGGACGTCGTCGTTGAAAAGCCCCTCACCATTGATACTGAAGGGTGCCGCCGGATCACCCAGGCTGTGCAGGAGACCGGCCGGAACGTGGTGGTCACCTTCAACTACCGCTACTCTCCCCGCAACAGCGCCCTGAAGGAGATCATCCAGAGCGGTGTGATCGGCAAGGTCACCTCCATCGACTTCAGCTGGGTCCTGGACACCGTGCACGGCGCCGATTACTTCCGCCGCTGGCACCGCGAGAAGAAGAACTCCGGCGGCCTGCTGATCCACAAGGCCTCCCACCACTTCGACCTGGTCAACTGGTGGATCGACGACGTGCCCGAGCGCGTCTTCGCCTCCGGCGGCCTGAAGTTCTACGGCGACAAGAATGCAGCAGAGCGCGGCCTGGGCCCACGTCCTGAACGCGGCACGCCCGACGCCGATGCCCCCGCCCGCGAAATGGATCCGTTCGCGCTCGACCTCAGGGAGGACGAGCGGCTCAAGGCCCTCTTCCTGGACAACGAGCACTACGACGGCTACCGCCGCGACCAGGACGTCTTCACCGGCGGCATCACCATCGAGGACAACCTCGCGCTGGTGGTGGAGTACCAGGGCGGCCCGCGCCTGAGCTACTCGCTGAACGCCCACAGCCCCTGGGAGGGCTACCGGGTGGCAGTCAACGGCACCGAAGGCCGGGCCGAGCTGGAAGTGGTGGAACGTGCCGCAGTCCTGCGCAGCACGGACAAGAAGACCGTGGTGGATCCGAGCGCAACGCCCGTTGAGGAAGAGGATGCGGTCCGCCGCAATGGTGAACGACTCATCGTCCAGCGCCACTGGGAGTCGGCCTACGAGGTGCCGATCGTCAACGGTGAAGGCGGCCACGGCGGCGGCGACGCACTCCTGCTGTCCGACCTCTTTAACGGTCCCGGCGAGGACCCGCTGGGCCGGCCCTCCGGCTACCTGGACGGCCTCCGGTCGGTATCGGTCGGAATCGCCGGCAACCGCTCCCTGGAAACCTCCCTGCCGGTCCGGATCGAGGACCTGGACCTCGGCGTCGACCTACGCCGTACCCACTGAATCCTGCACAAGGAACAACCAACCTAAGGAACAACCATGAGCAGGATTTTCGTCACGGGCGGTTCCGGCCGCCTGGGCCGCAGCGTGGTGGCCGGACTCGCCGAAAAGGGCCACGAAGTCATTTCAGTGGACCGCGAGGCCGTCCCCGCGGACAAGCTGCCCGCCGGCGTCGTACAGGAAACGGCGGACCTCCTTGCCCAGGGCGAGGCGCTTCGCCTCCTTCGGGAAACGGTGCCCGACGCCGTCATCCACCTTGCGGCGATAGCGGTACCGTTCAGTGCGCCCGAGGACGTCATCTTCGCCACGAACACGCGCCTCGCCTTCGCGGTGGTCAGCGCCGCGACGGAGGTCGGGGTGCCGAAGATCGTGACGGCCAGCAGCCCCACCGTGCTCGGGTACGGTTCTCCGGCGGGGTGGCTGCCGCCGTCGTTCCCGCTGGACGAGCGGACCCCGCCGAAGCCGTGGAACGCCTACGCGCTGTCCAAGCTCATCGCCGAGCAGACCGTCCAAACCTTCGCTGCCGCGCAGGGCGAAAAAATCCGGTACGCGGCGTTCCGGCCCTGCTTCGTCATCTCGCCGGAGGAATGGGAAGGCGCCCCAACACAGCAGGGCCACACGCTGGCAGAGCGGCTGGCCGATCCGGCCCTGTCCGCACCTGCGCTGTTCAACTACATTGACGCGCGGGACGTGGCGGACTTCCTGGACCTGCTGCTGGAGAAGCTGCCGTCCATCCCCAACGCGGAGACGTTCTTCGTGGGAGCGGCAGATGCCCTTGCCACGGCACCGCTCGCCGAACTGATGCCGAAACTCCTGCCGGGAAGCGAAGCCCTCAGCGCAGGACTCACCGGCACCAGCCCGGCCTTCTCCATTGCCAAGGCGCAGGAGCTCCTGGGCTGGCACCCCAAGCGCAGCTGGCGCACCGAACTGAAGTCCCACACCGCCCTCGATGAAGAGAACTCCGCACTGGTAACAGCCGGCAGCGGAGCCAAGGAGGCACCATGAAATTCGACGGCGTACTGTTCTTCCCCGTCACCCCGTTCACGGCCGAAGGCGCCGTTGACGTCGACCTGCTCAAGGCACACATCAGCTCCCGGCTGCCATTTGGGCCCGGCGGTGTTTTCCCCGCCTGCGGCACCGGCGAGTTCCATGCCCTCAGCATTGATGAGGTCCGCACCATAGTGACGGCCGCCGTCGAGGTTGTGGCCGGAAAGGTGCCGGTGGTGGCCGGCGCCGGAGGTCCCCTGGGCCACGCCCTGGCAGCAGCCCGCGCTGCCGAGGAAGCCGGTGCGGATGCACTCCTGGTCCTGCCGCCGTACCTCGTCACCGGCCCCACTGACGGGCTGGTGGCCTACACCGAGGCCGTGGCCAACGCCAGCGGCCTGCCGGTCATCGTCTACCACCGCGGCAACGCCAGATTCACCGCTGCCTCGATGGCACGGCTGGCAGCCAACCCCAAGGTCATCGGTTTCAAGGACGGGCTCGGCGACGTCGGCCTGGCACAGGAGATCGTTGCCGCCGTCCGTGCCGCCGGACGCGAAGACTTTGCCTTCTTCAACGGCCTGCTGACCGCCGAACTGACCCAGGGCGCCTACCGCGGCCTCGGCATTCCGCTCTACTCGTCGGCAGCGTTCGCCATGGCACCGGAAATCGCCAAGGCCTACTACGACGCCTACATGGCAGGCGACGAGGACCGGCGCAACGCCCTGCTCCAAGGCTTCTACGCCCCGCTGGTCCGGCTACGCGACCAGACCCCCGGCTTCGGCGTTTCGCTGATCAAGGCCGGCCTGCGCCTGGGCGGCCTGGCCGTTGGCTCCGTGCGCCCGCCGCTGGTGGACCCCACCGAGGAGCAGCTGGTGCAGCTGAAGTCCATCCTGGCCAAGGGCTACGAGTTGGCCGGCCGCTGATGAGTGCCCCGGCAGCTGAAGCGGTCCGCACGGCACCGCGCATCACCGGGCTCAGCACCAGGCTCATCACGGTGCCCCTCCGCAGGCACTGGGGCGCGGAGGCGCCGGAAAACCACGTGATCGTCACGGAAATCAACACGGACGACGGCGGTGCGGGGCACGGTTTCTCCTGGACCCCCACCATTGGGCCGCACGCCGTCAAGGCCCTGCTGGACTATGACATCGCCCCGTTCATCACCGGGCTGCCCGCGAACCCCGAGTCGGTGTGGGATGCGCTGTGGAAGCGGCTGCACGAGGCCGGCGGCGGGGGACTGACCACCATCGCCATGGCCGGAGTGGACCTGGCCCTCTGGGACCTTCTTGCCGCCCGTGCGGGCACCTCCGTCGCAGGCTTCCTGGGTCAGCGCCAGGAATCGGCAGAGGTCTACGGCTCAGGGGTGAACCTGCACTACAACCTCGAAGAGCTCGTTGCCCAGGTTGAGCGCTGGGTTGCTGCCGGGCACCAGGCGGTGAAGATCAAGGTGGGCAAGCCGGACATCCGCGAGGATGCCGAACGCGTGGCTGCGGTCCGCTCCGTGCTGGGGCCCGACCGGAAGCTGATGATCGACGCAAACCAGCGCTGGGACCTGCCCACCACGCTCCGCGCCCTGGACGCCCTGGCGGGGTTTGGCCTCGAATGGCTGGAGGAACCCATCCGTGCGGAAGACCTCTGGGCCTACCGCCGGCTGCGGAAGCACTCACCGGTGCCTATCGCCCTCGGTGAAAACCTGCACACCATCTACCGCTTCCGCGATTTCATCGAGGCGGAAGCGGTAGACATCATACAGCCGAACATCGTCCGGGTAGGAGGGATCACACCGTTCCGGCGCATTGTTGAACTTGCCCGGACCAACAGCATCAAGGTAATGCCGCACCTGCTGCCCGAACTCTCCGGCCAGCTGGCCCTGACCCTCGCGGAGCCCACCCTGGTGGAGGACGTGGAAGAGGCATCCTTCGAGCAGCTGGGGATCCTTGCGGGCCCCGCACCGGTCAGGTTCAGCAACAGCCGGGTGACGCTCAACGACCAGCCGGGGTTGGGCTTCCGCTTCAACGACGCAGGCTAGAGACCCGATCCAGACACGAAGAACAGGTACCTCACGTGACTACTGCAACCCTTTCACTGTCCGAGCTGACAGCCGCCGCCACAGGGGCAGCCAAGATCTCCGCAGCCGCGTCCGATGCCAAGCGCGCAGCCTGGCTCACGGCCGTGGCGGACGCGTTGGACGCCGATGCCGACGAGCTGGTGGAGATCGCCGATTCCGAAACCAGCCTTGGCCCGGCCCGCCTGAAGGGAGAAGTGGCCCGCACCACGGGCCAGCTGCGCCTCTTCGCCCGGGTGATCACCGAGGGCTCCTACCTCGAAGCCATCATCGACCACGCTGACCCGAACTCCACACCGCCCAAGCCCGACCTGCGCCGGATCCTGCGGCCCATCGGCCCGGTGGCTGTGTTCTCGGCGTCGAACTTTCCCTTCGCATTCTCGGTGGCCGGCGGCGATACCGCCTCCGCCTTGGCCGTGGGCTGCTCCGTCATCGTCAAGGCGCACTCCGGCCACCTCCGCCTTTCGGAGCGGACAGCGGAAATTGTGGCCGAAGCACTGGGCGGCGCCGGGGCTCCGCAGGGGCTCTTTGCCATGGTCACCGGCCGCGAGGTGGGAACTGCACTGGTCCAGGATCCGGCCATTAGGGCAGTCGGGTTCACCGGCTCTATCCCGGGCGGCCGTGCCCTCTTCGACCTCGCCACCTCCCGCCCTGAGCCCATCCCGTTCTACGGTGAGCTGGGCAGCCTGAACCCCGTGGTGGTCACCGAGGCGGCTTTGGCTGAACGCGCAAGCCAGCTCGCCGAAGGCCTTGCGACCTCCTTCACCCTGGGCGCAGGCCAGTTCTGCACCAAACCCGGGCTGGTCTTCATCCCGGCGGGAACGGATTTTGCCGCGAAAGTAGCCGAAGCCAGCAAGGATAAGCCGGCACTGGGGATGCTCACCAGCCGCATTGCCGAGGCATATCCCGAAGGCCTGCGCAGCTTCGCATCCGTGCAGGGCGTGGAGGTGGTCAGCGGCAGCGTTGACCAGGATGCTGTGGCCAATGGAGCCGCCCCGGTGGTCTTCACCACCTCCGCCGCGAAGGTGCTGGAGCGGCCTGAGGAACTGCTGGAGGAATGCTTCGGCCCCACCACAATCCTCATCGAATACACGGACCGGGAGGAGTTGCGCTCGGTCCTGGCCAAGGTCCCGGGCAGCCTCACCGCCACCCTCCACGCGCAGCCGGGGGAAGACATCTCAGCGCTCGTTGACCACCTCTCCGAACTGGCCGGCCGCGTCCTGTTCGACGGCTGGCCCACAGGAGTCGCAGTGAACTGGGCCCAGCAGCACGGCGGCCCCTACCCGGCCACCACCTCCCTGTTCACCTCGGTGGGCGCCACCGCGGTCCGCCGCTTCCTGCGCCCGGTGGCTTACCAGGATGCTCCCGAAGCAGTCCTGCACCCGGCCCTGCACGAAAGCAACCCGCTGGGCATTCCGCGCCGGGTGGACGGGGAACTGCAGCTCCCGTAGCAACCCTCTCTCACTTGATGTCGGTTTAACCGAAACGCTCTCTCAGTCGCTGGCCGGGATTACGGCCTACGACTGAGAGAGCATTTCGGGTTCTACGGCAGGATCTGATGGAGCGTTTTGCTGCCCTAGAGCTCAAGCGTGACCGGCCGCTGGAGGCGGTTGACCGCGGTCGAAGGCCAGCGCGGGTCCGCCGTGAGCACCTGCAAGCCTGACTCGGTGAGCTGGACAGTGTCCTCAATCTTCACCCCGGGCCCGGATGGGTTCCAGGTGAACGCCTGGTTGAGCACCACAGTGTCCGTGGCGGCAGCGGTGACACGGGGATCGCGCCCCGCGTAACCGGCGGGACCGCCTTGGTGGTGCTGTTCCCACTGCTCCGCCCCGAAACCATGCCGGGCATAGGCAGCCTTGATTTCGGCGAAGATCCTGTCCAGTTGGGCGCCGGGGACTGTGGCATCAAAGATGTCCGCCTCTACTGCTGCGATGCGTGCCTCGGCGTCGCGCTCTTCTGCAGTGCCGGCGTCGAACCTTACCCAGCGGGTGATGTTCGCAACCATGCCGTCTCTGCGGGCGCACACCACGGCCATGGCGCGGCGGCCAAGGGGCGACTGCGTGGCCAGCGGATGCCGGAATTCGCTGCGGCTGCTGCCGTTGCACAGCAGGACCAGCGGCTCGGCACCGGCAGCAACAACACGGGCGGCCAGTGCGGAAACCAGCTCAAGCTCGCTGGTTTCCGGCCGGGCAGTGGACAGGACGTCCGTCATGATCTCAGCAACCTCTGCGCCCAGCCGTCCGTAGCGGGCGCTCTCGGCAGGAAGCAGCTGCTGGCGGGCTGCGCGCAGCTCAGCGGCCACCTCACCTTCCGCCAGCGGCGCGGCCGCGTCCCCGGCGGAACGTCCGACGGCGGCCGCCGCCTCGTGCAGGTTGCCGTACCACTGCACCGTGTACAGGTCGACGCCGGAGGGAAGTTCCTCGGCGGCGATGCGGCCGGCCTCGTTGTTGAAGGTCACCAGGTGGTCACCGCGGCGGTCCACCAGGAGGGCGGCAATGGGATCGCCGGCGAGGCTGATGTGCATGCGGCTGCCGTCCAGGTACCAGGTGAGCGCGGTATGCGTGGTCAGCAGCAGGGAGTCAGCGCCCTTGGCATCGAGGATGTCCAGTACCCTCTGCCGCTTGATGGCCCGGTCGGCCGCGGAGGCTGGCGCTGCCCTCGCTCCGGGAACAACTGCCGGCGCCGTGCCCTGCTCGCTGGAACGGGTACCTGCGGAAGGTGGTGCTGCTGTTGTCTGGCTCATGAGTGGTTCCCCTGCTGGTTGATTAGTGCTTCGATGTCGGTTGTGCCCAGGATGCCGTCGGCGACAAGAACGGTGACGCTGCGCTTCACCGGCTCGCCCGGCCGGGCAATGACGGGAGTGTCCCAGGCGAGGGACTGGCCCACCCCCGGATAGCCGTCAACCCGGACAAACCACGGATCCGTGGAGTCTTTTTCGGCCACGAAGACGAGGGTGGCGCTGCCGGGCGTACGGGCGTCTGTTGCAGCGCCGGACGTTCCGGCCGGGAAGTTAGCCGCCCACGCCAGCCAGGGCGTGACGGAACCGTGCACCTCGGACTCGCCGGCGCCGGCAGGTGTCCAGACGGTGGCATCCTTGCACTCGGGCAGCCGCCAGAAAAAGCCCCCGTAGCCGCCTTCAAAACGGCCGTTGGACCCAGGACTGCCCAGGCTGACGGGCTGGTTTCCGGCGGGGGAGAGGGCGAAATCGAGCGACAGGCGCCAGACAGAAGGGCTAACGCCGGTCCAGGTCCAGGTGCGGTCCTCCGTCAGGACAGGTCCGCCGTGAGGCCTGTTCCAGCTGAGGGTTTCACGAAGCCGGCCATCCCGGCCGCCGGTCTGGGCGGCCGTGTCTTCAACCGCTGTTCCCGTACTGGTGATGCTGCCGTGATCCGGCCGCCACACGTACTGCCCGGCCTCCCTGGTGTAGGTGCGGCCGCCCCAGAAGTTGATGCCGTTGACGTCCTGCAGGGCAACGCCCGCACCCAGGTGCCATACGTGGTCCAGTGGCTGGTGGTCGGTGACCACGGTACCGGCTAGGGTCCGGACCGGGTGCAGATAGGGCCGAGGTGAGGAGGTAGCCCGGATGCGGCTCCCGTCCTGGTACTCGGCAACCGGCTGGCTGTCCAGAGTCAGCGAGCGGACCGGAGCCATGGGGCGGGCCCAGGGGACACCCAATTCCGCAAACGTGGCCTGCGCCTTGCACGCCCGCTCCATCAGCTCCGTGATGCCGTGCACCACGGGATGGGCTTCGTCGCCTTCGCCCTCCCAGCTGATGTGCTCCGGGCCGATCGCCTGCGGTGCCGGCAGCGTGCGGATGGCTTCCAGGACCAGAGTGAAAGCGCCAGTATGCTGCAGCGGGCAGAGCAGGGGTTTACCGGTGTTGCGGGCAGCCAGGAGGTCCTCCAGCAGGTCGGTCCGGCCGAAGCTTTCCCGGCGCTCGCCGTCCGCGGTGGTGATCACAACCTCGTCCCGCGTATAGAACAGCGTGATCTCGCCCTGGGTACCGTGAACTGTCACGGACGGGTCCAGCTGTTCGGGCGCGCACAGGGTCAGGGCGCACAAAAGGGTGCCTCCCTGGACGGTGCGCACGCGGATCACCGACGTGTCATCGCTTTCGGTCTCGTGTGCCCGGTACAAGTCCGTCTCCACGGAAGCGAGGTCCGCCACAGTGTGCGCGCCAGCCAGGTGCAGCGCAGTGGCCACGGCGTGGGCCAGGGCGTTGGTGGCTACGCCGTCGACCACATCCACGCCGTCCAGGCTGCGCTTGCCTGCCCACCGGGATCGCTTGAAGTAGCCCTTGTTCCGCACCCACTGTCCCTTGGCGCTCAGTCCCAGGACCTCTCCGATCTCCCCGTCCGCCACGAGCTTCCGGATAGCGGGCAGGGCCTGGGAGCCGAGGCTTTGGAACCCGACCTGCACCAGGCGTTCCGCCGCCTCCGCCGCTACCAGGACATCCCGGAACTGGGCAAGGGACGCCACGGGGGGCTTTTCCACATAGACGTCCTTGCCGGCTGCGAGGGCAGCGAGGGCCAGGGGAGCATGGGTCTGGATGGGGGTGGCGAGGATAACAACGTCGACGTCCGGGCCTGCTGACAGCAGCTGTGCCAGGTCGCCGTAGACGGCCACGGAGTCCCGGAGCCCTCCGGGGGCGGGCGGGTTGGGATCCGCAACGGCAAGCAGTTGCAGTGCTCCTGCTGCCTCCAGCCTGGCGAGATTGGCGAGGTGCCGTTCGCCAAACCCGTGAACGCCCACCAGGGCAATCCGCGGGACGGCCGCGGGTGCGGCGTTCACATTGCGGTTGCCGGTTTCCGCAGCGGTGGATTGATCAATCATCAGGAGGGTCCTTGACAGCTAAGGGGAGAGAGGGGCTGAGTATCACGGGCACCGAGCGAAGAAGAAAGGAAGGCCAGCGCCTCCTGCTGCATTTCGGCAGTGAACAAGTGGCCGCCAGGCCAGAAGCTTCCGATGTAGGCGGCAGGACTGCCGTTGCCGGGATTGTGCAGGGAACCGAGCATGCGGTGTGCCGCACGCATGCCGTCCTCAGGAAAAAGCTCGTCCCCAAGGGCGTACTGCACCAGCAGCTGGTCCGCACCGGATCTGGCGGTAAGTGCCGGCCACTCGTCCAACTTCCAAAGGCCGGGCGTCTGCAGCAGCCAGGAGTGGGCATCCAGGTGGGCCGGCAGAAGGGACTGGAAGGTGGTCATCATGCATGTCACAACGTAGCTCTTGATGCGGGGACTCAGCACGGCCAGGGCCAGCGAGCGGCCGCCGCCGCCGGAGAATCCGATGCTGCCCAGCCGGTCGGGGTCCACATCAGGCAGGCCGGCAAGAACCTCCAGTGCCGCAAGGTCATCGTGGGCCACCATCCCGGCAAGGCTTGTACCCAGTAGGCCGGCAGTTTTGGCAACCGTCTCCTCGTGGAATCCTGCGGCGGCGTTGTACACCTCGGCTTCGGAAGGCACGACGCCGTCCTCCCGCCACTGCGCCTGCCTTGCCTCCAGGGCGGAGCCAGTCCGCCATGGAGGGACGGAAAGGTCGAAACGGCGGCTGCCCCAGGCGAAGGTGTCGTGGGCGAGGACAACGAAGCCTTGGCGGGCGATTTCTGATGCCAAGGCACGGCCGTCGTAGCCGGGCCGGGCGTTCGCCGCCAGGGGATGGGAGGCAGGGAGTTCCACCAGCCGGTCGGCTCCGCCGAACTTGTTGCCACTGTGGCAGTGCAGAGCCAGAACTCCTGGCAACGGTCCGGGGACGCCGGCCGGCCTGATCAGCCAGCCCGTACTGCGCGGGCCGTAACCCAACTGCCAGCTCAGCTGCGAGGTAGTGACGCCGTCGTACGTTTCCTCCCAGTGGACGGACGCTTCGGGCGGCTGCGGCACATCGGGCACGCCCAGAGCGTCAGCGAGTTCCTGCGCTTCCGCGCTGTGCGCCTGGTAACGCGGGTGTTGCTGGACATAGGCAGGCCAGTCCTCGTAGCCGGCGATTGCGCTGGGCCGGGGCGGCTTTGCATCATGGGTCGGTCCGGCATTGCTGCTCACTGGCCTGCCTCCTGTTCGGATGGTGTGGTGCGGATATGGCCTGCCGAAGCGTTAGCCGAGGTTCGAGTTGACCTCTTGGATGAAGCCCTTGGCAGCGTCCTGCGGTGCGATCTTTCCGAACAGGACATCCGTGTTGAAGCGGTTCAGGACCTCCATCGTGGCCGAAGATCCCGCGGGGAACGGCAGCGGCGGTTCAATGTCCATCTCGGCAATGCGGTCCAGGTATTCGGCTTCCTTCTGCTGTGACTCCTTCAACAGGGGAGTGATGGCGGCCTTGAGTTCGGTGTTGGCCGGCATGCCGCGGTCGCTCTTGATCTTGGTGGCGGCGTCCAAGTTGTTCACCAGATAGTTGATGAACATGGCTGCTTCCTTGGAATTCGCGGACTTGGACGAGATGGCGTACTCCATGGAGGACCGCAGCCAGGTACCGGGCGTCTTGCTCTCGCCCGGCAGCTTCATCATGACCAGGGGCGACCCGGAGTAGGAGTTCATCTGGTTGCTCCACGAGATCTTCATGCCCTGCTTGCCCTGGCCCATGAGGGTCATCTCGGGCTGGGCCGAGCCGTCCTCCACAGTCTGCGAAGCGGAGGGGGCTCCGCCGGTTTCCATCAGCTTCTTGTTCAGCTCGAAATACTTGGCGGCGGTATCCTCGCTGATGCCCAGCTTCTTGCCGTCATCCGTGTAGAGGTCCTCGCCGTGCTGGCGCGCCCACACGGCCAGGAAGGAGTCGTTGGCCATGGGGGTGGTGCCGAACGTTCCCGCCGGTGACTTTTTGGTGATCTCCGCGGCGATTTCGGCGTAGTCGTCCCAAGTCCATGTTTCATCATCCGGCAGCTGCACGCCTGCTGCTTCGAAGACCTTGGGGTCAATCACCATGGACATGGCGTTGACGCCGGCGGTGATGGTGTATTGCTTGTCCTCGATCTTGCCCAGGTCAACGGTGCCCTCGGCGAACATCGACGTATCAATTTGGTCCTTGACCCTGTCCAGGTCCAGCAGCACGCCACGGCTTGCATACTCGCTGGGGTAGGCGCCGCTCATGGCGAAGACGTCGGGCGTGGTGCCGCCGGCGATCTGCGTGGCCATCTTGTCCCAGTAGGAGCTGAACTCGGTGTTCTCGCCCTGCACCTTAATGGTGGGGTTCGCGGCCTCGAAGTCCTTAATCACGTCAAGGGTTGTCTTTGCCCGTGAGTCGTTGCCCCACCAGGCAAATCGGATGCTGACGGGATCTTCTACGGTTCCCACCTTTCCCGCTTCCGGATTGCTGCCGCAACCGCTGAGAACGATGGCCAGGGCTGCCGTCGCCCCTGCGATCCCCATGACTGATTTCGTGAGACGTAACCGCATTGTCCTGCCCCTTAAGTCTTGTGATCTTATTCGTAGTGCCGGGTCCGACAGAAAACGTTTTCTCAAAAACTAACAAAGGGCTATACAGGAGTCAAGAAAGCGTTTACTTTGGTACCGAGCCGCTTTTCAAATCCGTACCGTCCGGGGGAGCGGGGAGCCCGCCGTCAGTACCTTGGCGGGAAATCCCGGCCCCGGCGGAGCGCACCTATCGCCCCCGGTGATACCAAGAACGTGGAGGCCACGATGACCAAAGGAGACCACATGGCCGCTAAGCACATACCCAGGACACCGCGCCCGGCAGGCCTGCCGGCAGTGGCGGGTCCGGCTCCAGGGATGGGGCTGCAGCAGTGAGCGCCATCAGCGAACTCAGCTCCATCACCCGGCGGAAGGGCAAGGCCACCGCCGAAGAGAAGAAGGCCAACGGCCGGGACAACAAGGCAGCGTATATCTTCCTGCTGCCATGGCTGGTGGGCCTCATTGCCATCACCATCGGCCCCATGCTGATGTCCCTCTACCTGTCCTTCACGGACTACAACCTGCTCCAGCCCCCGGAATGGACGGGCTTGGACAACTTCACCCGGATGCTCAGTGATGCCCGGCTGCATAACTCGCTCGGCGTTACCTTTACCTACGTCTTCATCGGCGTGCCGCTCCAGCTTGCCGTGGCGCTCCTTATTGCGCTGGTGCTGGACAAGGGGCTGCGCGGCCTGCCGTTCTACCGCTCGGTGTTCTACCTGCCGTCCCTGCTGGGCGGCTCGGTGGCAGTTGCCATACTCTGGAAGCAGATCTTCGGCACCACCGGCCTGGTGAACCAAGTCCTGGCAATGTTCGGCATCCAGGGTCCCGGCTGGATTTCAGACCCCAGCACGGCGCTGGGCTCCATCATCCTGCTGCACGTCTGGACCTTCGGCGCCCCGATGATCATCTTCCTGGCGGGGCTGCGGCAGATCCCAACGATGTACTACGAGGCCGCAAAGGTGGACGGCGCAACCACGCTCCAGCAGTTCTGGCGGATCACCATGCCAATGCTGAGCCCCATCATCTTCTTCAACCTGGTGCTGCAGATCATCGGATCCTTCCAGTCGTTCACCCAGGCGTTCATCGTCTCGGGCGGCAACGGCGGCCCCTCGGATTCCACGATGTTCTTCACCCTGTACCTATACCAAAAGGGATTTGGCCAGTTCGACATGGGCTACGCATCCGCCATGGCCTGGGTCCTGCTGGTGATCATCGGCGTCTTCACCGCCATCAACTTCATCGCTTCTAAGTATTGGGTTTTCTATGACGACTAAGCTTGAGACGCTGCCCACCCCGGAGAAGAAGTCTGCCGGCGCGGGCAAGCCAACGAACCGCCGCAAGCCCAAAATCAGGGAGTCCCGCGGCACCCTGGCCTTCAGCCGGGCGCAGCGCACCAAAGCCCTGATGAAGCACGGGATCCTGATCCTCGCCGGCGGGCTGATGATCTACCCCCTGCTCTGGATGGTTGTTTCATCGCTTCGCCCCAACGAGCTGATCTTTCGCGAGCCCGGCCTGTGGCTCAACAGCCTGGAGATGAGCAACTACACCTCCGGCTGGTCTGCCCTGACCCACCCCTTCGGCCACTACATGATCAACTCGGCCATTGTGGTGGTTGGATCCATTCTGGGCAATCTGATTTCGTGCTCCATGGCTGCCTATGCGTTCGCCCGGCTGCAGTTCACGGCCAAGAAACTGCTGTTCGGCATCATGCTTTTGACCATCATGCTGCCGTTCCACGTGGTGATCGTTCCGCAGTACATCCTGTTCTCCCAGATCGGCTGGGTGAACACCTTCTGGCCGCTGATCGTGCCCAAGCTGCTCGCCACCGAAGCGTTCTTCGTCTTCCTGATGGTGCAGTTCATCCGCGGCATCCCGCGGGAGCTCGACGAGGCTGCCCGTATTGACGGGGCAGGACACCCCCGCATCTTCCTGCGCGTCATCCTGCCGCTGATGGTGCCGGCGCTGGCCACCACCACCATTTTCACGTTCATCTGGACCTGGAACGACTTCTTCGGAGCACTGATTTACCTGACGGATCCGGACATGTTCACCGTTCCGGTGGCACTGCGGGCCTTCGTTGATTCACAGTCGGCGACGAGCTGGGGATCGCTGTTTGCGATGTCCATCGTTTCGCTCCTACCGGTCTTCCTGGTGTTCCTCTTCGGCCAGCGGTTCCTCATCAAGGGCATCGCCACCACCGGCATCAAGTAGTCACACTGCTGGTCCGGCTGGCAAGGCCTGCCGTCATCACCAGCAGTGCGAACCGGACGCCCGTTCGTCGCGACGGGCGTTCCCGCCGTCCCCCTTGCCACCCTCCCGAAAACTGCCGCGCGAAACCTTGTATTACAAGTTTGGCACTTGTAGCATTAGTTCCAGAAAGCGGTTTCGTGTTTTTTCCCAGCATCAAAGGCACCATTCCCCAACACCTGGATCAAAGAAGATCGGAGTTACCAGTGCAGCTTTTTCCCCGCCCTGCGTCTGCCCGGCAACCGGCAGAGCGCCGTTCCCGTGGTGCACACCGCTTCCGTAAGACGGGCGTCGTAGCCGCCGCGGCCGCCGTCATGGCCCTCAGCGCCTGCGGCGGAGGATCCTCCACGCCGAATGCCGACGGTCCTGTTGAACTGCGGTTCTCCTGGTGGGGCGGCGACAAGCGCGCCCAGCTGACCCAGGAAGCCATCAAGCAGTTCGAGGCTGAAAACCCCAACATCAAAATCAAGCCGGAATTCGGCGACTGGAGCGGCTACTGGGACAAGCTGGCTACCCAGGTGGCTGCCAACGATGCCCCGGACATCATCCAGATGGATGAAAAGTACATTACCGAGTACTCCAGCCGCGGTGCCCTGCTTGATCTTTCCAAGTACGAGATCGACACCTCCAAACTCGACGAGGCTGCACTTAACGCGGGCAAGAGCGAGGACGGACTGACCGGCATCGCCGCCGGCATCAACGCAGCCACCATTCTGGCGAACCCCGCTGTCTTTGAAGCCGCGGGCGTCCCATTGCCGGATGACTCTACCTGGACCTGGGAAGACTTCGGACGCATCGCAGCGGAAATTACGGAGAAGTCACCCAAGGGGACCTACGGTGCCGCCGCCTACGGAACGGACGAGGCTTCGCTGGGAGTCTGGCTTAGGCAGAATGGCAAGTCGCTCTACACCTCGGACGGCGAGCTGGGCTTCGAGCCGGCCGACATTGCTGAATGGTGGGCGTTCCTGAAGGAGCTCAGCGCGAAGAAGGCCGTGCCTTCGGCATCCGAAGTTGTTGAAGCCGAGGCCGCCCCGCTGGATCAGAGCGGATTGGCCACGGGCAAGAATGCAATGGCCTTCTGGTGGTCCAACCAGGCACCCGCACTCGAAAAGGCCTCCGGCGGAGACCTGAAGATCATGCGGTTCCCCACCAAGACCGGTTCCGCGGATGATGCTGGGCTTTGGTACAAGGCATCGCAGTTCTGGTCAGCCTCCTCACGCACCAAGCACCCCGAGGAAACCGCCAAATTCATCGACTTCCTGACCAACAACGTCAAGGCCGGCGAAACCCTCCTGGCAGACCGCGGCGTGTACCCGAACTCCGAGGTCCGCGCAGCCATCGAGTCGAAGCTGACTCCGGCAGACGTCAAGGTGGTCAAGTTCATCGATCAGATCAAGGACGAGTTGGGCGAGGCTCCCGCCCCGCCGCCCAAGGGTGCCGGCTCGATTCAGGAGATCATCAAGCGGTACACCTCGGAAGTTCTCTTCGAACGGCTGTCCCCCGAAGACGCCGGCAAGAAGGCCCATGACGAGATGAAGTCGGCCATCAGCAGCTAGTCTTCACACCGCCGAAACGGCTCAGACCGTAGGGTAAACGCCTCCTCCACCCAACAGTGTCCGACGGCGGTGGCAGCTCCGCCCCGGCAGGAACCTTGGGTTCCTTCCGGGGCGGAGGTGTTTAACCGATGTCTTTGGCCGTCAGGGTCCGCGGCCATGAGTCCAATCCGTGCCGCTTCTCCCGAAGGACGACTCTGACGTGCTCTGCAGTCCATTCCCGCTCCGGCGAGAGTATCCACGAGTATGTAGGCAACGGCTTACCCGGTCCGGTGAAAACCCAAGCCCTTTCTCCACGCTGGTAGGTCGCCAGTTCGATTTCGAGGCATGGGGGATCGTCGGCAACGGATTCCATGCGGATTGCACGAAAGAGCTGACTGGCTGCCACCTCAATGTCCTGCATGCGCTGCAGGTCTTCTGGTTTCGCTGCCCGAATCACCAAATCAGTATCGCTTGGACCAGCAACGAGTGGATGGCCTGGAGTTCCAGTTGCGGCTGTCAGCGTTCGATGGGCGGTATGACTCGCCCAAGGACCTCGACGGCATGTCTCGTTGACGTCTTATCCTCCTTGGGACGCCGGTCACCCCGCTGGTGGCAGGGCCGCAGAGGCATGCTGTGGCCAAGTGACTTCGGCCCATCCATTGTTCGCCCCAATGTTCCTCGGAAGGGGAGGTGCCATTGACCGGTAGGTGCGACCGGTGGGTGTTCGAAGTACTACCGAATGCCTGATTCCGGCCGCTGGTTTGGCTGTCCAGCCGGGTGTTTCTTTCGTGTGGTTGCAGGCTTCGCAGAGGCCTTGGCCGTTGGCTGCGGTGGTTGGGCCGTCGTTGTGCCGGGGGATGATGTGGTCGTGGTGCCGGATGGGCGCGTCGCAGTAGGGGGTGCGGCAGGTGTCGTCCCGGACCTGGAGGAACCGGCGGAGCCCTGGCGGGAAGAGCCGGGCCTTGGAGTCCATCGCGACGAGTTCCCCCGTGCCGGGGGCGGTGTACAGCCGACGAAGGTACGTGGCCGACTCCCGGCTGTTCGCGACGTCCGGGGTAGACCCGTTGGTCTTGGTCGCGCCGCGTGTTCCTTCCAGCACAGCTTTCCTGGCCCATTCGGCGGGAACGATCCCGTACCCGGTGAGCCGGGCCGGTTCGGTGTCGCCCTGGAAGAGGGTACGGTCGGTCATGACGAGCTGGACCTCTATGCTGCTGATCCCGCCGGGGGTGCCGGTGACGCGTTCGACCAGGGTGTCGGCCATGATTTGGCCCTTGGACCGCTCATCACCCGAGGACCTCAAGGTCTCGGCGTCGCGGGTGAGCGCCGCGTACACGGCGACGCCCTGGGCCACCGGGAGCAGGGCGGTCAGGTAGGTCATGGTGTCCGGCGCCGGTCGCAACGAGACAGTTCGTTCGGTCACGGCGTGGGCTGCCCGCTTCGCCACCGACCGCGGGTCCCGCCGGTACGCCGCGGCCCTGACAGCACTGATGATGGCCCGGTCCCCGGCCCCATCGAAGATGCCGGTGTCGGCGGCGAGCTCCTCATCCACCGCGCACCGGTCCCCGGCGGACAGGCACGCGGTTTCCTTCACCACCAACGTGGCGCGCCACTCGTTCAGCTGACCGGACGCCAAAGCTGCCAGGGTGCGGGGCATCTCGGTCACCAAAGCCTTCGCCAATCCCAGGAGCCTGCCACCCCGGGCAGGGGACTCCCGCCGGGCAAGAGCTATCTCGGCCGCGACCCCGGCACCCAGCTCATGAGCGGGGACACCGGCAGCAGCCTGCTCCCGCCTCCTCGCCAGGTCAAAGGCAACCTCAATCAGGGCCTGCCTCGCAGCCAAAGCCGACTTCGCATCCTCCAGCTCCCGGATCTGATCGATCATTCCCCGCGCATCAGGGGCAACAGGCACAGAACCAGGCATCCCAAGAACCCCGGCCACGGAAGGGACACCGGCAACAGAACAAACCTCACGATCCCAGTCCACCGCCGCCGCCTCCCCAAACGTCTCCATACACAAAGTCTTCCAGCTGGGGCAGAGAAAAACCGGTGCCACCGACGCTATGTGGATAATTGCACCAAGGCCTCGGCAACGTGCCAAGGAGGCGCCGCCGTCGTCCTCCAGTCAGGCAGGGGGAGGCGCCGCCGTCGTCCTCCAACCACACCGGGCGAGGCGCCGCCGCCCAGCCAAAAGAACCAGCCGCGGCACCACCAACGAGGAAGGCGTCAGTCTTCCGCGATTACCGCGACTCCGCCAGCAGGAACCGTGCCGTCAAACCGCTCCCCGGAGAGCAGGTCGGTCCCGACAGCCTGGACGGAAGAGCCAGAGCGGTTGTGGTTGATGGCGAACAGGAAGCTCCGCCCGTCGGCCAGGCGGCGGCGGGTCAGCTCCACCCCGGGATCTGCCGCAGCAACAGGGGCAACGCCGGACTCACCAAGGAGCCGGTCCACAACTGACTCGATACCGTTCGAATCGGGGAACGTCGCGAGGTACCACGCGGCCCCGCTGCCCACCGGACGCCGGGTCAGGGACGGCACGCCATCCAGCGGGTACTCGGTAAATGTCTGCAGCGCTTCAGCACCCTCGAGGTGGATGTGCTCGCTCCAGATGGAGGAAATGGTCCCGTCACTGAGCTTCAGCTGCGAGCCGGCCAACAGGGGACGGAATTCCTCGACCCGCACTCCCAGGAGTTCGCGGAACGCGCCCGGGTAGCCGCCCAGCCGCACGTGGTCCTTCTCGTCGACGATGCCGCTGAAGTAGGTGACCAGTACGGTGGCGCCGGCGGCAGCCGCGGCAGCGATGTTTGCCGCAGCTTCATCCGTGACGGAGTAGAGCGTGCAGACGAGGACAAGGTCGTAGCCCTCCAGGGTGGCGGAGGGGTGGACCATATCCACGGAGACAGCCCGCAGGAACAGCGAGCGGTGGAACGCCCGCAGGAGGTCCAGGTAGCGCACGTCGATGCTCGGCTTGGAATCGATTTCGCTGGCCCACCACGCCTCGTAGTCGAACACAATGGCCACCCGGGATTCCACCCGCGAGCCCCGCACCGGCTCCAGAAGCTTCAGCGCGGCCCCCAGGTCCACCACTTCGCGCCACACCCGGGTCTCCCGTCCGCCATGCGGCACCATCGCTGAGTGGAACTTCTCGGAACCGGCAAAGCTCTGCCGCCACTGGAAGAACATCACCGCGTCCGCGCCGCGGCCCACGTGGGCCAGCGAGTTGCGCAGCATTTCGCCCGGCATCTTGGGCTGGTTGCGCGGCTGCCAGTTCACGGCCGACGTCGAATGTTCCATCAGAATCCACGGGTCACCTCCCGCGATGCCACGGGTGAGGTCCGCGCTGAACGCGAGTTCGATGTGGCGTTCGGGGTCCGCGGCCACGAGGTAGTGGTCGTTGGCGATGACATCCAGGTCCTTGGCCCAGCTGAAGTAGTCCATGGCCTTGGTGGCGCTGGAGGCCATCAGGTTGGTGGTGCAGGGGACGGTTGGGGTGATTTCGCGGAGAACTGCAACGAGCTCGCGGTAATAGTCCATCAGAATCCAGGAGTTGAAGCGCTGGAAATCCAGCTGCTGGCCTGGGTTGAGGGTGGACGGGGCAAGGCCCGGCGGGAGGATCTCCTCGAAGGAGCCGTAGTTCTGGGACCAGAAGGCCGTGCCCCAGGCCGAGTTGAGCGCTTCGATGGTCCCGTAGCGGCGCTCCAGCCACCCGCGGAATGCGGCAGCATCCTCGTCTCCGTAGAACTCGGAGACGTGGCAGCCCAGTTCGTTGTCCACGTGCCACAGTGCCAGGGCCGGGTGGTCCTTGTACCGTTCGGCCAGCATTCGGGTAATGCCCTTTGCGTACCGCCGGTAGACGGCCGACGACGGCGTGTAGTGCCGCCGCGAGCCCGGTCCCAGCACGGTTCCGTCAGCAGTGACGGGCAGGATCTCCGGATGCCTGCGCACCAGCCAGGCAGGCGGGGCCGCAGTCGCCGTGGCCAGGGCCACCTTGACGCCGATGCTGTGGAGGTTGTCCATGACCTCGTCGAGCCAGCCGAAGTCGTACTGTCCCTCAGCAGGCTCCAGGAGCGCCCAGGAGAAGATGCCAACGCTGAGGAAGTTCACACCTGCTTCCTGCATCAGCTCCAGGTCCTCCAGCCTCACGCTGACGGGCCATTGCTCCGGGTTGTAGTCACCGCCGAACGCGATGCCCTCGATGTTGTTCCAAACGCTGGCCGGGCCGGAGCGTGCCTGCTTGGTCATGGGACTCCTTGATCTGCTGGGAGGACGGCGGCGGGCCGAAACGATGTGGTTGGAAAACGCTTGCCCATTTCCGGGAATGAAGATATTGTATCGTTTCAGAAGCCGTGTAAGCCAGCTCACTACCCGCCGTGTAGAAGCGAAAAGGGATTGCACACATTGAGCAAGGAGGCTCCCGTGATCAACAGAAGGCATTTCCTCACCACCGTCGCCGTCGGCACCGCATCTGCCGCAGCCCTGGCGGCCTGTGGAACCGGATCCAACAACGCCGGAAAGACCGGTTCCGCCGAAAACCCCGTCACCATCAACTACACCTGGTGGGGCAACGACGACCGCGCCGAGCGTACCCGCAAGGCCATTGCGTTGTTCGAGTCCAAGAACCCGGACATCAAGGTCAATGGCAACTTCACCGACTTCGCCGGCTACTGGCAGAAGCGTGCCACCGAAGCAGCCGGCGGCGGCCTTCCGGACGTCATGCAGTGGGACCTCTCCTACCTGCGCGACTACGGCCAGCGCAACCAGCTACTGGACCTGGCCACCGTCAACATCAACACCGACGCCTTCGAGAAATCCCTCCTGCCGTCGGGCCAGATCAAGGGCAAGACCTACGGCATCCCCACCAGCACCAACGCGTTCGCGGTCTACTACGACCCCGCCAAGCTGGCCTCACTCGGCATCGCCGAGCCGACCGGCAAGTGGACCTATGACGAGTACAACGCTTTCCTGACGGAGGTAGGCACCAAGAGCAATGGCGCCCTCTTCGGCGGCACCGATTACACCGGTGTCTGGTGGATGTTCAACATCTGGCTGCGCCAGAACAACATCGAAGCCTTCACCGAGGACGGCAAGCTCGGCTTCACCAGGGACGACCTGAAGAAGTGGTGGAACCTCACCGCCGAACTCCGCGGCACGCCGGCCATCGCCTCCGAAGAGCGTGTTACCCAGCTGGCACCGAAGTCGGCGTTCGGCTCGAACGTCACCGCCACCGAAGTCACTTGGGACAACTTCATGGCCGGATACCTGGCTGACAGCGGCGCCAAGGAATTGAAGCTTGTCCCGGTTCCGTCGGATGACCCGGACAACCTGGGCCTGTTCCTCAAGCCGTCCATGCTGATGGTGGCCAGCGCCAAGACCCAGTACAAGGACGCTGCAGCCCGGTTCATCGACTTCATGGTCAATGACCCCGAGGTGGGCCAGATCTTCAAGACCTCCCGTGGCGTTCCCGCCTCGAAGACCCAGCGCGACGGCACCACGTTCGAGGGTACGGACAAGCTCGTGGTGGACTACGAGAAGTCCATTGAGCAGTACCTCAAGGACGCCCCTGAGCCGCCCATCGTCGGCTTCGGCACGCTTGAGGCCTCCTTCAAGCGCATCTCCTCGGACCTGAACTACGGCAAGCTGGACATCAACGGCGCCACCGATGCCTGGTTCAAGGAAGCCGAAGACCTCATCAAGCAGAATGCCTAAATTTCAGGCGTTAACGACTGACGGATTGAACTCGTGACTCAAAGCCCAACACTGAGCAGGCGATCGACGACGTCCGCCTCCCCGCAGCCGCGCAAGTCGCGGCGGCGGGGAGCGGATGCCCGCGCCGGCTACACCTTCCTGCTGCCCTGGCTGCTGGGATTCATCGCCCTCACTGTTGGGCCCATGATTTCCTCGCTCTACCTGTCCTTCACCAACTACAACCTGTTCGAGGCGCCCAAGTGGATCGGCCTGGACAACTACACCACCCTGTTCCAGGACGAGCGGTTCCTGCAGTCGGTGGGCGTGACCGTGAACTACGTCATTTTCGGTACCCCGCTGAAGCTCGCCGCGGCACTGGCGGTGGCGATGCTGCTCAACAGCAAGCGGCGCGGCCAGGGTTTCTACCGGTCCGCGTTCTACGCACCGTCCCTGATCGGCGCCTCGGTGTCCATCGCCATCGTCTGGAAGGCCATGTTCGGCGATAACGGTCCCGTGGACCAGGGCCTGTCCATCTTCGGGATCAACCTCGGCGGCTGGGTGGGCAACCCGGCCATGACCATGCCGATGTTCATCCTCCTGACGGTATGGCAATTCGGCGCCCCGATGGTGATCTTCCTTGCCGGCCTGAAGCAGATCCCCAACGAGCTCTACGAGGCGGCGTCCATGGACGGTGCCGGCCCGGTGCGGAAGTTCTTCAACATCACCTGGCCCATGCTCTCCCCTGTGATCTTCTTCAACCTGCTGATGGAAACCATCCACGCATTCCAGATCTTCGCCTCGGCCTACATCATCTCAAACGGTGAAGGCGGCCCGGCCGGCTCCACCCTCTTCTACACCCTCTACCTGTACCTGCGGGGCTTCAGCGATTTCCGAATGGGCTACGCCTCGGCCATGGCCTGGCTGCTGGTGATCGTGGTGGGCATCATCACCCTGATCTTCTTCCGCACGTCCAAGTCCTGGGTCCACTACAGCGGTGATTCACGATGACAACAATGGCAACCCCCACCCAGTCCGCACCGGACGCACCGGCGCCGCACTACAACCCCAAGTCCGAATCCGTAGGGACCAAGCGTGCCAAGAGCACCCTCTTCCACGTGGTGGCCCTGGTCCTCACGGCCGTGGTCCTGTACCCCGGCCTGTGGATGATCGCCTCGGCGTTCAAACCGAACTCGGAGATCGGCGGCGCGAACACCTCGCTCTGGTCCAACAACTTCAGCCTGGACAACTTCGTCACCGCCATGGAGGGCATCGGCGGGGTGTCCACTTTGCAGTTCTTTACCAACTCGCTGGTCCTGGCCATCGGCGCGGTGGTTGGCACCGTCCTCTCCGCGTCCGTCTCGGCCTACGCGTTCGCAAGGATCAGCTTTCCCGGCCGTGGTGTGTTCTTCGGCATGATGATCGCCACCTTGCTACTGCCGTTCCACGTGGTGATCATTCCGCAGTACATCGTCTTCCAGCAGCTGGGCCTGGTGGACACCTACATCCCGCTGCTGATCGGCAAGTTCCTGGCCGCTGACGCGTTCTTCGTGTTCCTCATGGTCCAGTTCATGCGCGGCCTTCCCGCGGAACTGGACGAGGCGGCACGGATCGACGGCGCCGGGCATGCACGGATCTTCGGGTCCATCATGCTGCCGCTGATGAAGCCGGCCCTGATCTCCACCTCGATCTTCTCCTTCATCTGGAGCTGGAACGACTTCCTGGGCCCGCTGCTGTACCTGAACACCCCGGACAAGTACCCGCTGCCGCTGGCCCTCCGGCTCTTCGTGGACCAGACCCAGTCCTCGGACTACGGCGCGATGATCGCGATGTCGGTCCTGGCCCTGCTGCCGGTGCTGATCTTCTTCCTGATCTTCCAGCGGTACATTGTTGAAGGCGTTTCCACCCAGGGCCTCAAGGGCTAACGGAAGACCGAGACAGAATATGAGCGTCATGGACAGCACCACACCCGCCCCCAACCACCACGAACCCGTCCCGGTGAACCGTTTCGCGCTGTTCTCCGAGACCCTCCTGGCCGGGGTGCTGGTGCTGGTGCTGTCCCTTCCGCTGGTGACGATCCCGGCCGCGTATGCGGCGGGGATCGCCCATCTGGAACGGCACCTTTCCGGCCGGGACGATTCCGTCCGCGGCCTCTGGGGCCTGTTCAAGGTTGCCCTGCCCGGCAGCTGGAAGCTTGGATTCACGACGGCGGCGGCCGCCGTCGTGATTGTCCTGAACCTTTTGCTCACATGGGCACGGCAGCTTCCCGGCCCGGAGATAGTACTGCCGGCCACCTTGATCCTCTCCGCCTGCGGGGCCATCCTCCTGCTGCGCACCACCTCTGCCTGGTCCGATTTCACCGGTGCCACGCCCGATGCAAGAGCAACCTGGCGCTCCGCCCTGGAGACGGGGCAGGCGCTGTCAGTAAAGGATTGGACCGGCTCCCTCCTGCTCGCCGCCGCGCTGTTCGGAACTGTGGTGTTCGTCTGGATGCTCGTCGCCCTCTTCGTAGTGGTACCCGGCACCCTCATCCTCGCGGCAGCGGCAGTCAAGATGCGCTCCACCCGCTCCTGACCTCCAAAAGCGCCCGGGCTGCCACCGGCGCAAAGAAACCATCTGGTACTGCCCGCCACTATCGAGTTGAGTCCCACGTGTCTTCCGACCGCCAGCGTTCCCAGCAGTCCCTCCACAAGCCAAAGAACCAACCCGCCTGGTATCAGCCCCTGACCCAGCGCAACTACCGGATCTTCCTGGCAATGGTGTTCACCGGCAGCGTGGGGGTGTGGATGCAGCGCCTGGCCCAGGACTGGCTGGTGCTGCAGCTGACCGGCAGCCCGGCTGCGGTGGGCGTCGCCGTAGCACTGCAGTTCCTCCCGATGCTGATTGTGGGGCCGCTCAGCGGCCTGCTCGTGGACATGTTCCCCAAGCGCCGCATCATGCTCGCCTGCCAGACCGTTATTGCCCTCCTGGCCATTGGCCTCGCCGCCTGGGCAGCAAGCGGAACCATCACCGTCTGGGCCGTTTATGCCAGTTGCGTTGCACTGGGCATAACGTCAGCCATCAACCAGCCCGCCACCCAGGTGTTCGTCAACGAGGTAGTGGGTGACGCAGCCCTCCGGCCCGCGATAGGCCTGAACAATGCCCTCGGACAGCTGGGCGCCATGGCGGGCCCGGCGGTGGCTGGAGTGGTCATCTCCCAGGCAGGATCGGCCGCAGCCTTTGCCGCAAACTCATTCCTGTGCCTGCTGGTGCTGAGCATGATCGCCGCGATCCGGCCGGCCGAGCTGCACCCCAGTGCCCCGGCAGGGCGGGGGCGCGGTCAGCTGCTGGCCGCATTCAGCTATGTGCGGGACAGGCCGCGGTTGCTGCTCATCATCCTGCTGGCGGGACTCCTCGGCGCCTTCGGCATGAACGGCCCCGTGGTCCTGGCGGCCTTTGCCGAGCGCGTGTGGCACAACGGCGTTGAGGGCTTTGGCTTGTTCAATACCGTCAGCGCGGTGGGTGCCCTGGCCGGCGCGCTCCTCGCCGCCCGCCTCAGGAACATGGGGCGCAAAGGCATCGTGGCCGCTGCCGGCCTCTTCGGACTGTCCCAGCTGGTTGCGGCGCTGATGCCGGACCTGGTGCTGTTCGTGGCCATGCTGGTGGTGGTGGGCCTGATGACCCTCCTTTTCCTTACGAGCGCGGCCACCGCCGTGCAGCTTGAAGCCGGGCCGGAAATCCGGGGCCGCGTGATGGCCCTGTACCTTCCCCTGCTGCTGGGCGGGCACGCGCTGGGCGGGCTGCTGGCAGGCTGGCTCACGGAACAATTAGGCGTGCGCGCAGGGCTGGTGGTCACCGGCGGGCTGGGCATGCTCTCGGCCCTGGTCATCGGCCTGCTGCTGTGGTGGCACGGCCGCCGCGCCGAAGCCCGCCAGCCATAAGTCCGCACACCCTTGACCTGTGTGCTGAGTCGCACCGGGCAAAGTGGATGGAAAACAGTACGTGCCCTCACGCCCGGAAGTCACGGCGCAGCTGCCGGCGGGCAGGCGGACCACGGCGGTGACGCCGGCCCTGGGACAACAGCGCACGGACCAGCCCGTGGACAGTCAGCGGTCCCTGCTGCATCCCCATGGCGGCGACCCGCCGGGCATCAACAGAGGCAAGGTCCGGCGCCGTAATGCCCAGCGACAGCGGGAAGGACGTGGCGTGCTGTGACGCGTGCGCACTGGGGGTGCCGTCGGCGTGCAGCCCGTCCACCATGACGCCGTCAACCCGCAGGCGGGCGCGGATGGCGTCCGCCAGCCAGCGTGCCGAGGAGGCGTAGCGGATGGCGGCCTCCTCTTCACCGGCCAGGCCGCAGAGCCGTACCGTGGCCATGAGTGCGGAGTAGGCCTGCACGTTGACAGTGGTCTTGGCGGCGCACTCCATGTCGTAGCCAAACCGGCCCGGTTCCGGCCAGTCCACGATGCCGTGGAGATAGGGGCCGGAACCGCCGCCCAGCGTGGTGACCAGTCCCGCCGTCGGGCCCTCTGCCGGAATGTACCGCAGGGCATAGTCCGCTGTGCTGCACAGGTGCGGCAGGAGTTCCCGGAGAAGGGCAAGGTCCCCGGTGCGCAGGTGGTATTCCTCGGCCCACTCCGGGATCATGAACGAGAAGTCCGGTATATCCCGTTTGCCGTCGCCATTGGGGTAGACGGCGTTGCAGCGGCCCTTGTCCTCGCCGCAGGTCCAGTAGCGCACGGCGGACCAGCCGACCTCGCGCAGCGCCTGGGCCGTATCTGCGTGTTCCCAGAAGAGGGACATGGTGGCATAGGAGATGCTCACGGCCTCGGCCAGGAACTGGCCCTTCTCGCGCGTGGGCTTGTCCACAAACTGCTCCTGGACGCCGTACAGTGCGGAGTCGCGCAGCAGCTTGAACACCGCATCCAGCGTGGCGTCGGAACTGCTGAAACTTTCTTCGCCGGGGGTGGCGGCCGTGGACCACCACGGCGCCCACCCGGGAGACGTCCGTTGCCTGCACAAAGGGAAGCTCGAGGTAGCGGAATCCCAGGTGGACACTTGCCCGGAACTGCTGCGGTCCTGCCGCCTGCGTGTAGGGAAAGGACATGTCCGTGTTCTGGCTCGCCGTCTTTCCGGCGTCCACCCGCCCGTCCGGCCGCAGCCCGTACCCGGCCCGGATCATCAGGGTGCGGCCCGGCACACCGTCCAGGAAGTCCACCTGGGGGCGCCCGGGAAGAACCTGGCCGAAATCCGCAACCAGGGTGCCGTCGTCGGCCGCCAGGAACGCCTTGGGCGCCACGAACTCCTCGGCGAGGAAGGTGCGGCGGGGGTGCACCTGCGGGAACTCCGGGGTGGGGTGGCTGCCGTAGCTGATGGCGGCCGGCATGTCCTCCATAGCGGAAGACGGCGCGGCGGCAAGGGACGCGGCGGCCTGCCCGTCCAGGTGCTCCACGGGGTCGCCTTCGTCGTTGCGGTAGCCGGACTGCCGGTACGGCGCCTCGTCCGCGGACCAGTCAGCCCCCGAACCAAACACTTCACGGCGGCCGTCGGTGTAGTGCACGCCCAGGTGGACCAGGTGGACCAGGTGGACCAGGTGGACCAGGAGGCCGGGAAGGCCTGCCGCCCGGCCCTGTCCCGGACCGTACCAGTGGAGCAGCGCCGTCAGGGGAACCGGGGTGTCCAACGGCTGCGCGGCGAGGAGGGCGGTGACGTCAGCGGCGTCGTAATAGCCCTCGCCGGGGTAGCCGAAGGACGTGGTGCTGAGGCAGTGGGTCTCGGCCAGGGACAGCTGCGCATGATGGTTCGCGGCGACGAACAGGCCAGCGGCGACCGGCGCTGCAGGCTCCTGCACCGCCAGCAGCGTTCCTTGCCGTCCAGCGAAACGGTGATCGTGGTTCCGTCGTCGATGACCACCAGGTCCTGCCAGGAGCCAGCCACCAGATCATTGCCCGGCAACCGGGCCTGGTGGATGTCATGCCTCCGGGCGGTCTGGGCCTTCGCCAGTGCGGCAGTTTCGGGAACCGCGGAGGCAGGAATTTCCCACTCCGGGACCTGCCGGAGGACCACCTCGCCTGCAGTGCTGAGTTCCAGCAGCAGCCCGGTTCCCGGGCCGCTGCTCCGCAGGATCAGCCCGGCCCAGCCCATGACCGGCCGGACCCGGGCTTCCAGCCGGAAGCTGCGGACCGGCGGGCAGCGGACCGGCAGGAAGGGGAGCCGGCAACCCGCAGTACCCGGTTCAGGACTTCCCGGGGTGCGCGGCCGCCGGGGGCGCGCCGGATCCAGTCAGCCTGCCACGCCCCATATCCAACGCCGGTGCTGAACGGCCGCGGCGAAGACCATTCCCCGGGGATTCCCGCCGTGTCAACGGACCCGCACGCGCCACGCGTAGTCGGTGTCGTCGTCTAGTACCGGCCCGTCATAGGGGATGCCCCGCTGGGCAGGGGAGGGGACCCGGCGGGGATGAGGTCAGGCAGTCGGCGAGGCCGTCCGTCAGGAGGCCGACTGCGTGCAGCTGCCCTCGCTCCTGGCTTCGGCCCGCTGCGGGCGCGGTAGCAGGCGCCTTTGCTGGCTGGGGCCGCATCAGGAGGCGGGCATGCTGAAGGCGGAAGGGGCAGAGGTGGCCCAGGGCAGGCCCAGCTCACTAAAGGTGAGGTGCCTCCGGCCGGCCTGTTCCAGTGCGGCCTCGATGTCCACCACGACGGCTTGGGCTGCTTCCCCTTCCCCCTCCCACCGGACGTGGTCATCATCGATGGGGGCCGGCAGCGGCGCGGTCCGCACGGCTTCGAGCACCAGCATGAAGGCGCCGCTGTCCAGGAGTGGGCTGATCAGCGGGGTGCCGGCGCTGCGGTGTGCCAGCAGGTTCTCCGTGAGGTCGTCCCGGCCGTAGGTCTTTTCTGACGTGCCTGACGCCGTGGTCACGGTGAGGCGGTCCTCGGTGTAGTGGAAAACGGCCGTCCCGGCAGAACCGTGGAGGGTGACGTACGGCTCCATTGACTCCGCTGCGCAGATGGTAAGGGCACAGGTGATGGGCAAGCCGGATGACGTGCGGATGCGGATCACCGATGTGTCGTCGGATTCAATGTCGTTGGCGCGGTACAGTTCCGTCTCCACCGAGGAAACGTCGGCGGTGGTCCTGGCCCCCGCAATCCTCAGCGCCGTGGCCACTGCATGCGCCAGGGGGTTGGTGGCCACGCCGTCCACCACATCAACACCGCCGATGCTGCGTTTTCCGGCCCAGCGTGAGCGCTTGTAGTATGCCCTGTCCCGGACCCAGCGCCCCGTTGCCGAGATGCCCTGCAGCGTGCCGATGGTGCCGGCAGCCAGCAGGTCCGCGATGGCCTGCAGTGCGTGCGAGCCGAGGCTCTGGAAGCCGATCTGGACGCTCCTGTCCGATGCCGCAGCGGCATCACAAAGCCGGTTGAAGTCCGCCAAAGAGGCGACGGGTGGCTTTTCCAGGTAAAGGTCCGCTCCGGTGCCCAGGGCGGCCAGCGCCAGCGGGGCGTGGGTCTGGATGGGGGTTGCCACGATGATCAGGTCCAGCGCGCCGGCGGCGGAGAGCAGTTCGTCCAGCCCCGGGAAAACCTGGGCCGACGCTGGCACGTAGCCGGGTGCCGGCGGCTGCGGATCAGCTACAGCGACGAGTTCGACGGCGCCTGCCGCCTGGAGGCGTTCGAGGTTGCGCAGGTGGTGGGTGCCGAAGCCGTGCACGCCGACCAAGGCGACGCGGGCTGGAGCGCTTCGGGAGGTTCCGGGGGCAGCGTCTGCTTCAGCCGCTGTTGGGGGACTTCCCGCGGGGGCGTCCGGGCTGTGGGTGCCAGTCGGCATTCCCATGGTTCTCCATTCCGCCCCTTCGGGGCACGCAATCCACCGGCGGTTGCCGCGGCGAGCAAACGCTTTCCAAGAACCAGTGTGCGCCATGGTGCTTGCGCGAGTCCAGCTATAACGATTCAAAAGATAGCTTGACCTTGCCGTCGCGGTAGGTTCAGATTTTCGAGAAACCGATTACCGCTGTCTGGAACGTATCAAATGCAGCGTCCATCATCCCGCCCGAAACAACCTCGAAGAAGTGGAAAAGGAAAACCATGCTCCGCAGAAAACTCTCCCTGGCTGCTGCCCTCGTGACGGCCACCGCACTATCGCTCACGGCCCGCAGCGGGGGTGAGACGCCGGCGGCGGACCTCACCACCGTGTCCATCATGGCGCCCTTCCTGGAAAGCCCAGCCGCCCAGTGCTGACGGTGCTGTCCCGAAAAAGCTGGAAGAGCTCACAGGCAAGGACATCAACATCTTCTGGACCCCCAACGCGTCCTATGAGGACAAGACCAACATCACCCTGGCATCGTCGGAGATTCCGCACATCATGGTGATCCAGGGCAAGACTCCCGGGTTCGTCAAGAACGCCGAAGCAGGTGCCTTCTGGGACCTGACGGACAAGCTGGATGACTACCCGAACCTCAAGACCACGTTCCCCGAGATCCAGGAAAACGCCAGCATCAACGGCGCGGTCTACGGCGTCTACCGTGGCCGTGCCCCGATGCGAGCTCTAGCTGCACTGACAGGGTTTGATGCCGTTCAGAACGCGTAGCGGATGCGGCAGTAAGGCGTGATCTTCTCCATAAGACCGGTCAGCTGCCGGATATAGCGGGCTTTGGTTCCCGACCGGTAGCGGACGTTGGTGAAGCCGTTGGATGAAACCTTTGCTTCCTGTAGGTCCGGACGCCACAGCGCGTTCTCGGCCTGCGGATGCCACCCCAGGTTGACCTCGTGGAGGCGCTCATTGTGGGTCAGGAAAATCACTTCCGCCGCGAGCTGGGCCTTCGCCGCGGGAGTCAGCGTGGCATCGAGCTGGCGCAGCAGCTCCTCCCAGTCCCTGAGCCAGGTGTCCGTGATGATGACGGGGGAGAAGTTCACGTGCACCTCGTACCCGGCGTCGACGAAGTCGTTGATGGCGGCCAGGCGCTCGGCCACCGGGGAGGTCCGGACGTCGATCGATTTGGCCAGAGCGGCGGGCATGAGGGAGAAACGTATCCTGGTGTGGCCGCCGTGGTCCCACGTAAGCATCGCAGGGTTCACGTACTTTGTCGCAAAGGACAGCTTGGCGGTGGGCAGGTCGCGGAAGAGGGTAACGAGGTCCTCCACGTTGTCGCTGATGAGGGCGTCAACGGAACAGTCACTGTTCTCGCCGATGTCGTAGACCCACAGTTCAGGATCGCACTGGTTGGGCTCCAGCTTGATGCCCTGGCGGGTAACGTGCCGCTCAAGCGCCCCGGCGATCTGCTCGATGTTTGCGAACACCGTGACCGGGTTGCTATACCCCTTGTGCCGGGGCACGTAGCAGTAGGCGCAAGCCATGGCGCAGCCGTTCGCGGTGGAGGGGGCGATGAAGTCTGCGGAACGGCCGTTCAGCTTGACGGTCAGTGCCTTCTTGACGCCGAGGACCAGCGCCTCTGTCTTGATCCGGGACCAGCGGGGGACGTTCGTCTCATCGCCGTGCACCGCCGGAATGTTCCAGTGGCTGTCAACAAGCTCGACGTCTGCGTCCGGCCAGCGTTCAACGATTTCCTTACCCCGGGCCAGCTCCAATGCGGCAGGCTGTGCATAGATGCGGCGGATCTGCAGCAGCCGGTTGAATTCCATACCGTTATTCTTTCAAGACGCGGGAAGGGCTGGGGGTGGTTAAGCCGAAGGCGTCAGGCCATGCTCTCCAGCGACAGTTCCTCAACAGCCTCGGCGAGGGCTTCCATATTGAACCACTGGGCGGGCAGCATGTGATGGACGAAGGCGTCGAATTCAAAGGGGTGGCAGCGCCCGCCATGGTTCCAGTACAGGATCCACAGGTCGATCAGGCCACGGTCCTTCCGCTGCAGCAGGTGTTGGGCAGTATGCCGCAGGTCATCCATAACCAATCCTTGCTTCTGCTACCGGCCCCCCACAAGAGCAGCAGCCGGAGGATTCGCCCCAGCTGCAGCAAGGGTGGAGAATCAGGGAGTCAGTTCAGGGCCTGATTAAGGGATAAACGAGGGGAGGCAGGGTTTGGCACCGGAAATTGTCGACGGCGGCAAGGGTACTGTGGAATTGCGTTCCGACGGTATCATCCACCTGATCTGGGAACCCAAGGTCCGCATAGAACTCGAGGACGCGCAGGCGGCCATGGCGGCAGTCAACCGGATCGCGGGGGAGGAGACCTACCCCATGCTGGTGGACATGGCCACCACCGAGGACGTCACCAGGGCTGCCCGTTCCGTCTTTTCCATCCCCTGCGCCGCGAATCGGATCGCACTGCTGGGAGCCAGCCCGGTGGACCGGATCATCGCCAACTTTTTCCTGGGGGTGCACATCCCGCCCTGCCCCACCCGCTTCTTCACTTCCCGGACTGAGTCCATGCAGTGGCTGCAGCAGGGCGGATAGCCCGCCAGGCCCGGTTTGTCAGACGGCGGACGAAGCACCCGTGCTCTGCCGGACCACAAGTTCCGGCGTGAACACCACCGCCCGGTGCGTGGGGTTCTGGGATTCCACCTCTTCGGCCAGGAGTTCGATGGCGGTGCGTCCGAGCGCCTCCGTGGGCTGGCGGATGGAGGACAGCGGGACCACGGCCGAGACCGCGAAGTCGATGTCGTCATAACCGATCAGTGCAACGTCCTCGGGGATGCGGTAGGTGTGGGTCATGGTCAGGGACTGCATGACGCCCAGTGCCAGGAGGTCGTTGGCGCAGAAGATGCCGTCCGGAAGGTTCTCCCGCCCCCGCTCCACCAGCATGTTGCCCACGCTGCGCCCGGCGAGGACGGTCTGCCCCTCGGACTCGAGCACCTCAAGCGTGGCATCAGCTTCTTCTTTCACGGCCCGCTGGGCCCCCTGCAGGCGGTCGGCCACCTGCCGGATGGAGGTGGGGCCGCCCACAAAGGCGAGCCGACGGCGGCCGGTGTCCAGCAGGTGCCGCGCAGCAAGGTACCCGCCGGCGTCGTCGTCAACTGCTACCGAGCTAAACTTTGCCTCGTCAGCGAGCCGGTCCACCAGCACGGTGGGAACCCCGCGCTCGCGGAGGAGGTCCAGCCGCTCGGTGACGTCCCCCACCGGTGAGATCAGCAGGCCCTGGACGCGCTGCTCCTGGAAAAGGTCGATGTAGTTGGCCTCCCGGCCGGCGTCGTGGCCGCTGTCGCCGAGCAGCACCGCGCTGCCATGCAGGGCAGCGGCATCCTCGGCGGCCCGCACCACGGACGTGAAAAAGGGGTTTCCCACGTCCAGGACAATCAGGCCAATCGTTCGGCTGTGGCCTGCCCGCAACTGGCGGGCGGCGTCGTTGCGGACAAACCCCAGTTCGTCGATGGCCTTCAGCACCCGGTCCTTGGTCCGCTGCGAAACCCTGTCCGGGTAATTCAGCACATTGGAGACCGTGCCCACGGCCACGCTGGCATGGTTGGCGACGTCCTTGATACTGGCGGTGCGGTTCATGATTCTCCGTGCTGCAGGGCCGCGTGCCTCGGATCCGGCCGGGCTGCTGACAGCCGGGCCGGAATGCTTGACACCTACTCACCTACAAGAGTACTTTGAATCGTACCAATGAAACGATTCAAACTCGAGCGAGTTCAGGAGAGTCCAAGATGAGGGTGTGCTTCCGCTCCTCGATCCAGCCAGCGCTGATCGAGGAATACCGCAGGCGGCACGCTGCCGTGTGGCCGGAGATGCTCCGCGCGCTCAAGGACGCCGGCTGGAACAACTACTCCCTGTTCCTCGCGGAGGACGGCCTCCTGGTGGGCTACGTGGAATGCGACGACTTCGACGCCGTCCGCGCACGCATGGCGCTGACCGAGGTCAACGCCCGCTGGCAGGCGGAAATGGCAACACTCTTCGAAAACACCGGCCAGGCTCCCGACGAGGGGTTCCAGGTCCTTGAGGAAGTCTTCAACCTCGACACCCAGCTTGAGGTGGCAAGTTCCTCCACCTCCTGACACCGGCGGACTGCCGAACATTGGGCTCCAGCAGCGGGGCGGCGCTTAACAGACCAACAGCATCACAAGAAACCGGAAAGAACCATCATGAATGACGTAGCAACGGCGCTGGGCAGGCTCGAGGAGCTTGCCATTGAGGTCCCTTCGTGGGCCTATGGAAATTCCGGTACGCGGTTCAAGGTGTTCGGCACGCCCGGCACCCCGCGCACCGTGCAGGAGAAACTGGCCGATGCTGCAAAGGTCCACGAGTTGACCGGCCTCGCCCCCACCGTTGCCCTGCATATTCCTTGGGACAAGGTGGATGACTACGCTGCCCTTAAGGAGTACGCGGCAGGACTGGGCGTCGGCCTGGGCACCATCAACTCCAACACCTTCCAGGACGACGAGTACAAGTTCGGCTCCCTGACCTCCTCCAACGAGACCGTCCGGCGCCGCGCCATCGACCACCACCTGGACTGCATCGAGATCATGCATGCCACCGGTTCCAGGGACCTGAAGATCTGGCTGGCGGACGGCACCAACTACCCGGGCCAGGACGACATCCGCGGCCGCCAGGACCGGCTGGCCGAGTCGCTGCAGGAGATTTACGCCGCCCTGGGCGATGGGCAGCGCCTGGTGCTTGAGTACAAGTTCTTCGAGCCGGCGTTCTACCACACTGATGTGCCGGACTGGGGCACCTCCTACGCCCAGACCCTTGCCCTCGGCGAGAAGGCGCTTGTCTGCCTGGACACCGGCCACCACGCGCCGGGCACCAACATCGAGTTCATCGTGATGCAGCTGCTGCGCCTGGGCAAGCTGGGGTCCTTCGACTTCAACTCCCGCTTTTACGCCGACGACGACCTGATCGTGGGTGCCGCGGATCCGTTCCAGCTCTTCCGCATCATGCATGAGGTCATCCGCGGCGGCGGTTACGGCAAGGACGCTGCGGGGAATTCCGCTGTCGCTCTCATGCTGGACCAGTGCCACAACCTGGAAGAAAAGATCCCGGGCCAGATCCGCTCGGTGCTGAATGTCCAGGAGATGACCGCCCGCGCCCTGCTGGTGGACACCGCGGCCCTGAACGAGGCACAGCGCGCGGGGGATGTCCTGGCCGCGAACGGCATCTTCAACGATGCGTTCTACACCGACGTCCGGCCTGTCCTGGCCGAGTGGCGTGAATCCCGCGGCCTGCCCGCAGACCCGCTGGCCGCCTTCAAGGCCAGCGGCTACCAGAAGAAGATCAACGAGGACCGCGTGGGCGGCCAGCAAGCCGGATGGAGCGCCTGATAGTTATGACGAACAAGACTGTTGAAGACCTGATTTCCCGCTCCAACCGCCTGGGCGCGGACAAACGGAACACCAACTTCGCCGGCGGCAACACCTCCGCCAAGGGCACCGAGAAGGATCCGGTGACCGGCGAGGACGTCCAGCTGCTGTGGGTGAAGGGCTCTGGCGGAGACCTGGGCACGCTGAAGGCCGAGAACCTGGCCGTCCTGCGGCTCGACCGACTGAACGCGCTGAAGAACGTGTACCCCGGTGTTGAGCGCGAAGACGAGATGGTGGCCGCGTTCGATTACTGCCTGCACGGCAAGGGCGGCGCCGCCCCCTCGATTGACACCGCCATGCACGGCCTGGTGGACGCCGCGCACGTGGACCACCTGCACCCGGACTCCAGCATTGCCATTGCCACCGCGGTGGATGGCGAGGCGCTGACCACCAAGATCTTCGGCAACAAGGTGGTCTGGGTTCCCTGGCGCCGGCCCGGGTTCCAGCTGGGCCTGGACATCGCCGCGATCAAGGAAGCCAACCCGCAGGCCATCGGCACCATCCTCGGCGGCCATGGCATCACCGCCTGGGGCGCCACCAGCGAAGAAGCCGAGCAGAACTCGCTGTGGATCATCGAACAGGCCGAGAAATACATCAGGGACAACGGCAAGGCCGAACCCTTCGGCCCGAAGCTGCCCGGCTACGCAGCCCTCCCGGAAACCGAGCGCCGCGCCAAGGCCGCAGCGCTGGCACCCGTGATCCGCGGCCTGGCCTCCACGGACAAGCCGCAGCTGGGGCACTTCAGCGATGACGCCGTCGTCCTTGACTTCCTCGAAGCCGCCGGGCACCCGCGACTCGGCGCACTGGGCACCTCCTGTCCGGACCACTTCCTGCGCACCAAGGTCAAGCCGCTGATCCTGGACCTGCCCGCCGATGCGTCCATCGAGGACTCCATCGCACGCCTGCACGAGCTGCACGCGGACTACCGCGAGGACTACCGGACCTACTACGACCGCCACGCGGACGAGAACAGCCCGGCCCTGCGCGGTGCGGACCCGGCCATCGTGCTGGTTCCGGGCGTGGGCATGTTTTCCTACGGCGCGAACAAGCAGACCGCCCGTGTTGCCGGCGAGTTCTACATCAACGCCATCAACGTCATGCGCGGCGCCGAGGCGATCTCCACCTACGCACCCATCGAGGAATCCGAGAAGTTCCGGATCGAGTACTGGGCGCTTGAGGAAGCCAAGCTGGTCCGCATGCCCAAGCCGAAGTCGCACGCCACCCGCATCGCCCTGGTGACCGGCGCAGCGTCCGGCATCGGTAAGGCCATCGCCACCCGCCTCGCTGCCGAAGGCGCCTGCGTGGTCATCGCCGACCTGAACCTGGAGAACGCGGAAAAGGTGGCCGAGGAACTCGGCGGCCCGGACGTCGCCATCGGTGTCCAGGCTGACGTCACAGACGAGGCGCAGGTCGCCACCGCCATCGACGCCGCCGTGCTGGCATTCGGCGGTGTGGACCTGGTGGTCAACAACGCCGGCCTGTCCATCTCCAAGCCGCTGCTGGAAACCACCGAGAAGGACTGGGACCTGCAGCACAACGTCATGGCCAAGGGCTCGTTCCTGGTGGCCAAAGCCGCAGCCAAGGTGATGATCGCCCAGGGCCTGGGCGGGGACATCATCTACATTTCCTCCAAGAACTCCGTGTTCGCCGGCCCGAACAACATCGCCTACTCCGCCACGAAGGCAGACCAGGCCCACCAGGTGCGCCTGCTCGCAGCCGAACTCGGTGAGCACGGCATCCGCGTCAACGGCATCAACCCCGACGGCGTGGTTCGCGGCTCCGGCATCTTCGCCGGCGGCTGGGGCGCAAAGCGCGCCGCCGTGTACGGCGTGGACGAGGAGAAGCTGGGCGAGTACTACGCCCAGCGCACCCTGCTCAAGCGTGAAGTCCTGCCCGAGCACGTGGCCAACGCCGCCGCCGTGCTCACCAGCAACGAACTGTCCCACACCACCGGCCTGCACATCCCCGTGGACGCCGGAGTGGCCGCAGCCTTCCTGCGATGAGCGCGCAGCAGAACAGGGAAACCGCCCCGACCCAGGCCGGGGCGGTTTCCGCCGCTCCCGCTTCCCGCGTTTTTGCCGCGGTGGATATCGGTGCTTCCTCCGGCCGCGTCATCCTGGGCAGACTCGCCGAAGGCGCTGTTGAACTCGAGGTGGTGCACCGGTTCCCCAACGGCGTGGTGGAGATCGACGGCAGTCTCCGCTGGGACTTCGACGCGCTGTTCGCCGAGGTGCTCCAGGGCCTGACCGCTGCAGCCACAGTGGCCGCCGTGCAGGGCGAGCGGGTGGCAAGCATCGGCATCGACACCTGGGCCGTGGACTACGGGCTGGTGGACGCTGATGGAAAGCTCACCGCCCAGCCCTACAGCTACCGTGACGACCGCAGCCGTGCCGCCGTCGAACCCGTCCACCGGAAACTGGACCCGGCCCGCCTTTACGCCACCACGGGGCTGCAGTTCCTGCAGTTCAACACCCTTTATCAGTTGGCCATGGAACATGATCTTGACGGGCTGCAGGCGCTGCTCATCCCGGACCTGATCGCGTTCCAGCTCACCGGCCGGCGCCGGACTGAGGCCACCAATGCCTCCACCACGGGACTGTTTGACGCGGTGGCGGGGGAGTGGGCCACTGAATTCCTCACCGCCCTTGGCCTGCCCAAGGACCTGTTCCCGCCGCTGGTCCAGCCCGGTGAAACCGTCGGGACCCTCCTGCCCGAAATTGCCGCGCAGGTGGGCCTGGCGCCGGACACCCCAGTGGTGGCCGTGGGCTCGCACGACACCGCATCGGCCGTCGCCGCAGTCCCCGCCCAGGAGGAGTACTTCGCATACATCTCATCCGGCACCTGGTCCCTGGTAGGACTTGAGCTCAAGCATCCGGTCCTCACCGAGGCCAGCCGGAAGGCGAACTTCACGAACGAGCGGGGCGTGGACGGCACCGTCCGCTACCTGAAGAACATGGGCGGGCTGTGGCTGCTGAGCGAATGCCAGCGGACCTGGGTCCAGGAGGGATGCAGGCCCGAGCTCACGGTGCTGCTGACCGCCGCGGCTGCGCTGCCGCCTGGCGGTCCGCAGATCAACCCTGACGATCCGTACTTCATCGCTCCGGACAACATGCCGGAACGGATCAGGACAGCGGTCCGCCGCGCGGGAGACGTGCTGCCGGATGATCCGGCCGCCATCACCCGCTGCATCATGGACAGCCTCGCCGCCGGCTACGCCCGCACCATCCGGGATGCGGAGCGGCTGGCCGACCGGTCAGTGGACGTGGTGCACGTGGTGGGCGGCGGCTCGCTGAACAGGCTGCTGTGCCAGCTGACTGCGGATGTAACGGGCAGGAAAGTGGTGGCAGGTCCGGTGGAAGCCACAGCCCTGGGCAACATCCTGGTGCAGGCAAGCGCCGCGGGCTACGTCACGGGTGGCCTCGCGGAACTGCGGGAACTGGTAGTGCGCAGCCATGACCTGCAGGTCTTCGTGCCTGAGCTTTCAAGCATAGGAATGGATAGCAATGCCGCTCTTTGACCTTCCACTCGAACAGCTCCGCACCTACGCGTCGGACAACGCCGCCGGCGGACCTGCACCATTTCCCGGATGGGACGATTCGGGAAGCCAGGGCTTTCCCGCTTCGGGCAAGCTTTGAACCGGTGGAGAACCCTCTCGGTGATCGACACCTTCGACGTCACCTTCTCCGGCTACGGCGGGGCCCCAGTCAAAGGCTGGCTGCATTTTCCCGCCCACCGGGAGCCGGAGGCCGCCCTGCCGGTAATAGTCCATTACGTGGGCTACTCCGGTGGCACCTGTCCGCCCTTCACCGTCTTCGCCAGCTTCAATGCCTACGGTTCCGGCACCGCGGGTTCGTCAGGCAACGGCCCCGCCAAGGACATCGAGGTCTACAGGTTCAACAACCACGAGGGCGGCCAGGAACACCAGTGGATCCGGCAACTGCTGTTTCTGCGCAAAATTTTGGGGTAAGTTTCCTTCTGCGGGTCCAGAAAACGGTTTCCCAGCCCGCGCAGGAATAAGGAAGCAATGAAGAGACTCAGCAGGCTCAGCGTCTTCGGCTACGGCGCCGGCGATGCCGCCAACAGCATGATCATCAGTACTGGGAACATGTTCCTGCTTGTCTACTACACAGATGTTGCGGGGATCGGGGCAGCAGCGGCGGGCACCCTGCTGCTGCTGGCCCGGGTGTTCAACGCCTTCACGGACGTTGCCGCCGGCCGGATCGTGGACCGCGTCCACAGCAGGCGCTGGGGCAAGTTCCGCCCCTTCCTGATGTTCGGCTTCGTTCCCCTGCTGCTGAGCGTGGCGGTGTTCCACGTTCCCGACGTGGACCCGTCCCTGAAACTGCTCTATGCGTACTGCACCTACGGCCTGGTCTGCGTTGCCTACAGCATGGTCAACGTGCCTTATGGCTGCCTCGTGGGCGCCATGACCCAGGACGCCAAGGAACGTGCACGGCTCGGCGGCGCGCGCACCATCGGCGGGCTGTCGGTGGGAGCCACCCTTGGCTTCTTCATCGCCCCGCTCCTCGGCGCGGGCCAGGACATGCAGCAGATCTTCACATGGCTGACCCTTGCGTTCGCGGTGCTGGGCTCAGCCCTCTACTTCCTTACCGGGGTTGTCTGCGTTGAGCAGGTTCCAGGGAGCATCCCCAAGATCACGTTCAGGCAGAGCGTCACAGCCCTGAGAGCCAACTCCCCGCTGCTGATCCTGTGCGTCAGCTCCGTCCTGTTCGTCACCGGAACGTCAGCCACCGGCGCAGCGCAGTTCTACTACCTTCGTGACGTCCTGTCCCGTGTTGACCTGTTCCCCGTCATGGCCGGCGCCCAGGTGGTCATCACCCTCGCCTTGGCCGTCTTCATCCCGCGTCCGGTCGCGCGCTGGGGCAAACGGGCCGTGTACAGCGCGGGGGCCAGCCTTGGCGGGGCCGGCGGCGTGCTGGTCTTCCTTGCCCCGGTGGACGCGCCCCTGGTTGGCCTGGCCGGCCTGCTGTTGGGGCTCCTTGCCTCAGCATCCGTCAGTATCGTTACGTGGGCGCTCATTGCGGACACCGTGGAGTACGGCGAGTGGAAAACCGGGGTCCGCGTGCAGGGGATCAATTACGCGCTCCTGGCCGCCACGAGGAAGCTCGGCATGGGGTTCGGCGCCGGCCTGGTGGCCTTCTCCCTTGCCTTGGGCGGCTACGCATCCGGGGTGCCGGAGCAGTCCGCGTCGGCCACGCTCGCCATCCGGGCTGCTGCCGGCCTGCTGCCCGGCGTTTTGGTGCTGGCATCTGTCGGAATCATGTACTGGTACCGGCTGACTGACCAGAAGCATGCGGAGCTGGTGGCGCGGCTGACCAGGGAGGCGGCGTAACAGTTTTGCCGTGCAGCGATGCTCCCGCTATGGTTCAAGGCATGACTAACCGTTGGTATGCGTATTTTTCGTTGGCTCTGGAGGGGCCCGCGTCTAACTGACACGCATCCAACTTTCCTTCAGAGCCAACAGGGCAGAGATTATTCTCTGCCCTTCGCCGTTTCTCCGGCGGGTTCTGATCCGGGCCCGCTTCCCATCTGGAACAGGACCACACCATGAGCACCGCAACAGCCCCCGCAAGCACCACCGCCGGCACCAAAGCCGTACAGTCGACGTCGAACCTGCGCGTCAGCGAATTCACGGCGCTGCCCACACCCTCCGAACTCATCGCGGAACTGCCGCTGGACGCCAGCGTTACTGACGTCGTCGAACGCGGACGCGACGAAGTCCGCGCTGTCATGGACGGCCTGGACGACCGCCTCCTGGTGATCGTTGGCCCTTGCTCCATCCATGACCCCGAGGCGGGGCTGGAGTACGCCCGCCGCCTGGTCAGCCAGGCCGAGAAACACCGGGAAGACCTGCTGATCGTCATGCGGACCTACTTCGAAAAGCCGCGCACCACCGTGGGCTGGAAGGGCCTGATCAACGATCCACGGCTGGACGGCAGCCATGACATGGTGACCGGCCTCCGCGCCGCCAGGCACTTCCTGCAGCAGGTCACCGCGCTGGGGCTGCCCACCGCCACGGAGTTCCTCGAACCGATCAGCCCGCAGTACATGGCGGACCTGATCTCCTGGGGCGCCATCGGGGCCCGGACCACCGAAAGCCAGATCCACCGGCAGCTCGCCTCGGGCCTCTCCATGCCCATCGGCTTCAAGAACGGAACCGACGGGGACCTCCAGGTGGCCATCGACGCATGCGGTGCCGCCGCTGCCGCCCAGGCCTTCCTCGGGATTGACGGCGACGGGCGGGCAGCACTCGTGGCCACCGCCGGAAACCCTGACACCCACGTCATCCTGCGGGGCGGACGGAAGGGGCCGAACTACTCAGCGGCCGACGTCGAAGCTGCCTCGGCCAAGCTGGCCGGCAAGCGGCTGAACCCGCGCCTCATTGTCGATGCCAGCCACGCCAACAGCGGCAAGAGCCACCACCGCCAGGCCGAAGTGGCACTGGAGATCGGGGCGCAGCTCGATGACGGCGGCGCCTCCGCGCAGGCCATTGCCGGCGTCATGCTCGAAAGCTTTCTGGTGGGCGGCGCCCAGAACCTCGACGTCGCCGCTCATGCCGCGGGACGGTCGGACCTGGTGTACGGCCAGAGCGTCACTGATGCCTGCATGGACTGGGACGTTTCCGTTTCCGTACTGGACCAGCTCGCCGCCAGTGCACGCAAGCGGAGGGAAGCTAATTAGGGGCTTCCGCTACTTTCACTTCTGCCACATGAACATCTAAAGTATCTGGATAGGTGGTTGGTGGATGGCTCAGCATCGGAACACCGCATTGGCACGTACCTGGGGTCACTGTTGTCCATCCGTCAGCAAAGGAATATAGGGAAATGTCGGCAGAACAGAACTTCTCCAACGCGAAGTTCCTTACCGTGGCTGAAGTAGCCCAGGTCATGCGCGTCTCCAAGATGACGGTGTACCGGCTGGTCCACTCCGGTGAGATGCCGGCAGTGCGGTTCGGCCGCTCCTACCGGGTTCCGGAACAGGCCGTGGAGCAGTACCTCAAGGGTGCCGTGGTGGACGGCCACACAGAGACCGCCTGACAAGCCTGTCCTGAGCGGGCTCCCGGAAGCGGTACCCTGTTAAGGAACGTTTTACGTCATTGTAAGAATCTGTCAGTTGTTCAGTTCGTAGCCTCGTCCACGAACCATTTCCATCAGACAGGTACTGCATCTAGTTTGGTAAGGAACTTTCGTGGGTTCAGTTATTAAGAAGCGTCGCAAGCGTATGGCCAAGAAGAAGCACCGCAAGCTGCTTCGCAAGACCCGTCACCAGCGCCGCAACAAGAAGTAGAGATACTTCGGACAGCGTAGAAATGCCCGTCGCCATCAAGGCGGCGGGCATTTCTGTTTCCGGGAGCTAGACCCGCGGGCCGCGGATGCGGGCGAAGCCTTTCCACAGTCCGTAGACGGCGCCGCCGGCCGTCGCAGCCTTGAGGCCGAACGTAGCTGCCCGGCGTCCTGCCCGGAAGTCGTAGACGGGCCAGTTGTGGTCCCGCGCATGGCGGCGGAGGCGGGAATCCGGGTTGATGGCCACCGGGTGGCCCACCAGGGACAGCAGCGGGATGTCATTGTAGGAGTCGCTGTAGGCCCAGCAGCGCCTCAGGTCCAGGTCTTCGGCCTCCGCAATGCCTTGCACCGCCACTGCCTTGGCGGAGCCGTGCAGGATGTCCCCCACCAGCCGGCCCGTGTACATCCCGTCCGATATTTCGCCCACAGTGCCCAGGGCGCCGGTGAGCCCCAGCCGGGTGGAGATCACCGTGGCCACCTCGATGGGGGTGGCCGTCACCAGCCACACCCGCCGCCCCACCCGCAGGTGCTGCTCAGCGAGGGCCTTGGCGCCAGGCCAGATCCTGGAGGCGATCATTTCGTCGTAGACTTCCTCGCCGAGGGCCTTGATGTCCTTTACGGTGATGCCGGCTGCCAGGGTCAGGGCTGAGTCGCGGACTGCGTGGACGTCGTCCATGTTCTCTCCGCGGGCCATGAACTTGAACTGCTTCCATGCGAAGCCGGCCGCCTGGGCCATGGTGAACGCGCCGCGCTGGTGCATCTTGCGTGCCACGTGGAAGAGGCTGGCGCCGCGCATCAGGGTGTTGTCCACATCGAAAAACGCCGCCTCGCCCGGCTGCGGCGCAGCAACCGGCTTGGTGACTACGGCGACGTATTTCTCCTCGGGCATGGAGTTGAGTCTAGTCAATCCGCTCTGCATCCCCTTGCGCTGCTGCACCCGGGCGTCGCCGGGCACCGCGAACGGGGATACGGTTAAGGAATGGCCACACCCCGCGTTGTCCTCATCACCAAAGCAGACTGCCACCTTTGCCAGGACGCGCGCGACGCCGTCGGGCGGGTTACCGCCGCCCTGGGGCTTGAGTGGACGGAAGAGCCGGTGGACCACCAGCCGGAACTTCGTAAGCGCTTCGCGGAGGAGATTCCGGTGGTCCTGGTGAATGGCGTGCAGCGGGATTTTTGGAAGATTGACGAAGCCCGGCTTGAACGGGTGCTCCAACGGGCCATGGCGCAGTAGGGCGGCGGTATCCATGACGGCGCGAACAATGGTGCCACCTGCTTTGTTGCCATCGCGGGCGGGGCTCTAGAGTGGAGTCACAACGCAATGCGAGGGAGGGACGGGTGAGTTCGCTGGATTCAACTCCCCACGCTGTCCCGGACCTGCCTGACTCCGCTTCCGCCGCTGGTGCCGCAGCCGCCCCCGGTGCCAAGCAGATTCCGCCCGCTGCAGTGGCGCGGCTGACCCTTTACCTTCGCGCGCTCAATACCCTCCTGGCCGAGGGCGTGGAACGGGTCTCCTCCGAGTCTTTGGCAGAGGCCTCCGGCGTCAGTTCGTCGACGCTGCGCAAGGACCTCTCCCATGTCGGTTCCTACGGAACCAGGGGCGTGGGCTACGAGGTGCAGTACCTGAGCCGGCACATCGCCGCCGCCCTTGGCTTAACGCATGACTGGAAAGTCGCCATCGTCGGGGCCGGTAACCTGGGCAAGGCGCTGGCACGGTACGGCGGCTTCGAATCCCGCGGGTTCGACGTCGTGGCCATCTTTGATGCCGACCAGATGGTGATAGGTAATGAGGTGGGCTGGCTGCGCGTCAGCGACGTGGCCGACCTGGAGACCGTGCTGCACCGCACCGGAGCGAACATGGTGGTGCTTGCCCTGCCCGCCGCTGTTGCCCAGGATGTGTGCGACCGGGTAGTGGCGGCCGGGGTCCACAGCGTCCTGAGCTTCGCCCCGGTGATGCTCCAGGTTCCGGAGGGGGTCAACCTCCGCAAGGTGGACATGGCCACCGAACTGCAGATCCTGGCCTACCACGCGCAGCGGGCGCAGGCCCCGGAACAGACCGCCTAGCATTCGGCGGCTGGGGACCCACGCCCGCAGGGGTGGTTCGTGCGCCTCTTACCGGCCGTACGGGTTGCCCATGCCGCCGCCGTACGGGTTGGCAAACGGCTGCTGTCGCCGGAAATAGGGAGCGGCCGCCGGCAGGTACAGCAGCACAATGGCCGCGATTCCCAGCAGGGTGCCCAGGGTGGCGATGCTGGGCGGGCCGAAGAGTCCCAGAACCGAAAGCGCCGCGAAGACGGTGCCCAGGATACGGGCCCAGTTCTTGCCCTTGCGGACAAAGAACGCCACCAGGAGATACAGCGCCAGGCCGATGATGGCGAACACCACCAGGGTTCCGGCAATAACGCCCTTCATATCCTCGTAGGTGACGCCGGCCCCGCTGCCCTCAACCTGGTCTTCGAACACATCCCGGAACATGGGATCGTCCAGGGTGGCCAGGCCGGTCAGTGTGGAAATCACGAAGATCACTGCAGACGCGATCAACAGCCAGAAGGAAATGTTCACCAGCTTGGGAACGCCACCGGTTCCGGACGGCTGCGGCTGCTCCGACGGGTACTGGGCATATGGGGACTGGCCGTACGGTGACTGGCCGAACTGCTGCTGCCCGTAGCCTGGAGCTGCCGGAGGGTTCTGCCCGTACTGGGGTGCGTTCTGCCCGTACTGGGGTGTGCCGGAGTTCTGGCCGTACTGCGGCGGGTTCTGCCCGTACTGGGGTGCGCCGGACTGGCCATACTGCGGCGCGTTCTGGCCATAGCGGGGAGCCTCGCCGCCGGACTCGGGATCGTTCGGGACGGGAGGCGGGACGGGGGGTGTGCTCATCAGCGGTCCTTTGGCATGTCGGGTTGCAGGTAGGCTGCCGGGATCGGTCCTGTACCCTACCCCCAGCATGGCTTAAGTCCACCGTACCCCCCGGGCGGGCGGCTAGGGGATCATTCGGCAGAGGTATTCCGCCGCGCTGCCGATGCCGCAAAATAGGCCCGGGACGCTGGCAGCCAAAGAAGCGCCGCGGCAACCAGGCTGATGAGGAAGGCAACCCAGTTGCCAGCCTGTCCCACGCCCATGGCGCCATTGGCCACGGCCAGTACCAGGGTGGCCCCGGACAGTGCCGTCAGCGCCAGTCGTGCCCAGTTCCTGCCGGCTTTCATCCTGACCGCAAGGACCATCTGCATAGCCCCCACCGCGGCGGCCAGCAGCATCAGGGTGACGACGGCGGCAGCGGTAGAGGGTGCTGCCGAAAAAAGCACCAGGGACGCCAGCATTCCCAGGAGCCCGCCGAGCATGCCCAGTATGCCGCCGATGAACCAGATCCAGAACGAGACCTTGATTTCGGT
>NZ_VAHM01000015.1 GCF_005796185.1 Pseudarthrobacter sp. NamB4
TGGGGCTCCCATCTGGTGGGCTCACATCCGGAGTGTGCCAAGGGGCACACGGCGGACAACCGAAGGCCAGTTACCCCGCGCGCAAACATCTGGGGCCAGCATTGATGGCTAGGTGCCCCACGCGGGAGGTGTGGCCCACTCTCCCCGGCGCAGCACTCCGGCGAGCTGAAGATCCTCGTCCACCACCACGACGTCGGCATGCATGCCCTCACGGAGGTCGCCAACCTGCCCGGACAGTCCCAGGACGGACGCAGGGACGGCACTTGCCGCCGTCGTGGCTTCCTGCAGTGTGACTCCTGCCGCCACGGCGGCACGCACGACGTCGAGCAGGGTGGCCGTCCCGCCGGCGATCGCGCCGCTGCCGTCCACCCGGGCCTCGCCGCCCTCCACCGTGACTGCCATGGCACCAAGCCGGTAGTGGCCAGCCTGCAGGCCAGTGGCGGCCATGGAGTCCGTGACGAGTGCAATGTTTTCTGCCCCCACCAGCTCGAACACCAACTTGACTGTCTCTGGTGCGAGATGGACTCCGTCGGCAATCAGCTCCACCACGGCATTGCCGGCACGGGCTGCACTGAGGCTGGCGGCGACCGGCCCGGGGGAGCGGTGGTGGAAGCTGGGCATGGCATTGAACAGGTGCGTGACGGTGGGCCTCACCCTTCCTGTTGGATTCGAAGGTGCGGCCAGTCCCGCGGCTGCCGCCTCGAGGAACGCGGCCGCGGTGCTGACATCCGCAGCGGTATGGCCCAACGATGGAATAATGCCCCGCACCGCCAGCATTTCCGCCAGCTTCACCGCGCCGGAAAGCTCGGCCGCGAGTGTCACGGACACCAGGTGCGGACCCGAGGCGTCGAGCAGGCGGGCCATCAGCGCGGCGTCCGGCTCCAGGAGCAGCGCCGGGTCATGGGCACCGCACTGCTCCTGCGAGAGGAAGGGCCCTTCCAGGTGCGCTCCGGCAACCAGCCCTTCATTCGTCAAAGTCCGCAGCGCCTCGAGGTTCCGGAACAGGTCATCCGGCGTCGCGGTGACCAGGCTGGCCAGCAGCGTGGTGGTTCCCCTGGAGTGCAGGTAGCGGGCGGCGGAGCGGGCGCCGTCGAGGGAACCGCCCGAAAAGTCCGAGCCCAGGGCGCCGTGGCAGTGCAGGTCCACCAGCCCAGGCAGGAGGATGCGCTGCTGTTCTCCTCCGTGGGCGTGCGCAGGCTGGCCGGGAAATTTCGACGCTGGCCCGGCGTAGTTGACCAGTCCGCCGTCGACCGCCAACAGGCCGTCCGCCACATCCATGGTCGCCGAGACAAGGCGCCCGCGAAAAATCAGCTCATTGCGCACGGTGTACGGGTCTCCTGGTCTCAGCACATGCGTTAGCTACCAGCCCCATCCTGCCCCGGAGCTGGCTGCGATTCGGATTATTCCACAGGACTATGGGGCCGGACTTCCGCGGCATGTTCCTGCTGATAGTTACTGCTCCGTTATTTCACTCTCCGCATCGATCCCCTTTACGCTGAGAACACTAAGCATGCTTCCTATTTCAACGAGGGGTTGTACCTGATGCGAAAAGTACCTGCGCTTGGATTGATGACGGCAGCGCTGATTGCCCTGGCCGGCTGCACGGGCGGTGGCGGCGGAGGGGCTGCCAGCCCCACGGCCACGGAAACGGCTTCGGCAACCGCGTCGGAAACCGCTGAAGCCGAGGTCTACAGCGAGGACGAACTCCGCGAACTGATCTCAGGCATGACGGACGGGGACGGCAACGAGCTGAAGCTGTACTCCAAGGAACAGGTGGACCGGGGCGGCAACATCGCCAACCTGCTGCTCAGCACGGCAACCGTGGACCCCGAAGACTGCAAGGACATCGCCACGGCGGGACTGCTGAATACGGTGGAAACCGGTGATGTTGCAGTTGCACTTTCCGAAGGCGACCAGCCGCGCACCCTTTCCGCACAGTCCGGCAGCGAGGGGCCGGACGCCGTGGACGTCCTGACCGACATCAGCGGCAAGATGGACCAGTGCGCCAACTTCTCCGTCCAGGCCCTGGGCCAGACGTATGAGGTGACCAGCGAGGAGCTCCAGGCGGAGACCGACGCGGAGCAGACTTTCGGCTCCCTCAGTACCCGGAGTGGTGAGAACCAGCAGAAGCTGATGCAGGTTTCCGCGGCCGAGGGCCGGCTGCTGGTGGTCGCCACCAAGAGCGGCGCCGACCTGGGCGACACCGACCAGAAGGAACTTGAGGACCTGATCAACGAGGTTCTCCAGAAGGCCGACGGCGGCAGCGCGACTTCCACTTCCACGTCCGGTTCCACCAGCACGTCCCCGCCGATCGGTACAGCCTCACCAATGGCAACGGAGACGGAAGAGAGCGAGACCACCTCGCCCTCGCCGACGGCATCACGCTAGCCCGAGCGTTCCTTATAGGAGGGGCGGGCGGACCCTGGTGTCCTCCCGCCCCTCCCTTTCGGCAATTGGGCGCGGCATCAGGTCATGGGCGGGAGAGCGGGTGCCGCCCAGCAGCAGTGCGAGTAGGAACCTGATCGACCACCCCGGCCAGGCGTTGCGCCAGCTTCCCGGCGGGCAGTGAGGCGTCAACCTTCACGAAGCTTTCGTATTCAGGCAGCCGGCGGTAACCGTTGTCGAAAGCGACGAGGTCCTCCAATGTCTCGGCGTCCGTACCCCGGGCAACGATGCGGCGGTGTGCTTTCACAGGATCTATCTCCAGGTGCACTACCGCATCAGGGGCGGGCAGTGTTTTCAGTAGCCACGGAAGGAAGCGGCCGCGGGGCAGGCCTTTGGTTTCACGGAGGGCCAGCTGGCAGTACAGGTGCCGGTCCATCACCACCAGCCCGCCAAAGAACCTGGCCCGCAGGTGGTTGGCCAGCACGTTCCACACCCGAAAGTTGGTCTCCATGGCGTCGGCAAGCCGGTCCGGCAGCCGGATTCCCAGCCTGGCGCCCAGGACCGACATGCTGCGCCTGCCGGCATGGTTGTTCAGCAGGACTGCTCGGCCACCAGCCCTGCGCACGGCCGAGACAAGGGCTGCGGCCGCAGTTGACTTCCCCGAGCCGTCTATCCCGGTCAGGACAATGATCACGCGGCCTCCTTTCGCCAACGGTTAAACGCCGGGAGGGCCATGGAAGTCCCGGGTGAGTGGTACTTCACAGGTTCAGGGCACTTTCCACAGTTTACGGGCGCAACACTCCTGCAGTGATTCCCGCCGCCCAGAGTTTCCGCTGTCGCAGGTGCGCACCCCGTAGGCTGGAGAGCGGTGCGGGTTTCCGTGCCGGTGACAGGCCAGTACCCAAGCGAAAGGCAGAACCATGACTGCTAGCAACGACGAGCCGCAGAACACCGCAGACCTTCGCGGCCCGGGTGACCCGGACGAGGCAAAGGAAGCCAAGCAGGCCCCGCAGGCAGGCCAGCACCCTGAGCTCCCGCACGCCGGCAACATCCGCGAAGAACAGCAGGTCCACGCCGCCGGAACCGTGCCGGCCTCCTTTGCCGGCAGCGGTGAACCGCCCAGTGAGCACAAGCCCGAGGAAGCGCTGTCGGAGCCGGGAACCTGGGACGACGAGGTCTGATCCGCCTATGATCACCCGCGCCGACGTTGAACAGGCGGTACTCAGGACAGCCGGCCTCACCCGGCTGACGCCTGTCGTTGAAGGCGACCCCGGAGTTTTTCCCGGCCCGGTCTGGTTCAAATGCGAATACACGCAGCACACCGGAACCTTCAAGGCCCGCGGCGCCCTCAACCGGGTGCTCGCCGCCAAGGAACGCGGTGAGCTGAAGCCGGACGTCGGCCTCGTGGTGGCCTCCGGCGGCAACGCAGGAGTGGCGAACGCCTACGCCGCCGCGCAGTTGGGAGTGCCGGCAACAGTGTTCGTCCCGGCCGCCGCCCCCGCTGTAAAGCTCCAGAAGCTCAAGGCCATCGGGGCAACAGTGGTGCAGGGCGGGGCTGAGTACGCGGAGGCCTACCAGGCCGCCATCACCCACGCCCAGGAAACCGGAGCAGTCTACTGCCACGCCTATGACCAACCGGAAATCGCGGCAGGTGCCGGCGCCGTCGGCGTGGAACTGCTGGACCAGGTGGGCGGGCTGGATACCGTCCTGGTTGCCGTGGGCGGGGGCGGCTTGATGGCAGGAATGGCCGCAGCGGTGGAGGGTCGTGCCAAGGTGGTGGCGGTGGAGCCCTATACGGCTCCCACGCTGCATGCCGCCCTGGCCGCGGGAGCGCCGGTGGACGTACCCGTTTCCGGGATCGCGGCCGACTCCCTGGGCGCCCGCCGCATCGGTGACATCGGCTTCTCCGTAGCGGGCCGCACCGGCGTCGAAAGCGTCCTGGTGTCCGACACGGACATTATCGAAGCCCGCCTGAAGCTGTGGGATGACTACCGGATCGTGGTGGAGCATGGGGCCGCTGCCGCATATGCCGCCCTTACCTGCGGCGCCTACGTCGCAGGGGCCGGCGAGCGGGTCGCCGTCATTCTTTGCGGGGCGAACACGGACCCGGCCACCCTGAAGTAGCCGGGCCCACGCAGCGAAAGCTGCGGCTGGAATCAGCTGCAGAAACGGCTGTAGGTGCTGCCCGCTTCCTCGTAGCCTGACTGGAGTTCAGCAAGCTTCGCCTCGTCCGGGGTTTCCTTGGCCTGCTCATCGGTGTATTCAATGATCGACTCGAGGGCACCCTTGAGGTCGTCAGAGGCGACCTCGTGGATGGGGCGGATCTGGTTGGCCAGGCGGTTCATGCCGGTCTTGCCGGCGTTGTTGGCCGGGTTCGACACAACGGACTGGATCCGCTCGCAGGTTTCCGCGGTGGTGAGCTGGTTCGTGGCAGTGCAGGCCGTTGCGGAGACAACGATTCCGGCGGCGATCAGGGCTGTGGCGAATTTCTTCATGGATCCCTCAGTAGTTGTTTGAGGTTTCGATTGTAAGCAGAATGGGCGCCCTGATGCCTTTGCGGGGCGTTCTGGGGTGCCCGGACGGCAAGCAAAACCGCCTCACGGACCCGAGACGGCTACGTTCCCCCCGGCCGCTACTTTCCGAGGTAGCGTCCGGGCCGGTGGTTCAGTGCCAGGATGAGATTCAGCAGGACGGCCCCGGCTGCGGAGAGCAGCACCATCAGCGGCGGAACAAGCGCCAGCGCCGAGAGCACAATCGCCACATCCAGCACCATCTGCACGTAACCGGCCCGCCACCCAAGTTTCTCCTGCAGCAGCAGGGCAAGGATGTTGAAGCCGCCCAGGCTGGACTTGTGCCGGAAGAGGATGAGCAGTCCAACGCCGGCGAGCAGGTTTCCGCCCAGCACGCCGTACACGGGCTGGATATCCAGCGGACCCAGAGCCCACGGATGCAGGCTGGCCATGACCGAAACCAGGGATATGGCGGCACCGGTGCGCAGGGCAAAGTCCCACCCCTTCTTCCAAACCGCCAGGCCAAAAAACGGCAGGTTCACGCAGAAGAAGATCACGCCGAAAGGCAGCGTCAGCCTGTAGCTGAGCAGCAGCGCCAGGCCGGCCGTCCCGCCGGTGACTGCCTCGCTCGACTTGAGCAGGAACAGGCCCAGGGACGCGGCGAACGTGCCGGTGAGAATCCCCAGGAGGTCCTCAAGCAGGGAATGGCGGACGGCCGACGGCGGCGCGGCGGGTGCCGCCGTCGTCCTGCCTTGCTCTGCGGGTGAGTCAGCCGTAGCGGGCTCAGCGTTAACAGTGGAAGTGCTCACTGGTCCGCGAACCTTTCGCGCGCGGACAGCACCGCGAGAACGCGGTCGTTGGTGTCCCTGTCCGCCAAGGTGATGCGGACGCCGTCGCCGGCATAGCCCCTGGCCAGGATGCCGGCGTCGGACAAGGCGGTGAGCAACTGGTCGCGCAGCTCATCGGAGGCGCGGAGCCAGTAGAAGTTGGCCTGGCTGTCCGGCACGACCCAGCCGAAGCTGCGGAGGGCAGCAACAACCCGGGTCCGTTCTTCCGCGACCGCATTGGTCCTAGCCAGGATTTCGTCTTCAGCAGCAAGCGACGCCACCGCAGCGGCCTGGGCCATCCGGTTGACGCCGAAGGGGATGGCGGTGCGGCGGAGACCGTCGGCCAGGGCTGGCCGGGCGATGGCATAGCCGATCCGCAGCCCGGCCAGCCCATAAGCCTTGGAGAACGTCCGAAGGATGCACAGGTTCGGATACCGGCGGTAGAGATCCAGGGCGTCCAGGCCCGGCCCGCGCTGGTATTCGATGTAGGCCTCGTCCAGTACCACCAGGACCCTCGGCGGCACAGACCGGAGGAACTGCTCCAGCGCATCGGCTTCGATGGAAACGCCCGTGGGGTTGTTGGGGGAGCACAGGAGCACCAGGCGGGTCCGGTCCGTGATGGCCGCGTTCATGGCCTCCAGGTCGTGGTGTTCGTTCTCCAGCAGCGGGACGGGAACCGGCACAGCCCCGGCGACGGTGACCAGGATGGGGTACGCCTCGAACGAACGCCACGCGAAGACCACCTCGTCGCCATGGTCGCAGACGGCGGAGATGATCTGCTGCAGCACCCCGGAGCTGCCCGGTCCGGCGGCGATTTCGTCGGCGGACACGCCATGGTGGCGGGCAATCGCGTCGCGGGCCTCCACCGCGCCCATGGACGGGTACCGGTGTATCCGGCCGGCCTCCGCCGAGATCAGGGCGACGACGGACGGCAGGGGAGCGAAGTGGCTCTCGTTTGAGGCCAGGGCAGCGGTCAGTCCCGACTCCGCGCTCTTGCCGGCAACGTATGCGGGGAGTTTTGCCACGGCGGCACGAAGCCCGGGTGCCGACGTTTCGGGCTGGATGCTGGTCATGCAAGCATGGTGGGGCACCTCAGTGCGGATGCGCAACAGGGCTGGTTCCAGCAGGACAGATCGGGGCCAGTGATGAGAAGACGGTGACAAAATGCTCAGTATGCACCTGATCGACTCCCTCGACGCGGAGATCCTCCTCACACTGGACCGGGACCCGCAGGCCACCGTCCTTTCCCTGTCGCGGGCGCTTGGCGTGGCCCGCAATACGGTCCATGCCAGGCTCCGCCGCCTGGTCAACGACGGCAGCCTTGCCCCTTTCAGCCAGCGGGTCCGCACCGAAGCGCTGGGCCTGCCGCTCATTGCGTTCATTTCGATTTCCATCAGCCAGTCCGCCAGCGACGAAGCGATGCAGGCACTGCGCACCATTCCGGAGATCATCGAGATGCACGCCACCACGGGCGACGCGGACCTGCTCGCGAAAGTGGCCGCGAGGGACCCGGCCGACCTGCACAGGGTCACCAACAGCATGCTGGCCGTGGCCGGCGTCGTGCGCACCAGTACAGCCATGTCCTTGGTGGAGGTCATGCCCGCCCGGACGGTGCCGCTGCTGCAGGCTGTAGCGGGGCGAACATCACAGGAGTTTGCGGAGAAGTAGACGCATTGGAACAATTTCTCCCATATAGCGCCGTCAACCCCTTGACCGCCCTTGTCATGCGCTGATACACCTCAAGGGCAGAAAACGTTTCCTCTTGCTTCCAAAACCATCCAATTCCATATGACGGCTGGTCCCGCTGCAGGAGTGAAACGTTACAAGCTGTCGTACGGCAGACTCAGCTGCCGCCGCATCAAAGGAGATGTTCCTTGCCCTATCCATCAAAATGTTCCCTTTCGTCCCGCGCCGGCCGGGCCTGGAAAGCTGCCCCGGTGGCTGCGGCAGCATCGTTGACGGCGGCAGCGCTGGCCTTCACCGGCGTGCCGCTTGCCCAGGCAAACCCAGGCCAGGCAAACCCCAGCACGGCGCCGGCCAGTCCGGGAAGGCAGAGCTCAAGCGCCAGGTTGAGAACCTGGACCGCGCTCCTGTCGCCGTGCTGACGGACCAGGGCGTCACGCTGGGCTGGCGGATGCTGGGCCTGGACCAGGACAGCGTGGGCTTCCACGTGATCCGCGACGGCGTCCAGCTCACCGAAGAGCCCCTCCGCAGCACCACCACCTACGTCGACCCTGACGGCACCGCAGCCTCCAAGTACGTCATCAAGACAGTGGGCAACGGCAACGGACAGGACAAGCTAACTGCGGAATTCACGCCGCTGGCCCAGAACCAACTGTCCATCAAGCTGGATAAGCCGGCGGACGGCGTCAGCAAGGACGGAAAGCCGTACACCTACTCCGCCAATGACGCCACGGTGGCGGACCTGGACGGCGATGGCAGCTACGAAATCATCCAGCTCTGGAACCCTTCCAACGCGCAGGACAACTCCAGGTCCGGGTTCACGGGCAACGTCTACGTGGATGCCTACAAACTGGACGGCACCAAGCTCTGGCGCATTAACCTCGGCCGCAACATCCGTGCCGGCGCGCACTACACCCAGGTCCTGGCCTACGACTTCGACGGTGACGGCAAGGCCGAAGTGTCCATGAAGACGGCGGACGGCACCACGGACGGGGCCGGAGCGGTGATCGGCGACCCCGCGGCGGACTACCGCAACAGCGGCGGCTACATTTTGTCCGGGCCGGAATTCCTCACGGTGTTCAACGGCGCCACCGGCGCAGCGATGGACACGGTGCCTTACGACCCGCCGCGCGGCAACGTGTCTGCCTGGGGCGACGGCTACGGCAACCGCGTTGACCGCTTCCTGGCTGGCGTGGCCTACCTCGACGGCGAAAAGCCGTCCATGATGTTCAGCCGCGGCTACTACACCCGCACCGTCCTGGTCACCTACGACCTGGTGGACGGCAAGCTGGTGAAGCGCTGGACCTTCGACTCGGACGCCTCGGGTGCCGAATACAAGGGCCAGGGCAACCACAACCTCTCCGTGGCTGACGTTGACCAGGACGGCAAGGACGAGTTTGTCTTCGGTTCCATGACCATCGACGACGACGGCAAGCCGCTGTACAACACCAAGCTGGGCCACGGCGACGCCATCCACACCAGCGATTTTGATCCGTCCCGGCCCGGGCTGGAGACGTTCGCCGTGCACGAGAGCATGAGCCAGAGCGGCAACCGCGGCGCCACCTTCCGTGACTCCGCAACCGGCGAAGTGCTCTGGAGCATCCCGGCCGCCAGGGACACCGGCCGTGGTGCAGCGGGGGACATCGACCCCCGCTTTGCCGGTGCTGAGGGCTGGGCTGTGGGCGGGGACGCTGCCTGGAACTCCCCGGTCGGCTACCTGATGTCGGCCAAGGGTGAGCGGATCGCGGAAAAAATCCCCGCTGCCAACTTCCTGGCCTGGTGGGACGGTGACCTGCTCCGCGAAATTGTGGACCATGACTTCGATGCCGCCGCAGGCGTCGGCGTGCCCACCATCTCCAAGTGGAACTGGGAGACCAACACCAGCGACAGGCTCCTGACCGCCACCGGTGCACGGACCAACAACCACACCAAGGGCAACCCTGCTGTCCAGGCCGACCTGCTGGGCGACTGGCGCGAAGAACTGGCCTTCCCGTCGTCGGACAGCACGGAACTGCGGATCTACACCAGCACCTCGCCCACTGGGGTCCGGCTCCGCACCCTGATGCACGATCCCATGTACCGGACCGGCGTGGCACGCGAGAGCGTTGCTTACAACCAGCCGCCGCACCCGAGCTTCTTCATCGGCGAGGGCATGGAAACGCCTGCTGCACCGTCTGTGGTCTACGCAGGGACTGACAGGTAACAGGCGCCCAGAAGAAACAAGGCATAAACAAGTAAGCAGTACACAGCAAAGCGCCGTCCGCCTCGGGGGAGAGGCGGACGGCGCTTTCGTTATGCTGCGCGGGAGGTCAGTGCTGGCCGAGGTTGCCGCCCACAGGCGGCACTCCGCCGTCCGGCCGGCGGTCGTCCCGCAGGCGCTCGGCGGCGCTCAGGTTCTCACCTTCAAGCGTCTCGTCCGACTCGCCCGTAGCGTCCACCAGGCCGTTGGTCTGGTCGAAGGGGTGGCCGATGCGGTCATCGCCGCCCAAGTCGGCGACCGAACCGGTGGAGCCGGCTGCCGCCGTCGTGCCGGCTGCTGCAGTCCCGGTGGTGGCGGCTCCCGTTGTGCCGGTTTCCGTAGTCGTGTCCGTTGTAAGCGGCGTGACGGTGGCCGGCTCGCCGGTAGCGGCTGGGGTGACGGTTTCATCGGCTGCTGCGGTGGTGGTCTCCTTGTTGCCGCCGGCTGCCATGGCTGCTGCTGCGCCTGCCGCCGCGGCAACGCCGAGTCCGGCGGCCACCTTCCCGGAGATGCCTGCCTTGCCGGAGTCGCCCCGGGAGGCGCCGGCGTCTTCCACGCCGGGCGTGCCCACGGCGGCGCCGGGGTTGACCGTGCCGCGCCAGGCACCGCTGGCGTAACCCTCGTCCTCAATGAACTCCTTGAACCGCTGCAGGTCCGCTTCGGCCTGGCGTTCAACCACGTTCAGCTTGTCGCCGACCTTTTCAATCAGGCCTTCGGGCTCGTATTCGAGCGTCAGCTGCACCGAAGTCTGGCCGCCCCCGATATCCTCGAATTCGATGGCACCGGCGTTCGTGGCGCCTTCCGTGGCGGCCCAGGCAACTCTGCGGTCTGGAACCTGCTCAAGAATCTTGGCTTCCCACTGCCGGCGGATGCCGCCGATTTCTGCTACCCATTCCAGCCTGTCGTCGCTGAGCTGGGTGACCTTCTTAACCCCGCCCATGAAGTGCGGGAAGTCCTCGAACTGGGTCCACTGGTTGTAAGCCGTGCTCACCGGTACGTTCACCAGAATGCGTTTTTCCACCTTCGTGCTCATAACGTCTCCTTTGCTGTGTAACCGGAAACTGATGAGTCGGTAAAAATCATCAGCATGCTTACCAACATACCTTTTGGGCGCCGCGGTTTCCAGAGCCTGTCCCGGTGGGGGATAAAAGAGCACCTTCGGGGAGGGTTGCAAAGGACGACGGCGGCACCTGACCGGGTGCCGCCGTCGCGCGTTCTCACAGAGGCGGGTCAGCCCAGGTGGTCGCCGATCAGTGCCAGATTCTGGATCACGGCGAGGCCGAATTGGGCGGTGTCGTTGGTGGACGCCGTGGGCGCCTCGTCCACGGTAAGCAGCACGTGCGGCGGCTGGATCTTCCGCAGCGTGAAGCCGGACTCGTGGTTCAGGTGCTCCCCGCCCTCCGAGAAGCTTGCCCAGGCCCGGGCGGCAAGCTCGGGCTCGTTGAGCCGGGCAGCGGCGAAAGCGGTAAGCCGGCTGTCCGCCTGGGTGAGGTAAATTCCCTCGAGCGGCTGGCCACACCAGGTCCACCAGTTCGCTGCAGATTTCCACCAGACCGAACACGGCGCTGAGGTGGGAAACCTGGATCAGCTCCCGGCCGGTATCGAACCGCCCCCTGTCCAGGCCGTACAGGGCCTCGCCGGTCAGGAATCCGAACTTGAGGGCGCCAATGTCCGCCATGGTGCCGAGGAGCCGGTCGCGGGAGCGCGGGTTGGCGGTTCGCTCCCAGTCAGTAAGCCAGGTGGCGGCGCCGTGATGGGGCGCAATGTGCCCGCAAACAAGGCGGAAAAGCGCTTTCTGAGTCGCTTCAAAATAGAGCGGCGTGCGGCAGGACCGCAAGGGGTGGCCCATCATGTGCAGCGTGAGTTCAGCAGGGCGCCAGGAGAAGCGGTATTCGGCCTACAGGTCAGTTGCTATGAACCGGGCTTCACGGTGTCGTCCGTATCGGGACCTTCGGCCGGATCTTGTGTGTGCACTCGGATTTCTGTGACGTCCGCGTCCGGGTCGCCTTCGGCAGGTGCTTCCGTATGGACCCGCTCATCCTGCAATGGATTGTCGCTCATGTCTGCTCCTGACCGCGCCGGGGACTTCGCTACAGATCATTCAGCTCTCCCCGGCCCGGCCTGTCAAGGACCTTCCGCCACCTCTGGCCGGGCCGGATCTTCTGTGCTGGACTGGTGGGGCAGTGACCACCAGCCGCCGTCACTGCGGCGGTACCATCTCCAGAAGAACATGGAAGGCCGGCACTGACCGGCCTTTGGGAAGGAACACTCATGGCACCGTTCAAGATCGGATATTTCGTAGGAAGCCTGGCAACCGGCTCCATCAACAGGGTCCTCTCGAAAGCGTTGATCAACCTCGCACCGGAAGACCTGGAGTTCACGGAGATTCCCATCAAGGACCTCCCGCTGTACAGCTACGATTACGACGCCGATTTTCCGCCGGCAGCGCGTGCACTGAAGGAGGCCATCGAGAGTTCGGACGGCATCCTTTTTGTTTCGCCGGAGTACAACCGGTCCATCCCGGGTGCACTGAAGAATGCTATCGACTGGGGCTCCCGGCCGTGGGGCAGCAACTCCTTCGCCCGCAAGCCCACCGGCATCATCGGCGCCTCGGTGGGAAGCATCGGCACTGCGGTGATGCAGTCGTCCTTCCGCAGCGTGCTGAGCTTTTTGGACGCCCCGCAGCTGAACGCTCCCGAGGCTTACATCCATTACGACGCGGCCGTCTTCGGTGAGAACGGCGAGGTCAAGAATGACGGCACTGCCAAGTTCCTGCGGCACTACATGGACGAGTATGCCGCGTTCGTTGCCCGGGTCCTGGCTGCCAACGCACCCGGCCACATTGGCGACCTTGAGATCGACGAGGCCAAGCTGACGCGGTAGCCGATCTGGCCGCGGTAGCCGCGGTAACGCGGGAATGTACGGATGCCCGCCGCGCCATTGAGGCGGGCATCCGCGCTTTGGTTGAGGGTGGCTCTTGGTTGTGCTTGGCTTCTTGTTGAGCCAGGCCTTTACTGCCCGCTCAGTCCAGCGGCAGCGTCACCGTGATGCTGGTGCCCTGTCCGGGGGTGGAGTTGATGTTCACGGAGCCGCCTGCTTCCTGTACCGCCACGGACATGAGGCGCAGCCCGTAGCCGTGGTGCCGCCCGCACGTGGCGAGCCGGCTGTCAAAGCCCTTGCCGTCGTCGGACACCACCAGCCGTACCCCGTGGTCAACGGCGCAGAGCTGCACGGTGAGCCGGTGCGCTTCCGCATACTTGTAGGCGTTGCTGAGCGACTCGCGTGCCGACTGGTAGAGGAGGGAGGCGCAGTCCGCCGGGATCTCGATGCCCCAGTGCGGAGTATCCCAGCGGACCACGGTCCCTTGCCGGCGGAGGGGCGCCGTGAGCCGGTCGATGCAGCCGGCCAGCCCCAGGGTGTGGAAGTCGAGCGGGTGCTGGTCCGTGAGCACGCCTCCCACAGTGGTGACTTCCTGTTCCAAAACTGTTCTGTATTCCATGACTTCCTGCTCCCCACAAGCTGGTTTGTGCATGACTTCAGGGTGGACCTGCAACGTCAAAGGGCAGCAAGGTTTACCGCAAGATCCCATCAATTCTTGTGTCGGGCGTAGGGGCAGCTGCCAAGGGAGTCAAGAAGGGGAACGAAGGCCCTACTCCCGCAGGCCCAGTGCGCCTAAACTTCGGGGCATGGGCACTCCAACGCCGGGTTCGGCAACCCACGTTCTCACCGTTGAGGAATGCTGGAAGCTCCTGGCATCCTCCTATATCGGCCGGCTGGCGGTCATCGACGGGTCCACCCCTGAAATTTTTCCGGTGAACTTCGTGCCGGTGCAGCGGGCGATTTTCTTCCGCACGGCCCCGGGAACCAAGCTCCGGTCCTTGCTGACCGGAAACCCGGTGGCTTTGGAGACGGACGCGCTCAATGTCTACGGCACCGAGGTCTGGAGCGTTGTGGTGAAAGGGACGCCAGCGCCGGTGGAAGATGGCGATATGCCGCTGGATCTTGCCGATGCGGACCGTGAACCCTGGGAACAGGGACTCAAGGAACACCTGGTCAGGATCGCCCCCACGGAAGTCACCGGGCGGAGGTTCAGCGTCCATTCGCGGACCCGGTGGTGGCCGCCGCTGGATTTTTCGTCCGACTGGCTCTAGCTCCACGTTGCCGGAGCTTCCGAAGTGTCCGGGGACAGGACGACGGCGGGACGCGGCCACAGTGCCGCACCCCGCCGTCGTGGTCTCCCGCGTTAGGGCCCTGGACCTAAGGGCCCTGGGTGTAGAGGCCCTGGCGGGCAAGGTCCGCCACCACCAGGCGGGCGAGTTCCGTGGCGCCCGCACGGTTGGGGTGCAGGGTATCGCCGGTCATGAACAGGCTCAGGGTGGCCTCCGGGCCAATCTCAGTGAAGTAGGCGGAGGCCAGGACGTTCAGGTCCACCAGTGGCACATTCTCCTCCTGCGCCAGGGCAACAGTGGAGTTCCGGTACCAGCGGTTCACCGAGGTGTGGACACCGTCCACGAAGTCCGTGGCACGTCCCTGCGGGGTGACGAGGACGGGAGTGGCGCCGGTGGCCGCCACCTGGCGGACCATGTCCCGCATGATCTCCTTGAACTCCGCCTCGGTGGTGGCGTTTTTCGCAGCGGTATCGTTGATGCCCATTTCGAGCAGGAACAGATCGCCCGGCTTGATGTACTGCAGGATCGCCTCGAGCTGGCCGTCATTGCGGAAACCGCGGGCGATCTGGCCGCCGGTTGCCATGTTCCGGATATCGAACTCCTCCTGGTCAACAAACTGTGGCAGCATCTGGCCCCAGCCGCCCTGCACGCTTGTCTCCAAGGGGTAGTAGCTGGCCACCGTGGAGTCCCCACCCACCCAGATGGTGGGGTCCATCTCCGGGTGCCATGACACCTTCTCGATTTCCAGTGAGCTCAGGGTGAAGGCGGTGCCCACCTTGCCTTCCGTCACCAGGAAGTTGAGCTGGCCGTCCGTCACCGGAATCTCGAAAGAAGCGGTAGCGCCGTTGCCGGTGAGGTTCATTCCCTGGAAAACCCCTTCAGCCGCGAGGCTGGCCCGGGAGGTGTCGCCCAGCGTCGCAGTCACCTTGTACAAACCTTCCTTAAGGTCCACGTTGAAGGTGTTGGAACTCTTGGTGCCGAACTGCAGGAAGCGCACGGCATCGCTGCCGGCCCCGGTTCCCTTGGCGGCAACGTTGGCCATGTGTTCGGGGGTGTTGAACCCATAGCGGAGTTCAGGGCTGTAGGCATCGGACGCGCTGACACCGATATAGCCCTTCTCCACCGGCCCGCCGCCGAAGTCGAACCTGTAGTTGCTGGGCTCGGCGTGAGCTGCCGGGGCCGAAAGGCCAAGCCCTGCACCGCCAATTGCGGCAGCGGTGGCAAGGCAGGAGGCCAAGGTCTTCCGGGAGCGGTTCCTTGAGATCCCGGTGGTGCTGGAACTTTCAGTCACGTTCATCTCCTTTGATGGTGAGGTTGAACAAGTCACCTCTTTGTATCCGTCAAGACCCTTTGTTGAGTTTGTGTTCCAACTTGTTCTGCAATGTGGCCGCCCCGGAAGATGTTCAGGATGTCTTCGAGGCCCAGATGCCGGTACCCCTGCCGTAGCATCATGGCAGCAGCGGACATTCTGGCCGCACAGTGGAGAGGTTCCTGATGTCCTGGGAAACCGTCGTCGGAATAGTGGCGGGTCTGCTGCTGGCGTACGCCGTATTGCTCGTTCTGCTGTGGGTCTACGCGCGCCGCCACCCCGAAGCCGTCACCATGAAGGACGCGCTGCGGCTGCTCCCGGACCTGCTCCGTCTGATCAGAGGGCTGGCTGCTGACCGGACTGTCGACGTCGCGATCCGCGTGCGGCTGGTGCTGCTGCTCGCCTACCTCCTGCTGCCCATCGACCTGGTGCCGGATTTCATCCCGGTGATCGGGTATGCGGACGACGCCGTCATCGTGGCGCTGGTGCTGCGCTCAGTCCTTAAGCGGGCCGGACCTGGGGCCCTGGCGCGCCATTGGCACGGAAGCCCCGCAGGACTGGACGTCATCCTCCGTGCGGCAGCCCCCATCCGCCGCCGGCCATAAAAACTTTCCTTTCTTCGGCGCCTTTCGGGTCAATGGCTGTTAGCGTGGAGGCCCGGCCATTGAAGGAGGAGCGATGACTATCAATTCACCCGATTCACTGCCTGAAGACGAGCGCCCTGGGGACGGGCGCCCCGGAGGTGCGGAAGGCGCCATGCGGAAGGACGACGGCGGGATCCCCGCGGGCGGCGACGGCATCGGCATCGCTGCGGACGCGGAGCCCAACACGTTCGAGCCCGAGGAGGACCCCGACGCCACGGAGGACCCGAAGAGCTGACGTTTCGGGCGTATGCCCTGGGCTCAAGGTTCAATCAAGATTCACCTAAGGGGCTATATTTTGGGGGTCTTCCGGTCTACTGGGCGGTAGTTTCTTCCTGTTTCCACGTTATTTCCCCAACACGGAAGCACAGGGGCCCCCGCGCTTGAGCCTGACTCGCGCGGGGGTTCCGCCCCCCAAACCGGACCGTTGACTGCCACGTAGTTCCTGCGCCGGTAGAAGATCGTCCATATACCTTCGAATTTCTGCCACGGGTGCGCAGCCGGCAGTTCGTAGTCTTCTACGCCACAAGAAGCCCTTGAACTGCAGGGCGTCCCTGAGCTCCTGACCGTCACGCACCGCCCCCACGAGCGGACCTTGCAGTTGCCTGCCAGATCTGGGCCAGGCAGGTGCGCAAATTCCTCTCCATCGTCCGGACCTCAGCCTATGGCAGAAGTTCCGTTATGAGGTGCAACGGTTTGGCTCCAATCGGTTGATTACCAGCTCCCGGGGCGGTGCGCGGCAGCACAATTTAAGGGATCAGAACGCTGACAAGGAGGCGGAGATGCGGCGGTCAGCAAGGTTCGGCGCGATAACCCCGGCAGTACTTTTTTCCCTTTCGCTGCTCACCGCCTGCGGCGGACCGGCCACTCAGCCGCAGCCGACGCCGTCGAGCGCCTCCCCCTCGGCGGCGGCCACCCCAACGCCAACAGCAATGGAAACCACGACGGCGGCCGCCTCGCCAAGTGTCACGGTCGGCACGGCAGCCAGCACGCCGCCGTCGGACTCTTGGACCACCTACACCACTGCGGCGGGTGACCTCTCCTTCGACCTGCCCGCCGGCTGGAACATCAAGGACCCGGCGGGGGAGCTGGCCGAGGGCGGCGGCGCCTTCGCTGAGGTAACCAGCGAGGACGGCAGGCTGCTGGCAACCCTTCGCACCAACATGGCCACCGGCTCCACCTGCACCGAAAGGTACCCCTACTCCGTGCTGGAATCCCAGGACATGCCGCAGCTGGCGCAGTCCGGCACAGTGCCGCGGTACACGTTCGAAACCCGCGGCGAAGCCGGCATTCCCGGCCCGCCGGACACCCCGGCAGCGGCCTACGGCATCACGTCCGCACCCCTGCCCGAGGGCGATTCGGCCTGCTACATCTTCCACTTCTTCACGTGGCCGCCCAACGCCGCCACGTTCGGGGCGTTCTACAACCCGGAGCTCAACCTCACGCCGGGTGATCCTTCCTTGCCGTACCTGGAGAAGGCGAAACTGTACGCGCAGACTCCCGAGTACCAGGACATCAAGCGGATGATCACCTCGCTGCGGCCGGCGGGGTAGACCCGTCCCCGGCTGTGGAACTCTAGGAGGCCAGGCGCGTACCTGCGCTGGAGGATTTGCCGCTGCTTTCGGTCCGGTTGATCTCAGCCCACACGTCGTCGAGTGAAAGTCCCAGGACATCGGCGATTGCGGCGATGGTGGGAAATGCGGGGGTGGCGACGCGGCCTGATTCGATTTTCCGGAGAGTCTCCGGGGAAACTCGGGCCTCAAGCGCGGTTTCGAGCATGGGGCGCTCGCCCCTGGCACGGCGCAGCAGGGCTCCGAGGCGCTGCCCGCGCTCCACTTCCCCGGCCGTAAGCGGCAATCTGACCATGGCTCCAATACTAATACCGGGATAATATGGCCGGGATAGTGAGAGGCGCCGCATGATCGAGATCCTCAATCCCGCCGAGCTTGCCCGTGCGAGGGAGGCCGGTGCCCTGGTGGCCGACATTCTGCAGGCAATGAAGAGCCGCAGCACCGTTGGCACCAGCCTCCTGGAAATTGACCAGTGGACCAAGTCCATGATCAATGAGGCCGGAGCACAGTCCTGTTATGTGGACTACGCGCCGTCCTTTGGGCGGGGGCCGTTCGGGTATTACATCTGCACCGGCGTCAACGATGCCGTGCTCCACGGCAGGCCCCACGACTACACGCTTGCCGACGGCGACCTGCTGACCCTGGACCTCGCGGTTGCGAAGAACGGGATAGCTGCGGACTCCGCGATCAGCTTCATTGTTGGCTCTTCCCAAGACCCGGAAAGCGCTGCGTTGATCGACGCTACGGAGCGGGCACTGTCTGCCGGGATAGCAGCGGCCCGCCCCGGCGCCCGCATCGGTGACATCTCCCATGCCATCGGCTCGGTCCTGGACAAGGCCGGGTATCCGGTCAACACGCAGTTCGGCGGCCACGGGATCGGCTCCACCATGCACCAGGACCCGCACGTCCGCAACGCGGGGAGGCCCGGCCGCGGCTTCAAGCTGCGTCCGGGGCTCCTGCTGGCACTGGAGCCGTGGGTCATGGCAGACACCGCTGAGCTCGTCACGGACACGGACGGATGGACGCTCAAGAGCGCAACAGGGTGCCGGACCGCGCACAGCGAGCACACCATCGCCATCACCAGCTCTGGTGCGGAAATCCTCACGCTGCCAACGGCGGGCGCTGGAGTATCTGCGTAAGGCGGCGGCTTGTGGCTAATGGGCCGACGTCGGCTTGATCGCTCCGTGCTCTGGCGTGCTGGCTCTCCGGGGCTTCGTGCCCTTTCTGAGTGGGGGCAGAGCAGCACTACCAGAAGGAGCAGGAGCACTATGACTATCGGCGAAGGAGCAACAGCGGACACGAAGCGGACAGCGCTCGTCGTGGGAGCCACCGGCATTGCCGGGTCGGCCCTGGTGGATACCTTGGCGAAGGAGGGATGGACGGTCCTCGCCTTGTCCCGGCACCCCGCAGCGGAGCGCCCTGGGGTCCGATGGCTTTCCGCCGACCTCACCTCGGCGGCATCGTTGAACGCTGTGCTGGCGCCCGAGAAGCCCTCGCACGTCTTCTTCACGGCGTGGTCCCGGCGTGACACCGAGGAGGAGAATATCACCGTCAACGCGGGGATGCTGCGGGATCTTTTGGCCGCGCTTCGGGGCAAGCACGTGGCCCATGTTGCCCTGATGACCGGCCTCAATGGAGGGAAATTGCGGGGCGCTACAACCTCAGAGAGCCGGATCTGAACCGTATGGCCTCCTGGTGGCACACAGACAGCGACCTGGGCCGTGGCATTGAGGTGGTGACCGACATGGGCAAGAGCCGCGACGCAGGTTTCATTGGATACCGGCGGACGCTGGACGCCTTCACCGCACTCTTCGACCGCTACAAGGCAGACAACCTGATCCCCTGATCGTGACGCTGTCCCAGCTTGAGGGCCCCCATGCCCCGGGCGGCCCTCAAGCTGGGATCAGCCTCCGCTGCTGCAGCTCCTGCCACAGCTCGGCGGGAATGTCAGCGGACATGCGCTCTGCGCTCTGGCTGATCTGCTCCGGCTTGCTGGCGCCGACGGTGACGTTGACGACGGCCGGGTGGCGGAAGGGGAACTGGATGGCGGCGGTGGGAAGCTCGACGTCGTATTCCTTGCAGATCCCGGCCAGTTCCCTGGCGCGTTCCAGGATTTCCTCACTGGCCTGCGAATAGTTGTAGTGCGCGTCGGAGGGCAGCTCCGGCTTGGCAAGGATGCCGGAGTTGTAGACGCCGACGCTCACCACCCCGGTGCCCAGCTCCAGACACCGGTCCAGCAGCCCTGCGCCCGGGCGGCCGTCGGAGCCGGGCTGTTCCAGCATGGTGAACCTGCCGGCCAGCATGAGCAGATCCAGGTCCGCCGCTTCCACGCACTCCACGGCTGCGCCGGCAGTGTTGGTACCCACGCCGATGGCCCGGACCAGGCCTTCGGCCCGGACTTTCTCCAGGGCCGGCAGGGCGGACTTCACTGCGTCTTCCATGCTGTAGACGTCGGGGTCGTGCAGGTAAACGATGTCGATGTAGTCGACGCCCAGCCGCTCCAGGGAATCCTCGATGCTGCGCCGCACTCCCGCTTCGGAGGGATCCCATTCCCGCCGCATCACGGCAGGCACGTCGAAACCCTCCGGGTCCTTCTTGTCCGCGGTTGCCGGTGACGGCACCAGGACCCTGCCGACTTTCGTGGAGATGACGAACTCGCTCCGCGGCTTGGCGGCAAGGAATTCGCCGATGCGCCGCTCGGACAGGCCGAGGCCATAGTGCGGTGCCGTATCGAAGTAACGGATCCCTGCATCCCAGGCTGCTTCGATGGTTGCAGCCGCCTGCTCGTCGGAGATGGCCCGGTACAGGTTGCCGACGCCGGTACCCCCAAATCCGAGACGTCCCATCTGGTTTCGCAACTGCCCGTTGTCCTGGTTCACAGCACTGTCCCTTCGTCCCCGCATCCACTGACCCACAATGGCAGGAGCCTAAGTCGGGGTGTTGGAGGTGTCAACGAAAGCCAGCGATCTAATTACGGATGATCGCACTGGAAGCCCCCCTGCCGCCGTCGTGCTTCACTCTGTCAGGCCACTGAAGTTCCCCTGCGGGAAGTGGTCTGGGATGATGGAAGGGATGACTTCCCCCACCACTTCCTCCGATACTCCCGTACGCGCTCCCAAAAAGGGCAAGGACGACGACGAGAGCAGCCGCCCGCAGGTCCGCCCGACGGCCGAGGGGTGGGAGCAGGCGCGTACTTCCGAGGGCAGGCCGCTGCTCCAGTTCGCCTCCCCGCGGGTGAAGCAGCCGCCGGCGCATCTGGCCGACCTGACCCTGGCCGAGCGCGCTGCGAAGCTGAAGGAGCTTGGCGTCCCTGCCTTCCGTGCGAAGCAGCTCTCCACACACTACTTCCAGCACTGGACCACAGACCCGGGCGCCATGAGCGATCTGCCCAAGGCTGGCCGTGAGGAGCTGGTCTCGGAGATGTTCCCGCCACTGCTCACCGAGGTCCGCCGCGTCCAGACAGACAGTGGGGACACCATCAAGTTCCTTTGGCGGCTGTTCGACGGCGCGCTCGTCGAGTCAGTGCTGATGCGCTACCCGGGCCGTATCACTCTCTGCGTCTCCTCCCAGGCCGGCTGCGGGATGAACTGCCCCTTCTGCGCCACCGGCCAGGCGGGGCTGACCCGCAACATGTCCACGGCGGAGATCGTGGACCAGGTGGTCGCCGCGAACCGCGCCATCGCTGCCGGCGAGCTGGGTCCGAAGGAGCACGACGACGAGCGGGTCACCAACATCGTCTTCATGGGAATGGGTGAGCCGCTGGCGAACTACAAGCGCGTGATGGCGGCCGTCCACCGCTTTGTGGACCCCTCGCCCGAGGGCCTTGGCATGTCGGCCCGGAACATCACCGTTTCCACGGTCGGGCTGGTCCCGGCCATCCGCAAGCTCGCGGACGAGGACGTCCCGGTCACGTTCGCACTGTCCCTGCACGCTCCGGACGATGAGCTCCGTGACGAGCTGATTCCGGTGAACAACCGCTGGAAGGTGGACGAGGCACTCGACGCCGCCTACGACTACTACCGCAAGACCGGCCGCCGGGTCAGCATCGAGTACGCACTGATCAAGGACATGAACGATCACCCCTGGCGTGCGGACCTGCTGGCCAAGAAGCTGAACCAGCGCGGCCGCGGCTGGGTGCACGTGAACCCGATCCCGCTCAACCCGACTCCGGGCTCCATTTGGACCGCGTCGGACAAGCCGGTGGAGCAGGAATTCATCGCCCGGCTCCGGGCCGCTGGCGTGCCCTGCACCCTTCGGGACACGCGCGGCAAGGAGATCGACGGCGCCTGCGGGCAGCTCGCCGCGGCGGACTAGGGGTGGTGCGCTGATGCTGTAGCCAGATGGCCTGCGCGCTGGCTCTCACCCCGCCAGGGCCTCGTGCATAGCGGTCGATAATGCGCTGCGGTGCTCGTCCAGCCAAGCGATACGTTGGTCTTCTAAGCGGATTTTCGCGTAGTCGTTGTCGGAGAGACTTTCGCCCAGCCGTGCCCGGCTGAGCCGCCCCAGGCCGCGCTTCAGGCGCTTGGCTTCCAGCAGAAGTGGCAGTGCCTCGACCTCAACCTCCGTAGGCCGCAGGACCTGCCTGTAAGCGGCCAGCAGTTCGGTCACGCGGCCCAGGTCAAGGGCCACCTTATTGTCGGCTTCCCCTGGGCGGGTATAGACCTTGCCGACGTCGTGCACTGCGACGGCAAGATCCAAAACCCGCACGTCCGCGTGGGCGCTGTCGAAGTCCAGAACGCCCGCTACCTGGGCGCCGTTGAACACGAGGCTGCCGCGCCGGGCACCTCCGTGCACCACCACCCGGGGCAGGCGTGGCAGGAGGCCGGCTAATTGCTCCGCCAGGTGTGCGGTCCGGGCCCTCAGGGCGGCGTCTACCCCTTCGTCGTTTGCCCGGCCGCGCAACTCAACCAGCACGGCCGGCTCGGTCATGGGTGCCGGGAGGTCGGCAACGGTGTGGTGGTACCTGGCCAGCATCCGGCCCAGAGCCCGCACATGCTCGAGCGATGCATCGTCGAAGGGTGTTCCTTCGACTCCCCGCGTGGCAATCCACAGGCGTCCGTCCAGGTCCGCGTAGTCCTCACCGGAGCAGGGGGAGACTACCTCCGGTGCGGGGAATCCCCGCTCCCGGAGAAGCCGCATCAGGCGCAACTGGCGGACCAGCTCCTGGGGCGGTTTTGACCGGTAGGAGCGGCGCAGGTAGTGGACGCCATCCCCGGCAGACACGCGCAGGTGCTCGTTCTTGCCGCCCGTCACAGGGGCCACGGAGTTCCAGCCACCCAGCGGCCACAGAGTGGCGAGCTCGGCCAATGGGAGCTCCTGCCCCGCACGGTCCAGCAGGATGCCAACAGTTGACGTCATGCGCCTGCCCGTCCATCTACTACCCTGTAGAACTCATCCCGATAGTGCCGGAACACGGCATTGCCGCCGTTCCGCCAGTCACCGTCCCCACCTTTGACCTCCCGGTTGAGGCTGTGGAAAAGGTACCGGGCCCAGTGGAACTGCAGGTTCCGCAGCCGCTCGAAGCCGGCCACTTCCCGATACGCGGCGAGGAAGGCGCTGCAGGGCTGGTCCGCCCGGGAAATGTCGCCGGTGGTCGAGTAAACGCCTTGGCGCAGCCGGTGCAGGAACTCCGCCACATCACGGGAGGGGTCCGCCGGCGCACTGCGGTCGAGGTCGATCACTGTGACGGTGTCCCCGGTAAGGAAGACATGGATCGGCCGGTACTGCCCGTGGCTCTGTGCCAGGATGCCGTCCACGGTGTCATGGGTGAGGTCGTCCAACCGTTCGAGCATGCCCAGAGCCACCTCGGTGTAGCCCGGATGGTCAGCGACCACTTTGGCAAGGCGCTTGGCCAGGCTCGTCAGTTCCCCTGTCACCAGGAGGGAATGTTGAGCTCCGATCCGGAGATCCACTCCGTGCAGGTGGGCCAGCCATGATCCGGCCCGGGCGCAGCCTTCGGTGAGTTCAGCGCCGTCGTCGAACATCTCCGACAGTGCCCGGCCCGGGGCTCCCTGGCACAACAGGACCTTTTCGTCCCCGTACCACGCCAGCGGCTCAACAGCTTGGAATGGGGAACCAGCCCCCAGTCCGGCGTTACGGAGGGCCTGCAGCTTTGCGTGCACGGCAGGACCATCCTCGAAGGGGAACAGCTTGGCGAAAACAGGGGGGCCGCCGTCGAGCTGGATCTTCACGGTCGCGGCCCCCGAGCCGTCCAGTTGAATCACCTGCGTTGTCCACTGGCCGCCGTCCGGAGCGCTGGCGACTGCCGGATTTAAGTGCGGGCGAACGTAGCGATTAAGGAACTCCGGCGCACAGACCCGGTCGGCGCGATTGACCTGCTGCTCCTTGATCTGGCGGTGCTGGGACCGGACTTGGGTGCGGTTCATGCGTCCTCCGTTATTGGGAAGGGGTTATGGGTGAGCCAGCGCACTCGTGCGCACTCGCGCTGCAGCAGCAGCGCGAAATTGAGGGCGTCCTTGGACTGCCGGGGTACTATCGCCTGCTTCGTCAGCAGGTTCTGGCATTTCTTTGCGATCACTACCAGCCGCTGGGCTTGGAACACCTCCGGCAAGGCCGCCAGGTCCGCGTCCGCCAAGGGGGCGGCCTGGCTGCGGTAGTGCCGGAGGAAGGTTCGGCAAAGGTCCGGGTTGGCGGCGGGACCATTGTGCCTGATCGGGACTTCCCGGCAGAAAGACCTCAGCGCATAGGCCAGATCCAGGGCCAGGAGGTCATGGGCGGACCGGTCGAAGTCGAGCACCCCGGTCAGCCGATGCCCGTCAACCAGCACCGCGGACTGGCCGTAGGAGCCGTGAATCACCAGGGAGCGCATGTCCTTCTGTCGCTGCCCGAGTCCGACGTTCAGCTGCTCCATCCGGTCAACCAGGTAGTGGGCGTCTCGGGTCACAGCCGCAGCAGAATCCGTTGGCAGCAGAGGCAAGACGACATTGACGGCGGCGTACAGGTTCTCCTGCCCGAACTGTCCGAGGGAAGCCAGGCTTGATGACCGCTTCGGTTCCCCCGTTGGTGTTAGCTCAGAGACGATGGAGTGGTAACGGCCCAGTCCCCGGGCAGCGGCCTCGAGTTGGGCCGGGTCAGCGGGATCGTATGCCCGCCCTGGCAGCAGGCCCATGACCATATGCAGGACGCCATGAACCTGGACATAGATGGCTCCGTCCTGCGTGCGCTGAACGGGCGGGGCTGGATAGCCAAGCCCGCGCAGGTGCTCAATGAGAGCGAACTCGAACTGGGCCCCTGCCACTGTCTTCAGGTTGTGTGAGCGGCGCAGCACCACCATGCCGGCATCGGTCTGGACGAACCAGCTGATGTTCGATGAGCCCTTGTCGGTCCGGCACCAGGAGTGCCAACGGCCGAAGCCGTATGCGTTCTGCAGCAGTGGGAACAGTGCGGCCTCATCGACGGTGGTGGCCGGTAGCCGGCCTCCTTGGCGGGCTGCCGAACTGTGGAGCAGCATTTGCTCCGCCGGTTCGGCTGCGGGATCTGTGACGCCGGAGAAGATAGTCGCCCCACTAGCGGTGGCGCGATCGGTCAGGTCGCTTTGCTCAGGCCGGAAACTGGGTTCGGTCACTGTCGGCCTCCTCTCGGGTAGGTCGTGGGCTGGTCGGCCTCGGCTTTGGACTGTGGTGGTGAGTGGTGGTGTCCGTTGCTGCGTGCGCTGCGGTTCCGGGCTGGGCGTGAGCCGGTGATGCCTTGCAGAAGGCACATCTCGGTATAGAGGCCGCCGGCGGCGATGAGCCGGTGGTGGGTACCGCGTTCCACCACCCTGCCCGCATCAAGAACGATAATCTCGTCGGCTGCCATGGCCGCCGTCATGCGATGCGTGATGATCACTGTGGTCCGCCCGGATGCCACCTGCCGAAGGGCATTCAGCACTGCGCGCTCGGCTCGGGCATCCAGGCCCGTTGTCGGTTCGTCGAGCACAAGGACCGGGCATCCCTGCAGCACTCCGCGCGCCAGTGCCAGCCGCTGCCGCTGGCCTCCGGACAGTGTGGCCCCCCGCTCAGCCAGCACGGTGTCGTAGCCGCGGGGGAGCGCCTGCACGAAGTCGTGGGCCTGGGCAGCCCGGGCTGCGTCCTGGACCTCCTCCAGCGACGCATCCGGGCGCCCGTACGCTATGTTCTCCCGCACGGTCGCCCGGAAAAGCACTGCGTCCTGCGTAACCAGCCCCACCTGGGAATGCAGGCTCGCGACGGTCAGGTCACGCAGGTCCGCGCCGTCCAGAAGGACCCGGCCGCTGGTCGGGTCCTGCAGGCGGCACATCAGGGCAGCGATCGTGGATTTCCCGGCTCCTGTGGGTCCGACGACCGCCAGGGTGCTGCCCACCGGCACGGTCAGGTCCACATTCCGCAGGACGGGACGGTCCTGGGTGTAGGCAAATCCAACCCGGTCCAGGCTCAGCTGCTTCCGGGGCGGGCCCGCAGGGCGGGCATCGGGCTTGTCCTGGATGTCAGGGCTCCGCCGGAGGGTGTCGGCGATACGTGCTGCCCGCACCCCGGCACGGGTCAGCTGGGCGGGCAGCTTGGACAACGCGCGTGTTGGACCGAAGAAGTCACGCAGGTACGAGGTGAAGATGACCAGGTCGCCGGGGGTAAGCGCACCCTCGAGCACACGCTGGGCTCCAAGCCAGATAAGACCTGTGGTGGCTACAGCGACAACCGCGTCGACAGCAGCGCCGAATGCGGCGCTCGTGCGCGCTGAGCGCAGTACAGCCGCGACCGAGGCTTCGGAGTGGTGACGGAAGCGCTTGGACTCGTGCTCTTCCCGTCCTGTTGCCTTGACCAGTTTGATTGCCACCAGCGACTCCTGCGCTACCGCCGCCAGGTCACCCTCGCTATCGCGGGCGTTTTCCTCCACCGCCCGGATCCGGGCTCGAAAGCTGGTGACCGTGAGCATCAGCAGGGGCAGCACCATGAGCAGCGCAAGGCTGAGTTGCCAGTCCAAAACCAGCAGGACGCCCGCCATCCCAGCCAGTGTGAGTACGTGGGTGGAGGCGTCAACGAACGTCACGGTGAGCAAGGCGCGCACCTTGTCGACGTCTCCTGTCAGGCGGGTTGTCAGTTCACCCGTTGGGGTCCCTTCATGGTAGGCAAGGGGCAGCCGCTGCAGGTGATCGTAGAGCCTGGTGCGAATCCCTGCGGCGACGCGTTCGCCCACCACGGTCAGGATGTAGCTTCGGGCTGCTCCGACCAGGGAGTCGACGACGGCGATGCCGGCCAGTGCCACCACCACCAGGACCAGGATGTACTGGACGTCCTGGCTGGTGGGGTTTCCGCTGGGCAGCAGCACTTCGTCGAATAGATATTTCAGCGGCCACGGCTTGAGCAGGGCGATGCCGGTACCGGCGACGGCGAGCAACCCCGCCAGCAGGCAGCCGAACCATTGCGGGCGCAGGAATGGTCCGAAGGTCCGCAGGATCGCCGGGGCGCGCATGACCGGAGCGGGGGTGCGGGTCCCGCTGGTTCGTCTCACCGGTATCTCCCTCCCGCGGCGGCGCTGACGGCCCCTTCCCAAGAGTCCAGCCAGTCAGGGAGGAACGAGGAGTCCGGAACCGGGCGCACGACGAGGCGGTAGAAAAGGACCTCGGCGAAGGTGCGGGCAACGTAGGCAGGGGCGGACCGGACTGCGCCTTCCTCGCCGCCCGCACCCGAGTAGCCTTCCAGGAAGGTGTCCAGCCAGGACGCAGCGGCCGCCAGGCTTCCGTGCCGGGAAGCCCCCATGGTCAGGGTCTGCCCGATGAAATGGCCGATGTCCCGCCCGGCAGGTGCCCAGGCTGCCCGGTCGAAGTCAATAACCACGAGACGGTGCCGGTCCAAGTGGATGTTCTTGGGTTGGAAGTCGCCGTGTGTGAGCACCCGGGAACCGCCGGCCCTGGCCAGCTCCTCAAGGGTGGCCGCGGTGAGCTCGGCCAGCCTGCCCGCGGCATGGGGCAGGAGCCCGGCCAAAGCCTCGGCATACTCGGTGAGCTTGCGCCGCTCGAAATCTGCCGCCAACTCGGGTGCGTGAACTCCCTTTACGTGGTGGAGTCGGGCGAGCCAGCGCCCAGCGCGGCCCGCCTCGGGCGCGGCCGATCCTGGGTCACCCTCCAGGAGTGAATGCAGCGTGGTGCCCGGGGCCTCTTCCTGGGTGAGAAGCTGACGGGACGGATCGAACCCGTATGGTGCGGGGACGCTGAGTTCCGAGTCGCCGAAGCCAGCCTGACGCAGGCTTTTGAGCAACCGCCACACCTGCTCGCCCCCGCCGGCGCGGTACCCCTTGCCGATGACTGCCAGGGGAGCTGAGGTGCCGGACCCGGAGTCAAGGGTTACGGTCCATCGGACCACCGGGCGGGTGCGGGAGGCGTGCACAACCGAGCGCGTGAGCACCTCCGCCCGTCCCGGAGCCAGGGCATCGAGCGGTGGCGGAGAGGCAAGCAGGGTCTCGGCGATCGCGTACCTCTGCGCCCGTGCATCACCGTCTGGGTTCGGCGCATTCACTTCCGGCCTCCCGTCACGCCCCGGTGTATCCGGGAGGCGAGCCGTTCCCGGGCCGCCTTCACCGCTGCTTGGGAAACCTCGTCGTCAATCTCACCCAGGCCGATGAGCACATGGAAAGATCTCGCCCGGGCGTGCAGGCTGATGAGGGCGCCGTGCCCCGGTTCCGGTCCGTCAGGGTCGCACCAGGCGGTGTCTTCGTCGCCGGCCAGCGCTACCCATACCTGTGTTGCCCGGTTGGAGGCGCCCTGCCAGTTGGTTCCCCCGATGCGCTGCAGGTCTGCCAGGCCGTGGCGGAGCAACCGGTAATAGTCCGGCGACAGGCAGGTGCGGACTGTGATCCCGTCTGCCGCCGGCGGCAGATCGTACGCCACCAGCAGTGCGGGATCAGTGTCGTCGATCATCACCCGCTTGGACAGCCCCAGCAGGTGGCTGTCCTCCTGCACATCCCTCAACTCCGCCACGATTACTCCGTCCTCCGAGTGGATGCTCACTTCGTAGCGGTCATGGACACCTCCGCCGTCGGCTAAGCCGCCGGGGTGATTGGCTGGGAGGTCCATGTAGCTGTTCAGCTCCTCCTGGCGGTTCCAGTCGTCGGTGGGGTTGCCGATGACCAAAACGCCCCCGTTTGGGCCCCGGTACGCCAGGTAGACCAGCCGGCCGCCGTGCTCCGGGGCCAGCACCGCGAACAAGTGCCTGCTCCGCAGCACCAGTTCCTCGGTTCCGTCTTCGTCGATGTCCGCCAATTCTGCTCCGAGCGGGCGGGCCGGGAGGCCGAACCATCGGGCGGCGGCGGCCAACACGCAGGCCGCGCGCGCATGGCTCGCGACCGCCTTGGCCCAGGCAGCCGGTGGCCGGTCGGGGCGCTCAGTGTCGTGCCACCCCGTCTCGTACCCGGAAGCAAGCAGGTGCTTCCAGGCCAGCGCCGTCAGCCGGGGTTCCGCCTCCGCTTTCTCTGCCTCGGCCACTGCACGGCGCGTCCGAGCGAGGTGGTCCTGATAGGGGGCCCAGGCTTCGTCCTGGCCCCAGCCGCTGTAGTCTTCCCCCGCGTGCCAGTCCTGGGCCAGTTCCACGAAAGTTCCGCGTTCCAGGACACGCACACCCGGGCGCCTTCGGCGCTGGTGGAGCCACCCCGGCAGGTCGACAGGTACAAGATTGGGCTGGGTGGCCAGCCAACGCAGGAACTCCTCATACCGTCCGAGGGCACCGGGATCCCATGGCCCCACTCCCGCGCTCTTTTCCATGTCGTCCGCATAAACCAGGATGCTGTCGTCGCCGGGAGCTGTTGGAAGCTCGGCGGCCCGGGACAGGCTGCGCCAGTGGCTCCGGTCCTCCGGCGGGATCCAGTAGCGCAGCCGGGTCGACATAGGAACTACCTGCAGGCCCTTGCCACCCTTGATGCGGTATGGGCGGAGAGCGTCGGCAGGAGGTGGGCTGGCCGGGTCAGCTCCGTCAAATTCGAGCCTGTCGCTGGCGCCGTGGGCATCATCGGAGGGATACAGCAGCCGGTCATCGAGCAGAACGTAACGATATCCGCCATTTGGCAGCCGCGGGTCGGTCAGCACCTTGGCCAGGCGGTCCGTATCCCACACGCGCTCGGGAACCCAGCAGATCTCCAGATCCGCCGGGGCGCACCCGAGGTGGCGCCGGTAGAGCCAAAACAACTCCTGCAGTTGCCGCCGGTTGAACTCCCTGTCGAAGGCGGTGAGGACATTTTCCGAATACGTTCCGCCCGTCAGCGAGACCAATCCGACATCGCGAAGCCGGCGGACCTCCGCCAGGAACCAGGGGTGCTGCCAGGCCGCGGCTTCAATCAGTGTCCCGGACAGATGGAGGTTGAGCGGGACGCGGTACTTCTCGTGCAACCGCAGCAGTGTCGAGTACCCCGTAACGAGCGCAGTCACGCCCTCCCGGTCCTGATAGCCGTCGGTAATCAGGTACTGATTGGCATGATGGACGAGCGCTATGGGAAGCGGAGCGGGACGGTGCCTCGACCGGAGTCCCGGTTTATTGACCTGAACGGCGTTCCAACTGGGGTCAGCGTTACGGCGTGAGTGCAGCGCCTCTTCGTACAGGGCAACATATTCACGTACCGGTGCCCGCCAGGAGAAGTCTGCTCCCATTGCCCGCCGCCGGAGCCGGTTCCATTCGGGACGCCGGGAGTAAACTGCCAGGGCGTTATCCACTGCTGACAGCATCGAGGCGACGCGGCGTTGCACAAAGACAAACCCCAGGCCCTCGGCCGGATCCTCCATGTAGTCCGTCACGGTGTCGGCGAGGCCACCGGTGCGGCGCACGATGGGGATGGTGCCGTATTTCAGGGCGATTAGCGGGGTCAGCCCGCACGGCTCAAAAACGGACGGCGCAAGGAAGGAATCACTGCCGGCGTAGATCTGCCGGGCTAGGGGCTCACTCGATGTGGGATGGTAGCTCACGCTTCCGGGGTAGCGCCGGGCGGCCCACTCGAGCTTACGCCGGTACCGGGGCGCACCCTCACCCAGCACCACCACTTGGGCTCCCCTGGCGACAAACTGCTCCAATGCGGAAGTCAGCAGGCCAACGCCTTTCTGGGACACCAGCCGGGCGACCATGCCGAAGACCGGCCGGTCCGGCGCGGGCTCCAGGTTGCTCAGCCGCTGCAGGGCTTCCTTGTTCGCGCGCTTGCCTGCCATAAAATCGCCGTCGTAGCGCGTGTCAATCCAGGGATCCAGCACCGGATTGAACTCGTCGTAGTCGACGCCATTGAGGATGCCGCGGGCTGCGTCCCTGCGAGTTTGCAGGAGCCCGTCCAGGCCCGCTCCCTGAGCCGGGGTGAGGATCTCCTCCATATAGCGGGGACTGACCGTGTTGATCCGATCTGCGAAAGCGATGCCGCGTTCGAGCAAACTTCCCTCTGGCGGCAGTCCTATCAGCTGGTCGGTTGCGGCACCCACGGGGCCCTGGTAGGCGATGTTGTGGATGGTGAAGACGATCCCGGTACCGGCCAACGCCTGCCGGTGCTGTCCCTGCCGGGCTTCCTGGGCAACCAGCCCGCAATGCCAGTCGTTGCAGTGGATGATGTGCGGACGCCACGTCTTCTGTGCAGCCAGCGCGGTGACTGCCTTCGAAAAGAACACAAACGGCATGACATCGCCGTCCTGGTAGCTGTACGGTATCTCCCGGTCGAACCACCCCGGAGCGTGAAGTCCGAGCACCTCCACCCCGCCCAAGGACGGGAGCCGGCGGACTACGACACGCTCGGCGACCGGACCGAACGGCACGTCGAACGTCAGCACCGGGCTGCCCCCGAGACCCCTGTACGCCGGGATCACGAGACGGACGTCGAAGCCGAGTTCGAATAACCTCTTCGGCAGTGCGCTGCTGACATCAGCCAGTCCGCCCACCTTCATGAATGGATACGCTTCGGCGCTCGCAAACAGCACCCGCCGCAGGGGAAGGGCAGGTGGGGTGGCGATGAGCCCCGGCCCCTCTACTTCAGGGAGGAGCCTGGCAGGGGTCCTGTTGCTGGTGAAAGTTGGATGAGTATCCATAACGTCGCCGTCCGGGGGTGCGGAACCACTCGTTTATTCCTGCGCGGTACCGCGGAGTTTTGGCAGCGTCATTCGATAAGTCCTTTTCCTGGTTCATGTGCAATTTATTAATTCGAATAAGGCGAAAAACGCGCACTAATAAGCCAGGTGCGGTAACGCGGATGGGATTACCCGAATTTTGTCCTGTCCGGGCAAAACGGAGGCAGCACGTTAGTCATCGCTGGTATTTGGCAGCATTTTCTTTGCAGTCGCCCGCTGATCCGGGATTAGTTCAAGGCGGCTGATTCAGACCCACGCGCGGCTATATCGTGCCAGGCAGGAGGTATCCCGCGAAAGCCTATGTCCGGGATAGGTGGGAGGCGGCCATGAGCAAAGGAGGTATTGGAAGAAATGAAAACCAATATCACCGCCTCGCCCGGGGATGGAAGTAAGCGCGCTTCTTGACTTAGTTAAAGAGTTCATGACCGGGCCCGGCAGATGTCAAGGTCGAAGGCTTGCTTGACAAGCAATTAGGGGGTTTTGAGGCTAATTAGGGGCTCGAAAAAGCGTCTAGGACCGCCGAAATCTTCGTACCTACCTAATGCAGCCGTGGCCGTCCGGCACGGAAAAGCAGCAGGGCACTGTGTCGTAACTTCGCTCCGGGCGACCGGGTCGCGCAGGTGGCCGGGGCAGGAGAGCACGGCCTCCCGGAGGCCGCCGTAGCAGGAGTCCACTGACAACTGCGATCGGCGTGCGGCGGGCCGGCTGCAGGAAACAGCCGGCCCGGACGGATCAGAGAGGTCCAGAAGGTACGCCTTTTCCCGCTGCAGGGTGCCAGGCTGCAGCCCCTCAAGCTGCTGATAAGTAGAATTCAATGTGCAGATGCCCATTCGACGAATTTGGAAGCGATGTGCTTGAGGCTATCCACTCGCCATGCGTAAGCGACGCGATGATTTCGTGCCCAAAGACGCTCGGGCCAGACAGCAGCGTGGCAGAAGTGCGCCGCTTTTTTGCTGACGACCACGTTCATTTGGCTCTCATCGTTGACTCCACCCTGCGGCTCGTCACCACTTTGGAGCGCCCTGATATTCCTGCGGACGCCCATGATGATGAAAAGGCATGTGGCTTTGGGGTGACCTCCGGCAGGACGATAGCTCCCGAGTGCTCGCTTAGTGCTGCCACTGCTGCTCTCCAGTCGGCAGGCCGGCGACGCCTCGCCGTCGTGGACGACGGGGGGAAACTTCTCGGGTTGCTGTGCTTCAAACGAAGCGGGCTTGGCTATTGCGACGATGCAGGAGTCGCTGCCCGGGCGGCAGAGGTGGCGGCACCAACGGGATGACGAAACCTGCGGGCCAACCGGAAAGCGGTCAGGCGTGCCGCGCAGGTCCTACTCTGCTATGTCCTCCGCCCACAGGTCGGGCTTGTTCTCCTGGAACGCACGCATCATCTCCACGCAGCGCTGATCGTCCAGGATAACCACCTCAACGCCGCGTGACCGCAAAAGCTCCAACTCGCCGTCGAACGTGCGTGTTTCGCCCACCACGACGCGGGGGATTTTGAACTGGATGATGGTCCCGGCACACATGGCACACGGCGCAAGGGTGGTGTACAGAGTGGTGTCCCGGTAGCTCTTCTGCCTGCCGGCTGCGCGCAGTGCCGACATTTCCCCATGGGCTATCGGATCTCCGTTCTGGACCCGTTCGTTGTGCCCGCTCGCGATAACCACGCCCTCGCGGGCGAGTGCTGCCCCGATGGGAATGCCCCCTTCGCCGGCGCTCTTTTCTGCGGCCTGATAAGCGGCTTCGAAGGCAGGGTCAGGCGCTGCTTCTGGCGACAGCATGGATGCGGACGGCTGCGGTTCCTGGGTCATGCGGTCATTCTCGCACGTGACTGTTGGGTCGATCGGCCGTGGATGCACGCCGGGCCGGCTGCGACAAGCAGCCGGCCCGGACGCAGCAGTCAACGGACCGCAATCACCGCAGATCGAAGCGGTCCAGCTCCATGACCTTCACCCAGGCCGCCACGAAGTCGTTAACGAACTTCTCCTTGCCGTCCTGGCTCGCGTAGACCTCGGACAGGGCGCGGAGTTGGGAGTTGGAGCCGAACACCAGGTCCACGGGAGTGGCGGTCCACTTCAGCTCGCCCGTGGCAACGTCCGTGATCTCGTAGACGTTCTCCTCGTTCTCGGACGCCTTCCACTTGGTGCCGGGGGAGAGCAGGTTAACGAAGAAGTCGTTCGTCAGGACTCCGGGCTTGTCCGTGAGTACGCCGTGGGCGGAACCGCCCGTGTTGGTACCGAGGGCACGCATGCCTCCGATGAGAGCAGTCATCTCCGGTGCGGAGAGGTCCAGCAGGTATGCCTTGTCCAGCAGGAGGGTCTCCGGCTGGAGCTTCTCGCCGGGCCGCACGTAGTTGCGGAACCCGTCCGCCCGCGGCTTCAGGTACTGGAACTGCTCGACGTCGGTCTGCTCCTGGGCGGCATCGGTGCGTCCCGGACGGAACGGCACAGTGACGGGGAACCCGGCGTCGCTTGCCGCCTTCTCCACCGCCGCGGAGCCGCCGAGGACGATCAGGTCCGCCAGTGATACCTTCTTGCCGTTGGCCTGGGCCGCGTTGAACTGCTGCTGCACGCGCTCGATTGCCTGCAACGCCGTCGAAAGCTGCTCAGGCTGGTTGATCTCCCAGCCGCGCTGCGGCTCCAGCCGGATCCGGGCACCGTTCGCGCCGCCGCGCCGGTCCGTCTTCCGGTAGGTGGAAGCGGAGGCCCATGCCGTGCTTGCCAGCTGGGAAACGGTCAGGCCGGACTCCAAAAGAGCCGACTTCAGCGAGGCGATGTCCTGCTCGTTGATCAGCTCGTGGTCCACAGCGGGAACAGGGTCCTGCCACAGCTGCGCTTCCGGGACCCACGGCCCCAGCATGTGCGGGCCCACAGGTCCCATGTCGCGGTGCAGCAGCTTGTACCAGGCCTTGGCGAAGGCGAGCTGGAACTCATCGGGGTTCTCCAGGAAGCGCCGCCCGATTTCCTCGTAGACCGGGTCGAAGCGCAGCGAGAGGTCGGTGGTCAGCATGGTGGGCCGGTGCTTCTTGTTGGGGTCGTGCGCGTCCGGGATGATGGCCGGGGCGTCCTTGGCGACCCACTGGTGGGCGCCGGCGGGGCTCTTGACCAGCTCCCACTCGTACTCGAACAGGATCTCCAGGAAGCGGTTGCTCCACTCGGTGGGCCGGTCCGTCCAGGTGACCTCGAGGCCGGAGGTGATCGTGTCCGCCCCCTTGCCGCTGCCGTACGTGCTCAGCCAGCCCAGGCCCTGCGCCTCAAGGTCAGCTCCCTCCGGCTCGGGGCCAACGTGTGCATCGGCGTCACCCGCTCCGTGGGTCTTGCCGAACGTGTGGCCGCCCGCGATCAGCGCGAAGGTCTCTTCGTCGTTCATGGCCATCCGCTTGAACGTCTCGCGGATGAACGCCGCCGCGAGCTTGGGATCGGGGTTGCCCATCGGTCCCTCGGGGTTGACGTAAATCAGGCCCATTTCGGTGGAGCCCACTTCTTCCGACATCTGGCCTTCGCCGATGTAGCGTTCGTCGCCCAGCCAAGTGTCCTCGGGGCCCCAAAAGATTTCCTCCGGCTCCCATACGTCTTCGCGGCCGAAGGCGAAGCCGAACGTCTTGAAGCCCATGGACTCAAGAGCCACGTTGCCGGCCAGGACCAGCAGGTCTGCCCACGAGAGCTTTTGGCCGTACTTCTGCTTAACGGGCCACAGCAGGCGACGGGCCTTGTCCAGGTTGGCGTTGTCCGGCCAGCTGTTCAGCGGTGCGAAGCGCTGGCTCCCGTCGCCCGCGCCACCGCGGCCATCGTGGACACGGTAGGTGCCGGCGGCGTGCCAGCTCAAGCGGATCATCAAGCCGCCGTAGTGGCCGAAGTCCGCCGGCCACCAGTCCTGGGAGGTGGTGAGGACCTCGGTGATGTCCTGCTTTAATGCCTCGACGTCGAGCTTCTGGAATTCTTCGCGGTAGCTGAAGTTAGGGCCGAGCGGGTTGCCCTTGGGGTGATTGGCGTGGAGCACCGAGAGGTCCAGCTGGTTGGGCCACCAGTCAGCGACGGTCCGCGGCCGGTGCCCTTTGGGCTGAGGCGAATCAATGGCCGGGTTCTCGCTCTCGCTGCCGTGCGAGGTCACGCTGCCATGCGCAACCGGGCACCCGCCCTCAACTTTGCTGTCGAGGCCCTGGGCACTTCCCGGCGTGGGGACTGGAGGGTGTTCCTGAGGATCGGTCATGTGCTTCCTTCCATGTGGCCGAGGCCGCGGTCGGATTCGGGCGGCCGGTTCAACCTTCCCATTTGACCATGGGCGGGCAGGCGGGGGAGAACCCCTGTCCGCCATGAGAGAAGCGGCAGGTTTTCCCCCGGGAGCCGCCCGGGTCACGGCCTCCTGTTACACGGCGACCGCGGCGGCTCGGACGCCGTAGTCAACTCCGGAAGTGCCTAGGCTTCTTGGGGCGCCGGGCCACTGCTCTCACGGACAACCAACTCCGTGGCCAGTTCGATGCTGCGCGGGTGGGGGTCGGTGCCGCGCGCTATGTCGAGAACCATCCGGACAGCCGTTTCTGCCATCTCGCTGAGCGGCTGGTTGATTGTGGTCAGGGCCGGGGCGACCCAGGCTGCGAGGGGCAGGTCGTCGTATCCGACTACGGACAGGTCCCGCGGCACTTCTACGTTTTTTTCGCGTGCGGCCCGCAGTACCCCGAGTGCCTGCATGTCGGAGCCGGCGAAGATGGCCGTAGGCCTGTCGGGGCGGGTGAGCAGGGCGGTGCCGTGTTCGAACCCGCCGGCCACCGAGAAGTCGCTCCACCGGATGGCGCCCTCGAGCAGTGGAACGCCTGCCTCGGCGTGAGCGGCCCGGTAGCCGTCCACCCGGGCACGCGAGCACAACACATCTTCCGGTCCGGAAATGATGGCGATCCGGCGGTGACCCAGTGACAGCAGATGGCGCGTGGCTGAGAGGCCGCCGTACCAGTTGTTGGACCCGACAGCTGGAACGTTGCTGGGGGGCTCGCCATCTGTATCCAAGACAACATAACGGATGCCTCGAGTGCCGAGTTGGCGCCGCTGTTCGGTGGTCAGGGTTGAAAGAACCAGGATTACACCGAGCGGGCGCCGGGCGAGGACTTCATCCATCCAGCCGGGCTGCGGACTGTGCTGCCCGCCGAGGTCGGACAGGACTACTCCGAGCCCGTTCCGCCGGGCAGCGTTCTCCACGCCACGGATGATTTCGATGGACCATGCGGAGTCGAGTTCGTGGAACACCAGATCTATCAGCGGCGCGGAAGGCGTTCCGGTCTGGCTGCCGTGGCGCTGGTAGTTGTGTTCCTGAAGCGCCTTCTCGATCTTCAGCCTGGTTGCCGGAGCGACATCCGAGCGCCCGTTGAGCACCTTCGAGATAGAGGGAGCCGAGACACCAATTTCTGCGGCGATTTCGGTGATCGTCGGCCGGCCATTTGCTGCGCCCCTCTTTCGCGATCCTTCGGGAGACATGCGTCCAGTCCTCGTTCTCATTTTCGAAACTTCTGAGGCAACCGTAGCAGTGTGGAAGCCCAATTATTGCCCTGAACCAGCCGTCTCCGGGGCTGGTTCAGGAAAAAGGGCCTTGACATGGTTAGCGCTAACAATCAGTATTACTTCAAGCGTTTCGCAAAAGTTTTCGAAAAGTATTCGAGCAGCCGCCCGGCCAGGCTGTACTGCCTTCGGTACAGATGTTTCCCAAGTGGACTGGGAGAACGGAACGCGCCAGAAGAAACGCTCTCTCTCGCAGCAACTGCGGCCCTGGACGCCGCCGACAACGGTGTCTTTGCACCGCGAAAGGACCAGCAACACAATGACTAAGAAGAAAGCCCTGCTTGCGGCGGGGATAACCACGGCACTTGCTGTAACACTGATTGGCTGCACCGGGAACAGCGGTGGGGGAGGCGGAGGGGGCGCCGGAGCGAGCAAAACGAACTGCACCAACGAGATCAAGGTGCAGGACGTCCCGGTTGTCACGTACTGGGGCTGGTTCGAGGACACCGCTCAAACTGTCGACAACTTCAACGAGAGCCATGACGATGTCCAAATCTGCTGGACGAACGCCGGCCAAGGTGCTGATGCGTACACCAAGCTCTCCACGTCGCTTCAGTCCAAGTCCGGCGCGCCCGACATCGTCCAGGTTGAGTACGACTGGCTGAACAGCTTCCTTATTCAGGGTGGCCTCGTAGACATGACAGAGCACGGCATCAACGAATATAAAGACAAGTTCACTGCCGGGGCCTGGCGCGACGTCTCAAGTGGCGACGGTGTATACGCGGTTCCGGTCGATCTGGGCCCGGTCGGGATGTGGTACCGGCAGGACATTTTCGAAAAGCACGGCATCAAGATTCCAACGACCTGGGACGAGTACGCGGCCGCGGCCGAGCAGCTAAGCAAGGCGACCGGCGGCGAGACTCTCATCGGCAACTTCGCGCCAAACGGGCAGGGCCAGCATTACGCACTCCTCGATCAGGCCGGTGCCGTACCCTTCAAATTCGACAACGGCAACCCGACCGAAATCAGCATCAACCACAGCGATGAAGCCAGTAAGAAGGTTTACGAGTACTGGCTCGACCTGGTTGATCGCGGCCTGGTGGGCACTGACCAGGCTTGGACTCCTGAATTCAATACGGGCCTTGGCGGCGGCCGCTACGCTACTGCCATCTACCCTGCCTGGTACAGCATCCACATCCCCGCCTTCCAGGACGGGGACGCGGACGCCGTGTGGCGTGCCGCTCCGATCCCCCAGTGGGACGCGGCCAAGCCCAAGCAGGTGAACTGGGGCGGCAGCACGCTGGCCGTCACGACACAGGCGGACGATGCGGCACTGGCGACGAAGGTGGCCGCTGAGCTCTACGCTCCCGAAGAGAACAAGAAACTCGGCGTCGAGGTGGGCGGGCTCTTCCTTGCCTACCCGGAGATGATCGAGTCCGAGTACTTCCAGGAACGTCCCTACGAATTTTACGGGGGCCAGAAGCTCAATAAGGATGTCTTCGGTAAAGCCGCCATCGACTACGAAGGTGTGACCTTCTCGCCGTTTACGCAGTACTACTACGACGAGTCACAGCGCCTCCTTTCCGAGGCGATCGCGGGGAACGTATCGGCAACTGAAGCAACCGACCAGCTTCAGAAATCGCTGGAGACCTACGCCACTGAACAGGGTTTCACCCTGAAATGAGACTGATCTGTGCGGGCGGGAAACCCGCCCGCACAGCAGTCCTCCCCATTTTGCGTCCCAAGGAAGTGACAGATGTCCATCACCCCGCAACTTCAAAAGCCGGCCCAACCCCCCGTCGCTACAAAAAGGGGAGCGACCCTGGAAAGGAAGCACGCGCGCATCGGGTGGGTGTTCCTTGCCCCCTTCGCGATCGTCTTCCTGGTATTCCTGGTACTACCGCTCGTCTACGCGTTCTGGATGAGCCTGCACACCAACACGCTCGCGGCGGGCGAGAAGTTCGCGGGGCTGGCGAACTACTTTGCGGCGTTCAAAGACCAGCGTTTTCTCTCTGGCATGGCGCGGGTTGGCGCCTTCGCCCTCGTTTTCGTGCCACTGCAGATCGGGCTGGCGCTCCTCTTTGCGCTGATCCTCGATGAGGTCAAAACCCGCTTGTCACGCTTCTCCCGCCTACTCATCTTCGCACCGTACGCCATTCCTGGAGTAATCGGAGCTCTCATGTGGGGCTTCCTGTACAGCCCATCGTTCGGTCCTTTGGTGTCGTTCTTCGATTTCCTGAACGTGCAGGCGCCGGACATGCTCAGCCGGGATTCGATTTTTTGGTCCCTGACCAACATCGTGACGTGGCAGTGGACGGGCTACTACATGATCATCATTTACGCGTCGCTGCAGTCGATTGACTCATCCATCTACGAGGCGGCACTGATTGATGGGGCATCAAAGCTGCAGACCGCCCTGCAGATCAAGGTTCCGATCATCGCGTCATCGCTGGTGCTGACAATAGTCTTCGCGCTGATTGGGACGCTGCAATTCTTTACGGAACCGCAGGTTCTCGCACCACTTGCCGGCAACGCGATAGACGCTGCGTATACCCCGAACCTATATGCCTACAACCTGGCGTTCTCGTATCAACAGTTCAACTATGCGTCGGCTATCTCCTTCGCGCTTGGACTTATGGTCTTCCTCGCCTCCATCATTTTCCTGGTCACCACTCGCAAGAAGAGCGGACTCCGCTGATGACAACTTCACCTGTACGTCTCCTTGACAATGCAACCGCCACGGACCCACAAAAGAAAACCGGAAACACGGGTACGCGGCGGCGCGGCAAATCGCTCGGCCTGCATATTCTCCTCGCCGCCGTTTCTCTCTATTTCCTTCTTCCGATGTGGTGGCTGATCGTTGCGGGAACCAAGAGCACGCAAGGGTTGTTCGCCGGAACGGGAGGACCTCTTTGGTTCGACCGGAACTTTGCCCTGTTCGACAACATCGCTCAGCTTGCGACATACAACAACGGCATTTACCTGCGCTGGCTCGGGAACTCGTTCCTGTATGCGATTGCCGGCGGGGTCGGCGCCACGATCCTCGCCGTGCTTGCGGGCTACGCCTTTGCGAAATACCGCTTTCGGGGCCGTGCGGTCAGCTTCATGATCCTCCTGGCGTCGGTGATGGTTCCGGCGACGGCGCTCGTCATCCCCACGTACGTGCTGTTTAATAACCTCGGCCTTACGAACACGATCTGGGCGGTAATCCTCCCCTCGTTGCTGAGCCCGTTCGGCGTGTACCTCATGCGCGTCTACGTTCAGGATGCGATCCCGGATGAGTTGCTCGACGCTGCCCGAGTGGACGGTTCAGGCGAACTCCGGACGTTTGCCACCATCGCGCTGCCGCTGATGCGTCCGGCGGTCGTGACGGTGCTGCTGCTTTCGGTAGTGGGCGGCTGGAATAACTACTTCCTGCCGCTCGCGATGATTTCGGACCCAACATTGCTTCCCGTCACTGTGGGGCTCAATGCCTGGCAGGTCCAGTCGAACTCCGCCACCGCAAACAGCCTCATCTGGAACCTGGTCACGAGCGGATCACTGATCTCGGTGATACCGCTCATCATCGCCTTTCTCATGCTGCAGAAGTACTGGCAGGGCGGGCTGTCCGTCGGCAGCCTCAAGTAGCAGCAACACCCTTGGAACGTCCCGCCACCCAACATGAAGGAGCAGTATGCCCACCGCCCGCGTGACTCTCGATCCAAGGTTTGTCGTCGGCCCCATTAACCGCCGACTTTTCGGATCCTTTATTGAGCACATGGGGCGAGCCGTTTACACGGGGATATACGAGCCTGGGCACCCCACCGCGGATGAGGACGGCTTTCGTCAGGACGTCCTCATGCTCGTCAAGGAATTGGGTGTTACCGGCATCCGCTATCCGGGCGGCAACTTCGTATCAGGCTTCCACTGGAGGGACGGCATTGGTCCCAAAGACCAGCGTCCCCGCCGCCTCAGCCTGGCGTGGCGGGCCACTGAGACGAACCAGGTGGGTCTGCACGAATTCGCCTCCTGGGTGGAAAAGGTGGGCGGCGAGCTCATGTATGCGGTCAATCTTGGTACCGCGGACACGAGGGACAGCCTCGAAGTGCTCGAGTATGCGAACATTCGCAAGGGGTCCACACTGGCCGAAGAGCGCATCGCAAACGGCCGGGCGAAACCCTTCGGCATCAAGATGTGGTACCTCGGCAACGAGATGGACGGTCCATGGCAGCTGGGGCACTCACCCGCTGACGACTACGCCAAGAAGGCTTCGCGCACTGCCAAAGCGCTCCGGCAGTTGGACCCACAGGTGGAACTCGTCGCATCCGGCTCCTCGCACCCAACGATGCCGACCTTTCCGTACTGGGACCGTGTGGTGCTTGAGCACACCTACGACGACGTGGACTACATCTCCTGCCACGGCTACTACGAGGAGAAGAACGGCGACCTGGGCTCCTTCCTGGCTTCGCCAGTGAAGATGGACCGGTACCTCGACACAGTTATCGCGACCGCTGATTACGTCAAAGCCGCAAAGCGCAGCGAAAAGACGCTAAATATCTCTTTCGATGAATGGAACGTTTGGTACCTCGGCGACAACCTTCGGCAGTTTCCGCGTCAGGCGGACCGGTTTTATCGGACTGACGAGATTGAAGGGAACGATTGGCCGGAGGCTCCCAGGCTTGCCGAAGACGTCTACTCCGTAGCCGATGCCGTGGTGGTTGGCGGGCTGCTGATCTCCCTGCTTCGGCACGCAGACCGCGTCACCTCAGCCTCCATGTCCATGCTCGTGAACGTCATCGCGCCGATCACCACGGAACCCGGCGGTCCCGCTTGGCGGCAGACCACCTACTATCCCTTCGCTGTCACCTCCAGGCTCGCTGTTGGGGTCGCCCTCGACATCCGCGTAGAAACCGACCAGTACCACACTGATGAGCTCGGTGTCGTGCCGTTGGTGGACGCCGTGGCTACGCATGACGCTGACAGTGGACGTGCTGCCGTCTTCCTCGTCAACCGTTCGCTCACTGACGCCGTCACGGTCACCGTGGACCTGGCAGCGCTGGGAGATTTGTCGCTCCTCGAAACCCACATGATGTCCGATCCGGACGTATATGCGAGGAACACTAAGGACGCGCCGGATCGGGTGACGCTTAAGCCGAACCCGACGGCGAAGCTGGCCCAAAACATCCTGGCGGTAACACTGCCGCCAGTCTCCTGGACAGCGGTAGCGCTGGGAAAGCCAACGGCATAACTTTCCCGTCCCAGGCACTCGGCCCCCGCCGCTCGTCACTACTCCCGTAAGGAGAATTCATACTCGCGGACAAATAGCGGCGGGGGGCTTGCAACCTTCTCAGTCGACGAGGCCGCCCGAAAGTCCCTTCCCGAGCCACTTCCGGGCCAGGATGCCGAAGATCACAGGTGGCAGGATGCCCAGGGTGCTTGCCGCGAACATTGATCCCCATTCCACCTGGAAGGCGCCGAAGTACCCGGGAATCGTGGTGGGGAAGGTGTTGGCGGTCCGCTGGGTGAGGACGAACGCGTAGAAGAATTCGTTCCACGTGAGGATGAAAACCAGGGTTGCGGTTGCTATGACACCCGAGGCCGCCATGGGCAGCGAAACCCTGCGGAAGACGCCCCACTCCGTCAGGCCGTCTACCAGGCCAGCCTCTTCGACTTCCGATGGGATGTCCAGGAAGAAGCCGTGCATCATCCAGATGCCGAACGCCAAGTTGTAAACGATATAGACGGCGATGATCCCGGCATACGTATCGATGAGGCCTGCCCCGGAGGCCAGGAGGTAAATCGGCAGCGCGAAGACCACGGCCGGACCCATGCGCGTGCCGAGCACCAGGAACAGGAAGCGATCCTTGTGCTTGCCCTTCATGCGGGCGAGCGCATGGCCTCCCATGGCGGACAGCACGACGACGATGGCCGTGGTGACCAGGGCGATGAGGAAGCTGTTGAGCAATGCACGGGGGAAGGTGCTGCCCAGAACGCGCTCGAACGAGGTCCAGTCAGCTGCCTGGAGCCAATCGATGGGAATTTGGCGCCAGTTGACTTGGGGTGTGACAGCAATGCGGAGCATCACCGCCACTGGCACCAGGCACACCAGGCTGACCAGGATCATCGCAACATAGTTGGGGATGTCCCAGAGCTTTCGGGAGTGGAACTGTCGGGGAGGGATTGGCCCTGCAGCGGCGGAGCGTGGGCTCCGGGGCGGCGCCTCGGCGGCGGTCCGGCGCTTGGAGGTGGTGTGCGAAGTCATTCTGATACTCCCTTGCTTGCGCGGAAGAATTTGACGATGAACGTGCTGACCACGCTGATGATGACCAGCACGACGAAGCCGACGGCGGCGGAGAAGCCCAGGTCCAGGTACTGGAAGGCGTTGCGCCAGAGGTAGATCGGGAGGGTTTCGGACGACGTTCCCGGCCCGCCGTTGGTCATGATGAAGAGCTTGTCGAACTCACGGAAGCTGTCCATGAATCGAATAAGGGCAACGAGCACCAGCAGCGGACGGATCTGCGGGAGGACGAAGTGCCACAGCTCCTGCCAGGCGTTGGCGCCGTCGAGTTTTGCTGCTTCCATAACATTCTTGGGCACCGTCTCCATGGCTGCCCCCACCACGATCGCCACGAAGGGGGTCCACTGCCAGGCGTCCACGAATGCGACCGTCACAAGTGAGACGCCTGGGATGGAAAGGAAACTGGGGGCGGTGAACCCAAAGAGGCTGAACAACCAGGGTATGAACCCGCCGGAGTCGAGCAGGAAACGGAACATCGCCCCTACTACGAGGGGTGCCAGCACCATGGGAACGATCAGGATGATGCGGAAGAGGCCGTGCCCGAGGAGTCTGCGGCTGACCAACAGGGCGATGGCAATGCCAACTGGGATGCTGACGGCCATCGAGACGGCAGAGAAGGCTGCTGATTGGCCGGCCGCCTGCCAGAACCTCTCGTCTCCGAAAAGGCGGGTGAAGTTCTCGAAGCCGATGTAGCGGTTCCCGGCGGGGGCTGTGAGGGTCTCCCGCTTGAACATCAGATTCATGATGTAGATGGTGGGGAAGACCAGGACGAGGAGGAAGATCAGTGCTGAGGGTGTCAGCGAAAGAAGCGTGTATCCCCGGCTTGTTTTCATTTTCTATTTCACCTCATTCGATGCCAGCCACCTCAGGGGGTTGGCTATTGTGAGCTGCGCGAAGATGTCGCGTTGGAGCCCAGCCTCCAGCGCGCGGTGCCGGAAGGATTCCGGCAGGTAGGAGATATCGCTGAAGGTGTGGCCTGCAATCGCCTCCGGGCCGTTGAACTGCTGGACGCTGTCGTGGCTTAGCAGGATCCTGCCGGCCAGTCCCTCCGCGGCGAGCTTTTGCATGAGCTGGATCCAGTGGTCGTCGCTGTGGGAGGTGTGCCCGATCCTGTCGAAGCCCACGAAAGCTCCTCGCTGGGCTATCTCGATGGCGTATTCGGGAGGTTCCTCGTCCGCGCATACGTGCGAGATGAGGACTTTCTCCAGGTCGACGCCCAGTTCCTTGTAGAGCCCGGCCTGTTCGATACCCAGCGAGCCGGTGGTGTGGCTCACTATGGGCACGCCGGTTTCCCGGTGGGCCTGCGCCGCAGCATGGATTGCTTTGATCTCGTTTCCGGTGGCTTCGCCGTGGCTCGTGGCAACCTTGATGACACCGCAGCCGCGGTTAAGTTCGGCGATGAAGGCAGCGGCCAGGTCTTCGACGGCGGCGTTACGCACCCACGCGGGCTGGCCACTCCACTGCTCGCAGAACGTCCCTGTACTGGCGATGATGTGGACGCCGCTCCGCTCGCTGACGCGCCGCAGGAAGTCCAGGTCCCTTCCGTAACCCGGAGGCGTGCAGTCCACGATGGCCTGGACGCCCAGCGGGGGGAGGGCCTTGAGGGCCCGGACGCAGTCGTCCTCTTTGGCAAGCGTGGGCGGTGGTGCGGCTCCTTCCTTCTGCCGGTAGTCGATGACAACGTGTTCGTGGGGCAGTACACCCAGGGCGGGGTCGAGTTCGGCCACTCCCCGCACGGTCCTAACGTGCATGTGATCCTCCTCCGGAAAATGAGTCGCCGTAGTCGAAAGAAGCCGTCAGGCCGCCGTCGACGACGATGTTGGTGCCGGTCATTGCCCCTGCCGTTTCGGGGAACAGCAGGTGCACGATCGAGGGCGCGATGTCCTCCGGGGTGAGGAGCCGGCCGAGGGGATGGCGCCGGGTCAGGTGCTCCTGCGCCTGGTCTCCCGCAGGAATGCTTTTGAAGTGGCGTTCCAGCAGGGGAGTCATGGTGGTGCCGGGGCACACCGAGTTGACCCGGACCCCGTGCGGTGCGAGTTCTATGGCCAGTGCCCGGGTTAGGGCAACCACGGCGCCCTTGGATGCGACATAGGCCGCGGAGCGGTCCTGCCCAACAAGTGCCGCGACCGAGGCGACATTGACGATGCTTCCGCGGGCCGCGGTGAGGAGGTCCCAGAGCTCCCGGGTGCCGACAAGGACGGAGCGGACATTCGTTGCGTAGGTGGCATCGATTTGGGCGTTGGTGGTCTCGGTAAGTGGCGCTATCGGGGCGATGCCGGCGTTGTGGACCAGGGCATCGACGCGGCCGTACTCCTCACGGAGGTGACTGGCGAACCCTGCCCACCCGCCGGCGTCACCCACGTCAAGGCGGTAGGGGGACAGGCCCTCCTGCCCGGCGGAGGCGAGCGCTGCCTCGTCGAGATCGGCGACGACGACAGGGCCGTGGGCGGCGAGCCTGCGGGCGACGGCGAGGCCGATACCGCTGGCTCCGCCTGTTACAACTGATACTCGTGAATCCACTGGTCCACCTCCTGCGCGCCGGCGGGGTCGTTGAGGACTGAACGGAAAAACTCATCGACGGCGCCTGGGGGAGTGGGCTCCCACCCCGCAAGGGTTTCCTTCACGCCTGCGCCGGTGAGGATGCATACTGATTCCTCGCCGCCCAGCCGGGAGGCAATGAGGGCTGCAACCGCAGCACAGGATGACAATTCGACGTCCAGCCCGTCATACCGGGCAAGGTCCATGCGAATGTCACGGAGCAGGGCGTCATCGGCCGCGCTCATGGTGCCGTTGCTGGCCCGGACGCGGTTCAGGAAGAAGGTGGCCTCCGTGGCGTACCCGTTAAGCCTGTCCGCGATCGAGGTGGCCCTGGTCAGGACGGGTCCTTCCCATGGCTGGACTTCCTGTCTGCCCTCGAAGAAGGCCTTAGCAATCGGGGCACAGCCTGCTGCCTGTCCCGCCACCATGCGGGGGAAAGGCCGTCCTGATTCGGTGAGCCCACGTGCCGAACCTAAAAGGACCGGGCCGACACTGATGGAGGCGGCGAGGGTAGTCACCTCCCGGTCCTTCAGCTGGACTGAGATTTCGTGCCCGATGGACCTGCAGGCCCACTCGCAGCCGGAGGCACCGAAAGTGGAGGCGAGGTTCGGCACGCCGTATTTCTCCGAGACAAGTCGGGCCAGGTGATGCACGGCCGCGGGGCCTTCACCCGCGCGGAGGATGGTCGCGCCGCGCAACTGGACCATGGCCAGGATCGGGGCGGGGACTTGTTCCGGGACCAGGACCAGGAGGGGCAGGTGGGCGCGGGCGCAGTGCGTCGCTGCGGCTACGGCCGCATTTCCGGAGGAGGCGACGACGGCTCCCGGGGCTCCTGCGGCCACCGCCTCACGAACGAGCACGTCCATTACGCGGTCCTTGAAGGACCCGCTGGGATTAGCTCCCTCGACTTTCAACCAGGTGCCTTCAAGCCCCGGAATCCTGCTCCGGACCAGCGGGGTGTGTGAGGGGGCGCTCTCCGGCGGGGCAGACCACGGGTCGGTCCTCAGGCATACTCCTCCGCAGGCGACGCAGTGCCCGGAGGTGCCGGCAAACGCCGTTCCACAGCTCTGACAGACGGTTTTCATGCTGGCGCTTCCCTTCTGGCGGCAAGGCCGGGGAGCTTGGAACCCTGCCACGATCCCTCGCTGACGATCGGAACACCTCCGATAAACGAGTGCTGCAGGGCCCTTGGGGTGTAGGGGCCCATCGACGGTCCTTCTTCGAGCTTCTCCGGCTGGATGACCAGGACGTCGGCAGGCTTCCCTGGCGCAAGACGGCCGGTGGAAAGACCGAAACGGGCAGCGGTGCGGGACGTCATCCGGGACACCATCTGCTCGACCGATACATCCAGGAGGGCGCGGTTTGCCCAGTCCAGGAACCGGTAGAAGCTGTTGGTTGCCCGGGGGTGGGGGATGCCGGATCCGAGGATGCCGTCCGACCCCACGAGGTGGTTGCCGGTGCTGGCAAGGGTTCGGATGTTGTCCTGGTGGCCCTGGTCCACCAGTACGCAGGCACGGCCCTGCGCCTGGACGAAGAGCTGCAGGACGGCCCGCCCGCAGGAGAGGCCTTCCTCTTCGGCGATGCGCGCAATGGACCAGTAGTCCCAGCGTTCCAGCGGGGTCCCCTGGAGGCCCGCCACGTAGATGGCATCCCAGCCCGCAGCGAAGGTGGGCCCGGGACCGCGGGCGTCCAGCTCAGCAGCAAGGTCCGCTGCCCGGGCCGGGTCGCTGGTGTGGGCGAGGAGGTCCGGGACGTTCAGGGACTGGACGGAGCGTGGCAGAAGCGCGCCGATGAATGTGCAGCCGGCCGTATAGGGATAGGTGTCCCAGGTGACCTCCTGTCCCGCACCGTGCAGGCGCTCGGTGAACTGCCCTGCCGTGCCCGCCCTACCGGGACCAGAGATATGGAAATGGGACAGGTGCAGTGACAGGCCGCTGCGGCTGCAGATCTTTACCGCCTCATCCAGCGACTCCTCCAGGCCGGGTCCGTAGTCCCGCAGGTGGGTGACATAGGGCGTACCCGGCGGCAGCTCGCCGGTGACGTCGATTAATTCTGCGGTTGTTGCAGCCAGCGCCGGGGCGTAACTCAGCCCGGTGGACAGCCCGAGGGCGCCCTGGTCCATGCCGGTCTGGAACAGGCGGCGCATCGCTGCGCGCTCTTCCTCCGATGCGTCCCTGAGTTGCCTGCCCATCACCTTTGCGCGGACGGTGCCGTGCGGGACCAAGGTGGCCACCCGTGTGAAGGCGCCGCGATCGGCGAAGTCGAGGTAGGACTGCGTATCCGGGAATTCCTTCTCAGGGAGTGTCCCGGCGATCGGCTCGAGGGTGTCGGCCATGATCCGGTGCGACTCACCACTGGCAAAGGACAGTCCCAGGCCGTCCTGGCCCACAATCTCCGTGGTGACGCCGGCCAGACCCCTGGCTTCCATGCCTTCCCCGGTTAGGGCCGCAGCGTCGGCGTGGGAATGGGCATCGATGAATCCGGGCATCACCCACAGGCCTCCGACGTCAATAAGGGTGCTGCCATCGACCGGCAGGTCCCGGCCGAGCTCGACGATCCTTCCATCGACCATCCGCAGGTCTCCGGGGGACCTGCGCGGGGAGGCGCCGTCGAACACGGTGCCTCCCCGGAGCAGGTAACCGGTCACTTCAGGTGCCCTGCGTTCTTCATGATGGTGGTCAGCTCCGACTGCGCCGTCTCCAGCGCGTCGTCCACGGACTTGCTGCCGGCTATTGCCGCTGAAATCTCCTTGGTGAAGGTGTCACCAATGGAGGTGAACTCCGGGTAGAAGGGCCAGTGCTCCGCTGTGGTCCCTTCCCAGCTTTCCTGGAGGGCTGCGCTGAATTCCTCAAGGCCCTTCGACGCCATGTAGTCGGAGTACTCCTTGCTCTGCAGGACGTTCAGGTTGGGCACATCCGTTCGGTTCAGCTGCGTCAGCTCCTTCATAGTGGTGTCCCGGGACATCCTCCACTGGAGGAACAGCCAGGCGGCGTTCTTGTTCTTGCTCTTCGCCGTGATGGCCAGGCCCTCGTTGTACAGCCACTGGAGCTTCTTGCCGCTGGGGCCGGTGGGAAGGGTGTACCCGATCTTCCCGGCAACCTGGGACTGCTTGGCATCCTCGAAGATGGTGCCGAACCCGGAGGTATCGAACATCATCGCCGCCTGGCCGGAGGAGAACTTCTCACCGGCCTGGGTGAAGGTCAGCGTCGCGGCGTCACTGGGGCCGTAGTCCTTCATCAGCGTGACGAAGTCGGCCATGGCCTTCTTCATCTCAGAACTATTGGCCTGTGGGTTGCCGTCCTTGTCGAACAGGAGCGCGTCGTAGCCGTAGGACCAGCCAATCTCGGTGCCGAGCGAAGCGAACGTCGACGCGCCACGGGCGCTGAACGGGATAAGGTCCGGGCGCCTCTCCTTGATCACCTTCGCTGCTGCGAGGATCTCATCGGTGGTCTGCGGGGGCTGGATTCCCAGCTCCTGGAAGACGTCCGCCCGGTAGAAGAACATGCCGCCGATGATGGTGTGCGGAAGGGCGTAGAGCTTGCCGTCGATCGTCATTGACTCAAGTGCACCCTTGGGGATGTCGTCCATCACCAGCCAATCGTCCTTGGCCTTGCTGACGTATTCATCGAGTGGCTCGAGCCACTGGGCCGAGACGAACTCGGGCATGTTCCAGAAGGATCCGGATGTGATGTCGTAGGTCCCCGTCCCCGATGTGGAATCGAGCACGAGCTTCTGCCGTGCCGTCGGCTCGTCGTACACCTCAAGATCGACCTTGATCCCGGTGGCCTCCTCGAATTCTCCCTTGAACTGCTGGATGGCCTGGATCTCATAGCCCTCCTTCAGCAGCACGCGCAGATTCGTCCCCTGGAAGGACTCCCGCCCCCCGGTAGGGGTGGTCTCGGTGGCGCCGCCGCCACCACATGACGTGATCATCAGGGCGCTGGTGACAAGAGCCGCCATGCCGGTCAGCCACCCCTTTTTCAATGCTTTCATCAGCCCTCCCGAGCTATTGCATAGTGTGCAACGGCTGTTGCAAAAGGATGCTTCCATGATTACAGTCGTGTTTTGTAGTGTCAATCACATTCACCGAGGGGTACCGGGGAGAACTCTTGAAAGAGAAATCTGGAATATCTGCGGCAGATGTGGTCTGCGCAGGTGAGTCCATGGCAATGCTGGTGCCCGAAAGCCCTGGTGAGATGGGCGTCGCGACGACGTTCCGGCTTTCCGTGGCGGGAGCGGAATCAAACGTTGCGGCCTACCTGTCCATGCTCGGAAGCGATGTAGCCTGGATCAGCAAGGTCGGAGATGATCCTTTCGGCCGCTTCCTGCTGGACCAAGTCCACAGCTTCGGCGTCGACGTCGGGCACGTTGCCCGGGACCCTGAGCGGCCCACCGGTGTGGCCTTCAAGGATCGATCCGCGGCACAGACCAAGGTGTTGTACTACCGATCCGGGTCCGCCGCGAGCACCATGGGCCCCGACACGGCCAGGCTTGTCAGTTCCCTTGGAGCGAGGGTGCTTCATCTCAGCGGGATCACCTTGGCGTTATCCCCGTCATGCAGGGATTTCCTGTTGGAGGCCATCAAGACGAGGGCCACGGGCGCCGCTGTGTCATTCGATGTCAACTGGCGGCCGGCGCTGTGGAAGGACGACGACGGCCCGGCGGCCATGCTCGAAACCGCCCGCGCCGTGGACATCGTGTTCGTCGGACTGGACGAGGCGAGCGACCTGTGGGGTTCGAGGCATCCATTGGAGGTGCGACGGCTTCTCAGCGAGCCTGAAATCCTGGTGGTGAAGCAGGGCGCGGAAGGCTGCACTGTCTTCCGCGGGGACGAGCAGGTCTTCGTGCCCGCCCTCATCGTCGACGTCGTTGAGCCCGTGGGTGCCGGTGACGCATTCGCCGCTGGTTTCCTCTCCGGCTACCTCAGGGGGATGACGATCCGCGACGCCGGACGGCTCGGAACCATCGTGGCCAGCTGCTCGCTGAGCGTAGTAACAGACATAGGCGCCCTTCCGGGGCGAGAATACATAAGTGAGCTGTTGCAGCTCACCGACGAACGTTGGAGAGGCCAGCGCTTTACGCCCGCATTAGAAGAAAGCAGTAACATACGTGTCCCAAACCGTTGACCGCGCCCTGCAGATCCTTCCGTTCCTGGGCGAGGGCGAGAAGGACCTTGCCGAGACGGCTGAGATGCTTGGGGTGCACAAGTCCACTGCCCTGCGCCTGCTTCAGACGCTGGAAGCCCAGGGCTACGTGAGGCATAACGACACCCACCGGTACCGCCTTGGTCCCCAGCTTTTCAAGCTGGCTGCGGTGGCATTGGGCAGCCTGGACATCCGCCCAATCGCTGCCCCGTACATCCGCATGCTCGGAGAGAAAACCCAGCAGACAATCCACCTTGCGGCCTTCGATGAGGGCGAGGTGTTCTACATCGACAAGTACGAAGCGCAGACGGCGGTACGCATGTACTCCCGCATCGGAGCCACCGCTCCTCTGTACTGTACCGGGGTAGCCAAAGCGATCATGGCCCACCGCCCAATGAACGAGCAGATCGAGCTGGCACACAGGATTGAATACGTTCGCCATACCGAGCGAACCATCGTGACCGCCGAGGCCTTCTTGGCGGAGTTGGAGCAGATACGCCAGCGTGGCTACGCCATTGATGACCGGGAGCACGAGGACTTCATCCACTGCGTTGCCGTGCCCATCATTACAGGGTCGGGCGCGGTTTCACATGCTGTCTCAGTGTCCGCGCCGGTGATTACCCTTCCGCATGACCAGCTCCTGGGCCTCGAACCCCTTCTTCAGGAGACAGCGGCGGCCATTGGCAGGGAGTTCACCTAGGCGTCCGATGCCTGCCGCTGCACCTGCAGGGCAAGCCGCACGGACCAGAGCGCATCCTCCAAGGTCACTGCCGTGTCCGCGACAGTTCCCCGCACGTGCGCCGCGAAGTACCGGAGCTGGTTTGCCAGTGCCCCGGCCGGCACACCGTACACAGACCCCTCGAGTTCAACGGCGGGAGAATAGTCCCCCGCAGGGCCCGCAAACGAAACTTCCCCTCCAGGAAGGGAAAGTACTGCAAGGGTTTCGTCCGATGAGACTTCCAGGCGTGCGTCGATGTACTTCCGGCTGTGAGGCAGAGTCCAGAGGTTATCGACTGATGCGATCGTCCCGTCTGCGAAGCGGAGATGGACGAAAACCGCTTGCGGATGGGGCCGGGCCGGATCGATCCACGATTGGACGGAACTGACATGCACCAGTTCGGAAGGCGCCAAGGCGCGGATGAGGTCGAAATCGTGAACCATCGCGCTCAGGGCGGGATGCGACTCCCCGTGCATTGCCACTCGTTCGCGGGGGACATACCTAACGGCCCTGATTGCTCTGACACTCTCACCGCTCATCCGCTCCCGCAAGGCGCAGAAGGACGGAAGGTAGCGGCTGATATGGCCAGGGAGGACCAGTTGCCGGAGCGGGGACGGCAGGTTTTCCAGCCTCGCCAGGTCTTCCTCGCTTGTGGCGACCGGCTTCTCGACGAGGACAGGGAGAGCCTTGTCGAGCGATATGAAGAGGTCTGCGACGTGGGCAGCCGGGGGAGTGGCAATGACAACGGCGTCAATCTCAAGTTGCGCGAGGACCGCCTCAAGGCTGCTGAAGGGCCGAGCCCCGTGCAGCTGCGCGCTCTCCCGCGCAGCTCCTTCATTGCGGTCCGCGACTGCGACCAGCTCGAACTCGGGAAGGGCAGCCAGCACGGCTATATGCCGCCGGCCGAAGTCACCGGCACCAACAACTGCAACCCGGATTGAGGTGCTGATCATGGAAACCTCCGATGGTTGATAGGACGGAAATGTATAAGGCAATTCGCTTCAGGAAAGCGCTCCTCGGCCCGGAGCTGAAGCCCGTGGACAATGTCTGGATGACAATCGAAGGCGGACTTATCGCGGCCCTGGGAACCGGGGAGGGACCAGCTGAAGTACCCCGTCACCCGGCCGCGGTGGCAATCCCGGGGCTGGTGGACTGCCACGTGCACCTTGCGCTTTCCGGCGGGGCGGATGTGGAGCGGGAGGCGAGAGCCTCGCACCCCGATGCCCGGCAGGACCTGATCGAGGCCAACGCCTTCAGCCATCTCCAGTCCGGAGTGACCACCGTGAGGGACCTCGGCAGCCCGGAGGATGCGGTGCTGCACGCAGTGAAGGCTGGCGGCCTCGGTACTGCGCAAGCGCCGCGGATCGTGGCGGCCGGTGCCATCAGCTCGCCCACAGGCCACGGCAATTTCCTTTCCCGATGGGCGACGACGCCGGGCGAATACGAGGAGGCCATCGAGGCCATTGCGGGCCTCGCCGCGCACTGGGTCAAGCTCTTTGCCACCGGCGGTGTCATCACCACCGGCACCGTACCCGGCGCCACCCAAATGGAACCCTCTCTGATCAGCAACGTGGCGGCGGCCGCGCACCGTTCCGGACTCGCCGTGGCAGCCCACGCGCACGGGCGGGACGGGATCAGGAATGCCATCGAGGCAGGGGTGGACTCCATTGAGCACTTCTCCTACCTCACGGCGGACGAGGCCGCGCTGTTGAATGGGAGCCGCTGCACCCTGGTCAGCACGCTGGTCGCCACCGAGCGATTCGTCTCGTCCGACCAACGGGAGACCGCAAACCCTGAGGCACTGGCGAAAATCCTTGTCCATGCCCCGCACGAGCGCGCCGCGCTGGAACTGGCGGTAACGGCGCGGCTGCCGCTGGCTGTGGGAACGGATGCCGGAACAACATTCAACCCGCATGGGTTCGGCATGCAGGAGCAGGCGCTGCACCTGAACCGCGCCGGCATGGACCCGGCCTCGGTACTTCGAGCCATGACCGTCAACGGTTCCAGGCTCCTGGGAGGCGGCGCGGGATACCTCGACGTGGGACGGCCGGCGGACGTCCTGTGCCTCGACGCAGATCCGCTCGAAGACCTGGGGGCGCTGTACCAGATCAATGAGGTCATCGTGGGCGGCCGTCCTGTTGGTACGTGACGTCGTAGGCCTCTGCCAGCGAGACGTACTTTCCTGAGACTGTCCCGCTGATAGCGCTCATCAGGCGCCGGGCTGCCCCCACGAAATCCACCCGCAGCGGGATGTGGCGGAAGTCGATGCCGGACCAGGATTTATCCACCGCCCGCAGGCAGTCCTGCAGGCCCGCCGCGGCAACAAAGTCCCTGTACCAGTCCCGCTCGCGCAGGTCCGCGCGCGGGATATCGATGCGGCGGACGCCCTCAACCTCGGCGCGGAGCACCTCCTCGGAGTGGCGCCATGCAATGAACTGCCGCGCGGCCTCTTCGCTGCGGCAGCCCGCCGTGATGCCCAGGCCTTCGGCATAGACGAACTGGGCTGGGAGCGCGTCGCCCACGGTCGTGTAGCCCATCAGGCCCCGCACCGGCGATCCTGGCTCCTCGAACTGGAAGGCCCAGGCGCTGGTGTCGAAGAGATGGGAGGCGTGTCCGGCGCTGACCAGGTTGCCCACCCCCGCGTAATCCAGCGCCGTCAAGTCCCGCGGCCCGCCGGAAAGTGCCTGCACGAGGTCCCCGGCGCCGTCGCGCAGGTCCTCGAAGGTTGGGTCGCCGGCGTCGGGAAGAAGCCTCACACTCTTGGCCGCGGCCCAGCCGGAGAAGGTCTCCAGGGAGGAGAACTCTCCGTTGCAGCGGGCAACGAGGCCCATGCCCCGCTCCTGCAGCACGGCGTCGGCGGTAAGGACGTCCGCCAGGGACTGTGGCCGCCCTAATCCGGCTGCGTCGAAGGCGTCCTGCCGGTAGGCCAGCATGCCCCCGGTGAGGGTGTGGGGCACGGCCCAGAGCACCCCGCCCCGCCGCAGCGCCCCAAGCGCATCGGGGACGAAGGCACGTTCGTCCAGTCCGACGTCGGCCGTTGCGACGGGCAGCAGGTTCCCCGCGGCGCGCAATTCCTCGAGGTACCAAAAGGGCACCGTGACCACATCGGCCAGCGCAGACCCTTGCACCAGTGCGTCGTGGGCCACTCCCTCAGGGACGAGCTCAAGGGCCACCTCGATTCCTGTGGAGGCGCGGAATTCGGGCAAAAGACGCCGGATGATTTCGACAGTGTGCCCTGCCTTCAGCCATACCCTAAGTGTCTGCACAATTCCTCCGTTGCAGTATACGCAATGCTCTGGACAGCATGTGCAACCACTATATAGGGTGGGAGTCGCACCGTCTCCCCAAGAATCAAGGAAGCGCCGTGGCCGACAATTCCGACTTCTTCCTCCGCCACCTGACAGTGTCGCCTGTGATCGCCATCCTCCGGGGCCTGCCTGCAGCAGAGACCGTGGAGATGGCTGTCCGTTGCTGGGATTCCGGGATCCGCCTGGTGGAGGTTCCGCTCCAGTCCCAGGAGGCATACCTCGCGCTGAAGGGAGCTGCTGAGGCTGCTTCAGCCCACCCCGACCGGCAGATTGGCGCAGGAACCATCTGCACACCCGATGACGTTGACCGTGCGCAGGAGGCAGGTGCCCAGTTCCTGGTCGCCCCGGGGTTTTTCCCGCCGTCCATTCGGGGAGCGCAGGAGCTCGGGCTCCCCATCTTGCCTGGAGTGGCAACGCCTACGGAGATCCACGGTGCGCTCAGCATGTCCCTGAACGTCCAGAAGCTGTTCCCATCGGACATGGCAGGTCCGGGCACCTTGAAGACCCTCGCCGGGCCGTTCCCGCAGGTAAGTTTCGTTGCGGTTGGAGGGGTCACCCCGTCCAACGCCCAGGACTTCCTCGACGCCGGCGCTGTCGGTGTTGGGGTAGGCAGTGCCCTCGGTGATCCATCCGCCCTTGACTACTTCTCCCACCTGGAAAGCCCAACGAAAAGGAAGAACAGTGCAGATGACTAAGCAGGACATCGTTACCGACCTCGCACCGACGCCTGTCGCCGCGTATTCGCAGGCCGTGAAGGTGGGGACCACCCTGTACCTTGCAGGACAGGGCGGCTTCGACGCCAAAACCGGCCAGCTGGTGGGTGAGGACATCAGGGACCAGACGCGCCAGACGCTCCAAAACCTCAAATACGTGATCGAGGCCGCCGGCGGAAGCATGAACGACTTCGTCACTGTACGTGTGTTCATCAGCGAACACGGGGAGTTCCCCGGGATGAACGAGGTCTACGGAGAGTTCTTCGACAAGCCCTATCCCGCCCGGACCACCGTCTCCGCCGGTCTCGGGCCCGGAATGAAGGTGGAGATCGACGGAATAGCCGTGCTGCCAAAGTGACTCCGGGAAAGTTGCCCGCCCGTTGCGCTTAGCGCAAGCAGTGTCTTGTGCGCCACGGGTTCGAGGCAGCTAAGAGCCGCTCAACAGTGACAGTCCCAGATGTTCCACCTCGACCGGGAGCAGTTGTTTGTCGCCGGGGATGTGGCGGATTCTTTCGCCGACCAGGTACGCCCCGGAGTTTCCTACGACGACGCGGTTGCTTCCATTGAGGAGGGCGGCGTCTCCCGGGATGGCACGAAGCGCGGGCATGAAGATCTCTTCAAGCTTGCGGATCCTGATGTCGCAGCCGGCTACCCCGGCAAACTCTCCACCTACATGGATGGGTGCGGTGTAGGTGAGGATGTATTCGTCCAGGCCGAGGTAGTCGACATAGGGCCCCCACATCGACCGTTCCCCTGTGCGGCTTGCTGAGGTGAAGAAGGGCATGTTCTGGTAATCGTAAAACCGCTCGCCGCCAGGGGTGAGATCGAATTCCAGCTTTTCGATTCCCTCTCCACGTCTGATCCACCACTCCAGAACGCCGTCCCGGTTCTCGATGGCGTCTGCGGAGAAGATGACTCCAGCTCCCACCACGAAACTGTGCGTTTCGAGGAAGTCCTTGCTCATGCTCTCCAGCTGCCCCACGTCCCGGGGCGTAACGCTGAAAGGGCTGTGGTGATTCGTCCACAACGCGGCCGTGCGGGATGCGAACTTGTCGACGTCCAGCCCGAGAGCGTTCGTCCAGGCAGCAATTTCCTTCGCGGCCTTGGTCGCAGGGGTAGTGGTTGTCATGGGCGCTCCTGCTGATACGTCGGGTATCCGAGGGACAATTTCGCGTCCACCAGATGGTGGACGTCATGCCGGATGTGCTCCAGCACCAGTCGCTGAGCATCTTCAGGTGCGTCATTTGCGATGGCGCGGGCCAAGGCCAAGTGCTCGGCGGCCACCTGTTCCGGGTCCCGGGTCAGTGATACCGGGGCCCACAGCGCTTGAACTGTCTCGGCTTGGAGCCTGATTTCTGCATTCGTAAGCCTTGGGGACTGCGCCAGGACCGCCAGCTCGATATGGAATCTGCTGTCGGCGCGTGCCTGCAGTTCTGATTTGTCCGTCATGACAACGCTCCGGGCAAGTTCCAACAGCCGGTTGATCTCATGAGGTTCCGCCCGTTCACAGGCCAGTCGTACGGTTGCGGCGGCGATGGCAGCATGCTCGTCCCCCAGATCCCGGATCTCGGCAATGGACGTGTCCTGGAACCATTTTTTTATGACATCGGCGGATGTGAAGGGCTGCTTGACGACGAACGTGCCGCCACTGCGCCCCCTCCGCGTGGCAACAATTCCCTGATCACGAAGGTCGGACAACGCCTCCCGGAGAGTGGACGGCGCAACGCCAAACATCTCCGACAGTGCTGTTTCGGGGGGAAGCCGCTCGCCAACCTTCAGCAGGCCAAGGGCGATCGCCTTGGAGATCCTGTTGACGATGGCTTCGGAGCGCTCTGTTTCCGGCAACGCCCGGTACACCTGGGCTTGGAAAGCGGTGGTAGATGCCAAGAACGACTCCATCGGAAATAGGGACAGCAGTAACTCTAATACCGGTAAGACCTGCTGGCTTCGCTACTTCTGAAGTGTACTTCAGGAGGGGCAAAAAGAGTGGATTTCATAGTTTTAGGAAGCGGATGTACCTGAGGAAGCGGCAAAAAGACCTACTTTTTGCGGGCTCGCCGGCAGAGGTTGCGCTCCTAAAGATATGAAACTATGGTTTTTACGACGTGGTCCCGCTCACAGGTAGCGGTAATGACCGAAAGAAGGAGTCCAATGCGTGTAGAAACCCCCGAACCGGTTGGGGAGCTTGACGTCGATGACGACGCTCAGCATCTTGCCAGCCTTGGTTATTCATACGAGAGGCAATTCAAGCGGGAGATGACGTTCTGGGGGAACGTCTCGCTGGGATTCACCTACCTGTCACCTGTAGTAGCGATTTATTCCTTGTTCGCGGCATCCCTGAGCGTGGCCGGGCCGCCGATGTTTTGGTCCCTGGTCATCGTGGGAGTCGGACAACTCCTGGTGGCAACGGTTTTCGGTGAAGTGGTAGCGGCCTATCCAGTGGCCGGCGGCGTCTATCCGTGGTCCAGAAGGCTCTGGGGCCGCAAATGGGGCTGGATGAATGGCTGGGTCTACCTGGTAGCGCTCCTGACCACTATCGCCAGCGTCGCATACGGGGCTGGCCCGTTCCTGAGCACCCTGGCCGGCATGGAAAGCAGCGTGGACGCCACGATCCTGTGCGGCCTCGTGGTTATAGCGCTTGCTACAGTCCTGAACCTTGGTGGCACAAAAGTGCTGAACGCAGTGGCCATGATCGGCCTCCTCGCAGAGCTGGGTGGCGCCCTGGTAGTGGGCATCTGGCTGCTTGCTACCGCAAGGCATCATGACCTCAGCGTCCTGTTCCAGACTTTTGGTGCAGGGGAAGGCAACAACTACTTCTTTGCATTTGCGGCTGCCGGACTCATTGGCATCTTCCAGTACTACGGCTTTGAGGCCTGCGGCGACGTAGCGGAGGAGGTCCCCAACCCGGGCCGTACCATCCCCAAAGCCATGCGGATGACCATCTACATTGGCGGTTTCGCGGCGATGTTCGTCTGCCTGTCCCTTATCCTTGCAGTTCCCGATTTCGCTGCCGTGATTTCAGGGACCGAGACGGACCCTGTGGGCAACATCCTCCTTTCGGCGTTTGGCCCCATCGGTTTCAAGGCCGTTCTCGCAGTCGTCCTTATCTCGTTCCTCTCCTGCGTGCTGAGCCTGCAGGCGGCAACCTCCCGCCTTGCCTACTCGATGGCCCGTGACGGAATCCTTCCGGCCAGCAAGCTCCTGAGCGCGTTCAGCGAATCCCGCCATGTGCCTCCTTATGCTCTGCTCCTGGCCGGGCTGGTGCCGGCACTCATCGTCATCGGATCCAAGGTCTCCAGCGACGCGCTCACCGTCATCATTTCCTTCGCTGCCATGGGCATGTACATGGGCTTCCAGATGGTTGTCGTTGCCGCGCTTCGGGCACGCATCCTGGGCTGGAAGCCGAACGGAGCTTTCCGGCTGGGCGTATGGGGCATTCCGGTAAATATCGCAGCTCTCGCTTGGGGTGTGCTTGGCATGGTCGACATGGCCTGGCCTCGGACACCCGAAGACGGGTGGTTCGCCAACCACGTGGTCCTGATCTCCGCCGTCACGGTGGTCGCGCTCGGTCTGCTGTACATGGCCTGGAAGAAGCCCCACCTCAAAGGCGACGCTCCGGCGGCCGATGCAGTTCCGGCGCTCTCCGCCCGCCCGCCGCTGTGAAGGACGAAAGGTAACAAAATCCCATGCTGATTACCGGCATCAAGAGCCGACCTGTATACGACGAGCTGACGCCGATGGCGAGCGGCCTCATCCACCTCGCTGCCGGCCAGGGCAGCGGCGGGAAAGCGCTGGTACGCCTGCTCCGGGCGATGACCCCTGAACAGCTGGCGGCAACCACCGTACTGTACTCAACCGAATCATTCACCGGCCAGAACTATTTGATCGATCTCCAACAGTTCAAGGTGCGTGACCTGGCCGTGTTCCCAACTAACGCAGACGCCGTCAGCGGACTCGATGCGTACCTGGCGACCGCGAAGATGGGCACCCGGCTGTACCTGACCGGTTCTGAGGGGTTTATCGGCACCTCAATGCAGGTGGCCACCTCTTACGGCATGAACCGGGACGAAGTGCTGCGCGAGCACGCCGGTTCCTTTGTAAGGCGCGTGTGGTGCGCGCACTGTGGCCACTATTCCGAGAATGTCACCCACCGGATCTTTGAATGCCCGGGCTGTGAACTGAACCTGATCGTTCGCGACCACTACTCCGGAAGGCTCGCGGCCTTCCAAGGAGTGAAAGCAGACAGCGAAGTACCCGGCGAAATGCCGGAAAATGAGGAGTTGGATACGTGAGCGAGTCCCAGCACGGAGCCCTGCGGCTCCGGGTAAAACGAATCGAAGCGGTGACCCCGGAAATCAACCGGTACACCTTCGGCGCAGCCGACGGCTCCTGGCTCCCGCCCTTCTCGGGCGGCAGCCACATCACCGTCCTGATCCCGGCCGATGGAGACACCAGGCGCAACGCGTACTCACTGATGAGTTCGCCTTACGACACCAGCGAGTACCAGATAGCCGTCCGCAGGGTCGACGACGGCAAGCGCGGCTCGCTGGCCATGCACACCAACGTCCGCGAGGGCGATATTCTCCTCGCAGGTATTCCGGCCAACCTTTTCCCGGTGTCGAAACACGCCCGGCACCACCTCTTCATCGCCGGCGGCGTGGGCATCACCCCCGTCTTTGCCCAGCTCGAAGAACTCAGCCTTAAGGGAAGCTCCTTCGAGCTGCACCTGGCCGTCCGCGGCCCGGAGCACGCTGCCCTTGGCCACGAGCTTAAGGAGCGCTACGGCGAGCGGGTCACCCTGTATGGCCACGACGGCGAATCCCGGCTCAACACCATGGACGTCCTGGCAGGACGGCCACTTGGCACGCACGCCTACGTATGCGGGCCAACGCGAATGATCGATGACGTGGTCAATTCCGCCCACGCCCTTGGCTGGTCGGACTCGAACATCCACTTCGAAAGATTCGAGGACCTGGGTTCCACCGGCGACCCGTTCTCCGTGACCCTGGCGCGCTCCGGAGCAGTTATCGAGGTGTCTCCCGAGCAATCACTGCTCGAAGCAGTGGAGGAGGCAGGCCACAAGCTGCCCTACCTCTGCAGGGGAGGCGCCTGCGGAGAGTGCGAAACCGAGGTCCTGGAACTTGACGGCACCATCGATCACCGCGACGACTGGCTGTCCGAGTCGGACCGGGCAACCTGCAAGCTCATCATGCCCTGCGTATCGCGGGCCACCTGCACCAAACTCGTCATCAACGCTTAAGGAAAAATCCCATGACCGCGATATCTGAATCAGCCGCCTTTAAAACGGACGAGACCTACACGCCGGAAGGCAAATACCAGTTCCGGAACTCACCCGAGGGCGTTCGCCGGCTGCCGTTCCCGTTCCCCGACGACGATTACATGTACTCTATGAACCTGGAACCACACGTTCCGGCCGGAAACGGCGCCCTGCGGGCCGCGTTCGATATCGATGAACACTACGTCTCCGAGTGCACCCACCGCGCCCAGATGCTCAGCGATATGCCGGGCGTCCACTACCTTGCACTGCCGCACATGCTGGAAGCGCAGTGGGATCTGCTCGAGCTCATTTTTGAGTCCTACGCCAGGGACTTTCCGGAGCACTTCACCCTCACCAAGAACGGAAACGAGTGGCGGTGGCAGAACCGGCTACTCGGCATCGACGATTCCTTCACGTTCGGTGACCCGTCCACTTTGCCGATGGACCCGATGGAGTACGCCACCCGGCAGGCACAGGGCGAATTCGTAGTCCTCGAGGAAAAGGACAATACGCTCGTCATCGGCGCAGGCATGACCACCCAGCGGGCTGACTACTCATTGAAGTTCAACCTCGGCATGAGCTTCTTCGAATTCCACGGCCCGGTGCCCAAGCTGCACGAAATGGGCATCCTGGACAGGGCTCTCAAGTTCCTGCTGCGCATGAAGCCCGGCCACCCCGTCCGGCGGGTCAACTGGTCGCTCACCGTCAACCCGCGTCTCGAGACCTCAGTTGAAACGCTCCCGGAATGGGCCCCTGATCGGGCGACCGTCAACGGCGAAAACGCGGGAGAAAAGGTGTACCTGCGCATCGAACTGCAGCCCCTGCACCGTCTGCCCCGGTCGAACGCCATAGTGTTCCCCGTCCGTACTTACCTGGTCAGCCTGGCTGAGCTGGTGGAATACGCACCCGACTGGGCAAAGCGCATCCACCGTGCCCTCGCTTCGCTGGACCCGGAGCTCGTCGACTACAAGGGTTTCCACCGCTACCACGAGGCTGCGGTCGAGTGGCTCTCCCGCCACGACGACGGTGCACCCCTGGCAACCGGCTACCCCTGGGCCCCTGAAGGAATCCAGCCGGGCGGCAACTGACCGACACCCGAAAAAACCTGCACGCTGGCAATCCAGTCCACGACGTCGTGGCAAGAGACGGAAGAGCAGCCAAATGAAAGTGGAACCCGCAACACGTAATGCATGGGCCAAAGTTGAACTTGGCACCGAAGTGTCACTCTCCAACAACGGCCAACTCCTGCATCACGGAACAGTCGTGGCGAAAACGACGAGTGGTTCGGCTCTGTGGATTCTTTCGCCCACCCTGGAGCGCCGCATGTATCGCAACATCACCGGGCATCACCTGACCGTGGAAAAGGCACCGACCACGGGCAGCCGGTTCACGTATCAGCCCTGACTACAAAGAGCTTTGGGCACCAGGAACCCGTCAGAGAAGCAACACAACAAAGGAGCACCATGTCCCGGTACCGGGTTCAGAACCCCGCAACAGGTGAGGTCGTCGAGACCTTTGAAGCAGCTTCGGACGAACAGATCCAGCAGGCACTGACCAGTGCTGACGCCGCCTACGGCCTGTGGCGCGAAAAAAGCATTCAGGAGAGAGCAGCGGTTGTCCGCCGCATCGCTGAGCTGTTCGAAGAGCGCAAGGAAGAGCTCGCCAGGTTCATCGCACTGGAGATGGGCAAACCCCTGGCAGAGGGCATCGAAGAGGTGGAGTTCGCCGCTTCGATCCTTGACTACTATGGCGTGCACGGCCCCAGCCTCGCTGTTGACCAGGAGATTCCCAGCACTGTTCCGGGCAAGGCGATCATCGAGAACTGCCCCGTGGGTGTCCTGCTTGGCGTCATGCCCTGGAACTTCCCGTATTACCAGGTGGCCCGCTTCGCTGCGCCCAACCTGGTCATCGGCAACACCATCCTGCTCAAGCACGCAGACATCTGCCCCCGTTCAGCGCTGGCGATCCAGCAGATCATGGAAGAAGCAGGGGTTCCCGACGGCGGCTACGCCAATATCTTTGCCACCCACGACCAAATCGCTGCGATCATCGCCGATCCCCGGGTGCAGGGCGTGTCCCTCACAGGCTCTGAGCAGGCCGGCTCCATTATCGGACAGCAGGCCGGCAGGCACCTCAAGAAGGCTGTCCTCGAACTCGGCGGAACCGACCCCATGATCGTGCTCGACTCCCATGACCTCGCATCGGTCGCTGCGGACGCCTGGAACTTCCGGGTCTTCAACGGGGGCCAGGTGTGCAACGGCAACAAGCGGATGATCGTCATGGAAGACATCTATGACGAGTTCGTGGCCCAGCTGAAGAAGCTCGCTGACGGGCTCGTGCCGGGTGATCCCCTGAACATGCCGGAGGGCGCCTACGGTCCGCTCTCCAGCAGGGCTGCCGCGGAGCAAGTGAACGCCCAGGTCCAGCGCGCTGTCGCCGAAGGTGCCACGCTTGAAGTTGGCGGTGTTCTTTCGGAAGGGGAAGGTGCCTACTTCTCGCCGGCCGTCCTGACAGGGATTAGCCGCGATTCGGCGTCCTTCCGCGAAGAGATCTTCGGGCCCGTGGCGACTGTGTACAAGGTAGCAAGCGATGAAGAAGCGCTTGAACTCGCCAATGATTCGGACTTCGGCCTGGGCGGTTCGGTCTTCTCCACCGACACAGCACGTGCGGCGAAAATTGCGTCCCGCCTGAACGTTGGCATGGCGCACGTCAACATCATCGCTGCGGAGGCAGCGGAACTTCCCTTCGGCGGCGTGAAGCGTTCAGGTTTTGGCCGGGAAATGGGTCCGTTGGGCATGGGTGAGTTCGTCAACAAGCGCCTGTACTTCGTCGCCGGGTAAAGGGGATGGCCGTGCCCGTTACCAGTCCTGCCCGGTCATCGGTTCATCCCGCTCAGCCCCGCAGGCGCTGGTCCTCCCAGGCTCCCGGCCGGCCTCCGATGGCAAAGCTGGTTGCCACCACTTTGACCAGCGTTGCCGCCCTCGGCTGCCTGGTGCTGCTGGGGAAGCTGTCCGGCCACCTCCTGCTCATTCCCCCGATGGCCGCGTCCATGGCGCTCGTGGCCGCGGCGCCCCATCTGCCTCTTTCGCAGCCGCGGAGCGTGATCGGAGGGCAGGTGGTTTCCGCCCTGGTGGGGGTGGGCACGGGGTTGGTCAGCCATTCGTTCTGGGCTGCCGCGGTTGCGGGCAGTGTGGCTATCGGCGCGACTTTGTGGCTGAGGATGCCCCATTCGCCGGCGGCCGCCACCGCAGTCATCGGTACCATGGCGACGACGGGACAGGTCTCCTTTGTGGTGTGTTCCGGGATCGCCGCCTGCATCCTGGTGGCGTTCGGGATGCTCGGGTCCTGGCTCCGCGGAGCCAGGTATCCGACGTACTGGATCTGACAGGGAAGCGGAGGTCCAGGACAATCTCTCGCGAGCATCCGCGGCTCCACCCCGGCCCCCGGACGTAAACTGAGCTTCGCATCACATCCCGTGGGGCAAGAAGTCAGGGAGCCGCATGCTCTGGAAGCTGCTTGTTGAATACGTCCGGCCGCACCGGAAGCTGCTGGCCGCCGTCGTGGTTTTCCAGCTGGCGCAATCCATCGCGTCCCTGTACCTGCCCACGCTCAACGCGGACATCATCGACGAGGGCGTGGCCAAGGCGAACATCGGCTACATTCTGAGCCTGGGCGGGGTGATGCTGGCGATCACGCTGCTGCAGATCGTCTGCGCCGTGATCGCGGTGTACTTCGCGGCGAAGGCGGCGATGGGGGTGGGCAGGGACCTGCGCGGCGCCATCTTCAAACGGGTCGGGGAGTTCTCCGAGCAGGAAGTCACCAGGTTCGGTGCCCCCAGCTTGATCACAAGGTCCACCAACGACGTCCAGCAGGTACAGACGCTGGTGCTGATGTCCGCCACCATGCTGGTCACCGCGCCCATGCTCAGCGTCGGCGGGGTGATCATGGCGGTGCGGCAGGACGCCCAGTTGTCCTGGCTGATCGCCGTCGCCGTCCCGGTGCTGCTGATCGCCGTCGGCCTGATCACCGTCCGGATGGTGCCGCTGTTCAAGAAGATGCAGAAGCGGATCGACACCGTGAACCGGGTCCTCCGCGAACAGCTCACCGGCATCCGCGTGGTGCGCGCCTTCGTCCGGGAGGACATCGAGACCGAGCGTTTCGCCCGCGCCAACGAGGACGTCACGGACACCGCCCTGCGCGCCGGCCGGCTGATGGCGCTCGCGTTCCCTCTGGTGATGCTGGTCCTGAACGTCTCGTCCGTGGCCGTGATTTGGTTCGGCTCGTTCCGCATCCAGGACGGCTCCATGCAGGTAGGCACGCTCATCGCGTTCCTGAGCTACCTGCTGCAGATTCTGATGTCCGTCATGATGGCCACGTTCATGGCCGTGATGATCCCGCGCGCCGCAGTGTCCGGCGACCGGATCGGGGAGGTGCTGCGGACGGAGTCCAGCGTCCGGCCGCCGCTTCATCCGGTCAGTACGACGGCGGGACAGGACGGCCGCCGCCGCGGCGAGTTGGAGATGCGCGACGTCGGATTCGCCTACCCGGGTGCCGACCAGCCCGTCCTCACCGGTATCAGCTTCACCGCCAGGGCAGGGCAGACGACGGCGATCATCGGCAGCACCGGCGCCGGCAAGACCACCCTGGTGAATCTCATGCCACGGCTCTTCGACGCCACGGAAGGCTCGGTGCGGATGGACGGCGTGGACGTCCGCGAGCTGCGCCCGGACCTGCTCTGGGGGCACATCGGCCTGGTCCCGCAGCGGCCCTTCCTGTTCAGCGGCACCGTCCGCAGCAACCTGCTGTACGGCAAGCCGGACGCCACCGAGGACGAGCTTTGGACCGCGCTGGAGATCGCCCAGGCCCGCGACTTCGTGGAGCGGATGGAGGAGAGGCTGGACGCGCCCATTAGTCAGGGCGGCACCAACGTCTCCGGCGGGCAGAGGCAGCGGCTGGCCATCGCCCGGGCCCTGGTGAAACGGCCCGAGCTGTACATTTTCGATGACTCGTTCTCCTCGCTGGACACCGGCACCGATGCCCGCCTCCGCCAGGCCCTCAAGCGCAGCACCGCCGGCGCCACGCTGGTGATCATCGCCCAGCGTGTGTCCAGCATCGTGGACGCGGACCAGATTTTAGTGCTCGACGACGGCAGGATCGTGGGGCGCGGAACGCACCGCGAGCTGCTGGAAACCTCCGAAACGTACCGCGAGATCGTCTCGTCGCAGCTCGCGGCGGAGGAGACGGTATGAGCGGCCAGCCCTCTCCCGGAGCCGGCACCAAGGCTGCGCCCGCGTCCGCACCCGGCGGCGCCGCCGTCGTACGCATTCCCCGTCCGGCAGGCGGGCCGGGACGTGGCGGGCCGTTCGCGGGGATGAACGTTCCGGCGGAGAAGGCGATGAACTTCTGGCCGTCGGCCAAGCGGCTGATGGGGACGTTGCGGCCGGAGCGGGCGTGGCTGCTGCTGGTGTTCGTGACGGCGGTGGCCGGGGTGGCGCTGTCCGTGATCGGGCCGCGGCTGCTGGGGGAGGGCACCAACCTGATCTTCGCCGGGGTGGTGTCCCGGGACCTGCCGGCCGGAACCACCAAGGAGCAGGTGATCGCGCAGCTGCGGGCGTCGGGGGAGGGGCAGCGCGCGGACATGCTCAGTGCGATGGACCTGGTGCCGGGGCAGGGGATCGACTTTGCGGCGCTGGGCAGTGTGCTGACGTGGGCTCTGGTGCTGTATGTGCTGTCGTCGGCGTTCATGTGGGTGCAGGCGTACGTGCTGAACGGGGTGGTGCAGCGGACGGTGTTCGGGCTGCGCCGGGAGATCGAGACGAAAATCCACCGGCTGCCGCTCAAGTATTTCGACTCGATCCAGCGCGGGGAGCTGCTGAGCCGGGTGACGAACGACGTGGACAACATCTCGCAGAGCCTGCAGCAGACCATCAGCCAGGTGGTCACGTCGGTGCTGACGGTGCTGGGAGTGCTGGTGATGATGTTCATCCTTTCGCCCACGCTGGCGCTGATCGCGCTGGTGACCATTCCGCTGACGCTGGGGATCACGGCGCTGATTGCCAAGCGCTCGCAGAAGCTGTTTGTGGCGCAGTGGAAGCACACGGGGGAGCTGAACGGGCAGATCGAGGAGACCTACACCGGGCACGCGCTCGTGAAGGTGTTCGGCCGGCAGCAGGAGGTGGGGGAGCGGTTCCGGCAGAAGAACGCGGAGCTCTATGAGGCGAGTTTCGGGGCGCAGTTCATTTCCGGGCTGATCATGCCGGCCATGACGTTCATCGGGAACCTGGTGTATGTGGGGATCGCCGTGGTGGGCGGCCTGCAGGTGGCGTCCGGGGCGATGCAGCTGGGCGACGTGCAGGCGTTCATCCAGTACTCGCGGCAGTTCACCATGCCGCTGGCGCAGCTGGGGTCCATGGCGAACGTGCTGCAGTCCGGGGTTGCTTCTGCGGAGCGGGTGTTCTCGTTGCTGGATGAGGACGAGGAATCTGTGGAGCCTGCCCCTTCTGCCGGTCCGGTGTTTGGGCGGGGGCGGCTGGTTTTCGAGGACGTGTCCTTCTCGTATTCGCCGGACAAGCCGCTGATTTCCGGGCTTTCTTTGGTGGCGGAGCCGGGGCAGACGGTGGCCATTGTTGGGCCCACGGGGGCGGGGAAGACCACGCTGGTGAACCTGATGATGCGGTTCTACGAGCTGGATGCCGGGCGGATAACGCTCGACGGCGTGGACGTCACCTCGGTGCCGCGGCGCGAGCTGCGCTCGCGGCTGGGGATGGTGCTGCAGGATACGTGGCTGTTTGCCGGGTCTATCCGGGAGAACATTGCGTACGGCCGGCCTGGTGCTACTGAAGCTGAGATTTTGGAGGCGGCGCGGGCGACGTATGTGGACCGGTTTGTGCGGTCACTGCCGGACGGGTACGACACGGTTCTGGAGGACGAGGGGTCCAACGTTTCGGCGGGGGAGAAACAGCTGCTGACGATTGCGCGCGCGTTCCTGGCCCGGCCATCGGTGCTGATCCTGGACGAGGCGACGTCTTCAGTGGACACCCGGACCGAGGTGCTGGTGCAGAAGGCGATGAGTGCTTTGCGGTCCGACCGGACTTCTTTTGTGATCGCCCACCGCCTGTCCACGATCCGCGACGCCGACCTCATCCTGGTGATGGAGGCTGGCCAGATCGTGGAGCAGGGCACGCACGCTTCACTGCTGGCTGCCGGCGGGGCGTACGCGCGGTTATACGAGGCCCAGTTCGCGGCGCCTGCGGCGGAGGTTTAGATGTTCGGTCATGCACGATGTGCGGAAAATAGTGTCCAACCAAACCTTACTGAGATCACGGACTGTATTGTTCGGCTGAATGCTGCATTTTCCTGGAACCGTACAATCGCGTCTGCCTGAAGCAATACTAAGATCTTCAGTTCGTTGTCTCGGCTGGATATGGATTCCTCGGAATAACTGTCCCGACAACGCTTATGCTCGCAGGGCTACAACCTCTTCGATTGAAGAACACGCGCTAGAGGGCAAGGGGTTGCTAAGCTCCCCGGGGAACCGCGCTTACACCTTCGAGCTGCTGGCCGACAAAGCGTTCCCCGATGGATCTGCCAATCTCACGGATGAGCCAGGCAGACGCAGCCAAGTCCGACTCTGACAGCTCGTCCAAGGCATCGGCAAACGCGCTGCAAAGAGATTCCGACTCAATGATCCTTGCGATGACGGCACGCTGATCCTTAAAATTCCTGCCGCTTATCATAAAAAGGTCTCGCTGGTTATTTACGTAGGCCACATTCCCCGCAAACTTATTGAAGTCATCAAGCGTAGATAGTTCGTCGGCATTCAGACCGTCACGGCGAACCAATGCGAAGGCGTCCTTCATGGTTTTCAATGATATTTTTACACTTTTTGAGCTTGTGGAATTCTTTGCTATAGAGGCTCTAATCTCTTGAGCTGAAATGCGAGTCCCTGACGGTGTCGGCTCAGGACCCAAGCGCATCCTGACATATGCCGGGATAGCTCCAGTGTGATTTTTCACCCAAATACGCATAATGGTTTGCATGTGTCCTTTTCTGGGGCCACCGGCGCTGAGTGCATCATTGAAGCGCTGTTCCACTTTTCGCCTGAAAACTGGATCCCGCTCGGTAGCATCCTGCAAAACTGGAATCAGATGTATATTTACAAGGGGAGTGTCCAGAATCTCAAGGACCTTGTTCAGTATTGGCTTTGCAGTCCCGGGGTGTCGGCTGCAAAGTAATCCATCAACATGTCTGCTGCAAGGACAGCGCCGGGCTTAGCCAAGTGCTCCGCCATAGTTTGGACATCAGTCTCCATAACTATCGATAGAATTCTCTCACGAAGGTGGCGCCGGCTCCCATAAACTTCCGCCGCAGCGAAGAGCCAAACATTTCTCCAGTGGCTGCTTTTGGCGAGCAGTCGCAAACGGGCCAGTATCTCTTCCTCCGGACCCTGCGTGAGGTATCTCGACGCCATGAACTCCTGAAAGCTGCGGACCTCAAAGCCCCACTTATCTACGGACGACTCCACAAGCAGGATGATTCTGTCGCGGGCTAGACCGATGAGATTCTCAGCAGCTGAGGCTGCCTCTTCGGCGGTGTAGGTCTGAGAGATCAAGTACTCGGTGGCAATCGCCTGCAGATCTGCCCTTGCCAAATGTACGTCAGCTTGACCGGCCTTCTCAGCTTCAATGTGGAGTAGCATGCCGGCAGCATCGTGGAGTGCATCGATATCAGCTTTATGCTCCAGAACATTTCTTCCAACCCAGCCGACTTTTCCCGCTTCCCGTTTAAATACGGTTTCATAAAAAGCTGAGAACAAGGCGTGCCTTGTTCTTGGAGGTCGCACGCTTTCTTCAAGGAGAGATGCCATGATGCTAACCTGCAATGGCGATCCAAGAAGTTTAGCTGTCATCCTCTCCTCCGAAGCAGCCACCAAGCGTTGGTAAACGTCCTCCGCGAACGCAGGGTCGGCACGGTGGCGGGAATCAACTAGTTGTCGGCCATAGGCTAATGCCTGTTCATTTGAGAGTTCAACGAGTTCGTATTCCCTTGGCTGAAGCGTGCGGAGGTCGTCCTCATAACCCTGGCGCCGCGTCGTCGCCAAAATAGAAATGTCAGCTTTTTGTTGAGCGGCGTCCGCAGCGAATTCACTGATTTTTTCGAGGAGCGCGCTACGTGTGTAGGCATCCGGAACTTCATCAAGACCATCCAAAACCAGGAACCATGGCCACACACGAAGCCAGCCAAACACGTTGGACTGGGTAAGCGAGTAGGGGGCTCCTCGCTTATTGATCTCTTCCGCAATGAATCTTCGAAGCGAATAATCCTCACCGCCGAGGATCCTTTCGCTGTACTCATTGAGACGCACGTATATAGGCCAGCGGTGCATCCTTGGTAGAGGAATGCCAATTTCGGCCAAGTGAGAGCGTGTTGCAACCAGAATTTGCTGATGTTCGATAGTCAGTTCTGAGGCTCGGCCCTCGAGAATAGCCACTCTGTACGCTTGGCAAATCAATTGCCCAATGGTCGACTTCCCCTGCCCTGGCCCGCCTATCAGAACCGTTGTGAAATCACCGCCTCGGGAGTCTCTTGGGCGATCTCCATAAAGGATCACATCACGTGCTATGAAGTGATGAACCGCCGCACCCCTAGCATCTGTGGGGTTAAGACGGTCTAAAGCAGGAAGGTCTATTCCTATGTCCGATAGCCATTCCTTATCCGGCCCGGTTCCGGCCTGCGTGAGTCTCACACTGCTGCAGGCCCGTAATTCCTTGGCAACGAAGCCTGTGAGTGCCTCAGCAGCGTCAGGCTGGAACTGGACCAAGTTGCCGAGCAAGGTAGTAAGGATGTCTCCTGTTACGACAAGGCCCAAATAGGTTTGGCGTACTCCGGGATGCGCATCTAGGAGTCTGGAGATATGGGCTGAGTGCCAGACTGCCCATCCGGCCAGCCTCATCGTTGCCGCGTGCTCTTCCATCTTGGCGGAAACTACATCGATTCCGCCTGCATCCTGGACCGCTGAGAGACGGACATTGGAGATAACCAGGAAGTTGTCCGGTTTCGGGCGTCGTGGCCTCTCTTTCCGTGTCCACTTATTCACTTCCTTTTGAATCTCGCCCAGGAGCCAGTCACGGTCTTCGGCGCCACCGACTAACCGCTCTTTGTACTTGGCTTGCACTACCGTGTAGCCAGTCCATACGCTTCCGCCCGCACCTGTTTCTGCGTCATTACTGTCTATGGGCAAGGACGGCATTGGAACAGTACCCTTGTATGTCCATTCCCGCCCACCGTCCGGTCCCGTGCCGTATGTCTGGCCGCCGGGACCAAAGGACGCAGCACATAATGCGACCCCCATGTCTTCGAACTCTGTGCTGCCCATTCGCGTCAAGTCATATTCCACAAATCAAGACTAGAGCGGCTGGAAGGAAAACGGGGCAGGCACAGCGGAGGCCGCCACCCATATGGATTCGCATAAATATCCGGAGGGGACGTCTCCGATTTTCGGACACCCGCCTAACGACTCATTCATTGGGGGCTGCTCCGCGTTACCTGTTTTAATTGCCCATTTTTTGTTCGACACGGAATCCGTGCCCAGCACTGCCCGCACGCAGGAACTCCTGGACGCCGTGAACCACGCCATGGTCATAGCCGATGGCGCCATGGACACGCAGCTTCAGGCTGAGCTGTCACCTGCACTATCCGCCAAGACATCCCCCGTCGATGCGGTCTGGGGTGAGAACCTCGCTCTGTGCAGTCACAGGACGTACGCAACTAAACACGCAGTGCATTTCACGCGTGGAGGAAGAAGCGGTGGAATCGGCTGCACACGGTTTTGTCGCTCCCTACTGCTACCGTTCGAGAATCATTCAGCGACTAATGGGGGAACCATGTCAGACGTATCATCCGGCTCTGCGCAGGAACCGGAAAAACCGAAAAAAACGCCCGGACGCTTTACTAAGCATATTGCTTTGGCATGCACCTGCCTCTTGATTATGGCCTTCGTTCCCACGGAGGCTTTCCCGTTTAGTCTGCTACTAGCGGGTGGCGTGCTCTGGATACTGGTCGACATCTTGAAGCAGTACAAGAAGGCTTTTGGTGCTCCCGCCGAGGGGTTCGGCATCAGCGCCGAAAATACTTACCGAACGAGCTTCGGCGCACCGCCCCTGCCTGCCACCGGTTTGAAGCAGTACGCCGATGAGGTGTACCTGGCGAACGCGCAGATGCTTGTTGACCTCCAGAGGCTCGGGGCCATGGACACTCTGGCCAAGGAACGCCACGACTCAGAGTTGGAGAGTAGTATTTCTTCGGCTCAGCGGGAGTTGGCGGCGATCAATGCCGAACTGGCAGCCGTCCGTGGTGAGCTTCTAGACGTCCGGCAGGTTGCGGACCGGCACAACGTGGGCTTTTACGATTACGAGCACCCTGCTGAGACGTCGGTGAAGCTGGCGGACGAACTGGCCGCCGTTCGTGGACGTATCAAGGACAAGCTGCGTGAAAAGACCGCTGTGACCACCGTCTCTGGCTTCACTTTCAACGGTTCCACAAGGGAGGGCAGCAAGTTCGTCCGTGACCTTTCTGCCCTTTTGCTTCGTGCCTACAACGCTGAGGCCGAGAACTGTGTAAAGACCGTGAAAGCCGGAAACCTTCACACTGCAGCAGCACGCCTCGAGAAGGCGCGGGAGCAGATCGCCAAGCGGGGCACCATGATAGGTCTGCAGATTACCAACGCCTTCCACTCATTGCGGGAGAAGGAACTTGAACTCGCGGCACGGCACCTGGAAGCCGTCGCCATTCAGAAGCAAATGGAGGCCGAGGCGCGAGCCGAGGCCAGGGAGGCTGCCAAGGCGCAGCGCGAGTGGGAAGCGCTAAAGGCCAAGCAGCAGAAAGAAGTCGATCACTACGCCAATGTTCTCGTCCAGCTCCAGGCCGCTGGAGACCTAGAAGGTGTCCAGCGTGTCCAGGAGCAGCTCGAAGACGCAGAGGCAAAGCTGGCCGATGCGGAGGACAACGCGCTCAATACTCGCGCTGGGTATGTCTACGTCATCTCCAACCTCGGCGCATTCGGTGAAGGGGTAGTCAAGATCGGTATGACGCGCCGCCTCAACCCCATGGAACGAGTGCGCGAACTTGGCGATGCGTCCGTCCCGTTCCTCTTTGACGTCCATGCGCTGTTCTTCTCCAAGGACGCAGTGGGCATTGAAACCATGCTCCACCAACATTTTGCTGGCCAGCGCGTGAACTTGGTGAATCTGCGCCGTGAGTACTTCTACGCGTCCCCTTCGGACGTGAAGGATGCCTTGGTTGAGCATCATGTGGAACTGGTGGAGTACCAGGAGAACGCACCCGCCGAGGAGTTTGCCGCATCCAAGGACCTGCGCGAGGCCGGCTTGATACCGGCCGCCGTCTAACATCACTTGCGGCAGTGAAGTGGACCGGACGACGGCGGGAAGGCCCGCCGTCGTCCGATCCACTATCTCGGAGACCCGCACTATTGGTTCGTTAGGCCACGAGCTACGCGGCCACCCCGCTGGCACCACGCTGTAGTTCGCCAACCGCTTGGAGCCCGCACGACGATCAATGCGACTCACCCACCCCGTCGTAGTACACGGACACACAGCGCAACGTTGCGGCGGGTCGCCCGTAACCTGTTTAGATGCCTCGTTTTGCGCTTGATATTGAGTCCGTCCCCCGCCCTGCCCGTTCGCAGGAGCTGCTGGATGCAGTGAACCACCGGGTCGTCATCGCCGACGGCGCGATGGGTACCATGCTGCAGGGCCGGGACCTGTCGCTCGAGGACGACTTCCAGGGCCTCGAAGGCTGCAACGAGATCCTCAACGACACGCGCCCGGATGTCATCGGAGACATCCACGACGCCTACTTCGCCACGGGCATCGACGCCGTCGAATCCAACACCTTCGGCGCGAACTGGTCCAACCTCTCCGACTACGGCATCGACGACCGGATCACAGAGCTCGCCCGGAGGGGTGCCGAGATCGCCCGCGAGCGTGCAGAGGCGGCAGAAGAAACAGACGGACGCATGCGCTGGGTCCTCGGCTCCATGGGCCCCGGCACCAAGCTCCCCAGCCTCGGCCACACCAGCTACGACTACCTAAAACAGACCTTCACCCTCCAGGCCGAGGGCCTCATCGACGGCGGCGCGGACGCCTTCCTCATCGAAACCAGTCAGGACCTCCTGCAGACCAAAGCCGCCGTCAACGGCTGCAAGCAGGCCATCGTCTCCCGCGGCATCCGGCTCCCCATCTTCGTCGAGGTGACCGTCGAGACCACCGGAACCATGCTCATGGGCTCCGAGATCGGCGCGGCGCTAACCGCCCTCGAGCCGCTCGGCGTCGACGCCATCGGCCTGAACTGCGCCACCGGACCGGACGAGATGAGCGAACACCTCCGCCACCTCTCCAAGCAGTCCTCTGTGGCCATCGCCTGCATGCCCAACGCTGGTCTGCCCATCCTCGGCGCCAACGGCGCGCACTACCCGCTCACCCCCACCGAACTCGCCACCGCGCACGAGCAGTTCGTGCGCGAATTCGGCCTGGGCCTGGTGGGCGGCTGCTGCGGTACGACGCCGGAACACATGGCCGCCGTCGTCGAACGTCTTACCCCCTTCCGCACCAAAGCCGTGGAGAGCAAGGCAGACAACGCACCGGCAAGAATCCCCACCGAGCGCGAAGCCGGCGTCGCCTCCCTCTACCAGCACGTGAACTTCGACCAGGACGCCTCCTACCTCGCCATCGGTGAGCGCACCAACGCCAACGGCTCCAAGGCGTTCCGCCAGGCCATGCTCGAAGAGCGCTGGGACGACTGCGTGGACATCGCCCGCGAGCAGATCCGCGTCGGCGCCCACCTGCTGGACGTCTGCATCGACTATGTGGGGCGCGACGGCGTCGCCGACATCAAGGAGGTCGTCTCACGTTTCGCGTCGGCCTCCACCCTTCCGCTCGTCATCGACTCCACCGAACCGCCCGTCCTGCAGGCCGGCCTCGAACACATCGGCGGCCGTCCGGTGGTCAACTCCGTCAACTACGAGGACGGCGACGGCCCCAACAGCCGCTTCGCGCGCATCATGCCGCTCGTGAAGGAACACGGCACCGCCGTGATCGCCCTGACCATCAACGAAGAGGGCCAGGCCCGCACCACCGAAGGCAAGGTGGCCATCGCCTCCCGCCTGGTCGACGCCCTGGTGGGCGAATGGGGGATGCGCGTCGAGGACATCATCGTCGACTGCCTGACCTTCCCCGTCGCCACCGGCCAGGAGGAAACCCGCCGCGACGGCATTGAAACCATCGAGGCAATCCGCCAGATCACCGCAAAGTACCCGGGAATCAACACCACGCTCGGCGTCTCCAACGTGTCCTTCGGCCTGAACCCGGCCGCGCGCATCGTCCTGAACTCCGTGTTCCTTCACGAGGCCGTCCAGGCGGGCCTGACCAGTGGCATTATCGACGCCGCCAAGATCGTCCCGCTCGCCTCGCTGCCGGAAGAGCAGCGCAAGGTGGCACTGGACCTCGTCTGGGACCGCCGCGAGTACGACGCCGACGGCAACACCACTTACGACCCGCTCGCAATCATGCTCGACATGTTCGCCGGCGTCGACACTGCGGCGCTCAAGGACCAGCGCGCCGCTGAACTCGCTGCGCTGCCCACGGGCGCGCGCCTGGAGCGGCGCATCATCGACGGCGAAGGCAAGGGTCTCGAAGAGGACCTCGACCTGGCCCGCAGCGAGGGCATGACCCCGCTCGGCATCATCAACGACCACCTGCTCGAGGGCATGAAGGTGGTGGGCGAGCGCTTCGGCGCCGGCGAGATGCAGCTGCCGTTCGTGCTGCAGTCCGCCGAGGTGATGAAGAACGCCGTCGCCCTGCTCGAGCCGCACATGGAGAAGTCCGATTCCTCCGGCAAGGGCACTATGGTGATCGCCACCGTGCGCGGCGACGTGCACGACATCGGCAAGAACCTGGTGGACATCATTCTCACCAACAACGGCTACAAAGTGGTCAACATCGGCATCAAGCAGGGCATCGCCGAGATCATCGCCGCGGCGGAGGAGCATGACGCCGATGTGATCGGCATGTCCGGGCTGCTGGTTAAGTCCACTGTGGTGATGAAGGAGAACCTCGCGGAGCTGCAGTCCCGCGGCATGGCGAAGAAGTGGCCGGTTATTCTCGGCGGCGCTGCCCTGACCCGCGCCTACGTGGAGCAGGACCTGGCGGAGCAGTTTGACGGCGTGGTGCGCTACGCCAAGGACGCCTTCGAGGGCCTTTCCCTGATGGAGCCGCTGGTGCGCGTCGCCCGCGGCGAGTCACCGGACGACGTCGGCCTGCCGCCACTGAAGAAGCGCATCCACAAGGGAGGGGCGAAGTTCACGGTGACCGAGCCGGAGGCAATGCCCGGCCGGTCCGACGTCGCCACCGACAATCCCGTCCCCGCGCCGCCCTTTTGGGGCACGCGCATCGTGCGTGGCGTCTCGCTCCACGACTACGCTGCCTTCCTCGATGAGCGCGCCACCTTCATGGGGCAGTGGGGGCTCAAGCCCGGCCGCGGCGAGGACGGCGCCTCCTACGAGGAACTGGTGGAACGCGAGGGCCGGCCGCGCCTGCGCTACTGGCTGGACCGGATCCTTGGCGAGGGCATGCTCGACGCGTCCGTCGCCTACGGCTACTTCCCCGTGGTCTCCGAGGGCGAACAGGTGGTGGTGCTTCACCACGGCGAGGATTCCGACGGCGTCCTCGGCACCGCGGGCCTGCTCGCCCCCGACGGTGGTTCAGGCGGCCCGATCGGCACCGACCGGCTGCGCTTCCACTTCCCGCGCCAGCGCCGCGACCGGCACCTGTGCCTGGCCGACTTCGTGAAGTCCCGCGAATCGGGCCAGATCGACGTGTTGCCGGTGCAGCTGGTGACCGCCGGCTCGAAGATCGAGGAGTTCACGTCCAAGATGTTCGCCGCCAACCAGTACCGCGACTACTACGAGCTCAACGGCCTCGTCATGCAGCTCACCGAGGCGCTGGCGGAGTTCTGGCACGCACGCATCCGCAAGGAGCTGGGCTTCGCGGCCGAGGAACCGAAGGACACGGCAGGGTATTTCAAGCTCGACTACCGCGGTGCCCGTTTCTCGCTCGGCTACCCCGCGTGCCCGGACATGGAGGACCGCCGCAAGGTGACGGAACTGCTGAAGCCCGAGCGCATGGGCGTGATCCTCAGCGACGAGCTGATGCTGCACCCCGAACAGTCCACCGACGCATTCGTGTTCCACCACCCGGAGGCGAAGTACTTCAAGGTGTGAGCTGGTGCGGGTGATGAGCTGAAAGATGGGGCCGGGGACGGCGAGGCTTGCACCAGATGGTGTTTGCTCGCAGTCCCCGGCCCCATCAACTGGGGTTCTAGGCCTTGACGTATCCGTTCGGGTTCAGCACGAATTTCGTTGCCGAGCCGGCGTCGAATTCGGCGTAGCCGCGCGGCGCATCCTCAAGCGGGATCGCTGTGGCGTTTACTGCCTTCGCGATCTGGACCTTGTCGTGCAGGATGGCCATCATCAGCTGGCGGTTGTACGACATGACAGGGCACTGGCCGGTGGTGAAGGACAGGGACTTTGCCCATCCGGTGCCCAAGGACAGCGACAGGGAGCCGTGCTTTGCGGCGTCGTCGATTCCACCGGGGTCGCCCGTGACATACAGGCCGGGAATGCCCAGGGCCCCGCCCGCGGCGGTGATGTCCATAAGGGAGTTCAGCACGGTGGCCGGGGCTTCGTGTGAGGCGTCCTTGCCGTGCCCCCGGGCTTCGAACCCTACGGCGTCGACACCGCAATCCACTTCAGGGACGCCCAGGATTTGCTCGATCTGCTCCTTCGGATCGCCGTTGGAGACGTTCACCGTTTCGCAGCCGAAGGAGCGGGCCTGAGCCAGTCGGTCTTCGTTCATGTCACCGACAATCACGACGGCGGCACCAAGCAGCTGCGCGCCCACGGCGGCTGCGAGGCCCACCGGGCCGGCACCGGCAATGTAAACGGTGGATCCGACGCCCACTCCGGCAGTGACGGCGCCGTGGAAGCCGGTGGGAAAGATATCGGAAAGCATGGTCAGGTCCATGATCTTTTCCAGGGCCTGGTCGCGGTCCGGGAACTTGAGCAGGTTCCAGTCAGCGTAGGGGACCAGCACGTATTCCGCCTGGCCGCCCACCCAGCCGCCCATGTCCACATAGCCGTAGGCGCTGCCCGGGCGGTCCGGGTTGACGTTCAGGCAGATGCCGGTCTTGCGCTCCTTGCAGTTCCGGCAACGGCCGCAGGAGATGTTGAAAGGTACCGAGACGATGTCTCCCACCTTGATGAACTCCACGTCCGGCCCGACCTCCACCACTTCGCCGGTGATTTCGTGGCCAAGGACCAGGTCCTTGGGAGCCGTGGTCCGGCCCCGCACCATGTGCTGGTCCGAGCCGCAGATGTTGGTGGTCACTGTACGCAGGATCGCGCCGTGGGGTACTTTTCTGCCCACATTGGCCGGATTAACGCCGGGCCCATCCTTGAGTTCCAACGTCGGGTAGTCGGTGTCGATGATTTCGACGACACCGGGTTCTTTGTAGGCGACGGCTTTGTTTCCTGACATGGACACTCCTTTTGGTAGGGGTACTGAGTGCCAGGCCTTCCCTCCAGATGGCCTTGCACTGGTCCGGCAAAGTTGCAGGCGCTGCCCCATGCCCGAAAGCGGTGCTTCGATGAGGATACCTCCCCAGGTTTCAGGCCATCGAAGCACCATTCACGGGCACGGAACAGCTCTTCCTTCGCGAGGGCGAAGACCGTCAGTGGGATGCCCTGTCCAGTGGGACAGCATCCCGATGCTGCCTGCCCGGTTTGAATCGGACAAGGATGACTCTGATGGTTGAAGAGCTTGCAATGATGAGACTAGGATCACAATGGCGCCAAGAAAAGCGCAAGATTTTGCAGCTAATCATGCAGAATCGATGCATGATCACGGGTCCTGCCACTACTTTGCGGGGTCCTCAGGCCCTGAGTTGTAGCCCGTCCTTGGCCTGTGCGGGCTGGGCCTTCGCGGCTTGACCGCTGGCGCTTCCGCCAGCGCTTCCGCCTGAGCTGGAGACCGGCTTCACCCGCCTGAGTGCGGCGAGGATGGCCCGGCCCACTACAGCTATCCCGATGATGGTGGTGATCGCGCGCAGGGTGTCCCAGCCGGCGGTTGACGTCACCAGCGAGTAAAGCAGGAAGCTGCTGAGGTTGGTGGCCAGCGGCGCGCCAGGCTGGTAGGAGATGCCGGTGCCGGCGCCCACCGCGAAGGGCCAAAACCACAGATTGAGCAGCAGGCCGAACAGGTAGGACGCCACGGCGCCGTAGCCGCACAGCATCCACAGTTCTGCCTTCCCGCGCACCCGGCGGGGGAGCAGGCCGGCGCCGGCGCCCACCCAGGCGCAGGCGAAGATCTGGAACGGCGTCCACGGTCCCATCCCGCCCCACAAGGCACTGGAGACGGCGATAGTGGCCGCCCCGAGGAGCAGGCCGAAACGGGGACCGAACGCCCGGCCTGCCAGGATCAGCAGGATAAAGACCGCTTCCACACCCCCGACGCCGTTGCTCGCCACCCGCACCGCGGAACCTACGGCGGCCAGGACGCCGAGCAACGCCACCATGTGTGCGGAACGCACCGAGCCGTCCAGGGACACGGCGATGGCGACGGCGGCGATGGGTGCGATGGCCAGCGCCGCGTAGGGGAGTGCCGCGGCCGCGTCCTGGGGGAGGGCTGCGGCGAGCAGCGGCCAGCAGAAGGCGCTGAGGGCCAGGAGGTTTGCGGCTGCCAGGACTGCGAGCTCGACGCCGCGCGGCATCCGAAGGCGCTGGGGCTTCTTCTCGCTGTGAGCGTCAGTTGGTTCGTCGACGAACTTTGGGGCCGGGAACCGTGGCGCGATGGCAAGCTGTGCGGGGGCGGCATTAGCCGGGGCGGCTTCTGTCTCGTAAGAAGGTGCGACGCCGTCACGCATCGGGAGGATCCGTAGACCGAGGCCACGGGCAAAGTCATGGTCATGCGTGGCGATCAGGACCGCGGCGCCGGCGTCCGCCGCGGCTTTTAGAGCTGTGGCGACGGCTGTGCGTGCCGCCGGGTCGAGTCCGCGGGTGGGCTCGTCGATCAGGAGGACCTGGGGGTTGTCCATAGTCTGCAGCGCGATGGCGAGGATCCTGCGCTCACCGGCAGAGAGGTCGCGCGGATGCTCGTGGCCGATGGGGATCGTGACGTCACCCCGTAACCGGGCGAGATGGGCAGCTGCGAAGCCTGGCTCAGGCTGCGCGCCCCCCTTTCCGCGTCCCAGGCGCCGTTCCGCCGCACGCAACTCTCCCGCGACGGTGTCCCGGGTAAAGAGGTCGTCCGAGGCGTCCGGCACGAGGGCGACTTGGCCGCCGGTGACCGTGCCGCCGTCGTACGTTTTTGTGTCGCCCAAGGCAAGCGCTACAAGGAGGGAGGACTTCCCGGCCCCGTTCGGACCAACGAGGGCGACCACTTCGCCGCGGTGCAGGGTCAGGGATGCTTCGCGCACGAGGGGGTTGCCCTTGCGGTGCACCGCAAGCTTTGTCGCAGTCAGCACGGGCGGGAGGTCCGTTAGCTGTGCCGGCGTTGGACCGGTGTCGACTGGGTGCGAAGGCGACGGCGCAGCACCGGGCGCCAGGGCGCCGTCGTCAATGGTCCACCACGAGTCGGCAACAGGTACGAGCGCTTCCGCCCGGTGTTCCGCCACGATGACACAGACGCCGGCGTCACGCGCGAGGGCATCAAGTACCGCGATGACGCGAGCACGGGCTGTTGTGTCCAGGTCGGCCAGGGGCTCGTCGGCCAACAGCAGGGCCGGACGGTCCACCACGGCCGCGGCGATGGCGACGAGCGTGGCCTCACCCGCCGAGAGGGTGCTGACGTTCCGGTCCAGCAGCCCTGAAATGCCAATATGCTCCGCCACCTCCAGCACCCGCGCCTTGGCGGTAGCGGATGGCACACCCCGCAGCTCAAGGGCGAGGGCGATTTCCTCCCGGACCCGAGTGGTAGCGAAGGTGGCCCGGGGATTCTGGAGGACGACCCCGACGGCGCGGGCGGTGTCGCGCGGCGGCGCGGCAGCGCGGTCCATTCCGGCGACGCGGACCGTGCCGGAGAGTTCGCCACCATCCACGTGCGAGAGCAGGCCGGCGATGCCCCGCAGGACGGTGGACTTGCCGGAGCCTGTCGGCCCGGTGATGACTGTGATTGATCCCCTCGACGGCGTGAAGTCCGCAACGTCCACCTGCGCGTTGCCGATGCGGAAGTGCGCGTCCCGCACCAGTAGCGGACCGTCGTCGTCGTTCCTAAAGCGGTATGCCGCCCGGCTCCCGAAGCCGCGCAACTCCAAGGCCGCGGCAACCCGGGCCGCATGCTCAAGGGTGCGCTCGAGCACGGGCACCAGGGCGCGGGGCCCAAAGCGTTCACCCCGCAACCGGAACGCCAGGCGTACGGAGGCAACGGCGTCGGAAAGCGCCGGAAGCGCAGCCCACGCCACTACCAGCGCCCGGGCGAGGCCCTGTAGGGGGCCGCGGCGGGCCAGGTGCACGAATCCGCGGGCCACATCCACCAGCGCGTTGAGCAGGCCGAAACCGAGGATCATGCCGGCAATCGGCAGGGCGGACAGGACCGCCTCCCACAGGCCTTGTCCCGAGACAGGGCCAAGCAAGACCACATGGGCGTAAGGGGCAGGCAGCCGCAACGCCGGCAGATCGAGCAGGAGCGGCTCACCCATGCCCGCGCCGTTGAAAAGGACGCGGTAGACGACCCGCGCCGCGATGAACACGACGGCGAGGGCAGCGCCGGCGCGCAACGGCGCGGGTCGGAAGGTCATGCCGCGGGCGCGGCCGGTTCGCCGTCGACCGTGAAGAGCAGTTCCAGGCTCTGGCCCGGGCTCACCTGCAGGGTGGAGACGCCTTCCTGGGCGTATTCCCAGGCTCCGCCGTCCGACTTGATCCAAAGGGACCAGTAGGCGAAGGCGGCGGTCATGCCCTTGCATTCTTCGCGGTAGGTGCCACCCTTGTGCACGATGTCGAAGTCCGCGGCGGGCACACCGTTCACGCGGCACACAATCTCGGTGGGGTACTGCTCGGTGCCTTCGGTCTTCACGTCGGCTTCTTCGAGCACCTTGGAGGCGGGAGTCGGGCCGTCCACCGGCACGCACACGTTCTTGTCAGCTGCGGACTGCTTAAGCGCGCCCGTATCGACGATGAGCTTCACGCCGTCGCAGGGACCGGAGTCGGCGGCACTGGCTGAAGCGGTTGCGGTGGCTGAGGCCGTTGCCGTGGACGCGGGGTCGGAGGCGGCTGGCTGGGTGGCCGGAGCGGAACAGGCGGCAAGGGAAAACAGGAGACCTGCGGCGGCGAGGGAGCTCGCGGCGGCGGTGCGAATCTTAGTGAATGTCACCTGTCAAGGGTAGGGCGTTGTGTGCCCGAATCAGGAGGCCGTCGCGTTGTGTGACGTCAGGTCTCCGATAGATTCGGGCCCTGCTTCAGCACCTTGCCGTCAACCGGTCTCCGGCAGCTGCTGGCCCCGGCCCAGCAGCTTGTACCCACTCTGGGACTATCGCACTATCGCACTGCCGGCAGCGCCGTGACGATAACGTTCTTCCCCCAAAGATCCTCCGTGTAGCAACTAATCAGGACTAGCCGGTTGGGAACAATGTTCCAAATGTCCGAGTCCTTCAAGGAGTCCTTGTTGTGGGTAGTGACGGTATCCACAACATAGTCGATCGTCCCCTGGTCGGTGGTCAGCGTGACGGTGTTCCCCACTTCGACGTCGGAGCTGAGCCGGTTGAACGGGCTGTCGCGGTTCTCCCAACTATGCCCTGTGATGTACACGGTGTTATCGGATTCTGCTCCCGGCGTCCCATAGTTTGTAAGCCAGTATCCATCCAAGGTCTCGGGAGGCACGAGTGACTGCGTAGCCAGGTCCGACTCCGTGGGTGTCAGTGGGAGGACAGGAACCTTGATCTTCGCCGACTCGATGGAGAGCTGCCGTGGTGAAGACACCGGCGGCAGCGCCGCTGTCACCGTCCCAGCTGCGGAGCTTTGCGACGCCGGCGTGGAAGGAGCAGTTAAAGTCGGGGAGGCGCCGGGTCCGGAAAGCATGATTCCGAAGACAGTCAGGGCGAGGAACAGCACGGCGACGACGGCGCCGATTGCTACCCGCGGTGTGCCGCGGCCTTTCTCGGCTGGCACGTTGTGCTCTTGCTCGGTGTCATTCATCGATTAACGGCCTCTCCCGTGGTTGCCGCAGGTACGGGGGTGCTGTCCGGTGGAGCGGCACCCCCGTACCTGTCAGGGGCTTATTAGCTGGTGCGAATCCGACGGGTAGCCAGTGTTCCGGCTGCTGCAACCATGAATCCGATGCCGGCCAGGAATGCTCCGATACCGGCAGGGTCCGTGGTGGCAGCCGTTCCGGCGGTCTGAATATTCATTCCGCGGTTGGTTCCGTTGGCGCCTGCGGCCGTTGTTGCTGCACCCCCGGTCGAGGCCAGGGCCGCGGTTGCTGTACCGCCGGCTGCACCGTTAGCGCCGCCGGTTGCAGCACCGTCCGTGCTCCCGGCTCCGCCTGAAGCGCCGCCGTTACCGTCATTATCGAGGCCTCCACCAATAGCGCTGCCGCCGTCGCACGCTTCAATTGCTGTGGTGAAGAGTGCCTTCAGGTCGAGCACATCGATGTCGAGCGCATCGAGCTGAACCCGGAGACCGTTTACTGCGGCGACCGCCGCGCCAAGATCAGCCTGCGCATCGAGAATGGCCTGGGCCTTCAGAAGCTGCGTCTGCAGGTTTACCAGGGCCGTGAAGTCCAGGTTTTCGCCAGTGAGTACTTCGAGAGCAGTGTCCGCTTCCAGGATTGCCGCAATGTCGCCGGCGTTCAGTGCGGCAAGCACGGCCAGTGCGGCTTCCTGTTCCTCTACCGTGACCACACCATCCAGTTCGACCCCAATTGCGGCTACGTCAAACTGTCGCGTTTCAAAATCCTTGACCTCGATGCCGAGCGCCGCCAGCGTGGTGACGCTGGCGACGCTCAGTACATCGTCGCCATTGTTGATGTCGAGCAGCAAAGCATCCACCAGCCCCTGGCTGAGGCCCACGGGAAGCTCGGCCCCAACAGCTGCATTTACAGCTGCTTCCAACTCGGCTGCCTCTAGAAGCGGGGCGAGAAGGAATAGCTCCGGCTTTACACCGGCGGCTGCCAGTGCTTCCAGGGTTGCCTGGTCCAGGGGACCATCATCTGCGGCATCGATCAACGCCCGTGCCTGGCCCACCGCGCTGTCTGCCTTCGCGTTTGCGTTGATGAGCGCCTGGATGGCGGGCAGCTGCGGTACCTTGAGCCGGGTGTCCTCAAGCTCGGTCGCAATCTGTGCCTCAATGTCAGCACGGGTCGGCGTGCCGTTCACACGGAGCAGTTCCAGTGTTTCCTGTGCGTCTACCAGATTCTGCAGCGCGACGGCGAGCTCAACCTTAAGGCCGGCGTTAAGTTCAACATTGTTCAACGCGGCCGTGAATGCACCCTGCGCGGACAGGCAGTCCGTAGAAGAATTATCCGCTGACGCGGGCGCGGCGCTCAAAAAAACACCGCCAGCGATGAGTGTGGCGGCGGATCCTGCTGCGAGCAGTTTACGTGTTCTCATGGTTCTCCCTATGAATGTATTGAAAGTTGGCCCCAGCCCAACAGTGACATCCCATTAAGGGAGTGCAGCTCTAGAGGCTTTCTCATAGTTGCAGCACCTGAGCAAGTCATAAGTAAGGACACTTACTAGTTATTGAATCGTAATAAAGCCCTGACGAGCCGTTTACGATGGTCTACGACACGGACCTCATGCGGTTAGAGCTCAGGTCCAGTAAAGAAGCCGGGCAGCCGGGAAACGCCGCTCCATCTCTTCCGTGGACCACTGGCGCATCTCCGCCATGGTCTGTTTTGGGTACACGTACTTCACGCCGCCGTATTTCGAACGCTTCTGGCTCCGCGAATCCTCGTCCATTTCGAGCTTAGTCCGCGGATACCAGCCCAGCAGCACCTCCTTGCTCGCGGGGGTAAAGCGGTGTGTGATGATCTCGGCGGTGAGATCGAGGTCATCGATGCCGGCCACTGCCTCGGAAACGTCATCGAGCAACGCGCCGTACTGCTCCCGCCAGCCAGGAACAGGCATGACAGGTGCGATGGTCAGGCCGACTCGATAGCCTGCGCCCGCCACCGAACGGAGGGCGGCAAGGCGGGCGGGCATCCGCGCGGTCCCGCCTTCAAAGCGGCTGGCGATTTCCGCTGCATTGACTGAAAACCGGATCCGGGTTCTGCGCCGATGGTCGAGGGCCACCAACTTGGCGACGTCGTCGAACTTGGTGGTGAACCGCAACTGCACGTCGCTCCCGAACTCACCAGCCCCCACTCGGGATATGGCGGCGGCAAGCGAGCCGGTGACGCTCTCGATTCCGAGGGGGTCCGTGTAGCAGGAGAGTTCGAACGTCGTGCCCTCATCACCACGATCGACGGTCCCGCTGGTGACGGACCCTCTGCCGGCGTGGGTGCGGATGCCGTCCAGCACGTCCTCAATATTGGCGTACACGCGGGTCACAGGCGGACCCTGCAGGGAGCCGGCCAGATAGCAGTATTGGCAGTGAGCGGGGCAGCCCTTGGCCAGGTCGATCCTCCAGTCAGCGCTCGGCGGAATCGGCTGCGGCTTCAGGGCGCTGGGCGGGGCCACGACTACCGCCAAAGTGTTCTTTGCGGAGGCATACGTTTCGCGGTCACTGGCACCGCGCAGACCTGTCAGCGCGTTTCCGGGCATGAACCGGATGTCGTCCACTCCTGCCCGCTCGCAGCGTCTGATGATCTCCGCGGTATGGGGCAAATCCGCCGCAGCATGCGTAATCATCACGTGTTTGGGGACCCACAAGCGGGCGGGGGAAAGTGTGGTCAGGTCCATGTCCTGAAGAGTCATCATCACCCTGTATAACAATGCGAATCATGCGGATGTTCCGCAATCGCGGTGATCGGAGCTGTCCTTCCGTCCTTTGGCGATGCCTGCTATTCACCAGCCCGACACCAGCCCGATTGTTTCCATTTGTGGGCGGAAGAGAGGCTTCTGGGGCAGCCCAGCAGCATCCCCTGCGCTGTGAACAATACCCGCTGTTACCAGGAGTACTTCTTGTTCGTGAAACGCACCCTCGCAACCGTCGCCGTCCTGGCTTCCCTGACCGGAACCGCAGCGGCACCTGGCCAGGCCGAGGCACTTAGGCCCGCTCCCGTCGTCGTCGGCCGGCCGCTGGCCCAGGCACACGCTCACAACGACTATGAGCATGAGCGCCCCCTGTTTGATGCGCTGGAACACGGCTTCACCAGCGTCGAAGCTGATGTGTGGCTGGTGGACGGCGAACTGCTGGTGGCCCATGACCTGGAGGACGTGAAGCCGGGCATCACGCTCGAGAGCCTTTACCTGGACCCGCTGCAGGACCTGGTCCGCAGCCAGCCGGGCCACAACGTCTACCCGCACTGGGACGGCAGCCTGCAGCTCCTGATCGACATCAAGAGCGGTGGCGAGGCCACCTACGCCGCCATCGAGCAGGAACTGGCCGAGCACCGCGACATCATGAGCCGCTACACCAACGGCACTACCAAGGCCGGTCCGGTCACGGCCGTCATCAGCGGCAACCGCCCGCTGGCCACCATGCAGGCCCAGGACAAGGCCTTCAGCTTCTACGACGGCCGCTCCGCCGACCTCACCTCCAGCAAGCCGGCAGCGCTGATGCCGCTGGTCAGTGACAACTGGAACAGGCTCTTCAGCTGGCAGGGTGTCGGCCCCATTCCCGAGGCCGAGCGCGCGAAGCTGCACGCCTACGTGGCCGAGGCACACGCCAGCGGCTACCGCGTCCGCTTCTGGGCCGCCCCGGACCAGCCCGGCGCAGCCCGCGACGCCCTCTGGACCGAACTCGCCGACGCCGGCGTGGACCACATCAACACGGACGACCTCGCCGGCCTGCAACAGTTCCTCACCGCCCGCAACGCCTAAACCACCAGAAACAGGACCTTCCCCATGCCTTCAAAGACTATGAAAACGACGACGACGGCGGCCGCCGTCCTGGCGCTCGGCCTCCTTGCGGCCCAGCCCGCCTCAGCCGCTGACAACACCAGCGACGCCTTCACCTTCGGCGTCATCGGCGACATCCCCTACGGCGACGCCGAGATTGCGAAGTTTCCCTCCCGCATCCAGGACATCAACGCGGACAGTGCCCTGAAGTTCGTCACCCATGTGGGCGACATTAAGAACGGCTCCTCGGTCTGCTCCGACGAGTACTTCGCCAACATCCGCGCCGACTTCGACACCTTCACCCACCCGCTGGTCTTCACCCCCGGCGACAACGAGTGGGTTGACTGCCACCGGCCCAACAACGGCGCCTACAACCCGCTGGAGCGGCTGGACAAGCTGCGGGAGGTCTTCTTCAACGAACCCGGCAAGACCCTCGGCGCCACCATGCCGGTCAAGACCCAGGAGGAACTCGGTCTCCCCGAGAACGTCCGCTTCACCCAGAACCGGGTGGCCTTCTCCGTGCTGAACATCCAGGGCAGCAACAACTCCCTCCAGCCGTGGACCGGTCTGGGCGAAACCACTGCCACGCCGGAGCAGGTGGCCGAGGTTGAGTACCGGACGGACGCTGTCCTGGCTCAGATCCGTGACACCTTCGCCGATGCTGAACGCCGCAACGACCGTGCCGTGGTCCTGATGACCCAGGCCGACATGTTCGATCCGTACCTGCTGGATGCGGCCTCCGCCAACCCGGAGGTTGTCTCAGGCTTCCGCGAGATCATCCAGGGCATCGTCGAAGAAACCAACAGCTTCGACGCCCCGGTCTACCTGATCAACGGCGACAGCCACGTCTTCGCCGAGAATCAGCCGCTCGCCGAGGGCTCACCCTGGCTGGACATCTACGGCCAGCCAGCCGCGGACGACCTGCAGCGCATCACCGTGGACGGCTCCGCCAACGCCACCAACTACGTGCGGTTCACGGTGGCCGCCAACAGCGCCGGCGGCGCGGACGTCCTGAGCTGGGAGAAGGTCCCCTTCAGCTCCTAGGCACCAAACGGAAGCGGACGACGGCGGGAGGTTTGCGCCGTCGTCCCTTCCGTTTTCCTTCTTCCAGACACCGCGCCGCGCTCCTCTTGCCTGCCCGTTTCCGCAGGTCCAGCATTAGAGCACCTCGGCGCCGCTCGCAGTGCGGCGGAGGCAAGGCAAGTGCAAAGGACTGCAGAACATGGAGGCAAGCACATGGGCAAGGCACAGATAGCTGAAGCAATCACGTCCGCCAGGACCTACCTGGCCGCCCACCCCGACGAGGCCCGCTACCGCGACTCCACAGCTACCGCCGTGGTGGAGGACGGGCTCCGGATTCGTGTAACGGGCCCTGACGGTTCATCCGTCGTCACCGACATGGTGACCGGAGTGGGCGGAAGCGGATCAGCCCCCTCGCCGGGCTGGCTATTCCGCGCTGCGTACTCCTCCTGCGTCGCCACTCTCATCACGATGCGTGCCGCGGAGCAGGGGATCGAGCTGACGGGCCTGGAAGTTGAGGTAGACAGCGAATCCGATGACCGTGGCATTCTCGGCATCGCCGAGGAGGTCCCCGCCGGCCCGGCCAGCATGCGGGTCACGGTCCGGGTGGGACCCGGCGTAAAGGGCGCAGCGCGGGACATTGTCGAGTGGGGGCTGCGGCATTGCCCCGTGGACGATGCAATCCGCCGCGCCATCCCAGTGAAACTGGAAATCCGGACATCCTAAGCAAAGACAGCGCCCTTTCGGCCGCTTCTTAGAGCCGAAGCTCCATAAGGCTGGACGGGTCCGGGAAAGTCACCAACTACTGGCGGTGACGGCGTTCGCCGTACCTCCGAAGGTCTGGACACGCTTAGCCGCCGGACTTATCGTGCAGATGTGGCGGCTGCCTGACTGGCAGGATGCCGTGCTGCCGGTCTGCCGTTGCGGCCGCCCGTCATGAGGAGGAAGCAGATGGAACACGTTGAAGAGACCGTGGATGTGGCTGTCCCGGTGCGGACCGCGTACAACCAGTGGACCCAGTTCGAATCCTTTCCGCAGTTTATGTCCGGTGTCGAATCCGTAACCCAGCTGACCGATACCACCAACCACTGGGTCACCAAGGTGGGCGGCGTTAAGCGAGAGTTCGACACCGAAATAGTTGACCAGGAGCCTGACGACCGGATCGCCTGGCGCAGCACCGACGGCAAGTCCCATGCCGGCATCATCAGGTTCACGCCGCTGGATGCCAATCACACGAAGGTCAAAGTCCACTTCGAATGGGCGCCGGAAACAGCCACTGAAAAGGCAGGCGCGGCCCTGAAGATCGACGAGATGCAGGTCAAGGCCGACATGCGTAAGTTTAAGGACTTCATCGAATCGCGCGGCACCGAAACCGGCGGCTGGCGAGGCGAAGTCAAGGACACCGGCCCCACCGGGCAGTTCTAGCAGTCCCAGCGGGATCAGCTGGAAAGCCAGCCCCACAAACAGAAAGCGGACGACGGCGGGACCTCCCGCCGTCGTCCGCTTTACTTCCAGCAGGCCACCTACAGGCGCAGCTCCATAAAAACGCTGTTCGGATCCAGGGAGTAGTCGGCAAACGGCGGGCACTCGGTGAAGCCGTGCCGCAGGTACAGGCGGCGCGCGGGAGCGAAGTAGTCCTCGGTGCCGGTTTCAAGGTAGACACGCTCAAGGTTCCGGGCGCGGGCGTCGTCGAGGATATGGCTGAGCATCAGGGTGGCCACACCCCGTCCCCGTGCACTTGCCGTGGTGCGCATGGACTTGATCTCCCCGTGCGTGGGGGACGCGGATGCGGAATCCAGGAGCTTGAGTGCGCCGCAGCCCAGCAGATCGCCGTGCTCGCGGGCCGTCCAGAAGGTGATAAATGGCTCGGACAGCGCGGAGTGGTCCAGCGCGTGGACGCTTTCGGCAGGGGACGTGGCGAACATGTCCGCCAGATGTTCGCTGAGGAGCTGGTGGACATCGCCGCCCGAGGGGTCGTCCCGGTCAATGGAAATCACCGAACCAAATCTACCGTCCGCGGGCGCTGACCTGCTCTCCGGACGGAAGTGGCCACCTAGTCCGTTTCCGGGCCGTCGCAGAAGTGGCAGTCATCCTCGCAGCCGTCCTGGTTCCAGTCAGGACCGTACGTGTTCACTGGGCTCCTCCTGCCGCTGATGCAGACTGCAGTTGCGCCGCTTCCATCCTGCCTGCGGCAAGCGCCCAGGACGTGGAGCCCCCTTGGCGGGACGGCATGATGCTCCCTTCCGTCACAAAATGCGCGTCTGCTTCCTCGCCGGAAGGCGCCCACCAGCCCGTGACTGGGCAATGCTCGCCGGTCTTCGCCTCGCGGCTTTCCGGGGAGTGTGGGCTGCTGAGGAACGGGTGGCGGAGGATACGCTTCTTCATCGTTGCTTCTTCGGTCCGAATCTATGGGCGGGTGCGGCAGGCCGGCAAATGTGCCTGTGTCCCAGTATGGATCTGTACAGGCATAAGAAAAAGCAAAGTTTTCTGCACAATACACATCAGCAAAACTGACGGATTGGCATGTCTTTCGGCCTTGTCGCCGGGCGGGCAGGAAAGGGGCACAGCGACGGTGAGGGCCTCGTCTTCGGCCATTTAAAGAGCCCATTGTGGTAGCTCGAGGACGCGCGCACGATAGTGCTATGAACGCGGAATTACCCAAGGCTGAAGAGCTGAACCTTCCCCAGGCCTTCCTCCTTTTGGCAACGAACGACAGTGACGGCAAACCCGAAATACCCGTGTTCGCGCTCAGGACCACCCTGGCAGGGGCGATACTGGCCGAGCTGGAGCGGATCGGCGCGATCGAGCTCCGGGGAAAACACGTTAGAGATACCGGCACCAGCCCCGAAACCGACTTCCAGCGCGAATTGGACCTCATCCGGCACAAATCACGGCCGCACACGCCGCGGCGGTGGGTCTCCATGCTGGAGGGTCGTTCCGAGGTGCAGCGGGTCTACGAGTCGATGGCATCGCTGGGCATTGTGGAGCAGGTCGGGGAAAAGCACCTGGGGCTGTTCCGGACAATGCGGTACCCGGAGAAGGACCATGTCCCGGAAGCCGCCCTCTTGCAGAAGCTCGAGGCGGCGCTGACTGATACTCGGATTGCTCCCCGGGTGCCTGAATCCACTGACGCGGGGCCGGGCTCCCCTGAGGAGGGTGCGGCTGCCACCGCGAAGCCTGCCGCCAAAGGCCCCGATGCCAGGACGCTGGCCCTGATCGCCCTGCTTGAGGCGGCAGGACTGCTCCCGAAGCTTTTCCCGACGGCGGACAGGGTGTGGGCGGATGAACTGGCTAAGGACTACTGGCCGGCCCGTGCCGTTGAGGACGAACTGCGTATGATCCGGCTGGCGGAGGAGGAAAAAGCCACACTGTGACGCGCCGCGCCTGATAGCTGCCCTAAGCCTGTGAGGCCGCCTGCGGCAGGGCGTCAAGGGACGGCAGCGCCGTTCCCGTAACCGGCTGGAGGGCAGTAACCGTGGCGTAGCCCGCCGCCAGCAAGGCCGCGTCACTGCGCGGATCGGGCGTTTCCGTGGTGTCCGCGATAGCTAGGCGCACGTGCTGCTGCCCCCGTTCGGCGAGGGTGGTCTGGACGATGCCGAACCTGGTCAGCGTGGCGGTGCGGAACTCCGGCAGGTCCGGCCCGGCACTGTTGGGGACGTTAAGGTTCAGGACGCTTCCCGCCTCCTGCTCCATCAGGAACGGCAGCAGGCCGGTGGCCAGCCGCGCGGCTGTGTCCCAGTGGATCTTCTTTGGATGCATGCCCGTGTCCAGTGACACCGCCATGCCGCGTCCGTCGTTGATGCCGGCGGTGAGCGCCGCTCCAACGGTTCCTGAGTGCAGGATGGCCCGTCCAACGTTCGCCCCGCGGTTGACGCCGGACAGGACGATGTCCGGCGGGGGGCCGAACGCGCCGTGGGTGGCAATCATGGAGATGAAGGCCGGTGCGCCGTGGACGGCGTACGCTTCAACGCCGTCCAGGTCCTCCAGCTGGCGCTCTTCTATCGTGATCTTCCCGTCTTCTTCCACTGCAGTGATCGAGGAGCTGCTGCCGCTGGCCTCGGAGGCGGGGGCGGCCACCACCACGCTCAGACCCACGCGCACTGCCGCGGCAGCCAACGCATGCAGGCCGGGGGAGCCGATGCCGTCGTCGTTGGTAATCAGGACACGCGTGGATTTGTTCATGATTTCCTGACCTTTCGTGCCAGCTCATCGGGGCTCAGCTGTTCTGCCGGTTCGTCTTCACTCGTGTCATCCAGCGGAACGATCTTCACGAGCTTGGCCACTTCACGGATCGCCGACGCCTCGCCGGAACCCAGGCCGTGGCGCGTGACGTTGTGCGCGCCGGCCGCCGTGCCCAGGACAACGGCATCGTGCAGGCTTCCGTGGTCAGCCAGCACGGCGGCCACGCCGGCGGTGAGCGAATCGCCGGCGCCGCTGGTTTCCACCGCTTCAAACTGCGGGACGTGGATTTCGCTGATCTCGCCGTCGCTGAGGAACAGGGAGGGCAGCTTGGCGCGGGTGATGATGACCGATTCCGCGCCCTCCGCCGCGAGGGCGTGCATCGCTTCAATCAACTGGTCTGTTTCCGAAGCGCTGGCACGGCCAGTGTCCACAACCTCGGAGTCGGACATCTTCACCACTGACGGCTTCCCGGCCAGGATTCCCTTCAGCCTCTCGCCCGCGAGGTCGGCGACGACGGTGCATCCGGCGGTGCGCAGGTCGGCAGTGAGCCGCCGGTACATGTCCGGCGGCACCGAATCCTCCCGGCCGGTGCCGCTGAGAATCACGGTTTCCGCCTTCATTCCCGCCTGCAGCGTCAGCCCGTAAAGTTCGTCCAGCTCGTGGCGGGTTAGTTGGTGGCCGGGCGATTCCGCCACCACATCGCGCTCGCCGCTGCGCCGGTCATGCACGTAGGCCCCGCTGTTCCCTTCGCCGGAAACAGGCAGCACCGTTACTCCTTCGTCGTCAATCAGGTGCTTCAGGATGCGTCCCGTTTCTCCGGAGAAGACCCCGCACATGGTCACCTCAGCGCCCAGGGCCTTCAGCATGCGGGCCTGCCAGACCCCTTGGCCCCCGGCGTGGATGTGGATGTCGGGGGTGCCGTCCACTTCCTCCACCGTGACGGTCAGGACAGGGGACGGAGCGAAAATTACTACGGACCCCATGGTTCACCCGCCTGCGGGTCTGCAACGTGGTTGATCCGCACGCCGACGTCCGCCACCGCCTTGTCCACCCGGTCCGTGTCCCGCTGGGGATCGATGACGACGCCCACCTCGCCGTCATGCACCAGGTAGGTGCGGTCGCCGAGCTGGGGCGTTTCGATGGTGACGACTTCCATGCCGGATTCCTCCTCGAATGGCATTGGCCTGCTCTTCACGCTACCGTCCGGGATCTGCGGCCGGTACCCCTGCCGTACCACCCGCCAGCGGAAGCGGACGACGGCGGGTGGTCTCGCCGTCGTCCGCTTGCTTTATGTAGTTATCGCCTTGGGCAAGGACTCTGTTAGTCCTCGATGGTCACTCCGCGCCAAAACGCGATCCGGTCCTCGATCTGCTTCGCGCGCGGTTTCGGATTGGGGTAGAACCAGGCGCCGTCCACGTTCAGCTTCCCGTCCACTTCCAGCGTGTGATAGCTGGCCCTGCCCTTCCACGGGCAGACCGAATACAGGTCGCTGTCCCGCAGGTAGCCGGCGTTGACGGCGTCGCGCGGGAAGTAATGGTTGCCCTCCACCACCACGGTGTCCGTGGATTCGGCGATTACTATTCCGTTCCAGATGGCCCTTACCATGTTGATCCCTTTCGTTGGGGTGCTGCCGCACTCTGAGTGCGCCGCGGGTCGTAGGGATGCCAACGGGATAGGGGGCGCACTTGTTCCCGGCAGGCGCTTCCGGCCGGGCTGGACTCGGCTGCATGGGGGACAACAACGCGCTTGAAGGACATCCCACACCGAAGCGGACCCGGCTCCCGGGCGCGCTCCTGCCGGTAGCGGGGCTTGTCATAGCCCTGGTGGGGATGCTGATCCCCTGGATCAACCGGAACACCTACATCAGCTGGTTCTCCTACGCGCCGTTGAGCAGCCTGCCCATCGCCGATACGCAATAAGCGCGGCGCTTAGGCCTTGGCAGGCGCGGATCCGGCCAGCTGGCGCTGCCGGTGCAGGTAGTCGAACAGCTGGCGCAGCCCGAACGACCATTCCGGCAGTTCCTCGGTGCGGCCCACCTGGTTGATGAGCGAGCCAAGGTGCCGGCTGCTGATGGTCACAACGTCTCCCGCATGGTGGGTGAAGCCCTGACCCGGCTCGTCCCGGTCCTGCGTCGGTGCGAAAAGCGTGCCGGTGTAGAGCGCGAAACCGTCCGGGTACTGGTGGTGCCGCCCGCGGGTTGCCGCCACCAGTTCCTCAAAGGGCCTGCTGATCCTGGCCACGGAGTTGCGGCCCTCCAGCACGTAGCCGTCTTCACCCTCCACCCGCAGCAGGATCTCCTCGTCGCGGAGGGTGTTTAGGCTGAAGTCTCCGTCAAACAGCCGGATGAAGGGGCCCAGCGCGCTGGATGCATTGTTGTCCTTCGCCTTGCCCAGCAGCAGGGCGCTCCGGCCTTCAACGTCGCGCAGGTTGACATCGTTGCCCAGCATGGCGCCCACCACCGAGCCCTCGGACGTCGCCACCAGCACCAGCTCCGGTTCCGGGTTGTTCCAGTGCGAGAACGAGGGAATTCCCACCTGCGCACCGAGCCCCACCGAGGACAGCACGGGCGCCTTGGTGAACACTTCAGGGTCCGGGCCGATGCCCACCTCAAGGTACTGCGACCACAGCCCTTCCTGGATCAGCACCTTCTTCGCCTCGGCTGCTTCGGGGGAGCCCGGGCGGATGGCGGCGATACTGCCGCCCAGCGCCTTCGCCACCAGTTCCCGGGTCTGCTGCGCCCGGCTCACGTCGCCGCCGCAGCGCTCCTCGATCACCCGCTCGATCATGCTGTCCACGAAGGTCACGCCGCAGGCCTTGATGACCTGCAAGTCCACTGGTGCCAGCAGATGGGGCCGGGTGCTGTCGCGTTGCAGGGAGGCTTCGATGACTTCCGACGCCGTCCACCGCTTAGCCGTCATCGCGGCACGGACATCGGCCACCAGGGCGGGACGTTCCAGGAGTTCCGAGACCGTTCCGGCGAGAGGCTGGAGGTCAAAGATGTCATCGCCCTGGACCGCGACCACGCGCGGGCCGGACGTCTCCATGTCCCAGATCCGGCCGACCAGGAGCGCGGAATCGGCATCCTCGGGGAGGACGGACAGGGGGCTGGTGTTCGCCTCGGTGCGGTCGGTACCTGGCGGTTGGCTTGGGGGCACGCTTGCTACCTCTTTCCATGGGTGGCCGGAGTCGCTTTGGGAATCATAAGCCAGCCTGCGGACGGGGCAGTCCATAACGTTTTGCTGCAGGCGAGGCGTACGACGGCGGTGCCTTCCCGTCGTCGTACGTCCGCCTCAAGTGGCGTGCAATTTTGCATCCCGCACCGTAACCGGGTATGGTGTGAGCCGTGTCACCGACCAGTGGCACGTGCTTATGATCTGCGGCGGGAGAGTCCTGCCGGTACGTTCTGCAGGCGCCGTAGGAGCAAATCCTCCCCAGGAATCTCTCAGGCCCACGTACCGCCGCGGCAAGGCAACTCTGGAAAGCAGTCCGGGCAACCGGACTCACCGACGGTGCAAGTGGCGCGCTGCTGAACAGCAGGGCACTACAAAACTCTCAGGTCCAATACAGAGCGGGGAGGAACCCGAATCAAAGTGGCAGCATATGCCACCTGAATTATGGAGTTCCTCTCATGACGGTTCATTCGTCCCCCACCACCTTCGCAGACCGCCATATCGGCGCGCGCCGCCAGTCCGACATCGACACCATGCTCAAGGCCGTTGGCTACGACAGCCTTGATGGCCTTGTGGACAGCGCGGTCCCGGATTCCATCCGCCAGGACAAGCCGCTCACCCTCCAGAGCGCCCTCAGCGAAGTCCAGGTCCTCGGTGAGCTCCGCAAGCTTGCCGGCAAGAACAAGACCGCCGTTCAGATGATCGGGCAGGGTTACTTCGACACCGTGACCCCGCCGGTGATCCGCCGCAACATCCTCGAAGCCCCCGCCTGGTACACCGCCTACACCCCGTACCAGCCCGAGATTTCCCAGGGCCGGCTCGAAGCGCTGCTGAACTTCCAGACCATGGTCCAGGACCTCACCGCGCTCCCGGTGGCCAACGCGTCCCTGCTGGACGAAGCCACCGCCGTCGCCGAAGCCGTCCTGCTGATGCGCCGCGCGAACAAGTCCAGGACCGCGAAGGACGGCAAGACCGTCCTGGACGCCGACCTCCTGCCGCAGACCATTGCCATTGTGCTGGGCCGGGCCGAAGCCCTCGGCTTCGAGGTGGAGATCGCCGACCTCACGGGCGGCCTGCCCGAGGGCGACATCAACGGCGTGGTCCTGCAGCAGCCCGGCGTCTCCGGCCGCGTGTGGGACCAGTCCGCCGTCATCGCCGAGGCCAGGGAGCGTGGGGCGCTGGTCACCGTCGCCGCCGACCTCCTGGCCCTCACCCTCATCACCCCGCCAGGCGAGCAGGGAGCGGACATCGCCGTCGGCTCCACCCAGCGCTTCGGCGTCCCGCTGTTCTTCGGCGGCCCGCACGCCGCCTACATGGCCGTCCGCGAGGGCATGGAACGCACCCTTCCCGGGCGCATCGTGGGCGTGTCCAAGGACGACGCCGGTGTGCCCGCCTACCGACTGGCCCTCCAAACCCGCGAGCAGCACATCCGCCGCGAGAAGGCCACGTCAAACATCTGCACCGCGCAGGCCCTGCTCGCCATCGTCTCCTCCTTCTACGCCGTCTACCACGGCCCGGACGGCCTGAAGGCGATCGCCGAAACCGTCCACAACAACGCCCGCGCCCTGGCGACCACGCTTCAGGTGGCCGGACGCGAGCTGGTTTCCGACACCTTCTTCGACACCCTCACCGTCCGCGTGCCCGGCAAAGCCGCCAAGGTGATCACCGCCGCCGAAGCCCGCGGCATCAACCTGCGCCTCATCGACGCGGACACAGTTGGCGTGTCCGTCGATGAAACCACGACGCCGGAGGTCCTCTCCGCGGTGGCCGTCGCCTTTGGCGCCGGTCCCGTGGTTGCGGGTTCCGGATTCGAACTGCCGGAGCAGGTGCTGCGGACCTCCAGCTACCTGCAGCACCCGGTGTTCAACACCCACCGCTCGGAGACCCAGCTGCTGCGCTACATCCGCAAGCTCAGCGACCGCGACCTGGCGCTGGACCGCACCATGATCCCGCTGGGTTCCTGCACCATGAAGCTGAACGCCACCGCCGAAATGGAGGCCATCTCATGGCCGGAGTTCGCGTCCATTCACCCGTTCGCCCCGGATTCCCAGACGGCCGGGTGGCGTGAACTGATTGCGGGGCTGGAAGCAGACCTCGCCGAGATCACCGGCTACGACCAGGTATCCATCCAGCCCAATGCCGGGTCCCAAGGTGAACTCGCGGGCCTGCTGGCCATCCGCGGTTACCACCACTCCCGCGGCGAACAGCAGCGCAACGTCTGCCTGATCCCCGCCTCGGCCCACGGCACCAACGCTGCGTCTGCTGTCCTGGCCGGCATGAAGGTTGTTGTGGTGGCCACCGCGCCGGACGGCACCATCGACCACGCGGACCTGTACGCCAAGATCGAGGCCCACAAGGACGTGCTCTCGGCGATCATGATCACCTACCCCTCTACCCACGGTGTGTACGATTCCGACGTGCGTGAGGTCTGCGACGCGATCCACGCTGCCGGCGGGCAGGTGTACGTTGACGGCGCGAACCTCAACGCGTTGGTGGGACTCGCCCAGCCGGGCAAGTTCGGCGGCGACGTCTCGCACCTGAACCTGCACAAGACGTTCTGCATCCCGCACGGCGGCGGCGGACCCGGCGTCGGACCCGTTGCTGCCAAGGCGCACCTGGCACCGTTCATGCCGGGAGACGCGAACAAGGCCGCACACGAAGCCGGCCACGGAGTCGCAATTTCCGCTTCCCGCTTCGGCTCCGCCGGTGTCCTGCCGATTTCGTGGGCCTATGTGAAGCTGATGGGCGGGCAGGGCCTGACCGAGGCAACCAAGTCCGCTTTGCTGGCCGCGAACTACGTTGCCGCCCGACTGGACGAGCACTTCCCGGTCCTCTACACCGGCGAAACCGGCCTCGTGGCGCACGAGTGCATCCTGGACCTCCGCGAACTCACCGCGAAGACCGGCATCACCGCCGAGGACGTGGCCAAGCGTCTGATCGACTTCGGCTTCCACGCCCCCACGCTGTCCTTCCCGGTGGCCGACACCCTGATGGTGGAGCCCACCGAGTCCGAGGACCTGGCCGAGATCGACCGCTTCATCGAAGCCATGATCACCATCCGCAAGGAGATCGACCAGGTGGCCAACGGAGACTTCAGTGTGGAGGAGTCCCCGCTGCGCAAGGCACCCCACACGGCCGCCGCCGTCGTCTCTTCCACCTGGGACCGGACGTACCCGCGCGAGCAGGCGGCTTTCCCGGTGGCCTCGCTCCGGCAGGACAAGTACTTCCCGCCGGTGGGCCGCATCGACGGTGCCGCAGGGGACCGCAACCTGGTCTGCTCCTGCCCGCCGCTTTCTGAATTTGAGAACTAAGGACTTCCGATGACTGAGAACTACACCGCGCTCTACGAGCAGCACAAGATTGCCGGCGCCTCCTTCACCGACTTCGGCGGTTGGCAGATGCCCCTTAAGTACAGCTCGGAGCTGGCCGAACACCGCGCCGTTCGCAACGCCGCGGGTCTGTTCGACCTCTCACACATGGGCGAAATCTGGGTCACCGGCCCGGACGCCGCACCGTTCCTGGATTACGCGCTGGTGGGCAAGCTGTCCGCCGCGGCGGTGGGCAAGGCAAAATATTCGCTGATCTGCCAGGAAGACGGCGGCATCATCGACGACCTCATCACGTACCGCCGGGGCGAAGAGAAGTACCTCGTGGTCCCTAACGCGGGCAACGCCGCGGTAGTCGCCGCAGCACTTGCCGAGCGGGCCGCCAACTTCAACGTCAAGGTGCAGGACGTCTCCGCTGAAACCTCCCTCATCGCGGTCCAGGGTCCGAACGCCGAAGCCATCCTGCTGACGCTGGTCCCGGCCGAACAGCACTCATTAGTGACCGAACTGAAGTACTACGCCGCCGTTGAGGTGGAGATCAACGGCCAGGACCTGCTGCTGGCCCGCACCGGCTACACCGGCGAGGATGGCTTCGAGATCTACATCCCGAACGAGGACGCTGCCGGACTGTGGGACGCCCTGCTGGAAGTTGGCGCCGGGCACGGGCTCATCCCCGCTGGCCTTGCCTGCCGCGACTCGCTCCGTCTCGAGGCCGGCATGCCGCTCTACGGCAATGAGCTGTCGCGTGAGGGCAACCCGTACGCCGCAGGCCTGGGCCCTGTGGTTTCGCTGGCCAAGGAATCCGACTTCGTGGGCAAGGCGGTCCTGGCCGAGCTCAAAGCACTGGGAGCCGGCTCCACCTCCGGCCGCAAACTCGTGGGCCTCAAGGGCCTGGGCCGCCGCGCCGGCCGGAGCCACTACCCCGTCCTCAAGGATGGCACGGTCGTGGGCGAGGTGACCTCCGGCCAGCCAAGCCCCACCCTCGGCTACCCGATTGCCCTGGCCTATGTCGACGTCGAACACTCCGAACCCGGCACCGCCCTGGACGTCGACCTCCGCGGCAAGCCGGAGCCCTTCGAAGTAGTAGCCCTCCCGTTCTACAAGCGCCAAAAGTAACGCTCCATCACTTGATGTCGGGTGTATCCAAACCCTCCGTCACTTGATGTCGGGTTTGGCCAAACCCTCTCTCACTTTTCAAAACCAACCTAAGGAAATACACATGGCAAAAGTTGTTGCTGAACTTAAATACTCCGCCGAGCACGAATGGGTTGCTGCTGACGGATCCGGCCCCGCCAACATCGGCATCTCTGCTGTGGCCGCCGAAGCACTGGGCGACATCGTGTACGTGGACCTGCCTGAGGTGGGCTCCACGGTGACCGCGGGGGAGACCTGCGGCGAAGTGGAATCCACCAAATCCGTCTCCGACCTCTACGCCCCCGTCACCGGCGAAGTAGTGGAAATCAACGACGAAGTAGTCTCGGACCCCGCCCTGATCAACAACGATCCCTATGGCGCCGGCTGGCTCTTCAAGGTCTCCGTCACCGAAGAAGGCCCCCTGATGTCCGCTGAAGAGTACGCCTCGGCCAACGGCGGCGAACTGTGAACCCGGCAGCAGTGACAGAATTCGCCCAGGTGGTATCGCCGTCCCTGGACGCGGACCTGTCCGCGCTGGACCCCGAGATTGCCGCGAAGATCGACGACGAACTCACCCGCCAGCGCGACGGCCTGGAGATGATCGCCTCCGAGAACCACACCGCCGTCGCCGTGATGCAGGCGCAGGGTTCGGTGCTGACCAACAAGTACGCCGAGGGCTACCCGGGCAAGCGCTACTACGGCGGCTGCGAGCACGTGGACGTCGTCGAACAGCTCGCCATCGACCGGATCAAGGCGCTCTTCGGCGCCGGGTTCGCGAACGTGCAGCCGCACTCCGGCGCGCAGGCCAATGCCTCGGTGATGCACGCGCTGATCAAGCCGGGCGACACCATCATGGGCCTGAACCTGGCCCACGGCGGCCACCTCACCCATGGCATGAAGATCAACTTCTCCGGCAAGCTCTACAACGTGGTCCCGTACGGCGTCCGGGAGGACACCCACACCGTGGACATGGCCGAGGTGGAGCGCCTGGCGCAGGAAACCAAGCCCGCGCTGATCGTGGCCGGCTGGTCCGCCTACGCCCGCCAGCTGGACTTCGCCGAGTTCCGCCGCATCGCTGACTCCGTGGGCGCCTACCTGATGGTGGACATGGCACACTTCGCCGGCCTGGTGGCCGCCGGGCTGCACCCGTCGCCGGTGCCGCATGCGCACGTGACCACGTCCACCACGCACAAGACCCTCGCCGGTCCCCGCGGCGGCATCATTTTGACGAACGACGCCGACATCGCCAAGAAGATCAACTCGGCTGTGTTCCCGGGCCAGCAGGGCGGCCCGCTGGAGCACGTCATCGCCGGCAAGGCCGTGGCGTTCAAGATCGCCGCGTCCGTCGAGTTCAAGGAGCGGCAGGAGCGCGTCCTCGCCGGCGCCCGGATCCTGGCCGAACGCCTGGCCCAGCCGGACGTCACCGCCAAGGGCATCAGTGTGGTCTCCGGCGGCACCGATGTGCACCTGGTCCTCGTTGACCTGCGCAACTGCGAGCTCGACGGGCAGCAGGCCGAGGACCGGCTCGCGGCGATCGACATCACCGTCAACCGCAACGCTGTGCCGTTCGACCCGCGTCCTCCGATGGTCACTTCCGGCCTCCGGATCGGCACGCCCGCCCTGGCGACGCGCGGGTTCGGCGAGGCTGCCTTCCGCGAGGTTGCGGACATCATTGCCGAGGCTTTAACGGCCGACGCCGACACGGACCTTTCGGGGCTCCGTCACCGCGTCGAAGCCCTGGCAACAGCCCACCCCCTTTACCCGGGCGTCGCAAACCTCGCCTGAGTGGCTTGTCCCGGCTCCGCCGGCCCCTCGTGCGCATGTCGCCTTGGCGACGCTCTACCCACCCATTACACGTCTCGTTAGGAATCCCACCATGGCTGTTGGAGTCTTTGATCTGTTTTCGATCGGGATTGGGCCCTCTTCTTCGCATACTGTGGGGCCGATGCGGGCTGCTGCCGTTTTTGCGGAGGAGCTCAAAGGCTCCGGGAAGCTGGAGCAGGTGGCGTCGCTGCGGGTGGACTTGTATGGGTCCCTTGCCGCGACCGGGCACGGGCACGGCACCATGACCGCGGTCCTGCTGGGTTTGGAGGGGTTCCATCCGGAGCTGATTTTGCCGGCGGAGGTGGAGGAGCGGTTGGCCTCGATAGCGGGGACCGGGATCCTGCAGCTGGCCGGTTCCGTGCCGCTGCCGTACGGGGTGAAGGACATGGTGCTGCGGCCG
>NZ_VAHM01000016.1 GCF_005796185.1 Pseudarthrobacter sp. NamB4
GGTCCCGCTCGGACGCCGTTGCCTCGAACGGAATCAGGTCGTTGTCGTGAAAGGTGATGCCGTACGCGCCGAGTTCGCTGAGCCGGTGTACGGCCTCAACCGGATCCAGCGCCGCACGGGTGGCGACGCCGAACGGGTCGGCGCCCGTCCAGCCAACGGTCCAGAGGCCGAAGGTGAACTTGTCAGCGGGAGTGGGGGAGAGAGCCATGATGCATCCTTGCAGTCAGTGCCGCGGTTGCGACGATTAGTTTATTGCCTGAACTATATGCGGGAAGTAGGGTGGGGTCAAGACCCCTGGGCCCCCGCGGCCCGAAGTATTGGCAAGGAGAGCTGTAATGGTGATGCCGGCATCTGCGGTGGCGGTGCCTGAGTCCGGAGTGCCCGGCAGTATGGGCGATGTCCGCCGGAGCAATCTCTCATTGGTGCTGGGCAGGATCGCGGAGGCGCCTCCCGGTGTCCATCCAAGCCGGGCGCAGGTGGCCGCTGCGACGCGGCTCACCAAGGCCTCGGTTTCGAGCCTCGTGCTGGACCTTTTGGAGGCCGGACTGCTCCGGGAAGTGGGGCTCAACCAGCAGGGACGCGGCCGGCCCAGCGTCGGACTGGAACTGAATCCTGCCCGGTCCGTCATGGGCATGGAAATCAATGTCGACTACATTTCGGCCGGCGTTACGGACCTCGCGGGCAACCTGCTTGTGCGCGAGACGCAGGAGAGGGACAACCGGTCCGGCGGCCACGTCCCGGTGCTGGCAGCACTTGCCGGACTCGCAGCAAAGGTGCGCGCCGCGGCGGGAGATGGGGGTGTCCAGGTGCTGGGGGGAGGGCTGGCAGTGCCCGGGTTGGTGGAGCCCGCGGCCGCGCGCGTCCTGACCGCCCCCAACCTGGGCTGGACCAACGTGGACCTTGACCTCGGCGCACTGCTGCCCGATGTGCCGCTGGGCGTTGAGCTGTTCAACGAGGCGAACGCCGCTGCCCTGGCTGAGCTGCGGCACCGTCCGGACGGCGCGTCCGACTTTGTTTTCGTCTCGGGCGAAGTAGGCGTCGGTGGCGGGCTGGTTGTTGGTTCTGAACTCTTCACCGGTCCTGGAGGGCATGCCGGCGAAGTTGGCCACGTCGTGGTGGATCCCGAGGGCGTCCGCTGTTCCTGCGGCGGAACGGGCTGCCTGGAAACAGTGTCGGGCCAGGATGCCATTCTTGCCGCTGCCGGCATTGCGGCGGGGTCCCGGACGCGGTCCGAATCCATTGAGGCGCTCGTGCAGGCACTTCACGAGGGGCAGCCGCGCGCGCTGTCGGCGGTGGAACGCGCCGGGCAGTACCTCGGTGTTGCCCTGGCCTCAACCGCCCGCGTGATGAATGTTGGTTCGCTGGTGCTCGGCGGCCACTTTGCGGTCCTTGACCCGTGGCTAAGGGCCCCCCTTCTGGACAGCCTGGAGCGGTATGCCCCCGGCAGGTTCGCTCCGGAACAGGTGGGGCTTTCCGCGGTGGGGCAGGCCGGGGCGCTCCTTGGTGCGGCCGGGAGCGTGGTCCGGTCCCTGGTGGATGCGCCGCACCGGCTGCAGTACTAGGCGTCGGGGCGTCCGCAGTTGCCGCTGTCACCCATCGTTGCTTCCATGACGTTAGGGACGGCAGCTGATAGGGCATTGAAGGAGAAAGCCGCGCCCCGGTCCATCGACCGGGGCGCCAACCCACGTGGTGCCCCAGGAGGGAATCGAACCCCCGACCGGCGGATTAGAAGGCCGCTGCTCTATCCCCTGAGCTACTGAGGCAGTGGTTTCCGGAGCTGAAATCCGGCGCCTCAAAAAGTCTACATTGCCCGCACTGCGGGCGCTGTCATTGACTCCACGCTCCACTGATCCTCCACAAGCGGCTACAGCTGCGGGTTGTGCACATAGACCCATTGCTACCTCCCCGGGGGTTGTCGTCGGCGCGAAGCTGGTCTTGCCTGCAAAGGCATAACCATTGAAGACAGGACGTAGAGATGAGCGACACCATAACGATCCGGGGCTTTGTTGCCACCGAGATCAAAAGCACTACAACGACAGGGGGAGTGGCCACCGCCTCTTTCCGGATAGGATCCACCACCCGGCGCTATGACAGGGCAACCGGCACCTGGGCAGACGGCCATACCAACTGGTTCCTGGTCCAGGGCTACCGCCACCTTGCGGGCAGCATGGGCTGCAGCATCAGGAAGGGCCAGCCCGTCATCGTGGTGGGCAAGCTGAAAATCCGCAGCTGGGAAAGGGACGGCAGGGTCTACTACTCACACACCATTGATGCCGAGGCCGTAGGCCATGACCTCACCTGGGGCACGGCCAACTTCATCCGGTCCTCCACCAAGCCCCTGCTCTCGCTGGTGGAACAGGAACCGTCCTTCGACGGCGGCCATCAGCCCGGCCCGGACGGAACCTTCGAGGAGCCTGAGGACACTGGAGAGGAAGGGGCCGAGGGCGACGATCCGGCTGCAGCGTACGTCGAGGACAGAAACGGTGACTTGGTAGCCCTGGACCTCGAAACGGGGGAACTGGCCGAATCCGGAGTTTAGCGAATCCACGTCCCGATCCGGACTCTTGGACATCTGATCCGGAGTAAGGCAAGTCCTGCTGTCAACGCTTACTGGTTTCCTGGCGGGCAGGGGGCGGCATCCCCCCGGCCGCGACCTGCCCGCGCAGGATGTAACCGGCTACAGGTCCGCGTGGCAGAATGGCACCATGCGGCGCACCCCCGACCACCGGCAGAACACTGCGGCCGGTGCCCCACCCGCTGCTTCTTACGCTTCCAATATATTTTTCGCACCCCGCCTCCTGGCGATGCTGGCCGGAGCCGTGCTGGTCACCTCCCTGGCCGGCTGCGGCGGCGGGATCCCTTTGGATAACCGGGCAGCGCCGGCTGGGCGGGAAACGGCAGCCCCATCTGGTGACGTCCCGGCCACGGATACTGCTGCGCCCGGAGCTCAGCCTGCAGGCCCTCTGGTGGACACCTCTCCGACCGCGCCAGTTTCGGGCGGCGCAGCCGACGGCGGCGCGTCCGGTGCCGGAGCCGCCGCCGCTGAAGCTGCCGCTAGCGAAACAGTGCGGCAGACGGTGACGGAAACGCTCGGCAGGCTGGCGGCCGGTACGCCCAAGCCGTCCACGGCACAGGTAAGTGAAGCGCTGACTGGAGCGGGGATCGCGCCCGGAGTACTTGAGGTGTCGCAGAGCCGGACACCCACCGGCCTGGAGGCGGACGCGATCGAGGCGGCCGTGCTGCAGGGGAGGGACTGCGTAATCGGCCAGGTGCGCGACGGCGCCGTGGCAGTGACGGTCCTTCCGGTACTGGCGAGCGGCAAGTGCTTTGTAGGCTCGTGAGCCTGCTGGCCGGAATGTGAGATATGCCCGCCAACCCACTAGATTTGGAATCATGGCGGAATTTATCTACACAATGACCAAGGCCCGCAAAGCCGTTGGCGAAAAACTTATTCTTGATGACGTAAGCATGTCCTTCTTCCCCGGTGCCAAGATCGGCGTCGTGGGCCCGAACGGTGCCGGTAAGTCCACCATCCTAAAGATCATGGCAGGGCTGGACACCCCCTCGAACGGCGAGGCGCGGCTCAGCCCCGGGTACACGGTGGGCATCCTGCTCCAGGAACCCCCGCTCAACGAAGAAAAGACCGTCCTGGGCAACGTCCAGGAAGGCGTGGGCGAGATCTACGGCAAGATCCAGCGGTTCAACGAAATCTCCGAGGAGATGGCCAGCCCCGACGCTGACTATGACACCCTCCTTGAAGAGATGGGCAAGCTTCAGGAAGCCATCGACGCTGCCGACGCCTGGGACCTCGACTCCCAGCTTGAACAGGCCATGGATGCACTTCGCTGCCCGCCGGCAGACGCCGACGTCACGAACCTTTCCGGCGGTGAGCGCCGGCGCGTCGCACTCTGCAAACTCCTCCTGCAGAAGCCTGACCTGCTGCTGCTGGACGAGCCCACCAACCACCTGGACGCAGAAAGCGTTCTGTGGCTGGAGCAGCACCTCTCCAACTACCCCGGCGCAGTCCTCGCCGTGACCCACGACCGCTACTTCCTTGACCACGTGGCGGAATGGATCGCCGAGGTTGACCGCGGCCACCTGTACCCCTACGAAGGCAACTACTCCACTTACCTGGAGAAGAAGCGTGCCCGCCTGGAGATCCAGGGCAAGAAGGACGCGAAGCAGGCCAAGCGCCTCGCGGAAGAACTCGAGTGGGTGCGCTCCAACGCCAAGGGCCGCCAGACCAAGTCCAAGGCCCGTCTGGCCCGGTACGAGGAAATGGCCGCGGAGGCGGACCGGACCCGCAAGCTGGATTTCGAAGAAATCCAGATCCCGCCGGGACCCCGCCTGGGCGGTCTGGTCCTGGAAGCCAAGAACCTGCAGAAGGGCTTCGAAGACCGGGTCCTGATCGACGGTCTGTCCTTCAGCCTGCCCCGCAACGGCATCGTGGGCGTTATTGGCCCTAACGGCGTCGGCAAGACCACCCTGTTCAAGACCATCGTCGGCCTGGAACCGCTGGACGGCGGCGACCTGAAGATCGGCGATTCGGTCAAGATCTCCTATGCGGACCAGAGCCGCGGCGGCATCGACCCCAACAAGACCCTCTGGGAGGTCGTGTCCGATGGGCTCGACTTCATCCAGGTGGGCAACGTTGAAATGCCGTCCCGCGCCTACGTTGCCGCCTTCGGCTTCAAGGGCCCCGACCAGCAGAAGAAGGCCGGGGTGCTGTCCGGTGGTGAGCGCAACCGCCTGAACCTCGCCCTGACCCTTAAACAGGGCGGTAACCTCCTGCTCCTTGACGAGCCCACCAACGACCTCGACGTTGAAACCCTCAGCAGCCTGGAAAACGCGCTGCTCGAGTTCCCCGGCTGCGCCGTGGTGGTCTCGCACGACCGTTGGTTCCTGGACCGCGTGGCCACGCACATCCTGGCCTACGAAGGCGACGAGGAAAACCCCTCCAAGTGGTACTGGTTCGAGGGCAACTTCGAATCCTACGAGGAGAACAAGGTGGAACGGCTGGGACCGGATGCAGCCAAGCCGCACCGTGTCACGCACCGCCGCCTGACCCGCGACTAGGACATAGATCGGCCAGGGAACAGCGCAGGGAAAAACCGGAGGCGGGCACCCCATCCATGGGGTGCCCGCCTTTTGCGTAATCTGCTAGTTCCGGCCCGCCTTGCGGATCTGGTGCTCCATCACCTTGGACTGGAAGGCACCCACTACCTTGCTCTTCACATCCGTGGGCACCCGGACCATGCCCTCCTGGGCAACCGATGCAACGTGCTGGCCCGCCTGGTTGAAGATTTTGCCTGTGGCCAAGCCGCGGGCACCCTGGGCGCTGGGCGATTCCTGGACGTACAGCAGCCACTCGTCCACCCGGGCGGGGCGGTGCCACCACATTGCGTGGTCAAGGCTGGCAACGGTCATCCCCGGCGTGATCCAGCTCAGCCCATGGCGCCGCAGGACGGACTCAAGCAAGGTGTAGTCACTCGCGTATGCTAGGGCGGCCCGGTGCAGGTTGGGGTTGTCCGGCATGGGCCCAAAGGTCTTCATCCAGACAGCGTTGCGGGCTTCTTTCGGCCCTTTGGCTGAAACGTACAGCGGGGCATCCACGTGCCGAATGTCGAAGGGCCGCTCGTAGGCCCAGTGCCGTGCCACGGGGTGGTCGAACTTGCCCAGGAGGTCGGCGGTGCTGGGCAAGGATTCGGGGTCGGGAATGCCGGCGGGCATCTCGGATTCGTGCTCGATGCCTTCGTCCTCGCCCTGGAACGAGGCGATCATGGACAGGATGGGAAAACCTTCCTGGTAGGCGTGCACACGGCGGGCGGAAAAGGAGCGGCCGTCACGCAGGCGCTGGACGCCGAAGGTGATGGGCTTGTTCGCATCGCCCGGGCGGAGGAAGTATCCGTGCATAGAATGCACAAAACGCCCGGGGTCCACTGTCCTCATGGAAGCGATCAGTGACTGGGCCAGTACCTGGCCGCCGAAGACCCGGTGGTGGGGCTGCTGCTGGGAAGGACCAAGGAAGATGTCCTCGTCCGTCCGGGCTCCCTCCAGCTGGCCGAGGTCGAGGAGCGAGATAAGCGAGGCAGTGGGGTCTGCGCTGGGTAGCGCCAGGAGTTCGGCGTCGGCTTCAGTCATGGTTCGACTCTAGACGGCACCCCCGGACTGCTCAACAAAGCTCCAGCCGGTAGTGTTCTTGGTGTGACTGACTTACTCACCTCGTCTTTCCGGTTCGCCGATCCGCGGGACCTCGCTGATCTTCGAACATTCGCCACCCGGGCGAAGGCCATCGACGACGGCGCCATCCGGCTCCAGGCTGCGGGTTCCGTTCTCGCCGCGTACGTCTGCGTCCTGAGGCCAAGAGTGCTGGGTGAGTCGACCCCCACCATCCTCGGGCTTCGCACGATGGCACTGGCAACGCCCTCCGGGACGGATGTCACGGTGGCTTTGTCCGCCGTCCTGGACCGCCTGGCGCGCTCCGCCGGGGACGACGTGGAACTGCCGGTGCCGCCGTCGACCGTCACCGAATCGTGGACAGGAGTGGGTGCCCCCCGGAGTGGGTGGGAGCTCGTGGGCCAGCGAAGCGACGCAGGACTCCGGAAGGCCGCCGAGGCAGGGATCGCGGAAGTGGCAGGAATCGTACCGGACAAGCCGGGCGCGCTGATCGTCAACAACGCCCGTGCCGCTGTATGGGGGAGGGAGCTGGACGAGTCAGGCCTGCCGGCCGGAGCCGCTTTCGCCGCCCTGGCCCTGGGGTTCCTCGCCGACGGGGACCAGAAGCTCTACCGGGCCGGCCGCTGGTTCCGGCTCAGCGGCACCCGCGGCCACGTGCTCGCGCGCACCGGGAGCGGGCTGCTCTAAGGCCGGGCGCCATCAGCAGCGGTGTCCAGGGACAGCTGCTGCACGAGCGGTTAGGGCGTTGACGGGCTGTTCACCATGGACAGTGCTGCGCGCTCCATGTAGTCCCACAGCGTTCCCTCGTAGAGCGGCGGCAATTCCAGGGCGTCGACGGCGGCACGCATGTGGAAGAGCCAGCGTTCCTTCGCCTCGGGCGTCACTTTGAAGGGCATGTGCCGCATGCGCAGCCGTGGATGCCCGCGCTCTTCGCCATATGTGGTGGGCCCGCCCCAGTACTGTTCCAGGAACATCAGGAACCGGCGCTTCGCCGGCGCCAGGTCCTCCTCGGGGTACATGGGACGCAGCAGCGGGTCTGTTGCAACCCCGTCGTAAAAGACGTCGATCAGCTTCACGAACGTCTCATGGCCGCCGACGGCCTCGTAGAAGTTGTCGGTGTAGCCGGGCTTGCTGAACGGATCGTTCTGCATCAGCTGCGGGCGCTGCGGCTCGATGGGGATGGTCATGGTCAGTCTCCGGCCTTCTGCTCGGTCTTTTTGGTTTCGGCGCCCTGGTCACTGCCCTGGTCCGTGGTCCCGTCCGGCAACTCGTGCGATGGGGTGTAGTTCCCCTGTGAGCGGTTGCCCACCCGCAGGATCTCCCCGTTGCGCAGGTACCAGATGGCGCCGTCGTCGGAGCGTACCCGGGTGATGCGCAGCCCCATGGATTCCACCACGCCCACAACCTCGCTGGTTTCAATGACGTCGCCGATTCCGTACTGGTCTTCAATGGTAATGAAGATTCCAGCCAGGAAGTCGCGGATCAGCTGCTGGGCACCGAAACCGATGGCGACACCCAGGATGCCTACGCTGGTGAGGAGGGGTGCGATGTTGATGTCCAGGTTCTGGAGTACGTACATGCCCGTGATGATGACCACCAGTACTCCGACGACGCTGTTCAACAGGGAACCGATTGTCTCGGCGCGCTGGACGCGCCGTTCATGGTCCAGGGCACGCAGCGCCGGGGCCACCCACTTGAACGTGGGCCTCTTGAACAGGCTGCTGCCCGAGGCCACCCGCCGGGTGATGCGGGAAATGATGAACGTGGCTACAAGCCAGACCGTGACGCCCACGCCGAGGCTGATCACGATGCCCGTGATGCTTACGCCGCCCGGATCACTGGCGGCGGAAGGAAGGACTGACAACATGCTGACCATAAGGGGGAAATACTCCTGGGTTCTCCGGCCGGTGCCGGGGATCGTACACCGCCGCGCAGGCTAAGCCCGGCGCGGAAGCTCTGTTCTCTTTTAACCCTAGCGCCGTAGCGTGTTCACATGCGCATCCTGGTCCTAGGCGGAACCGCCTTCCTGTCAGCAGATGTAGTCCGCCAGGCGGTGGCAGCCGGCCACAAGGTCACGTGCCTGGTTCGGGGTTCCGCGGCTGAACCACCGGCAGGCGTGGTGTGGCTGAAGGCCGACCGTGCATCGGGCCGTATCGCCTACGAAGGTGCTGGCGGTGAGTGGGACGAAGTGGTTGGCAACCATCAGCTCCGGAGAATTACGGCGAGTCCAAGGCTGCGATCGAGGTAGCCACGCTACGGGCTGCAGCCGGGAAGGCACATCTGTGCCGTGCCGGACTCATCGGCGGCCCCGGCGACGGTTCCGACCGCTACTGCCGCTGTGGCTCCCGCCGGCGCACGAAGGCTTCACGGCACGGAGCAACCGGGCCGCCGTCGGGGCCGGTCTCCAGCTCCGGCCGTGGCAGGACACTCTGGCGGACGACCGCCGCCGCGGACGACCGCCGCCGCGGACTGGACCGGGCCCGAAAAGCCGGGTGTGACCCCGGAACCGAGGCAAGACTCGTTGCGCTCCTGCAGCCAGGAGCCTGAGTCGGCCGGGCTACAGCCGTCCAACCACCGTCACCGGCTGGTGCTCCACGGGAAAATTGACGCTGCGGGCAATGAAGCAGAGCCGGTTCGCCTCATGGTGCATCTGCCCGGCCAGCTCCACGTGGTCCGCGTCCGTCACCGCCACCTGCGGGCGCAGCGTCACGCGCTCGAACTGGCCGCTTCCGTCCCGGTTCAGGCTCATGATCCCGGAGGCATCGTCGCGGTACTCCGTCACCACCACCCCGTGCTTCACCGCCACGTGCAGGAACGAGAGCATGTGGCACTGTGCCAGCGCGGCCAGGAGCAGCTGCTCCGGGTTGTAGCGCTCCTTGTCGCCGCGGAAGGTGGGGTCCGCGGAGCCCTTGAGCACCGGCAGTCCGGGAATCAGGATGTCGTGGTCCCGGGAATAGCCGCGGTAGGACGAGGTCCCGCCACCCAGGTTTCCCGTCCACTGGACCGCCAGCGCATAGCGGTGTTCACCCAGGCCCATGCGTCCCGCCTACGCTTCCCCGGGAAGGACATCCGCTGCACGTGCCCGCAAAGCCCGGGCTACGCCGTCGCGGTTTTCCAGCATCATCCGCCGCAGCGCGGCACTCGCCGGCGGAAGCGCCGCCAGGAAGCCGTCCGTCCGGTCGATGGTCGCCTGGGTGGTCAGCAGCGCGGGGTAAAGCCCGACGACGATCTGCTGGGCCAGCGCGTGCGTGCGGTTCTCGACGATCCCGGGTACCGCCTCGAAGTACTTTTCCGCGTACGGCTCAAGGAGGGACCGGTCCAGCACCCGCATGAAGCCGGTGACAGCCGAACCCTGCAGGGCGTTGGAGAGCTCGCCCTTGACCACGATGGACTCCCAGGCAGCCGCTTTCGCCTCAGGAGTGGGGATGGCAGCCTTGGCCAGGGCAGCGGCGTTCTGCCCGCTGGAAGTGTTGTCCCGCGCGAGCTCGGCGTCAATGCCGTCCTGTCCCATCCGCCCGCCGGCAACCAGGGACGCCACCAGCTCCCACCGCAGATCCTGGTCCACAGCCAGCCCGTCCAACGCCAGCGAACCATCGAGCAGCCCGGCTACCCTGTCCAGCTGGGACTCGCTGCGGGCCAGCAGCGCGAAGGACTTAACGAACTGCAGCTGGGCGTCAGAGCCCCCGGGAACCCCGGACGCGAGGTCCCATAGCCTGTCCACCGCTGCCACCGTTGTTGCGTGCCGGTGTTCCTCAGCCACGTAGAAGTTCAGCGTGGTGGCCAGCTGGCGGAGCTGGACCAGGATCACAGAGGAGTCGGACTCTGCGCCCACATTGGCCAGGATCAGTTCCACGTGCTTCCTCGCCGGGGTCTCTCCGTCCCTGGCGGCGTCCCACGCCGAGTTCCAGACAAGTGTCCTGGGCAGGCTCTGGCTGAAGTCCTTCAGGTGGGCCGTTGCGGTTGCCAGAGATTTTTCGTCCAGCCGCACCTTCGCGTAGGCAAGGTCGTCGTCGTTGACCAGGACCAGGTCCGGCCGGACCATGCCCACCAGCGCAGGCACCTCAGTGCGTCCGCCGTCGACGTCCAGTTCCTCCCGGTGCACCCGCTCAAGCCTGCCGGCGCCGGTCAGGTTGTAGAAGCCCACGGCCAGGCGGTGCGGCCGGATGGTGGGCCACTCGTCCACCGCGGACTGCAGGATCGAGAAGGAAGTAAACCGGCCGCCGCCGTCCACCTCGAACTCCGGCTTGAGCGTGTTGACCCCGGCAGTTTCCAGCCACTGCCTTCCCCAAGTGTCCAGGTCGCGGCCGCTGGCCTTTTCCAGCTCCACCAGCAGGTCGCTGAGTTCGGTGTTCTGCCAGGAATGCTTGGCGAAATACTCGCGCACGCCTGCCATGAACTGCTCCGGACCCACCCACGCCACCAGCTGGCGGAGCACCGAAGCGCCCTTGGCGTAGGTGATTCCGTCGAAATTGACCTCCACGTCCTGCAGGTCATTGATCTCCGCGAAGATCGGATGCGTGGTGGGCAGCTGGTCCTGGCGGTAGGCCCAGGACTTTTCCACTGAGGCGAACGTGGTCCAGGCACTGGTGAAGGACGTGGCCTCCACGGCGGCGAGGTGCGACATGTACTCGGCAAAGGACTCGTTGAGCCACAGGTCATTCCACCAGCGCATGGTCACCAGGTCGCCGAACCACATATGGGCCAGCTCGTGCAGCACGGTGATGGCGCGGCGCTCGATCTGGGCATCCGGGACCTTGCTGCGGAAGACGTAGCCTTCCAGGATGGTCACGGCCCCGGCGTTTTCCATGGCACCGGCGTTGAATTCCGGCACGAAGAGCTGGTCGTATTTCTCGAACGGGTAGGGGCAGCCGAACTGCGCCTCGAAGAATTCGAAGCCCTGCCGGGTCAACTCGAAGATGTTGTCTGCGTCCAGGTACTGCATCAGCGACCTGCGCGCGAAGACCCCCAGCGGGATGGTCCTGCCGTCCGAACTGGCCACCTCGCTGCGCACGCACTGGTACGGACCGGCGATCAGGGCAGTGACATAGGAGGAGAGCCGCGGGGTGGGGGAGAAGGACCAGACGGAGCGCGCGCCGCCGTCGCCGCCCGGGGTGGTTTCCTGCTGCACCGGGGTGGGGGAGTTGGAGACGACGTCCCAGTGCGAGGGCGCCGTGACGGTGAACGTGAAGGTTGCCTTCAGGTCGGGCTGTTCAAAGACGGCGAACATCCGGCGTGAGTCCGGAACCTCGAACTGGGTATAGAGGTAGACCTCGCCGTCCACCGGGTCCACGAAGCGGTGCAGGCCCTCACCGGTATTCATGTAGGGCGCATCAGCCACGACGGTCAGCTCGTTGTGCTCCGCAAGCTGCGGCAGCTGGATCCTGACGCCGTCCGCCACAGTGGCAGGGTCAAGGCTCCGGCCGTTCAGGGTGACGCTGTGCACCGCCTGCGTCACGGCGTCGATGAAAGTGGAAGAGCCCGGCCTGGCACTGAACTTCACCGTGGTGGTGCTGCCAAAGACCTCCCCGCCACGGGTGAGGTCCAGGCTGACGTCGTAGGACTCGACGGCGATCGTTTCGGCACGTTCACGGGCTTCGGCGCGCGTCAGATTCATACCTGGCAAAGTGGGGCCTCCAGAAAGATTGCGTCTGCCGGCTGGCGGTGCCCAGCGGCGGCTCTGATCATTCTTGCATTCCAGCACCCCCGGCAAGTAGCGCGGCTCACAGTGGGTAGGGAAAGGGGTAGGAACACAGCGGCAGCGGCGGGAGTAGCGTTAAATCATGGGCAAGTTCATGGGATCGGTGGACAGCAAAGCCCTGCGTTTTGTTGCGGGCTTTCCGGTGGTTGTGGCGGCAGCCTTCGTGGTGTGCGCCTTCCTTCTGCGCCCGGACCTTCCCGAGCCGCTCGCCGTCCGCTGGACGGACGACGGCGGTGCCTCCTTTGCGCCCTTCGGCGCCTACGTCAGCGTTGGCGCCGTGATGATCGTGGCTGCCGGATGGCTGATCCTCTATCAGGCGGTGCCTATTAACAGGCCCGTCCTGATGCGCCGGATCATGATGGGCGCCGGGCTGTTTGTCACCCTTTTCGTCACCACGGTACTCGCTGCCGGCCTCCTGGGTCAGACGGGACTGGCGGACGCCCGGGAATCCCGGGTGGACACTACTGTCCTGGCCCTGGGCAGCGGTGCGGCTGTGTCGCTGGGGGTAATCATGTCTTTCGTCTTCAAGGCCGACGAGCAATGGTCTCCGGATGACGACCGGGCGCTCCAGCTCGCCATTGCCAGGGAAGCGGACCCGGACCTGGCGCGGGACAACATCCGGCTCTGGGTCCATGCACGCAGCTCGGTGTTTGTCATGATCGCCATCGCGTCCGTGTTTCCCTCGGCGCTCATCGCCATTGTGGTGCCGTGGCTCGGCGGGCTGCTCGTCGTCGTTGCCATCGTGGGGGCAGCGTTCCTGTGCGCCCGTGTCAAGGCCGACCGGGCCGGCCTGAAAGTCCTGCTGGCGGGCCTCGTGCCTGTCATGAACGTCCCGGCGGGAGCCATCTCCGAGGCCACCGCCGCGGACATCAAGGCCGCAGACTACGGCGGGTGGGGCTACCGGCACCACGACGGAACCGCGGCGATGCTGGTCAGCAGCGGCCCCGCCGTCGTGGTCAGCAAGACGGACGGCCAGCGCCTTGCGGTGAGCGGCGGCAGCCCGGCGTCGGCTGCCAGGCTCGCTGAAGTCCTGACCCGGGTCTCCGCCCGGGCGCGGCGGACGGGTGGCCCCTCAGAAGCCCCGGGCCAGCCCGAGTCCTAGTATTCTTTACCCTGTTGTCCTGACCCTGCCTTCGCCTTAACGGACGGCAGCCGGCGCCCCCAACCGAACGGATTCTTGCTCGTGACTTCTTCCCCTGCCTTCCCGCGGGTCCACATCGCCACCGACCACGCTGGCATGGAGCTCAGCGCCCACCTGGTATCCCACCTGACTGGCAAGGGGTACGAAGTGGTGGACCACGGACCCAAGGTCTACGACGCCCAGGACGACTACCCGTCCTTCTGTATCAATGCCGCTTTGGCAGTGGTTGCTGACCAGCAGGCAGGGGTCCACGCCCTGGGCATCGTCCTCGGCGGCTCGGGCAACGGCGAGCAAATCGCGGCCAACAAAGTTAAAGGCGTCCGGGCTGCCCTGGTTTGGAACCACTCCACGGCCACCCTGGCCCGGGAGCACAACGACGCGAACGTCGTAGCCGTCGGCGGCCGCCAGCACACGGTGGAGGAAGCCACCGAACTGATCGAAGCCTTCCTGACGGAGCCGTTCAGTAACGACGAGCGCCATGTCCGCAGGATCGGCAAGATCGCCGCCTACGAAACCACCGGCGAGGTCATCGAGTAGTGCCTGAAGGGCACTCCGTCCGGCGCCTGGCCCGGCAGTTCGATGACGTTTTCACTGGCCGGCAGCTTGCCGTGTCCAGTCCGCAGGGCAGGTTCAGCGCGGGGGCGGCGCTCCTGGACGGGCACACGATGGTGGGCGCGGAAGCCCACGGAAAACACCTCTTCCTGAACTTCGACAACGCCCTGGTGCTGCACGTCCACCTGGGCCTCTACGGCGCCTGGAGCTTTGGCGGCGACAGCACCTTCACCGGGTCCTCCAGCATTGGCGCGCCGCGGCGGGTGGGGGAGCGGGAGAGCTTTGCGGAAGAGGATGACGACGGCGGCGTCCCCTACGCCGGACCGCCCGCCCCTGTGGGCGCGGTCCGGGTGCGGCTGGCCTCCAGCAATGGCTGGGCGGACCTCCGCGGCGCCACCACCTGCGAGACGATCACCGGCGCAGAGGCCCAGGCGGTGCTGGCGCGGCTCGGCCCCGACCCCCTGCGCAACCTTCGTGGCGACGCCGGCCGCTTCACCCGGAACCTGCAGCGCCGCAACGTTCCTGTGGCCGCGCTGCTGATGGACCAGAAGATTATTGCGGGCGTTGGCAACGTCTACCGCGCAGAGGTTCTCTTCCGCCTGCGCCTTGACCCCTGGCTGCCCGGAACAGCCGTGCCGGACACCTCGGCACGCAAGCTGTGGCGCGATATCGTCAGCGTCATGAACGACGGCGTGGCCCACGGAAGGATCATCACCACGCCGCCCAAGTACTGGACGCTCGATGGCACTACGGCAGCCAAGGCGGCTGCCGCCGGACTGCCCGTCCCGCCCACAAGCGAAAGCTTCCCGGCGCGGGATGACGCCCATTACGTGTACAAGCGGCAGGGGCTGCCGTGCCGGGTCTGCCGCACGGCTGTACTGACCGCGGAGCTGGCGGGACGCAACCTCTACTGGTGCCCTTACTGCCAGCAGAAGTGAGACGAAAAAAGCCCCTCATTCGAGGGGCTTTTTTAGTTTATTGGAGGGGACGACGGGAATCGAACCCGCGTAATCAGTTTGGAAGACTGAGGCTTTACCATTAAGCTACGTCCCCGAAAGAAGCTGCATCTGCAATATTAGCAGGCCGGCGACTTCGGGCTGGCTGTCCAAGCCGGATACAACTAAACCTAATCCATGGCCTACGTGTCAAATGTGCAAACACGGCGCGTATCACCGTAGACTTGCCTGTGCACTAACGGGGTGTAGCTCAGCTTGGCTAGAGCGCCTGCTTTGGGAGCAGGAAGTCGCAGGTTCAAATCCTGTCACCCCGACTCTGCGGCCCGGACCACTCGGCCTGGACAAAACATTGCGTTTGCAGAAATCCATCCCACAAACCCAGGAGTACTTAGACCGTGAAGAGCGCTGTCGAGAACCTCACCCCCACGCGGGTCAAGCTCAACGTTGAGGTTCCCTTTGAGGAACTGAAGCCCAGCATCGACTCGGCTTACAAGACTGTTGCTTCGCAGATCCAGGTCCCTGGGTTCCGTAAGGGCAAGGTGCCCGCCAAGCTCATCGACCAGCGCGTCGGCCGCGGCTACGTTCTCGAGACCGCCATCAACGATGGCCTCAACGGCTGGTACCAGGCAGCCGTGCAGGAGTCCGGCATCCGCCCGCTGAGCCGTCCCGAGGTTGAGATCACCGAGGTTCCGGACCCGTCCGCCACCGACGGCGGCCTGAAGTTCGCCGCCGAGGTCGACGTCCGCCCCGAGATCGAACTCCCGGATTACGCCGGCATCAAGGTCGAGGTTGCCGCTGCCCAGTCCTCCGAGGAAGATGTGGACAAGGCCCTGGACGAGCTGCGAGGCCGCTTCGGTACGCTCAAGTCCGTTGACCGTCCGGCCGCCGAGGGCGACTTCCTCACCATCGACATCACCGCCACCATTGACGGGGAAGAGGTGGACTCCGCTTCCGGCCTGTCCTACCAGGTTGGCGCCGGCACCATGCTCGAAGGCATGGACGAGGCCGTCACCGGCCTCAGCGCTGAAGAGGACGCCATCTTCAACACCACCCTGGTTGGTGGCGACCACGCCGGTGAAGCCGCGCAGGTCAAGGTGGTTGTGAAGGCCGTTAAGGAGCGCGAGCTCCCCGAGGCGAACGACGACTTCGCCCAGCTCGCATCCGAGTTCGACACCCTTGCCGAACTCCGCGAAGACCTGGCCAAGCAGGCCGCCGACTCCAGGATCGTGGAGCAGGGTGTGGAAGCCCGCGACAAGGTCCTGGACAAGCTCGTTGAGATGGTAGAGGTTCCCGTGCCGGATTCCGTTGTCGAAGAGCAGCTCGAAGCCCACTTCAAGGAGGGCAACGGCCACGGCGAGGGCGAGCACGACACCGAGGAACACCGCGAAGAGGTCCGCGCCAACACCGCCCGTGCCTTCCAAAACGAGATTATCCTTGACGCGATTGCCGAGAAGGAAGAAGTCAACGTCAGCCAGAACGAGCTGATCGACTACATTGTCACCACCGCCAGCCAGTACGGCATGGACCCCAACCAGTTCGCCCAGATCATTGATCAGAGCGGCCAGGTTCCCATGATGGTTTCCGAGGTCCGCCGCCGTAAGGCCCTGGCTGTTGTGCTGGGCCAGGCCGAGGTCACCGACACCGAGGGCAACAGCGTTGACCTGAGCGACTTCGTGCGCCCCGGCGGCGAGGAGGAAGCCCCGGCAGCGGAGCCCGTTGAAGCGGAGAAAGCTGGCGCCGGCGCAGCAGAGGCAGAAGGTGCCGAAACCCCTGCCGAGGACGACAAGGCCGAGGCTAAGGCCTAGTCCTTCCACGTTTGATGAACGGCCCCCGGATCCAACGATCCGGGGGCCGTTCGCGTCTGACAGGGACCCCGCGTCCGGCGGTTCGGCGGATCGTGCGCCGTCAGCGAACAGCCGCAGGGGCGCGAACAAATTGCCGCTGAAACCGGTTAGTGTCCAAGTAGTGATTTTCAGTGATGTCACCGTCACCAGCGAGAGGTAAGTAAACATGTCACAGCACCCAGAGGCCCCCCGGATGGCGACCGTCGATCCTGCAACCCAGGACAACTACATTTACAACCGCCTTCTCAAGGAGCGGATCATCTGGCTCGGCTCGGAGGTGCGCGACGACAACGCCAACGCCATCTGCTCGCAGCTGCTGCTCCTGTCGGCGGAAAACCCGGACAAGGACATCTACCTCTACATCAACTCCCCTGGCGGTTCAGTGACCGCCGGCATGGCCATCTACGACACCATGCAGTTCATCCCCAACGACGTCGTCACCGTGGCCACCGGCCTGGCGGCCTCCATGGGCCAGTTCCTGCTGTCTTCCGGCACCAAAGGCAAGCGTTACGCCACGCCCAACGCCCGTGTCCTGATGCACCAGCCCTCCGGCGGCATCGGCGGCACCGCCTCGGACATCAAGATCCAGGCTGAACTGATCCTTCACATGAAGAAGGTCATGGCCGAGCTGACTGCCGAGCAGACCGGCCAGACCGTTGAGACCATCCTCAAGGACAACGACCGCGACAAGTGGTTCACCGCAACCGAGGCACTCGAGTACGGCTTCTTCGACAAGATCGCCGCGCATGCAGGCTCCGTGTCCGGCGGCGGCGGAACCGCCAACGGCACCTCCGGCGAGACTGCCTCGCAGAACTAGACCCGGCATCAAAGAACACTCAGATCAGGAGCAATTAACATGAACTACAACTTCGGGTGGTCTGCCGGTAATCTTCCGTCCAGCCGCTACGTCCTGCCGCAGTTCGAAGAGCGCACCCCGTACGGCTTCAAGCGCCAGGACCCCTACACGAAGCTGTTCGAGGACCGCATCATCTTCCTCGGCGTGCAGGTGGACGACGCATCGGCCGACGACATCATGGCCCAGCTGCTGGTGCTTGAGTCCACGGACCCGGACCGCGACATTACGCTGTACATTAACTCGCCGGGCGGCTCCTTCACCGCCATGACGGCGATTTACGACACCATGCAGTACATCCGGCCGGAGATCCAGACCGTGTGCCTCGGCCAGGCCGCCAGCGCCGCTGCTGTACTGCTGGCTGCCGGTACGGCCGGCAAGCGGCTGGCCCTGCCCAACGCCCGTGTCCTGATCCACCAGCCTGCGCTGTCGGGCGGCCAGGGCGGGCAGGCCTCTGACCTGGAAATCCAGGCCGCAGAGGTGATGCGCATGCGTTCCTGGCTCGAGGACACCCTGGCCCAGCATTCCGGCCGTACGTCGGAGCAGGTCAACAACGACATCGAGCGCGACAAGATCCTCACCGCCGACGAAGCGCAGGCCTACGGGCTCATCGACCAGGTGCTGGATTCACGCAAGATCAAGCCTCAGGCAATCACGAGGTAGCAGAACGGGAAGCCGGTGCAGGCCAGTTCATTTGGCCGCACCGGCCTTTTCTTTCCACCCTTGGGGGCGAATGTGACCTAGAGTGGAAGATGTCACAAACCGGGCCGCTCTGGCCGGTGAAGATTTCAGCGACGGTGCAAGGCTGCCTGGCAGCAGGATACTAAGGGGTTCACATATGGCTCGGATTGGCGAGAGCACGGATCTGCTGAAGTGCTCTTTCTGCGGAAAGAGCCAGAAGCAGGTGCGCAAGCTCATTGCCGGGCCCGGTGTCTACATCTGTGATGAATGCATCGAGTTGTGCAACGAAATCATTGAAGAGGAGCTGGCGGAGGTAGCTGACCTGGGCAGCTTCGAACTGCCCAAGCCGCGCGAGATTTTCGACTTCCTGCAGGAATACGTCATCGGCCAGGAGCCCGCAAAGCGTTCCCTCGCCGTCGCGGTCTACAACCATTACAAGCGCATCCAGGCGGGCCACGCGCCCAAGTCCGGCAGCCTTGGCGATGGCGGGCACCACGACGACGTCGAGATCGCCAAATCCAACATTCTCCTGATCGGCCCCACCGGCTGCGGCAAGACCTACCTTGCGCAGACGCTCGCGCGGCGCCTGAACGTGCCGTTTGCGGTGGCGGACGCAACAGCCCTCACCGAAGCCGGCTACGTGGGCGAGGACGTGGAGAACATCCTCCTGAAGCTCATCCAGGCAGCTGACTACGACGTCAAGAAGGCCGAGCAGGGCATCATCTACATCGATGAGATCGACAAGATCTCGCGCAAGAGCGAGAACCCCTCCATCACCCGGGACGTCTCGGGCGAAGGTGTCCAGCAGGCGCTCCTGAAAATCCTGGAAGGAACCGTCGCCTCCGTGCCGCCCCAGGGTGGCCGGAAGCACCCGCACCAGGAATTTATCCAGATCGACACCACAAATGTCCTGTTCATCGTGGCGGGCGCCTTTGCCGGGCTCGAGGAGATCATTGGCTCCAGGTCCGGGCGGAAGGGTATCGGGTTCGGGGCACCCCTCAACGAGGCCAGCAAGAAGGTGGACTCCTACGGCGAAGTGATGCCCGAAGACCTGCTGAAGTTCGGGTTGATACCGGAATTCATCGGCCGCCTTCCCGTCATCACCACTGTCTCGAACCTTGACCGCGATGCGTTGATCCAGATCCTGTCTACGCCGAAGAACGCGCTGGTCAAGCAGTACCAGAAGATGTTCCAGATCGACGGCGTAGAGCTGGTCTTCGACGACACCGCGCTCAATGCCATCGCGGACCAGGCTTTGGAACGCGGCACCGGCGCCCGCGGACTGCGGGCCATCATGGAGGAAGTGCTGCTTCCCGTGATGTTCGATCTTCCCAGCAGGGAAGATGTGGCCAGCGTGGTGATCACTGAGGACGTGGTGCTCAAAGGCGCGGAGCCCACCATGATCCCGCACGTCACCAAGCGCCGGAAGTCCGCCTGACCGCCAGGATCGTCCTGGCCCCGGCCTTGCCCCGCACGTTGTGGCTGCCGCATGCGCAGCCGACCACCCGGAAGGATTTTCCATGACTGAAGCCGCCACGACCGAAGCTGTAAAGAACAGGGCCGACTTCTGGTTTGACCCGCTGTGTCCCTTCGCCTGGATCACCTCGCGCTGGATCGGCGAGGTGGAGGAAGTCCGCGAGATCGAAACGGTCTGGCATGTGATGAGCCTGGCCGTTCTTAATGAGGGCCGCGACCTCGAACCAGCCTACCGTGAATCCATGGACAACGCCTGGGGCATGGTCCGCGTAATCATCGCGGCCCAGCAGCAGCACGGCCAGAAAACGGTCAAGGCGCTGTATGACGCCATGGGCACCCTGATCCACGAGGGCGGTGAAAAGGACCGCGACGTCGTGATCGGCAAAGCACTCGCCGATTGCGGTCTTCCCGCCTCGCTGGCGGAGGCTGCAAGCATGGACGCCCATGATGACCAGCTCCGGGCCAGCCACGAGGAGGGGATCTCCCTGGTGGGCCAGGACGTCGGCACACCCGTTGTGGCCTTCAACGGAACAGCGTTCTTTGGCCCGGTCCTCACCCGGATTCCCCACGGTGAGGAAGCGGGCAGGCTGTGGGACGCCACCACCGCCATCGCCTCCTACCCGCACTTTTTCGAGCTGAAGCGCAGCCGGACCGAACGGCCTGAATTCAACTGAAGCTGACACTGCCGCAGTGCCGGCAGGAGTGTGAAGAGCCCCGGCAGAACTACTCACTTGTAGTTCGGCCGGGGCTCTTGCGCTCCAGGACGGGCAGGACAAAAATTGGATTTACCCACTTCGAAAGAAGCGGGACGCAGAAACCAAGGATTCAGTGATAGGCAACTGGCGCAGCCACCGGCAAAGTCAGTATGCGGCTACCAGTGACGAGGTAGGAAGACCTGAAAGTCTGAGGATTCTGCCAGACCATCAAGGCGTCACCAGATGGCCGAAAAGTCGAAGCCCCACCAACGGCAAAACGCTGATGGGGCTTCCCCTTTGCCCGAAAACAGTGCGAAGGGCCTGTTTTTCGCGGATCTGTCCGGCTACGCCTTCGCAGGCTCCTCGGTGGCGGCCAGTGCCACGTCGCTGACGCTGAGCTCGCCCTCACCCACCAGCAGGGAGATCTCGCGGGCGTTGGACGCGGCCTTCAGGTCGGCAAGGCCGGCCCTCAGCTGGCTGATCTGCGCTTCCGTCGCTGTGATGGCGGCGGAAAGTACCTCGGTGCGCTGCTTGACCTTGGCTTCGGACTTGGCCTTACGCACGCCGCTGAGCGCGACGCCTACGGTGGCGAGCATGGCGGTGTCCCCGCCCGGCACTTCCAGCGCAGAGGGCCACTCGGCGCGGTGGACCGAGCCCTTGCGCCACCAGCTCCACACCTCTTCAGTGGCAAACGGCAGGAAGGGCGCGCAGAGCCGCAGCAGGGTGTCCAGGGTGGTGGCCAGTGCCGCCAGCACGGATGCCTGCTCGGTTTCACCGGAGGCTCCGTACGCCCTGTCCTTGATGAGCTCCACGTAGTCGTCAGTGAACTGCCAGAAGAAGCTTTCCGTGATCTGGAGTGCCCGCGCGTAGTCGTAGTTTTCAAAGGCCTTGGTGGACTGGGCCACCACCTCGGAGAGTTGCGCCAGTACCGCCCGGTCCAGGGGATTGGTCAGCACTGAAAGGTCAGCGGACACCACCGAGTCCTCCGTAGCGCCCAGGTTCAGCACGAACTTGGAGGCGTTGAGCAGCTTGATGGCCAGGCGGCGGCCGATTTTCATCTGGGCAATCTCGTAGGCCGTGTCCGCACCGAGCTTTGCGGACGCTGCCCAGTAGCGGACGGCGTCGGAGCCGTATTCCTCCAGCACGTCGGTGGGGACCACCACGTTGCCCTTGGACTTGGACATTTTCTTGCGGTCCGGGTCCAGGATCCAGCCGGAAATTGCGGCGTGCTTCCACGGCGCGCTGTTCTCCAATGCATCCGCACGCACCACGGATGAGAAGAGCCATGTCCGGATGATGTCGTGGCCCTGCGGCCGGACGTCAAACGGGAACACCTTGGCGAAAAGGTCCTCGTCCCGCTTCCAGCCGCCCACGATCTTTGGAGTCAGCGAGGACGTGGCCCACGTGTCCAGGATGTCGGCGTCACCGGTAAAGCCGCCGGGAACATCGCGCTGGGCTTCCTCGAACCCGGGTGCGGCGTCAGCTGCCGGATCCACAGGCAGCTGGTCGTCAGACGGAACGATGGGGGAGTTGTAGTCGGGGTTGCCGTCGCCGTCGAGCGGGTACCAGACCGGAATGGGCACGCCGAAGAAGCGCTGGCGGGAGACCAGCCAGTCGCCGTTGAGGCCGGCAATCCAGTTCTCGTAGCGGGAGCGCATAAAGGCGGGGTGGAAGTCGATCTCGTGTCCGCGTGCAATGAGCCGTTCCCGGCGGTCCTCGTCGCGGCCGCCGTTGCGGATATACCACTGGCGTGACGTGACGACTTCCAGGGGCTTGTCGCCCTTTTCGTAGAAGTTCACCGGGTGCATGATCTTCTTGGGTTCGCCGTCAAGCAGCTCGGCCTCGGTGAGGAGCTTGACTACCTCTTCCTTGGCGCTGAAGACGGTCTTGCCGGCGAGCGCGGCGAAGGCTTCGCGTCCGATGTCCGTGGTGATCCACGCGGGTGTCTCGCTGACGATCCTGCCGTCCCGGCCCACGATGGCGCGGGTGGGCAGCTGGAGTTCGCGCCACCAGGTGACGTCGGTGAGGTCGCCGAAGGTGCACACCATGGCAATGCCGGAGCCTTTGTCCGCCTTGGCCAGCGGGTGGGCCATAACCTCAACCTCGACGCCGAACAACGGGGACGTCACCTTCTTGCCGAACAGCGGCTGGTACCGTTCGTCGTCGGGGTTCGCCACCAGGGCGGCGCAGGCCGCCAGGAGTTCGGGACGGGTGGTCTCGATATAGATCTTTTCCCCGTCCTCGGTGAAGAACGGGTAGCGGTAGTAGGCACCCGGCATCTCGCGGTCCTCAAGTTCCGCCTGTGCCACTGCAGTGCGGAACGTGACATCCCACAGGGTGGGGGCCTCGGCCATGTAGGCGTCGCCCGCTGCAAGGTTGGCAAGGAACGCGCGCTGGGAAACCGCACGCGAGTTGTCGTCGATGGTCCGGTAGGTCAGCTCCCAGTCCACTGACAGGCCGAGCGTCTGGAAGAGGTTTTCGAAGACCTTCTCGTCCTCGACCGCCAGCTCTTCGCACAGCTCGATGAAGTTCCGGCGGGATACGACGTCGAAGTCACGCTGGTTCTTTGCCGGTTGTGCAGGCGGCCGGTACTCAGGGTTGTAGGGAATGGACGGGTCGCAGCGGACACCGTAGAAATTCTGCACCCGGCGTTCGGTGGGCAGGCCGTTGTCGTCCCAGCCCATGGGGTAGAAGACGTTCTTGCCGGTCATCCGCTGGTAGCGTGCCAGCACGTCGGTCTGGGTGTAGGAGAACATGTGCCCCACGTGCAGCGATCCGGAAGCGGTGGGAGGGGGAGTGTCGATCGAGTAGACCTGGTCCCTGGTGGTCTCGCGGTCGAACTTGTAGGTCCCCTCGGCAAGCCAGCGCTGCGTGAGGGCGGCCTCCAGGCCTTCGAGGGCCGGCTTGTCCGGGACGTTGATGGGGGTGGTGGTGGGCGTGTCTGTACCCTGATTGTCTTCAGCCATCTGCCAATTGTTTCATGTCCAGCGGCTTCCCTTGGCCCGGGGCCCCAGCGGCCGGCTTTGTCCCGGTTCATTCACGGACCTGCGTGCGGCCAGCCCCGCTAGGGTGGTGCCATGACAGACGTTTCGCAGAAAAAAGCAGCTTTGGTGACCGGCGCAAGCAGCGGGATCGGGGAGGCGACCGTCCGTGCCCTGGCAGCGGACGGGTGGACAGTTTTCGCAGTGGCGCGCCGTGCAGAAAGGCTCGCCGCACTCGGGAAGGAGACAGGCGCCGTCGCAATACCTGCCGACATCGCCGAGGACGACGACGTGTCCCGGCTGGCGGCGCAGGTTGCCGAGGCGGGGGGCATGGACACGCTGATCAACATCGCCGGCGGTGCCAGGGGCGCCGACACGGTGGGCTCAGCGAGCACCGATGACTGGGAGTGGATGTACCGGGTGAACGTGCTGGGCACCATGAAACTCACCAGGGCTTTCCTCCCCATGCTCCGCGCCAACGGCGAAGGGACCGTCCTCAATTTGACCTCCACGGCAGGGCTCGCGGCGTATGAAGGAGGGGGCGGCTACAACGCGGCCAAGTTCGCCCAGCACGCCATGACCGTGGCGCTCCGCCTCGAGGAGGCCGAACACAACGTGCGTGTGATCGAGGTGGCGCCCGGACTGGTCCAGACCGAGGAGTTCGCGCTGAATCGGCTCGGCGACCGGCAGGCCGCGGACAAGGTGTACCAGGGCGTGGAGAAGCCGCTCACGGCCGAGGACGTGGCTGATGTTGTCCGGTACGCGGTCAGCGCCCCGCACCACGTCAATCTGGACCAAATCGTGGTCCGGCCGGTGGCCCAGGCAGCCAACTACAAGCTCATCCGGAAGGGCTAGCGCTTACCGCGGACCACGCCTACGCCACCCTGATACTAAGGGTGGCCAGTACTGCAGCGTGGTCCGTTCCCGCCACCCTGCGGACAGCGTAGTCGGAGCCGGTGATGTCCGGACTCGTGACCAGATGGTCCAGCGTCACGCCGGGAAGGCTGTAGCCGTGCATCGGCCAGGTAGGGACCAGCCGGCTTCCCACTGCCGTGGCCACGTCCACCAGGGGTCGCCTTCCGCTGCCTCCTGCCAGCAGCTCCCGGAATTCCCTGTGGTCGAAGGTGGCATTGAAGTCGCCGGCCAGCAGCAGCGGCCCGGACCCGGCGTCGATCCGGTCCAGCGCTGCGAGGTCATTGCGCCATTGCTCCAAACCGTCTTCTACCGGTGCGAGGGCATGGACAGCGACCACCCGCAGGGCCGCCTCCTGTCCAGCCTGCGACAGATCCACGCTGACCACAGGCATGCTGAACGGGGTATCGGGGACGACTCCCACCTCACGCAGCCCCAAAGAGGAATAGACGGCTGCGCCTCCCGCCCCGCGTTCGGGATGCGCCACCTGGTGGGGGAGCAGAGCAGGCAGCCCCGCGGCGGAAAGCCTGTCAGCCAGTTCCTGCGTATATTCCGCGATGACCAGCAGATCCACCCGGTGTTCGCGGACCAGCTCCACGATCCCTTCGGCGTCCGCTCCGCCCAGCTCCGCATTAACGGCCATCGCCTTCACCTGTACCGCGGGCTGGCCGGCGTGCGCTGCTTCAGGAATGGCTGGGGCCGGCGGGAACAGCCACAACACCTGGAGGACGAGCAGCGCCGCAGTCAGCAGTTGCAGCAGCCTGCTACGTGCGGGAAGGGACAGCAGGAACGCCGCGATGGCCGGCACGGTAAACCACGGAACAAAGGCCAGCAGCTGCACGGCCAGGACAGGCCAGTCAGCGGGCGCAGCGCGCAGAAAGGCGATCCCGGTCACGGGTGCGGCGGCCACGCCCGACAGCCAGCGGAATGCCAGGACCTTCCGCGTGGGAGCTTTGCGGGTATTACGACGGCGGAGGCCGCCCCGGGGGCGGCCGGCTGGATGCATCAGACCTCCCCGGCGAAGACGCGGTGCCGCCGGGGCCGGGAACCATGCAGTCATGCCTTAAGATTCTAGGCAGCGGCGCCTTGAAGTGGGCAGGGCTGAATGGAAACCTGTGCGGGAAAAATAGTAGAATCGAAACCGGCTATGACCCGGCAATCACCGGTGAGCTTCCGGAAGAACACGCGAACTCCCATATCGCACCGATCCATGGGGTACGCGCCAGTAGAACCGGACGGGTAAGCCCGTCACAGCAGTAATGAGTGGCCGTCGTCGCGCCCGTTCCTCCGGGGACGCGCAACGCGGTAAGTGAGGTGGTACCGCGGTGAGCGTGGAGTCCGGCGGACGACACGGTAACCGTCCTCGCATCCTGAACGGAACAGAAGGCGCAAGCCGGCAGTTCGCCAAGCTCAACCCAGGATGTCGATATGACGTATTACCCGAAGGCCTCAGCCAGTACTTCCACCAGCGCGCCATCAAGCGGCGGTGCCGCTGTATCCGCCTCCGTGAAGTTCCCGGAGATTGAAGAGCGCATCCTGAAGTACTGGGACCAGGACGGCACCTTCCAGGCCAGCATCGACCAGCGCAGCCCTGACGCTCCCGGCGGTGAGCCCGGCAGCAACGAATTCGTCTTCTACGACGGCCCACCCTTCGCCAACGGGCTGCCGCACTACGGCCACCTGCTGACCGGCTACGCGAAGGATCTGGTGGGCCGTTACCAGACCCAGCGCGGCAAGCGCGTGGAGCGCCGCTTCGGCTGGGACACCCACGGCCTCCCCGCCGAGCTCGAGGCCATGAAGCAGCTGGGCATGACGGACAAGACCCAGATTGAAGCCATGGGCATTGACAAGTTCAACGACGCGTGCCGTGCCTCCGTGATGAAGTACGCCGATGAGTGGCGGAACTATGTCACGCGGCAGGCGCGCTGGGTGGACTTCGACAACGACTACAAGACGCTCAATGTCGAGTACATGGAATCGGTCCTCTGGGCCTTCAAACAGCTGCACGAGAAGGGCCTGACCTACAACGGCTACCGCGTGCTTCCATACTGCTGGAAGGACGAGACGCCGCTGTCCAACCATGAGCTGCGGATGGACGACGACGTCTACAAGAACCGCCAGGACCAGACCGTCACCGTGACTTTCCCCATCAAGGCCGGGGAGTCGGAGCTGTCCAGGCAGCTCGCAGGCGTCCAGGCCCTCGCCTGGACCACCACGCCCTGGACCCTGCCCACCAACGCCGCGCTCGCCGTCGGGCCGTCCATCACGTATGCCGTGCTGCCGGCCGGGCCGAACGGGATCAAGGCCTCCTCCGCGGATGCACCGGTCGCGGGAAGCTTCCTGCTGGCCGCGGACCTGATCGGCAATTACGCCAAGGACCTGGGCTACGACGATTTCGAGGCAGCCCAGGCCGCCGTGGTATCCACCCACACAGGCAGTGAACTGGAGGGCCTGGCCTACGAGCCGCTGTGGCATGACTTTGCCGACAACGAAAAGTACGGCATGGAGAACGCCTGGCGGTTCCTGGTAGCTGACTACGTGACCACCACCGACGGCACCGGCCTCGTCCACCAGGCCCCGGCCTACGGCGAGGACGATCAAAAGGTCTGCGAGGAAGCCGGCATCCCCGTCATCCTTTCCGTTGACGAGGGCGCCAAGTTCCTCCCGCTCTTCAAGCATGGCGACCTGCACGACATCGTGGGCCTGCAGGTGTTCGAAGCCAACAAGCCCATCACGCAGGTGCTGCGCGCGCAGGGCCGGCTGGTGCGCCAGGCCAGCTATGAGCACAGCTACCCGCACTGCTGGCGCTGCCGCAACCCCCTGATCTACCGCGCCGTGTCCTCCTGGTACGTGGAGGTCACCAAGCTCAAGGACCGCATGTCCGAGCTGAACCAGGAGATCAACTGGATCCCCGGAAACGTTAAGGACGGCCAGTTTGGCAAATGGCTGGAGAACGCCCGCGACTGGTCCATCAGCCGCAACCGCTACTGGGGCAGCCCCATCCCCGTGTGGCAGTCCAGCGACCCCGAATACCCGCGCACGGACGTGTACGGATCCCTCGCCGACATCGAGGCCGACTTCGGCCGGCTGCCGCGGAACAAGGACGGCGAGGTGGACCTGCACCGGCCGTTCATCGATGACCTGACCCGCCCCAACCCGGACGATCCCCGCACCCCGGAAGAAGGCCAGTCCGTGATGCGCCGCGTGGAGGACGTGCTGGACGTCTGGTTCGACTCCGGCTCCATGCCCTACGGCCAGGTGCATTACCCATTCGAGAATGAAGCCTGGTTCGATACCCACAACCCGGCCGACTTCATCGTGGAGTACATCGGACAGACCCGTGGCTGGTTCTACATGCTGCATATCCTGTCCACCGCGCTGTTCGACCGGCCGGCGTTCCGCAACGTCATCAGCCACGGCATCGTGCTGGGCTCGGACGGGCAGAAGATGTCCAAGAGCCTGCGCAACTACCCGGATGTATCCGAGGTCCTGGACCGTGACGGCTCCGACGCCATGCGCTGGTTCCTGATGTCCAGCCCCATCCTGCGCGGCGGCAACCTGGTGGTGACGGAGCAGGGCATCCGTGACGGTGTCCGCCAGGTCATCCTGCCGCTGTGGAACGTGTACAGCTTCTTTTCGCTTTACACCAACGCTGCCAACGGCGGGGCCGGCTACGATGCGCAGCTCCGCTATGACGGCTACGGCGACACCCTTGACCAGTACCTGCTGGCGAACACCGGCGAGCTCGTTTGCACCATGACCGAACGCCTGGACGAGTACGACATCTCGGGAGCCTGCGACGCCCTGCGCAGCTACCTGGACATGCTCACCAACTGGTACGTGCGCCGCAGCCGCCAGCGGTTCTTTGACGAGGACCGGGACGCCTTCGACGCGCTCTTCACGGCGCTGGAAACCGTCTCCCGGGCGGCCGCCTCGCTGCTGCCGCTGGTTTCCGAGGAAATCTGGCGAGGCCTCACCGGCGGACGTTCAGTGCACCTGGCCGACTGGCCGGACGCGGCGCTGTTCCCCGCCAACGCGGACCTGGTCCAGGCCATGGACAAGGTCCAGCAGATCTGCTCCACCGGCTCCTCGCTGCGCAAGGCCGCAAACCTGCGCGTCCGCCTGCCGCTGCAGGAACTGACGGTGGTGGCACCCGGCGCCGACGCGCTGGAAGGTTTCGCCGCCGTCGTCGCGGACGAGCTCAACCTGCGCTCCGTTCGGCTGCTGGATGCTGCCACGGCGTCACCGGAGGAATTCGGCATCCAGCAGAAGCTGGTGGTCAACGCCCGTGCCGCCGGCCCGCGGCTCGGCAAGAACGTCCAGCTGGCCATCAAGGGTTCCAAGTCCGGCGACTGGTCACTGGACGACGACGGTGTGGTCACCGCCGGCGGTCTGCAGCTCGAACCGCAGGAGTACACGCTGGAGACCGTAGTGGCAGAGTCCGAAGGCGGTGAAGCCTCCAGCAAGGCCGTGGCAGTCCTGCCCGGCGGCGGCTTCGTGGTCCTGAACACCGAGGTCACCCCCGAACTGGAAGCGGAGGGACTGGCCAGGGACATGGTCCGCGCCATCCAGCAGGCACGCAAGGACGCCGGGCTCAACGTGAGCGACCGCATCCGGACGTCCGTCACTGCCCGGCAGAACGTCGTCGACGCCCTGCTCGCCAACGCCGGCCTCGTAAAGGGCGAAACTCTGACCGTGGACCTCACGGCGGAACCTGCAGACGTCGCCGAGCCCGCCGTCGCCGTGGAAAAAGTGGAGGCGGCAGCATGACCGATCATTTCTCGGTGGAAAGTGTCTACGCCGAACTGCTGGGCAGGGCGCCGGAGAACAAGATGGAGCCGCGGCTCGCACCGCTGTTCCGGGCCATGGATGTGCTGGGGGAGCCGAACAAGGCGTTCCCGATCATCCACGTGACCGGGACCAACGGCAAGACCTCCACGGCGCGCATGATCGAGTCCGTCCTCCGCGCCCACGGGCTGAGCACCGGCCGGTACACCAGCCCGCATCTGTCCAAGGTCACTGAACGGATCAGCATCGACGGCCACCCGGTCTCCGACGAGACATTCGTCCGCATCTGGGACGAGATCCGTCCCTACCTGCAGATCGTGGATTCGGAGCTGGAGGCCGAGGGCCAGCCGCGCCTCACCTACTTCGAATGCCTCACCATCCTGGGTTTTGCCATCTTCGCGGACCAGCCGGTGAACGTGGCCGTCATCGAGGTCGGTTTGGGCGGCATCACCGATGCCACCAACGTGGGGGACGGCCAGGTATCCGTGATCACGCCGATCTCCCTGGACCACACCGACCTGCTGGGTGACACCACAGAAGACATCGCTTACGAGAAAGCCGGCATCATCAAGCCCGGCGGCTACCTGATCAGTGCCGCCCAGCCGCTGGACGCCGCCCAGGTCCTGCTGGAGAAGGCCAAGGACGTGGGCGTGCCCTTCCGCTTCGAAGGCGTGGAATTCGGCGTCGAGTCCCGGACCGTCGCGGTAGGCGGCCAGATGGTCACTGTTCAGGGGATCGCGGGACGCTACCCGGATCTCCTGGTGCCGCTGCACGGAGCCCATCAGGCCCAGAACGCCGCGGTGGCCGTGGCTGCCCTGGAAGCCTTCTTCGGCGGCGAAAAGGAACTCGATTTCGCGGTCCTGCAGGAAGGCTTCGCCAACGTGTCATCGCCGGGCCGGCTGGAGGTGGTGCGGACCGCGCCCACCATCATCGTTGACGCTGCCCACAACCCGGACGGCATCAAGGCCTCCGCCGCCGCCCTCCAGGAGGCCTTCACGTTCACCAGGCTGGTCCCGGTGGTGGGGGTACTCCAGGAGAAGGATGCAGAAGAGATCCTCCGCCAGCTAAAGGAATCCCTGGGAGGGGTGGCCGAAGAGTTCTGCTTCACGCAGTCGAACTCTCCGCGCGCGGTCCCGGCGGCCGAACTCGCCGAACTGGCGGTCGACCTGGGTTTCGGCGAGGACAACGTCCACATCGCCGAAAACCTCGACGATGCCCTGGAATGGGCGGTGGAACGGGCCGAAGCCAACGACGACCTCTCCGGCGGCGTGCTGGTGACAGGCTCCATCACCCTCGTGGCGGAAGCGCGGATCCTGCTCGGAAAGACGGAGGCGTAGGCAATGGCCAGGCTGACCAAGGCCCAGCGCGAATGGCGCCCGGGCATGCCGAAGAAGCGCCGCTCCACCAAGGTCATGTTCGCTTCCACGGTGCTCCTCCTGGAAGCCTTCGTCATGTTCTTCGCCACCCTGGTGGTCTTCGGACTGCGCCGCGGTGAGTTCCCGCCGTCGGTCATCCTGGGGGTTGGCCTTGCGCTGAGTGCGGTGATGGTGGTGGCGTGCGCCTTCCTCACCAGACCCTGGGGCATGGGGCTGGGCTGGATCCTGCAGCTAGTCCTGATCCTGACCGGCATCTTCGAGCCCGCCATGTTCCTGGTGGGGGCCCTCTTCGCCGCCGCCTGGTGGTACGGGATCCGCACCGGAATCCGACTGGACCGTGAAGCCGGGGAACGCGCCCGCGAGCAGGCCGAGTGGGAGGCAGCGCATCCGGACCAGGCCGCCGGGCCGGGCGAGCAGCAGCAATCCCCGTAAGGCGAAGTCCACGTAGACTTGTCCCCGAAACCCAACCCAACGCATTGGAGCAGTTGTGACCACTGAGCGCACCCTCGTCCTGATCAAGCCTGACGGCGTCGCCCGTAACCTCACCGGCGCCATCCTGGCCCGCATCGAGGCCAAGGGGTACACCCTCGCTGAGCTGAAGAAGGTTGACGCCTCCCGCGAACTGCTGGAGCAGCACTACTCGGAGCACGTGGGCAAGCCCTTCTACGAGCCGCTGGTGGAGTTCATGCTGAGCGGTCCTGTCGTCGCGGCCATTTTCGAAGGCCACCGCGTCATTGAGGGGTTCCGTTCACTGGCCGGCACCACCGACCCCACCACTGCCGCTCCCGGCACCATCCGCGGCGACTTCGGCAGGGACTGGGGGCTGAAGGTGCAGCAGAACCTGGTTCACGGCTCCGACTCCAGCGATTCCGCAGAGCGCGAGATCAAAATCTGGTTCCAGGAGTCCTGACCACGCAGGGAATCCGCGGTTTGGAATTGCGGGCTAGAACCCTGACGTTCCCGCGAACACCTGGATGAACGCGAAGAAGATGGTGGCAATGACCGCAACGTACAGCAGCGCGGTGATGATCCAGCCGGAGTCGCCGAGGACACGGGCGGCCTTGGCGGGAACCGGGATGACGCCGGCCGTGATGTTCCGGATGGTCACCCAGACGAAGAGCGGAATCATGGCTGCCCAGACGATCATGCAGAACGGGCACAGGATGTGGATGTCGTAGAGTGCCTGGGACCAGAGCCACACCACGAAGACGAAACCAAGCGTGACGCCCGTCTGCAGACCGATCCAGAACCAGCGGGCAAAGGTTGCACCCGACAGCAGCGCCATGCCCACGGTGATAATGACGGCGAAGGCAACGATCCCGATGAACATGTTGGGGAACCCGAACAGCGAACTCTGCCAGGTCTTCATCACGTCGCCGCAGGAAATCCACGGATTCACGTCGCACACTGTGGTGTGGTTGGGATCCTGGAGTACGGCCAGTTTTTCCAGGACCAGGGTTCCGGACGCGAGCCAGCCGATGGCGCCGGTAATAACGAGCAGCCAGCCGAAGGGCCGGTTCCGGGTCATCGCCGGGACAGAGCCTGCCGCACCGGCCGCGGGACCGGTGTCCTGGTTCAGGCTCCGTTCCGGGGCCGAAGTGCCGCTGGGTGGGGAAATGCTGGGCATGGGCTAGGCGTCCTTTTCATCGGGTGCTCCTTGCCTGATTGTAACGCCGGTGGCTGGGAAGACCTTCCAGGCAGGGGAACAGGTGCAGCAGCCTCCGCCGCTAAATAGCCCTTGTATGAGAGAATGAACGTGGCTGGAAGCCGAACCACACTTCGGACTCCGGTCCGGTGGCTTGTTTGCAAGACCGCCAATGATGAGCAGGGCAGGCATCGGCTTCACCGACGCAGCCTCCCGCACTCCATTGGGCGGCACCTGGTTGTGGCACTTCGAACAACGGGTTTCAGAACATCCCGCCGGCCTCCACGGGCTGCCGCACCCCACTGCCGGTGCGAACCTGGAGGTATCCACTTGACTTCTGTCAACGCCTGCGGGTTTTGACAATATGTGCCCCAATGGGTGCCGGATGTGGCGGTACGTCAGGGGCAGGAGCGTTGCCACATATGGATAATGAACACGTTTTAGCCGTTAACGATGAAGCAGCGGGTGCGGAAGCTGCTACCGCGCCGAAGAAGGCCACGAGGAGCCGGCGGAAGCCGGCAGGGAAGGCCGACGACGGCCTGACCGCCCCAGCAGTGGCCGGCACCGGAGCGGACACTTCGTCAGAAAACCTTCCGGCAGGGGAGGTGCCCGCAGACCAGGCCACGGCCGAGAACGCCGAGGCCGCTGCTGCAGAAACGAAAGCACCTGCCCGGCGCACCCGTGCCCGGAAGAAGGCGGAAACCGCCGAGCCGCTGCCGGCCTTTGCGGACGAAGCAGCAGCCGCTGACGCAGATGTCGCAGCGGACGCAGGCCGAGCACAGGACAGCGCCGAGGGTGCGAACCCCGCAGTGGAACCGGAAACGGAAACAAAACCGGTCCGCCGCCGCCGCGTTGCCACCCGGAAGGCGTCAGCCCCGGTTGCGGCTCCCGAGGTCGCAGCGCCGGCCGCAGAGCCGCTGCCCTTGGAACAGCCGGCCCCGGCCGCAGCCGGAGAAATGGCCGAAACGCCGGCTGCGGGGGAAGAGCCAGCCCCGGAAGAACAGGCAGTTGCCGAAGCACCTGCGCCGTCCGGGGACCAGCCAGCCGCGGCAGTAGCTCGAACGGAAGATCCAGTACCCGCCGCCGCGGCAGAAGCTCCGGAGACCGCGAGCGTGACTCCGGAAGCCGGACAAGCGCCGTCGGCCCCCGCCACAGCAGCACCTGAAGCTTTTGCTGCTCCCGCCAGCCCCTTCGGGTCGCTGTTCATGGAGCCCGGTTCGCCCACATCCGTGCTGTTCCAGGCTCCCGACCTCAGCACCGTTGTGCGGCCCGCGCCGGCCCCGGCGGAAGAAGCTGACGAAGACGATACGGAAGATGATTCGGAGGACGCCGGCAGCCGCCGGAGGCGCCGGGGCCGCGGCCGCCGGAGCCGCAGCCGGCTGGGCGAGCGTGACGTTGAGGCCGACGCGGAAAGCAGTGACGACGCCGATGTCGATGCCGCTGACGAGACTGACGGGGAGTCCCCCGGTCAGGCGGACGACGTCGTGACGTCCCGCCGTCGCCGCCGCCGCCGCCGCGGAGACCAGGACCTCGAACTGACGGGCGGGGCTGAGGATGATCCGCCCAACACGGTGACGCGCGTCCGCGCACCGCGGACTGTGAGTGAGGCGCCCGCCAGCAACCGCGTCACCAGCGTCAAGGGTTCCACCCGCCTGGAGGCAAAGAAGCAGCGCCGCCGCGAATCGCGCGACACCGGCCGCCGCCGCACCGTTATTACCGAAGCGGAGTTCCTGGCCCGCAGGGAGTCCGTTGACAGGCAGATGATCGTCCGCCAGCGTGACGACAGAATCCAGATCGCCGTCCTCGAGGACGGCGTCCTGGCCGAGCATTTTGTCTCCAAGACGCAGCAGGACTCGCTGATCGGCAACGTCTACCTGGGCAAGGTCCAGAACGTGCTGCCGTCCATGGAAGCTGCTTTCGTGGACATTGGACGCGGGCGCAACGCCGTCCTGTACGCCGGCGAGGTCAACTGGGAGGCCGTGAACCTCGAGGGCAAGCAGCGCCGGATCGAAAACGCGCTCAAGTCCGGGGACACCGTCCTGGTCCAGGTCACCAAAGACCCGGTGGGACACAAGGGCGCACGCCTCACCAGCCAGATCTCGCTGCCTGGCCGCTACCTCGTCTACGTACCCGGCGGCTCCATGACCGGCATCTCCCGCAAGCTGCCCGACGTCGAACGCAACCGCCTCAAGCGGATCCTCAAGGACCGCCTCCCGGAGCAGGCAGGCGTGATCGTCCGCACCGCTGCCGAAGGCGCATCCGAGGAAGAGCTGACCCACGACATCAACCGGCTGCGCGCGCAGTGGGAGGGCATCGAAAGCCAGTCCAAGTCCACCAAGGTCCTTGCCCCTGAGCTGCTCTACGGTGAGCCGGACCTCACCATCAAGGTGGTCCGCGACGTCTTCAACGAGGACTTTTCCAAGCTGATCGTTTCCGGCGAGGAAGCCTGGGACACCATCGAGGCCTACGTCACCTACGTGGCCCCGGACCTGGTAGGCCGGCTTGAGAAGTGGACCAAGGACCAGGACATCTTCGCAGCGTGGCGGATCGACGAGCAGATCCACAAGGCCCTGGAGCGGAAGGTCTTCCTCCCCTCCGGCGGCTCACTCGTGATCGACCGCACCGAAGCCATGACCGTGGTGGACGTCAACACGGGCAAATTCACCGGCAGCGGCGGCAACCTCGAAGAGACGGTAACCAAGAACAACCTTGAGGCCGCCGAGGAAGTGGTGCGCCAGCTTCGCCTGCGGGATATCGGCGGCATCATCGTCATCGACTTCATCGACATGGTCCTCGAATCCAACCGCGACCTGGTGCTGCGCCGCCTGGTGGAATGCCTGGGCCGGGACCGCACCAAGCACCAGGTTGCCGAGGTCACGTCCCTGGGCCTGGTCCAGATGACCCGCAAGCGCATGGGTACCGGGCTCCTGGAAGTGTTCGGCGAGCAGTGCGAGGCCTGCGCCGGCCGCGGTGTGGTGACCCATGACGATCCCGTGGAACACCGCCGTGCCAACATTGTTGCGGCCGAGCACCACGTGCAGCGTTCGGACAGCAGGCCGGAGGCACGCGCCGAAGTCTACCGGAACGAGGGCCAGCGGACCGACAGCAGCCAACCGGGCGGCCGTCCGGACCGGAAACGGCGCCGCGGCCGCGGCGGCCAGCAGCCCGATGTTGCCCCGGCCCCCGCAGTCCAGGTGCACACGATCCACCCGGACCCAGCCGACGCCGAGCGGCATGCGAAAGCAGAAGCCACCAGGCTGGCCCTTGCCAACATCGCTGCGGCTGCACATGCTGCCCACCTGCATGACGACGAGGTGGCCGCGGCCCGCCAGGCGGCGCCTGCCCAACCGGCAGTTCCCGCCGAGGCAGCGGCGCCGGCGCTAGAGAAGCACGACGGCGAGGCCCCCCGGCCTGCCGCAGTCCTGACCTTCGGCGGGGAGAAAGTGGTCCTGCCATTCGTGGAGCATGCCGGGGAGCAACAGCCGAAGCCGGCCCTCACACTCGACCGGCTCGCCGAAGCCTTCGCCCACCTGGGCGAGCCCGCTGCCGCCGAAGAGAAGGCTGACCAGCCCGCCGAGCGGGAACCGGGGCAGGTCCGGGCCACACAGGCGGAGCCGGATCAGGCGCAGCGGGACCAGCCGCAGCAGTGGACGGCTCCTGCCGTGGCGGCTAAGGACTATTCCGACCACACCCTGGAGCAGTCCCGCCCACGCCGGGCACGCCGCAACCGCAGTGCCAGCCGTGCGCAAGGGGCAGCCAACGAGACGGCGGTGGAGCAGCACGAGAATGTTCCGGCAGCGGCAACCGGACATTCCCACTCTGCGAAGGCACCTGAGCCTGACCAGGCGGCTGCCGCCAAGGCAAGCAGCAGCAAGCCCGCAGATGCGCCCATCATCCTCGGTGTCGGGGTTCCTGCCTCGGAGCTTTAAAGCCGCAAATATCCGGAATGCCCGGCCGGCCACGAAATAGTGGACGGCCGGGCATTCGGGTTTGAGGGAGCAGGCAGCGGTGCGGTAGCAATCCGTCACTTTCGCCGCGCCCTGGCAAAAGAGCTAGGCTGGGAAACGACACGGGGTGCCGCGCACAGGGCGGCTGAGATCCAGACCCGTTGAACCTGTCCGGTTAGCACCGGCGAAGGGATGTCTCTTGTCTTCGACTCTTGAAATGCCCACTGCCATGAAACAGGCGATTGCCATCCAGGGCAAGCCTGCACCCGCCGCATCAACCCAGGGCCGCCAGGGCCGGGATGTACCCCGGGTCCTCTCCATTGCCGGCTCCGATCCTTCCGGCGGCGCCGGCGTGCAGGCAGACCTCAAAAGCATCGCTGCCCACGGCGGTTACGGCATGGCTGCCATCACCGCACTCACCGCGCAGAACACCTGCGGCGTGCGTGCCGTCCACGTTGCGCCCGCCGCCTTCCTCACCCAGCAGCTTGAGGCCATCAGTGAGGACATCAGCATCGACGCCGTGAAAATCGGGATGCTGGGCGGCACCGAGGTGATCGAAGCTGTCCGGGCCTGGCTCGACAAGGTGCGTCCCGGCGTCGTGGTCCTGGACCCTGTCATGGTAGCCACCAGCGGGGACCGGCTCCTCCAGGAGTCCGCGGAGGAGGCGCTTCGCGGGCTGCTTCCACTGGCCAACCTCATCACCCCCAACCTTGCTGAACTTGCCATGCTGGCCGGCGGGAAGGTGCAGGAGAACTGGGAAGGCGCACTGGAACAGGGCAGGCAGCTTGCCGCTGCCACTGGAACCACCGTCCTGGTCAAGGGCGGCCACCTGGCGGGGGAGGAGTGCCCCGACGCGCTGGTCAACACTTCCGGCCTGCTTAGCCAGGAAGTCGTGGTGGTTCCCGGCAAACGGGTGGCCACGCGGAACAGCCATGGCACGGGCTGTTCCCTTTCCTCGGCCATGGCCACCGTGCAGGCGCGGGTGGGGGACTGGGAAGCAACCCTTCGGGAGGTCAAGCCCTGGCTCGCAGGCGCCCTGGACGCCTCCGGACGGCTGGAGGTGGGACAGGGCAGCGGGCCCATCCACCACTTCCACCACCTGCACACGGATGCTGGGGAGGGCAGCTTCGCAGCACAGCTGTGGACTGAAGCGGAAAAGGAACTCGAGGCGATTTACGGCCTGGCCTTCATCCAGGACCTGGCCTCCGGCAGCCTGCCCGAACACCAGTTTGCCTACTACCTGGCCCAGGATGCCATCTACCTCAACGGCTATTCCCGAGTCTTGGCGCGCGCAAGTGCGCTCGCGCCGACGGAGGCAGAGCAGCTGTTCTGGGCCCGTTCCGCACAGCAATGCCTGGAAGTCGAGTCGGAACTGCACCGCTCCTGGCTGAGCACCCGCCCTGCCCGGACGGAACTGGGCCCCGTTACCAAGTCCTACGTCGACCACCTGATGGCGGCTTCGGCGTCGGGCAGTTACGCAGTGCTGGCCGCGGCAGTCCTGCCCTGCTTCTGGCTTTACGCCGAAGCCGGCACCACACTGCATGCGCAGTTCCTCGCTGCAGGCGAACCGGCGAGTCACGCCTACGCCGACTGGCTGCGCACCTACGCCGACGAAGGCTTCGCCGAGGCAACCCGGACGGCGATTGCCATCGTGGACCGGGCCGGGCGGGCGGCATCGGATGACCAGAGGGCCGCCATGACCACGGCGTTCAGGCAGTCCTGCCGCCTGGAAACGGAATTTTTCGACGCGCCGCGCCTTCATTCCTGACGGCTGGACCGATGCGCTGCCGGTAATATGGTGGGGCGCCCTCCGGGGATGGTGAAGTCCTGTGGTTCTTATCACAGACCACCCGCCGGAACCAGCCTCATTTGCGGCCGAAGACAAAACTAGCGTATTCTGGATCTTCGGTGCTTACGCCAACACTTGGGTTTATGACCCCACGGCGTTGAGGCACAGCGAGAGCCCAGCCAATTATTGAGCAGGGTTCCGCACGCAAATTTGTAATAAACGTCGAGAGAAGTGAGTTCCCAAGTGGTGTACGCGATTGTCCGCGCAGGCGGCCGCCAAGAGAAGGTTTCTGTTGGAGACTTCGTTACCCTGAACCGCGTCGCCGGTGGAGCTGGCAGCACCATTCAGCTGCCCGCACTGCTCCTGGTAGACGGTGACAAAGTCACCTCCGCCGCTGCTGACCTGGCCCAGGTAACCGTTACGGCTGAAATCCTCCAGGACCTCCGCGGTCCTAAGATTGTCATCCAGAAGTTCAAGAACAAGACCGGTTACAAGAAGCGCCAGGGTCACCGCCAGGAACTGACCAAGGTCAAGATCACCGGCATTCAGTAACTTCCGGTTACTGTTCAGGTTTTTCAGCAAATTCCCCAGAATTTAGAGGCAGGCATTTCAGATGGCACATAAAAAGGGCGCGAGCTCCACTCGCAACGGCCGTGACTCCAACGCTCAGTACCTCGGCGTCAAGCGCTTCGGCGGCCAGGTAGTTTCCGCCGGCGAGATCATCGTCCGCCAGCGCGGCACCCACTTCCACCCGGGCGCCGGCGTTGGCCGCGGCGGCGACGACACCCTGTTCGCACTGACCCCGGGAGCCGTTGAATTCGGCACCCGCCGCGGTCGTCGCGTCGTCAACATCGTTGCTGCTGCAGCTGCAGAGTAACAACCAGTTCTGAAGCGGTGGAGCGGACCTGATGGTCCGCTCCACTGTTCTTTAACCGCACTACAATCGATGTGGCGTCCCTGCACGCCGCGAATAACAGCACTGAGGAGATCCACGTGGCCAGCTTTGTAGACCGGGTAGTACTGCACGTATCCGGCGGTACCGGCGGCCACGGGTGCGTCTCGGTCCACCGGGAGAAGTTCAAGCCGCTGGGCGGTCCCGACGGCGGCAACGGCGGCAATGGCGGCGACGTCATCCTCCGCGTTGATCACCAGACCACCACCCTGCTTGACTACCACCACGCACCGCACCGCCACGCAACAAACGGCGGCCCCGGCATGGGTGACTGGCGGGGCGGCAAGAACGGCGAGACCCTGGTCCTGCCCGTCCCCGACGGCACCGTGGTCAAGTCCAAGGACGGCGCGGTCCTGGCTGACCTCGTGGGTGAAGGCGCCGAGTACGTTGCTGCAGCCGGCGGCATCGGCGGCCTGGGCAACGCGGCCCTCTCCTCCCAGAAGCGCCGCGCTCCGGGTTTCGCGTTGCTGGGCATCGAAGGTGAATCCAGGGACATCGTCCTGGAACTGAAGTCCATCGCCGATATTGCACTGGTCGGCTTCCCGTCTGCAGGCAAGTCAAGCCTCATTGCCGCCATGTCCGCCGCCCGGCCCAAAATTGCCGACTACCCGTTTACCACGCTGGTTCCCAACCTTGGCGTGGTCCAGGCCGGCGATATCCGGTTCACCATTGCCGATGTGCCCGGCCTCATCGAGGGCGCCAGCGAGGGCAAGGGCCTGGGGCACCACTTCCTGCGGCACGTGGAGCGGTGCGCCGCGCTGGTCCACGTCCTTGACTGCGGAACGCTCGAATCGGACCGTGACCCCCTCTCGGACCTCGCCGTCATCGAGGCCGAGCTGGAGAAGTACGCCGTGGACATGAGCTACGCCGGCCAGGACGGTGAAGTGGTTCCGCTGAACCACCGCCCCCGCCTGGTGGCGCTGAACAAGGTGGACCTGCCCGATGGCAGGGACATGGCCGATTTTGTCCGGCCGGAGCTGGAATCCCGTGGCTACCGCGTGTTCGAGGTCTCGGCCACCAGCCATGAAGGCCTCCGCCAGCTGGGCTTTGCCATGGCCGAGATCGTCAAGGACGCCCGTGACGCCGTGGCTGCCGCTCCGCCGAAGGTGCAGCCCGCCGTGCTGCGGCCCCGTGCTGTCAACGAGACAGGGTTCAAGATCCGTCGCGAGGAGAAGAACCTCGAGCCGCTCTTCCGCGTCCTCGGGGAAAAGCCCGAGCGCTGGGTCAAGCAAACAGACTTCACCAACGAGGAAGCTATCGGCTACCTGGCTGACCGGCTGGCCAAGCTGGGAGTTGAAACCGAACTGTTCAAGATGGGAGCCAAGCCCGGCGATACCGTCGTGATCGGCGAAGACGACGGCGTGGTTTTCGATTGGGAGCCCACCATGATGGCCGGTGCTGAACTCCTGGCTTCGCCGCGCGGCACGGACGTCCGCTTCGCCGACATTGGCGACCGGCCGACCCGGAGCCAGAAGCGTGAGGAACAGCAGGAGCGCCGCGAGGCCAAGGCTGCCGCCCGCGCCGAGCTTGAGGCTGAGCGGAAAGCCGGCATCTGGACTGAGTCCGTCAGCGGCCGGCGTGCTGCCAAGCCCCTCAAGGAGAGCGGACTGGACGTCGACGATGACTTCTAGGACTGCAGCCGCGGCACCGCTGACCCGGGGCGTGGACAGGAGCGTGCTGGCAAGCGCGCGCCGGATTGTGGTGAAGGTTGGCTCGTCGTCGCTGACCAGCATCAAGGGCGGCATCTCGGAAGAATCGCTGACTGCCCTTGCGGACGCCCTGGCTGCCAAGCGCAACACCGGGACGGAAATCATCCTGGTTTCGTCCGGCGCCATTGCCGCCGGCCTCGCCCCGCTTGGCCTTGCGAAGCGTCCCCGCGACCTTGCCACCCAGCAGGCTGCTGCGAGTGTGGGCCAGGGCCTGCTGATGGCCCGGTACACCCAGGCTTTCGGCGCGCACGGCGTCACCGTCAGCCAGGTATTGCTGACGGCAGAAGACCTGATGCGGCGAAGCCAACACACCAACGCCTTCCGCGCCCTGGACCGGCTGCTCAACCTCGGCGTGGTCCCTGTGGTCAACGAGAACGACACCGTGGCCACCCACGAGATCCGCTTCGGCGACAACGATCGGCTGGCCGCACTGGTGGCCCACCTGGTCCGCGCCGACGCGCTCGTGCTGCTTTCCGACGTCGACTCCCTCTACGACGGCCCGCCGGCCCAAGGCGCACAGCGGATACCGCTGGTTGAGGGTCCGCAGGATCTTGAGGGCGTTTCCATCGGCAAAACCGGCAAGGCCGGCGTCGGCACCGGCGGCATGGTCACGAAGGTGGAAGCAGCCACCATGGCTGCCGGCAGCGGCATCCATGCCCTGGTCACCTCCACACCCAACGCCGCTGCGGCGCTTAACGGCGAGGACGTGGGCACATGGTTCACCGTCAATGGCGCCCGCAAGCCAGTACGCCTGCTGTGGCTGGCACACGTCGCCTCCGTCCAGGGGCGCCTGGTCCTCGACGACGGCGCCGTCCGGGCAGTGCGGCACCACCGCACTTCGCTGCTCCCCGCCGGCATCTCCGCCGTTGCCGGCGAGTTCGAAGCGGGCGACGCCGTTGAAATTGCCAGTGCGGATGGCACAGTGGTGGCGCGCGGCCTGGTGAATTACTCATCGCAGGAACTGCCGCGGATGCTGGGCAGGTCTACGCGCGAGCTTGGTGAGGAACTCGGCACCGGCTATGACCGCGAAGTTGTTCATGTTGACGACCTGGTGCTGGTCTCAGTCCCGCCCTCGCCTAAACTTGAACCATGACTGAGGCCTTGATTCACACAACTGCTGAAAATTCCGGAGACACTGTTGCCGCCTCCGGGGCGCAGCAGCCAGCCCCCGCAGCAGTGCCGGGATCAGCAGCCGGTGCCCTGTCCGAGGCTGGAATCCAGGACGCGGTCCATGCGATTGCAGACCGTTCCCGGCAGGCAGCCCGGCGCATGTCGATGGCCAACAGGGCCTGGAAGGACCGGGCGCTGCGCGCCGTCGGTGCTGCCCTGCAGGAGAGCACCCAGGCCATCCTGGCTGCCAACGCCAAGGATGTCGCTGCCGGTAAGGCGAACGGTACCTCTGCAGCCCTGCTGGACCGGCTCACGCTGACCGAAGCCCGGATCGCCGGGCTGGTGGCCGCCCTGGAAAACCTGGCCAACCTGCCCGACCCCGTCGGCAACGTAGTCCGCGGCCAGACCCTGCCCAACGGCCTGCGCCTCCGGCAGGTCAATGTGCCCATGGGCGTGGTGGCCGCCATCTATGAAGCGCGCCCCAACGTCACCGTGGACATCGCCGGCCTGGCCCTCAAGAGCGGCAACGCCGTGATCCTGCGCGGCGGCAGCGCTGCCGAGGCCACCAACGGCGTACTGGTCCGGGTGCTGCGCGAGGCCCTGGAATCGGTGGGCCTGCCGGCCGACGCAGTACAGACGGTGGACCAGTACGGCCGCGCCGGCGCCAACGCGCTCATGCGCGCCCGTGGCCGGGTGGACGTGCTCATTCCCCGCGGCGGCCGTGACCTCATCCAGACCGTGGTCAATAACTCCGCCGTCCCCGTCATCGAAACCGGCGAGGGGAACGTTCATATCTTCATTGACGAGTCCGCGGGCGAGGACATGGCCGTGGAGATCCTCCTCAACGCCAAGACGCAGCGGCCAAGTGTCTGCAACACGGTGGAGACACTCCTGGTCCACTCGGGATCCACGGTGTTCCCTGCCGTGGCAACTGCCCTTGCGAAGGCCGGTGTCAGGCTGCACGTGGACGAACGCATCCGGGCCGCGCTGCCCGCCTCCATCGAGTCCTCGCCTGCCACGGACCAGGACTGGGGAACCGAGTACATGGACCTCGACCTCGCTGTGGCCATGGTGGACAGCCTGGACGAGGCCGTCAAGCACATCCGCACCTGGACCACAGGCCACACCGAGGCGATCCTGACCAACAATCTCGCGAATGCCGAGCGGTTCATCGCCGAAGTCGATTCCGCAGCTGTCATCGTCAACGCTTCCACGCGGTTTACCGACGGCGGGGAGCTGGGCCTGGGTGCCGAAGTGGGTATTTCCACCCAGAAACTGCATGCGCGCGGGCCCATGGGGCTCACGGAGCTCACCACCACCAAGTGGATCGTGCAGGGCGAGGGCCAGGTCCGCGGGTAGCGCGCGGTACCATAGACCAGAAGCCATAAGCAGCGGGAACTTCCGCTGCCACAAACTTTTCAACCCTAGGGGAGAACATGCTGTTCCAGCAGATCGCCATGACCGTCGCCGAAGGCGAAGAACACGAACTCGCGCCGCTGTGGGCTGAGCCGTGGGTCTTCGGCGTCGTCATTTTCGCCATCCTGCTGGTACTGATGTTCATCACCCTGTCCTACTCCAACCTGGGCAACCGGCATGCGGCCACCGAGGAACACGCGGACCCGCACCGCCAGCACCCGAACAAGCACGATCACGGGCAGGGCCACTAACATTTCCCGCGTTCTGCACCGTAACGGTGCCAAAGGCAGGCTGCGGCTTGGCGTGATGGGTGGGACCTTCGATCCCATCCATCACGGCCACCTTGTCGCGGCCAGTGAAGTGGCTGCCGAGTTTGACCTGGATGAAGTCGTTTTCGTTCCTACTGGACAGCCGTGGCAGAAGTCGCACAAAAAGGTCAGCGAGGCCGAACACCGGTACCTCATGACGGTCATTGCTACGGCCTCCAACCCGCGCTTCACCGTGAGCCGGGTGGACGTTGACCGTCCAGGGCCCACCTACACCATCGACACGCTGCGGGACCTTCGCGCCCAGCGCCCGGACGCGGACCTGTTCTTCATCACCGGTGCGGACGCGCTGGCGCAGATCCTGTCCTGGAAGGACATCGACGAACTGTGGTCGCTGGCCCATTTCGTCGGGGTCACGCGGCCCGGCCACGAGCTGGACGGGATGGGGCGCGACGACGTCAGCCTCCTGGAAGTGCCGGCCATGGCCATCTCCTCCAGCGACTGCCGCGCCCGCGTGGCAGCAAATGATCCCGTCTGGTACCTGGTGCCGGACGGCGTGGTCCAGTACATCGCCAAGTACGGCCTTTATATCGAGGCGCCGGCAGCCGGGAATGAAGTACTTTCCGAAGCACGTGAACCAGCCAGTACTGAATGAGTTCTCAATGAGTCAGGAACAGCCCCCCATCCGCAGCCGCCGGGAACTACGGAAGGCCAGGGATGCCCAGCAGGCCTCCGTGCCTACGGGCGCGGAACAAGTTTCCCCTGCCGCAAAGTCGACGGATGCCAAGCCTTCCGTCGCAACCACGCCTGCGGCAACGCGGCCGGCAGGAACGCCGCCTGCTGCAACGCCGCCGGGGCCCCGGGCAGCCGGCGCCGCGGCCGGGCAGGCCGCCGCCCAGCGGTCCTCCCAGATCCGGGCACGTGACCGGGCAGCCCTTCGCACCATCAAGGAGCTGGAGGAAAAGGAGGGCCAGCTTGCTGCCGGAGGGCCGCCCACCCGCCGCCAGCTACGCCTGCAGCAGCTCAAGGAACAGGCGCTGACTGCCGCCAATCCGATTGTCCCCCCTGCTTCCGGTGCTTCGGATTCCGCACCGGCTTCAGCTCCCGCCGCCCCTGCGGCCTCTGGCGCTCCGGCGGAACCGCGAAAGAGCAAGCCCCGGTCCGGAGGGAAGAAGGGCGACGGCGCCGGGGAGGCCGGGTCCCAGGACGGCAAGCTCCCCTCCCAGCTTGGAGCGGGTTCCCCGGCTCCCGAAGGCATGACGGTGGAGCAGGCCTTGGCGGCGCGGGCGCTGATCGCAGAGCAGGCCAAGAACCAGATTGCCAAGATGGAGCACATCGCCTCCCTGGACCCGGAAGCTGTTGATCCGGAGATCCTGGCTGAGCAGATTGCACTGGCCGAACGGGCGGCCGTCATGAACCGCCGCGCCATGGCCAAGCAGAAACTGGCAGAGCAGGCGGGGGCTCCACTGCCTGCCAAGGATCCTGCCCCGGCCCCTGGCCGGGAAGCGGGTAAGAAGGACCAGCGCAGTAGCACAGCCCCGGGTGCAGGTCAGCGGCCGGGTCCCTCCACGGCCAACAACCTGGCCATGGTCACCCCGCTGGAGTTCGTGCAGGTTCCAGGAATTGACCGGCCTGTCATGAAACGGCCTGCCACCTCGCACGTGCCGGTGACTACCCGTCCCGGAACCAAGGTGACGCCGTCCGCCACCAGGAAGCCGCGCCCCTCAGCGCCCAAGCGCCCTGCTCCCGCGGACGCCGCGTCAGGCCGTTCCAACGTCATTGCCAGGGCTGAAGCTGCTGCGCGGGCGGCTGCCCGCCCGCAGACACTGCGGACGGAAGAGAGCGTCGGAGAGGACCTTTTCGAGGAGCTGCCGCGCGTTCCCGCCAGCTCCGCCTATGGGCTGGAACCCCTGGACGCAGCCACTGCAGGACTGGCCCGGGCAAAGCGGAACAGGGTCCTGCAGCTCTCCATCCTGGCATTCGGAGTGGTGGCCCTGATCTCGGGGATCCTCCTGATCATCAGCGGCATGTCCAGCTGACTGCTGCGGCCGGCCGTACATTTTCTCACCCAACAAGGAGTCACGTGACTGCATCGGAATCATCCCTCGCCATAGCCCGCACCGCCGCCAAGGCAGCTGCGGACAAAATTGCCCAGGACATTGTTGCCCTGGATGTCAGCGAGCGGCTCGCCCTGGCTGACGTCTTCCTTATCGCATCGGCCCCCAGCGAACGCCAGGTCAACGCCATCGTTGACGGGATCGAGGAGGAGCTCCTGAAGCAGGACCTGCGGCCCGTCCGCCGCGAAGGCCGTTCCGGCGGCCGCTGGGTACTGCTCGATTACTCGGACATCGTCATCCACGTCCAGCACGAGGAGGACCGTGTGTTCTACGCACTGGAACGCCTGTGGAAGGACTGCCCGGTAGTGGACCTGCAGCTTGGAGACGACGCCTCGGCCAAGGCCGCTGCTGTGTCCGAGAACGAGTAAATTCGCGTCACCACGGGGAATATGCCCGATTTGGAATTTTTGGAATTGCTGTTCTAAGATATTTGAGTTGCTTCGGGGAAGCCCGAAAAAAGTTCTTCAAGGGCAGCAACAATCCGGGGCTGTGGCGCAGCTGGTAGCGCACCTGCATGGCATGCAGGGGGTCAGGGGTTCGAGTCCCCTCAGCTCCACCGGGAAGTCCGCCGGAATCGTATGATTCCGGCGGGCTTTTTTGTTGTGCCGGCTGTGTGCAGCGGGCACAACAGCAGGAGTGGGTTCTTGGAGAACGGGCCGTTGAGTCGACAGGGCCGGAGCGCCGATTGGCGCCGCGGACGAAAGTGCATTAGGCTGGTCGGGTTGCTCCGGGGAGTCGGTCCGGAAGCGGCAAAGTACGGGGCTGTGGCGCAGCTGGTAGCGCACCTGCATGGCATGCAGGGGGTCAGGGGTTCGAGTCCCCTCAGCTCCACCGGAAGATGCACTGCATAGTGTACGAAAGGGACGGTCCCCAAGGGACCGTCCCTTTCGGTTTAACTCCGGGCGCCCGTTACAGCCAGGCCGTCCGGCGCAGCGGTGGCTGTTCGCCTCCCGGCCGTTGGACCAGGACCTGGTTCACGCCGGTGAGGCCGTTTTCAAAGCCCAGGGCGCTGGAGGCCATGTACAGCCGCCATACCCTTGCCCGCCCCTGGCTGGTCAGCTGGACGGCCTGGTCCCAGTTGTCCTCCAGCCTGCTGACCCAGGCGCGCAGGGTCAGCGCATAGTGTTGCCGCAGCGCCTCCACGTCAAGAATTTCAAACCCGGCAGTTTCCAGGGCCGACACCATCTCGCCAAGGCTGATCATCTCCCCGTCCGGAAAGACATAGCGGGGAATGAAGGAGTCCGGATCCGGCTTGGTGGGGCCTGCATTCCAGGAAATCGCGTGGTTCAGCAGCCGTCCGCCCGGCTTCAGCAGGCCGAGCAGCGCGGCGGCGTACCCGGCGGTTTGCTCCCGCCCCACATGCTCGGACATTCCGATGGAGCTGATGGCATCGAAGGGCCCGTCGAGGACGTCCCGGTAATCCTGTACGCGGATATCCACCCGTTCTGTCAGCCCTGCGTCTGCCGCCCGTTTCCGGGCGAGGATTGCCTGCTCGGTGGATAGGGTCACTCCCACGACCGTTGCCCCGTACTTCCCGGCCGCGTGCAGGGCAAAGCTGCCCCAGCCGCAGCCTACGTCCAGGACCCGCATCCCCGGCCGAAGCCCCAGCTTGCGGCACACGAGGTCAAGCTTTGCCTCCTGGGCAGCGTCCAGGCCGACGGCGAGGCTGTGGCTTCCGTCAGTGCGTTCGCTGCCGTAGCCTGCCTCTGGCCATACGGCACAGGAATAGACCATCGACGGCCCCAGCACCAGGGCGTAAAATTCATTGCCCACATCGTAATGATGGGAGATGGCCGCCACGTCACGGCGGCGCGAGTGCAGCCGTCCCTTGCGGACGACCCTGGCCTCTTCCGGTGGAGGTGCGGGATTGGGGCCAAGGGCTCCCAGCCGGACGGCGGTGCGCAGCAGCGTCCAGATTTCGGCAGCCGTCAACGGTCGGAAGGGGCCAGGCTCGGCGAACTTGCCGGCGGAGCTCAACGCACTGAATGCAGCGAAGATGTTTCCCGGAGAGTCGATGTCGCCGGCCACGTAGGCCCGGCTCAGGCCCAGCTGGCCCGGGGACCACAGGATCCGGCGCAGCGCGCGCCGGGACCGGAACTCCAGGATGGGAGCCCCCTCCGGCCCTGCCTCCGAACCATCCCACGCCCGCAAGCGCAATGGTATCTCCGGGGTACCCAGGACAACTGCCAACGCCTTGGCCAACCGCGCCGCCTTCCCGTTCCCTGTGCCTGTGCCTGAGCCCTTGCCTCTGCCTGTGACCTTGCCTGCCGTCATGATGCTCCTCCCGTCGCCATGGGCCAAGACTAAGGCCGGAACCCCCGGCGCGACTATCATGGGGGAGTGAATTCTGCCCGAACCGACGTCGTGGTCATCGGCGCCGGTCAGGCCGGGCTTTCCGCTGCCTACCACCTCCAGCGCCGGGGCCTGGACTACGTAGTTCTCGACGCCGAGAGCGGCCCCGGAGGTGCGTGGCGCCACCGCTGGAAGAGCCTGCGAATGGAAACAGTCAACGGCATCAGCGACCTGCCGGGCATCGCCAAGCCTGCAGTAAATCCCCGGGAGCCCAGCTCGGAGTTCCTGACCCGGTATTTTGGCGGCTATGAAGAGGAACTGGGCCTGGCCGTCCAGCGCCCGGTCAAGGTGACGTCCGTCAGCCGCGAGGACGACGACCCTGACGGCCGGCTGGTGGTCAGTACGTCCCGCGGTGATTGGACAGCCCGGGCTGTCATCAACGCCACTGGAACGTGGACCCGCCCCTTCTGGCCACTCTATCCCGGCCAGTCAACGTTCCGCGGGCGGCAGCTGCATGTGGCGGACTACGTCTCGGCAGATGAGTTCACAGGCCGGCACGTGACAGTGGTGGGCGGCGGCATCTCCGCCGTAGGCCTCCTCGATGAGATCTCGCGCGTCACGACCACAAGCTGGTTCACCCGCCGGGAACCGGTGTGGCGCGAGGAGGAGTTCGACGCGAAGGCAGGACACGACGCCGTGGCCCTGGTGGAGGAGCGGGTCCGCCGGGGACTGCCGCCGCAGAGCGGGGTTTCGGTGACCGGGCTGATCTGGACGCCGACGCTCAGGTCCGCCGCTGCCAGGGGTGTACTCGACCGCAAGCCGATGTTCACGTCCATAGAGCCCCATGGCGTCCGGCTGGCCGATGGCGGATTCCTGCCGGCGGATGTCCTCCTATGGGCCACCGGATTCCGCCCGGAGATCGAACACCTCGCACCATTGCACCTGCGGGGACCCGGTGGCGGCATACTCATGGATGGAACACAGGTGGCGCAGGAACCTCGCGTCCATCTGGTGGGATACGGCCCGTCGTCGTCCACTATCGGCGCCAACCTGGCAGGACGCGCGGCGGTGTCCGCCATCCTGAAACTGCCAGGGATCGATCCGACAGCGGCACCGGCAATCTGGGGCTGAGCACCGACCGGCGCGACAGCCGCGGGATGCGGCAGCGGCACAATCACAAGCAGAAAAGAAAGCGGCAGGAACAGTTGGCATCAGACACCCTTGAGCACGTCTTCGGCGCCCTCAGGCGGCGGCCCGACGTCGAAGCTGCGAACCTGCAGGCATGGGACGCCACGGACCGCCTCCTGCTGGAAACAGCTGCGGGAGTCGTGCGCAGCGGGAGCACAGTGGCCGTCGTGGGGGATCGCTACGGCGCCCTGACCCTCGGCACTCTTGCCACCCTTAGCCCCGGTGCCGTGCGTGTGCATCAGGACCTCATCACGGGTGAACGTGCGCTCCAGCTCAACGCGGCTGCGCTCCGTCAGGCCGCTGTCCTGCCTGGCACCACAGCAGGCACGGCGGGCAGGGGGACGGGAGTGGAACCCGGCTTCACGCAGCTGCCGTTCGGGCCGGACCTCCTGGCCGGCGCGCAGACGGTGCTTTTGCAGCTGCCCAAGACCCTCGCGGAACTGGACGAGATCGCTGCCGCGGTGGCCAGGCATGCGGCATCTGACGTAAAACTTTTGGCCGGGGGCCGGGTAAAGCACATGTCCCTTGGCATGAACGCGGTTCTGGAACGTCACTTCGGCTCCGTCCAGCCGCAGCTCGCCAGGCAGAAATCACGCGTGATCCTGGCCAGTGAACCGCAGGGGGACAGCCGGCCGGAACGGTACCCGGTGATGGAGCACATCGCTGAGCTGGACCTGAACGTGGCTGCGCACGGGGCCGTCTTCGCCGGAACCAGGTTGGACATCGGTACCCGGTTCCTGCTGACGTTCCTTCCGGAGATGAAGGAGGCCCGGCACGCCGTGGACCTCGGCTGCGGCACCGGGATCCTCGCCGCCATGTATGCACGCCGGCACCCCGCCTCCGCTGTGACCGCCACCGACCAGTCAGCAGCCGCAGTGGCGTCGGCGCAGGCGACGGCACGTGCCAACGGACTGGAGGAGCAGATTACGGTCCTCCAGGACGACGCCCTGGGTACCATGGCGGACGGCAGCGTGGACCTGGTCCTGCTCAACCCGCCATTCCACGTGGGAGCCGGCGTGCACGCGGGGGCAGGCCTGAAGCTGATCGAAGCGGCAGGCCGGGTGCTGGTGCCGCACGGCGAGCTTTGGACGGTGTTCAACAGGCACCTGCCCTACCTGCCGGCGCTGGAACGGCAGGTGGGACCCACCTCTGTGAAGGGACGGAACCCCAAGTTCACGGTGACCCTCAGCACCCGCCGCAGCCCCAGGTGATCCGGCGTAAGCACCGCTGCGGGCGAGCTCCTGCCCCTGCGGAACGGGCGGAAGGAGCGGCACCCGTCCTGCGCCGCGCCGTCGTTCCGGCATGTGGGTCTGGGCCCCGGCGTAACGTACGATTCAAGCATCACCATAAGTACTTGGGGGACGACGTTTAGGGGACGCTGTGACTGAGATCCGCCAATCCTCACCGAGGCGCGGAACCAACCTGCCCCGGATGGGGGACTTCAACCTCACGGTGATCCTGGACGCCATCCGCAGGTCCTCCGGGGGACTGAGCCGGGTGGAGCTGGCACAGATCGTGGGCCTGTCGCCGCAAACCATCTCCAACATCTCCCGCCGCCTCCTGGATCAGAACCTCATTGTGGAAGCCGGCAAGGAAGGCAGCGGCCCCGGCAAGCCCCGCACCATCCTGCGGCTCAATCCCGGCGGCGTCTTCGCCCTCGGCGTCCACCTCGACCCCGCCGTCACCACCTTCGTGGTCCTTGACCTGGTGGGGGCAGTGGTACGGCACTCCCGGATCAAGACCCCCGGCGGCAATGACCCTTCTGCCGTCATCGCCACCATTGCCGACGAAATTGCCCAGCTGGTGGCGGATTCCGGCGTGGACCACGACAGGATTTCAGGCCTGGGCCTCGCCGCGCCCGGCCCCATCGACCTGGACAACGGCACCGTGGTGGATCCGCCGCTGCTTCCTGGCTGGGACCGGGTGGAACTGCGCACCGCCCTTTCGGAGGCCACCGGATATTCGGTGCTGATGGACAAGGACGTCACCAGTGCAGCCGTCGCCGAGACATGGGCAGGCGGTGCCAGCGGCTCCGGCAGCTTCATCTTCATGTACATGGGCACCGGCATTGGCTGCGGGATCGTGCTCAATGACGAGGTGGTCCGGGGCACCTCAGGGAACGCCGGCGAGATCGGCCACGTCGTGGTGGACCCGGACGGCCCCCCATGCGACTGCGGCCTCCGCGGCTGTGTGAAAGCCACCTGCATCCCGCAGGTGTTGGTGGCGCAGGCGCAAGCTGCAGGCATTCTGGAAGGCTCGCGTGGAGGCAACAGCGGCGCGGAAATCCAGCAGAGTTTTTCCCGGCTGTGCGACCTCGCGGACGAGGGAAACGAACAGGCGCTGGGCATCATCGACAAATCGGCGGTGCTCGTGGCGCGGGCAGCGTCCGTGGTCACCAATACCCTGGACGTGGAGCGGGTGGTGTTTGGCGGGCCGTTTTGGAGCCGCCTTGCCGGGCGCTACCTGGATAAAATTCCGGCGCTGCTGGACGCCCACAGCGACACCCGCCTCATCCATCCCATCGAGGTGGTGGGCACCGGGGTGGGGGATGACGTTGGCGCCATCGGGGCTGCCTCCCTGGTGCTGGAGCACACGCTGGCCCCGCGCGCCCAGCGGCTGCTTTTGGAAAGCTGAACTGCTGAAACGGCGTTTCCGGCTTGCTTGCCGAAGGCCGTCCATCTAGGCTTTGCGTATTGCCGCGGCTGGGGACCCGCTGACATAGGGGCGCCGCAGCCATTGACCGAATGGAGCACCATGCGCTGCCGGGCCCTGAAGACCATGTCCCTGATCGCCGCGGCAGCGGTTGTCCTGACGGCGTGCAGCCCGGACGATCCCGGGGACGCTTCAAAAACCCTGAAAGTGGCGTACCAGAAAACGGACTCCTTCACTGCCCTGGACACCATGCTCCACGCGGCGAAACAGGAATTCGAGGCGGCAAACCAGGGCGTGAGCGTCGAACTGCAGCCCATCCAGGCCAACGATGACGACTACGGCACCAAGCTGGCCCTCGCCCTGCGCTCACCGTCCACCGCGCCCGACGTCTTTTACGAGGACACCTTCAAAGTCCGCTCCGACGTGGACGCCGGCTACCTCCTGAAGCTGGACAGCCACCTTCAGGGCTGGGAGGACTGGGACAAGTTCGACGACGGCGCCAAGGCGGCAGGGCGGGCGGACGACGGCGGCACATACGCAGTGCCGCTGGGTACCGATACCCGGGCCATCTGGTACAACAAGAAAGTCTTCACGAACGCCGGGATCAGCGTCCCGTGGGAGCCGCGGAGCTGGCAGGACATCCTGGACGCGGCACGGAAGATCAAGGCCAATGACCCCGGAGTAGTGCCCTTTAACATGTACGCCGGCAAGGGCACCGGCGAGGGCACCGTCATGCAGGGCTTCTATGAGCTGTTGTATGGAACCGGCGCGGAGCTTTACGACGAAGAAGCCGGGAAATGGGTGGTGGGCTCTGCCGGTTTCACCGACTCGCTGGCTTTCCTGAAGACACTCTATGACGAGCAGTTGGCGGTTTCTCCGGCCGAAGCCCTGGACGCCAACATTTGGAAAAAAGTGTTTGGCGAGTGGTTCCCGAATGCCAAGCTCGGAGCCACTGTGGAAGGTTCCTACGCGCCGTCGTTCTGGCAGGAAGGCGGAAGCTACGAATGGCCGGGCTACGAACAGGACATGGGCGTCGCCCCTTTCCCCACGCGTGACGGCCAGGATCCGGGTGCGGTGAGCATGTCCGGCGGCTGGACACTGGCTCTCGGGGCAAGCACCAAGGACCCGGACCTCGCGTTCAGCTTCCTTACCACTGCATTGAACGAGAAGAACTCCCTGGCTTTCACCGTTGAGAGCTCGCAGATTGCGGTCCGGCAGGACGTCGCCGCTGACCCCGGCTACCTGGGCGGCCATCCCTTCGTCAAGGAAGTTTCCGAACTCGTGTCGGTAACGCGCTACCGTCCTGCAACATCCGACTATCCCCGGATTTCCGCTGCCGTCCAGGAAGCCACCGAGGCTGTCATCACCGGCAGCCGGTCACCGGAAGAGGCAGCGGCAGATTATGATGCCGCAGTCACGGAGATCGTCGGCAGCGACAAGACCATCCGGAAGTAGCCCGTGCCTGTTCCCGCGGCGGCAAGGCAACTGATTCGGTACCTGCCGGTCCTCCCCGCTGTCCTGCTCCTGCTCGTCTTCCTGGCCGGCCCGGTGTTCTGGGCCTTCAACGCCTCCTTCACCAATGCCGGCCTCACCGGCCGCAGCGCGCGCGACCCTTCCTGGGTAGGCCTGGACAACTACCAGCGGCTGCTGGCCGATCCGGTGTTCCCGCTCTCCCTCCTGCTCACCGTAATGTTCGTGGCAGGCTCCGCCGTGCTGGGCCAGAACCTGCTCGGGCTGGTCCTGGCCCTGCTGATGCGCCGGGCACGGCCGGCGGTGTCCGCCGTCGTCGGAACCACTGTGGTGGCCGCCTGGGTACTTCCGGAGATCGTGGCGGCCTTTGCCGCCTATGCCTACTTCAGCGGCGACGGCACCCTGAACCAGCTGCTGCGCGTCCTGGGACTCGGCGGGCAGGACTGGCTGTACGCCTTTCCCATGATGGCCATCATGCTTGCCAACGTGTGGAGGGGGACCGCGTTTTCCATGCTCGTCTACCGGGCGGCACTGAACGACGTCCCGGCCGAGGTGACCGAAGCTGCCCAGATGGACGGGGCACACGGCTGGCAGCGGCTCGCCTTCATCACCCTGCCCATGATCCGGGGGAGCATCACCACCAACCTGATGCTGGTCACGCTGCAGACCCTTGCCGTGTTCACGCTCGTGTGGGTCATGACCGCCGGCGGACCCGCCAACGCCAGCACCACGCTGCCGGTCCTCGCCTACCTTGAGGCGTTCAAGTTCGGAGACATTGGCTACGGGACGGCTGTGGCGTCGGTGCTCATCCTTATCGGCGCCGCCTTCGGACTGGTGTACATCCGGCTGCTGAAGGATTCCAGGTCATGACCGCCACCGCCAGGACAGCCCGTCCGCTTCCTGCCGGCACGGGCGCCACAGCCCGGCCCGGCAGGAGCAGCACGCCGGCCGACGCAGTGCTGCTGCTGATCGGCGCCTCCTTCCTGCTGCCCCTGCTGTGGCTCATCCTGGCTTCGCTGGACACCAGGGCCGGACATGAGCTCCAATTTCCTGCTGCGCCGGGCCTGGGCAACTTCGCCGCCATCGCAACTCCGGAACTGCTGCTCCGGCCGCTCTGGAACAGTGCGGTGCTCTCCGGGGGAACGGCCGCGGTGACCCTGGTGGCGGCAGTCCTCGCCGCCTACCCGCTGTCCCGGTACAGCTCACGGTTCAACCGGCCGTTCATGTACACCATCCTCTTTGGCACCTGCCTGCCCATTACCGCCATCATGGTGCCGGTGTACGGGCTTTTCGTCCAGTTCGAGCTCCTGGACTCGATGCCGGCCACCATCCTGTTCATGGCCACCACCGCCCTGCCCATGGCCATCTGGATGACCCGGAACTTCATGGACGGGGTGCCGGTGTCGCTGGAAGAGGCAGCCTGGGTGGACGGCGCGTCGCGGATGACCGCACTGCGCACCATTGTCCTGCCGCTGATGAAGCAGGGGCTGGGGGTGGTGTTCATCTTCGTGTTCATCCAGGCCTGGGGGAACTTCTTTGTCCCGTTCGTGCTGCTCCTGTCCGAGGCACGGCAGCCGGCAGCGGTGTCCATCTTCAGTTTCTTTGGACAGCATGGCGCAGTGGCGTACGGCCAGCTGGCCGCATTCTCGATGGTGTATTCGCTGCCGGTGCTTGCTCTCTACGTCATTGTGGCCAGGGGTGGCGGCAGTTCCTTCGCCCTGTCCGGAGCGGTGCGCGGCTAGTCGATGTCCTCGACCACCACACCGAAGGGGAGGCTGTCATCGAGGTGGGCCTGGTGGCCGGTGGATCCGGGGTTGTACGTAACCCGGACACCGTGCAGCTTGTCCGCGGCCGATTGCTGCAGGACAGGCTTCACAGTGCTGATGAACATCTCGCTTTTGTCGGCGAGAAACTCCTTGTAACTGGCTGGAAGCTCGCTCATGGCAAAAGGATAGACCTCGCGCCCCTTCATGGGGAGGGGTCCCATTGACTGGGGCAGGACCCGGGAGCCGGATCGGAAGGGCGAGTGCGGCGAAGAATATTCTGCCGGGCTCCAAGACAGGGCGTAAGACTGCGTCTTAATTCGGGAAGCAACTTGAATGCTCTCACCGGCGCTCCTAGAGTCTTATACAAGTTACCGCGGTAACGTGTCAGCGACCCTCCGGATTGGAGGGTGTGGGTGCCCCCATGTGGGCCTGACATTTGCTCACGGGGAACTTCGTTCCAGGCGTAACAGTCGCGGCTGCGTCCTGTGGAGTTTCCCTGTGTGTTCCCTAAACTCAAATTCATTGCCGGCAGCCGTCGCCTTCGACGGCCAGCCACAATGGCCCAAAGCCAAGGACGCAAATGTCACCACCAAGCCTTATTGACACCCATCCCAACCTCTCCGACACCGCTCCCGTCGCCCTCTCCTACGAGCTGTTCCCGCCGCGCTCCCCGGCGGCGGCAGAAACCCTTTGGACCACCATCAGGGAGCTGGAAACCACCGAGCCGGACTACGTCTCGGTCACCTATGGTGCCAGCGGTTCAAACCGGGACACCGCCGTCGAACTCATCAACCGACTGCTGCTGGAAACCACCCTCCGGCCGCTGGCCCACCTGACCTGCGTGGGAAACACGCCTCAGGAACTGGCGGGAATCATCGGTGAACTTCTGGACACCGGGGTGCGCGGTATCCTGGCGCTGCGCGGAGACCTTCCCAAGGATGGCGGAGAACCTGCCCCCGGGGCACTGCGCTACGCGCAGGACCTGATTGAACTCGTCCGCCGGGTAGAGCAGCGCCGTTCGGCCCTCCTCTGTGCCGGAAAGATTGCAGTGGGTGTGGCAGCCTATCCCACGCGTCATCCCGAATCGCCCAGCGAGGAGCACGACGTCGAGGTGCTGCTGGCCAAGCAGCGTTCCGGCGCCGATTTCGCCATCACCCAGGTGTTCTTCCGCGCTGAACAGTATGCGGATCTGCTGACCCGGGCACGCCGGGCCGGCGTCACCATCCCGATCATTCCCGGTGTCATGCCGCTCACCAGCCTTCGCCGCCTGAAGCGGCTGGGCGAACTCGCAGGTGTGGAACCGGCTCCGGAACTGATCGAACGGCTCGCGGCCGCGGACAGCGATCTGGACCGGCTCCACATCGGCGTCAACGCCACGGTGGACCTGGCCAACGCCGCCCTCGAGGCGGGGGCGCCGGGCATCCATCTCTACACCTTCAATGAACACCAGAGCGCCCTCGAGGTGCTGGACAAGCTGGCCCTCCCGCGTCGCACCCATTCCAGCAGCGGCCGGAATATCGCGGCCCGCCAACTTGCCGGCTGAGCATCGCCTCAGCCGAACCTTCAACAGACCATTCATACAAGCTCCAACCTTCCGGGAGACCTCCATGCCTGAACTGACCGCGCCCAAAAACACCCCCTTCCCCTCCGCCTCACTGCTGGGCTACCCCCGCATCGGCCGCCGCCGCGAACTCAAGAAGGCCGTTGAAGCCTACTGGGCCGGCAAGATTGACGCCGCTGCCCTGGACGCCGCCGCCAAGGCCATCCAGCTGACCACCGCCAGGCGCCTGCAGGAGCTCGGGCTGACCGAAGCCGCCGCCGTTCCCGGCACGTTTTCCTACTACGACCAGGTCCTGGACACCACGGCCCTCCTCGGCGCGGTCCCGGCCCGCTTCGGTGAGCTCCTGAACGCTGAGGGACAGCTGGACATCGACGGCTACTTCACCCTTGCCCGCGGCAACAAGGAACAACAACCGCTGGAAATGACCAAGTGGTTCGACACCAACTACCACTACCTGGTGCCGGAAATCGGTCCGGAGACCGCATTCACGCTCGCCTCCACCGCAAAGGTGGACGAGTTTGCCTTCGCTCTCGCCAACGGCATCGAGACCCGCCCGTACATAGTTGGACCGGTCACCTACCTGCTGCTCTCCAAGGCTTCCGACGACGCCCCGGCCGGCTTCGCACCGCTGTCCCGCCTCGAAGACATCCTGCCTGTCTACGTCGAGCTGCTCAATAAGTTTGCAGCCGCCGGCGCGAGCTGGGTCCAGCTTGACGAGCCTGCCCTCGTGGTGGACCAGGAAACACCGGCCGCGGAAATCGAGGCAGCCGTGGCACGCGCCTACGAAGTCCTCACCGGCGCAGCCAACCGCCCTCAGATCCTCGTCTCCACCCCCTACGGGTCCCTCGACAACCAGCTCGGCACCCTAGGCGCCACCAACATCGATGCCCTGCACATCGACGTCTTCAAGGGCGCCGTTCCTTCCGCTGCCGCACTTGCCGGCCTGGGCAACAAAACCCTGGTGGCCGGCGTCGTGGACGGCCACAACATCTGGCGCAACGATCTCGCCGCGTCTGCCGCAAAGCTGGAAGCCTTGAAGGCTGCCGCCGGCAAGGTCACCGTCTCCACCTCCACCTCCACCCAGCACGTGCCGCACGATGTTGCCGAGGAAACCCAGCTCTCCGAGCAGCTCCGCAGCTGGCTCGCGTTCTCGGACCAGAAGGCCGTGGAGGTCAAGACCCTCGCCTCTTACCTGGCCGATCCCGCTTCCGCCAAGGGGGCCATCGACGAGGCAACCGCAGTCATCGCCTCCCGCGCCGGCGCCGAAGGCGTCCGCCGCGCTGAGGTACGGGCCCGCACCGAAGCGTTGACGGCGGCGGACTTCAGCCGCTCCGAGTACTCCGTCCGCGAAGCAGCCCAGGAAGCGGCGCTCCACCTGCCGCCGCTGCCCACCACCACCATCGGCTCGTTCCCGCAGACCTCCGAGATCCGCTCCGCCCGGGCCCGCAACACCAAGGGCGAGCTGAGCGATAAGCAGTACCGGCAGCTGATGAAGGACGAGATCAAGCGCGTCGTGGACCTGCAGGAAGAGCTCGGTTACGACGTCCTGGTGCACGGCGAGCCCGAGCGCAACGACATGGTGCAGTACTTCGCCGAGAACCTCGAAGGCTTCGACGTGACCGTCCACGGCTGGGTCCAGTCTTACGGTTCGCGCTGCACCCGCCCGTCCATTCTCTGGGGCGACGTCACCCGCAGCGCTCCGATCACCGTCGAGTGGGCCCAGTACGCGCAGTCACTCACCAGCAAGCCCATGAAGGGAATGCTCACCGGCCCGGTGACCATCCTGGCGTGGTCCTTCGTCCGCGACGACCAGCCCCTCGCCGAGACCGCCAACCAGGTTGGCCTGGCATTGCGCGACGAGATCGCCGACCTGGAGGCAGCCGGCATCAAGGTAATCCAGGTGGACGAGCCTGCACTCCGCGAACTCCTCCCGCTGCGCAAGGCTGACCACGCGGACTACCTGAAGTGGTCCGTGGACTCCTTCCGCCTGGCCACCGCCGGCGCTGCGGACGCCACCCAGATCCACACCCACCTCTGCTACTCCGAGTTCGGCGTGATCATCGACGCGATTGACGGGCTGGACGCGGATGTCACTTCCATTGAGGCCGCCCGCTCCCGCATGGAGGTGGTCCACGACCTGGAGTCCCACGGCTTCGGCCGCGGCGTTGGCCCGGGCGTCTACGACATCCACTCGCCGCGCGTTCCCGGCGAGCAGGAAGTCACCGAGCTGCTGGCAACCGCCGTCAAGCACGTCCCGTCCCGCCAGCTCTGGGTGAACCCGGACTGCGGCCTGAAGACCCGCGGCTACGCAGAGACCGAAGAATCCCTGCGGAACCTGGTCAAGGCAACCCAGACGGTGCGCGCGAACCTGCTGGCAGCAGCCAAGTAAACGCAGCTAAAAACGCGGCGGCCGGTCACTTCAGGTGACCGGCCGCCGTCCGCCGTTAAGCAATCAGCTCAGGATTCCCAAAGAATCTCGTCGTCCACCACGCCGTCCTCGTCCGCGGAGGCCACAAGAACCTCATCGGTAAAGTGCTGGCCGAGGGTGAAGTCCATCACGAAGTAGCGCTCGGGCTGGCCCGGGTAAATCCCTACGTGTCCCAGTTTCAGGGCCTTAAGGAACACGTCCTTGGTGAGCTGGCTGCGGTCCTCCACACCGAAGACCTTGTGCAGGTGCTCATCCTTAAGGGCGTTGCAGTGGAAGTGCAGGTATTCCTGCGGGGTTGTGCCTTCCTGGTCGAGCTCCTCGGCAATCATGTCGCGGACCTCGTCCACCAGTTCCGGCAGGAACCGCAGGCGGTAGTCCACCTTGCGCAGCGCGGCTTCATCGAAATGGTCGTGGGCGGTGACGTTCAGGTCGAGTTCCAGCGGGTGGCCGCGCAGCTCATGCTTGACGGCGATGAAGTGATCCCTGCCGTGATTGAGGTCGATCTCTCCAAAGTACTGGCTCGCTACCTTGCTCATAACTTCAAACATAGACCTGTACTGCAGTGCATTCCAGCCGCCAGAGCCTTTTCTGGGCCATCGTGCCTGGCTATACGCCGCTGATGAACCGCTCGATAAGGTGATGGCCAATGTTTTTCACGCGAACAGTGCAGGCTCCTGTCGTCTTAGCCCGCTGGCTCCTGATTGTTTTCAAGTAGTGACGGAGAGTGATACGAGTACTAAATACTCGGGACGCCCACTTAGGACCTGCATAAAGTAGGTGATCTCGTGGGTGGTGCGGACGCTATTGTCCTAAGTCGCCGGCGAGGCTAAATGGAGATGATAAAAGAGGTGTCTCTGTGATTTCCGTCTACCCGTTGCTTATTGTGCTTCTTGCTGGTCTTCTATCGGCTTCCTTGGCTGGAAAAGCGATTCTTCACCGTAGGTTTCGCCACCCCGAAGGACTAAGAAGGCTAGCGGTCACCATCACCGCTCTGCTGCTAATTGCAAATGTTGTTGCTTTCAGCATGGATCTGCAGGGACATTGGCAATCTGCGCATCTCACCGCAACCGTTGCGGCGTTGACGGCACTTGTTATCCCGATGGTGCTCTGGCGAGTTCCTATCACTCATGCAAGCAATGCACGCCGAGTTTTGGCAATCGGTGCCCATCCGGACGACATTGAACTTGCCTGTGGCGGGACGCTGGCTAAATTTGTGGATTCTGGCCATGAAGTTGAGGTTGTAGTTATGAGTGATGGCATGCGAGGTGGTGACGGAAAGGCTAGATCTGAAGAAGCACTTCGGGGAGCGTCCTATATCGGGCTGATTGGGCTTCGTCATTACAGATTTGCGGATGCTAATCTCGCCGCTCACGGGCAAGAGATGATCCAGGTCATAGAAGGGGCTCTAGCACGTTTTGATCCGGATATCATTTTGACGCATTCTCAGCACGACAGCCACCAGGATCACCAAGCAGTTCACGCCGCAACCCTGCGGGCTGCTCGCAGGCATCATTCCATCCTCTGTTTCGAAAGCCCCTCGGCTACCCGCGAGTTCGATCCGAGCGTGTTCGTCGACATCGAAGATTACATGGAGGCAAAAGTTCAGGCAGTCAGAATGCATGCCGACCAGAAGGAAAAACCCTACATGGCCCCCGAGCGGTTACGAGCAGTCGCGCTCTTCCGGGGAGCACAAGCGAGACGGAGGGTGGCCGAAGCGTATGAGCCCGTGAGGATGCTTAGTTCAGAATTAGGTAGCTTCGAATCGCAACATTCCAGCTACCTCGAGAGGCCCAATGAAACATACACCTCCAGCAGTGCAAGCTGAAATAGGCAAAAGCTGAATAAATAGAAATGCGCATATTCCTTGTGTTCTAGAAACCCATAAGCAGTGTTTATAGAAGTCCAATGTGTCAAGAAGTCGGCGCGAAAAGGTTCTACCAAAGGATTAAGTGGTGACTTTTGTGTCCATTCCCAATCACGCATCAAGTTTCCCCTCAAAGGTGGATCATCCCAGGATCCCAGCCTCGGTCAGCGTGGTCATACCCACGCTGAATGAAGCGAAGAACCTGCCATGGGTTTTGCGCCGTATGCCTTCTTATGTGGACGAGGTTGTTATTGTCGACGGGCGATCGCAAGACCGGACTGTCGAGGTCGCCAAGGCTCTCCGCGTTGACATCGTAGTTGTGGTGGAGCCGCGCAAAGGGAAAGGTATCGCTGTCCGTTCCGGGTTTGCGGCTGCATCCGGCGACTTGATTGTCATGTTGGACGCCGACGGCAGTATGGACCCGCAGGAAATTGGCTGGTTTCTGTCTCCGCTTCAACATGATTTTGACTTCGTTAAGGGGTCACGATATGTCACCGGAGGCGGGTCCGAAGACCTGACTCGATTGCGAAACGTCGGAAATAAGGCACTTACGAATCTGGCCAACGCGGTGCTTCGCAGCAATTACTCCGACCTTTGTTACGGGTACATTGCATTGCGCAGGGAATGCCTCGACATATTGGAACTGGAATCTGACGGTTTTGAAATCGAGACTGAGCTGATCGTCCGCGCTGCCCGTGCCGGCCTTCGGATTGCAGAGGTCCCGAGCGTTGAGCTTGCCCGTATCTCGGGGGCATCAAACCTACAGACTTTCCGGGACGGCTGGCGGGTACTCCGCACGCTGGCACGTGAATGTAGTGTTTGGGATGCTCCCACGGCAGGGGCCCGACCGGAGGCATTACGGAGAGTAAAGTACACCTACCCAAACGTCCGGTGTACACGCACGCCTGCAAATCCACAGTCGATCTTAGCACTCGTGAAAGAGGTCTAGCCGTGTCCCGCTCCTCGAGTTATCCAACCATTTCGGTCGTTATTTGCTCATATACCCAGGAACGGTGGGACCTCTTAATAAACGTTATTGACTCTGTCCAGGATCAGACCCGCTGCCCACAACAACTGATTGTTGTCGTGGACCACAACGTGAGCCTCTACAAGCGGCTTGTGGCGACGCTGCGGGACGTCACACTCGTAGAAAGCGCAGGGCCGAAGGGCCTCTCTGGCGCGAGAAACACGGGAGTCAGCATCGCTACTTCCGATGTCGTCGCATTTCTGGACGATGATGCCCTGGCAGCTCCAGACTGGCTGGAACGTTTGGCAGACATGTACGACGACCCAGATGTTTTGGCTGTTGGCGGAAGAGTTGAACCGGTCTGGGAGAGGGGGCGCCCCGGCTACTTTGGCGAAGAACTGGACTGGATTGTGGGGTGCAGCCACCGCGGGTTGCCTCGGATCGCGTCTCAGGTCCGTAACGTTATAGGAGCTAACATGTCGTTTCGACTGGAGGTTCTTCGTCGGGTCGGCGGCTTCAGCCCTGTTCTGGGACGACAAGATGCACAACCGCTTGGGTGCGAGGAAACGGAGCTATGTATTCGGGCCACCAGCGGCGAACTTGGCTCACGCATAGTCTATGAACCTGCTGCTCTGGTTTTCCATCACGTGCCAGCCCACCGCGGGACCTTGCGGTACATGTTGGCACGATCCTGGTCGGAAGGCCTCTCCAAAGCACAAGTTAGTCATCTTGTTGGCCAGAAACGGGCTCTTAGAGCGGAACGGCGCTATGTTCGGAGCGTATTGCCGCGCGTTGTTCTCTCCGGATTGTACGGCTGGGCACGTGGGGCTGAACCCCAAGGGATACGCCGGGCCGGAGCAGTCATGGCAGTCCTTGCGGTCACGTCGGCAGGCTATGTACGCGGGCGCTTCCTGGCCCACCAAGCTCATACTCATGGAGGGCTACATGCTGACTTACTGGTGAAACCAGTAGGGGAGACGGAGGAAGGAAAATGAATACATCCCGAGGCGGGAAACAAGATGCGGTTGAAGTTGGTGTCCTCGAGGTGTCACCTGCCATGTCCGGCCTTACTCCCCCCGAATGGCCGGGCGCGATGTGGACAGGATCCATAGACGTGGCAAGCATCTTTGAGTACTCCTGGTTCAAGCTGCAGGGTTCGAAGGGATATCGGCGCGCGAAGCTTCTCGTGCGTGAGGGGTCGTCCGTTCGAGGCTTTGTTGAGGTGGACTCCCCGGAAGGGATGATCGAATGCACCGCACTGAGGACCAAAGTGGCTCTGCTACCCAAAGCGCCAACGGTACCGGCCGGAACAAAAAGCACGCCGCCGATCACAGTCGTGGTATGTACGAGGGATCGTGCCGCGCACCTGCGGGGCTCGCTTAGCGCGATACTAAGGCTTGATTATCCCAACTTTAATGTCGTCGTGGTGGATAACGCATCGCGGACTTCAGCCACCCAAGACCTGGTGCGAGAGGAGTTTAGTGATCCACGCCTCAAGCTTGTCCTAGAACCTGTTCCGGGACTTGCCCAGGCACGCAACACAGGACTCCTGGAAGCAAGGGGGGATATAGTCGCGTTCACCGACGACGATACTGCCGTGGACAGGGACTGGTTACGCGAAATTGCGGCAGGCTTCGAACGGGATCCAGGTACAGCCTGCGTGTCGGGGCTTGTGCCAAGCGGTGAGCTGCGTTCGCGTTACCAAGCGTACTTCGACGGCCGCGTAAGTTGGTCAGAAAACGTCGAACCCAAAATATTTTCACTCGCCGAACCCCCTGCTGATTTGCCAATGTTCCCATTTACAAGCGGTGCTTTTAGCACGGGGGCCAATTTTGCGCTCAAGCGGAAAACTGCACTTAGTATAGGCGGTTTTGACACCGCATTCGGCGCAGGAACCCGTACGGGAGGTGCAGAGGATATAGACATGTTTACCCGAGTGATTCTGGAGGGCCATTCGATTGTAATCCAACCTTCTGCCATCGTTTGGCATCGCCACCGCGATGAATTTCCCGAGCTGCGAAGCCAGGCATGCGCCTACGGCAAGGCTCTTGGCGCATGGATTACAAAAGTCCTCACGAACCCCCAAACTGCTCGTATGGCTCTCGCGCGTAGCCCACACGCTGTACGTCGTTTACTTTCGTTGGGTCGGCCGCATCGGCAGTTCGGACAGGAACCCGCGGACCAGTGGGATCGTGAAATGGCACGCCTTGGACGCCTGGAGCTCATCTCAGTCCTGCGCGGGCCCATCAACTACTTCATCCAGCGTCTATCTGGTAAGGGCGTGATCAGATAAATGCGGCTGCGAAATTGTAACCACGCTGAGAAACTGGCGCCCCGTGTATTCCCCGATCGTAAAGACATGTTCCGACAAGGTTTGAGGACGGGCTAGACATGAGGCGAGCTGAACGGATGCAGTGGCATGAGTGCCATTAATGATGAAGCAAAGCTAGGGCCTTCGCGGCCAGCGCACTCCGGACTGTTTGGCCGGGGCATGCTCTATGTAATTGGGTGGTCCTCTCAACTCGTCGTGGCCGCACTCGTCTCCCCGGTCCTCGCGCATATGTTACCCCCCGCCGAATTTGGGGCCTTGGCGCTGGGGATAACTCTCCACCAGATTGTTCTGGTATTCGCCTTACTGGGACTTGACCAAGCAATTGTGCTTCAACGCGCAAGTGACGGAAATGCCCATGCTGCCCGCGGTCTCATCGCAGTCAGCATCATGGTTGCAGGCTTGGTAACACTCTTATTTTGTGTCACCTCCCCGGTTTGGCGGTCTGCCGTTGGATTTGCCGAGCATGCAGAACTCGTTTATATGGTGATTCTTTGGACCGCTCCCGCGGTGTCCGTTCAGGTTATGTTGGCACTGCTCTTGACCGAGGATCGCCTTCTTCAATTTGCTCTTGTGGTCGGACTCTCAACCGCAGGCGGACAGATCTTGGGACTCATATTGCTTGTCGCCGTACACAAGGACGCCACGACCTACTTCATGGGGGCAGCCGTGTGTCAGTTCGCCGCTATGTTGCTGGCTGTCGTGTTCACGCGTCCGCGAATAGGTGGGCTCGTCAGTTGGTCTGTGACTAAGCACGCCGTGAGGCTAGGCCTACCGCTAACTGCAGCAAGTATCGCCCTCTTCCAACTCAGCAGTGGAGACCGCTTTATCATCCAGGTGCTCCTGGGCACGGAGGAAGTAGGCCGGTATCAAGCTGCCAATATCATGGGATCGATTGTGATCCTCCTATTGTCGTTTGTTAGTGGCGCATGGACCCCACGCTTCGCTGCTGTTCGCGACGAGACCGAGCGGTGGGCCCTCGCTACGGATTCGCGAGACGAGCTTTACCGCATCCTCTTGCCAGTCACCGTCGGGATGACCTTGGCCACGCCCCTCACCCTCCAAGTGATCCTGCCGGAGAGCTTCCGACCAGATTCCCTTGCGATCGTGGTGTTCCTCATCTCGCTGTCGGCATTCCCCGTAGCCGCTGGCGACGCAACCGGTCGATTGCTGATTATCCAAAGGAGGGGCAAGACAATCGGCATCCTGACAAGCGTCTCGGCCGTTGCAAGCGTGATTCTGAATATCATACTTGTACCGATGTGGGGGATTGTGGGGGCGGCTGTAGCGACGCTTGCAACATATGCACTTCTCGCGGGGATGCAACAGCGGGCACTTCCCGCGTCCCCAGTCTGGCAGAAGGTGCCCGGGCGGTTAGCGTCCGCAGTTCTGGTGGTCATATCAGCCTCGGCCGCTTCTATCCTTCTGCCACAAACTCTCGAGTGGAACTTGCTTCGCTTCGCGGCGGCTTTGATGTGTCTGCCCTGGCTCATGGTCGCACTGAGGCGCGCGCGGGGGGCGGTTCAGGAGGCCCGAACAGGATGAATGCACTTGTTGAAGACAAGACGCTCACGGCCCGGCTGGTCGTCACATCGCGACCACTGGATTGCCTTCTCGTATTCTGCGGGCTTGTTACCGCTGTCCTCATCGCCATTGGTGATAGCACCTCAGCCGTCGCCGCCTTCAAACTTGTCGTTTGGCTGACAGTTCCTGGCTGGGCCGTGGTTCGCCGACTCCCTGTTATCGATCCCGCCGCACGCGTGGCTTGGACCGGGGTAATTGGAGCCAGCGTCGCTGCACTAGCTGGTCTCGCCATGGCATGGACAGGTCAATGGCACCCGCAACCGGTGGCAGTAGCGATACTAGTCCTAGCAACCGCGTACATCTGTTTCTCTCCGGGTGGCGCCTCGCCAAATCGCGATCACGCCCGTTGGTGGCCGGGTGCTCGCTCGCGAAGCTTTTCCGATTTTGTTCCTTGGCTAATTCTTGGGCTCGCCGCGTTCATGTGGGTTTTCGCTCTGACGATTACCGATACGGGCCCGCTGGACGATCTCGGCTTACTCTCCAAGTTCCCGGCGGTTTGGTACGTAGCCGTGTCCCTGGTTTTTGCCACGTGCGTCTGGGGAGTGGTGGCACGACAAGTCGCTTCAACCTTGATGATGAGTGCGGCAATCACGCTGCTTGTCACTATCCTCTATGGGTCAGCGGGTCTGCTCACCAACGTTCCTCGACTGCCGTGGACGTACAAGCATATAGCTGTAACGGACTATATCGGTGCTGCCGGTCGCGTAGATCCATCACTCGATATCTACAATCGGTGGCCGGGGTTTTTTTCGGCAAGCGCATTTCTCGGTGAGGTGATGGGGCACCCTGATGCCCTCGCTTATGCTGCATGGGCTGAACCCGGATTCGCGCTCGTCAATGTCCTGCTGGTGCTGGCAGTCGTCCGTGCCATCTCCAGGAAACCGCGGATTTACTGGACAACGGTGCTCGTATTCGTTCTCGCGAACTGGGTAGGCCAAAACTACTATTCGCCCCAAGCGTTTGCCTACTCGCTTCACCTGACTATCTGCCTCACGGCGCTCACATTCCTTGGCGCTACACCTATCCAGCCGGTCAGGGCAATAGAGTGTTGGTGGATGCGGCGGCGCGAGCAGGCGGTAGAGATAGAAAAAACCCGGTTCGTCGCCGGCCGCCTGGCCGGGCAGGTCACCGCAACCGTAGCCATTCTTGTTCTCCAGGGAATAGTAGCTGCAAGTCACCAACTGACCCCGTACATCGCGGTCCTAGGACTACTTCCACTGTTTGGACTCGGCTTCTTCAGGCCCAGGTGGATCGGTTTCGCGCTGCTAGCAATCCCGCTTATCTACCTTATTCCGAACTGGGACTACGTGACTACTACGTTCGGTTTGTTTGATGGATTTAGCTTTTTTGCTAATGCCACATATAGGACTGAGGATCAAGTTCCCCTAACTGATGTGGGTAGGTTGCAGGAGGCAGGAATAATGGTTCTCTCAGCGCTAGTCGGGATATTAGCCTGCTTGGGCTACATTCGCCGCTTTCTCAACGGTGAGGTGAGGACGACATTGATAGTTTCTTGGCTCGCCATCTCTCCTCTCTTTGTATTGCTAGGGCAGTCATATGGTGGTGAGGGACTGATTCGAATTTATCTGTTTGCCTTGCCTTGGTTGGCCATAGGAGTTGCTTGGTTTTTCTGGTCTGGTCCTATTCCTATGCGAAGGGCCCCGCTTATGGCCACTGCCTCGCTGGCAGCAATGGCTTTCCTGTTCACCGGGACATATTTCCAACCCGAGTTGGAGCGCCGAGTTTCGGAGGATGAGGTTATTGCGGCTAAATGGCTTGACGCGAAAGTACGGCCGGACGACCTAATAATCGAGGTGAACTCTGGGTTTCCCCGGTTCCCGCTGAAAATTGGTCCGAATTATCCTATATACGAGACCGCCTCTCTGGCAGATCTACTCAAATCTCCACGGAACATTTTAAGTGTTTCCGCAATTGAAAAACATCTAGCAAACGACATCCCTAGCACGGCAAAGGCGTACGTTGTTTTTTCTGAAAGCCAAGAGCGATGGGCAATTGAAAAAGACCGACTTGACCCTGCTGTATTTCCGCGGGCCGAGCGAGAATTGTCCCAGGACCGAGTAGAAAAAGTGGTTGACGAAGGAACGGTTCGGGTTTATCTACTGCTACGAGAAGTAGAATCGCAGCCGGCGGCCCCATGAGAGTATCCCACATTAGCAGGGGTGCGTTGCTTTCATTTCCACTTGTCAAGACGCTGGAGTGTACGGTCATGAACTACAGATCAAAGCTAATCCCAACGGTTGCCCTGTGCGCAACTGCAACATTTCTGCTGACTTTCGCTGCGGCGATCCCGGCAGGTATGCCGGTTGGCGACCTTCCGGGGTGGAAACAGACATTCGTCCAGAACTTTGATTCCCCGGCCAGCTTAGGCCAAGTAGAGGACGTTTATGGAAAAGAAATGCGTTTTTACTCCGGCCATACTGATACCTCGGGCAACGGGACTTACGATCCTCGCTCGGTTTTGTCAGTATCGGATGGAAAACTGAACTATCTTCTCCACACTGCAAAGGGCAAACCAAGAGTAGCGACTGTTGTGCCTTTCGGTTACCAGGGGCAGACATACGGACGATACTCGATCAGATTCAGAACGGATCACCTGCCCGGCTATAAAATCGCATTCATGCTTTGGCCGGTTAGTGACGACTGGAACGAGGGGGAGATTGACTGGCCCGAAGGCGAATTGAGCAAAATGATGATGTATGCCAACTCGAAAGTCAAAGGATCATTGGATGAAGGCGGGATGTCGGCCGACCCGCCGGAGTTTGCACACGCGCCGACCGACTCCGCGGATTGGCATGTAGCGACTACGGAATGGACCCCAGGAAAAGTGAAGTGGTTTTGGGACGGCATTCTTATAGGGGAGACAACTTTGCCTTGGGGCGTTCCGGACACAGACTTCCGCTGGACGCTGCAAGCTGAAACCGAGGTCGGCGAGGGCGCTCGCATTCCCAATTCTCGTACAGCTGGGCTTATCCAAGTAGATTGGGCGGTACAGTACGCTTACGCGCCTGCAGATTAGCGGGGCGTTGAAGCGTTGGATTCCGACATGTAGGGCACAGTTTTCCATACATCACCTAAAACCGTTCATTCCTGACCGTAATGCTGAATGTGCCTATAAGTTTGCGGTGATCGAACCATAGGATTTTGCGATGATCGGTAGGTCGCATAGGAGTTTTGACGCCATAACCAAGCCGAGGGGTAGGTTGCCGCTGTTTGTCTTGGTCGAGAAAGACAAGCGCAATCCGGCCGGCGTTTGTTAGCGGCACCGCAAGAGTGAGGTCAATGGGAGTGGTCCGGCCTCTGCCCCCGGCTTCTATCAAACCTCCCGGCCTACCCCAATGGCCAAGCATAAAGTGACAGGAGCTTTGTAGTCCCCCTTCGGTTCTCTTATCAATGGACAGCAGCAACTTGTTTTCGCTGTCGCCGGTACTGTCGGAACTCCTCGGAACACTTAGAGTAAGGAAATTCTATCGTGGTACCACGAAAAATATTCGTCCTTTGGCTGCAGGGCGAAGCTGCGGCGCCGCCCCTAGTAAAAATGTGTCTTCTTCGCTGGCGCAGGCTCAACCCCGGCTATGAACTAAAAGTTCTAGATCTGTCCGACGCTAAGCGGATTTTGAGTGGGTTTCCGATGGACGTGAGTAAAATGCGACCGCAGGCCTTGTCGGACGTTCTCCGCATAAGGCTTCTAAGGGATCAGGGAGGTGTGTGGGCGGATGCGACGACCTTCCCGATACTTCCCCTGGATTATTGGCTTCCAGATGCCACAAGTACCGGATTCTTCGCATTTCAAGGGCACCGGCGGCCTCTTGATGTTGATAGCTGGCTCATCGCCGCTGAAATGAACCACATCATCCCTCGTCTCTGGTGGCAGGAGATAGAGAGATACTGGTCCCGCCCACGGAAGCTCATTACATTCTCCTCTTTTGAAGCCAACTACAACTTCGACCCTCTTAGTTTTTTCCGTTCCGACCGGCAACTGAGTACAGAAACGTATCCTTACTATTGGGTTATGTACATCTTTTCGCATCTTTTGCTTTCGGATTCTGATTTTCGTTCGGCCTGGGCGCGGGTTCCTAAAAGGTCTAGTACCGAATGCCACGCTATACAGCTAGCGTCCAGCGATGAACCGGAGGTGTCCGATCGAGAACTGGTACAGGCCAGCTTAAGGACGCCTGTTCAGAAGCTGTCGCATAGATCTTCGGAAACGTGGCGATGGCTCCGGCTTGACGCAGCTTTCCACGAACACGATTTAGAATTTCCAATTAATGCTACCCAATACGAGCCGTACCAGAATGATTGTGGCGAAATGACGCTGTATGATAGAGCGAAGTGGTCGGTGCGGCAGCAAGTTGGCGTATTGGGCAGCAGAATTCCATGGTACCTGCGTCCCCCTTGGCAATGATGATAGTAATTCAAACTTCATTCAATCGCGCTAACGCTCAAAAACGAGGCCCGCGGCTCTTCTAAGGTGGGCCGCGGGCGACGCCTACTTGGGCCACGGGCCGAGTCATCCGCCGCTACGAGCACAAGAAGCGCAGAACTTGGTCCACGTGGACATGGAAACCGGAACGAGACAGAAGCCGATGCCAACCGGCGGCCGGGTTACGCCTACCTTCACAACGCGGTCGATGAACATTTCCGGTTTTCCTGGCTCTTCACGGTTCGTGGTGAATGTTCTGCCGTGATGGGTGTTCATGCCGCTGTTCTGGCGGCACTGCGCAACAGGATACGTGTTTTGTAGTTGCGGGCGTTGGTGAATCCCCGGCCTGTCCTTTTGACCCTACCGGACCCGATCACGGCAGCTACCAGGGCGTCACGGAGCCGGCTGGTGGACCGTGCCCGGCGAGGGACTTGGACAGTCTCTTCGGTGAGTGTCTGCCACGGGCACAGGTACTCATCACAGAAGAATCGCCTCTTCGTCCAGAGAACTTCGAGCGGACCGACTACAGGTATATCGCGCAGCCGTTGCTGCCGCCGCGAATGCACCCGGCTGCTGATCACGCCGCAGGAGGGGCAGCCGGCCTCTGCTGTTGAACCGACATGGATCCGCCGCTGCCCGAAAGCAAGGACCTCAGTGCCAGTGACACGGTAGTCAGGCAGGTTGAAAATGGCGGTGGCGGCATCGGGACGCGGCGAAGTAGGCTCGATCAAGGCTCGTAGCTCCTGACTTAGATGAATGCGTAGAGAACATCCATCACAGCAGGGCTACGAGCCCTTCAGCTTTCAAGACACGAGACGTGATTCACCATCAACCGTGAAGAGCCGCTTTGCTGCGCGCGGCGCCCTTGAAAGACGCCGCCGCAGTGAAGAACGAACTTGAGGAACTGGTCAAGGCAGCTGCACGGCCGGAGACGAACAGGCTCTACCGCACCGTCTACACGTGGTGGAAAGAGATCGAGGTGCTGATCGAAACCGGCGCCACCACCGGCAAGGTCGAGGCCGTGATCAAGAACATCCAGCGAAATGCCCGCGGTTACCGCAACGCCGCCAACTACAAATCAGTCATTCTCTTGAGAAGTGCGGTCCGGACGGCGGCATGACGCTCAGTCCAAGGATCGTTTTCCCATAAACCGTGAAGAGCCGTCAATGCTGTCCGCGGTGGTCCTTGACCGGCATGAAGGCGCCAGCCGCGACGGCTAGGTGCCAATTACTACCGCAAGGGCAGCGATCTGCGAGCCGTCGTACTGGCAAGGCGAGTAGGTAAAAGGAAGTGCTTGTAAAATTTTTGCATTGACTGACTCGCGGAGCCCATGGTTGGCCGGATTTGCCTCACTTGCCGCCGACTTGGAGCTCGACATGCCAAGATATTGCGGGATTACGGTCCCGCTACTATAAACGTCGAAGGGCACTACGTGATCAACCCTATTCACCTGCGCACGCTCCTAGAGGTCACGAGGCTGGGTTCATTCGCGGCCGCCGCGACCCGTCTCGGATACACTGCATCGGCAGTCTCCCAGCAAATGTCAGTTTTGGAACGGGACACCGGGGTGCCCCTTTTTCGGCGCTCAGCTCGCAGCATCCAGCCTACTGAGGCTGCCATGGTCATGACCCGCTACGCAGCCAAGGTGCTCACGGACATTGATGCTCTTATGGCCGCCGCCTCCCGCACCCAAAACTTGCCCAATCAAGAGCTTCGGTTAGGCATCTTCCCCAGCCTGGCGACCTACGTGTTGCCACTAATTCTGCAGAAACCCGCGTGGAAAAAGCTTGGGTTAGATTTGCAGCTGTCTGTAGCGGAGCCTGACCAGACCATCAGGGGTCTACGTACTGGAGACGGACTCGACCTCGCGCTTGTTTATCAGGTGGGACAGTCTGGGCTCGCTTGGCCCCACAGCTTTAGCCGGCAGTGGATTGGCGACGATGAATTTCGAGTCGTGCTCCCAGCCCAGTGGGGCATCGGTACGAACTCCAAAGTGGCCGCGGACCATCTTTCCGACATGCCATGGATCGTCCACCATCCAGGCACCAGTGACGCCGCCGTGATCGATCGCCTTTTCGCCAGCTGTAACCTGCATCCACGTGTGGTGGCCTACAGCGATGATTTCCATTCCAGCCTAGCAATGGTGTCGGCCGGACAAGGTGCGGCGCTAGTGCCCGAGCTTGCGCTTCTTCACCGCCCGGCCGGAGTGGTTGTGCTTGACGTTCCGGACATCCGGCTAGCGCGCAACATTTTTGGTCTGTTTATCAATGGGAAGCAGACTGCCCAGGTTCAGCTCTTTGTTGAGATGCTCGCCGAGACCATGGGCCAGTTAACGGAAACTGCGAGAACGGCAACGAACTAGGGCGTGTCTCTCAATTCACGTGGTTGCTGATTGAAATGCTTTTAGGGGTGTCCGAGCATCTAGGGGCTGCCCCCGGTTTTGTTGACTCCTCGACCTAACGAGCTTGTGCTCGTGGAAGGATGTTGACCATGCCCAGGCCTTATGGGGCGGAGTTCCGCCAGGATGATACGAAGTAGCCAGCAAGGGCGAGCCACCGTGGACGCAGGTCGCGAAGGCGTTGGGGCTCTCGGTCACGACGCTGAAACGATGGATTGCCATTGCCGAACGTAAAGAATCCGGGGCCGGTCCAGCGGCTGGGGAGTCGGCCGTGATACGGGAGTTGAAGAAACGGAACCGCCTGTTGGAACAGGAGAATGGGACCCGCGCCGGGCGGCCGCCAATCTTGCCAGGGACATCACCCAAAATGATCTACCCGCTGGTCACGGATCTTGCCGCCGACGGTGTTCCCGTCGGGGTGACCTGCAGGGTGTTGGGATTCAGCAAGCAAGGCTACTACCGGTGGAAGACGAATCCGGTGTCGGAAAGGGACTGGGTCGATGCCCACCTGGTCAACGCCGCCCTGGACATCCACGCGGACGATCCGGCGTTCGGGTACCGGTTCATCGCCGACGAGCTCCCGGAGATGGGCATCCTGGCGAGCGAGAACAGGGTCCAGCGCGTGTGCAGGGACCACGGCATCTGGTCGGTTTTCTCGAAGAAGCGTGCCTGAACCGCAGACCTAAACCGCCGATCCACGACGACTTGGTCGAGCGGAACTTCGCCGCCGCGGCACCGAACCAGCTGTGGCTGACAGACATCACCGAGCACCACCGGGAACGTCCGATCGCGTGGGGCGGTTCGATGCCGTGTTTCATGTGCATCGACGAAGAGGCGACCCAATCAAGGTCTCCCGAGGTCTCCGGTGGCTCTGGACGTTGGCGGACATAATGTCGTGTCGTTGACGCTGTCGGCAGCAAAGGACGGGGGAGAGCATCCGCCCTTTGCTGTTGGTGGCCATGCGCAGCTTGGACATCAGGTCACCGTGGGCGCCCGCCAGCGTTCCGCAACAAGGCCTGCAAACGGGGTAACGTCGTCGAACATGGCTCTAATCGACTCAACAACTGGGGGCCTCACACGAGATCGAACATAACGGCACGCAAATACCCAAACTCGCTGCATGGCTCCTCTGGCTAAAAGCCCAGCTACAGCGACACGCCTCAGGGGAAGGAGGGTTGCGACGTGTCGCCTCTAAGTCCTAAGGTCTTTGCGCTTTTTGCCTAAACCGGTCGCTGCTTTTAGCTTTCGCTGCTGCCTGACGAATCTGCCCTACACCTTTCAACGCGGAACGAGCTGCGGTTCTCAATCGTGGATTGCCTAGCACTAGCTGCAGCACAGCACGTTTCGGTCCTTGCTGGACCTGACGCAATAGAGCAGCAGGGGAACGACGCTGGATCCAGCCTTCGGCCACCTGATCGTCGAAGTTCTTAAACCACTGCTTGTAGGCCTCGCTGCCCTTGCCCAGGTCTAAGCGACTAAGCCCATCTTTGGCGGCTGCCTCAGCAAGGTTAATGAGGCATATACTGCCCGGTGAATATGACGCGAGACTTGTATCATAAGCGGGAAACCAATGCGCCAGCCGATCGGGAGCCCTGAGAGAGAGACAGAGTGCAGCTGTGCGGTCACCTGCCTGCAGTCGAGCTAAACGTAACTGGAAGTCGCCTGTGCGGGTGGCGAACAATTCTTCAACGAAGCCGCGAAAACGCGGGTTAGCGAAGCGGTCACTTCGTCCAGTCCGTACGTATTGAGCCGATTTCCAAGCCATCAATTGCGCGAAGTCAGCGGGCTCTGGCGAATCATACACGAAGTTAATTGAACCGATTTCGTGATGGAGTTTCCGTTGTTTCCGAGTCGCTTGTTTGATGTTGGACGACGTCTGCCTTTTGTCCTTCAGCCACTCCTCAAAATTGCCAGTTAGGTCGATTACAGGTGCGGGCAGCAGGTCGACCCGCCCGGCCTGCGAGAACTGAAACGACTGGTGTCCCACGATGTGATCGAATTCCAACACCGCAACCCCGCAGGCTTGAAGTAGCTCAATTGGATCGAATTGGAATCCGGCGCTACAAATCACCGCTTGGGTATCGGAGAAGTTGTACGCCAAAGTCGTTCCCACCCCCAGAGGGCGCTTCTCATATGGGAAGAACCCAACGATGTTCGCTTCGTCCTCAAGGACAGCCACCCGGGCTGCCTCAAAGTGATTAGCAAAGGCGATAGCGAACTCGGGAGCCAGGAACGGGCTGGCAAGCCGAGGGTCGGCCTTCTGCCAATTGCGCCAGAGGCTCAATTCACCGAAACCGAGTTCATGTGGTTTGCAGATAGTGACCTTCACACAATCAACATACAGAGAACTGCACAGCATGGCCATACTGTTCGCGGGAATAATGGCCAAAAGCGATAGTCGGTGTGGCTGCGTCCTTACGGAATGAAATTGGACTACATAATCCAGAACCTCCCGCTGCTTGCCGGTACCAAAACATTGGCTACTCCCTGTAGCAATATTGTTTACATCCCAAGCCTCACGCAAGCTATTTCGAGGCTTGCGTTGAAGCCCCGCCCGTGCGCAGCCCCGGATGGTCCGGCGCTGTTCCGCCACGGAGACTTTCCAGCTCAATGCCTAGGTTTCTCCATGCAAAGTTCTCAAAATCCTTCGTAGGACGGTTGCCAGGCTGGGGAAGGTGCCGCCTTAGTTCCTGGTTGGCCGTGTGCTGGGTTTTGGAGGCTGCGGCCATCAGTGCCTCCATGTCCGCGAGCACCTTTTGCGCGCGTGGCGGTTACCACGACGGCGGCCTCCGTGGCACCACGCTGCGCGCGGGCGCTGGAAGAGGAAAACGCCGTATCCCGGCTCAGCGCAGCCATCTTTTGGGGGACAGCCGAAGCGGTGTAGCCCAGGGTTGATGCGGTGGATGCGAACAAACCGAGCCGCGTGACCTCCAAATGGGTCTTACAGTCTGCCGGATGTACCACCTGCCAGCCGCGAGGACGACGTCACCCTTGGAAGCGGACCCGCGGCTGGGCGGGCATGCCCAGACAGCGGACGGGGCTGTGCTACCGATGCTACTCCCGGCCAGGGTTCCAGTCCGGCTCCCTTTAGGTGCAGCAGATTGTGCTGTACCGCCGAGGGTTCCAGCTCTAGCAGCAGCCGGAGGTGCCGGCGGCCGACCTGGGGTCAGTGGGATTAGTCACCACAGGCTGTTCCAAATTTCACTCAGGAGCCCCTGTGTGGTGCCTGGAATCGTCTGCAGCAGTGCCGCGACACGCCGTCTTTTCCCCGACACGCTGGGCCTTAAATGTGGCTAAGTACTCCACAGGATGTGGATTCCGTCTGCAAAATCAGCGGGATTCCGGACATTTTGAGGGGGCCTGCCTGTGGATTAAAGGTGCATTAAATGACATACTTGTAATACATCATCTTGGGGTTCCAAAGAGGCGTCTGCACTAGATGTAGTATCTAGGTACAGCTTGGGCGGGAACACCGGACCAGCAAGTTTTCCAGAAAAGGGGACAGGAACCATGACCGTAACGGTTTACACGAAGCCTGCTTGTGTTCAGTGCAACGCCACCTACCGGGCGCTCGATAAGAAGGGCATCACCTACCAGAGCGTTGACATCTCCCAGGACGCCGAGGCCCTTGAGCGGCTGAAGGCACTGGGCTACATGCAGGCTCCCGTTGTGGTCACCGACCAGGACCACTGGTCAGGCTTCCGTCCGGACAAGATCGAGGAACTGGCGCTCTCCGCCGTTTCCTCCGTGGCTTAAGGATTATTCCTTCCCCTGCCAACCATCAACCAGCTGAGGTGACTCCCACGGCAGCATCAGCAGTCCAGGATTCCCGCGCGGCTCAGCGCGTGGTGATTCCTGAGCAGGCGGCAGCGGCGTCCACCACCAGTCAGCTCATCTACTTCTCCTCGGCATCCGAGAACACCAGTCGCTTCGTCGCGAAGCTTGGCCGTGAGGCTGCGCGGATCCCGCTCTATGCAAAGGACGCGCCACTCGTTGCCACCCTGCCGTTCGTGCTGGTGGTGCCCACCTACGGCGGCACCGGGGGAGAGGGGTCCGTCCCCAAGCAGGTCATCCGGTTCCTGAACAACCCGCAGAACAGGCAGCTGCTCCGCGGCGTCATCGGTGCCGGCAACACAAACTTCGGGGACAACTACTGCCTGGCAGCGGACATCATAGCCGCCAAATGCCAGGTGCCCCACCTTTATAGATTCGAACTTATGGGAACGCCGGAAGACGTCACCCGGGTCAACCAAGGATTGGATACGTTTTGGACACGACTGTCGCAGACACAGAAGTAACCAGGGCCCAGAAGCCCGAGATGCCCGCCGCCTACAAGGGGCTTGGCTACCACGAGCTGAACGCCATGCTGAACCTGTACGGTCCCAACGGCGAGATCCAGTTCGAGGCGGACCGCGAGGCCGCGCACCAGTACTTCCTGCAGCACGTGAACAACAACACCGTGTTCTTCCATGACCTGGAAGAGAAGCTGGAGTACCTGGTCAAGAACGACTACTACGAGCGCGAGACCCTCGACCAGTACACGATGAACTTCATCCGTGAGCTGTTCAACCGTGCCTACAAGAAGAAGTTCCGGTTCGAAACCTTCCTGGGCGCGTTCAAGTTCTACACGTCCTACACACTGAAGACGTTCGACGGCAAGCGTTTCCTGGAGCGCTACGAGGACCGCGTTTGCATGGTGGCGCTGCACCTGGCCCGAGGCAACGAGCAGCTGGCCACCCAGATGGTGGACGAGATCATCGAGGGCCGCTTCCAGCCGGCAACCCCCACGTTCCTCAACGCGGGCAAGAAGCAGCGCGGCGAGCTGGTCTCCTGCTTCCTGCTCCGCATCGAAGACAACATGGAATCGATCGGCCGCTCCATCAACTCCGCCCTGCAGCTGTCCAAGCGCGGCGGCGGCGTGGCGTTCGCGCTGACCAATATCCGTGAAGTGGGCGCGCCCATCAAGCAGATCGAGAACCAGTCCTCCGGCGTCATTCCTGTGATGAAGCTCCTTGAAGACAGCTTCTCCTACGCCAACCAGCTCGGTGCCCGCCAGGGTGCCGGCGCAGTGTACCTGCACGCCCACCACCCGGACATCTACCGCTTCCTGGACACCAAGCGCGAAAACGCCGACGAGAAGATCCGCATCAAGACCCTCTCCCTGGGCGTCGTCATCCCGGACATCACGTTCGAGCTGGCCAAGAAGGACGAGGACATGTACCTGTTCTCGCCGTACGACGTCGAGCGCGTCTATGGCATGCCGTTCTCCGACGTCTCGGTCACCGAGAAGTACTACGAGATGGTGGACGATTCCCGGATCAAGAAGACCAAGATCAAGGCCCGCGAGTTCTTCCAGACCCTCGCCGAGATCCAGTTCGAATCCGGCTACCCGTACATCATGTTCGAGGACACCGTGAACCGGGCCAACCCGATCGACGGCAAGATCATCATGTCCAACCTGTGCTCGGAGATCCTCCAGGTTTCCCAGCCCACCACGTACAACGATGACCTCTCCTACGCGGACACCGGCAAGGACATCTCCTGCAACCTGGGCTCGCTGAACATCGCCAAGACCATGGACTCGCCGGACTTCGGCCTGACCATCGAGACCGCCATCCGGTCGCTCTCGGCAGTGTCCGACATGTCCAACATCACCTCGGTGCCGTCCATTGCCAAGGGCAATGACCAGAGCCATGCCATTGGCCTGGGCCAGATGAACCTGCACGGCTACCTGGCACGGGAGCGGGTCCACTACGGTTCGGAAGAGGGCCTGGACTTCACCAACATCTACTTCTATGCGGTGGTGTACCACGCCGTCCGGGCCTCCAACCTGCTGGCGATTGAGACCGGCCGGACCTTCGGCGGCTTCGAGAAGTCGAAGTACGCCTCCGGGGAGTACTTCGACAAGTACACGGAGCAGGAGTGGGTGCCGCAGACCGAGAAGGTCCGCGAACTCTTCAAGAACGTGCACATCCCCACGCAGGCTGACTGGCTGGCGCTGAAGGCTTCGGTCATGGAGCACGGCATCTACAACCAGAACCTGCAGGCTGTCCCGCCCACCGGTTCGATCTCCTACATCAACAACTCCACCTCCTCCATCCACCCGGTGGCGTCCAAGATCGAGATCCGCAAGGAAGGCAAGATCGGCCGCGTCTACTACCCGGCGCCGTACCTGACCAACGACAACCTGGAGTACTACCAGGATGCGTACGAGATCGGCTACGAGAAGGTCATCGACACCTACGCCGCTGCCACCCAGCACGTGGACCAGGGCCTGTCCCTGACGCTGTTCTTCAAGGACACCGCCACCACGCGCGACATCAACAAGGCCCAGATCTACGCCTGGAAGAAGGGCATCAAGACCATCTACTACATCCGTCTCCGCCAGCTCGCGCTGGAAGGGACTGAGGTTGAGGGCTGCGTCTCCTGCATGCTTTAGTTTTCAACTAATCGTGCCAGTACGACGGCGGGTGCCCGCCCGCCGTCGTACCCTTTAACTTAGAGAAACCCACCCAACTTTTAGGGGATGACATGACCGAGAAGGTCAAGCTGCTGAGCCACGTCGAAGCCATCAACTGGAACCGCATCCAGGACGACAAGGACGTGGAGGTATGGAACCGGCTCGTCAACAACTTCTGGCTTCCGGAGAAAGTGCCGCTGTCCAACGACGTCCAGTCGTGGAACACGCTGACGCCGGCCGAGCAGCAGCTCACCATGCGCGTGTTCACCGGCCTGACCCTGCTGGACACCATCCAGGGCACCGTCGGTGCAGTCTCCCTGATCCCGGATGCGCTGACTCCGCACGAGGAAGCCGTGTATACGAACATCGCCTTCATGGAGTCCGTGCACGCCAAGAGCTATTCCTCCATCTTCTCCACGCTGGCCTCCACGAAGGAGATCGACGAGGCGTTCCGCTGGTCCACCGAGAACTCGAACCTTCAGAAGAAGGCGCAGATCGTCATGGACTACTACCAGGGCGACGACCCCCTGAAGCGGAAGGTTGCCTCCACGCTGCTGGAAAGCTTCCTGTTCTACTCGGGCTTCTACCTGCCGATGTACTGGTCCTCACGGGCCAAGCTGACGAACACCGCTGACCTGATCCGCCTGATCATCCGCGACGAGGCCGTGCACGGCTACTACATCGGCTACAAGTTCCAGCGCGGCCTGGAGACCCTGTCCGAGGAGCGCCGCCAGGAGATCAAGGACTACACGTTCGAGCTGCTGTTCGAGCTGTACGAGAACGAGGTCCAGTACACCCACGACCTCTACGACGGCGTGGGCCTGGCCGAGGACGTCAAGAAGTTCCTTCACTACAACGCCAACAAGGCCCTCATGAACCTGGGCTACGAGGCGATGTTCCCGTCCTCCGTCACCGACGTGAACCCGGCCATCCTCTCGGCACTGTCCCCGAATGCTGACGAGAACCATGACTTCTTCTCAGGGTCCGGCTCGTCCTACGTGATCGGCAAGGCTGTTAACACCGAAGATGAGGACTGGGACTTCTAGTCCTCCACGCGGCCACACGCAAGTCCGCAGCGCCGTCAACCGACGTCGCGCGGGCGGCTGCACAAAATGCCCACAGGAAGAGGCGTCGCTGCGGGACAACGAAAGAACACCCGACGGCGCCAAGGCTGGGACAAGCGCATCCCTTCTTAACGGGCGGACGCCAGCCGGTTCCCCGTGGGTCATCGAACTGGACCGCCTCGACATGAAACGGCTACCTGACAGAGGAGTGCGTGGTAACCTACCACACTGGGATTCACATGGGGGAAGCCCGCTGATTCTTCTCCCTGTAGGTCATCAAGCCCATAGCCTGTGTCGCTGCCAAGCGTAGGCATGCCGTGGTCTCTGATGTCTCCAGCATTGAGCTGTACTTAAACCTTATTTCGCTCTGCAACGGACGGCCGAACCGAGGCCTGCCGGCCGACTTCACGGGAGACAAATCAGCGCGGAGGATGGCCTCTCCTATCGGCTAGGGCTGGAGGGTGGCCTGTAGTGCTTTCCTGAGGATGTCGATGTCCTGTTGAGTGGTGCCGCCGGAAATCCCTACTCCAACTTTCTCACCTTCTGTGAGACGGATTGGTGCGCCACCGCCGAAGGCAATGAGTTTGCTTCCTGAATTGACGGCGAGTCCATATAGTGGCTGGCCGGGCTGTACCTGATCGGTGAGTTCCTCGGTTGCGACGTCGAAGGATGCTGCTGTGTAGGCTTTGCGGAATGCCATATCCAGGGAGTGCAGGGGTGCCCGGTCCATTCTGTGCAGGAGGACCGGGTTTCCGTGCATGTCTACGATGCTGACGACAATACTTAGGCCCGCCTCTTTGGCTGCTTTTTCGGCGGCTGCGGCGATCTGCTGTGCTTCTTCGATCATGTGGATTTCCTTGCCGGTGTGGACGATTTATAAGTGAGGGCAGGCGTGGGGACATTCGGATCCAGCAGACCTTCGGCGGTTAGCTGGTTCCATAGCTCTGAGGGGATGTCCTGCTCGAGCCAGGAATAGTTTTGGTTCTGTTGTTCGAGGCTGCCTGCTCCCATGCAGATGTTGGTGATGGCCGGGTGGGCTGCGGCGAACTGGGCGGCCACGGCTCCCAAGGGTACGTTGTAGCTGCGGCATACATCTTCGATAGGCCGTACCTTGGCCATGATGTCAGCGCTGGCGGGAGCGTAGTTGAAGCGGGCGTTTGGCTGGGTTCCTGTGGCGAGGATGCCGGATCCGAAGATCCTGCCGTTGATGACTGCGATGCCGCGTTCCCTGCATAGGGGGAGGAGATGATTATCGGCCTGCTGATCCAAGAGGTTATATGTTCCGGCGATGAGTACGCAGTCGATGTCGGCGGCGTTGGCTGCTGCAATGCAGATGTCTGTCTCGTTGACCCCGATTCCAATGGCGGAGACGACCTTCTGATCGCGCAGTGCTTGGAGTGCCTTGAATGCACCGTTCACTGCGTCATGGAACCGTTGCAGGTACTGGTTCCCGTGGGTCCATCGGTCGGTGTCGTGGACGAGCAATGCGTCGAAGCGGTCGGTGCCCATTCTCTGTAGGCTGTCTTCGACCTGTCTCATGACACCGTCGTAAGAGTAGTCGTATTCCATCCGCATCGGCGGTGTTTCCAGCCAGGGTCCCGTGTCGAAGGTCCCTTTGGGTGCGGGGTGGAGGGTGCGGCCTACCTTGGTAATGAGGGCGTAATCATTTCGGTCCCGATCCATTAGCTCGTCAGCGAGCCGGTATTCGGCGAGCCCGTGGCCGTACATGGGTGCTGTATCGAATAGGCGCACTCCGTAGTCCCAAGCATGCCGGATCAGGGAGCGGGCCGTATCCGTGGTCATTACCTTGCCCATGTTCCCGAGGGCCACGGAGCCGAAACCTGCCAGTGAGGTGGACCAGCCGGCACGGCCGAACTTGCGTCGTTCTGTGACGTGGAAGGGTCCCAATGCCTTTCCTTTCGTGGAGCTGGGAGTCAGTGGTACACGGATGGACAAGTGGAGTCGGGAGGCGGCGACCCGTGTGATGGAGTCACCTGCGTCCATGGTCTGACGCAGGTGACTCCGGTGGTGGTCTAGCGTGCGGCGCTGGTCAGCTGTTCGCCCGACTTTGTCTGGGCTGCGGAAGAGCGCTCAACCAGGGCGGCGAATTCGTCGCTGGACATCACATCGGCGTACTGGGCCTGGATGTTACGGAGGGATTCCCAATACTGGCCGTACCCTTCAGGGGTTTCCTTGTCGAATTCAGGGTTGCGGCCGTGGGTGTTGAGTGGGATGGCCGTGCCGCTGTCCGCGACAACGATCACCTTGTAGCCCCTGTCGAAACCGTCACGAGCGGTGGTGGGCACGCAGTTGGCGGTGGAGGATCCAACGATGACCAGGTACTCGGCGCGATCCTGCATGAGATATTCGTTGAAGGCGGTTCCGTAGAAGCTGCTGTTGCGGTGCTTTTGGAACACGGGTTCGCCCTTCTGGGGTTCAAACCCCTCCACCAAAGCGCCGTTCCATGTTCCGTGGTTGAAGGGTGAGTTCGGTTCCCGCCATGAAGGGTATTTCAGGCCCCAAATGCCGATGTCTGCTCCTTCCGGATGCATGCCCCAGAGGGACCAGATGACCTTCATGCCCTTTTCCCGGGCGAGCTCAATCAGCCTCTTGGCCGGGCCGAGGGATTCAGCGCCGGAGGGAGCACCGCCGACGCTTTCAATGTAGTCCGCGCCATTGGGATCCAGGCAGAGGTTCTGGATGTCCAGGGCGTGAACGACGGTCTTGCTCAGATCAATGGTGTCCGGAATGAAGCTGTTGGACCGGTCGACGTACTTGTTCAGCTTGTCTTCAAAGGCGGTCATTGTCTTTTCCTCTCAGTGTGTTTTTTGGTGCTGCGAATAGGGATGCTGGCCTATGCATCGCCAGGGCTTCCGGCGGTTTCTGATTCCTGGCCATGCTTGAAACCAGGTACGAGGTCTTCCCAGTCGTACTCCTGAACAAAGAACTCGGCGGTGCTGTAGGTTCCGTCCATGGTGTCTTTGAGGGATTTGGGACCGACGAAACCAACCATTTTCCACCCCATCTGGTCCTTGTTTCCGCCATAAACCGGATCTGCGTAGAACCCTTGGCGGACATGGAGGCAGAGTGTGTCGAAGAAGCTCTTGTCTTCGTCCGTATTCCCCTGAAGGCGGGAGTAGTACACCTCCCGCGAGGTCAGTGAGACGGGAACGGGTTTCGACAAGCCGCTCACCTGCTCGAGAACCTGGTCCTGGACCTGTTCCGATGCCTCGGCGAAGGATGGTGCACGCAATTCCCGTGCCTTACGGTCGAGTTCGCGGACCCCCTCCCGGTACAGGCGCTGCATGTTCGCGTTGCGGGCCCGGGCGGCGTGGGCGTCCTTGCCCGACAGTTGAAGGAACCCGCTGCCGTCGGCAGCAGCGTAGAGGTAGTCGATGCCGGAGAGATACCTGTCGATGAAGACAATAACGCGGGCTTCCCTGGCCCCCGGATCATGGTCCGTAGGCATAATCCTTGCCGCTGCCGCTTCAACGGTGTCCCACTCGTGGTCGGTAAAGAACAGCTTTTCAGTTGAATCCGGATCGATACGGATAGGGGCGATTTCCCAGTCAGCTTTTGAAACCATTGTGGGCTCCTCCTTCTAGGATTTCTTGATGGGGGGCAGGGCGAGCCGTTCGCTGCGGCCCTTCATGTAGGTGTTGGCGATGTAGTCTGCGCACCGCCAGGAGTGGGCCATGATGGTAAGGGTCGGATTTACGCCCATAGCAGTAGGGAATCCGGCACCGTCCACAACGAACAGGTTTTCCACCGAGTGGGCTTGGCCCCATTCATTGAGCACCGATTTGGCCGGATCGGTGCCCATCCTGACCGTGCTTTGCTGGTGACATGCGTTGCCGGTGAACTCATCCCCGAGGTAGACAGGGGTGGTCTTGGTTGCTCCGGCGGCCTGAAGGATCTCTACGTTCTTGTCGATCTGCCATTTGCTCATTGCAATGTCATTAGCGTGCGGCTTGTTGGTGATGCGGGCTACCGGCATCCCCCAGGCATCCTTGACGTTGGGGTCAAGATCCACGCGGTTCGTTTCCTGGGGCATGTCCTGGAGGATGAACCCGATCTTCATGGAGTAATTGAAGTAGTCTCGGTCGGCGTCCTTCATCGCCTGCCCCCAGACGGGACGTCCTGGAAGAATGGCGTTGATTGCTTGACCGATTTGGGTGGTGGCGATTATTCCGCCGCCGATGTGTCCGCGGTTTTCATCTGTTTCATAGAAGTGCGTGGAACCGCCGCTCTGGTAGTTTCCTGTCCATCCGTTCAGCGGGTCCTCGATGTCCTTATCGAAGAGGCCAACGGCGAAGATGTATTCGTGGAAGGTCGCGTTTTTTCCCACGAGTCCCGAGTCGTTGGCCAAGCCATCGGGGAACCTGTTGGATGAGGACAGCAACATCAACCGTGCCGATTCGATGGCGCCGAGCGACAGGACTACGACTCGCGCTTCCTGCTCGATTTCGACCCCGTCCGGGTCGATGTAGATGACACCGGTCGCCTTTCCGTCCCTGCCCACCTTCACTTCCTTGACGTAGCTGTCGGCGCGGACCTCAAAGTTGCCGGTGGAAAGTGCCTCCGGGATATAGGTGGTGGCGACGCTGGACCGGGTTAGGGTGGGGTCCCCGTATTGGTTCCAGAAGCTTGTGCGGTTCACCGCGGGCCGACCCAGGGCGTTGTCTTCGGTCAGGTGTGACATTGGTAGCGGGAACGAGTTGATCCCCAACTTATTTGATCCCTCATAGAATTTCTTGCCAAATTGGGTCGGCGGCAGGGGACCGCTCGGGTAGGGCTTGCTTCGGAAACCTTCACCCCGGTCGGCGCCGGCCAGTCCGGAGATTCCGTAGCTCCATTCAACTTTGGTCAGGTACGGTTCCAGGTGCTCGTACCGGTAGGGCCAGTCGGCAAGGCTGGCTCCTTCAAGATCGCCGTGCAGGGAATGGAAGATGAAGTCCGACACCCGCGGGCGGGGCATCCATCCGGCCATGTGGCTGGTTCCGCCACCGACGTTGGAGGGGACCGGGGAGAAGTTGAAGATCCGGGCTTCTGAGTTCTCGTCACTTCGCACTGTGCGCGGCATCAGATTAACGTCGGGCCACAGGTAGCTGCGGTTCTGAAATTTCAGTTCGTCGCCCGAGTAGTGTTCTTCGGGCCTCAGCCAGGGGCCTTTGTCGAATCCCACAACCTTGTAGCCGGCTTCGCTGAGCACTTTGGCTGCGGGGCCGCCACCTGCGCCGAGCCCTACGATTACTGCGTCTACCGGGTCCATTTTTCGCTTCATCGCAGGAACCTTTCTGCTATGTGTTCGACATGTGTTTTCGGACTGGGATGGTTTCCCGGTCCGGATTCAACTGCACCCGGGCCGGGAGTGTGCGGTGCTGCGTCAGTACTTGCCGGGTCCGTTGAGGACGTTTTGGAGTACGCCCTGGTGCCAGTCGACGTTGGACTTGTCAACAACACCGGTGGGGATGCGGATGAACTGGTTGACTTCCTGGTTCAGGAATTCGTGCGCGAAAAGTGCATCGATCATCTCAGTGCCCATTTCGGCGCTGTTGACGTCCACCGTGGCGGTGAGTTTGCCTGCCTTGATGGAGTCCATGCCGGATACCAGGCCGTCGGCGCCGATGGTGATGATGCCGGATTGGCCGTCCCAGTGCTTGAGGCCGCGGGCATCGATAGCCTGGGATGCGCCAAGTGCCATGTCCTCGTTTTCCCCGTAAATTGCCTTAACATCAGGGAACTTGGTCAGAAGGTCCTGGGCCGCGGTGAGGCCTTTGTCCCGGACATAGCCGCCGTCGGCTTCTCCAACAATCGTCATTCCGGGGTATTCGGCGATGGCTTTCTTGAAGCCCTGTTGGCGGAGTTTGGTCCAGTCAGACCCTGACGGGCCCATAATCTGGATGATGGAGCCTTGTCCTTTGAGCTGCTCCGCAATGTACTTTCCAGCGAGGTAACCGGACTGCCAGCGGTCGTCATAGCCGATGTTGGAGACGGTTGCGAGTCCACCGGTCGGGTCTTCTGCCTGGGAGGGATTGGCGAGTTCTTCTGTGGAGTTGAACTGGTAGAAATCGATGCCCTGGTCGGAGCCCTGCTTGTACAGTGTCTGCATTGTTGAGGCGTTAGCTGCCGAACAGACAAATACCGCGTCGAATTGGCGGGCTATGTATCCCTGGACAATGCCCAGGGTTTCGGTGCCGGAGTGGGCGTCGTTCAGGGCGCCCTGGCGCTCCCACGTCCATTTGACTCCGAAGCGGTCCTCGTATTCTTTCATCCTGTTATGGGCGGCCTTTTCGACCTGGGTGTAGAACTCGGAGAGGATGGGAGGGGCAAAACCGACTTTGACTTCCCGGCCGTTGACGATCTTCCTAACGGCTTCATCCGGAAGGTAATCGGTCCCGCCGCCGCTTGAGCCGGCGTTGGTTCCTCCTGCAGGAGCGTTCACGGTGGTGCAGCCGCTAAGGAGGAGACCTGCCGCTGTCGCGGTCGCTGCCAGGGCGAGGCGGGCCTTCCTGTAGCTGCGGCGGCCCGCGGTCACGGGGGCTGTGTTTGAGCTCATTGTTGTGTCTTCTTTCGCTTGTGATGTGTCTTGCCCTTGCCAAACTGTCGTCTGGCGGTGGTGGGTCCTAGGCGGGGATTCCTTCCAGGACCAGGGCCCTGCGCTGTCGGACGATGCCGCTGACGATCGCGCTGATGCGGTTAGCCAGAACGGCGAGGATCAGGATCGCGCCGATGACAATCTTTTGATAGCTCGACGGGACGCCGACAAGATTGATCAGGTTGACGGTCGCCGCCAGGGTAATGGCACCGAGGATGGCTCCAAGGATCCTTCCCCGCCCGCCGGAGAGTGCTGCCCCGCCGATTACTGCCGCGGCAATCGCTTGAATCTCGTAACCGTTTCCCAGATCGGCGGGGACGTTGGTGTTCCGGCCGGCCATGATAATGCCGGCAACAGCAGCGCTGAGTCCGCTGACGATGTAGGCCTGCGTCCTGATCCGGTCGACGCGGATGCCCGACTGCATCGCACCGGTTTTGCTGCTTCCGACCGCGAAGAAATATGTTCCAAGCCGGGTGGAGCCAAGAACCCCGCCCAGTACGAGTGCGACCAGAAGGGCGATAATCATCGGCAAGGTCAGCGAAGCCAGCAGGGGGGTGAGGCCGCCGATGACATAGAACTCGGGCACCATGTAGCCGATGATTGGGACGCCTTTGGTCCAGATGTACAGGATGCCGCTGGCGAAACCGAGCATGGCCAAAGTGGCAATGAAGTCCGGCAGGCCGAGCCGGGTGATCAGCAGCCCGTTGCCAATTCCGACCAGCGCTCCGGTTGCCAGGGCGGCAATGAGTGCTGCGAAGAGCGGTAGCCCGAACTTCATGCTGGTGGCCGCAACGCCGGCGCACAGCGCCATGGTGGTTCCGATGGAGAGATCGATTCCCCCGGAAATCAGGACTACCGTCATGCCCATGGCAAGGATCATGACCACGAGGCTGGTGTTGAGCAGATTGTAGAGATTCGATGGCTCAAGGAACACTGGCAGAGTGAAGGCGGATACGAGGCAAATGAGGATGAGCAGTGCCAACACTCCGAGAGTGGGGTCCACCAGTAGCCTGGCACCGACGCGATCCACCAGGGAGTTCTTTTTGGGTGCTGTCGCTGCGGTCGTTGACATTGCTCAGTCCTGCTTTCCTGTGCGAAGCAAATGGGCTTCCTGACTCGTATCAGGCGGAGGCGGCGCCGAACCTGTCCTGCGGCGCTTCCTTATGCCGCTGAGTGCAAGCTGCTGGATACGGCGGTCGAAGACGACGCCTGCGACGATGCACAGCCCGGTGACGATGCTGAAGTACACGGGGTCCACGCCATTGAGGCGGAGGCCTTGCTGGAGTGTGGCAAGCATGAGCCCGCCGGCTACGGCAGCCCAAACGGAACCACGGCCGCCGGCGAGGCTTACTCCGCCGAGAACGGCACCTGCGATGGCAATAAATTCGTACCCGCTGCCCAGGAATGCCTGGACCGAACCCAGCCGGGATGCCAGCAGGACGCCGGCGGCACCGGCAAGCACTCCAGACAGCACGAAGGTTCCAAGCCGTACCCGCTCCACGTTCACTCCGGCGACGTTCGCTGCTGAAGGCGCGATGCCGATTGCAAAAATTCGGCGCCCAAAGACGGTCTTGACGAGGAAGAACTGCATGAGCACGAAAATGATGGCTGCAATCCAAAAGGCGCTGGGAATGCCGAACACGTTGCCGTAGACGATGTCAGAGAAGCCAGGCGTGGTCACGCCCTGCAAGGGCACCTGTTCAGTCAGGACAATCAGTAGCCCCCCGGCGATATTCAGCGTGGCAAGGGTGACGATGAAGTCATTGATACCGAACCGGGTGATCATTAGCCCGTTGAAGAGTCCAAAGACCAGCCCGGTGCCAACACCTGTCAGGACTGCAACCAAGGTCGGTGCCCCGTTTACCAACGTCCACATTGTTGTTCCAGCGCTAAGGCCAGCAACGGTTCCGACTGAAAGGTCAATGCCTCCAGCCACGATGACGATAGCCACGCCGACAGTGAGCAGGAGGATGGGGATGGCGTTGTTGATGTAGTCTCGGACACTTCCCGGCGTGAGGAAAACAGGGGACATGATCTGAAAGATGATGACGACGATAACCAGCGCGATGGCGATGGGGACGCCGTTGACTGAAAGGATGCGTGAGGCGGTCCTTTGGAAGTTCATGACTCGGTCCTGCCTGCGGAGATTGCAAGGATTCGGTTTTTGACGGCTTCGAATTGCCCCGAAAGGAGGGCGTGGGGGATGTTGTCAACTGAGCCGACCAGCCGGCCCTTTTTCATGACGACGACCCTGTGGCTCAACTCGAGAAGTTCGGCCAGTTCTGACGCGATGACGATGGCTGCACCGCCTTTGGCGGTGAATTCCCGGATCAGGTTATGGACTTCGACTTTGGCCGAGACGTCTATTCCTTGTGTGGGTTCATCGAAGATGAGCAGGTCGGGGTTAGTGTTCAGGCATCGGGCCACGATTGCTTTTTGCTGGTTGCCGCCGCTGAGGTTTCTGATCTTCTCCTTTACGTCGGAGGTCTTGATGCCCAGGCGGCGGCGGTAGGTTTCTGCCTGGTTTGTTTCGTCCTTGTTCTTGAGCACAAAGCCGAATTGCGAAACTTGGTCAAGGCTGGAAATGGAGATGTTTTCCGCCACTGAGAGTTCAGGCAGTATCCCCAGTTGCTTCCGGTCTTCGGGCAACATGGCGAGTCCCTTTTGGTATGCGGTGCTGGAATCCCTGAACCTGACTTGCTTGCCTTTCAGGTGCACTGTTCCGCTGCTGATCTTGTCGATGCCCATGATGGCGCGGGCGAGTTCCGTCCTGCCTGCACCAGCAAGGCCGGATATACCCAGGATCTCGCCTTTGCGTACGGTGAGGGAGATGTCCCGCAGGACAAAGCTCCGGTTTACGTTGTTGAGCCGGAGGACCTCGTCGCCGGTTTCGTCGTCCGTTTCCGACAGCGCTGGTGGATTGGTCGTAGCCCCGAATTCTCCGGCGGCGATTCCGAACATCAGGCCCAGCAGGTCATCAACAGTGGTATCTGCGACGCCGACAGTACCCACGCGGCGTCCGTCCCGGAACACGGTGGCCGTGTCTGCCAGGCCATAAAGTTCCTCAAGGTGGTGGGTAACCCAGATCAGGGAAACCCCCTTTTCGCGCAGCCGGCGCATGTGTTCAAAGAGGTTGAGGCGTTCTTCTTCCTCCAGCCCTGATGTGGGCTCATCAAGAATGAGCAGCCTTGTGTCGAAAGCCAGGGCCTTGACGATCTCAACCACCCGCTTCTTCAGCGCTCCGAACTCCCCCACGGGCAATCGGAGGTCTTCCTGGGAGAGGCCGAATTCGGCTGCAAGTGTCCGGACGCGTTCCTCCATGTGGCGGCGGTCCAGCTTCACCTTCAAACCCAGGAACCTGGAGTTCACCTCGCGGCCAAGAAAGATGTTGTCCAAAGTGGTCAGTGCCGGAACCAGAGAGAGCTCCTGATGAATGGTGTTGATTCCCCGTGCCAGCGCATCACTGGGGCGCTGAAGCTCGAGCGGTTGATCCTCGAAAGTGATGGTGCCGGCGTCCGGGGTGGTCAGGCCGGACAGGATATTGATCAGCGTTGATTTACCTGCCCCATTGCCACCCAGCAGAGCATGGATTTCCGCCGGGCGCACATGGAGCCCCACTCCGTCCAGTGCAGTCACGCCTTCGTAGTGCTTGCTGACTCCTTCAGCGTTGAGCAGGAAACCATCACCATTGGGGGTTGGGTGTTGTGTCACGCGTGAGCTCCTTCTCATCCTTGAAAACAGAGTTGTTGCGATTCCCCCAAGAGTGATGCAAGTCACTTGCAACCAATATAGCCGGGTCTAACAACAAAAAGCAATGACCACTTCCGTTACCCCAAGGTGGGTCTGTGCTGTGGCTCCAGGCTCTCAAGCATGGGGAAAGGCCCTGATAATCCGGGTGACTCCGGCAGTTACAGGGCTTGAATGAGTTCTACTGCAGACAGGTCGAGCGGTGCTTAGGCGAGTCGGAGTCTCACTGGAACGGCAGCAGTAGGGTTTAAGTTGCGAGTAACGACGATTCAGCCGTGTAGGCCGGGCGCCTTACTGCTGGAGCTGCAGAAGCGGTAGCTGGTTGAGGCACCCCGTGATCGGGGTTGAATCAGCGGATGCGGAACCGGTAGCAGCTGGTATGCAGGTACTCGCCCCCTGGCATCAGGACGATAGAGGGGAATCCGGGAAGAGACGTTGAGTCCGGAATCCGTTGGGGCTCGAGACATAGAGCCTGGCCTGCAGCGATCAGGCTGTCATTGCGCCCGTGCAGGTTCGGCAGACGGTTTGCGCTGTAGACCTGTAGCGAAGTCTCGGTCGTAAGCAGCTCCATGCTGCGACCAGATTCAGCGTCGTACAGGGCGGAGTTCGCAACGGGGGCGACCGCGCCGGTGGATATGAGGTCCGCATCTGTAACTAGTACTGACGACGCATTGATCATGAGTGGTGCTCGATAACACCGTGCAGGTGGTGCTTCCCCTCGTTGCGGCCCAATTGAAAATCCAGCCCTGGGGACAGAAACCTTCCGTCCTTGATTCGGCCGGCAACCCGTCCAATGGTTGCCCCAAGATACAAGTTGGGATGCTGCTTATAGGAGGACGCTGCGTCGAAGCCCAGAACGACGTTGTCCTGTGTTCCGCTTCTATCAGGCACCTGGAGCTCGATGAGCCGGGCGCCGTAGCTGCTAACGGTCATGGAAATGCCGTTGTTGTTCTGAACAGTGAACTCACGGGGAATCCAATTGGTGTTCCTTTAGCTGGAGCTCTCCAGGGAACGGCCGGCCTCTATCGTTGCTAGGCCTGCAGGGTCGGCGAGGATTGCGGCGAAGGCCAGCTCAGCTGCACCCACCATGAGGATGTTTGCCCCCAATTCGGGCCGACAGATGTGTACATCGCTCCAGGATGCAGGGAGGGCCTCCTGTGCCACGACTTTGTGAAGCCGCTCCGGGTTAAGTGCGTAGAGTGATCCGAGGAAGCCTCCGAGCACGACCAGACGGGGGTTAAGGACGTTTATCGCGCCACCGAGCGCCACTCCGAGAAAATCCAGCTGTCGGTTGGCCTCAGATCGCACCGCAAGGGACGATGAGGCCAGTAAAGCTTGCTCAAATTCGTTAACGTCTGCTGAAGCCAGGCCCAACACTTCGAGCAGCCGCTCCCGCTTGACCTCCGACTCCAAGGTCCCGCGTGAGCCCGCGCTATCCGGGTGGCCGTTGCTGCGCACGCGCATATGTCCTAGCTCGCCTGCGTAACCACTCGTTCCCCCAAGCGCTACACCGCCTGAAATAACTCCGCCACCGACACCGCTGGCTCCGCCATTTAGGTAAACCATGTCTTGAACACCGCGACCGGCGCCGAAAGTGCGCTCAGCAAGCGCACCAAGGCTGGCGTCATTCGCGGCCGAGGTGGGATACCCTGTCGCTCCTGCCAGCATCTCGGTGACAGGTTCATCCTTCCAGCCCAAGTGGGGCGCAAGCCGGACGATCCCGTCGCGTTGTGACACCAAGCCGGGAACGGCGACTCCAATGCCGGCAATTCGTGTATCTTCCTGAAGCGCTCCCTGTATGCCCGCAATAATGGCCGCAGCGATGTTTACTGCCTCCTTCGCCGTGGGTGGACCTTCGGTGGGGTATCGGATCCGGTTCTGGACTCTTCCGCCCATGCCCACAACCCCGACAGTAACGGCGTCCAGTTCGGGATTAACGGCGACTGCTATGGTGCCGGAATTGGAGCGGACAACGGAGCTTGGCCGCCCCACCTGCGTTGTGGCCTCCGCAGCGGATTCGATCACCAATCCCAGTTGGCATAGTTCACCCACCAGGGCGGCGACGGTGGAGCGGTTGAGCCCCGTTCTGCGGGTTATCGTGGTCCGGGGAAGGCTCCCGGCGTGATGCACCATGGTAAGGATGGTGGACAGGTTGTGTTGTCGAACGCTATCCAGATTGTTGCCCGTTCTTGAACCGGTTGGGCTGGTCCCTGGTTCGCTCCGAAAAGGTACCTTCGTCGTTGGCAGAACGTCAGCCGATGATGGTCGCGACGATTTTTCCATGGAACAACGTCCTTTCCGGCATGCACCAAAGCCCGCCTTCAGGAGACTTCACCACGGCCTCCGGCGACCCGGTCGAGGCACAGCACGTATATGTGGTTTGCTTGAACAAATTATTGCCGGGGGCGTATCCTGCCTCTATGACTTCCATCACGACCTCAGCCCCCGAACGTCCAATCAGGACCGCGGTCATCGGATATGGTCTTGCAGGGAAAGTATTTCACTGCCCGTTCATCGAAGCCAGCCCCGATTTCTCCCTCGATTACATAGCGACAAATGATCCCGAACGGCGCACTCAGGCCCGAGCAGAGCACCCCAACGCGCAAATTGTTGCTGACTCCAACGAACTTGCAAGCAAAGCGGACCAGCTGGATTTGGTAGTTCTTGCCAGTCCTCCTGGCGTCCACTTGGAGCAGGGCCTTTCCTTCTTGGGCAGGGGAGTGGCACTAGTGGTGGACAAGCCATTTGCAGCCTCTGTCGCGGAGGCTGAAAAGCTGATCCAGCGTGCCCAGGAGGTGGGCAAGGCGCTTTGCGTCTTTCAGAACCGGCGGTGGGACGGGGATTTCCTGACGGTGAAAAAACTGCTCGACTCTGGCGAGCTTGGGGACGTATATCAATTCGAATCAAGCTTCGAGCACTGGGCACCTAAGGCGAACTCCAGATGGCAAGATCTGACACCTGCATCCTTGGGCGGAGGGGTCACGTTTGATCTGGGAAGCCACTTGATCGATCAGGCACTCATGCTATTCGGGCCCATTGCCGACCTCCGGTCCGACCTGCGCACGATCCGGGAGGGCGGGGGTAATGACGATGCTAGTTTCGTGGAACTGCATCACCAATCCGGAGTCCGATCCAGGCTCTGGATGAGCAGGATTGGAGCACTGCCGGGGCCGAGGTTCCGTGTCTTGGGGACAAAGGCCGCCTATGTCTCCTACGGGCTTGACGGTCAGGAGCCTGCCTTGGCGTCGGGGATGCTACCCACTGACGAAAGATACGGAACTGCGCCGGAGGAGACTTGGGGAATGCTGGGAGTTTCTGCTGCCGGGCATCCGGCGCCATCCCGAATCCCAACTGAACGCGGCAACTACCCAGCGTTCTATGAAGGCGTTGCCGCGGCCCTTCGAGGCTCCGGAGCCGTCCCTGTTCCCCCCGAAGACGCTCTAGAGGTTCTGAGAATACTCGAAAACATCCGCAACAGCACCTACTAACTCCGAGTGTCTGCCTCAGCTTGTCCCTGGTCGATGCAAACGCTTAAGGACGCGCATTCGAGCCGAAGAAAATATACATCAACCTATCCAGCCCAAAGAGGTGCCAACGATGACTGTAAACCCCACTCCCGCTGATAAATTCACTTTTGGTCTGTGGACCGTTGGCTGGACGGGCGCCGACCCGTTCGGTGTCGCCACCCGTGCGGCGCTGGATCCGGTTGAGGCCGTACACCGGCTCAGCGAACTCGGCGCGTACGGCATCACCTTCCACGACAACGACCTGATCCCCTTCGAAGCCACCGCCTCGGAACGTGACG
>NZ_VAHM01000017.1 GCF_005796185.1 Pseudarthrobacter sp. NamB4
CATCCGCACCCGGACACCGCGGTGGGCACCCGCCGTCGAACACCCCCAACTGAGAAAGTGTTGAAGGAAACCCCACATCGACTGATAGAGCGTCCGGCGAAACCCCACCCCAACTGATAGAGCGTCGGGTGTGAAGATGACCACGATGCTGTGGTCCGGGCTATCATCGTCATGCTGGTCGGGGTGACTCCACTAGAATTGATGAAGATGTACGGACTTCGAAGCGCTTGATTTCGGGTTGCGTAGGAAAACGAAACACGGATACGAGCGGCTGCAGTTGCGCCAGTGGTCGGCTCACAACAGGAGGAACCCACATGGCTGAGCACAACGGGGGCAACCGGGGCGGCAACGACCGCGGCGCGTTCCGCGGAAACAACAACTCCGGCGGTGATCCCCGCGGATTCCGCTCCCGCAGCAACCGGGACAACAATGACACGTCCAGGGGTTCGTCGGCGGGCGGGGAACGTAAGCCTTTCGGGGATCGTGACCGTAAACCCTATGGTGACCGGGAAAACAGGTCTTTTGGTGATCGTCCGCGGCGCGACGGCGACGGTGACCGGCGTGGGTTCGGCGGCGGAGAACGCAGGTCCTTCGGGGATCGTGACCGTAAACCCTATGGTGACCGCGAAAACAGGTCTTCTGGCGACCGTCCACGCCGTGACGGTGAGGGTGACCGGCGTGCGTTCGGCAACCGTCCGCGCCGTGACGGTGAGGGTGACCGGCGTGCGTTCGGCGACCGTCCGCGCCGTGACGGTGAGGGTGACCGCCGGGGCTTCGGCGGGGGAGAGCGCAGGTCCTTTGGTGACCGCGACCGTAAGCCTTTCGGGGATCGCGACCGTAGGCCGTTTGGTGACCGTGAAAATAAGCCCTACGGTGACCGTCCGCGCCGTGACGGCGAGGGTGACCGCCGGAGCTTCGGCGCGGGAGAAAACCGCAAGCCCTTCGGTGACCGGAACGAGCGGGGCGATCGGTCCGGCCGTGGCGACCGTCAGGACCGTGCACCCCGGAGTTTTGACCGTGGCCCAGGCCGTGGTGACGCAGCCCGCAGCGATGCAGGGCCCCGCACTTTCGGGCGGGACCGCCAGGAAGACCGTCCGGTCCGCGTGCCGAATGTACGCGACCTCAGAAGCGCGAACCGTCCAGATCGGGAGCGGTCGCCGGAAATCGACGAGGACGTCACGGGCAAGGAACTGGACCGCGCAACGCAGCACCAGATCAAGACCCTTGAATCGAAGAGCGCAGAGTGGGTTGCCCGCCACTTGGTCATGGCAGGCCGGCTGATCGATGAGGAACCGGAGTTGGCCTTCCAGCATGCCCTGGCTGCAAGCCGGCGCGGCGGGAGGCTTGCCGCAGTCCGCGAAGCTGTAGGTCTGACAGCCTACGCGGCCGGCCACTATGGCGAGGCACTGCGCGAATTCCGGACCTATCGCCGGATCAGCGGTTCCAACGTCCACCTTCCGGTCATGGCTGACTGCGAGCGTGGACTTGGCCGGCCCGACCGCGCTCTGGACGTTGCACGCTCTGAGGAAGCCCAGGACCTGGACGCCCCGGGCAAGGCCGAGCTCGCCATCGTCGCGGCAGGCGCCAGGAGTGACCTCGGGCAGCTGGATGCCGCGGTAGCCGAGCTGGAAATCCCGCAGCTGGACATCAACCGGGCGTTCTCTTACAGCCCCCGCCTCTTCCGTGCCTACGCTAATGCCCTAGCGGCCGTGGGCCGCGAAGCCGAAGCCGAGAAATGGCGGAAGCAGGCTGTGGTGGCTGAAAACGCACTGGGCCAGGGCGTCGACGAAGAGCCCGACATCATCGACCTCGGCTGGGACGAAGAGGAAGAGGCCAGGGAGGAAGCCGAGCGCCGCCGCCTGCTTGACAGGGCGTCCACTGCATCCGGAACCCCGCACGCCGCCCCGGTTGCAGCCGCAGGCACCAACGCGGGTGAAGAGGCTTCGACTGATAAGTCCGCGGAAGCCCAGGACGCAAGCATTGATGACCAGGAGGCAGACTATTTCCTCTCCGACGACGCAGAGTCGGACGAAGACTCGGTGGAGCCGGACGAGCTGGAGCCCGCCGGGAGCAGCACCAACCATGGTGAGACCGGCCAGGAGCCGGAAGAGGGTATGGAATACGCCAACGAAGACCAGCAGAACCGGCGGGAAGACTGACGCATGGCTGGCGTTCCCCTGATTTCACTGTTCGATGCCCTCTTGGCGGACCTGGACGGTGTGGTTTACGCCGGGCCGCACGCCATTCCCAGTGCGGTTGACTCCCTGAAGCAGCTCGAAGGCCTTGGTGTCGGGCTGGGTTACGTGACCAACAACGCGTCCCGGTCTCCGGCCCAGGTGGCTGCCCATCTTAGGGAACTCGGTGCCCCCGCCGACAACAACCAGGTGGTCAGCTCCTCGCAGGCAGCCGCCGAGCTGCTTGCCGGCGAATTGGCTCCGGGCTCCAGGGTCCTCATCACAGGCAGCCCGGCACTGGCCGCGGAGATCGAACTCGTCGGCCTGGTGCCTGTCTACAGCCAAGGCGAGGACCCGGTAGCGGTGGTCCAGGGATTCAACCCGGAGATCGGGTGGAAGGACCTGGCCGAAGCCACGTATGTGGTGAATGCAGGGGCTCTCTGGGTTGCCACTAACACCGACATGTCCATACCGCAGGCACGCGGTATCGCCCCCGGAAACGGCACGCTGGTGGCAGCAGTCGCTGCTGCCACAGGACAGACACCGCGGGTGGCAGGAAAACCGGAAGCACCGCTTTTCCACTCCGCAGCCAAGCGTCTGGGCGCAGAGCGGCCCCTGGTGGTTGGAGACAGGTTGGATACCGACATCCTGGGCGGTAACAACGCAGGCTTCGCCACAGTGGCAGTCCTGACCGGCGTCGACACCCGCCAAACCATTCTGGCTGCCCGCGCCGCCGAGCGCCCGGACTACATCATCAGCTCACTGGCGGAACTGCACACCGCATACCCGGAGGTCAGTTACGACGACGGCACCTACGCGTGCGGCGACGCCACGGCACGCGTAGCCAACGGAGCGGTAGGCATCATTGGCAGCCAGGACAACCTCAACTCCTGGCGGGCAGCGTGTGCAGCGTGGTGGGCGGCCACCCCCGACGCCGCCGCACTCCACGCTCCCAAACTCGTTTGGCTTGATCACTAGACTGGTGGAATGACTGAGCTGACCGAACCGGGCAATGCAGCAGCCCAGCCCGCTCCAGAATGGCCCGAAATCAGTGAGTCAGACGTCGGTGATTCGGCAGTGGCACAGGCATTGGCACGGCTTGGGTCCCTGCCGCAGGTTCCCGTGGCGGAGCACGAAGGTGCATACAACGAGCTTCACGACCAACTGCTGGCAGCCCTCAACAGCGATCCGGCAGACAGCGTCCCGGTTGACGGCGATCCCGCATACACCGATTTGGCATCCAGAGACCGCTTGAAAGGCGGCGCCTGATGCCCGTGCGCCTCGACCAGGCATTGGTGGCACGCGGCCTGGCCCGGTCGCGTACGCATGCAGCCGCCCTGATTGCGGAGGGGAAGGTCACATCGGCCGGGCAGGTCCTGGCCAAGGCGTCACTCCAGGTGGACGCGGACAGGGACCTCGCCGTCCGGGCTGACGAACAGGACACCTACGTCAGCCGGGCGGGACACAAACTGGCCGGAGCGCTGGACGCATTCCCCGGGATTTCTGCCCAAGGGAAAAGGTGCCTGGACGCCGGTGCCTCCACCGGTGGCTTTACCGACGTCCTCCTGAGGCGCGGCGCCGCGCAGGTGGTGGCGGTCGATGTCGGGCACGGCCAACTGGTGCCCCAGCTGCGGGAAGATCCGCGCGTAGAGGTCCACGAAGGACTCAACGTACGCTACATGACTCCCGAAGACATAGGAGGAGCCGCAGCCCTCGCCGTGGCCGACCTGTCCTTCATCTCCCTCACCCTGGTGGTCCAGCCGCTGGCCCAGTGCACCGAACCCGGCGGGGACCTGGTACTGATGGTCAAGCCCCAGTTCGAGATCGGCAAGGACCGGCTGGGACGCACCGGCGTGGTGACGTCGGAGCGGGAGCGCCGGCTGGCGGTGCAGAAAGTAGCCAAGGCAGCGCTCGAGGCCGGGCTGGACCTGTGCGGACTGGCGGTCAGTCCGCTGCCGGGCCAGGACGGAAACGTTGAATACTTCCTGTGGATAAAACGCAGGATCAGCCAAGACTTACCTAAGATCGAAGAGCGGGAGGCAGCGGCCGCTGCCTTGCTCGGACGTATCTGGCCGAACCACTAGAGAGCGGAACCTGATGAGCAGGCGTGTACTGGTCCTCGCGCATACCGGCCGGGAGGATTCACTGAAGGCCGCCTGGGAGGCGTGCGCCCTCCTGCATGCCTCGGGCATCGTTCCCGTGATGCAGGAATCTGAACTCGGGGACATGGAGCGGTTCTTTGGCCACCTGGCCCAGCCCGTCGAGGTCCTCCACGACCATGTCCAGCTTCCGGACGTTGAACTGGTCATGGTCCTGGGCGGTGACGGCACCATCCTCCGCGCGGCCGAACTGGTACGGGAAGTGGACGTACCCCTGCTGGGCGTCAACCTGGGACACGTGGGCTTCCTGGCCGAGAGCGAGCGGGCGGATCTGGCGCAGACCGTTGAATGGATCGCCAGCCGCGAGTACACAGTGGAAGAGCGGATGACCATCGACGTCCAGGTGTGGGTGCGCGGCCAAAAGATCTGGCACACATGGGCGCTGAACGAGGCCGCCATCGAGAAGGCCAACCGCGAACGCATGCTCGAGGTGGTCACCGAAGTGGACGAACGTCCACTCACCTCCTTTGGCTGCGACGGCATTGTGCTCGCCACTCCCACCGGCTCCACGGCCTATGGATTTTCCGCCGGCGGCCCGGTGGTCTGGCCCGAGGTGGAAGCCCTGGTCATCGTTCCCATCAGCGCCCACGCCCTCTTCGCCAAACCCCTGGTGGTTTCGCCGCGGTCCCGGCTGGCGGTAGAGGTCCTGGGCCGGACCGATGCGCAGGGCGTGCTGTGGTGTGACGGCAGGCGTTCGGTGGACCTGCCGCCCGGGGCGCGGGTGGAAGTGACGAAATCCGCTAATCCGGTTAGGCTCGCCCGTACCCATCAGACTCCTTTCTCCGCGCGGCTGGTACGGAAGTTCGAGCTGCCCATCCACGGCTGGCGGGGCCCGGTGCCCAAGGCTGAGTCCGTGCACACCGGCCCCATCCCTGTTGTCAGGACGCCGCGGCCCATGCCCCCGCTCCAGGTGCCGCACGCTGGCCTGCCCGATGTTGATTCCGATCCCTCAACCGCAAAGTGAAGTCATGCTTGAAGAACTGAGAATCCGCGATCTGGGCGTCATCACAGACGCAACACTGCCGCTGGGACCGGGCCTGAGCGTGGTGACCGGCGAGACCGGCGCCGGCAAGACCATGGTGGTCACCGCCGTCGGACTCCTGCTGGGCGCGCGCTCGGACGCGGGCGCTGTCCGCAGCGGCGCGAAAAGCGCCACAGCCGAGGCAGTGCTCAAGCTCGACGCCGGGCACCCCGCCGTTACCAGGGCAGTGGACGCAGGTGCCGAGGCGGAAGAGTTCGACGGCGGCGCGGAGCTGATTCTTGCCCGCCGCCTGGGCGCGGACGGGCGCAGCCGTGCTTTCCTGGGCGGCAGGGCCGCCCCCGTGGGTGTCCTTGCCGAAATCGGCGAGACCCTGGTGGTGGTACACGGCCAGTCGGACCAGATCCGGCTCAAGGGGGCAGCCGCCCAGCGCGGTGCCCTGGACAAGTTTGCGGGCGAAACGCTGGCTGGCCCGCTGGCCGCCTACCAGGACCTGTACAGCCACTGGAAGTCCAGCCAGGCCGAGCTCGACACGCTCCGCAGCGCCGCCCGGGACCGGCTGCGGGAGGCGGAATCACTGGAGCAGGCCCTGGCGGAGATCGATGAGGTGGATCCGCAGCCGGGCGAGGACGAGCTGCTTAAGGCCGAGGCCGTCAAGCTGGCCAATGTCGAGGAACTCCGCATCGCCGCGAGCACGGCCCACCAGGCCCTCATCGCCGAGGATTTTGGGGAAGCGGGCGACGCCACCACGCTGGTGGACGCCGCCAAACGGACGCTGGAACACGTGGCAGAGCACGACGCCGAACTGGGTTCTGCCGCCGCCCGGCTGGCCGAGGTCGGCTTCCTGTTGAACGACATCGCCACCGAGCTGGCGAGCTACCAGGCCGGACTCGATTCCGAAGGCCCGGAGCGGCTTGCGGAAATTGAGGACCGGCGGGCCACCCTGGCCAAGCTGGTCCGCAAGTACGCCCCGACCATTGACGAAGTCCTGGTCTGGGCGGAGAACGCCCGCGTGCGCTTTGACGAGCTGCAGGACGATTCAACCCGGATCGAGACACTGGACGCCGAAGTGGCCAAGGCAGAGGCGGAGCTGCAGAAGCAGGCAGCGGCCATCAGCAAAATCCGGGCCAAAGCGGCCAAGGACCTCTCAGCAAGGGTCAGCGCCGAACTCAAGGCGCTGGCCATGGCGGACGCCACCCTGGTGATCAACATCGAGTCCGCCGGCCAGCTGGCACCCCACGGCGCCGACGACATCAGCTTCCTGCTCCAGCCGCATTCCGGAGCGCCCGCCCGGCCGCTCGGCAAGGGCGCGTCCGGTGGCGAACTCTCCCGCGTCATGCTGGCCATCGAAGTGGTGCTTGCGGCAGTGGACCCCGTCCCCACGTTCGTTTTCGATGAGGTGGACGCCGGAGTGGGCGGGCGCGCCGCCGTCGAAATCGGCCGCCGGCTCGCCATGCTGGCACGCCACGTCCAGGTGCTGGTGGTCACGCACCTGCCGCAGGTGGCGGCCTTCGCAGACCAGCACATCACCGTCACCAAGACATCGGTCCGGGGCGCCGACGGCGGCACCGCCACCGGATTCACCTCCAGTGATGTGCGCCTCCTTGACGGGCCGGAACGGGTCCGCGAACTGGCCCGCATGCTGGCCGGCCAGGAGGACTCGGAGTCGGCGCAGGCCCACGCCCAGGAACTGCTGGACGACGCTAAACTCCTGCCGCAGAGCGCCTGAGGGACCGGCTGCCACGGGTCCGGGCGAGGGAGACCCCTTGCCTGGCGGGCCGGCCTGCCAGCACACTGGAACGTTTGGGGGAACAGTTCCAGACCCATGGAAGGTCCAATTGATGATAAGCTCGAATTCCGTGGTGCAGCGATCAAATTCCCGTGTAAATTCCCGGTTCCCGGGCTCATCCAAGACGACCAAACACATCTTCGTGACCGGTGGTGTGGCGTCCTCGCTCGGTAAGGGACTGACGGCATCAAGCCTCGGTCATCTGCTGCGTGCGCGTGGCCTGTCTGTAACTATGCAGAAGCTCGATCCCTACCTGAACGTGGATCCGGGCACCATGAACCCCTTTCAGCACGGTGAGGTCTTCGTCACCGACGACGGCGCCGAAACGGACCTGGACATCGGGCACTACGAGCGCTTCCTCGACGAAAACCTCGAAGGCTCCGCCAACGTGACCACGGGGCAGGTGTACTCCACCGTCATCGCGAAGGAACGCCGCGGCGAATACCTTGGCGACACCGTCCAGGTGATCCCGCACATTACTGATGAGATCAAGCGCCGCATGCGCCTGCCCGCCGAAGGCAAAAACGCCCCGGACGTCATCATCACCGAAATCGGCGGCACCGTGGGTGACATCGAGTCCCAGCCGTTCCTGGAGTCGGCCCGCCAGGTCCGCCAGGACATCGGCCGGACCAACGTCTTCTTCCTCCACGTTTCGCTGGTCCCGTACATCGGACCGTCACAGGAGCTGAAAACCAAGCCCACCCAGCATTCCGTCGCTGCGCTGCGCTCCATCGGCATCCAGCCCGAGGCGATCGTGATCCGCTCCGACCGCGAGGTGCCGGACGCCATGCGGGAAAAGATCGGCCGCATGTGCGACGTCGACATCGACGCGGTGGTCAACGCCGCCGACGCTCCCAGCATCTATGACATCCCCAAGACCCTCCACACCCAGGGCCTGGACTCCTACATCGTGCGCGCCCTGGACCTTCCGTTCAAGGATGTGGACTGGACCAGCTGGGACAGGCTGCTCGAGGCAGTCCACAACCCCAAGCACCACGTGGAAATCGCTCTGGTGGGCAAGTACATCGACCTGCCGGACGCCTACCTGTCCGTGACCGAGGCCCTGCGTGCCGGCGGCTTCGCCAACGACACTAAGGTCAAGATCCGCTGGGTTCCGTCGGACGAATGCGAAACCCGCGACGGCGCCATCCAGGCGCTCGACGGCGTCAACGCGATCTGCGTGCCGGGGGGCTTCGGCATCCGCGGGCTTGAGGGCAAGCTGGGCGCGCTGAAGTTCGCCCGCGAGACCAAGCTGCCCGTCCTGGGCCTGTGCTTGGGCCTGCAGTGCATGGTGATCGAGTACGCCCGCAACGTGGTGGGCCTGGAAGGGGCGTCCTCCAGCGAGTTCGAGCCGGATTCCAAGTACCCGGTCATTGCCACCATGGAAGAGCAGCTGGAATTCGTCGAGGGCCGCGGCGACCTGGGCGGCACCATGCGCCTGGGCCTCTACGAAGCCAAGCTTGACGCCGGTTCCGTCATCGCCGGAACCTACGGCAAGACCACCGTGAGCGAACGGCACCGCCACCGCTACGAGGTCAACAACAAGTACCGCGAGCAGATTGCCGCCGAAGGCCTCGTTTTCTCCGGTACGTCGCCGGACGGCAAGCTCGTGGAGTTCGTTGAGCTGCCTGCCGACGTCCACCCGTACTACGTGGCCACCCAGGCGCACCCCGAACTGAGCTCGCGGCCCACCCGTCCGCACCCGCTGTTCGCCGGCCTGGTCAAGGCAGCCCTCAACCACCAGGCGGGCGCCGACACGGCTGCCCCCGCTGCTGCGCAGGCGGAGGAGTCGGGTACGGTAGCGGCTAAGTAGTTCCTGCACAACAGAAAAAGGACGGCGCGATGCCCGGTACCCACGAAGCCACCCATGTAGTCCAGGTTTCGGATGCACCGAGCCCGCGCCGTCTTTTGTCTACCGAGAAGGTGTACGAAGGCCGGATCTGGGATGTGGTCAGCGACAGCTTCCAGCTGCAGGAGACAGGCGAGGCCCTCACCAGGGACTACATCGAGCACCCCGGTGCCGTGGCGGTCCTCCCCATGAACAACGACGGTGAGATCCTCCTGCTCAGGCAGTACCGGCACCCCGTGGGCATGGACCTATGGGAAATCCCGGCCGGGCTGCTGGACATCGAGGGCGAGGACTTCCTGGTGGGCGCGGCGCGCGAACTTGCCGAAGAGGCGGACCTGGCCGCCGGCACCTGGAACGTCCTGGCCGACTTCTTCAATTCGCCGGGGTCCTCCAGCGAGGCCATCCGCATCTACCTTGCGCGGGACCTGGTGGAGGTACCGCACCACGAACGCCACGAGCGGACGGATGAGGAAGCCGAGATCGAGTTCCACTGGATCAGCCTGGACGACGCCGTGGAGTCGGTGCTGGCGGGCCGCCTGCATAACCCGTCTGCCGTCGTCGGGATCCTTGCCGCCGCTGCCGCGCGCAGCACTGGGTACGCCGCGCTCCGTCCAGCGGACGCACCCTGGCCGGCGCACCCCAGCCAGCGCTGATGGGTCCGGCTCCGTCCGCTGAAGCTGCAGCCCCGGTTGAAGCAGTTCCTGAGGCCGGGGCCGCCGGTGCTGCCCCTTCTGCGGCTCCCTCTGCCATTGAGCGCGGCATCACGGACTACCTCCAGCACATGGGCGTGGAGCGGGGACTGGCAGCCAATACCCTTGCGGCCTACCGGCGGGACCTCGCCCGCTACTCCCGGTACCTTGCAGCGGCGGGCTGCGGGCGCCCCGAGGAGATTACGCGCCGTCACGTCACGGGTTACGTCCGGGCGCTTTCGGACGGGTCCGACGGCGGCTCGGCCCTGGGCGTCAGGTCTGCGGCCAGGACGGTGGTTGCGGTGCGCGGACTCCACAAGTTCTGGGCGCTGGAAGGATACACACCTGCCGATCCCGCCAGCGAGGTCCATCCGCCCATGCCGGGGAAGCGCCTGCCCAAGGCCATCAGCGTGGATGAAGTGACCAGGATCCTTGAGGCAGCCGGAACGGACACGGCCACAGGTTTGCGGGACCGGGCCCTGCTGGAATTCCTGTATTCCACCGGAGCCCGCATCAGCGAGGCAGTTGGCCTCGACGTGGATGACATTTCCCTTGACGCCGCCGAGTCCGGACCCGCCATCGTGCGTCTCTTCGGCAAGGGGTCCAAGGAACGGCTGGTACCCCTGGGCTCGTATGGTGCCAGGGCCCTCGACGCGTACCTGGTCCGGGGGCGGCCGCTGCTGGCCGCCAAGGGAAAAGGCACCCCGGCGTTGTTCCTCAACGCCCGCGGCGGCCGGATCAGCCGCCAGAGTTCCTGGACCATCCTGAAAGCAGCGGCAGACAAGGCAAACATCACCAAGGACGTGTCCCCGCACACCCTGCGGCATTCGTTCGCCACGCATCTGCTCGAAGGCGGAGCCGATGTACGGGCGGTGCAGGAACTGCTGGGGCATGCCTCGGTGACCACCACCCAGGTCTATACGCTGGTCACGGCCGACACCCTCCGTGAGATCTACGCGGCGGCCCATCCGCGGGCGCTGGGCTGAGCATGGCTGCCGCTGCAGTGGCGCTGTGTTTCCTGCTCCGCGAGGTGGACGGGGTCTCCCAGGTCCTGCTCGGGCTGAAGAAGACCGGCTTCGGGCGCGGCAAGATCGTGGGCATCGGCGGCCACGTGGAACCGGGGGAGAGCGATGCTGAAGCCGCGGTCCGCGAGGTGCGGGAGGAAGCCGGTGTCGGGATCCGGCACGAGGACCTCAGGGACGCAGGCGCGGTGCGCTTTGTCTTTCCTGCCAGGCCGGAGTGGAACATGGACACCCGGCTGTTCACCGCCGTGAAGTGGGAGGGCGAACCCGCCGAAAGCGCCGAGATCGCTCCCGCCTGGTTCGACACCACCACCTTGCCGGTGGACCGGATGTGGCAGGACGCCGACCACTGGCTGCCGGTGGTCCTGGAAGGCGGCAGGGTGAACATCGTGGTCACCATGGATGACGACAACGAAGCTGTTGCCTCCTCCGAAAGCCTCCTCTCCTAACACGTGAAAAGCGACGGCGGCGGGGCCCACCGGGGCGGCCAGGCCGCCGTCGTACTTTCTAAGTGAGCGGCACCTAGGGGAGATGGCGCTCTTCCGGGCCCACGTATTCACTCAGCGGCCGGATCAGTGAGTTCGAGTCCAGCTGCTCCATGATGTGCGCCGTCCAGCCCGTGATGCGGCTGGCCACGAACAGGGGCGTGAACGTCTCGGTGTCGAATCCCATCAGGTGGTAGGTGGGCCCGGCGGGATAGTCGAGATTGGGCTTGATGGCCTTGGCCTCATCCATGGCGGCCTCGAGGCCCTGGTACAGGCCCAGGAGTTCCGGCCGGCCGTAGTGCGCAATCATCTTGTCCAGGGCCGCCTTCATGGTGGGCACACGCGAGTCGCCGTGCTTGTAAACGCGGTGGCCGAAACCCATGACCTTCTTCTTCTGGGCGAGGGCATTCTCCATCCAGGCCTTCGCCCGGGCGGCTGCCTCCTCCAGCGACTCCTCCGGCCGGATCCCGATCTCGTCGAAGGTATGCATGACGGCCTCGTTGGCTCCGCCATGGAGCGGGCCCTTCAGCGCCCCGATCGCCCCGGTGACCGCCGAGTGCAGGTCCGAGAGCGTGGACGTGATCACCCGCGCGGTGAAGGTGGAGGCGTTGAAGCTGTGCTCGGCGTAAAGGATCATGGAGACGTTGAAGGCCTCAACCACTTCCGGCACCTGTTCCTCGCCGAAGGCCATCCACAGGAAGTTGGCCGAGTAGCCCAGGTCCTCACGGGGCTCCACAGCGGTTTGCCCGTGCCGGCGGCGCTGGTCGTAGGCTACCACTGCCGGCATCGCTGCGAACAGGTCGACTGCCTTTTTCATGTTGGCTTCGCGTGAGGAGTCACCGGTCAGCGGGTGCCTGGCTCCCATCACCGAGGCCGCTGTCCGGCACACGTCCATCGGGTGCGCGCTGGTGGGCAGGGCATCAATAACCTGCTTGACCACGGGGTCCAGCGCCCGCCCGGCCCGTTCCCGCGCCGTAAATTCCGCCAGTTGGTCTGCAGTGGGCAGTTCGCCGTTCCAGAGCAGGTAGGCCACTTCCTCGAGACTGCACCGCGCGGCGAGCTCCTGGACGGGATAGCCGCGGTACAGCAGCGAGTTGGTGTCCGGGTTCACTTTGGAGACGGATGTGTAATCCACTACGACGCCGGCGAGACCTTTTTTGATGTCCTGTTCAGCCATGCTGAAACTCCCTTGTTCCTGTCGCCTTTCGAATACCGGCCGGAGCCGGCGGTGGTCGTTTTAGTGCTTTCCGGGGACCTGGAAATTGAACACCCCGGTGTCGAAGCGGTTGTAGGCCTCGTAGTCAACGAGCTCATACAGCCGCGCACGGGTCAGCATGCTGCCCACCTGTGCCTCCTGCGTTCCCTCAGCCTTGATCGAGTCCAGCGTACGCTCAGCAGCACCCATGGCACTACGGAGCAGTGTGACCGGATAAATGACCATGTTCACGCCCACCTCGGCCAGTTGCCCAACGGTGAAGAGGGCGCTTTTTCCGAACTCCGTCATGTTCGCCAGGATGGGCACGTCCACGGCGTCCCGGATTGCCTGGAACTCTTCCAGCGAGGCCATCGCCTCCGGGAAAACCGCATCCGCGCCCGCCTCCACCAGGGCCTTTGCCCGGTCCTGGGCTGCGGCCAGGCCGTCCGTGGCGCGGATGTCCGTCCGTGCCATGATCAGGAAGTTGGGGTCCCGGCGCGCGTCCGCCGCAGCCCTGATCCGCTTGGTGGCGGTCTCCAGGTCCACCACGTTCTTGCCGTCCAGGTGTCCGCAGCGTTTGGGGTTGAACTGGTCCTCAATGTGCAGCCCGGCAAGGCCCGCGTTTTCGATCTCCTGGACAGTGCGGGCAACGTTCATCGGCTCGCCGAAACCGGTGTCCGCATCAACGATCGCTGGCAGGTCCGTCATGCGCGCGATCTGCCCGGCTCGGGTGGCCACCTCGGTGAGGGTGGTCAGCCCGATGTCCGGCAGGCCAAGGTCGTTGGCCAACACCGCACCGGAGATATAGACGCCGGCGAATCCCTTCTCCTCGATGAGCCGGGCCGAGAGCGGATTGAAGGCGCCGGGGAACTGCTGGATGGTGCCGGAGGCCAGGAGTTCCCGGAACCGGATTCGCTTCTGTTCGGGTGTAACGGCGGAGTACAGCATCAGAACAGTCCCTTGGGGGCAGCGCCGAGGTCGATGACGCCGGGGGCGGCGGTGATGTTCAGCTGGTCCAGTTCCCCTGCCGCGAGTTCCGGGAGGCGTTCGACGGCGGCCAGGAACCTCTCCATTTCGGCTTCCTCCACCAGGCCGGCGGCCAGGGTGCGGAACTTGTTGATGTACTGTGCCCGCCCGAAGGGCCGGGCGCCCAGCGGATGGGCATCCGCCACGGCGATTTCGTCCCTGATGACGGTGCCGTCCGTGAGGGTGATTTCCACTGACCCGCCGAAGGCCTTCTCCGAGATGTCCAGAGAGTGGTAGCGCCTTGTCCACTCAGGGTCTTCCTCGGTGCTGACCTTCTGCCACAGGTCCACCGTATCCGGCCTGCCGGCGCGTGCGGGGGAGTAGGAGTCCACGTGGTGCCAGGATCCGTCCTGCAGCGCCACGGTGAAGATGTACGGGATGGAATGGTCCAGTGTCTCGCGGCTGGCCGTGGGATCGTACTTCTGCGGGTCATTCGCGCCCGAGCCGATGACATAGTGCGTGTGGTGGCTGGTCCTGATCAGGACGGATTTCACGTTGGCCGGATCCGTGGCCTCGGGGTGCTCGCGGTTCAGCTTCCGGGCGAGGTCTATCCAGGCCTGCGCCTGGTACTCGGCCGAGTGTTCCTTGGTATAGGTGTCCAGGATGGCGCGCTTCGCTTCCCCGGCCTCGGGCAGCGGGACCAGATAGGAGGCGTCCGGGCCGTCCAGCAGCCAGGCGATCACACCGTCCTCGCCCTCATAGATGGGTACGGGCGACGTCTGGCCGCGCATGGCGCGGTCCGTGGCCTCCACCGCCATCTTGCCTGCGAATGCGGGCGCATGCGCTTTCCACGTTGAGATCTCACCCTTACGGGACTGCCGGGTTGCGGTGGTGGTGTGCAGAGCCTGGCCCACGGACTGGAAGATGGTCTCGACGTCGAGCCCCAGCAGGGTGCCGATGCCGGCGGCTGCCGAGGGGCCAAGGTGCGCCACATGGTCGATCTTGTGCTTGTGCAGGCAGATCGCCTTAACCAGGTTCACCTGGATCTCGTATCCGGTGGCGGTGGCCCGCACCAGGTCGGCACCGTTTGCACCAGTGTGCTGGGCTACGGCAAGGATCGGCGGGATGTTGTCGCCCGGGTGGGAGTAGTCGGCGGCCAAAAAGGTGTCGTGGTAGTCCAGTTCCCGCACGGCAACCCCGTTCGCCCATGCCGCCCACTCGGGCGAGACTCGCTCGCCGATGCCAAAGACCTTGGCGCCCTGGCCGCCGGTGCTGGGGCCGTGCGCAAGGGCCTGGGCCCGGGCGGAGACAATGGGGCTGCGGTTCAGGGAAGCGATGGCCACCGAGGCGTTGTCGATCACCCGGTTGATCACCATATCCGTGACCTCCGGGGTGACGGCGACCGGATCAGTGGCCACCTTGGCGATCTTGTACGCGAGCTGCTCCTCGCGGGGCAGGCTTTCCTCGCTCTTGTATACGCGGACGTGGTGTTCCTTAACCATGGTGCTCCTTGTCGTGGGGCGTGTGGGTGTTCTTGACGTGGGAAAGGCTGCGGTGCAGGTGCAGGCTGGTGGCCGCTTCGGCGAGCCGGGGGTTGCGCGCGGCGATGGCTTCCGCGATGGCGGCATGCTCGGCCGCTGCGGCAGCGAGGCGCCGGGCGTCGTCGGCAGCGAGCCTGCGCACCCGGACGAGGTGCACGCGCAGGCCGCGCATGGCCTGGGCGAGGTAGGAGTTGGATGCTGCGGCATCGATGGCTGCGTCGAGGCGACCCGCGAGGTCGTAGTAGGCATGCCGCCCGGTGTCTGTGCCATCGATGAGGGCGGGCGCCTCGAGGAGCTCCTTTTGGAGCTGGAGGAAGACGGCGGAATCGCCGCGTTCCGCTGCCAGCGCTGCGGCCCTGCACTCCAGGGTTTCGCGAAGTTCGAAGAGTTCGTCGATGTCCTCAAGCGACACATCGGTGACGACGACGCCGCGGCCGCCTGCCGTCGTCGTCAGTCCTTCCGCGGTCAGCCGGCCCAGTGCCTCCCGCAGCGGAGTGCGCGAGACGCCAAGGCGTTCGGACTGCTCCACTTCCCCCAGCACAGTGCCCGGCAGGAGGCGCCACTCCGTGATGTCGTCGCGCAAAGCGGCGTAGGCCCTGTCGCTGGCGCGCATCGTTGCCTCCTTTGAGTAATTGCTCCCACTGTATACAATCGGCGTCGCTTTGACCAGCAAGGAAGGAAAAGTGGCACTTATTTCCCACTTTTGTATACATCTCTCGTTCCGGCTAGGGCTTCGGACTGGCATCGCGGCATCACAATGTCGTGGACGGGATGCACTTTCATGGGTACCAACAGCTATCGGGACAGCTGTGAGCACAGCCTCGGCCAACCCCGGGGGAGTGTTGGCTCGACGCGCCGCGCGACTTTCCTGGACCCGGCGGCGGTTCAGTTACTCGGAACCTCCCGGACTTGCAGCGCGCTTTGCTGGCGCCTCCGGGGACGCGGGGTCATCTACATGCCGATGATTCCCGCGCCGTCGCTGAAGCCCTCGCCCTTGGCCCTGCCCAAGACCCGTTCGGGCAAGATCCACCGCAAAACCATGCGGCAGACCGCCGACGGCGAGGAGTAGACGGTGCCCCCGATCAACGAAGATGCCGGGGTGCTCGAGCAGCTGATCGGCGCCCTCCGCCCCGGCACTGGTGGGTGAGGCTGCCGAAGCCAGCGCCCGTCAGGGGGGTCATCGCCCGCTCCAGCGGTATTCGTTCTCGGGCCTGCCGGGCGTTCCGTAGCGGGCGGTCCTGGAAACCGTCCCGGCATCAGCCAGGTACTCCAGGTAGCGGCGGGCCGTGACCCGGGACATGCCCAGGGCGTCCGTGACTTCCGTGGCGGAAACGGCATCACGCTGCTGCCTGAGGAAGTCCTGCACCGAGCCCAGTGTGGAGACCGAGAGGCCCTTGGGCAGGGGGAGTTCCGAGGGCGCCCGCAGGCTGGCGAAGGCCTGGTCCACATCGCTTTGGGACGCCCCGGTCTTTCCGGCTCCCGCGTCCGGGCCCGCGAGCTGCTGCCGGAACTGCCGGTAGCTTTCCAGCTTGTCCGCGAAGGTTGCGAACGTAAACGGCTTGATCAGGTACTGGACCACGCCGATGGCCACTGCACTCCGGACAATCGCCAGCTCCCGGACTGCAGTGATGGCGATGATGTCAGCCAGGATGCCGGTAGCCCGCATCCGGCGTGCGATGTCCAGGCCGTGGAGATCCGGAAGGTTCATGTCCAGGAGGACAAGCTCCACCGGGTTGCCTGCGGCCGAAAATTCTCCCAGCAGGCGAAGTGCCGACTGGCCGTCCGGCGCGCTTCCGGCCAGCTCAAAGCCCGGCAGGCGCCCGATATAGGCGGCGTGTGCTGCCGACGCGACCGCTTCGTCCTCCACGACGAGGACGCGGATGTTGCTCACGGTGTTTGCTCCTTCTGCGGGGACACCGCTGCGGGAAGAAACACTTCAAACTTCGCTCCGCGCCGTCCGTTAATGGTCAATGTACCCCCGAGCCGCTGCACGGCCTGCCGGACCAGCGCCAGCCCGATGCCCCGACCGCCGGGGCCGGAGGGCTTGGTGCTAAAGCCGTGACGGAAGATGTTTTCCGCAGCCCCGGCGTCGATTGGAGCCCCGGAATCATGGACGGCGATGTCCAGCCCTTCCTCATCCGACTCGACACTCAGTCCCACCCTCCCGGGTGGAGCCGCTTCGGCGGCAGCGTCAATGGCGTTGTCCAACAGGTTTCCCAGAATCGTCACCAGATCCTGCACGGCTACTCCTGCCACGGTACCGGAACCCTGGGTGGCAACATCAAGCTGGACGCCGCGTTCGTGTGCTTCGGCCACTTTCCCCACCACCAGCGCCCCCAGGACCGGCTCATTGACCGAGCTGACCATCTCATCGGTCAGCTGCTGGCTCAGTTGAAGGTCCCGGGTCGCAAAGTCCAAAGCTTCCCGGGTCCGGCCCAGCTCCAGCAGGGACACCATGGTGTGCAGCCTGTTGGCATGCTCATGCGTCTGGGCCCGCAGCGCCCCGGACAGGGTGCGCATGGTCTCCAGCTCGGTGCCCAGCGCCTCTATCTCCGTCCGGTCACGAAGCGTAGCCACTGTGCCGTAGACCGGCGCCGCCGTCCTGCCGCGGCTGCCGGAGGACTCCGGGCCTTTGGCCGGTCCCTGATTGACCACCAGGACCCGGGCACCGGTGAGGACGATCTCGTCCTTAGCCGGCCGCCCGGACTCGAACAGGTCCCGGAGCTCCTCCTCCAGGGGCAGTTCCGCCAGTGACGGCGGCCGGGTGGGATCCTTGCTGCCGGCACCTTCGAGGCCCAGCAGTTCGGCGGCCTGGTCGTTGTACATCACCACACGGCCCTTCGTATCAATGAGGATCAGCCCTTCGCGCACGGAGTGCAGGACGGACTCGTAATAGGCGAACAGCTGCGAGAGCTGCTCCGGCCCCCAGCCCCGGGTGACCCTGCGCAGATACCTGCCCAGGAACCAGGAAGCCAGCGATCCTCCCACCAGCAGGGCAAGACCCACCGCCAGCAGGGCAGGCAGGCGGCCCGCGAAGGCCACGTCCACCGTACGGACTGTCACCCCCACCGCCACCAGTGCCTTGACCTGGCCCGCTGAATCCTTGGCCGGAACGATAGTGCGTACGGATGGGCCCAAGGTCCCAGCCGTCACTTCCGTTAACTGCCCGCCCCTAAGCGCCTCGTCCACAGAACCGATGTAGGGCCGGCCGATCTCCTCCTCGCGCGGGTGCGTCCAGCGGGTCCTGTCCGGGGCCATGATGGTGACAAAGTCGACGCCGGCGGCCGCCATGACGTCCCTGGCATAGGGCTGCAGGACCGCGGTGGGATCCGGCGCAGCTGCCGCCTCCACCACCAGCGGGCTGGCCGCAATGGACGCAGCCACCCCCGCCATCCGCCGGCCCGCTTCATCATAGGTACGGTCGCGCGCATCGACATAGGTGGCACTGCCGACAATGGCGATGAAGACCACCACAATCAGCAGGTTTGCCACGAAGAGCCGGCGGGCGATACTCCAGGGGTGGATCACGGGTACCTCCCACGCACCTTCAGCAGCCAAATACGTGCCGCGACCAATATGAACGCAACGGTGAGCTGTGTCACGGGGTGACCAATGATGGATATCACACCGCAGGACGTGCTGAGCCCAGAGACTGTGCCGCAGCGTCTATCAGATTATCCATATAAGGAGACACATCATGGCTTCTCAACGAGGAGAGTCGCTTGACACCGCGAAAGCGCGGCGCAAGGGCATCGACAAATCGCACTACCTCTACATCGCCGTCATCGCTGCCGTCATCCTCGGTGCGGTTGTCGGCCTGATGTTCCCCGAGGTTGGCAAGTCCCTCAAGCCACTCGGCGACGGATTCATCAAGCTCATCAAGATGATGATCGCGCCGGTTATCTTCTGCACCATCGTCCTGGGCATCGGTTCCATTGCCAAGGCAGCGACAGTGGGCAAGGTGGGCGGCCTGGCGCTGGGCTACTTCGTACTCATGTCCACGTTTGCGCTCGCCATCGGCCTGGTGGTGGGCAACCTCATCCACCCCGGTGGCGGCCTGAAGCTTGCTCCGTATGATCCGTCCAAGAAGGCGGAAGTAGACAGCACCGTTGCCTTCCTCCTTGGCATTATTCCAGGAGATATTCCTGTCCTCCCCACCCTCTTTGCTGCCATCCTCGTCGGTTTCGCTCTGCAGAAGATGGGCCCGCAGGGCGCTCCGATCCTCAAGGCCATCGGCCACGGCCAGGTGCTCGTATTCCGGATCCTGATCATGATCATGTGGCTTGCCCCCGCGGGTGCCTTCGGTGCCATCGCCGCCGTCGTGGGAGCCACCGGCGTCCAGGCCATCGTCAGCATGTTCACCCTGATGGCCGCCTTCTACATCACCTGCGCACTGTTCATCGTGATCATCCTTGGCGGACTGCTCAAGGTGGTCACCGGCGTCAACATCTTCAAGCTGATGAAGTACCTGGGCCGCGAATACCTCCTCATCTTCTCCACGTCCTCCTCCGAAGCTGCCCTGCCCCGCCTGATTGCCAAGATGGAACACCTCGGTGTCTCCAAGCCCGTTGTCGGCGTCACGGTGCCCACCGGCTACTCCTTTAACCTCGACGGCACCGCCATCTACCTGACGATGGCCTCCCTCTTCGTTGCCAACGCCATGGGCACGCCACTGGACCTGGGCGCGCAGATCTCCCTGCTGATCTTCATGATCATTGCCTCCAAGGGTGCAGCCGGTGTCACCGGCGCCGGCCTTGCCACGCTCGCTGCCGGCCTGCAAGCCCACAAGCCGGAGCTGCTGGGCGGTGTGGGCATGATCGTGGGCATTGACCGGTTCATGTCGGAGGCCCGTGCCCTGACCAACTTCACCGGCAACGCCGTAGCCACCGTCCTGATCGGCACCTGGGTCAAGGAAATCGACGGCGGCCAGGTGAACCAGGTGCTCTCCGGTGAACTGCCCTTCGACGAGCAGACCATGATTGCCGGCCACGCAGAGCCCGTGCCGGCAGAAACCGAGGCACGGCCGGTCCCGGCCAACGCCTAGCCTTACCGCACGGCCACGGCCGCAACAGCCCCCGCAGTCCCTGCTGCGGGGGCTGTCGCGTGCCCGGAAAAGTTCCAACCTTCGACCTCAGCTAGAGGGTCAAGGCTCAACATCCGTGCAAAGTCAAGTTCCCTCGAATACCGTGTCGGCCCCTGTAACCTTGGGAAGAAGAAGGAACGGCGCTGGCATCCAGCGGCAGGAAATCACCGTCATCGAAAGTGTGGATAGATACGTGAGCAGCGAACAGGGTTCAGCAACTCTGGAGGGCACGGAATTTGACCTGGACAACGCGGTGATGGGCCCCACCGGGCGCCCGTACCGGGAGTTCCCGGAACCCGCGCCGCTGTCCTCCCACGGTCCGGCCCGCGTCATCGCCATGGTGAACCAAAAGGGCGGCGTCGGAAAGACAACCTCCACCATCAACCTCGCCGCGGCACTGGCCGAGTACGGCCGCCGCGTGCTCCTGGTGGATTTCGATCCCCAGGGCGCCCTGTCCGCAGGCCTTGGCGTGAATCCCCATGAACTGGACCTCACGGTCTACAACGTGCTCATGGACCGGAAGGTGGACATCCGTGAGGCGATCCACCAGACCGGCGTCGACAACGTCGACCTGTTGCCGGCCAACATCGACCTCTCCGCTGCGGAAGTCCAGCTTGTGAACGAGGTGGCGCGCGAACAGGTCCTGGACCGCGCCCTGAAGAAAGTGGAAGACGATTACGACGTCGTCCTCATCGACTGCCAGCCATCCCTCGGACTCCTGACCGTCAACGCCCTGACCGCCGCGCACGGCGTCATCATTCCGCTGATCTGCGAGTTTTTCGCCCTCCGAGCCGTGGCGCTGCTGGTGGAAACCATCGACAAGGTCCAGGACCGGCTTAACCCCCGTTTGCAGGTGGACGGCGTGCTGGCCACCATGTACGACGCCCGGACACTTCACAGCCGCGAGGTCATCACCCGCCTGGTGGAAGCCTTCGGGGACAAGGTCTTCGAAACCGTCATCAAGCGCTCCATCAAGTTCGCAGACGCCACGGTGGCCGCCGAGCCGATAACCAGCTACGCCGGCAACCACGTCGGCGCCGATGCCTACCGCCGCCTGGCCAAAGAGCTGATCTCGCGCGGCGGCGCACCCTAGCAAGGCCGTGGCCGAATCCAAGCCCGGCTTCGAGGTGCGGCTGGCCAACTTTACGGGGCCCTTCGACCTCCTGCTGGGGCTGATCGCCAAGCACCAGATGGACATCACCGAAGTGGCCATCGCCACCGTGACGGACGAATTCATCAAATACATCCGGAAGCTGCAGGAACTGGGCGGGGAGTGGACCCTGGATGAGGCCAGCGAATTCCTGGTGATAGCTGCAACGCTGCTGGACCTGAAAGCTGCGCGGCTCCTCCCCGCGGGGGAAGTGGAGAACGACGAGGACATCGCGCTGCTGGAAGCCCGGGACCTGCTGTTCGCCCGGCTCCTCCAGTACAAGGCCTTCAAGCATGTGGCCGGCCTCCTGGGCGAAACCCTCCACCAGGAAGCGCAGCGCTTCCCCCGCCAGGTTGCCCTCGAGGAACACTTCGCTGCCATGCTTCCCGAGCTCGTGTGGAAACACACTCCGGAACAGTTTGCGGCGTTGGCCGGGGCGGCCCTCCAGCCGAAAGCGCCAAGACCCACGGAAGTCGGGCTTAACCATCTCCATGGCGGCAACGTCAGCGTCAAGGAGCAGGCGGAAATCGTGGGGCTGCGCCTTCAGCGGGAATCACCGCTGACCTTCCGGGCCATCATCTCCGACGCCGAATCCACCCTGGTGGTGGTTGCACGGTTCCTGGCGCTGCTGGAGCTGTTCCGGGAAAAAGCGGTGTCCTTTGACCAGCTGACGCCGCTCGCCGATCTTGCCGTCCATTGGACCGCCGGACGGCGGGTTTGGTCGGCCGAAAACCTGAGCGATGAATTTGAGGAGCAGCTGTGATGCAGGATGCCGCAGGGGACGGGCGGGCCGGAGAGACGGCTTCCGGTGGGCCTGACCCCCTCAGCCATCCCGGCACGGCCAAGGCGGCCCTTGAAGCTGTGCTCATGGTCATCGACGAACCCGCCACAGAAGAGGAACTTGCTGCCGGCCTGGACCTCACCGTTGAAACCGTCGGCTCGCTGCTGGCCGAACTCCAGCGCGAGTATAACGGCTATACTGTTAAAGCCCCGGATATGGATCAGGCCAGCCCTGCTGGTTTCGGCTCCAGCCCCCGGGGTTTTGAATTGCGGAACATCGCGGGCGGCTGGCGGATCTACTCGCGGGCCGACTACGCGGACATTGTGGGGAAATATGTCTTGGAGGGCCAGACGGCCAGACTGACCCAGGCCGCCTTGGAAACGCTGGCTGTGATCGCATACCGCCAACCCGTTTCCAGGGCAAGGGTATCCGCAATTCGGGGAGTCAATGTCGACTCCGTCGTACGGACACTCGCCCAGCGCGGGCTGATCGAGGACTCGGGAACCGACCCCGAGTCCGGCGCCATCCTCTACCGGACCACATCATATTTCCTGGAACGGATGGGGATCGGCTCGGTGGCCGAGTTGCCGCAATTGTCTCCACATCTTCCGGGACTGGACGGCATTGCCGAGTTCTACGATGCCGAAGGATTGTAGCCAGGGCCCGCCCTGGCTGCACGCAAGAGTATTTATCAGGGCAGATTATTTCTGCACGGCTGGTTAAGGTTGTCCTTGGACACTTTCCGGTCAATATGTCGAAGGACGGGTCATGACACAGGCGGGACGCCAGGGTTCACCACGTAGCAATTCCGGACGTAACAGCTCCGGACGCAAAAACATTCCGGGCGGCGGTTCGCGTGGCGGCGCGGCCAAGGGCGGCGCGTTCGGCGGCGAGCGTCCGCACCGCGCGCCCAAGCCGCGGGAGGAACGCTTTATCGACCCGGACCAGGCAGGAACCCAGCCGGGGCGTCCTGCCGCTGAAAGGTCCGCGAAGGGTTCCCCGCGCAAGTCGGCCGCACGAAAGCCAGGCGCAAAGAAGGCCCCGGGAACGCCGGGAGCGCCCAAATCCAAGCCACGCGCCGGGGCGCCCGGCACCGCTGCCTCGCGGGCCTTCGGGAGCGAACGGTTCGGCCAGAACCTGGGCCCGCTGCGGAAGCCGTCCCGCAAAAAGGGGCAGCGCGGCGACGTCCCCCAGTCGGAGCTCCATGATGCCGACGGCGTCCGCCTGCAAAAGGTCATGGCCTCGGCTGGTGTTGCCTCACGGCGTGTCTGCGAAGAGATGATTGCGGAGGGCCGGGTGGAGGTTGACGGCCAGGTGGTCACCGAACTCGGTGTCCGCGTGGATCCAAAGACTGCCGTCATCCACGTTGACGGACTCCGGATCCAGCTGGACGAGAACCTCGTCTACATGGTCTTCAACAAGCCCAAGGGCGTCGTTTCCACCATGGAGGACCCCGAAGGGCGCCCCTGCATCAGCGACTACCTCAAAAACACCAAGAACAAGGGCGAGCGGCTCTTCCACGTGGGCCGCCTCGACGTCGCCACCGAAGGCCTGCTGCTGCTGACCAACGACGGCGAGCTCGCCAACCGCCTCACGCACCCCTCCTATGAAGTGCCCAAGACTTACCTGGTGCAGGTCCGTGGCCCGTTCCCGCACGGCATCGGTGCCCAGCTCAAGGAAGGTGTGGAGTTGGAGGACGGTTTTGCCTCTGTCGACTCTTTCCGGCTGGTCGATTCAACCCCTGGCCACGTCCTGATCGAGGTAGTGCTGCACTCGGGCAAGAACCGCATTGTCCGCCGCCTGTTCGACGCCGTCGGATTCCCGGTACAGCGGCTTGTCCGCGTCAAGGTGGGTCCCATCGGCCTGGGGGACCAGCGCCAGGGCAGCATCCGCAACCTCGGCAAGCAGGAAGTCGGCCATCTGCTGGCATCCGTAGGACTCTGAGGCATGTCCGCCTTCAAAAGCCAGGGCCGCGGGCACCTGGACGGTCCGGTGGTGGTCATAGGCACCGGCCTGCTCGGTACAAGCATCGGACTGGGCCTGCGGGGGCGGGGGGTGCCGGTTTACCTGTCCGACCCCTCGCCCACCAACCAGGCAGTGGCCGTGGACATCGGGGCCGGCCGGCCGCTCGGGGAGCTGGGCGGCAGGAGCCCCCAGCTGGTAGTGGTCGCCGCTCCTCCGGACGTGACCGCTGACGTGGTTGCAGGGGCCCTGTCCGACTACCCGGACTCCGTGGTGGTGGACATTGCGAGCGTCAAGGCGGAGATCCTCGCCCGGCTGCGTGCCAGCGGGGCGGACCTCTCCCGGTACGTGGGCACCCATCCCATGGCCGGACGGGAGAAGTCAGGGCCGGTTGCGGCGCGCGGCGAGCTGTTCACGTCGATGCCGTGGGTGCTGTGCCCATCCGAGGAGACCTCGGGTGCAGCCCTCCAGGCAGCCCGGTCACTTGCCTCGGACCTGGGGGCAGTGGTTTCGCAGTTCACGCCGGACGAACATGACGAGGCAGTGGCCCTGGTGTCCCACCTGCCGCAGGTGATGTCGTCGCTGCTGGCCAGCCGGCTGCAGGGGACACCGCTGCACGCGCTGTCCCTCGCGGGCAACGGACTCAGGGATGTCACGCGGATCGCCGCGAGCGACCCTACACTTTGGGTGCAGATCCTCGGCGGCAACGCTGCCAAAGTTGTTGAGATCCTCTATGGAGTGCGGGAAGACCTCAACCGGCTCATTGGGACGCTGGAACAGCCCACTGCTCCGGGTGCCAGGCTGGATCTGGCGCAGCTCATGAGTGAGGGCAACGCCGGGCAGGCGCGGATTCCCGGCAAGCACGGCGGTCCGCCGCAGGCGTATTCCTGGCTGACGGTCCTGGTGGATGACAAGCCGGGGCAGATTGCCCGGCTCCTCACCGAGATTGGTGAAATCGGCGTAAACGTTGAAGACCTGCGGCTGGACCATTCGTCCGGACAGAACGTTGGCATGGTGGAATTGTCTGTATTGCCCAACAAGCACGACCACCTGATCGAAGCATTAAACGACCGCGGATGGCGGGTACTTCAGTAATGACACAGGAACTTCTCGATACCATGCCCGCGCTGCGCCTCGGCCGGCCCCTGGTGGTTGCCATCGACGGCCCGTCAGGGTCCGGCAAATCCAGCGTCAGCAAGGAAGTTGCCCGCCGGCTCCGTCTGGCCTACCTGGACACCGGAGCCATGTACCGTGCGTTGACCTGGTACTGCATCCAAAAGGGCATAGACCTCGAGGACGCCGCCTCCGTGGAACAGGCGTCCAGGGACCTGGTTCTGGAACTGAGCACCAGTCCGCAGGAGGAGTACGTCCGGGTGGACGGCGTCGACGTCGCTGACGCCATCCGTGAGCCTGCCATTTCCTCCGCCGTCAGCGCGGTGGCCACCACGCTGGGAGCCAGGACGGAGCTCATCCGCCGGCAGCGGGAACTGATCGAAAAGCACCACCGCCGCATGGTGGTGGAAGGCAGGGACATCACCACCGTCGTCGCGCCCGGGGCCGAGGTGCGCATGCTGCTGACGGCCAGCGAGGAAGCCAGGCTGCGCCGCCGCGGCATCCAGCTCGGCGGCACCCAGGACGCGGAGCAACTCGCGGCGCAGGTGACCCACCGCGACGCCAAGGACTCAGCGGTGGTGAATTTCACGAAGGCAGCCTCCGGAGTGGTCACGCTGGACTCGTCGGACCTCGATTTTGAACAGACCGTTGCCGCAGCGCTGGTGATCGTGACGAAGGTCCTCAACCGTGACTGACCGCCAGGCGGACATCCCGTCCGGCTGGACCACGGTGTGGAGCAGGCCGGTGGGCTGGATGCTCGACCACGTGGTTTACCGCACCACCGTCACTGGCAGCGAGAACGTTCCCACCGGCGGGCCGGTGATCTTCGCCGGAAACCACATCAGCTTCCTGGACGGGCCCGTCATGTTCGGTGCCGCGCCCCGGCCCATGCACATCCTGGTCAAGCAGGAGATGTTCAAGGGGTTCCTGGGCGGGGTGCTGACCGCCTCCGGCCAGCTGCCGGTGGACCGTTCCGGTGACCGCGCAGCGCTGCAGCGCTGTAAGCAAGTGCTCGACGCCGGCCGTTGCGTCGGGATTCTTCCGGAAGGGACGCGGGGGAGCGGGGAAGCGGCGGACATCAACGGAGGTGTTGCCTGGCTGGCGCTCACCACCGGTGCCCCGGTGGCGCCCGTTGCCATTCTGGGCACCCGCCGCGGCAACGAGCATCTGGACTCGGTGCCACCGCCGGGCCGGCGCTTCCATGTCAGCTTCGGAAACGCCCTCACCCTCACCCGCCGGGCAGGGGAAAGTGGCCGTGCTTCAATGGACAGGGCGGCGCTGGAAATCCGCGCAGCGCTGGCGGGCCACGTCCAGGACTCCATTCAACTCACCGGGCAGCCACTGCCGTACGCAGAAGCCCCCAAAGATTTAACAGCAGTAGCCGGGACGCCGGCAGATGACCACTAAGGACAGTGCAATGAGCGATACGACTCAAACTCCCGGCCACTCCGGCGCCGGCGAAGACGACTACACGCCCACGGGCACGGACCAGGTGGCCGAGCGGCTGGCGGCTATTGACGACGAGGAAGCGGAACTCCGCGCGGCGTCCCTCCGGGCAGGCCTGGAGGACTACGACCTCGACGAGGACGACGCCGCCCTGCTCAGCGGCGGGTACGGCGACGAGGACTTTGAGGGACCCGTCAGGCTCGACCCCGTCCTGGCCATCATCGGACGCCCGAATGTCGGTAAATCCACGCTGGTGAACCGCATCCTGGGCCGCCGCGAAGCCGTGGTGGAGGACACCCCGGGTGTTACCCGCGACCGCGTGATGTACTCGGCCAACTGGAACGGCAGGAACTTCACCCTGGTGGACACCGGCGGGTGGGAGCACGACGCCCGCGGCATCCACGCCCGGGTGGCGGAACAGGCCGAGATGGCGGTGGAGCTCGCGGACGCGGTCCTCTTCGTTGTCGACTCGGCTGTGGGCGCCACTGCCACCGATGAAGGCGTGATGAAGATGCTGCGCCGCAGCAGGAAGCCAGTCATCATGGTGGCCAACAAAGTTGACGACTTTGCCCAGGAAGCTGATTCAGCTGTGCTGTGGGGCCTTGGCTTTGGCGAGCCCTACCCGGTATCGGCACTGCACGGCCGAGGCGTTGCTGATCTCCTCGACCACGTGATGGATGTGCTCCCGGAATTTTCCACCATCGAGGGTGTGGAGCGTTCCGGCGGCCCCCGCCGCGTCGCACTGATCGGCCGCCCCAACGTGGGCAAGTCCTCGCTGCTGAACAAGCTGGCCGGTACGGAGCGCGTGGTGGTGGACAACACTGCCGGCACCACCCGTGATCCCGTGGACGAATTCATTGAGCTCGGCGGGCGAACCTGGCGGTTCGTGGACACCGCAGGCATCCGCCGCCGCCAGCACATGGCCCAGGGTGCAGACTTCTACGCTTCCCTGCGGACGCAGGCCGCGCTCGAGAAGGCGGAGGTCGCCGTCGTACTCCTTGCCGTGGATGAAGTCCTCAGCGAGCAGGACGTCCGGATCCTGCAGCTCGCCATCGAGTCAGGTCGGGCCCTGGTGCTGGCGTTCAACAAATGGGACCTGCTCGACGACGAACGCCGGCGCTACCTCGAGCGCGAAATTGAGCAGGACCTCGCCCACGTGAACTGGGCGCCCCGGGTCAACATTTCGGCCAAGACAGGCTGGCACAAGGACCGGCTGGTTCCCGCCCTGGACCTTGCCCTGGAGAACTGGGACAAGCGCATCGCCACCGGGCGGCTCAATGCTTTCCTTGGGGAGCTCGTGGCCGCCCACCCGCACCCGGTCCGCGGCGGCAAGCAGCCGCGCATCCTCTTCGGCACCCAGGCTTCCTCCCGGCCGCCGAAGTTCGTGCTGTTCACCACCGGGTTCCTGGACCCCGGTTACAGGCGCTTCATCACCCGCCGGCTCCGGGAAACGTTCGGCTTCGAAGGCACTCCCATTGAGGTCAGCATGCGTGTCCGGGAAAAGCGCGGCAGGCAGCGTTAATTCCGACACACCAGGGCCCGAATCCCGGAAAGTGTCACAGGCACCCTCCGGGATCGTGTAAGCTCTTCTAGGTGGTTCGGCCGGACTGCTGGTGGAAATCCCGGGGCGATTCGTGGATCAAGCACAGCGGAGAACGGCGGACCAGCGGGCTGTAGCGCAGCTTGGTAGCGCACTTGACTGGGGGTCAAGGGGTCGCAGGTTCAAATCCTGTCAGCCCGACCAAAGAGCGGAAGCGCCGGAGACTTACTCCGGCGCTTCCGCTTTAGTGTCTTCTGTCGTTAGTCATTCGGGGGCAGCCCGGATGCCCGCCTACTTCAGGAACCTGGAGGTCCTGCGGTCCGCCAGGATCTTTCCTTTCGTCTGGCAGGTGGGGCAGTACTGCAGGGCGGTATCGGCAAAGGAGACTTCCCGCACGGTGTCCCCGCAAACGGGACACGGCTGCCCGGTCCGGGCGTGTACCCGCATGTGGCTCCGCTTGACGTCCTTCAGGTCCTTGGGCGGCTTGCCCTTTGCCTCAGTCAGCGCCGCGCCCAGAACGCTGTGGATGGCGTCGTACAGCACCTGCACCGTATCCCGGTCCAGGGATCTGGCGGTGGCAAAGGGGGAGATCTTCGCCGCATGCAGGATCTCGTCGCTGTAGGCGTTGCCGATCCCCGCGATGACGCCCTGGTTCCTCAGGAGCCCCTTGATCTGCTGGGAACTCCCGGCGAGGATTTCAGCCAGCATGTCGGCGTCGAACGCCTCGGCGAACGGGTCCGGGCCCAGGGTGGCAATGCCCGGCACTTCCTGCGGATCGCGCACCACGTAGACGGCCAGGCTCTTCTTGGTGCCGGCTTCGGTGAGGTCGAAACCTCGCGGGCCGCCAGGGCCGGTGAAGGCAAGGCGCGCAGCGATATGGCCTTTGCCCATCTTGAGCTGGCCGTCCGTGGGGGAGTCCGTGAAGCGGATCCAGCCTGCCTTGGCAAGATGGAACACGAAGGAAACCCCGCCGCTGTCGATGCTGATGAACTTACCGAAACGCCTCACGCCCGTGACCGTACGGCCCTCAAGGGCTGTGAACGGAGGATCGGCTGTCTTCAGCACGGCGAAGGAAACGATCTGCACCTTTGACACCACGGTTCCCTGCAGGTGGCCGGCAAGGAACCCGGCCAGGCCGGCTACTTCGGGCAGCTCAGGCATCCGCTACCTGCCGTGTCTTCCGTGCCCGCCAACCGCACATTCGCTCATGCGTCCCATCTTGTCAGAAACGCAGGCGTCGGCTCCGGCAGTTGTGCCTATACTTTCAACGCGGCCCGTTTCCCGGGCCGCGTTGACATTGGTGTTCGACCCGATGAAAGGCCCCTGATGAGCAACATTCCCGAAGACCTGTCCTACACCGCCGAACACGAGTGGGTCTCCGCCCCCAATGCCGACGGCGTGGTACGGGTGGGCATCACCGATTTTGCCCAGGACGCACTGGGGGATGTTGTCTACGCCCAGATGCCGGAGGTTGGCACCAAAATCACCGCGAACGAAGTGGTGGGCGAGGTGGAGTCCACCAAGAGCGTCAGTGACATCTACGCACCTGTCACGGGGGAAGTGGTGGCCCGGAACGAGTCCCTCGACACCGATTCGGCGCTCATCAACTCGGATCCCTACGGCGACGGCTGGCTTATCGAGGTCAAACTGGCCGAAGCTGACGCTGTTGAGTCATTGCTCAGTGCATCGGAGTACGAACAGCAGGTAGGCTAAAGCTAACCGGTAATTCCGGTCCGGCACCGCCGCGCAGGCAGGATGTCTTCGCACGTCAGCGGCCGGATCGGTGGCCGGTGCCGGGCCCGCATTGCGGGTCCGGAGGGCATACGTTGGTTGCACGCCTGCGGGCGGCAGCGGGAAGAGGAGGAGTCCATGGCTGGCCACACACAGAACCCTGCCGACGGGGAATACGGCTCGGGTGCGGCCAGGGCGTCGGAGACCACCTCGATCCATCTCACCCCGGTGAGGGATGAGCCTACGATCGCCCCCAAGCTCTCGTCCGAAGAGCGCAACTCGGTTGAGGCGCTCCCGGCGGGATCAGCACTGCTGGTTGCGCATAGCGGCCCCAACGCAGGCGCCAGGTTCCTGCTGGACTCCGACGTCACCACGGCGGGACGCCACCCGGACGCTGATATCTTCCTTGACGACGTCACTGTCTCCCGCCGCCACGTGGAGTTCCGGCGCACGGCGCGGAGCTTCGAAGTAGTGGACATGAACAGCCTGAATGGCACGTACGTCAACCATGACCGCGTGGACAGGGTGGAGCTCAAGTCCGGCAGCGAGGTCCAGATCGGCAAGTTCCGCCTCACTTTCTACCTCAGCCCTGCCGGCGCTGCAGGCCGCGGCTGAACCCGGGACCACTGCCTGTGGCAATGGCACAACCGGAACGCCGGGGACCCCAAGTCCTTAACATCGGGGAAGTCCTCGCCCAGCTCAGCGGGGACTTCCCCGGCATGACCGCATCCAAGATCCGGTTCCTTGAGGAAAAAGGGCTGATCAATCCCCGTCGGACCCCGGCAGGATACCGCCAGTATTCAGAGAGCGACGTCGAGCGGCTGCGCTTCGTCCTTGCCCTGCAGCGGGACCAGTACCTTCCCCTGAAAGTCATCAAGGATTACCTTGATGCCATCGACAGGGGCGAGAGGCCGGAGAACCTGCCGCCCGGCGTCGTTGTTTCCCCCCGCATCGTTTCCGATGAACTGGCTGCCGAGCTGCAGAACCGTGGGCGCAAGCTCACCGAGGAACAGCTCCGGACCGAATCCGGGGCCAGCGTGCCGCTGCTGCAGTCGCTTTTGAGCTTCGGCCTGATCAGCCACAGCAACGGCCAGTTCGACGAGCACGCCCTCCAGGTGGCCCGAGCCTGCGTCCAACTGGAAAGCCATGGGCTGGAACCGCGCCACCTACGCCCCTTCCAGGCGGCTGCAGAACGTGAGTTCGGCCTGGTGGAACGTGCGGTCGCACCGTTGGCGTCACGCAAGGACTCGGCATCACAGGCACGGGCAGCTGAGGCCGCCCGTGAAATAAGCGACCTTTGCCTCACCCTGCACCGGGCCTTGGTGCAGGACCACATCTCACGCATGGACATCTGATGATTGAAGTCGAGATTGTAGGCGTTCGCATCGAACTGCCTTCCAACCAGCCCCTGGTCCTGCTCCGGGAAATGCATGGGGAGCGGCACGTTCCCATCTGGATCGGGACACCTGAAGCCAGCGCCATCGCCCTGGCCCAGCAGGGCGTGGTCCCGCCCCGCCCCATGACGCATGACCTCCTGGTGGACGTGGTGGAGTCCCTCGGGCATTCGGTTGTCAGCGTGAACATCGTGGCGGTGGAGGACAACATCTTCTACGGGCAGCTCCAGTTCGAAAACGGCACCACCGTGAGTTCCCGGGCATCGGACGCGCTGGCCGTGGCCCTGCGCGCAAAATGCCGGATCTGGTGCGCGGACTCCGTCATGGATGAGGCGGGAGTGCGCATCACTGAGCATGATGAGGGGGAGGACACCGAGCCGGGCCCCACCGTGGACGAAGAGCGTGAACTGCGGCGTTTCCGGGAGTTCCTGGACGATGTGGAACCCGAGGATTTCGACGGCTAAGGTCACGTTAAGGTTAAAGTTAAGGCTGAATGTTTCGACACGCCCGATGAAACGACGCAGGGTCTTTGACCTTGCTGCCTGCCAGGCCTAACGTCGAAGTATCAAGTTCCCATTGCTTACGGCAGCCGCGCAAGTCACACTGGAAAGTGCGCCCCGCGAAAATTACATGCATGGCCTTCATGCACTGCTGCTGCAGTAATTCCCCGGGAGCGTATGACCAAGGAGGATCCAGGTGAGTCCCAAAGGCGAAGCAGGCGGGCTGAAGCAGCCCACGGCTGGTGTTGCTGTGCCCGCGAGCGGTGCCCAGGGCCTCCTGTTTACCGAGGACCTCCCCGTGCTGGACGAGGACGCGGGCTATCGCGGCCCCACGGCATGCAAGGCGGCGGGAATCACCTATCGCCAGCTGGACTACTGGGCCCGCACCGGCCTGGTGGAACCCGCAGTCCGCGGTGCCGCCGGGTCCGGATCCCAGCGCCTGTACGGTTTCCGCGACATCCTTGTCCTCAAGGTGGTCAAGCGGTTGCTGGACACCGGAGTGTCGCTGCAGCAGATCCGGACCGCAGTGGAGCACCTGCGCGAACGCGGCGTGGAGGACCTTGCCCAGATCACCCTGATGAGCGACGGCGCGAGCGTCTACGAGTGCACCTCCGCCGACGAGGTGATCGACCTGGTGCAGGGCGGACAGGGCGTCTTCGGCATCGCGGTCGGACGCGTGTGGCGGGAAGTGGAAGGCAGCCTGGCTTCCCTGCCCAGCGAACATGCAGCCGAACAGTCCTTTCCGGACGACGAACTGAGCAAGCGCCGGGCAGCGCGCAAGACCGGCTGAGCCCTCGGGACTGAAACCTTAACAACAGGAGCCGCCCTCCGCACGGAGGGCGGCTCCTGCTGTTAAGTCTTCGAGTCCTTTTACCTGGCGCGGCTTCGCAGCCCGTTTCCCGCCGCCATCAGGTTGGCCAGCAGCTCATCAAACAGGGCCGCAGCCGATTTCGCTGAATCCCCCGGCCAGTGGTGCACCGGGTGCGCAGCGCCCTGGATCTGTTGCCAGTTCGCCTGCTCGGGAATCCGCGGGTTCAGGAGCAGGTCCCCGAACATGGACTCCATTTCGGCGAGGCGGTACGTGTGTTCGGAAGAGCCGGTCCGCACCCGGTTGGCCACAATGCCGGCGGGTGAGAGGTTGGGGGCGAACTCCTGGCGGAAAAGCTGGATGGCCCGCATGGTGCGCTCCGTACCGGCCACGGAGAACAATCCAGGTTCCGCAACGAGAGCCACTTTGTCGCTGGCAGACCATGCCATCCGGGTCAGGCCGTTAAGGGACGGCGGGCAGTCGACCAGGACAAGCTGGTAGTCGTCCCCGGTGGCCAGGACTGCGGACAGCCTGCGCAGGTCGCGGCGGCCAAGGTCCGGCCGGTCATAGATGCCGGTGTAGGCGGAGCCGACCGCGACGTCCAGGACGGCGGCGCCGAAACCGTTGGTCTGTGCCCTGGCTGTCCAGCTGCTGCCCACCACGTTTTCGGCCAGTTTCGCCCGCCGCGGGCTCTTCAGCATCCTGCCAATGTCCAGCTGATCGCCGGGCTGCACACCCAGGGCAGTGGTGGCATCTGCGTGGGGATCAAGGTCCACCACCAGCGTGCTGATGCCTGCGGCCAGCGCCGCAGACGCCAATCCTGTGGTGACGGAAGTCTTGCCGACTCCACCCTTAAGGCTGCTGATGCTGACTACTTGCACTTGAGAGACCAAAACCTAACGCCGGATGCCGTGTTGGGGGTAATGTTTGCTCCGGCAGTGCCGAAGCCGGACGGTCCTGCCGCCCCACTCATCATATGTTGATGCGTCGGCGAATCCTGCTTTATCGGGCGTCGGCACGGCACCGACGTGCTGCGGAGGGCGGTTTCCGGCCGGGCCGGCAGAAGGGTTCGGACATGACGGGAAAATCTGTGACGGTGGCCACAAAGATTTGTGTTTGTCCTTGTAGGTCCTAGACACTGTGACCACTCACCGATCCACCCGCAATGATGCAGGAGAAGTATGTTTTCCAAAGTTTTGGTGGCCAACCGCGGCGAAATCGCGATCAGGGCCTTCCGCGCCGGCTACGAGCTTGGTGCCAAGACCGTTGCCGTTTTTCCCCATGAGGACAGAAACTCGATTCACCGCCAGAAAGCCGACGAGGCATACCTGATTGGCGAAGAAGGCCACCCCGTCCGGGCCTACCTGGATGTTGAGGAAGTAGTGCGGGTGGCAAAGGAGTCCGGCGCGGACGCCATTTACCCCGGCTACGGGTTCCTTTCCGAGAATCCGGACCTGGCCCGCGCAGCCAAGGCCGCCGGCATCACCTTCGTCGGCCCGCCGGCTGAAGTGCTGGAACTCGCCGGCAACAAGGTGGCAGCGCTCAAGGCCGCCCGTGACGCCGGTGTGCCTGTCCTGAAGTCCAGCGCACCCTCCAAGGATCTGGACGAACTCCTGGCGGCAGCCGACGAAATTGGATTCCCCATCTTCGCCAAGGCCGTGGCCGGGGGCGGCGGCCGCGGTATGCGCCGGGTGGACACGCGCGAAGCGCTGCCGGAGGCGCTTCAGGCCGCGATGCGTGAGGCGGATGCCGCTTTTGGCGACCCCACCATGTTCCTTGAGCAGGCAGTCCTGCGGCCGCGGCACATCGAGGTGCAGATCCTGGCCGATGCTGAGGGTAACGTGATGCACCTCTTCGAGCGGGATTGCTCCATCCAGCGGCGCCACCAGAAGGTCATCGAGATCGCCCCTGCCCCAAACCTTGATGAAGGCATCCGGCAGGCGCTGTACCGGGACGCCGTCAAGTTCGCCAAGGCCCTGAACTACGTCAATGCCGGCACCGTGGAATTCCTCGTCGACACCGTCGGTGAACGGGCCGGCCAGCACGTTTTCATTGAGATGAACCCGCGCATCCAGGTGGAGCACACGGTCACGGAAGAAGTCACCGATGTTGACCTGGTGCAGGCGCAGATGCGCATCGCCTCAGGTGAGACCCTCGCTGATCTGGGCCTCTCGCAGGACACCGTACGCCTGAGGGGCGCGGCACTGCAGAGCCGCATCACCACCGAAGATCCGGCGAACGGCTTCCGGCCCGACGTTGGCAAGATCACCGGCTACCGCTCCGCCGGCGGCGCGGGAGTGCGGCTCGACGGCGGCACCGTTTACTCGGGTGCCGAAATCAGCCCGCACTTTGACTCCATGCTGGTCAAGCTCACCTGCCGCGGCAGGGATTACCCGGCAGCAGTGGCTCGGGCCCGCCGGGCCCTCGCCGAGTTCCGCATCCGCGGTGTTTCCACCAACATCTCCTTCCTGCAGGCGGTGCTGGACGACTCCGACTTCATCGCCGGCGACGTCGCCACCAACTTCATCGACGAACGTCCCCAGCTGCTGAAGGCCAGGGTTTCCGCGGACCGCGGCACCAAGCTTCTCACCTGGCTGGCCGACGTTACGGTCAACAAGCCCAACGGTGAACTCACCTTGCACTCGAACCCGGCCAGTAAGCTCCCGTCCGTCAAGGACAGGGAGACCAGGCCGGGCTCCCGGCAGAGGCTCCTTGAGCTTGGGCCGGAGGGCTTTGCCAGGGCACTGCGGGAACAGAACGCGGTGGCGGTCACGGACACCACGTTCCGGGACGCGCACCAGTCGCTCCTGGCCACGCGCGTCCGGACCCGGGACCTGGTGGCGGCCGGACCCGCGGTGACCGCGCTGATGCCGGAGCTGTTGTCTGTCGAGGCCTGGGGCGGCGCCACGTATGACGTGGCCCTGCGCTTCCTGGGCGAAGACCCCTGGGACCGCCTTGCAGCGCTGCGTGAGGCGATGCCGAACGTCTGCATCCAGATGCTGCTGCGCGGCCGCAACACGGTGGGTTACACGCCCTACCCGGAGGAGGTCACCGAAGCGTTCGTCAACGAGGCCGCGGCAACCGGCATCGACATTTTCCGCATCTTCGACGCCCTTAACGACGTGAGCCAGATGGCACCTGCCATCCGCGCCGTCCGGGCCACCGGCACCGCCGTCGCCGAAGTGGCACTGTGCTACACGGGCGACATGCTGGATCCCAAGGAAACGCTGTACACGCTGGACTACTACCTGGGGCTGGCGCAGAAGATCGTCGACGCCGGCGCGCACATCCTGGCGATTAAGGACATGGCAGGCCTGCTGCGTCCCGCCGCTGCCGCCAAACTTGTGGCAGCCCTCCGGGAACGCTTCGACCTGCCGGTCCACCTGCACACCCACGACACCGCGGGAGGCCAGCTGGCAACCCTCCTGGCTGCCGTCGACGCAGGCGTCGATGCCGTGGATGTGGCCTCCGCATCCCTGGCCGGAACCACCAGCCAGGTATCGGCGTCGGCGTTGGTTGCAGCCCTGGCACACACTCCACGGGACACTGGCCTGAGCCTGGATGCCGTCAGCTCCCTTGAGCCCTACTGGGAGGCGGTCCGCCGCGTCTACGCACCGTTCGAGTCGGGACTGCCCGGTCCCACTGGCCGCGTCTACAAGCACGAGATCCCCGGCGGCCAGCTGTCCAATCTCCGCCAGCAGGCCATGGCCCTTGGCTTGGGGGAGCGGTTCGAAGCGATCGAGGACATGTACACCGCTGCGGACCGGATCCTGGGCCACCTGGTCAAGGTGACGCCGTCGTCCAAGGTGGTGGGCGACCTAGCCCTGCACCTGGTAGGCCTGAACGCGGATCCCGCGGACTTCGAAGAGAACCCGCAGAAGTACGACATCCCGGACTCGGTCATCGGATTCCTCTCCGGCGAACTGGGCGACCCCCCGGGCGGCTGGCCGGAGCCCTTCCGCACCAAGGCGCTGCAGGGCCGGAGCGTGAAGGTCCGGGATGTGGAACTCAGCGCCGAGGACAGCGCAGCCTTGAAGGCCGATTCCAGGACCCGCCAGCACACCCTGAACAGGCTGCTCTTCGACGGGCCCACCAAGGACTACCTGAAGAGCGTGGAAACCTACGGCAACATCTCCGTCCTGGATACCCGCGACTACCTTTACGGCCTGCAGCGGGGCAAGGAACATGAGATCCAGCTGGAGAAGGGCGTACGGCTGATCGCTTCCCTTGAAGCGGTGTCCGAACCGGACGAGAAGGGCATGCGCACCGTCATGTGCACGCTCAACGGCCAGTCCCGTCCCGTAGTGGTGCGGGACCGTTCAGTGGTCAGTAACGTCAAGGCCGCCGAGAAGGCAGACCCGGCCCAGCCGGGCCATGTCGCGGCGCCGTTTGCCGGCGCTGTCACGATGACGGTCAAGACCGGTGACGAGGTCAAGGCGGGTGACACCGTGGCCACGATCGAGGCCATGAAGATGGAGGCATCCATTACGACGCCGGTAGCCGGCAAAGTCTCCCGGCTTGCCATCTCCGCCGTGGAGCAGGTGGAAGGCGGCGACCTGCTGCTGGTTGTGGAGCAGTAACCCCGGCCGCTAAGTAAGACAACGGAAGGGTCCTCCCGGTGCGGGAGGACCCTTCCTTGTTGCTCGGGCTGGGTGGTGATGCCTGCTACGAGCGGGGTGCGGCGTACATCTCCTCAATGCTGGTTTCGAAGTCCTTCATCACCTGCGCCCGCTTCACTTTCATGGACGGCGTCAGGTGGCCGGAAGCTTCGGTGAATTCGGCAGGCACAATCCGGAAGGACTTGATGGCTTCAGCCTGGGACACCGAGGCGTTGGCGGCCGTAATGAGGTCCTGGACCGCCGCCTTGACCACCGGGTGGTCCGCAGCTTCTGCGAGGGAGGTGTCCGCGGCGAGGCCGTGCCGCTGCAGCCAGCCGGGCAGCGCCTCCTGGTCCAGGGTGACCAGCGCGCCGATGAACGGCCGGTTGTCGCCGACCACCAGCACCTGTGACACCAGGGCGTCAGCCCGGATCTGGTCCTCCAGCAGGGCAGGAATCACGTTCTTGCCGCCCGCGGTGACAATGATTTCCTTCTTACGCCCGGTGATCCATACGAAGCCGTCGTCATCGAGCCGGCCGATGTCCCCGGTGCGGAACCACCCGTCGTCGAACGTCTCAGCGGTGAGGTCAGGCCTCTTGTAGTAGCCGCGCATGACGCACACGCCCTTGGCGAGGATTTCCCCGTCGTCGGCGATCCGGACCGCATTGCCGGGCAGGGGCTTGCCCACGGATCCGATCTTGATCCGGGACGGTGTGTTGACGGAGATGGGAGCAGTGGTTTCGGTCAGGCCATAGCCTTCAAGGACCTGCAGGCCGATGCCCTGGAAGAAATGGCCCAGCCGCTCACCCAGCGGGCCGCCGCCGGACACTGCATGGGCCACATGACCGCCCATGGCCGCACGCAGCTTACTGTAGACCAGTTTGTCGAACAGGGCGTGTCGCAGCTTCAGGCCGAGCCCGACGCGGCCCTCCTGGCGGGCCTTGGAAAACGCGATCGCGGTATCGGCTGCCTTGTGGAAGATGGCTCCCTTTCCGCCATCCTCCGCTTTCGTGAGGGCAGAATTGTAGACCTTCTCGAAGACACGGGGCACGGCCAGGATGAACGTCGGTTCGTAGCTTTGCAGGTCGCTGAGGAGGTTCTTGATGTCCGGCGTGTGCGCCACGGTGGTGCCGGCCGCCATGGCGAGGACTGAGATGAAGCGCGCAAAGACGTGTGCCAGCGGTAGGAACATGATCGTCTTTGCGTTCTCGTGAACGATCTCGCCGATGATGGCCAGGGCGTTGTCCGCAAGCTCTACGAAGTTCCCGTGGGTGAGCTCGCAGCCTTTGGGACGGCCGGTGGTGCCGGAGGTGTAGATGATGGTGGCCGTATCGCTGAGGCCGGCGGCCTTCCTGCGGGCTTCGAGATCGTCATCGCTGACCCCGCGGCCGGCTTCGCGGAGGGCGTCCAGTCCCTTGCCTTCCAACTGCCAGATGTGCTCCAGCGAGGTCAGGGCTTCCGCTGTCACTGCCTGCCGGATGACGTCCTCATGATGTGCTGCCTCGCCAAAAGCGGCTACCGCGCCGGAATCACCGAGGTTCCATGCAACCTGGGACGGTGAGGACGTTTCATAGATGGGGACCGAAACGGCGCCGGCGAACCAGATGGCAAAGTCCACCAGGGACCATTCATAGCGGGTGCGCGACATGATGCCCACGCGGTCGCCGGCACCAACACCACTGGCCATCAGCCCCTTTGCCAGTGCCCTGACGTCGGCAAGGAAATCCGTGGCGGAAATGTCCTCCCAGGACCCGGAGGCATTCAGCCGTGAAAACAGCGCCGGGTTGCTTGCCTTGGTTGACTGCCGCAGCACCAAATCGGTGATGTTGGTTTCCGGTGGGACAACAACAAGAGGCGGAACACTGAATTCGCGCACTATAGCTCCTTTGATATCCGAGGTCCCGCACAGGGGTATGCCTAAAGAGTAGTACGCCCGTGCGGAGCCGTGCAGGATCTGCAGTTACTTACGGGTAACTTTGCCCTCAACGGTGCTGCGGCATGTGGGCGTCATCCCCGGGCAGCCAGCACGCCCCGGGGAAACCTGCCCACCTAGAATGGGGAACTATGTACGCACCGCCTCCCGGCGAGCAGGCCGGGCCACAGACAAGACCCGCCTCGTGGCGGAGGCGGCCCGCCGCCCGCCGGGCACGCACTCAGCGAGGCGAGGGCTTCCGCCAGCACCTGCGCCTCGGCCGCAAGGGCCTGGCTATCGGAATCGACATCGGCGGCACCAAGGTGGCCGCGGGCGTCGTGGATGCCGACGGCAGGATCCTCAGCGAGGCGCGGCGCTCCACGCCCGGCCGCGATCCCCGGGCCGTGGAGCAGGTCATCGTGGAGCTGGTCGAAGAACTCGGCAGGAGGCACCGTATCTGGTCGGTCGGCATAGGCGCCGCCGGGTGGATGGACCTCGACGGCGGCACGGTGCTTTTCAGCCCGCACCTGGCCTGGCGCAACGAGCCGCTGAGGGCAAACCTGCAGCAGCTCCTCCGCCGGCCTGTGCTCCTGGCGAACGACGCCGACGCGGCGGCATGGGCTGAATGGCGCTTTGGAGCCGGTCAGGGGGAGGATCGGCTGGTCTGCATCACGCTGGGTACCGGCATCGGCGGTGCCATGGTGATGGACGGCAGGGTGGAGCGCGGCCGGTTCGGTGTGGCCGGCGAGTTCGGACACCAGATCATCGTGCCCGGCGGGCACCGCTGCGAGTGCGGAAACCGGGGCTGCTGGGAGCAGTATGCGTCAGGGAATGCACTGGGGCGTGAAGCCAGGATCCTGGCGCGTGCCAACTCCCCGGTGGCCCAGGACCTGCTTGCCGCAGTGGAGGGCCGGGCTGAAGCGATTACCGGTGCCATCGTGACGGAGCTGGCTTTGGCAGGTGACGCAGCCTCCCGCGAGCTGGTGGAGGAAGTGGGGGAGTGGCTGGGGCTTGGGCTCGCCAACCTGGCTGCGGCGCTGGATCCCGGGCTCTTCGTCATCGGCGGCGGCCTGTGCTCGGCGGGGGACCTGCTGGTGGAGCCGGCCCGCAAGGCTTTCGCCCGCAACCTGACGGGCCGGGGGTTCCGCCCCGCCGCCGGGATCCAGATGGCGGCACTGGGCCCGAATGCCGGGCTGATCGGTGCTGCCGACCTGTCCAGGGTCAGCAGCCGGACGTGGCGCTGACCTGGCGGACGCGCGTATGCGCCGCCGCGCTGCCTGGTGGATTACCTGGGGAAGCCAAGCCGCTAGACCCGGGCCCCGTCGTCGTTCTCGTCCTTTTCCTGCGGCAGCTTCATGATCAGGTAAACGGTCCCGAGCACGAAGACTGCAACAATGCCCACAATGGCAAGCAGCGGTGCCGACCGCCAAAACATGGCTGACAGCAGAAGCGCCACGGGGCCGCCCACGGCGGCGAGCCAGGCGAGCATGGTCAGCGGTTCCGTGCCGGCCAGGCTGGGCGGTTCCTCGGGGACGAAGGTGTCCTCTTCCTCGTCCACTTCGTAGTCACGTGGGCCGGCAGGGGCGCCTCCTGCTGCTTCGGAGCCGGCGCTGTCCGCTGACGCCTGCCGCTCCGCCGCGGACATTTCCGCAGGCGCCGCTCCGGCCAGGCCCAGGGGGTCGAAATCCCGGAAAGCAGCAGGCCGGTTCCCGGGCGCTTGGGCGTCCTGGAACGGGCCTTCATCGGGGCCGGCTTCGGCGCCCGGGGTTGGCGCAGATGAATCAGATTCCAGCCGCGCAACGAGGTCCAGCCATACAGCGTCGTCCTGGTTGGCGCCCTGGTCCGGGGAGCCGGGGTCAGGCCTGTTCATGGGATGTGACCTCCAGGTCCGGTGCCGCACTTGCAGCTGCTTGATGGGGGTTTGCGCCGGAGACGATTTGACGGATGAATTCAACCGAGCCCTGGAAAATTTGGCCGGCATCGTGGTCCAGGGTGGCAACGTGGTAGCTGTTTTCGAGCCGGACCAGCTCCAGGGGGGCGTGTGTGAGTCCACGCTGCAGGGCCACCAGGCTCGAGTCGGACACCACGTGGTCCACCGTGGAGCGGTAGGCCAGGACTGGAGCAGTGACCCGGGGGAGGAGCCGCAGGGTATCCCGGAACATCTTGTTCAGTTCATGCGCCGCGGCAACCGGGGTCCGTGGATAAGCGCCCTCGTCCATGCCTTCCTTGAGGATGTCGTTGGCAATGGCCGGCGTACTTTTCATGACCAGCTTCAGGATTCCGGCGAGGGGCGCCCGCGGGTCATCGATCACCAGGGCCGGGTTCACCAGGACGACTCCTGCCACGGGGCGGCTGGCTGCAATCCGCAGCGCCAGGGCACCGCCCATGCTGAGGCCGGCTGAGACGACGTAGTCGCAGTCCGCATCCAGCTCAAGGTAAGCGTCGTCAAGGGCGCCGTGCCACTGTTGCCACCTTGTGCGTGCGAGTTCCTGCCAGCTGGTTCCATGGCCGGGAAGCAACGGCATGCGGACGGCGAAACCTGCTGCGGCCAACGCCTGGGCCCAGTCACGCAGCCCGTGCGGGCTTCCCGTGAAGCCGTGCGAGAGGACCACCCCGACGCGGGGTTCCCCGCCAGTGCAAGTACTGCTGAACGGGCTGTGGTTCAGGATGGAGGTCACGGAGTCTCCGATGCTGTCTTCTGGCGGGAGAGGGTGTGGAAAAAGGCGCTGGATTTCGCGAAGATCTCCGGCGCGTCCACGTCCAGCGTAGCCACATGGCCGCTGCTGTGAAGGTCCACCACTTCAGCGAGACGCCCCCCGAGCCCTTTTCGGAGCAACGCCAGGGATGTAGGCGGAACCACTGCATCCGTGCGGGACTTGAAAACCTGGACCGGAGCGGTGATGCCGGGAAGTGCTCGGGTCGCGGCAGCGAAGAGCTTCCTCAGCTCGTGCACTGCTGCCAGGGGGGTACGGGAATAGTCGCCGTCATTGGTCGCTGCCGCCGCCGGCTGCTCTTCCTGGATGGGCAGCGTGGTGCGCTGGAAGTACTTGAGCAGGCCAACGGCCCGGACGCGCCGGTCGTAGAAGCTCAGGCCCGGGTTGACCACGGACACGCCGGCGACGTCATGCCGGGAGGCAGCCAGCAGCGTGATGGCGCCGCCCATCGACAGCCCTGCCAGGAAGCACGTTTCCGTCCTGCCCTCAAGTTCCAGGTAAGCGGCCTCGAAACTGCGGTACCAGTCGCTCCAGCGGGTCCTGGCCAGCTGGCGCCAGTCGGTTCCGTGGCCGGGCAGCAGGGGAACGGTCACGGCGTAACCCTGCGAGGCGAGGTGTTCGGCCCACGGCAGGACGCTGAGAGGGCTTCCCGTGAAGCCGTGGCAAATTGCCACGCCAACCTTTGCATTAGGTCCGTGGCCCGGGTAGCTGAAAGCGGCAGGAGGGGACGGGTTGCTGCTTTCGCTCATGCCTCCATCGTGTCACTCTTCCGGACAAATCTCACTAGAGTAGGGTTGCATTGAACTGCTGGCCAGGCCCGACGCTGGGACCGGGGGCCGTCTTCCGGAGAGGGTTCTTACGTGTTCTATTGGGTCATGAAGAGGATCTTCCTGGGTCCTGTGCTAAAGCTTCTCTTCCGTCCCTGGGTCAAGGGCCTGGACAATATCCCGGCGGAGGGCGCGGCGATCATCGCCTCCAACCATCTGTCGTTTTCCGATTCCATCTTCATGCCGCTGATGGTCCACAGGCCCGTGGTTTTCCTGGCGAAGTCGGAGTATTTCACCGGGACAGGCATCAAAGGCCGGCTCACAGCGGCGTTCTTCCGGCTGACCAACCAGTTGCCGATGGACAGGTCCGGAGGCGCCGCCTCGGCCGCCTCGTTGAGTGCGGGCATGGAGGTGCTCAACCACGGCGGGCTGCTGGGCATCTACCCCGAAGGCACCCGGAGCCCGGACGGCAGGCTGTACCGCGGCAAAGTAGGGGTTGCCAGGCTTGCCCTGCAGGCTGGCGTGCCGGTGATACCAGTGGCCATGATCGGCACGGACAAGGTGCAGCCAATCGGGAAGCGGCTGCCCAACATCCGCAGGATCGGTATGATCTTCGGCGAACCGCTGGACTTCAGCGGCTACCGGGACCAGGCGGAGGACCGCGACGTCCAGAGGAAAGTAACGGACCAGATCATGTTCGAACTGATGCGGCTCTCCGGGCAGGAATACGTGGATGAGTATGCGGCCGTGGTGAAGCTGAGGCTTGCGGGCACGCCGGTGGAACCGGCAGCGGCAGCTGAACCGCTCGCTTCGCCCGCGCCTGCGGAGGGCGCAGCGGCCAGTGGAGGGCAGGACGGCCCCGCTGCCGGGCAGGGCTACAAGGACGACGGCGGGGCTGCCGCCGCAGGATAGTGCGGCCGCCCGCACCTGCTGTTGTGACGGCGTCGGCCTGCAGCGTGACGGTGCGGTGTCACGGGGACCTGTGCGACCGTTAGTCTTAGATGGTGACTGAGCTATCCGCAAAACCCGTCTTTTCGCTGTCCAGCACCGCCCAGAGCGGAGCAGCCGACTATCCCGGACTTGACCACTGGCGGGACCTTCCCATTTCGCAGCAGCCCAGCTGGCAGGACAGGGCAGTTTTTGACGCCTCCGTGAAGGAACTCTCCATCCTTCCTCCGCTGGTGTTTGCCGGTGAGGTTGATATCCTCCGCGAGCGGCTTGCCGCTGCTGCCCAGGGCAAGGCATTCCTGCTGCAGGGCGGGGACTGCGCCGAGACGTTCGAGGCCGCGACCGCGGACAAGATCAGCGCCCGCGTCAAAACAATCCTCCAGATGGCGGTGGTGCTCACCTATGGTGCGGCGATGCCCGTCATCAAGATGGGCAGGATGGCCGGGCAGTTCGCCAAGCCCCGCTCGTCCAACGATGAGACCCGCAACGGGGTCACGCTCCCCGCGTACCGGGGGGACATCGTCAACGGGTACGAATTCACTCCGGAGTCCCGCGGCCACGACGCCGCCCGCATGCTCCGTGCGTACCACACCTCCGCTGCGACACTGAACCTGATCCGGGCCTTCACCCAGGGCGGCTTTGCTGACCTTCGCTCCGTGCACCAGTGGAACAAGGGCTTCACCGAGAACCCTGCACATGCCCGCTACGAATCACTGGCCCGCGACATCGACCGGGCCATCAAGTTCATGGATTCCTGCGGCGCGGACTTCGAGGCGCTAAAGCGCGTTGAGTTCTTTGCCAGCCACGAGGCCCTGCTGCTGGATTACGAGCGGGCCCTGACCCGGATCGACTCCCGCACCGGGCTCCCGTACGACACGTCGGCGCACTTCCTCTGGATCGGGGAGCGGACCAGGGAGCTGGACCACGCCCACGTCGATTTCTTGTCCCGGGTGCGGAACCCCATTGGCGTTAAGCTGGGTCCGTCAACTACCGGTGACGACGCCCTTCGCCTGATTGACAAGCTGGACCCCGAGCGTGAGCCGGGCCGGTTGACCTTCATCACCCGCATGGGTGCAGGAAACATCCGCGAAAAGCTTCCCGCCGTCGTCGAAAAAGTCACTGCATCGGGCGCGCAGGTGCTGTGGGTCACCGACCCCATGCACGGAAATACCGTCACATCCCCGAACGGCTACAAGACCCGCAACTTTGACGATGTCATAGACGAAGTGCGCGGCTTCTTCGAAGTACACCACGCCCTGGGCACGGTTCCGGGCGGCCTGCACGTGGAGATGACGGGCGACGACGTGGCGGAGTGCCTCGGCGGCGCCGACCCGATCGACCAGGACGCCTTCCTGGACCGCTATGAGTCGGTCTGCGATCCGCGGCTGAACCACATGCAGTCGCTGGAAATGGCCTTCCTGGTGGCAGGCGCCCTCGCCCGGCACTGATACCGCGCTTCTTCATGCGCCCTGACGGTGGTGCAGGCGGCCTGCCGCCTACACCACCGTCAGGGTAATGACTGAACCTTCCGGCACTTCCGTGTCCACCGGATCCTGGTCACGGACAGTTCCGAAAAAGCCGCCCAGGATATTGTTCACGCGGACCTGGAACCCCAGGTTCTCCAGCGCCCTCCTGGCCTCGGCGGCCTGTTTGCCGATGTAACTGGGGACCTCCACCATCCGTGGTCCCTTTGAGATGGTCAGTGTCACGGTGCCGCCCCGCGTGAGAGTTCCGGTGGCCGGAGCCTGGCTGACCACCGCACCCTCAGGGATATCCCTGCTGAACACTTCTTCCCGTGCCACCTCCGCCTGGAGTCCGGCCGCCTCGATGGCGTCGACGGCATCGTCCTCGTCCTGGCCCACCACGGAGGGCACAGGTATGGGCTCGGGGCCTTTGGAAACCACCAGGCTGACGGGCGTACCATGGCGGACAGCCGTGCCTGCGGCCGGCTCCTGCGACAGGACTATGCCCGCGGGCACCTCCTCGTTAAAATGCTCCGTTACTGTTCCGAGGGCCATTTCCGCCGCGTTGAGGCCGTTCTTGGCTTCCTCCAGGGTGCCGCCGGACAGTTCCGGCAGGGGGAACAGTTGGGGACCTTTGGACACGAAGAGGGATACCGGCTGGAATTTGCGGATTTCCGTGCCTGGTTCCGGCTCGCTGCCCACCACCAGCCCGGACGGCACGTCGTCGTCGAAGACGTCGCTGGTGGTGGACCGGAATCCGGCATCGCTGAGAAGCTGCTGTGCCTGTGCCACCGTCTTGTTCACCACCGGGGGGACGGTGGCGGCGGAGCCTGGCCCCATTCCAAAGAACCACCCGGCACCGGTCGCCAACAGGGCGGCAATAATGAGGACTGCCACCCACAGGACCCCCCTTCGGCGCGGGCTGCCGTCCCTGAGGGTTCTTACGGGCGTTGCCGCAGCACGGGCCCGGGCCCGTTCCTCTTCCTTGTCGGCCTTGCGCTGTGCCCGTTTGCCCGGCCGGGCAGGAGGCGGGGGAGCCCAGGGCACTTCTGTATCGTCCTCCGGCGGCGTGAGCGCGTGCCGCGAAGCACCGGGAAGGTGCCCCGGTGGTCCGTCCCCGGAAGGGGACTGCCCAGGCGATGGCCGGTACGGGGGTGCGGCCGGCTTGCCGAAAGGCAGGACGGTGGTGGGGTTGTTGGTCCTTCCGATGACCTCCGTGGGACTCTGGGCGGCAGGGCTTTGGCTGGCGGGACCCTGGACAGGCACTGTGTCCTGGGACTGCCGCGGCGGCTGTGGCTCGCGCTGGGCCGGATGCCAGGAGCCTGCAGCACCCGCATCCCCGGCAGCAGCGGCCGGCGGATGCAGGTCGAGCTCCGCGTCAGTGAGGTTGGTCCGGATGTGCCGCAGTTCCTGCAGCAGTGCGTGTCCGTCCACCGGCCGGTTCTCCGGATCATTGGCGGTGCACCACTGCACCAGCTCATCCACCTCGGCGGCCAGCCCCGGGACCAGGGCGGAAGGCGGGCCGACTGTTCCATTGACGTGCTGGTAAGCCACCTGGATGGGTACCTCGCCTTTGAAGGGCTGCTGGCCGGTGAGCATCTCGTAAAGCATGATGCCCACGGAGTAGATGTCGCTGCGGGCGTCGGCCGGTTGTCCCAGGACGAGTTCCGGCGAGAGGTAGGCAACCGTACCTATCAATGCACCGGTGCTGGTGGAAGTGGTGACCGCACGCGCGAGTCCGAAGTCGCCGACCTTGATCCGGCCGTCGTGGGAAATCAGCACGTTTTCCGGTTTGACGTCACGGTGGATGAAGCCCGCAGCGTGTGCAGCGCCCAGTCCTTCAACCACTGGATCTATCAGCGCCAGGGCCAAACGGGGCGGGAGTGCGCCCTTTTCGTTGATGAGGTCACGCAGCGTGTGGCCCTTGATGTACTCCATGACCAGGTAGGCGGTGTGGCCGTCGTTCCCCTGGTCAAGGACGCCCACCACGTGCGGGTGCGACAACCTCGCTGCTGCCTTCGCTTCCCTGCCCAGCCTGCCCAGGAAGTTTTCATCTGCGGACAGGTGCGGGTGCAGTACCTTCAATGCCACATCCCGGTCCAGCCGCTGGTCAGTGGCCAGGTAGACAGTGGACATGCCGCCCCGGGCCAGCCTGGACCTGACGGCGTACCGGTTGTCCACCAGCGTTCCTACAAGGGGATCTGACACGTGTTCCTGCACCCTACGATCCTAATCCTTGCAATGAAACGGGTCCGAACCGATACCGGTCCGGACCCGTGTCCATGGTGCTGGGCGCCTGCGCGCGGGAGGCCTAGCCGAAGTTCTTCTGGTGAGCCTTGATGGCTGCGACGTAGGCCTTGGTGTCGTTGTACATGCCGTACTTGCTCACCGAGTACTGGCCCTGGTAGTAGCCTGCGATGGCTGTATCCCTGTCCTTGCTGGTGGCGAGGAGCTGACGGATGATCGCCACTCCGGCCGTTGCGTTGTCGTAGGGATCCAAGAGGTTCAGCTTCCGTCCGACCAGGTCCGATGCCCATTGGCCTGAGCTGGGGATGACCTGCATGGTTCCGATGGCATTGGCAGGGGATACCGCGCGCTGGTCGAACCCGGATTCCTGGTGGGCGAAGGCGAGGGCGAGTGAGGGCTCCACGCCCATCCTGCGGGCAGTGTCCGCCACGATGTTTCGCATTTCGGCCCGGGAAGGCACAGGGGAAGCGTTTAGAAGTGCCTTGTTTTGGTTGGCGGAGCTGACCACAGCAGCCGGATAGCTGAACCCGAGGAAGGAACTGGGGACCAAAGGAGTCACTGATGCGGCGGGCTGCGGCGCTGCACCCGAGGTTCCGGGGATGGTCAGCTTGTTGCCCGGGTAGATGGTACTGGTCATGCTCAGGCGGTTTGCGGTCAGCAGCTCAGAAAGCTTGACCCCGTGCCGGGAAGCGATGGCAGAGAGAGTGTCTCCGGCCTTGACGGTGTAGGAACCGGAAGCAGGCGCCGGACTGGCCGGTACCGGCGCAGTCGGTGCGGATGTGGAGGCCAGGCCCCCTGGAGCCGGAGCAGCGCTTCCCCCGCCGACCTTGATCTTCTGGCCGGGGTAGATGATGGAGCGCATGTTGAGGTTGTTCCAGGCGAACACCTCTGACAGGCCTACGTTGTGGCGGGATGCGATGGCGCCCAGCGTGTCACCTGGCTTCACCGTGTAGGTGGCTGCGCCTGCCGGCACGGGTGCAGCCGGCGCCGGGGCTGCGGACGGGGCTGCAGGTGCAGCAGCAGCCGTACCCGGCAGCTTGATCTTCTGGCCGGGGTAGATGATGGTGTTCGGCTGGAGGTTGTTCAGTTTGAGGACCTCGGCAGTGTTCAGCCCGAACTTTCCTGCGACGGCGCTGATGGTGTCGCCACGGGCGATGGTGTATTCCGCCGGTACCTGAGGCTTTGCCGGCCGCAAGGACGTGGGGATGGACGTGGACACCGAGGAGGCGGGGATCACCCCGCCGGTGGCCTTTGCGGCCTGCGCCTTCATGGCTGCGGCAAGTGTTCCGGGAATGGCGCGGGCGGGCTGCTCAGCGGCAGCCGGCTGGGCCAGGGCCAGTGATGACAGGACGACCGCTGGCAATGCTGCCGTGGTGGCGGCGAGCATGGGCAGGCTCGGCTTGGGGGGCTGCTTGTGCGAGCGGGACATCGACATGGAAAGAATCCTCTTCTCAACTGCGGGCGCGGGCGGGGATGCCGCTGTCATCACTGATACTACTGTTACTACTGTTATTGCTGTTACAAAAGTGGTCAATGAGAATCTCTCACGGATTGCGAAATAGCACAAGAATTCCTGTAATGGCCGCAAGGAAGAATTTTGGGAGTGTCCGGCAGGCCGCTGATCCCCATAAAGGGTCCGACTAGGCGGCGGGACGCGCAGCGTGGCAACCTTGATGCGTGAGTAACGTAGAAAACCTGGTGGCCGAATGGTTGCCCTTGCCCGACGTCGCGGATTTATTGAATGTGTCCATCACCAAGGTGCACAGCCTGATTGATGAACGCGCCCTGGTGGCACTGCGGGTGGGCGAACGGAATATCCGCTCGGTGCCCGCTGACTTTATCCAGGACGGCCAGGTAGTTGACAGCCTCAAGGGAACCATCGTTGTCCTTGCGGATGCGGGCTATTCCGATGAGGACTTGGTGGTGTGGCTTTTTACACCCGACGAGTCATTGCGTGGCCGTCCTATTGATGCTTTGCGGGAAGGCCGGAAAACGGAAATCAGGCGCAGGGCGCAAACTCTGGCCTGGTAATTGCACGGCTGGAATTCCGCCGCTCCCTTACTTCACGTCCAATCACATCCGGCTAGGAGGCTCGGCTGACGGCAGCTTCAGCCAGCCTCCGCAAAGCGGTTTTCGGCAATTCGTCCAGTGGGAGCGCCTCAAGGGCGTCGAAGGCAGCGGCGCCGAATTCGTTGATAAGCACCTCTGTTGCAGCCAATGCCCCGGATTCCTCTATGATCCGCCGGAGCTCCTGGATATCGCCAGCGGAAAGATCGGGGCTGCCGAGCCTGGTGTCGATAAACGCCGCTTCAGCTGCCGATGCATGGTCCAGGGCCAGGGCAACCAGGACTGTGCGTTTCCCTTCCCGCAAATCATCCCCTGCGGGCTTGCCGGTGGTGTCCGGGTCGCCGAAGACGCCCAGGACGTCGTCGCGGAGCTGGAAAGCTTCGCCCAAAGGAAGGGCGAAGGCGGAGTAGCCCCGCAGCAGCTCGTCCGGGGCTCCCGCGAGGGCTCCGCCCAGAGCCAGCGGATGCTCCGTGGAGTATTTGGCGGACTTGAAACGGATGATGGACTGGGCCCGGGAAACGGCGCCGGCACGGTCCCTGACGGGGCCGGCGACTTCTTCGAGGATGTCCAGGTACTGGCCGGCCATGACTTCAGCCCGCATGAGGTTGAAGATCAGCCTTGCCGTGCTGCCCGCCGCCGCCCGCTCGCCTATTTCAGTGAAGGCTTCCTCACTGAAGGACAGGCAGAGGTCCCCCGCCAGGATGGCCGCCGCCTGGCCGAACCGTTCGCTGTCCAGCGCCCAGCCCCGCGAGCTGTGCAACTGGCTGAAGCGGCGGTGGACACTTGGTCCGCCCCGCCGGGTGTCCGAGCGGTCGATGATGTCGTCGTGGATCAGGGCAGCGGCCTGGAACAGCTCCAGGGCTGCCCCGGCAGTGACCACCTCCTGCGCGGCGGTCTCTCCACCTGCGCCCCGCCAGCCCCAGTAGCACATCAGGGCCCTGAGACGCTTGCCGCCCGTCACCAGGTTGGAGATGGAACCCATGATCGGCTCGATGTCCGGGGAGATCGTGGACATGGTCGACTGCCGCGAAGCGAGGAACCCGGTCAGTTCGCCGGCAACCGCTGCGACGAAGTCTGCCTGCTCGTCCCTCAGTTGTTCTGCTCTGGTCACTTGGCTGACTCAGCTGCCACGTTGGCGCCGATGGTGAAGGTGGCAACTCCTGCTGCTTCAACCACCGAAAGATTTACAGTCTCACTGTCCCCCCGGACGAAATCCTTGGAAGCCACTGCTCCCACGGCTTCACCAGGCACCGCCTTGAAGCCCTGGCCCTCCAGCGCTTTCGTATAAAAGTCGATGACTGACGCAGTGGGGGCGGTGATGCTGGCTACGAGGGCGGCCGTGGCCGGAGCGGAGGCCTTATCAAAACTGCTGGACACAACGGTGGCCCCCGGCATAAGGGGAAGAAGCTGCTGCGGAAAGCCCTCGACCAGAGCGCCGACGGTAGCCCAAGTATTGGGAGATGCCGAGGGGCTGGGGGACGCGGTGATGCTGGATCCTGCAGTTGCCGGAATGGAAGCGGAAGCCGAAGCTGAAGTGCCAGTGGTTCCCGACGGTGTTGGATTGCAGGCTGCAAGGGCCAGAGCCGCACCGGCAGCGAGAACTGCCAAAGTTGCTGGCCTGGGGTTTCCAAATACCGTCACAGGGATTTCCTCCTGGTAGTGATGCCGGATTCAGCCTCCAGTCTAGACATTACGAAACCGATAGGATTGCAGCCGTGGGGCCTGAAGGGAAGAACGAGCCACCCGGAGTGCGCCTTCCGGGACGCAGGCGCAAGTGCATCATGCACGTGGATATGGACGCCTTCTTCGTGTCGGTTGAACTCAGGACGCGTCCTGAACTCCACGGCAGGCCTGTGATTGTCGGCTTCCCGGCGGAGCGTTCCGTGGTTCTCTCTGCCTCGTACGAAGCCCGGGCATTCGGAGTGAAATCAGCAATGCCCATGGCGGTTGCTGCCCGCATTTGTCCCCAGGCCGTCATCATCGAACCGCGCCACAAGCTGTACTACGAGGTTTCAGCGCAATTGATGGGGATCTTCGAATCCGTCACCGAACTCGTGGAACCCCTCAGCGTCGACGAAGCATTCCTTGACGTCACCGGGGCCATACGCCGGCTCGGGCCGCCACGGGGCATTGCAGAGATGATCCGGCGGCAGGTCGCCTCGGAGCTGGGCATTACCGCCTCGGTGGGGGTTGCGGAAACGAAGTTCGTGGCGAAAATTGCTTCCACCCGCTGCAAGCCGGACGGGCTGCTCCTCATCGGCCCGGATGAGACTGTGCCCTATCTCCATAGCCTTCCCGTCGGCGCCCTTTGGGGGGTAGGCGCAAAAACCGCGGACGTGCTGGCAAGGATGGGCATCAGGACTGTTGCGGACGTGGCAGCAACACCGCTGTCCGCGCTGAAAAAGATGCTGGGCGCCACAGGGGAACACGTCCATCAGCTCTCCTGGGGGATAGATCCACGCCCTGTCACTCCCGTCCGGCTGGAGAAGAGCATTGGAGCGGAGGAAACCTTTGCCGTGGACACCGCTGATGACGCCTTGCTGCACCGTGAACTCCTGCGCCTGTCCCACCGGACTGCCGCACGCCTGCGCTCGTCAGGAATGGTTGCCCGAACTGTGGCCATCAAGCTCCGTTTTGCGGATTTCTCCACCATCACCCGCAGCCGGACCCTCCAGACACCCGTGGACAGTGCGCAGCTGATCTACGCGGTGGTGCTGCAGTTGCTGGACGCCGTGGGGGAGCGGGCAATGACCGTGCGGCTCGTAGGCGTACGGGCTGAGCAGCTTGAAGAATCAGCCCGGACATCGCTGCAGCTCAGCATCGACCGCCGGGACGAGAACTGGCGCGCCGCTGAGCAGGCGCTGGATAAAGTCACCCGAAAGTTCGGCAACAAGTCGGTCCTGCCCGCCCGCCTTATGGGGCCAGGAAACACCCATGAATAGGGGCGCCCGAGGGTGGGCTGAAGGCATCCGGGAAAGTCATTGCCGTCTTTCAGAACAGCCCCCAACAAACTATCCTTAGATATACATAGTTTTCGAGTGACTGGACTTACTGCCGGACCCTCTTGGACATGCTCCCGCTCCCGCGACGGCATGCCGGGGCCACCGACTTCCGCCACTGTAGGCGGAGCGGGAACCTCTTAGGCACAGCAGCCGTTAACGGAGCAGAAGTTGTGGCTGGGAACAGCCCGGACGTTGGCCTACAAAAGGAGGTCGTGATGCCGCTGTCGGAGCACGAACAGAAGCTGCTTGAGCAGCTGGAGAAGCAGCTTCACGAGGACGACCCGAAGTTCGCGAATTCCATGGGTTCAGACCCGGGGCGCTCATGGTCCACGAGGCACGTGGTGATTGGCGTCCTCTGTGCCCTGGCTGGCGTCTTCCTGTTGCTCGTGGGTGTCACTCTCCAAAACATCTTTGTAGGAGTACTTGGCTTCGTGGTGATGGGAGGCGGTGTCTACTTCGCCACCATGCGAAGCAGTGTTGCAGCCGCGAAGACAGGAGCGAAGGCCAACCGGAAGCCGGGCAAGCAGAGAAGCTCCTTCATGAGCAGCCTTGAAGAACGATGGGATGAACGGCGGAGGGGCGAGCCCTAGCGCTCCGCAGGCTTTTCCTGCTGATTCACGTACCTCCACTTCGCTCCCCTTCGAAAGAAGGTCATGCGAAAAGACCCGCCATTGGCGGGTCTTTTCGCTTTTAAGGCTGTTCCGTTTATCCGCTGCCAGGGGCGGGAGCTAAATCCAGCCCTTTCCTTTGTCCTATTCCGCCCCGGGAGGTCGGCAGTGGGCCGGGATAGCGAAAAAGGCTCCACTTTCCACCACCAGCCGATATCCGCGTCTTTTCGGGCCGCTTTTCCCACAAAGGGGTCTCCACAGGCCGCATTTGCATTGACTGTGGGGGAAAGTGGAGTAATGTGGAGGGCATAAGAGGGTGGTTGCAACATAGGGGATGTGCAGTTCCTGACAGCGGACAGGCGGTGGGCCAGTGTTTCTGGGCACTCACTCGCCGCGTCTGGATGAAAAGGGGCGGATCATTCTCCCCGCCAAGTTCCGCGAGGAACTTGCCAGCGGACTGGTGCTCACAAGGGGCCAGGAACGTTGCATCTACGTCTTCAGCGAGAAGGAATTTGCACGGGTCCATGAGCAAATGCGGGAGGCGCCAATCTCCTCAAAACAGGCTCGGGACTACATTCGCGTCTTTCTCTCTGGAGCCTCGGACGAGGTACCTGACAAGCAGGGGCGCGTGACCATTCCACCGGCGCTCCGGGAATATGCAGGCCTCGGCAGGGAACTTGCCGTGATAGGCGCCGGATCCCGCGCCGAGATCTGGGACGCCCAGGCTTGGAATGAATACCTTGCAGAGAAGGAAACAGCCTTCTCTGAAACTGATGACCCCATCCCGGGCATTCTTTGAATTCCGGGCAGGGACAGCAGGCAGTTTCTTGGATGAGATCTCCAGCCGCCCATCGGCCGGCCATCCTGGCTCAACTTCCCCGGAGCCAGGCCGGCAGGCGATAGGCGCGGATGGGGATCTGACCCAAGAAACATCAAGGTGACAGCGACGGCGAGAAAGGACGAGGCATGAACGAACACCCGAAGCCCACGTCCGAACGCCATGTGCCGGTCCTGCGGGAACGGTGCATTAATTTGTTGGCCCCCGGATTCGAAGCTGCCAGGCTCAGGGGTGAAACGCCGGTGGCAGTGGACGCGACCCTGGGCATGGGCGGTCACTCCGAAGCCATGCTGCAGCGCTTTCCGGACCTGCACCTCATCGGCATTGACCGGGATGAGGAAGCCCTTGCTCTGGCCGGTGAGCGGCTGGCTCCCTTTGCAGCGCGGACAGACCTGGTACACGCCGTCTATGACGAGATTGAAGACGTCCTTGAGGACCTCGGGGTTTCCGAGGTTCACGGGATCCTGATGGATCTCGGCGTGTCATCCCTTCAGCTGGACGAACGCGACCGTGGCTTCGCCTACTCCTTCGACGCGCCGCTGGACATGCGGATGGACACCAGCCGTGGCCAGACCGCTGCGGACGTGGTCAACAACTACAGCGAAGAGGACCTCGTCAGGATCATCCGGAAGTGGGGCGAGGAAAAGTTCGCCGGGCGCATTGCCAACAGGATTGTAGCCGCCAGGGCCAGCAAGCCCTTCAGCACCACGGGGGAACTCGTGGAACAGATCCGCTCAGTGGTTCCGGCCTCAGCGGCCAAATCCGGCGGGCATCCTGCCAAGCGCACTTTCCAGGCATTGCGGATCGAGGTCAATGAGGAACTCGACGTTCTTGAGCGCGCTGTACCTGCCGCCGTTGGCTCCCTGGCCCTGGGCGGCCGGATCGTGGTGATGTCCTACCACTCACTGGAGGACAAGATCGTCAAGGGCGTCCTGCAGGCGCGTTCCAGGTCATCCGCTCCGCTCGGCTTCCCGGTGGAGCTCGAAGAACACAAGCCAGAACTGAAAGTCCTCACTAAAGGCACTGAGGTGCCCACCGCCGTCGAAATCGCCGAGAACCCCCGCGCTGCGTCAGCAAGACTGCGCGCGGCGGAAAGAATCAGAGCCAGGAGAGCCGCATGAGCACCGCTGCCGTCAAGAACTTTCCCGTTTCCGGCAGTTCGGCGGCGGGTACTGCTCTGCCCGCACGCGCTCCGGGCGACGGGCGGAAGGGCCGCACCCCGCTGTCGGTAGTGCGCACCGCACCCCGCAAACGGCGGGCACCTTTTGTGGTGCTGTGCTTCGCCATGCTGGCCGTGGCGCTGGTCGCCGTGCTGGTGCTGAACATCTCAGTCTCCACTGCCCAGTACCAGTTGGTGGAGCTGCGGGCAAGGCAGAGCACGCTCACCAAGCAAAACCAGGACCTCACCCAGCAGGTACAGAACTTCCAAGCACCCCAGAACCTGGCGGCGAAGGCCTCCGAGCTGGGGATGGTGGCTTCCACCGTCAAAGGCCAGATCGACCTGTCCACCCTTTCCGTGACAGGCAAAGCGACGCCGGCAGTTAAGGGTGGTGCGCAGGGGGCGGTTATTCCTGCGCCCGCAGTTGCCGGTCAGCTGATCGTGGTTCCGCCGGCCAGCAAGGGTGAACCGCTGCAGAGCCGGAAACCCGCAGAAGCGGAATCTGCCGCGGCTGACGCAGCGGCCTCGAAAGCAGCCGCCCCGGAGGCGCTTTCGCCGGATGCAGCCCGGCCTGCAGCTCCGTCCGCGCCTGCCGCCGGTGCTCCTGCCGCGCCGGCAACTCCCGCTGCTCCCGCCGTGGAGCTCCACGGCGGATCCGTTCCCGCACCCGAACAGAAAGTCCCCGGGCAGTAAACACAGCAGGTCTGGACAGGCAGGGTCGAGCAGCAAGGGATATCACGGTGGTGCAGAGGACCGGCAAGGCAGAAAACGGCAAGGTGCCCAACGCCACCAAGCGCTTGCGCCTGGGACTGGGCATCATGCTGACGCTCCTGCTCGTGGTGGGCGGCAAACTCTTCCTGGTGCAGGGGCTTGACGTGGGCGGCATGGCGGAAGCCGCCCTTAACAGCCGGATGAAGCAGACAGTCCTGCCGGCAGAGCGGGGTAGCATCCTGGACTCGAGCGGAACAGTGCTGGCCAACAGTGTGATCCGCTACAACGTGGTGGTGGACCAAAGGGTCAACACGAAAACGGAGACGTTCAAGCGGCTGGACGAATCCAAGGAGAAGCTGGTGGATGTCAGCCGCGAGCAGGGGCTCAGGGAACTGGCCGCCGCACTCGGCATGGAAACGGACGCCATCCGCGAGGCAGTCACCGGGGAGCAGCCCTACTACATCGTTGCCAAGGACGTGAAACCGGACGTCGAGGACCGGATCTCGCAACTCCAGATTCCGGGCATTGTGACCGAAGGCGTGAGCAAGCGCGTCTACCCCAACGGTTCAGTGGCCGGCGGAATCATCGGCTTCCTGCAGGACGGCGCCACCGGCCAGGCAGGCATCGAGCAGACGCAGGATGAGCTCCTGAAGGGCAAGGACGGCAAGCGGCTCTTCGAGATCGGCGCGGACGGCCTGCGAATTCCCGTGGGCGTGGATGAACTGACACCGCCGGAGGACGGCAAGGACGTCAAGCTCACCATCAACTCCGACCTTCAATATTTCGCCCAGCAGGCCATCCAGAGCCAGTCGGACAAGCTCGGCGCGGAATGGGGCGTCATCATCGTGATGGATGCCAAGACCGGCAACCTGGTGGCGATGGCGGACACCAACTCCCCGGACCCGAATGATCCGGGCCGTGTTGCCGCGAAAGACCGCGGCGTCCGTTCCGTTACCGCGGCTTATGAGCCGGGCTCGGTGCAAAAAATGATGACGGTTGCCGCGCTCATCGAGGAGGGCAAGGCAAGCCCGCTGGATGAGTTCACCCTGGACCCGACCTACACGGTTAATGGGCAGACCTTCAGTGACTCCTTCGCGCACGGCACTGAGAACCGGACACTCGCCGGCATCCTGGGCTACTCGATGAACACCGGAACCGTGATGGCAGGGCAGCGCCTGAGCAAGGAACAGCGCTACGACTGGCTGAAGAAGTTCGGTATCGGCGAAGCCCCGGACATTGGCCTGCCTGCCACGGCCTCAGGCATCCTGACGCCCTGGCAGCAGTGGGACGGGCGGCAGGAATACACCGTCCTGTTCGGCCAGGGTGTGTCGCAATCCACCCTGCAGACCGTGCGGGCGTTCCAGTCCATCGCCAACAACGGGGTGATGCTGCAGCCGCGCCTGATCGACTCATATGTCTCCGCGGATGGGACCGAGGAAAAGGTCCCGGCCGCGGAACCCCGGCAGGTCGTGTCCGAGGATACTGCACAGCAGGTCCAGGACATCCTCGAAAGCGCAGTCACCGAGGGGCAGATCAAGGATGCAGGAATTGACGGGTACCGGGTGGGCGCCAAGACCGGCACCTCCGAATCACCGTGTGATGACGGCAAGTCAGGGTTCTGCGGATACACCGCCTCATTGGTGGGCATGGCACCGATGGATGATCCGCGGTTTATTGTTGAGGTGGTACTCCAGCGGCCCAAGGGCAGCATCTACGGGATTACCAACGGGCCGGTGTTCCGATCGGTCATGAGCCAGGCACTGCGGACCTACAACGTCCAGCCGTCCACCGGCGAACCGGCCAGGCTGGCCCAGTTCGCCAAGTAACACCCCGGCAGCAGCCGCAACAGCCCGCGCTGTGGCGGCTCATCCATGCCGGGCACGGTCCACTAGCACCATCGGAGATCCCTTGTCAGAGTTCAACCCGTCCGACCGCCGCATGGCACCGACCGAGGAAGCAGCGCCCCAGGAAGCCGTACGCCAGGAAGCATCGCCGGAGGAAAACGCCGCCGGGGCACGGGACGGCCGGGCCCGCTTCCGCCCCTCTGCCGTTGAATCCGTCCGGCTGGACGCCATTGGCGAGGCAATCGGCGTCGCTGTGAAAGGGGCTTCGGCCGACGTGGCCGTGACCGGCATTTCCTTGAATTCCCGAACGGTGGAACCTGGCGACCTCTACGTTGCCCTTCCCGGCGCCTCCCGCCACGGCGCAGACTTCGCCGCCCAGGCCATCCAAGCCGGAGCGGCGGCTGTGCTGACGGACGAAGCCGGTACCCGGCTCCTGGCACTCTCTTCCGACACCGCCGTGCCGGTACTGGTGGTGGACACCCCGCGCAACGTGGTGGGACCGCTGTCCGCCATGATCTACCGCAGCAGGCATGATGACACCCCCCAACTGTTCGGCGTCACGGGGACCAACGGCAAGACCACCACCACCTACTTCATCACCTCGCTGCTGCGGTCCCTGGGAACCAGGACCGGCCTGATCGGGACCATAGAAATCCTTGCCGGCGGGGACCCGATCCCGAGCGTACTGACCACCCCGGAGTCCACGGAGGTCCACGGACTGCTGGCGCTCATGCGTGAGAACGGGCTTGGCGCGGCCGCGATGGAGGTCTCCTCGCACGCCATCTCCTACCAGCGGGTGGACGGCCTGCAGTTTGACGTCGCAGGTTTCACCAACCTCACCCAGGACCACCTGGACCTGCACCACACGATGGAGGACTACTTCGCCACGAAGGCGGAGCTTTTCACGCCCGAGCGGTCGCGGAGGGCAGTGGTGATGGTAGACGACGAATGGGGCCGCCGCCTTGCCGGCAGCAGCAAGGTGCCGGTCACCACCCTCAGCGCATCCGGGGAGAACCAGGCCGACTGGTCCGTTAGCGCCACGGCGCCGCGCGGGCTTGGCACGGAGTTCACCCTCACAGGCCCGGGAGGCACCGTCCTGCAGGTACATACCGGGCTTCCGGGCAGCTTCAACGTGGCCAATGCTGCCCTCGCCGTGGTCATGGTGCTCGCCGGCGGGGTGGAGGCCGCGACACTTCAGGCGGCGCTGGACGCGGGGGATCCCTTCACCGTAGCGGTGCCGGGCCGTATGCAACTGGTCTCCGAACGGCCCGCCGCAGTGGTGGACTTCGCCCACAACACCGACGCGTTGGCCCGCGCACTTGAGGCCGTGCGGTCACCGGAAACAGGATCCCGGCTCATTGTAGTGTTCGGTGCCACTGGCCAGCGCGACCAGGGTAAACGCCCAGCCATGGGTGCCGTCGCGGCGAGGCTCGCGGACACCGTGATCATTACCGATGACGATCCCCATGACGAGGATGCGGCCGCCATTCGGGCTGACGTGCTGGCAGGCGCGCGGGAAGCCAAGTCCATGGAGTCGCTGCCCTGCACCGTGCTGGAAGTGTTCCCCCGGGACCGCGCCATTCAGCGTGCCGTGGAGCTTGCCCGGCCCCAGGACGCCATTTTGGTTGCCGGCCGCGGCCACGAAGTGTGGCAGGAAGTGAAAGGCGTCAACCTTGCCTTGGACGACAGGGTGGAACTGCGCAGCGCCTTGACAGCCAGGGGATTCAACGTTCTCCAAGACGACCGGATAGAGTCCTAGACCGAGATGATTGCATTTACTGCGGCGGAAATCGCCGACATCACCAACGGACGCCTTGACGCCGATCCCGGGATCACGCCTCTTTCGGTGGTCACTGATTCCCGCGAAGCATCACCCGGTTCGCTCTATGTGGCGAAACCGGGGGAGTACGCGGACGGGCATGACTTCGTCGAAGCCGCATTCGCCGCCGGCGCAGTCCTGGCGCTCGTGGAGCGTCCGGTAACAGCCGCCGACGGCAGCCCCTATCCCACCATCGTCGTCTCCGACGCGGTGCTGGCCATGGGTGCGCTGGCCGCCGAGGCCGTCAGCAGGATCCGGGCCGCACGCGCCGGAGCCCATGACAAACTGACAGTCATCGGCATCACCGGTTCGGCCGGAAAGACAACCACCAAGGACCTGCTGGCTGGGATCCTGTCCCGCCAGGGTGCCACGGTGGCACCACGGGGCTCCTACAACGGTGAGATCGGCGTTCCGCTGACGGTCTTCACCGCCGGAACCGATACCCGGTACCTGGTGATCGAAATGGGCGCTACCGGAATTGGCCACATCCGCTACCTGGCCGACATGGTCAAGCCGGACATCGGCGTGGTGCTGGGCGTAGGAACAGCGCACGCCGGCGAGTTCGGCGGAGTGGAGAACATTGCACTGGCCAAGGGTGAACTCTTGGAAGGCCTCGCGCCTTCCGGGACCGCCATCATCAACCTCGACGACGACCGGGTGGCGGCAATGCGTGCACGCACCTCTGCCTCCGTGGTCGGCTTTTCCGCTGAAGGCCGTCCCGGCGCGGCCGTACAGGCCCTCAACACCGACACCAACGCGGATGGAAACCCTGAATTCGACCTCCTCCTCCCGGGCGGGGAGGCACCCCGCCACGTCAGCAGCCGCCTCATTGGCGCCCACCATGTGGGCAACCTGTTGGCAGCCGCGGCGGCAGCATGGGCCGCAGGCGTCTCCGGTGCGGATATTGCCTCTGCCCTGAGCAGCCAGGCAGCCGCCAGCCGCTGGCGTATGGAACGCACTGAGAGGGCCGACGGCGTCACCATCATCAACGACGCCTACAACGCCAACCCGGAATCCATGCGGGCCGCCCTACGGACGCTCGCGGACCTCGGCCGCGGCCGCAGGACATGGGCCGTACTGGGTGCCATGCTGGAACTCGGAGAGGACTCCATCCGGGAACACACAGCGGTTGGCACCCAGGTGGTGCGGCTCAACATCTCCCGGCTCGTCGTTGTGGGCCGGGAAGCACGCGCCCTCTATGTCTCAGCGGTGCAGGAAGGCTCGTGGGGGGACGAATGCATCTTCACGGAGACCGCCGATGAAGCCTATGAACTGCTGAGCGCTGAACTCCAGCCCGGCGACCTGGTGCTGTTCAAGTCCTCCAACAGCGTGGGGCTTCGCCATCTGGGCGATCGGATAGCATTACCCCCACAAACCCCGCAGCCCGCCGATGAAAGGAGCACACTGCTGTGATTGCTCTTCTCATAGGCGCTGGCCTTGCCCTGCTCTGCGCCCTGGTGGGCACGCCGCTGTTCATCCGGCTCCTGGTCCGCCGTGGCTACGGACAGTTCATCCGTGACGACGGACCCACCTCCCACCACACCAAGCGCGGTACGCCGACGATGGGCGGAACCGTGGTGGTGGCAGCCGTCCTGCTGAGTTACGGCCTGACCCATCTCATCATGCTGATGATCAACCCGGATTCGCCCGGCCCATCAGCCTCCGCCCTGATCCTTCTGTTCCTGATGGTTGGAATGGGGCTAGTGGGATTCCTGGATGACTTCATCAAGATTTCCCGGCAGCGCAGCCTGGGGCTCAACGCCAAGGCAAAGCTCATCCTGCAGGCCGCTGTGGGCATCATGTTCGCGGTGCTTGCCCTCAACTTCCCCAATGAGAAGGGCCTCGCACCGGCCTCGACGAAAATCTCTCTGGTAAGGGACCTGCCCTGGCTGGACCTGGCGTTCGGCGGAACGGTCCTGGGTGCCATCCTCTTCGTCATCTGGTCCAACCTGATCGTGACCGCCGCCACCAACGGCGTCAACCTCACGGACGGCCTCGACGGGCTCGCCGCCGGTGCCTCAGTCATGGTCTTTGGCGCCTACACTCTGATGGGTATCTGGCAGAGCAACCAGGCATGCGGCTCGCCCCGGCAGGCCGGCGGTGGCTGCTACACAGTCCGGGACCCCCTCGACCTCGCCCTGCTGGCGGCGATCATCAGCGCCGCCCTGGTGGGTTTTCTGTGGTGGAATACCTCGCCCGCCAAAATTTTCATGGGTGACACCGGCTCCCTCGCCATCGGCGGCGCGATTGCAGGCTTCGCCATCCTCTCCAGGACCGAACTGCTGCTGGGAATCATCGGCGGCCTGTTCGTCCTCATCACGCTGTCCGTGATCATCCAGGTGGGCTACTTCAAGGCCACCGGTGGCAAACGTATCTTCAAGATGGCACCGCTGCAGCACCACTTTGAACTCAAGGGATGGGCTGAAGTAACGGTGGTGGTCCGGTTCTGGATCCTCGGCGGACTCTTCGTCGCCGTAGGCCTGGGAATTTTCTACGCTGAATGGGTTGTGCTGCTTTGACCGTTTCCCCCCGCCTCCAGAACCTCGTCAGCTGGGACTCCGACTGGTCCGGCCTGCGGGTTGCAGTCACCGGCATCGGCGTTTCCGGTTTTGCCGCAGCCGATACCTTGATCGAGCTGGGCGCGCGGGTTGTGGTGGTGGACGCCGCCACCACAGATAAAGCCAAGGCGCATGCCGAGACCCTGAAAATCGTCGGCGCCGCGGACGTCCTGCTCGGTGAGGAAGCAGTCACCCGTATTCCCCGGATCGACGGCGAGCTTCCCGAGCTGATCGTCACTTCACCCGGGTGGCGGCCCGATCAGGCACTGCTCGCCGCTGCTGCACGCGCCCACATCCCCGTATGGGGAGACGTGGAACTCGCCTGGCGGGTCCGCGTAAGGGAAGGCCGTAAGACCGCAGACTGGCTTGCCATCACCGGAACCAACGGAAAGACCACCACGGTAGGCCTCACCGAATCCATGCTGCGCGCCGCAGGACTGAAGGCAATCGCTGTGGGCAACGTGGGTACCCCGATTCTGGACGCCATCCGCGACCCCGTTGAATACGACGTCTTCGCCGTTGAACTGTCGAGCTTCCAGCTGCACTGGGCAGAGTCCCTCTCGCCGGTTGCCAGCGTTTGCCTTAATGTGGCCGAGGACCACGTGGACTGGCACGGCTCCTACGATTCCTATCTCGCGGACAAGGCCAAGGTGTACGAACGCACCCAGAAAGCCTGTCTCTACAACGCAGAGCAGATCGAAACAGAGCGCATGGTGGAGAACGCCGACGTGGTGGAGGGGTGCCGCGCCGTCGGCTTCACCACCGTCACCCCCGCCGTAAGCATGCTCGGGGTGGTGGAAGGGCTGCTGGTGGACAGGGCCTTCATCGAAGAGCGCAGGGACAGTGCTGCGGAGCTTGCGTCCATGACCGATCTCGGCGCCCTCGCACCCCGGCACATGGTGGCCAATGCCCTGGCCGCCGCGGGCCTGGTCCGGGCCTATGGCGTTGAGGCCAAGGCTGTGCGGCAGGGCATCCGGGACTACATTCCGGGGGACCACCGCATCCAGCCCGTCGCGCGGCACAACGGCGTGCTCTGGGTCAACGATTCCAAGGCCACCAACCCGCATGCGGCATCCGCCTCCCTGGCTGCGTTCAAGGACGTGGTCTGGATCGCGGGAGGCCTTTCCAAGGGGGTAACCTACGACGACCTCGTTCGGGAGCACGCCCACCGGCTCAAGGCAGTTGTGCTCATCGGAGCGGATACCTCGGCATTGGCTCGGGCCCTCCAGCGACACGCGCCCGATGTCCCGGTGATTGAGCCGGCAGCGGGAGAAACTAAACAGGTGCAGACTGCTGCAGCGGACAGTGGCATCGAGGCCGGTTCACCCCTGACAGGGGAAGCCGTGATGTCCCGGGCCGTTGCGTCAGCAGCCCAGCTGGCCCGGTCCGGTGACACTGTGCTGATGGCTCCGGCAGCTGCTTCCATGGATCAGTTCTCTTCCTATGCTCACCGTGGTGACACTTTCATCGAAGCTGTCCGCGAGCTGGTGGAAGGGCAGGCCCAGACTGGCGAGGAGTAACAATGGTCAGCACGCCAACGCGGCCCCAGCCAGCTAAGCAGCAGGCAGGGAACCCCGGTGCCGGCTCCTCGGCAACGCCGGCGCAGCCCCCGGCCTCCGCCCCCCTCCGCCTGAGCGCGGCCTACCGCAGGTTCTGGCGGGCGCTGGAGGGAACAGGGACCTCCCGGAACGGCTCCACGTACTACCTCATCCTCGGCTCCACCCTGGCGTTAACTGCCATTGGCATCATGATGGTTCTGTCCGCCTCCAGCGTGGAGTCCATCGCTGCGGGGAAGTCACCGTACGGGGATGCACTGAAACAGGGCATGTTCGCAGGCATCGGCATGTTCACCATGTTCGTGCTGTCCCGCGTCAACGTGATCTGGCTCAAACGCCTCGCCTGGCCGGCCATCATCGTGGCCGTGGTACTCCTGGGCATGGTGCAGATCGTGGGCGCGGAGGTCAACGGCAACAAGAACTGGATTGACCTGGGCGGCATCACCTTCCAGCCGTCCGAAGCGTCCAAGCTGGCACTCGCACTCTGGATGGCCACCGTCCTGGCCCGGAAGGGAAAGCTCCTGAGCCGCTGGCAGCACGTTGCGGTTCCCGCCGTTCCGATGGCCATCATCATCGTCGGCCTGGTCCTGGTGGGAAACGACCTCGGAACGGCCATGATCATCATGATGATTACGGCCGCAGCGCTCTTCTTTGCCGGCGCCCCGCTCTACCTCTTCGGCATCGCAGGATTGGTGGCGGCCGCCGGAACAGCCGTCATGGCAGTCACCAGTTCGAACCGCATGTGCCGCATCACCTCCTGGTGGACCGGGGAGTCCTGCGCCAACGGCATCGACGCCAACTACCAGGCCACCAACGGCCTCTACGGACTGGCATCCGGCGGATGGTTCGGGGTAGGACTGGGGCAAAGCCGGCAAAAGTACAGCTGGATCCCCGAAGCCCACAACGACTTTATCTTCGCCATCATCGGCGAGGAACTCGGACTGGTGGGAACCGTGGTCGTCCTCATCCTTTTCGCCATCCTGGGAGCCGCCATCTACCGCGTCGTGGTGGCACAGGAGGACATGTTCCACCGTGTGCTCGCCGGAGCAATCATGGTGTGGCTGCTCGGCCAGGCGACCGTGAACATGTCCGTGGTCACCGGCCTGATGCCCGTCATCGGCGTACCCTTGCCCTTCATCTCCTATGGGGGCTCGGCACTGCTGATGTCGCTCTGCGCCATCGGGGTGGTGCTCTCGCTCGCCCGGGAGCAGATGGCGCCCGCCATCCGGCCCAAGCGGATGCTCAAGTTCAAGGCCAAACCGGCGCGGAAAGACGCCGCCCGGAAGAAGACCGAAAGAAAGCGCGCCTAACCCTCCATGACCACCAAGACACCATCCATCGTCCTGGCAGGCGGCGGTACAGCAGGGCACATCAGCCCGCTCCTTGCCATCGCCGCGGCCCTGCGCAGTGCATCCCCGGACGCGGCCATCCTCGCCGTCGGCACCCCCTCGGGAATGGAAACCAGGCTTGTTCCGGCTGCCGGGGTCCAGCTGGCCACCATCGACAGGGTGCCCTTTCCGCGGCGGCCTTCCGCTGACCTGCTGCGTCTTCCCGGCAGGCTCAACGGCGCGGTCCGCCAGGCCGGAGCCATCCTGGACAAAGCGGCTGCTGACGTTTTGGTGGGCGTGGGCGGCTACGTCTGCACGCCCATGTACCTGGCCGCCCGCACGCGGGGGATCCCCATCGTGGTCCACGAGGCCAACGCGCGTCCCGGCCTGGCCAACCGCGTGGGAGCCATGTTTGCCAGCCGGGTGGCTGTCGCCTTCGACAACACCCCGCTCCGCAACGCCATCCATGTGGGAATGCCAATGCGCACCGAGATCTCCGGACTGGACAGGACTGCCGCCCGCGCTGCTGCCCGTGAGGCGCTTGGCCTTGACCAGGCCAGGCCCGTGCTGATCGTTACCGGCGGCTCCTCCGGTGCCCAGAGCATTAACCGGACCATCGCCGCCGCCGTCGGCCGGCTGGCCGCTGCCGGGATCCAGACCCTGCACATCACCGGGCGGGGCAAGACCGTCCTTGACGACGCCGGCAACCCGCTTGCGGCAGAAGGCTACCGGCAGGTGGAATACGTCGATGGCATGGAGCTTGCCTATGCCGCGGCCGACGTGCTGCTGGCCCGCTCCGGCGCGGCCACGGTCTGCGAGGTCGCCGCTGTGGGCGTTCCCGCTGTCCTGGTGCCGCTTCCCATCGGCAATGGCGAACAGGCTTTGAACGCAGCTGGCCTGGTGGCGGCCGGGGGAGCGGTGTTGGTGAATGACCGCGACTTCACCCCTGAGTGGGTGGACAGGGAACTGATTCCGCTGGTCACGGACGAGCCGCGGCTGGGCGCAATGTCCGGCAACTCCTACCGCCTTGGTATTCGAAACGCCGATCAGCGCATGGCTGATCTCATCCTGGAAGCAGTCGCAGCATGAACCACGCCAGTATCCCAACCCTCGAATCCCTGGGGCGGGTCCACTTCGTGGGGATCGGGGGCGTTGGCATGTCCGCTGTTGCCAGGATCATGGTGGCACGCGGTGTGCCCGTCAGCGGCTCCGACGCGAAGGACCTCCCGGTGATGGCCGACCTGGCAGCAGCAGGTGCCCGCATCGCCGTCGGCTATGCCACTGCCAACCTCGGGGATGCACAAACAGTGGTGGCAGGATCAGCCATCCGGGCAGACAACCCCGAACTGGTTGCCGCACGGGAGGCAGGGCTGCCGGTGCTGCACCGGTCCGAGGCATTGGCCGCCACCATGCGTGATGACACGGTAGTGGCCGTGGCCGGAACGCACGGCAAGTCCACCACCACCTCCATGGTCACCGTCCTGCTGCAGGGCGCAGGCCTGGACCCGTCGTTCGCCATTGGGGCCAACGTCCCTGCCTTGGGCGTCAACGCCGCACACGGAAACTCCCCGGTCTTCGTGGCGGAGGCCGACGAATCGGACGGCTCGTTCCTCAACTACCGGCCAGGCATCGCCGTGGTCACTAACGTTGAGCCCGACCACCTGGACCACTACGGCACGGCTGAAGCCGTGTACGAGTCCTTTGACCGCTTCACTGCCCTGCTTCCTGGGGAGGGCGTCCTGGTGGCCTGCGCGGACGACGCCGGCGCGTTGGCGCTCGCCGAAAGGACCAGGAAGCGGGGCAACACCAGGGTGGTCCTGTACGGAACCACTGACAGTGCTGATGTCATGCTCCACGACGGCGGTCCCGGCGACGTCTCGGTGTCCTCGCCGGCGGGACGCTACAGCCTTGCCCTGCAGGTGCCCGGACGGCACAACGCGCTCAACGCCGCAGCCGCCTTCGTCGTCGCGCTTGAACTGGGCGTCGCCCCCGACACCGCGGCCACCGCTTTGGCGGGCTTTTCCGGCGCCTCCCGACGCTTCGAGCTCAAGGGCGAGGGGAGGGGAGTCCGCGTCTTCGACGACTACGCGCACCACCCGACCGAAGTCCGCGCAGCCCTCGCCGCCGCCCGGTCCGTGGCGGGCACACATAAGGTGCATGTTCTTTTCCAGCCACACCTGTTTTCGCGCACCCGTGAATTCGCCCAGGAGTTCGCGGAGGCGCTTAACCTCGCCGATACCGCACTGGTGCTGGACATCTATCCTGCCCGCGAAGACCCCATTCCGGGCGTGACCAGCCAGCTCATTGCCGACCACCTGGAGAAGGGCGGACGGCTGGTGGCCGCGGGTGACGCAGTGGCCGCGGTGACGGCCGCGGCAGCGGAGGGGGACATTGTGCTGACGGCCGGTGCAGGTGACGTCACCGCTTATGGGCCGCGCATCGTGGAGGCCCTGCGTGGTTAGCACGCGCCGCCCCACCTACACTCCCGGCAGCCGGCCGGGTGGAACCGGCGGTAACGGCGGAAGCGGGGGAGATGATGTCATTTCAGCGTCCCGCAGCATCCCGGAACCTGCCCCGCAGCAGCCGCAGAAGCTGAAGCTGGGCTCTGTATCCGGCCGTGGCAAGGGGAAGAAGGGGGAACAGTCCGGCGCCTCACCGGCGAACGTGCTGGCGTTTCCTGAGCCAAAGGGGAAGCGGCGAAAGCGCAAGGTGCTCACGGCCGCCGTTACCCTCGTCGCCGTGGTGGCAGGGCTGCTGGCCGCTGCCGTTTTTTCACCTGTCCTTGCCGTTGACACCATTTCGGTGACCGGGACCCGCCTGCTGACGCCGGCCCAGGTCCAGGCCGCGCTTGAACCCCTGCGGGGAAAGCCGCTGCCGCAAATCTCGGATGAAGAGGTGGGCCGGCTCCTGGAGCCACTGGTCCAAGTGAAGTCAGCCTCGGCTGAAGCCCGGCCGCCGTCGGGACTCGCCGTGGAAGTGCGGGAGAGGGTACCGGTGGCACTGGTCAAACAGGGGGAGCAATACCAGCTCGTGGATGTCGAGGGCGTCCGGCTGGCCGCCACGGCTGATCCGGCCTCGGTGTCTCTGCCGGTGATCGACGGCGGTGCGGGCGCCATCGGGCAGGACCTCTTCAGTGCGACCGCCGCGGTCCTTGGAGCCCTGCCGGCGGACGTGCTGGCCAGGCTGTCCAATGCCTCGGCCGCTTCGGTGGATGCGGTGGAACTCAAGCTCGTGGACGGGCAGACCATCATTTGGGGCAACGCCGGCGAAAAGGAACTCAAGGCCAAAGTCCTTGAGGCTCTCCTGAAGGTTCCGGCGGACCCAAAGAACCCGGTGAAGGTCTACGATGTCAGCGTGCCCCGGCACCCGGTGACCCGCTGAGCGCTTTCTTTCCGGTATTAATCCGACACGCGGAGCCGGTTATTGAATGTGCGTACCAGAGGAAATACCGTCACAGACATGAGTTACTTGACATAACTATAACCTTCAACCCGAAGGTTAAGGTTGCTGGCTTCAAGCTCTCCATCAGTTTTCGCAATAAGACACGAACAAGGGACACGTAACGTGGCAGCTCCGCAGAATTACTTGGCCGTCATCAAAGTCGTCGGCATCGGCGGCGGTGGCGTGAACGCAGTCAACCGCATGATCGAGGTCGGCCTCCGAGGCGTTGAATTCATCGCCATTAATACCGACGCCCAGGCCCTGCTCATGAGCGACGCGGACGTGAAGCTCGACGTGGGACGCGAGCTGACCCGCGGGCTGGGAGCAGGCGCCAACCCGGAGGTGGGCAAGCAGGCCGCCGAGGACCACGCGGACGAGATCGAGGAAGTGCTCCGCGGCGCCGACATGGTGTTCGTGACCGCCGGCGAAGGCGGCGGCACCGGCACCGGCGGTGCTCCCGTCGTAGCCCGTATCGCCCGCTCCCTTGGCGCGCTGACCATTGGTGTGGTCACCCGTCCCTTCACGTTCGAAGGCCGCCGCCGCGCCGGTTCCGCCGAGGCCGGCATCGATGCGCTTCGGGACGAGGTGGACACGCTGATCGTGATCCCCAACGACCGCCTCCTGTCCATCAGCGACCGCAACGTCTCGGTCCTGGACGCCTTCCGGTCCGCCGACCAGGTGCTGCTCTCCGGCGTCCAGGGCATTACCGACCTCATCACCACCCCGGGCCTGATCAACCTGGACTTCGCGGACGTCAAGTCCGTCATGCAGGGTGCAGGTTCCGCGCTTATGGGCATCGGCTCTGCCCGCGGCGAGGACCGTGCGGTCAAGGCGGCCGAACTGGCCATCGCCTCCCCACTGCTGGAAGCCTCCATCGACGGTGCACACGGCGTGCTGCTGTCCATCCAGGGCGGCTCCGACCTCGGCCTGTTTGAGATCAACGAGGCCGCACGCCTGGTTCAGGAAGTGGCGCACCCCGAGGCGAACATCATCTTCGGCGCAGTGATCGACGACGCCCTCGGCGACGAGGCCCGCGTGACGGTCATTGCCGCCGGCTTCGACGACGTAAAGGCCACTTCGCCCTCCATGGACCAGTCGCAGCCCCAGACGGCACCCCAGCGGCCTGCCGCCCCGACTGCTGCCCCGGCCCCGGCCCAGGCCCCCTCTGCAGGGAACCACCAGGTCAACGCCCAGCCGGTCCACGCCGGTGTTGGCGCGGCGGGCCTCAGCAACTGGGGTCAGCAGCGTCCGTCCGCCGTTCCGGCCGACTCCGGCTTCGATGTGGACCTTCCGTCCGTAGTGGAGCCTGACCTCACCGGCGCCCACTCGGATGACCTGGATGTTCCCGACTTCCTGAAGTAGGCCCGGGCGTGTTCCATTGGCGCGCCGACATCCTTCCCGGGGTGTCGGCCGCGTTCACTGACAACCGCGCCGGTAATCTGGCACTGCACGTCGGGGACGACCCTGCTGCGGTGCGTCGGCGCCGGGAACAGCTCGAAGATGCCCTCGGGGTCGAACCACGCAGCCTCCGCTTCATGAACCAGGTCCACGGGACCACCGTTGCGGTCATGGAGCGGGGGAGCGGGACACCGGAAGCTGACGCCATGGTGTCGCGCGGTCTCCCTCTGGCGGTCATGGTCGCAGACTGCATTCCGGTCCTGCTCGCGGGTGAGTCGGCGGCGGGTCCGATCCTGGCCGCCGTCCATGCAGGGCGCCCGGGGGTGGCAGGGGGAGTGATACCGTCCGCCGTCAGCACTATGGAATCCCTTGGAGCATCGGGCATCCGCGCATGGCTTGGTCCTTCCATCTGCGGCAGCTGCTACGAGGTGCCGGCCGCCCTCCGCGACGAGGTGGCCGCGTCGGTGCCCGCCGCGCGGTCCACAACCTCCTGGGGAACTCCCGGACTGGACCTGCCCGCCGGCGCCGTCAGCCAGTTGGAGCGGGCCGGCGTTGACGTGGAATACACGGGGCCCTGCACTTTGGAGACTGGCTCGCTGTACTCCTACCGCCGCAGCAAGGAAACGGGCCGTTTCCTCGGGGTGGTCTGGTGCCATGACTGATGGCGCAACTCGGGACGCCCGCACAGCAGAGCTGGCGGAGCGGCTGGCTGCAGTCAGGCTCCGGATCAGCTCTGCGTCGGCGTCAGCAGGGCGCGCTGACAGGCTCCCCACCCTGATTGTGGTCACCAAGTTCCATCCGGCGGAGGACATTAGGCGGCTGGCGTCGCTTGGAGTCACGGACGTGGGCGAGAACAGGGACCAGGAAGCCGCCGCGAAAGCCAAGGAACTTGCCGGCTGTGGGCTCGCCTGGCACTTTGTGGGCCAGCTGCAGAGCAAGAAGGCCAGGTCCGTGGTCCGCTACGCCTCAGCTGTCCATTCGGTCGACCGGCCCCAACTTGTGGACGCCCTGGCCAAGGCCATGCAGAACCGGCAGGAGGCCACAGGGCAAGCTGCGCTGGAATGCTTCATCCAGGTCAGCCTGGAGGACGACGCCGGTGCCCATCGGGGCGGAGCCATGCCATCGGACGTGCCGGAACTGGCAGACAGGATAGCGGGCGCCGAAGGCCTGCGCCTTGCCGGCGTCATGGCGGTCGCCCCGCTCGGAGCGCCGCCGGAGCCCGCCTTCGAGAAGCTTGCCGGAGTATCGGCGCGCCTGGTTGCGCAGCACCCCGGTGCCACAGCCATCTCCGCAGGCATGAGCCAGGACCTGGAAGCGGCCATAGCGTCCGGTGCGACACACCTGCGAATCGGTTCCGATATTCTCGGATCGCGTCCCGCCGTGGGGTAGCGTCGGACCTGTTGGAAGTGATGGGCGGGGGACTCCAGTGCTGTCAAGTCATTGGGCGGCCCGCTTACGGGACACGATTAGGAGTCGACCATGGCCGGCGCTCTGCGCAAGACAATGATCTATCTTGGGCTCGCCGACGGCGATGAGCATTACGAGTCCGAGCAACAGACCACACGTAAGGATGAGGACGAAACGATGGAAGCTGACCGCGAGGAACGCCGTGCACCCGCACCCGTCCGCGAGGTCAGCCGCGAAACGACCCACGCCCCCGAAGAGGAATACCGCGCCCCAGTGACCCCCATCAAGCGTGCGGCTTCCAGCCGCGAAGAAACCAGCGGACTCCGCCAGATCACCACCATCCACCCGCGCTCCTACAATGATGCCAAGCTCATCGGCGAGAGCTTCCGGGACGGCATTCCCGTGATCATGAACGTCACGGACATGGGGGAGGCGGACGCAAAGCGCCTCGTGGACTTTTCCGCGGGCCTCGTGTTCGGACTCCGTGGGAGCATTGAACGGGTCACCAATAAAGTTTTCCTGCTGTCGCCGTCGTACGTTGAAGTCATCGGCGATGACAAAAAAGCCAGCGAGACGCAGGCCAGCTTCTTCAACCAAAGCTGAACAACGGATGGTACACAGATGCCAGGCAGGGACACCTGCTTGGCATCTGTGCTGAAATAGACGAAACACAGCGGCAGGATGCCGCGGGAAACACGGACTTGGAGATACTGGGTTAGACATGGGAATCGCATTCGGACTTGTCTATCTCGCGTTGCTTCTGTTCTTTGTTGCCCTGATCGTCCGGCTGGTCTTCGACTGGGTACAGATGTTCGCCCGGGAATGGCGGCCGCGCGGGATTGCCCTGGTGGTGGCCCACGCCGTGTACTCGATCACCGATCCGCCGTTGAAGGTGCTGCGCCGGCTGATCCCGCCCCTGCGCCTGGGCGGCATTTCCCTGGACCTGGGTTTCCTGATCCTGTTTATTGCCGTAAGCATCGCAATGAGCATTACCAGGGGCCTCGCCTGATTTACCCCGAAACAGCCTAGCAGCGCAGGGTGGACCCGTCCGGGAACAGCTACTGTGAAGTGAAGAAAACTCGCGTTTGACACCGCAGTGTTGAATTAGAGTAACCAGACCAAATTTAGGTACCGTAGTTTTGACGGCCGGAAGGCCTACTGACTAACCAGACCAGTGAGGTGACCAGATGGCTTTGACGCCAGAAGACGTTGTCAACAAGCGCTTTCAGCCGACCAAGTTCCGTGAGGGCTACGACCAGGATGAAGTTGATGACTTCCTGGACGAGATCGTCGTTGAACTCCGCCGCCTGAACCAGGAGAACGACGAACTTCGCAAGAAGCTTGCCGAAGCCGGTTCCGGCGTTGCTGCCAGCTCGGCTGCTGCTCCCGTCGTGGAAAAGGTCCCCTCGCCCGTCAAGGCCGACAAGGACGAGGCCCGCGAGAAGGCCGAAGCCGACGCCAAGGCTGCTGAAGCTGCCAAGAAGAAGGAAGTTCAGCCCGCTCCTGCCGCCGCGGCACCCGCAGCCGCCCCTGCCGCCGTCGCCACTCCTTCTGCCGAATCCGCTGCCGGCCTGCTGGCCATGGCACAGCAGATGCACGACCGCCATATCGCCGACGGCCAGGCCCAGAAGGACAAGATCATCGCCGAAGCGCAGATCGAAGCCAGCAGCCTGGTCAACGACGCGCAGGAGAAGTCCCGCAAGATCCTCGGTGCCCTCGAGCAGCAGCGATCCGTCCTGGAGCGCAAGGTGGAGCAGCTCCGCGGCTTCGAGCGCGACTACCGTTCACGCCTGAAGGCCTACATCGAAGGCCAGCTGCGCGACCTGGATGCCCGCGGTTCAGTGGCTACCCCGGAAGTCAGCGAAGCCAACTAATCCGTCAAACACGTATTCTGAAAGCCGGTGGCTGAGGATTCCTCGGCCGCCGGCTTTTGGCATTGACTCCGGCTATACGAATGAAAGCACCATGACCGACGAACTCGCTGCGGATTCCGCACGCCCTGTCCCACCTTCACCGCGTCCACGCCGGGCGGTGCTGTTGTCCGTCTTCGCAGGGTTCGCACTGTTCGCCTACGTCCTGGACCAGCTGACCAAGCTCTGGGTCACCTCCACCATGGTGGAGGGTGAGCGGATCCCCGTGTTCCCGCCACTCCTGCACTGGTACTTCATCCGGAACTCCGGCGCGGCATTCTCCATCGGCGAAAACGTCACCTGGGTGTTTTCCATCATCATGGCCGCCGTCTCTGTGGCCATCCTCTTCCAGGTCCGCAAGCTGGGATCAGCCTGGTGGGCCCTGTCGCTTGGGCTCCTGCTCGGCGGAGCACTGGGCAACCTCACGGACCGGCTCTTCAGGGAACCGTCCTTCGGGATGGGGCATGTGGTGGACTTCATCCAGCTGCCGAACTTCGCAATTTTCAACGTTGCCGATTCAGCAGTGGTCTCAGCCGTGGCCATCATCTGCATCCTGACCCTTCGCGGCATCACCTTGGACGGAAAGCGGCTCGCCTCGGAACCCAAGGAGAAGCCAAAGGATGCATGAGCGGATTCTCGTCACCGACGACTACGGGGGAACCAGGGCGGACGCGGGCCTGGCGGCGCTGCTGGGCATTTCACGTTCGCTTGCGGCTTCGCTGCTGGCGGAGGGCCACGTGCTCAGCAGGGGCACTGCACTGGGCAAGTCCGCAAAGCTGGTGGCAGGCGATGTGCTCCAGCTCAACATGCCGGAACGGCGTGACCCGCTGGAGGTCGTGGAGGAAGTAGTGGAAGGCCTGAAGATCCTGCTGGACGACGAGGATTTCGTCGTCGTCGACAAACCCGTCGGCGTTGCCGCCCACCCTTCCCCCGGGTGGGTGGGACCCACGGTGGTGGGGGGCCTGGCCGGTGCCGGCTACCGCGTCTCCACGTCAGGCTCGCCGGAGCGGGCAGGCATTGTCCACCGGCTCGACGTCGGAACCTCCGGCGTGATGGTGGTGGCAAAGTCCGAGCGGGCCTACACGGGCCTGAAGCGTGCCTTCAAGGAACGCACCGTGGACAAGGTCTACCATGCAGTGGTCCAGGGGCTGCCGGATCCGCTGGTGGGGACGATTGACGCCCCGATCGGCCGGCATCCGGGCCATGACTGGCGGTTCGCCGTGATCGAGGATGGGCGTCCGTCCGTTACGCACTACGAGGTGATTGAGGCCTTCGGCAAGGCCAGCCTGGTGGAAGTGCACCTGGAGACGGGCCGCACCCACCAGATCCGTGTTCATTTCTCCGCGCTCCGGCACCCCTGCGCAGGCGACCTGACCTACGGCGCGGATCCCCGGCTGGCTGCGAACCTCGGGCTGACGAGGCAGTGGCTGCACGCCCGCGAGCTCGGCTTCGACCATCCCGTGACAGGGGAGCCTGTCCGTGTCACCAGCGGGTACCCGCAGGATCTGGCGTTTGCCCTGGACGTGCTCGCGTCCGGGCATGCCTAGCATGGGTGAGCCAGGGCGGCGCATAGAATAGTGCGGTGACTTCCAGCAACGCCTCGTTTGTCCATCTCCACACCCACACCGAGTACTCCATGCTGGACGGCGCAGCAAGGCTTGGAGAGCTGTTCGACGAGACCGAGCGGCTGGGAATGCCGGCACTCGCCACCACGGACCACGGCTACCTCTTCGGGGCCTTCGACTTCTGGAAGAAGGCCACCGACAAGGGGATCAAGCCCATCATCGGGGTTGAAGCTTATGTGACGCCGGGGACGGCCCGCGGCGACAAGAGCCGTGTGCGCTGGGGTGAGGAACACCAGCGCAAGGACGATATCTCCGGCGGCGGTTCCTACACGCACATGACCCTGCTCAGCTACAACAACGTGGGCATGCGGAACCTGTTCCGGGCGTCCTCGATCGCCTCGCTGGACGCCGTTTTCGGTAAGTGGCCCCGGCTGGACCGGGAGCTGCTGAACACCTACTCCGAGGGGCTCATCGCCACCACCGGCTGCCCCTCGGGCGAGATCCAGACCCGGCTGCGGCTGGGCCAGTACCGTGAGGCGCTGGAGGCGGCCGCGGAGTTCCGTGACATCTTTGGAGCAGAGAACTACTTTTGCGAGCTCATGGACCATGGACTGGACATCGAGCGGCGCGTTACAGGGGACCTGCTGCGGCTCGCCAAGGAGCTGAACCTTCCCCTCGTCGCCACCAATGACCTCCACTACACCCACGAGCACGATGCCAAGGCCCACGAGGCACTGCTGGCCATCCAGTCCGGCTCCACCCTCCTGGAGCCCACCTACGACAACGGCGGGTCCCGCTTCGCCTTTTCCGGCAGTGGCTACTACCTCAAGTCGCCGCAGGAGATGCGGGAATTGTTCCGCGACCACCCCGAGGCGTGCGACAACACCCTCCTGATCGCCGAACGGTGCGAAGTGTCCTTCAACACCGGCGCCAACTACATGCCCCGCTTCCCCTGCCCGCCCGGGGAGGATGAGACATCATGGCTGGTCAAGGAAGTGGCCAAGGGGCTTGAGTACCGCTATCCGGGCGGTGTTCCGGACAATGTCCGGGCACAGGCCGACTACGAACTGGGCGTCATCACCTCAATGGGCTTCCCCGGCTACTTCCTGGTGGTGGCGGACTTCATCAACTGGGCCAAAAACAACGGCATCCGGGTAGGTCCCGGCCGTGGTTCCGGTGCAGGCTCCATGGTGGCGTACGCCATGCGCATTACCGACCTGGATCCGCTGCGCCACGGACTCATCTTCGAGCGGTTCCTGAACCCGGACCGCGTCTCCATGCCCGACTTCGACGTCGACTTCGATGACCGGCGCCGCCCGGAAGTCATCGACTACGTGACGCGCAAGTACGGCGACGAGCGCGTGGCCATGATCGTCACGTACGGCACCATCAAGACCAAGCAGGCGCTGAAGGACTCTTCGCGCGTGCTGGGCTACCCGTTCAGCATGGGCGAACAGCTCACCAAGGCGCTGCCGCCGGCTGTGATGGCCAAAGACATTCCGCTGGCGGACATCCAAAACCCGGAAGCCAAGCGCTATGGCGAGGCCGGCGACTTCCGCCAGCTGATCAGCACGGACCCGGAAGCGGCCAAGGTGTTCGAGACAGCGCTGGGCATCGAAGGGCTGAAGCGCCAATGGGGCGTCCACGCCGCCGGTGTGATCATGTCCTCGGACCCGATCATCGACGTCATCCCCATCATGCGCCGCATCCAGGACGGCCAGGTGATCACGCAGTTCGATTACCCCACCTGCGAAGGCCTGGGCCTGATCAAGATGGACTTCCTGGGCTTGCGGAACCTGACGATCATTTCCGACGCCCTGGAAAACATCAAGATGAACCGCGGCATCGACCTGGACCTCGAAAAGCTTGAGCTCGACGACCCGGCGTCCTATGAGCTCCTGGCACGTGGCGACACGCTGGGTGTTTTCCAGCTCGACGGCGGGCCCATGCGCTCCCTGCTCAAACTGATGAAGCCGGACAACTTCGAAGACATTTCCGCGGTGCTTGCGCTGTACCGTCCCGGTCCCATGGGCGCCAACGCCCACACCGATTACGCACTCCGAAAAAACGGCATCCAGGAAGTCATTCCCATCCATCCCGAACTGGAGGAACCGCTCTCGGAAATCCTCGGTGGAACGTACGGTCTGATCGTTTACCAGGAGCAGGTGATGGCCGTTGCGCAGAAGCTCGCCGGCTACTCGCTGGGCCAGGCAGACATCCTCCGCCGTGCCATGGGCAAGAAGAAGAAATCGGAACTGGACAAGCAATTCGCCGGGTTCTCGCAGGGCATGCAGGACAACGGCTATTCAATGGAGGCCGTCAAAACCCTCTGGGACATCCTGCTGCCCTTCTCGGACTACGCCTTCAACAAGGCGCACTCCGCAGCCTACGGCGTCATTTCCTACTGGACTGCCTACCTCAAGGCGCACTACGCGCCGGAGTACATGGCCGCGCTCCTGACGTCCGTTGGCGACGACAAGGACAAGTCGGCCATCTACCTCAACGAGTGCCGCAGGATGGGCATCACCGTGCTGCCGCCGGACGTCAACGAATCCGCCCTGAACTTCACACCGGTGGGCAATGACATCCGCTTCGGCATGGGCGCGATCCGCAACGTGGGCGTCAACGTGGTGGAGGCAATGGTGGCAGCCCGTGAAAGCGAGGGCGCCTTTACGTCCTTCAAGGACTACCTGATGAAGGTCCCGGCGGTGGTCTGCAACAAGCGGACCATTGAGTCGCTGATCAAGTCCGGCGCCTTCGACTCCCTGGGCCACCACCGCCGCGCGCTGGCCATGATTTATGAAGAAGCCATCGATTCCGTCATCACGCTCAAGCGGAATGAAGCGATCGGACAGTTTGACCTCTTCGCCGGTTTCGAGGAGGCTGAATCTGAGTCCTCGCTCAGCATTGAGATCCCGGACCTGCCGGAGTGGGAGAAGAAGGACAAGCTGTCCTTCGAACGGGACATGCTGGGACTGTACGTCTCGGACCATCCGCTGCAGGGCCTGGAAGGGCTGCTGAGCCAGCACGCGGAAATGAGCATTACCTCCGTGCTGGGGGAGGACGGCCCGCAGGACGGCGCCATCATCACCATCGCCGGGATGATCACCTCCCTGAGCAGGCGCATCGCGAAGGCCAGCGGCAACGCATATGCCCGCGCCGAAGTGGAGGACCTGGGCGGGTCGATGGAAGTGATGTTCTTCGGCCAGGTCTACGGCCCCATTGCCTCCGTGCTCGCCGAGGACCTGATCGTGGTGGTGAAGGGACGGCTGCAGAAGCGCGACGACGGCGCCATCACCCTGAACTGCATGGAGTTGTCAGTTCCGGACCTCAGCGAAGGACTGAACGGCCCGCTGGTCATCACCATGCCAACGCACAAGGCAACCGAGGCCGTGGTCACAGAACTCGGCGACGTGCTCCGGACACACCGCGGAAATTCCGAGGTGCGACTGCACCTCCAGGGCGACACCCGCACGGAGATCATGGGCCTGCCGGTCCATCTCCGCGTGAACCCCAGCCCGTCGCTGTTCGGTGACTTGAAGGTGCTGCTCGGCCCCGCCTGCCTGGACGCCTGACGAGCTGCGGACGACGACGGGCGGCACGTTACGCCGTCGTCCGCGGTTCTCCGCGTGGAGACTCTTAAATCTCGTAGTCGAGCGGCACAGGCTGGCCATAGCTGCCGCCGTGGTACAGCAGCGGTGAGCCTTCGCCGCCCACCTGGCCGTCGATCACCTGGACCACCACCACCGCGTTGTTCTCGAAGGACAGGCGCATCTGCACTTCGCCGATCAGCCAACCGGCCACGTCCTTGAGCACCGGCACGCCATGGGGGCCAATTTCCCAGTGGTCGCCCTCGAACCGGTTCCCGGGACGTGCGAACTTATCCGCAAGTTCCTGGTTCTCAAGGCCCAGCATATGGACGCCCAGGTAGGTGGTGTTGGCCACGGCCGGCCAGGACCTGGAGCTGCGGGCCATGTTGAAGGTAAAGCGCGGCGGCTTTGCCGAGAGCGACGCCACGGATGTGGCCGTGAAGCCGTAGGGCTCATCCTTATAGTTCACCGTGATGATGGCGACGCCGGCAGCATGGCGCCGAAACATCTCCCTGAACGTCCGCTCGAACGGCACGTCATTATCTGGCACGGAAACTCCTGGGGGTGGAACGACTGGATGAATGCTCACCTTCAAGGGTATTGGGTCAGCTCCGCCAAGGATGAACCAGCGGCAGACCCGCCTCGGGGCCTTGAGCGGACGGAACATTTGTTAAGGTTTGTTGCATGACGAAGCCCCGCCGCAGCACCCGTCCGCGCCTGCCCTGGGCAACACTTGCGGTGACGGCATCGACGGGCATCCCGCTCGGGATCCTGTGGTGGGTCCTCGCTCCGGGCGGCCTCAACGCGATTACCCGGGACCCCGCCCTCGGCGCCGGAACCAATCCGGCAGTATGGCTGCCGCGGGACCTGACGCTGGCCGGCCTGCTGGTGCTGGCCGGGTGCATCCTGGCCGTCATCGTCGCGGACACAAAGCACCGGGATTCGCGGGCGCAGCTGGTGATGGCACTGGCGGGAGCCTTCGGCGGTGCTGTCCTTGCCTGGCAGTCAGGAGTGCTCGCCGCCGGGCTGTGGGGGCCGGCAGTGGATGCGTCTGCCAACGCCAGCATCGCCTTTTCGCTCCGGGCCTGGCCCGTGCTGCTCCTGTGGCCGGCCGCCACTGCCGTCTCGGTTTTTGCGCTGGAGCTGTTCGCCCTCCTGGGCAAGAAGCCCGACGCCGGCGGGCACCAGTCGCAGGATGCCGCGGCGTGGCCCGTAAAATAGACCAGTGACCACTTCCCCGCAGAATACCGCCACCCCAGCCGCCGCCGTCGTAAATTTCCGCACAGTGGATCTGCGTGGCCAAAACCTGACACTCGCGGGACTCCGCGCGGCAGTGCCGCGCGCCCAGGGCCATACGGTGGCAGACGCTGAGGAAAAGGTCCTGGACATCATCTCCGCCGTCCGGCGGCGCGGGTTCGGGGCGCTGGCCGAACTGGCCCTCCGCTTTGACGGTGTGCAGCAGGACCACCCCTTGGTTCCGCGGGAGGCACTGACTTCCGCGCTGGAGGAGCTGGACCCGTCCGTCCGCCGCGCGCTGGAGGAATCCATCAGCCGGGCACGCCGCTTTGCCGACAGCCAGCGTCCCCGGAACGTGGACGTCCAGCTCGGTGACGGTGCCGTAGTTAGCCAGAACTGGGTGCCGGTACGCCGGGTGGGCCTCTACGTACCTGGTGGCCTTGCCGTCTACCCGTCCTCAGTGGTGATGAACGTTGTTCCGGCGCTTGCGGCCGGAGTCGAATCCATTGCCCTGGCTTCCCCTCCGCAGAAAGAGTTCGGCGGGTTGCCGCACCCCACCATCCTGGCCGCCGCTGCCTTGCTGGGAATCAGCGAGGTCTATGCCATCGGCGGCGCCCAGGCTGTTGCGGCTTTCGCCTACGGGGCTGCGGCAACGGAAGCGGGTCCGGCGCTGGAGCCCGTGGATGTAGTGACTGGTCCGGGGAACATTTTCGTGGCCACGGCCAAGCGCCTGGTGAAGGGCGTGGTAGGGATCGACTCCGAGGCAGGCACCACGGAGATTGCCATCCTTGCCGACGCCACGGCGCAGCCGCGCCTGGTTGCCGCCGACCTCATCAGCCAGGCGGAGCATGATCCCAAGGCGGCCTCGGTACTGATTACCGACTCTGAGGAGCTCGCGGCCGCGGTTCGGGCCGAGCTCGGGCGGCAGGCCGAAGCCACCAGGCATTCAGACCGTGTCCGTGAAGCGCTGTCCGGACCGCAGTCGGGAGCGGTGCTGGTGGACAGCCTGGAGCAGGGCATCGCCGCGTGTGATGCCTACGCTGCGGAACACCTGGAGATCATGACCGCCGATGCTCCCGGTGTCGCCGCAAGGATCCGGAACGCGGGGGCCATTTTTGTGGGCGACTTCAGCCCGGTCAGCCTGGGCGACTACTGTGCAGGATCCAACCACGTCCTGCCCACCAGCGGTACGGCAGCGTTTTCCTCGGGGCTGAACGTGACCACCTTCCTGCGCGCCATCCAGGTGGTGAACTACAGCCGCGACGCGCTGGCCGAAGTCAGCGGGCATATCGTCACCCTGTCCGGAGCCGAGGATCTACCGGCCCACGGTGATGCCGTGACGGCCAGGTTCGCTTGAGAAAGCCTTCCAAAGCCGACATGTAGTAGCGGTAACCACAACATGTGGTAATTACACGCTTGTTGTTACCCTCTGCGGGGACGTAAACTTAGAGGCGCAAGGGTTCTGCCCGGACAACGACTCAAGAACAACAATGGCCCACCGCCCCACAGGCGATACTGCCTGGACGATCACAGAGGAGGGGAGGCGGAGATGTACTGCCCGTTCTGCCGCAATCCCGATTCGCGGGTGGTTGACAGCCGCATGGCGGATGACGGCTCCGCCATCCGCCGGCGCCGACAGTGCCCGGAGTGCGGCCGCAGGTTCACCACCGTGGAAACCACCAGCCTTTCCGTGATCAAGCGGTCGGGCGTGGGCGAGCCTTTCAGCCGCAGCAAGGTGATCAACGGTGTGCGCAAGGCTTGCCAGGGACGTCCCGTGAGTGAGGATGACCTTGCGCTGCTGGCGCAGGAGGTTGAAGAGCAGATCCGTTCCTCCGGCGCAGCCGAGATTGACGCCCACGAGGTGGGCCTGGTCATCCTTGGTCCGCTGCAGAAGCTGGACAAGGTTGCCTACTTGCGCTTTGCCAGCGTTTACCAGGCGTTTGAATCCCTGGAGGATTTCGAATCTGCCATAGCCTTGCTCCGTCAGGAAGAAGACGCCCAGGCTGTTCCGGCCAAGGGCACCAGGAACACCGAAAAAAGTCCCCTGTAGACTCCGGTGGCGGCTGCGGAGGGGAAGCCGCAGCCACCACTGGCCACCCTGGAACCGTGCCGGTACCGCGCCTGGCGCCCGTGGCCATACTGATGTCACGGGCGCCGGGCGGAGACGGCTACTTTGCGAGTTTGTGCTTCAATGCGATTTCGATGGCGGCACCCACGATGCCGGCCTCGTTGCGAAGGACTGCCGGAACGATGGGTGTCCGGAGCTTGAGGTTCGGCAGGTACTCGTCCGCGCGCTTGGAGATGCCGCCGCCCACGATGAACAGTTCGGGCGAGAACAGGAATTCCACGTGGGAGAAATAGCGCTGCAGCAGCACGCTGTACTCTTCCCAGGAAAGCCCGTCACGCTCCCGGGCAACAGCGGAGGCTTTGGTCTCGGCATCGTGGCCGTCAATCTCCAGGTGTCCCAATTCAGCGTTGGGAACAAGCTTGCCGTCAAAGATGAAGGCTGAACCGATGCCGGTGCCCAGCGTGATCACCAGGACGGTGCCCTTGACGCCGGCGCCTGCGCCGTAGCGGGCTTCCGCAAGTCCCGCGGCGTCGGCATCGTTGATGACTTCCACGGGCCGGCCCAGGCGGGCGGTCAGGAGCGCATCGATGTCGGTGTTGAGCCAGCTCTTGTCCACGTTGGCTGCGGAGTGGACCACGCCGTGCTGGATGATGCCGGGAAAGGTGACGCCTACGGGCGAGCCGGCAGCAGGTGCATCCGGGCGGGCAGAAAGCTCGGAAACCACCAGCGCCACTGCCTCGGCAACAGCCTCAGGCGTGGCCGGCTGGGGGGTGGGTACGCGGAACCGCTCACCCAGCAGCTTGCCCTTTTTCAGGTCGACGATGCCGCCCTTGATTCCCGTGCCTCCGATGTCGATGCCGATCAGCGGGGCGTTCTTCTGCGATTTCTCGTCCTTCTTGGCCAATGGGTTTCCGTTCGTGGCAGGGGCGGGCAGGGGAGCGGCGGCCGGGCGGCCGGCCGGAATCGATGTCCGGTGGGTACCGGTGGTGGGTAAAGCGGTGATCAGTCCATCGGGCTGGTCACCAGTGCAGGCTAGGGCAGGGTGAGTATCTCCGCGCCGGACTCCGTGACCAGCAAGGTGTGCTCGAACTGGGCGGTACGCTTCCGGTCCTTCGTGACCACGGTCCAGTCATCGGCCCACATGTCCCACTCCACGGTGCCCAGGGTGAGCATGGGTTCGATCGTGAAGACCATACCGGCCTCGATGACCGTGTTGTAGGCAGGGGCGGCGTCGTAATGCGGGATGATGAGCCCGGTATGGAAGGCTTCACCCACCCCGTGCCCGGTGAAGTCACGTACAACACCGTAACCGAAGCGCTTGGCGTAGGACTGGATTGCCCGGCCGATGACGTTGATCTCCCGACCGGGGGCCACGGCCTTGATGGCCCGGTTCAGCGACTCCTGGGTGCGCTCCACCAGCAGCCTTGATTCCTCGTCCACGTCGCCCACCAGGAAGGTGTAGTTGGTATCGCCGTGCACGCCGTTGATGTAGGCGGTGATGTCGATGTTGAGGATGTCGCCGTCCCGGACCACCGTGCTGTCCGGGATCCCGTGGCAGATGACCTCGTTCAGCGAGGAACACAGCGACTTCGGGAAGCCCCGGTAGCCAAGGGTGGACGGGTAGGCATGGTGGTCAAGGAGGAATTCGTGGCCCACCTTGTCAAGCTGGTCTGTGGTGACACCCGGCTTGATGTGCCTGCCCACTTCGACAATCGCCTGGGCGGCGATCCTCCCGGCGATCCGGATCTTCTCGATCGTTTCCGGGGACTTGACCTCCGAACCGGTGAACTTCGCCGGTGCGGGCTTGCCGACGTATTCCGGCCGCGGGATGGACGCCGGGACGGGACGCTGCGGACCTATGGTTCCCGGGGTGAGGGAGCCGATGGGTGCAGTGGAGGCAAGGGAAGGCATAGATTGATCATATAAGGCACTCCAGAACGCCTAACAACCGGAGGCCGCGCGGGATCGGCGTAAGAATTTAAGTTACGCGGATCACGCCGCTGCTTCCCCGCCTGCCGGAACGAGGAGCAACGATGACTGAGTACTGGTACAACATCAGGACGCACGAGATCGAAGAAGACCGGCTGTCCGACTGGAGCCAGCTCATCGGCCCCTACAAGACGAGGGAAGAGGCCGAGCACGCCCTGGAAAAGGTCAGGGCGCGCAATGAGGCCTGGGAAAAGGACGACGACGACTGACGACAGGCAGGGCAGGCTATCCCGGCGCCGGGTGCTGCGCTGAAAGCCGGCGTGCTGCCGCTAGAAGGAGTGCTCGGGGCCGGGGAAGTGGCCTGACCTGACATCCTCGCCGTAGGCCGTGGCCGCGTCCAGCAGGGTGCTGCGCAGGTCCGCGTACTGCTTGACGAATTTGGCCATCCGACCGCCCCGGAGTCCTGCCATGTCCTGCCAGACGAGTACTTGGCCCGTGGTTTCCTTGCCGGCGCCGATCCCCACGGTAGGAACGGTCACGGCCGCATCCACGGCGGCAGCAGTCTCTGCTGGAACCATTTCCATCAGCACACTGAATGCGCCGGCTTCCGCCAGCGCCACGGCGTCGTCAATCAGCCTCTGGGCGTCGTCGCCGCGGCCCTGGACGCGGTAGCCGCCGAGCGCATGCTCGCTTTGCGGTGTGAAGCCGATGTGCGCCATCACGGGAATGCCGGCCTGTACCATGGCCTCCACGGTTGGCGCATAGTACTTTCCGCCCTCGATTTTGACAGCGTGCGCCCCGCCCTCCTTGAGGAACCGGACGCCCGCGGCGACGGCCTCCCCGGGGGACACCTCGTAGCTGCCGAACGGCAGGTCTGCCACCACCAGGGCACGCTTGGCGGACCGCGCCACGGCCCGGCACAGGGGCAGCAGCTCGTCCACTGTCACTGGCAGGCTGGTTTCGTTGCCGAAGACGTTGTTGGATGCCGAGTCGCCCACGAGGAGCACTTCGATGCCGGCGGCGTCGAAAATCTCTGCTGTGTACTGCTCATAGGCGGTGAGCATCGCGAACCTGGTTCCGTCCTTCTTGGCCTGCTGCAGGTGGTGGATGCGCACCTTGGCCGGCTTCGGCTCCGGTGCGGAGGCAGCTCCAGGGGCAGGTGCCCGGCCTGGCCCGTTGCCGTACGGGGCGGGGACATCTGCGGACATGCTGGAGTCGGAGCTGTTGCTGGAGGCCATGGCATGAGCGTAGTGCGGTACCTGCCGTCCTAGCTACCGGCAGCAGCAGGGCCAGGTGGTGATTAGGGTCATAACGGGCTGTCCCCCGGCAGAAGCCGGGCGGCTAATGCCGGACCTCCTGCCAAGAGGGTTAGAGCGCAGAAGGGGCGGGCGGGACACCGCAAATCCTGGTATCGCGGTGTTAATGCTGTGTTACGCAGGCAGCAGGCTCCAGCATCGGCGGCGAATGCTTAGTACAGTGTTGGTGAACTGCTGCCGGCGTCCCCTCTGCGGACCCGGAGCATGGACGTTGACCGGAAAAGAGGCCATCATGGACCGCCAGCAAGAGTTTGTCCTGCGCACGATCGAAGAGCGCGACGTACGTTTCGTGCGCCTGTGGTTCACCGACGTCGTGGGTTCGCTCAAGTCCGTGGCCCTCGCCCCCGCTGAGGTCGAGGGTGCCTTCGAGGAAGGCCTGGGCTTCGACGGTTCCGCCATTGAAGGCCTGGCCCGCGTGTTCGAGTCGGACATGCTCGCCCAGCCGGATCCCTCCACCTTCCAGATCCTGCCCTGGCGCGGCGAGACGGAACAGACGTCGCGCATGTTCTGCGACATCCTGACGCCGGATGGTGAACCGTCCGCGGCGGACCCCCGGAACGTCCTGAAGCGCACCCTTGCCAAGGCGGCGGACATGGGCTTCACCTGCTACACCCACCCGGAAATCGAGTTTTACCTCCTGAAATCCCAGGAGCCCGGGCCGGACGGGGCGCCGGTGCCGGTGGACGAGGGCGGCTATTTCGACCACGTTCCGGGTGGCGTTGCCCAGGACTTCCGTCGGACGGCCGTCACCATGCTGGAATCGGTAGGCATCTCCGTGGAGTTCAGCCACCACGAGGCCGGCCCGGGGCAAAACGAAATCGACCTGCGGTACGCCGACGCCCTCCAAACCGCGGACAACATCATGACGTTCCGTACCGTCATCAAGGAAGTGGCCCTCCAGCAGGGCACCTATGCCACGTTCATGCCCAAGCCGTTCACGGCCCACCCAGGGTCCGGCATGCACACCCACTTCTCGCTGTTTGAGGGGGACACCAACGCCTTCTATGAGGCCGGCGCGGAGTTCCAGCTGTCGAAGACGGCCCGCCAGTTCATTGCCGGCATCCTCAAGCACGCGCCGGAATTCACCGCTGTGACCAACCAGTTCGTGAACTCCTACAAGCGCCTCTGGGGTGGCGGCGAGGCTCCGAGCTACCTGAGCTGGGGCCACAACAACCGCTCTGCCCTGGTCCGGGTGCCCCTGTACAAGCCGGGCAAGGGCCAGTCCGCCCGGATCGAGTACCGGGGCATTGATTCCGCGGCAAACCCCTACCTTGCCTACGCGGTCCTGCTCGGCGCCGGCCTGAAAGGCATCGAGGAAGGCTATGATCTTCCGGCTGCAGCGGAGGATGATGTCTGGTCGCTCAGCTCCGCTGAGCGCCGCGCAATGGGCCACGACCCCCTGCCCGCAAGCCTCCACGACGCCATCCGGACCATGGAAGACTCGGAACTGATGCCCCAGATCCTGGGCGAGCAGGTTTTTGAGCACTTCCTGCGCAACAAGCGCGCCGAGTGGCAGGACTACCGGCTCCAGGTGACGCCCTACGAGCTGCAACGCAACCTCGCCATTCTGTAGGAGGCGGGCGTGAGTCTGGCACGGCGCCTTATCGCGGCCGGTTTCAGTGACCTGGAGAAGGGCGAGCGGTTCCTCTCCGCCCCCGAACTTGACGGGCTGGACCAGGACAGGCTGTTTGCGGGCCTGCAGATGGCGGCCAGCCCGGACACCGCCCTCCAGTCACTGGTCCGCCTGATCGAAAAGCATCCGGACCTCCGCGAACTGGCTGCTTCGGACGTTGACACGAGCGAGCCGATGTACCGCGTTCTCGGAGCCTCTGAGGCACTTGGGGAGTTCCTGATCCGGCACCCTGAGCATCTGGAGGCTTTCCGCGTCAGAGTCAGCCCCGAGCCGCTGCAGGCCAATCCGGCGGAACTGCGCGAGACCCTCCTGCGCTCGGTGGGCGCCGATCCGCGTGCGGCCCGGCCGGTGGCCGGCTTGGCAGGAACGGCAGCTTACGAGGCCCTGCGCACGGCGTACCGCAGGGGAGTGGTGGACCTCGCCGTCAAGGACCTGTGCGCCGCCGATCCTCTGGACTTCCTCCCGGCAGTGGGCGGGGAACTGGCAGATCTTGCAGGGGCGGCCGTCGAGGCAGCCCTCGCGGTCTCGCGTGCTGAGGCAGCGGAGCAGTACGGCGCCGGGGACGTGGCCGAAGTGGGCCTCGCCGTGATTGGCATGGGCAAGTGCGGAGCCCGCGAGCTGAACTACATCTCCGACGTCGACGTCATTTATGTGGTGGACCCAGGTGACCTGGAGGATGCGCACGCAAATACCATCGGTACTGCCCTGGCCACCGGGATCTCACGGGCCATCTCTTCCGTGGCCCGCGAGCCAGGCCTGTGGGAAGTGGATGCAAACCTCCGGCCGGAGGGGAAATCCGGGCCGCTGGTACGCACCCTCGCCTCGCACGAATCCTACTATGCCCGGTGGGCTGAAAGCTGGGAGTTCCAGGCGCTGCTGAAGGCGCGTGCCATCGCCGGGGACGCAGGCCTTGGCCGCCGTTATGAAGAGGCCGTGGCGCCCCTGATTTGGAGTTCAGCCAGCCGGGACGGCTTCGTGGAATCCGTCCAGGCGATGCGGCGACGCGTCACCGAACACATTCCTGCCGCCGAGGAGCAGCGGCAGATCAAGCTGGGCCGCGGCGGCCTGCGGGACGTTGAGTTCACCGTCCAGCTTCTGCAACTCGTCCACGGCAAAGCGGACGAGACCCTGCGGCGGCGCGACACCACCTCTGCCATCGCTGCCTTGTCTGCCGGAGGGTACATCGGCCGTTCGGATGCTGCTGCCTTTGACAACGCCTACCGGTACCTGCGCCTGCTGGAGCACCGCATCCAGCTGTTCCAGCTGCGCCGGACCCATCTCATGCCGGTGGCGGAACCGGCGCTCAGGGCGCTGGCCAAGGCGGTACTGGGCCCGTTCTCCAATGAGCGGCCGCACCCGGATGCGCTGCTCGCCGCCTGGCAGAAGACCAAACGATCGGTGCGCGAGCTCCACGAACGGATCTTCTACCGGCCGCTGCTCAATACGGCAGCCAGGCTCAGCAGCGAAGACGCCAGGCTGACGCCGGAGGCTGCCCAAGGCAGGTTGGCTGCCTTGGGATACCGGGATCCGAAGGGCGCCATGCGTCATATTGAGGCGCTGACAGCCGGGGTCAGCCGGCGGGCTGCGCTGCAGCGGCAGCTCCTGCCGATCCTTTTGGACTGGCTGGCCGAAGGGGTTGACCCGGACGCCGGGCTCCTTGCCTTCCGGCGCGTCAGTGAGGCTTTGGGGACCACGCACTGGTACCTGGGCATGCTGCGGGACTCCAATGCTGCCGCGGAGCGGCTCTGCCACATGCTTTCCAATTCCCGCCTCATTGCTGACCTGCTGGAGGTGTCGCCGGAGTCCGTGGCCTGGCTGGGCCATGACAGGGACCTGGTGCCCGTCAGCTTCGAGGCCCAGTGGCAGGAGATCGTCTCCAAGATGTCACGGCATGAGGATCCGGAGAGCGCCATGCGCCTCATCCGCCTGATCCGCCGCCGTGAGATCCTTCGCGTTGCCGTCGCTGACTCCGCAGGACTGCTGACCCAGGCCCAGGTGGGAGCCGCCCTGGCGGACACTGACCGCGCCGCCGTTCTTGGCGCCCTGCGGGTGGCCGAAGGCATAGTTTCCGCCGGAATCCCGCTCAAGACCGCCGTGTTGGTGGTGGCCATGGGACGCCAGGGCGGCCGCGAGATCGGATACGGTTCGGACGCCGACGTGATGTACGTGCACCGGGCACGTCCTGGCTTCAGTGAGGCGGAGGCGCAGGAGCAGGCGGCGCGGATCGTGGCCAAGGTCTCCACGCTCCTGACCCAGCCGCTGAAGCCCGCGATCATGGCCGAGCGGGTCCTTCAGATGGATGCGGACCTGCGCCCGGAAGGGAAAAACGGCGCCATGGTCCGGTCCCTGGACTCGTTCGCCGAGTACTACCGGCGCTGGTCACTGATCTGGGAGGCCCAGGCACTGCTGCGGGCGCGCCCCATGGCCGGTGACGACGGACTGGCCTCTGATTTCATTGCCCTCATCGACCCTATCCGGTATCCGGAAGCCGTCTCTGAGCAGGATGTGCGGGAGATCCGCAGGATCAAGGCACGGGTGGAATCGGAACGCCTTCCCCGCGGCGCCGACCCGGCACGGCACCTTAAGCTGGGCCGGGGAGGACTTAGCGACGTCGAATGGCTGGTCCAGCTGCTGCAGCTGCAGCACGCGGGGAAGCACCCTGAACTGCGGACCACTTCAACTGTGCCGGCGTTGGAAGCGGCGGCCGGGCTAGGCCTGCTGGAGCGGAACGATGCCGATCTCCTGGCCCAGGCCTGGCGGCTGGCGAGCAGGATCAGGTCCGCAAACGTGATCTGGAGCGGCAAGGCCTCGGATCTTTTGCCATCCTCGCGGCGGGACCTGGAAGCGGTGGCGCGGTGGTGCGGCTACGAGCCCGGTAACGCCACGGCCCTGGAAGAGGACTACCTGCGCGTCAGCCGGCGCGCCCGGGCAGTTTTCGAACGGGTTTTCTACGGGCAGTGATGGATTCCACCGTGTGGCTCATTTCGCTCCGGGACCTCGACGCCGACGCCCGGGCGGTCCAGCTCGGAGCCGTTGCTGATCTTGAGTTGGGTCCCGGACAGGACAGATATGTCGGGGACCCGCTCCGGATGGTCCTCGCGGGACTTGCTGAAAAGGGGCGCCGGCCCTACGTGATCGAGTCTGCGGGCCGCGCTGTCGGCGTGCTGACGCTGCAGTCGGGAGCAGCACGTTTGGCGGGGTGGCCGGATGACCACTCGGCCTGGCTGTTGCGGGGTTTCCTGATCGACAGGCGGGAACAGGGCAGGGGGCTGGGCCCGCTGGCCGCTGCCGCCGCTGTGGCGGCCGCTGGAAGACTGACCGTCCGCCACGGCGGCGGGGAGACCGGCGTCGTGCTCTCCGTCAATGAGGCGAACCCGGCCGGATTGTCCGCCTACCGCCGGGCGGGCTTCAGGGACCGGGGCCGATACGCCGGAGGCTCCGCCGGGCCCCAGCGGGTGATGTTCCGCAGTTTTGGGCCACAATGACGTAACGGCTGCGGCGGGCCGTTTGCGCTAACAAAGCGATTGCCCGATCATGTGGATTGGCGGTGTTCTTCAACCTTGTTGGGGGGAAGGCTCGAACAGTCTTCGTCTCGGGGGGCATTCGTCAGGGGGTCCGGCTCCCGGTCTCAGCACGTCAGGAGCCGGGCCTCCACTTTTTGACACCAACTCCGTCGGAGCCGGACGTGCTCCTGCGGGCATGCAAAAGGCGGCCACCGGAGTGTCCGGTGGCCGCCTTCGCAGTCTTGGATTGTAAAGACTAGACGCCGTAGTAGAGCTCGAACTCGTAGGGGTTCGGGCGCAGGGACAGCGGGCGGATCTCGTTCTCGTACTTGTACTCGATCCAGGTGTCGATCAGGTCCTGGGTGAAAACACCGCCGGCCTGCAGGAACTCGTTGTCCTCACGCAGGGCCTCCAGGGCTTCCTCGAGGGTACCCGGTGCCTTGGGGATGTCCTTGGCTTCCTCCGCGGGGAGCTCGTAAAGGTCCTTGTCGATCGGTGCCGGGGGCTCGATGCGGTTGCGGATGCCATCGATGCCGGCCATCAGCTGGGCAGCGAACGCCAGGTACGGGTTGGAGGAGGGGTCCGGGGCGCGGAACTCGATGCGCTTGGCCTTGGGGTTGGTGCCCGTGATCGGGATACGGATACCGGCGGAGCGGTTGCCCTGCGAGTAGACCATGTTGACCGGAGCCTCGAAGCCCTTGACCAGGCGGCGGTAGGAGTTCACCGTCGGGTTGGTGAAGGCCAGGACGGCGGAGGCGTGCTGCAGCAGGCCGCCAATGTACCAGCGGGCGGTGTCGGACAGGCCAGCGTAGCCCTTCTCGTCGTAGAACAGCGGTTCTCCGTTGCTCCACAGCGACTGGTGGCAGTGCATGCCCGAACCGTTGTCACCGAACACCGGCTTCGGCATGAAGGTTACCGACTTGCCCCAGGCATCCGCGGTGTTCTTGATGACGTACTTGAACTTCTGCAGGTCGTCTGCAGCGTGCGTCAGCGTGGTGAACTTGTAGTTGATTTCAGCCTGGCCGGCGGATCCCACTTCGTGGTGGCTGCGCTCGACCTCGAGGCCGGCCTCGTCCAGGGCCACGCACATGGCGTCGCGCAGGTCGGCCTGCTTGTCAGTGGGGGAAACCGGGAAGTAGCCGCCCTTGACGGGGGTTTTGTAGCCCAGGTTCCCGCCCTCTTCCTCGCGGCCGGTGTTCCAGTGGGCTTCCTCGGAGTCGATCTTGTAGAAGCTGCCCTGCGGGGAGGACTGGTACTGGACGTTGTCGAAGACGAAGAATTCTGCCTCCGGAGCAAAGAACGCGGTGTCGGCGATGCCGGTGGAGGCCAGGTAGGCCTCGGCCTTCTCTGCAACGCCGCGGGGGTCACGGTGGTAGGGGTCACCGGTACGGGGGTTGACGATGGAGAAGTTCAGGGCGAGGGTCTTTTCCATGCGGAAGGTATCCAGGAACGCCGTGGTGACGTCCGGGATGAGCTGCATGTCCGACTCTGCGATGCCCTGGAAGCCGCGGATGGAGGATCCGTCGAAGAGCTGGCCGTTGATGAAGAAGTCAGCGTCAACACTCTTGGCGGGAACGTTGAAGTGCTGCTGGACGCCCGGAAGATCGGTAAAACGGATGTCGACGAACTTAATATCTTCGTCCTTGATGAACTTGAGGACTTCGTCCGCAGTCTTGAACATCTATGCTCCTAACGCATATGTAATATCTGGCGTGTAAGCCATCTGGTCCAGCGCAACCCGGGGAGGGGAAACAGCGCAGTGCTTCCCTGAAGTTGATTTCCTGCCGGGGGATTCGCTCGAAACTGGTAACAGCCTATGGACGAGGCATTTCCCGTCCGTGTCCACATTGTTTCGGGCAGGTTACAGAATGCCCTGCTAAGGCAACGCTATCTTCTGTCCACAGTCTGGTCTAACCGCTTCCACAGTATGGGCGCCCGGACTTCGCTAAGCTTGGACGGTGGTAGATCGCAAAGACATCGGCTCCTGGCTTTCCGGCCCTGACACCTCCGGCATCTCGAAGTACCCGGGGGAGCGACTGGGCCTGCCGGAGTCGGGACCGGGCTCCATCGCCCGGGCAGGCCGCAGGATCGTGGCGATCATGATCGACTGGGGGATTGCGCTGTTGATCAGTAACTTTGCGTTCGCGGGCAACTCCTGGGCCACTTTGGCGATCTTCGCCGTCGAACAGATTCTCCTTATCGGAACGCTCGGCTACAGCATCGGACACCGTCTCATGGGAATCCACGTGGTGAGGGCCGGCGGGGGCGCACCTGGACCGTTGGCCGCCTTGGTGAGGTCCGTGCTGCTGTGCCTGGTAATCCCGGCAGTCATTTTTGACGCGGATCACAGGGGCCTGCATGACAAGGCGATGAATACCCTGCTGATCCGGCGCTAGGGGCGGCAGGGGAAGCTCTGCCTGCGGGCGAAGCCTGGAGGGCCTTCCACGCATCGCTCGATGACGCCCTGTAGACGGGGGCCGCGTTACACGCGGCTGGTTTCCCTGGCTGCCAGGGGACCCCGTGTTGCGGCAGTGCTGAGGTAGTTCCGCTTGTCCGCCCACCGTTCGAACAGGATGGTGGCGAACGGAAAAACGGCCGAGATGCCTGCGAGGACAGCCACCAGAAACGGCCAGCGCTGCAGCCGCCAGAGGGCGAGGGCAGCAACGCCATAGCCAACGAACAGGGCTCCGTGGATGGGCCCCGCCACCTGCACGCCGATCTCCGTGGTGCCGGCAACCCACTTGAAGTACATGCCAATGAGGAGCGCCGCCCAGCTAAAGGCTTCCGCGACGGCGAGGATCCGGAAGGCGCGGAGTACTGCGTTCCTTAAGGTCATAAAAATATCCTGTCCTGCCACAAGGGCTGCAAAGAAAACGCCCCGGCTGCCGGCCATAGCCGGAACCGGGGCGGGTTCAAAACCTAGCGTCCGCGGTTGGGACGCGCTTTGTACGGGTCGATGCCCTTGGGGATGGGGAGGCGGTTGCCCAGCGAAGCGATCCGCTTGGACACGGCATTCACCTCAAGCTTGGTCAGTTCCTTCTTGAGTTTGCCCATCTTCCTGGCCACCTCGTTGAGGGGCACCTGGCCTTCGCCGCGGCCGCTTTCAATGATGTGTACGGTGACGTTGGGCAGGATGCGCGCCAGGCGCTTGCGCTCGGCGTCCAGCAGCGGCTTCACCCGGTGCGAGGGGCCTTCGCTGACCAGTACGACGCCGGGGCGGCCGATGGCGCGGAAGACGGCATCCTGGGTGCGCGGGTTGACAGCGACGGGCTGCTCCTCGGTAATCCAGCCGCGGCGGAGCGTGCCCAGGGCAGCGCCGGACGCGCCCGGCTGGTTTTCGATCTGCGCGAAGGCGGCGCGCTCAGCACGCCGCGAGAGGATGAACGTGGCACCCAGCAGGCCCAGCGGGACGCCGATAATCAGGCCGGTAATCCAATTGTCCAGCCAGAAGCCCACCAGGAAGCTGACAGCCACAACGCCCAGGAAAACCAGCAGCATCAGCCACGGCACCATGGGGTCATGGCGGCGCGTCATGGTGAAAACTTCACCGATCTGCTTGAGCCGGCTGGGCTTCTTGGCTTTCGGCTCTTTCGGCTTGCGGGAGAAGAGACCGCGCTTCACCGCGCTGGAGCCCGCCGGAGCGGAGTTGCTGGAGTCAGGGGATTTCGCCATAGTGCCTCAATTCTACGTGACTAAAGACCAAGGGCCGGACGCCGGAATGTTCCGGTGCCGGCCCTTGGGGAGGCTAGGTCCTGTGGTGCGGGCGCCCGGTCAGGAATGCGCT